>NZ_BMGC01000025.1 GCF_014639795.1 Gordonia jinhuaensis | reverse complement strand
CCGCCTCGGCAGATTGACCCCCATTGAATTCGAGACCATCATCAACCACGAGGCCCCTCAGGCCGCGTGACTAACCCTGTCACCTATCCGTGCACCAGGCCCCAACGCCGCCGGCGAGAGCGTGATCAAGGTCGGCTACCACCAGAATCTGACCAACGAGGACCTCGCGCCGCTGCGCACCCAGAGCTGGACCTGGTACAACATCTTCGCCTTCTGGATGTCGGATGTGCACAGCGTCGGCGGCTACGTGTTCGCCGGAAGCCTGTTCGCATTGGGTATCTCGGCCTGGCAGGTCTTCGTGTCACTGATTGTGGGCATCATCGCGGTCAACATCTTGTGCAACCTCGTCGCCAAACCCTCACAGCTGGCCGGGGTTCCCTACCCCGTCACCGCGCGAGTGGCCTTCGGGGTGCGCGGGGCGAATGTCGCCGCGATCATCCGTGGCCTGATCGCGGTGGCCTGGTACGGAATTCAGACCTACCTCGCATCGGTGGCCTTCGGCCTCCTGGCACTGAAATTCTGGCCGTCGCTGGCGAAATTCGACAACGTCCACGACTACGGATTCCTCGGATTGTCATTGCTCGGGTGGGCCGGCTTCATCCTGATGTGGGTGCTGCAGGCAATCGTGTTCTGGAACGGCATGGACACCATCCGCCGATTCATCGACTTCGCCGGTCCGGCAGTCTATGTGGTGATGTTCGCACTGGCCATCTACCTGATCGCCAAGGCCGGCTGGAGCAATGTGCACTTCAACCTCGACGAATCGGGGACGATGGGCAAACACGGCTGGGCCGCCATCACCACGATGATCGGTGCAATCGCACTCGTGGTCTCCTACTTCTCCGGGCCGATGCTCAACTTCGGTGACTTCTCGCGGTACGCCAAGAACTACGGCGAGGTGAAGAAGGGCAACTTCTGGGGGCTGCCGGTGAACTTCGTGGTCTTCTCGATCCTGGTGGTGTGCACCGTCTCTGCCGGTGTGACGGTGCTCGGCCGCGACGCCGACGGCAAGATCATCACCGACCCGGTACACATCGTCGACAAGATCGACAACACCACCGCCGCAGTCCTCGGCGTGCTCACCTTCGCCATCGCGACCATCGGCATCAACATCGTCGCGAACTTCGTCTCGCCCGCCTTCGACTTCTCCAATGTCGCGCCCACCAAGATCACCTGGCGGATGGGCGGGATGATCGCGGCGATCGCCTCGGTGCTGATCACCCCGTGGAACCTGTACTCGAGCCCGCACGCGATCCACTACACACTCGACAGCCTCGGCGCGGTCATCGGTCCGCTGTTCGGTGTGCTGATCGTGGACTTCTACCTCGTCAAGCATCAGCGCATCGAGGTCGACGACCTGTTCAGCATGGACCCGGGCAAGACCTACTCCTACCGCAAGGGCGTCAACCCGATCGCCGTGATCGCCACGATCGTCGGCGCGCTGGTCGCCATCTACTTCGTGTTCTGGGGCACCAGCTACGAGGCGAGCTTCACCTGGTTCATCGGGGCCGCCGTCGGCGCGATCGTCTACTACGCCGGGATGAAGTACGCGCCGAAGAGCTTCATCTACGACACCGGGGTCGAGCCCGCACCGTCGAGCACGGCCAAATCGGGCATCGGCGAATCGGTACTCTGAGTCGTCACGAGACCCCGTCGAGAATCGAGCACATGCGTATCTGTGTGATCAACCCGAACACCGCTGCGGCGATGACCGACGTCATCGCCGCAGCGGCGCGTTCAGTCGCCGCAGCCGACACCGAGATCGTCGCCGTCACCAACCCGATGGGGCCGGAGTCGATCGAGAGTCACTACGATGAGGCACTCGCGGTTCCCGGTGTGCTGCAGGTGATCTCGGCGATGGAGGCGACCGCCCCGGCCGACGGGTACCTGCTGGCCTGCTTCGGCGATCCCGGACTCGACGCCGCCCGCGAGGTGGCCGGAGCCCCGGTGATCGGCATCGCCGAGGCCGCCATGCACGTGGCCAGCCTGCTCGGCAGGAGCTTCTCGGTGGTGACCACACTGTCGCGGACCATCGGTCGCGCACGCGATCTCGGGACGCTCTACGGCCTCGATGCCCGCTGCGCGGGCTACCACGCCTGCGAGATACCGGTTCTGGAACTCGAGACCAACCCCGACACCCTCGACATCCTCACCGACGCCTGCCGAGAGGCACTCGAGAGCGACGGTTCGGATGCGATCGTGCTCGGATGCGCCGGGATGGCCGATCTCGCCGCCCGCATCGGCGACAAGATCGGCGCACCGGTGATCGACGGCGTCGCGGCGGGGACACTGCTGCTGCAGTCGATGGCCACCCTGAACCTGTTCACCGGTACCGCCTCCGGCGAATTCGCCAAGCCGCTGCCCAAGCGCTACACCGGCGGCCTCGAGGCCTTCGGATCCGCCTGAACCAGCGCACGGCACAGCAGGCTCAGCGGCGCAGCCGGGACGGCCGTCTCAGCGCACCCGTTTGACCGGCAGTACCGCCAGTCCACCGGCGATACCGAAGATCGCCGAGACGATGTACACCCAGGTGAAGCCGCCGGTCGCGGCGACGATCCCGGCGCCGATCAGCGGACCGAGTGCCTGGGGCACCTGCATGGCGATGTTCATGATGCCCAGGTCCTGACCGTTGTGTTCGGCGTCGGGGAGCACCTCGGTGGCCAACGCCTGATCGACACCCAGGAAACAGCCGTAGCCCAAGCCCAGCAGCCCTGCGGCGACGAGCAACGGCCCGAATCCCGACGAGATCACGATCACGATCGCCGCGATCCCCTGCGCGACGCCGGCGGCGAAGACGAACGGTTTACGCCGACCGATCCGGTCGGAGAAGCGGCCGGTGGCCAGCGACCCGACGAGCACCAGGATCATGTAGACCCCCGAGCCGATCGTGAGTTTGGTCGCCGGATCGTCGAGCCGCGCGCCGAACTGGATGAACTGCAGCAGCAGTGCCGTCCCGAGTGCGTTGCCGATGTTGACCAGCACGCGGCCGAGCAGCGTCCACCCGAAGTCGGGTTGCTCGCGCGGCGAGATCCACATCTCGGAGATGAACGTGCGCAGCGTCAGTCGGCCCTTGGTGTGGGTCGCGTGCTGGGGATCGTCGACCAGCAGGACAAATGGCCACACCAGCACCACCACTGCGATCGCCAGCACCAGGTAGGCGGGCAGGTAATGGGTGCCGGCCAATCCGCCGATCACCGCGACACCGAACAGCAAGCCGATGGCCTGCGGAGCCGACACCCAGCTGGAGACCACACCGCGCTGGAACACCGGCACCTGGTCGCTGATCAGCGCGGTGAGAGCCGTCGCAGCGGCGGAGAAGCCGGTGATCACCAGCGCCCAGCAGATCGCCATTCCCGCCCAGGTGTGCTGGAAGCCCAGCACCACCAACGCCAGAGCCATCAGCAGGGTGCCGCCCATGATCCACGGCCGGCGGCGACCGTAGCGACTTCGCGTCCGGTCCGACAGCGAGCCCACCAGCGGGAATGTGACGAACGCACACACCGCCGAGATCCCGGAGATCTCGCCGAAAGCGGTGACACTGTGCTGCCAGTCGCTCTCGGCGACCTTCGTGGCGTCGGTGGGCAGTCCCAGCCACGCGTTGATCTGTTGGGGCAGGGTCAGCTGGAACGGCGTCAGCTGGGCCATCCACAATCCGAGCCAGGCCAGCGCGAAAAGGGTGATCCACTTGCCGCTCACCCGGCGGATCGGCGTCGAGGCCGCGCGCGACATCACCGCCGAGTCCCCACCCGTGTCACCTGTGCCACCGGCACCAGAAGCAACGGTCATGCTGCACCTCCACCCATCGCCGCGCCTCCTCTACTGAACGGGTTCCACCCGCGTGATGATCGACCCACATCGCTGTCACTGTCATTGTCGTTGCCGCTGCCGTCGCGGCGCGCACCGGCGAACGCCCCCTGCGCCGAGAGTGCCTGCACATACCTGGCCGCGAAGCCCAGCGCCATCGCGATGACGCAGAACCCGAGCAGCGCTGCGAACGATACCCAGAACATCGTGTCGAAGAGTGTCAGATGGGTCCTGGTGATCGCTCGCTGGGCATAGGTCATCGGCGAGAGATCCTTGAAGGGGCGGAACGCCGGCGGGATCGTGCCCGGCGGGAAGATGCTGCCGCAGACGAAGATCCCGTACATGTACAGCGCGAAGGCGATCAGCGACCCGAACACGCGACCGAACAGTGCCGTCATGCACTGCGCGAGCAGAGATGCGGTGACGCCCACCAGCGCGACCACGCCGATCATCGGCGCCCAGTTACCCGGACTCCAACCGAACGAGGCGCCGGCGACGGCCAGTACCACGCCGAACACCGCGCCCACCACCACGGCGACCCCGGCTGCCCGCAGCGTACCGATGAGTGCCCGGCGGCGGGCCGACCCGGCGGCGGGCATCATCTGCGGTGAGATGACGGCCCAGGCGATGATCGCGAGCAGGAACGAACCCAGCACCACGATCACCGGTCCGGCCCCTCGGCTGATCTTCTTCTTCGTCTGATCGTCCGGGTTCACCAGCACCTGGCTGGGCTCCTGGTTGATCACATCCATGCTCATCGGGGTCGCGAACATCGACGAACTGGCCGGGATGTCGGTGACATCGGGCGCCTGTTTGGCACCGTCGGCCAGGCCGCTGTTGAGCTGACCCGTGCCGTCATCGACCTGCGAGATGCCGTCGGTGAGCTGTCTGCTGCCGTCGGCGAGCTGCGGCATGCCCTGCTGCAACTGCCCGACGCCGTCGTCGAGTTGCCTGGCGCCATCGTTGACCTGATGCGCACCGTCGGCCAGTTGCAGTACGCCCGAGAGGTAGTCGGCCTTCGGATCGGTGAGTTGACGGGCGAGTTCGGCGGTGCCGTCGCGCAACTGTCCGAGCTGCCCGACGACGCCGTTGGGATCCTTCGCATCGATCTGATCGACGAGATCGGCCAGCGACTTCGCCGCCGACGCCACCGTCGGATCGGGGCTCGCCGCCAGCGCCGCGAGAGCCGGTTTGAGTGTGGCGGCCGATGCCGACACCGGTGCGAGCTCGGTGAGCAACGGGTCGATGATGGAACCGACTCCGTCGCGGATCTGCACCGCGCCGGCACCGAGTTGTTTGGTTCCATCGACCAACTGATCTGCGCCGGTGGACAATTGCGATGTCCCGGTCGCGAGCTGGCCGCTTCCGTCCTTGAGCTGGTTCACCCCGTCGGAGACCTGACCGATACCGTCGCCGAGTTCTCCCGCACCCGAACGCAGCTGACCGGTGCCGTCTTTGAGTTGTCCGCTGCCCTTGGCAGCGTCCTTGAGTCCGCCGCCGAGCTGGTTGAGACCGCCGAGCACCTCCTGGGCATAGCTCTGCGAGATGGTTGCCTGAATCTGCTGCTGCGCCTGGGCGATCACACCGTTGGCCGTGGCCGGCCCGAGCGTTCCATTGAAGTCGTTGTAGTAGACGTTGATCTTCGCAGGCGTCGGACGGGTGTCGGTGACACTGTAGATCCGGGTGCTGAAGTCTTTCGGGATCACCATGGAGAACGCATAGCGGCCCTCCTGCAGCCCGCGTGTCGCCTCGGTCGGTGACACCTTGTGGAACTGGAGTTCTCCGGTGGAGGTCAGCGAAGTGAGGATCTCGTCACCGAGATTCTCGTATTTGCCGTCGGACACGCCACCGGCATCCTCATTGGCCACCGCAACCGGGATGCTCTTGAGGTAGTTGGTGGGGTCCCACATGATCCACATGTAGACCGCGGCAAATGCCGTGGGCAACACCAGGATCAGCACCGCTGCCGTCTGGAAGACACGTGATCGTGGCAGCGCGCCCAGCCGGGCGGCGAGACCCCGCCGCCCCGGCCCGGACGCTTGCGGCGGACTCTGGTCGCCGGGAACGGCGGCCATCTCCACAGTATCGTCGGTCGAATTCGTCATCGAGCCTCCAGCGCTCATCCATGCCGAGAACGCAGCACCGCGAATGCCTCGTGCGCGATCTCGACGGTCTCTGTGATGTCGGCGCGCGTCATTGCGGCATTCATGAAGTGGTTGTGGTGTGAGGAGAAGTAGACGCCGCGCTGGACACATTCGGCGATCCACTCCTGATGGAGCATGAGCGAGTCGTCATCTGCCAGACGGAGATAGAACAGTGCGGGTGCGCCGGAGGTCACCAGGTGAAAGCCGTTGTCGGCGGCGGCCTGCACCAGACCGGTGGTCAGTTCGGTACCCAGCTGCGCGAATCTCGCGGGCGCGTCGATCTCGGCGAGTTTGGTGATCGTCGCGATGCCGGCCGCGAAGGGGACCGCGCTCATCCAATAGCTGCCGGTGTAGGTGAGCGAGCTGACCGTCGATTTCAGCGAATCCCGGCCACACAGGGCCGACACGTTGTACCCGTTGGCCAGCGCCTTGCAGAAGCAGATGAGGTCGGCCTGGAATCCGAAGTAGTGGTCGCTACCGGCCATGTCGAGCCGGAACCCCGCGCGGACATCGTCGACGATGAGCACCACCCCGTACTGGTCGCAGAGCGCGCGGACGGCCTGCCAGTAACCGTCGGCGGGCAGCTCATTGTCCACGAAATTGCCGTGCATATACGGCTGCGCGATCAATGCGGCGATCTCACCGGAGTTCTCGCTCAGCAGCTTTCGCAGAGCGGCCAGGTCATTGAAGGGGACGTAGAGATTGTTGGCCACATCCTCCTCGAGGACGCCGGGATAGTCGAGCTTCTGCGTCCACGGCGAGACTCCGTGATAGAAGCCCTTGACGAAGACGATCTTCTTGCGCATCGTCGCCGCACGGGCGGTCATGATCGCCAACGTGGTGGTGTCGCCGCCGTTCTTGGCGAAGAAGGCCCAGTCGGCGCTGGCCACCGTGTCGACGAGGAGCTCGGCGAACTCGACCATGATGGACGAGGGCAGCGACACCACATCCTCCTTCGCCGCCTGCGCGGCGACCGCGGCGTCCACATCCGGGTCGCGGTAGCCCAGCACATTGGGCCCGTATCCGCACATGTAGTCGATGTAGCAGTTGCCGTCGAGGTCCCAGAACCGTGTTCCCTCTGCACGATCGGAGAATCGGGGATAGGCCGACTGCGGGACGAAACATCCCTCGGTCGGGCCGAGGTGGCCGGGAACCCCCGAGGGGATCACGGCGAGCGCGCGATCGAACATCGCCATGCTGGCGTCGTAGCGGAACGGGGTACGACGAACCGCAGTGTTCTCGATGGTCATGTGGTTACTCACTTTCGGATGCAGCTGAGACAAGGTGCGATTGCCGGTCAGTCGGTGAGGTAGGCGCCGACCCGGTCGAGGATGCGGTTGAGGTTGTCGACCATCGAGATCATCCCGCGCATCGCCAGTCTCGAGTCGCTCATGCACTCCATCGACGAGATCTCGCCACGCAGAACAGCTCCGGCGGTGTCGAGATCAGCGAAGCGCAGCGCGGCCCGCGGGGTCTGCAGGTCGCCGGTGACCAGGGTGAAATGGTGGTCGGTGACGTCGATCTGATAGCGCAGATCGTCACCGACCTCGAGATCGATTCTGCCGTCGGGCATCTGGTCGGCACTGAACCGCCCGCTGCGATCGTTGTTGGCGACCGCCACCACCGCACCGGCGACCGTGGTCAGGGTCAGCAGAGTGCTGACCTGCCGGAAGTCGTCGTCGGCCAGCGCCGCCGCAGTAGGGCGCAGATACTCCCCCAGCAGATCGGTCAGCGGCGTGAACACCTGGGTGAGAAAACGGATCCCGCGAGGCCCGGCCAGCGGGACCGGCTGCGCCTGCCCGGCCATCATCTTGTTGAAATGTCGATCCGATGAGAGCAGCAGTGCCACATGGGTTGTCGAACCGATGCCGGTCTTACCGCCCTGGATCTGCGTCGAGGTGAAGGTGAACGACACCGGGGCGCGACCACGGATGGCGAACGTCAGCTCCACCGGTCGGTCGAGCAGCCCCAGCAGTTCGCGTGCCTCGGGCACCCGGCGGGCGAGTTCGGGCAGAGTTCCCAGTACGGCCTCGGCATTCACCGAGGCGGTCACCGATTCATCGGTTCCGACGATCATGACGCATTCACTTTCTCTGAGGGGACGGCGTTGTCGGGGTCGGCGTTGACGGGGCCGCCGTTGTGGGGGTCAGCGTTGTGGGGGCCAGCGGCCTTCAGCGAGGCAACAGCCGATAGCGGCGAGGCTCCCGCCGCCGCGGCAGCGGGCCGATGTGTCGCAGCGCCGAGGCCGACCACGCGGGCGGTCACCGCGAGTCCGAGTCGACGGGGAAGCAGCCGCGCTGCGAGCGCGGTGAGCCGGTTGGGCACGCCGATGGTGAGCGTGGGGCCTCTGGTGCCCGCGTCGATCGCCGACATGGCCGCATCGACCACCTCCCGCGCGGTGTAGACATGCCCGACACGGAATCGATCGGATCCGGCGGCGGCGAAGAACTCCGTCTCAGTGGGTCCGGGGCACAGATTCACCACCGTCAGTGCGCTGGCCCGCGACTCCTGCCACAGCGCCTCGGTGAGTGCGCTCACATAGGCTTTGGTCGCGGCGTAGACCGCCATCGACGGGATGGGCTGATGCGAGGCGGTACTGGAGATGTTCACCAGCACACCGTGTTCGGCGGCATACAGATCTCCGAGCAATGCGATCGTGAGCGATGTGAGCGCGGTGACGTTGACGGCGATCTCGTCGCGAACCCGCTCGGGATCCTCGTCGACGAGCAGTCGCGCGGTTCCGAAACCGGCGGAGTTGATCAGCACATCGGCATGGATGCCGTTGTCCTGCAATGCCGTCACGATGAGGTCGGTGGATGCCGGGTCGGTCAGGTCGGCGGGGACCACCAGGGTGTCGACCCCGAAGTCGTTGTGTAGTTGCGTGGCAAGGGCATCGAGTCGGTCACGACGCCGGGCCACGAGGACGAGATGGTGACCGCGCGCAGCGAGGCGGTGTGCGAACTCGGCACCGAGACCGGCACTCGCGCCGGTCACCACCGCCCAGCGACCCGCCGCCACCGCGATCGGTCGGCCGGCTCTGTCGGAGGGGAGCATCAGAAGGAGTCCAATCGGTCAGCTGTACGATTACGGCACAATCATGCGCTCTCGTACAGCTGTCCGCACCCTATTCGGGCAATGATTTACACAGCGGAAATAGACAGCCGAAGACACCACCAATGTGGCGCGACCTGCGCCTCAGCCGGCGCGACCGGTGACCGCCGGCACACTGTGGGGCGCTGACGGGTGGGACGTCCTCGACGCAGACCTCAGGCGGTGGCGTCGAGCATCGCGATGACCCGCGTGGGTTCGATCCAGACCGCGAGTTCGCCGGGGACACCGTTACGAGCACCGAACTCCTCGGCGCGGTCATCACCCATATAGCGCCCACCACATGCGGTGGCGATACGGCGGACCTCGGCCAGTTCGTCTGAGGTGCTCACGACGCCCTGTACCTGGACGAATCCGTAGGGCGGGTGGGGCATGTCGATGGTCATCACCACGCGCGGATCACGCTGGAATGCACGAGCTTTCGCGGTTTCGGCGCCGGTGTTGAAGGCTATCCGGTCACCGTCGAGGACGAACCAGACCGGCGCGGCCAGCGGCCTGCCGTCGGCGGCGAGATAGGCGATATGCCCCGTTCGAGTGCCCTCGGCGAGGAAGGTGCGCACATCCGGATCCGACAGTGAGGCCATGTCGCCAGGCTACTCCGCACACGACGCCGCACCGGTGCTCTCACGCGCTGGTCTCGCTCAGGGCAGGCGCGATCCGGGCGCACCAGCGCTCAGCACCGTCGCGATACGCAGCGCCACCATCGCGACCGTGGCGTGCGGCCCACTACGACCCGAACGCGGCAGCAGCGAGCCGTCGAGCACACGCAGTCCCCCGATGTCGCCGAGAGTCCCGAGCGCGTCGGTGGCGGTGCCGATCGGCAGGGATCCGCAGGCATGCTGTGACGTGGCAATCGGTTGGTCGATCGTCACACTGTCGGGGTCGACGATCCCGCGCATCGACGTGTCGGTGAGCATCTGACCGACACCCTCGGCCCACCGTCGCATGGTCACCAGGTCGTCAGCGGAGAGACCGGGCAACTCGATCCTCATCCGCCCCGCCCCGTCGAGTCGCATCACGCCGCGTTGGGTGGAGGTCATCGCGACCACTCCCACCGCCGGGAGGCTCGGTTGCACTCCCCCGATGTGATCGGCGAAATCACCGTTGTAGAAACGGATCTCACATCCGTCATCGGTGTGGCCGACGGTGGGGAGAACGATTCGGGGCGGTTCGGCGGCGGCGGTGCGGACCTCGTCGTCGACCCGGTAGCGCACGAACATCTCGCGGTGCTCGCCGAAACCGAGGGTCGCGTAGCGGCCGAACACGTCAGGATCTGCCACCGCACTGTGCATCAGCACCTCCGCGGTGCCGAAGGTTCCCGCGCACAGCAGCACGTCGGCGGCGACGATCTCACCGACGTCGGTGACAGCCGAGTGCACCCGATTCGACCGCGCGCGGATCCGCTGCACCGGCGTACCGGTGAGCACCATGAGATTCGGCCTGCGCAGCGCCGGTTCGGTGAACGCGGCCCAGGTGGTCACCCGCGCGCCGTCGCGACGGTTGGTCCGCACCCGCATCCATCCGGTGTCGGGCCACGGCGGCTCGACCGGGGAGCCCTGCGTTGTCCGCAGGAGCGATTCCAGGGCGGTGACCGCCAGCGACAGGTCGTCGTCGCCGACGGTGTGCACCGACATCGATCCGCCGCCGCACCGGCCGCCGTCGAGAACGTCGTAGGCGTCCGCCACGGAAGCCGACGAGAAGACCTCGGGCGCATCCGCGGCCGCCACGAGTGCGTCGACGTCGCGGTGATGCCACCGCAGGAAGTACCCGCCGTTGACCGCCGCCGATCCGCCCAGACCCCGACCACGGGGCACCGCAAGACCTTCGGTGGTGCGGTAGACGCGCACGCGAGGCGAACCCGGCCCCACCGGTAACCGACCGAGCACGAGTTCCTCGGGCGTCGGCGCGAGTCCGCCCGCCTCGATCAGCAGCACCCGACGCCCCGCGTCGCGGGAGAGGATCTCGGCGGCGATACACCCGGCCGTTCCCGCACCCACGATCACCACGTCCGCGCGGGTCGGAGGCTGCGTCATGGGCTCAGCTGCGGCGCGGTCGACCGACCGGCCGCCGTGTCGCAGTGTCACGCGCCTCGGCGCGAGTCCGCAGCACCGGTACCAGCGCGGTGGCGCTGCGATGGGCGATCGCACCCTGCCACAACCCGGCACCGTAGGCGAGATCGTCCATACGCTTGTATGCCACGAACAACACCGGCCCCAGCCGCGGTACCGGGTCGGGATCGAGGATCTCGATGCGAACCCATTCGACGATGCCGTCGCACAGGGCCGCGGCCGCGAGGATCAGCCGAAACCTCTTGGACAGCAATGCCAACAGCAAGGACAACGGCCAATACGACCGACACAGGGCCGAGGCCATCTGCAGTACCCCGAACCCGACCGACCGCGCCGTCAGTGCCGCGGCGATCCGCGCGGAGTGCGGCAGGTCGGTCATCCGGGTGCGCAGCTGCCGCAGGATGAACACCGCCGCGAACACCGCCGCCGCCAGACCCGCTCGGGTTCCGCTGAACAGTCCTGCGAGCAACACCGCCAGTGCCGAGTTGAGCACGAGCGGGGCGCCGGTACGGTCGTGGCGTCCGGCCAGCAGGGCCGCGCCGGTGCCGTAGAACCTGCGGCGACCGAAGGCCGAGACGAGTCGCCCACGATGATCGTGGGTGACGGTCGCCACCGGTTCATAGCGCATCACCGCACCGACGCCGTGCAAGCGCCAGCACAGATCCACGTCCTCGGCCACATACATGTCCTCATCGAACCCGCCGAGTTCGTCGAATACACTGTGCCGCACGATCATCGCCGCGCTGGGTACGTAGGCGACGGGTGTGCCGGGGACCACCGCCGCCTCCACCCGCCCCATATCCAGCGACGATTTCAGCGCTTCGTATCGCAGCGTCGGACCACCATCGACCGACATCGGCCGGATCCTCGGAGCCACCAGCGCCACCCGCTCGTCGGAGAAGTGCGCGAGCATCTTCGCGAGCCAATCATGTTCGGGCACAACATCGGAATCGAGGAAGGCGACGAATTCCGAGGTCGTCGCCGCGGCGCCGGCGTTCCGTGCGGCGGCCGGTCCGCGACTG
Organism: Gordonia jinhuaensis; assembly: GCF_014639795.1. Taxonomy (GTDB): domain Bacteria; phylum Actinomycetota; class Actinomycetes; order Mycobacteriales; family Mycobacteriaceae; genus Gordonia_B; species Gordonia_B jinhuaensis. The sequence continues at coordinate 45,120 of NZ_BMGC01000025.1, read as the reverse complement.
GTCTGGAACCGGATCACCTCCACCGGCGGGCACTGAGCGCTCACCGCCGGCGGGGGCACCCGCACCGGCTCGGCGGAACCGTCGTCGACGACGATCACCCGCGCCACCCCGCGCAGCGACGCCAGCAACCGGTCGATGCCCTGCTGATTGTCCCGAACGGGCACCACCACACTCACCGAATCGGCGTCGGGACCGAACATCGGACGCGGGCGTCCGAGCTGTGTGGTCAGCAGGCGTCGCGCGATGGTCGCGCTGGCCTCGTCACACACCACGAGTCGTCCATCGTCGTCGAACATCGACACCGCACGCTCCGACAGCGTCAGCATCGACATCGGTGAGCCGCCGAGGAGGTGGCGCCGGTCGCGGCCGATCACACTCGACAGGTCCAGCTGCACCTGAAACCCCTGCGGCAGGTCGTGCCAGTGCGGACGCCCACCGCCGGCACCGGTCGATCCGGAGTCCGGGTCGACCTCCTCATCGGGTGAGCCCGGTGTCAGATCCCCGTGATCGCCCTCGGCGGTCCGCGCTCGCCCGGCGGCGCTCACCGGATCGCTCATACGAGCATCCCCCGCTCATCGGGTTCCCACCGGGTCACCGCTTCAGACAGCCGCTCTGCCAGGTCAGCGAGGATATCCGCACCCGCTCGAGCGTTGGCTCCGGTCGCGTCGCCGAGGACGCCGCTCGGACTGACGGCGGCCACCCCGCCGATCCGCATCTGTGGCATCAGATCCTGCACCGAGGTCACGTTACCCACGATTTCGTGTTCGGTACACACTTGTGCAGGCGAAATATGCAGCAGCAATGACGTTTCGGTGAACCCGGCGTGTGCGTCGGCGCGTCGGTGGCGCGCCGCGCACGGGAACCAGCCCACCTCACGTCCCTCCTGTCGCAGCAATCGCACCGCCGCGATCAGTGCGCGAGCGTTGCCGCCGTGGCCGTTGACGAAGGCGACGCGCGACGTCCATCGGCAGGCGCTGCGACCGAATTCGGTGAGCACCAGTTGGAGTGCGTCCTGCCCGATCGAGATGGTTCCCGCGAAGGCTTCGTGTTCGCCGCTCGCCCCGTAGGCGATCGACGGTGCCACGACGCCGTTCACGCCGCGATCCACCGCGGCCTCGATCACCGCGCACGCGATCCGGGTGTCGGTGTCCAGCGGGAGGTGGGGTCCGTGCTGCTCGAGTGAACCGACCGGTACCAGCAGCACCGGTGGCACACTCCCGGCGTCTGCCTCCGCTGGTGCCACTGAATGTGCCCCCGCATGGTCTGCCAGCACCTCCGGCGAGGTGGTCTCTGCCAGGCGGATGCGATTGCGATCGGTTCGGTCGGCGATCACCGATCCGCCTCGGCGCAGGGGGTCTCACGACGTGGGGATACGATCGTCTGCGAAGTGACAGCGAACACACAGTGGAGGTTATTGTGACCGGACCCCTCGCCGCAGTCCGAGTGCTCGAATTCGCCGGAATCGGTCCGGGCCCGCATGCGGCGATGCTCCTCGCCGACCTCGGTGCCGAAGTGGTGCGGATCCAGCGGCCCGGTCAACTGCCCCCCGAGGGTGTCCCCGCCGACCAACTGTTGCGGGGTCGTCGCGTGGTCGAGGCGGATCTGAAGGATCCTGACGACCGCGAGACGATCCTCTCGCTGATCGAACGCGCCGACGTCGTCATCGAGGGTTTCCGCCCCGGGGTGATGGAACGGTTGGGCTTGGGGCCCGACGTGGCGCTGGGGCGCAACGACCGGCTGGTGTACGGCCGCATGACCGGGTGGGGTCAGACCGGACCGATGGCCCAGCGCGCCGGTCATGACATCAACTACATCTCCACCACCGGGGTCCTCGACGCGATCGGGCGGGCCGGCGAGCGTCCGGTCCCCCCGCTGAACATGGTCGGAGACTTCGGCGGTGGATCGATGTTCCTGGCACTCGGCATCCTCGCGGCGCTCCTCGAGCGGCAGCACTCCGGTCGCGGTCAGGTGATCGACGCCGCGATGGTCGATGGCGCTTCTGTTCTGGCGCAGATGATCTGGTCGTTCCGAGGGCAGGGTGTGTGGGGCGACGAGCGCGGCACGAATCTGCTCGACACCGGCGCCCCGTTCTACGACACCTACACCACATCCGATGGCGGACACATGGCTGTCGGCGCGATCGAGCCGCAGTTCTACGCACAGCTGATCGACGGTCTCGGGCTGACCGACGAGGATCTTCCGGCACAGTCCGATACGGCGGGGTGGCCGGTGCTGCGCGCCCGGTTCACCGAGGTCTTCGCGAGCCGCACACGTGACGAGTGGACGAAGATCTTCGACGGCACCGATGCCTGTGTGACACCGGTGTTGTCGTGGGCGCAGGCACCCCTGTCGCCGCATATGAGTGAGCGTGCCAACCTCGTCGAGATCGACGGCATCACACAGGCTTTCCCCGCGCCCCGGTTCTCTCGGACCGCTCCGGGCACACCGTCCGCGCCCACACGTAGCGCGACCCCGGCAGCCGAGATCTGGACCTAGACAGTCCCTCTCGGCGCCGGGGCCGTACTCGCCAGGGCCACACTCGCCGAGGCCGCGCTCGGGGTGCGACGACCGGGCGATCAGTCGCCCAGCCGCATCTCGAACCCATCGGGGATGATCAGGTCGTCGCGGGTGAGTTCGTGAATGCTCTTGCGACTCAACCCCATCAGACATTCGTCGATACCCATCCGCAGCAGGTCGAGCACATTCTCCACACCCGCCTGACCGTTGGCGCCCAGTCCCCACAGGTAGGCACGGCCGATCATCACCGCGCGGGCACCGAGCGCCAGCGCCTTGACCACGTCGCTACCGCGGCGGATCCCGCCGTCGAGCAGCACTTCGATATCGTTGCCGACGGTGTCGGCGATGGGGCCGAGCACCCGGATCGTCGCGGGCGTGCCGTCGAGATTGTTACCGCCGTGGTTGGACACCGACAGTGCCGTGGCACCGATGTCGACCGCACGTTTGGCATCGTCGACGCGGCTGATGCCCTTGACCATGAACGGCCCGTCCCACTTGTTCCGCAGCCATTCGAGGTCTTCCCAGGTGGGTGGCGGGGTGTTCATCCACTGCCCGTAGGCACCGAAGAAGGTGGGCCCACGCTGACCACGGGGAACAAGGTTGGGCACGGTCAGGTCGGGGATCTCGACCTTGCCGCCGCGGATCCACTTCATGGCGTAGCGCGGCTTCACCGCGATCTCGGGTGCCAGCCGCACGAGCGCCTTGAGGTTCACCGACTCCGGGATCTCCGGCGATCCCCAGTCACGACCGATGTTGAACACCCAGTCGGTGGTGGTGATCAGGCCCTTGGCCCCGGCATCTTTGGCGCGCATCGCACGTTCGAGGATCTCCTCGCGGGAACCGAGCCAATAGATCTGGAAGAAGATCTTGTCGTTGACCGCGGTGACCTCCTCGATGGGTCTGGAGGCGAAGTTGGACAACCCCATGGCGGTGCCGCGCGCGGCTGCGGCTCGGGCCACGGCGACCTCACCGTCGGGGTCCACGGCCTGCACACCGGTCGGCGAGATCATCACCGGGAGCGGGAGTTCCTGTCCCATCACCGAGGTGGACAACTCACGGTCGGGCTGCACACCCACCACATGCGGCGAGAACCGCAGCTGGGAGAAGGCGTTCATGTTGTCGTCGAGCGTCACACCGGCCTGCGTGCCGGCAACCAGCGACGAGTAGACCGACTTCGGCAGATGCTGCTTGGCCCGACGTTGCGCCTCGTGGACGGTCTCGAACCAGGGATTACGCGCCCACGGATTGAGGGACATCGGATTTCCTCACTCTTCTCAGATGGCGGTGATCCATCACGATCACCATGGTCATTCAGGTCTGCCGGTCATTCGGGTCTGCCGGTCACTCGGGCGTGCGGCCGGTGCGGTCACCGGTCAGAGGTCGAAACGGACGGGGTGAATCCGGTCAAGGGGTTCTCGTCGCACATATGCGAGGGCATGGCCGCCGGTGAGAGCAACCCGTCACCGAAGCCTTCGGGGCGGCGCGTCATCAACTGCAGCGGGGTGCCGCGGGAATGGTTCTTGTTCGCCGCCGGGATGGTCCGTTGATCCGACAGCAACGCGTCACCGAAGCCCTGAACGCATTCGGGATCCGGACCGTCCATCGGCAGACCGGTGAAGAACTTGGCGGCCATACAACCACCCCGGCAGGCGTCGAAATGCGCACAGGCACTGCACGCTCCGGCACTCTGCGGCTCACGCAGATCGGCGAAGAGCGCCGAATCGCGCCAGACAGACGCGAATCCGCCGTCGGTGACGATGTTGCCCGCCAGGAAGTTCTCGTGGATCGCGAAGGGGCAGGCGTAGACGTCGCCCACCGGGTCGATCAGGCACACCACCCGGCCGGCGCCGCACATGTTCAGCCCGGGGAGCCCCGGCGAACCGGCACTGTCGAAAGCCGACAGATGGAAGAACGAGTCGCCGGTCAGCACACCCTCCCCATGGGCAACCAGCCAGTCGTAGAGTTCGCGCTGCTGAGCGGGCAACGGGTGCAGATCGTCCCAGACGTCGGCTCCGCGTCCTGACGGGCGCAGCCGCGTGATACGCAGCGTGGCGCCGAATTCGTCTGCGAGCGCCTTGAACTCGTCGAGCTGCGAGACGTTGTGCCGAGTCACCACCACCGAGATCTTCGCATCGCGAAAGCCCGCCTCGGCGAGATTACGCAGTGCCCGCACCGCCATGTCGAAGGACCCCGGGCCGCGCACCGCGTCGTTGACCTCCGCTGTGGCGCCGTCGAGTGAGATCTGCACGTCGACGTAGTCCGAGGCCGCGAGACGGCGGGCCACCTTCTCGTCGATGCGTAATCCGTTGGTGGAGAACTTGACCCCCACTTGGTGATCGGTTGCGTAGTCGACGAGTTCCCAGAAGTCCGGTCGCACGGTCGGTTCACCACCGCCGATGTTGACGTAGAAGACCTGCATGCGCTGCAACTCGTGAATGATCGCCTTGCACTGGTCGGTGTTCAGCTCGCGCGGATCGCGCTTGCCCGACGACGACAAGCAGTGCACACAGGCCAGGTTGCAGGCGTAAGTGAGCTCCCAGGTCAGACAGATGGGGGCGTCGAGGCCCCGCTCGAACTGGTCGACGAGCCTGCCCACCTTCGTGGGAGCGGCGGGGGTGGACGCGGAACCGGCGGCGGCCGGGCGGGAGAGAACACTTGTCATGGCTGGGCTGCTTTCGACGGGAGCTGTGGACCACGAAGGGCGCACGTGCGCGTGGGCACTGGCACGAATTCGTCAGTGCCCACATTCAGGATCAGGGCAGACATTCATCGTCAGTGCGGACATTCAGGAGAACGGTTGGGGCGAGAACAGTTCGGAGAGGGGCTGATTGAGCGGACAACGGTTGTTGCGGCTGCACCCGCTCAGGCGGATGGGGTGTCGCGCGTGACGATCATCCCCGAACGCGCCAGCGACTCCAGCGCGCGGCGGTAGATCGCACTGTCGGACTCCGCCACCCCGCACCGCGCGATCGCGTCGTCGGCACTGTCGGCGGCGGCGAGATCGTCCACGATCCGCACGAGAGTCAGATTCTTGAGGAAGGAGAGCTTGCGGGTCCCGAAGTCGTAGAGCAGCGCTCCGAACGGCTCCGGGCGCACCGCAACCCTGGGACTCAACGCCCACGCCCGCCCCAGATCCACCGTCGGTGAGTTCTGAGTCGGTGCGCTCACGTCAGTACACTCCGCACATTCCGTCGATGGAGACCTCTTCGACCAGGCTCTCGGAAACCAGATCGTCATTGATTTCGTCAGCAGATGTGTTGCGCGACTTGTGCTCCGACATCCGTCCTCCTCGGTAGTACGCCGTTGGGCGATGGTGGTGTGACTCACATGGCGACCACCTCAGTGGTCACCATCACACGATAATGACACCGAGTGCATTTGCAACCGATTCGACGAAAGACCACCCCTGAACTGACCGTTCGGCTAGTTCGGGCATCGTCGGGGCGGGCAGTCCACCGGTGGCGGCCCACCTGTGGGAGTCGGCAGACGTAGGGCGGAGCTCAGGCGCCGGGTCCGACGGTGCGCAGACCTGCAAGCCGCCAGACTCCGCCGCTACGCTCCATGACCGCCCACCGCGAGATCGGCACGACCGTGCCGGGCCGGATGGCATCCGATGCCGATGATGGACCGGCGGTGACCTTCTCGACCTTCTCGTCGGCGAAGACCAGCACGCGCTCGAGGCGACCCGGGTCACGGCCGATCCAGCCGGTGTCGACGGCGGCGTGGGTGACGGTTGTCGACAGCCCCAAGCCCAGCGCCGCCGACCCGGCGACCACCGCTGACGGGCCGGACTGCCGGTAGTCGGTGAGCAGGATGCCCGAGAGTCCGGTGGCCACCTGCTCGCGGTTGGCCGGCGACTGGTCGGGAGAGAAGGTCATCAACGCCGCCACTGTGCGCGCCGCAGCCGAGGCGGCCTCGGATCGAACCGCGGCCGCCTGATCCTGCTGCCGCGTGTGCAGCGAGACCGCGAGTGCGCCGCCGGCACACACACCGACGGCGGTGAGTACCGCGACCGTCAGTCGCAGGCGACGTCCGCGTCCGGACACGTCAACCGCGGCCTGCGCCGAATCATCTGCCCCGAGAACGCCGATGAGGACCGGCACGAGAACAAGGGTGCCGACCGCGGCGATCGACCACCACGCGGCCCAACCGAGGACCACTGCCACCACCAGCGCCGCCGAGAGAGCGATCACCGCGCAGAGGGCGAACGCAACGCGCGCGGGCCACGGCGATGCCCACCAGTCCCTCATGCCGATGCTCCCGCCGGAGTCAGCGCCTGGATACGCCACCGGCCGCCGTCACGCCGCAACTGCGCGGTGACGGTCAACCGCCCGGCGGTGGCGTCGATGCCGATCAGCGCGCCACTGGTGGCCGCCACGGTCAGCAGCGCGTCGGCATGGTCACCGACGCTCGCCGAGCGAAGGCCCGCCGCGACCACCTCACCGGTGCTGGGTGCGCCTTGGCCTGCGATCTCCTCGGTGACCGCGGCCGCCGAGTCGGCCAGCCGTGCATGCAGTGCGCCGGTCGTCACCGACAGTGCCTGTGGGACATAGCGATCGGCATGGGCGGGGTCGGCGGTCAGCAGCGTGGTCACACCCTCGCGTGCGGCGGTCAGTGCGTCATCGGCGGCGGCCGACCGATGCGCCGCCGTCCTGCCGCCGGTCGCGATCACGATGACCGCAACCAGTGTCGCGACCACGATCACCACCGCCACGGCCGCGATTGCGATCGCCGATCCTCGGCGGGGCACCGCCGAGGACCGGCGATCCGCGGCACGGCCGGTCATGAGATCACCTCGAGGTCGGCCACCCGCCACGACCCACCCGAGTGCACCAACAGATAGGCGACGGTCTGAGTGTCGTGGATCTCGTCACGAGTCAACGAGAGGGTCGAGATCATGCGGGCACTCGCGCCGGCAACCTCTGCCACGCCGGTGGCGATCACCTGACAGTCGGCCGGTGCGGCGCGGGTCACCTCGGCGCACAGTGCATGCGGCGCACCAGCCACTGCCTGTGCACGCGTGGAGGTCACGTCGTCCCTCGCCGCATTCCAGGACGCCGCCGCGGCCACCGCGCCGACGCAGCCCGCGGTCATCGCCGCGAGGAGCGTCCAGACGACGGCATTCCGCCGGCCGCTGCGCCACACGAATCCGGCCACCACGCCCGCCGCACACGCCACCACGAGCAGCGACAACCACCAACCCGGCCATCCGGTGAACCCACCCACCGCGACGATGGTCGCGAGGCAGACCAGACCGCCGCAGGCGGCCGCGGCCGCCTGCCGACCGATGATCACGTCACCAGCTCCACTTCGGACACCTTGAGATCGGCTGCCGTGCCGTCGGATTCGAGGGTCAGCACGAGCCGGATGCGCAGCGCGCCGTCGGCCGCTGCGCCGGAGTCCCGTGTCGCCGACGACGCCTGCCCGGCCTGCGCGGTGACGAGTACGCGACCACCGGCAGCGGTGTGCGCGTCGACGGCGGCGCCGTCCACGCTGCCCGCACGCTCGATGCCGCGGATACGCACAAATTCGGTGTAGGCATCGGCGGATTGGGCGAACTCGTCATGGAAGTCGCCGGTCGACATCGACAAGATCGCGCGGTCGCGACCGGTGTCGGTGCGGTTGGGTGAGAGCAGCAATCCGGCGAACCGACTCGCGGTGGAGGTCAGGCGTTCGTCGGAGTATCGCGGCTGCGAGTGATCTGAGTGCACCACCGCGATCACCAGCGCGGCCACCGCGGCGGCGAGCATGACGATAGCCCCGGCGGCGAGCGCACCGCCGCGCGTCGGGCGCCGGGCTCGGGCGGTCGAGGTCACTGCTCACCGCACGGGGGCGAGTATCCGAGATCGGGCAGGTAGGTCTTCCACTCCTCGCGGGTGATCTGGTCACCGATGGCGGCGCATCGTTGCGCGATGATCTGGTCGGGATCGCGTTGCCACATCGTCAACGCACCCTTCTCTCCGGTGGCCAGCAGCGTCCCGCCCGCACCGAAACGTGCGTCGTAGACGTGTCCGGGGAAGGCGCGCAACACCGCGTCGGAGGTCACGGTGGTGCCGCGGTGACCGACTGCCGAGATATCCCACAGCCACACCTCGGCGTTGCCGCCCGCGGCGAGGATCTGCGAGCCCTCCGGGGAGAAGGTGACCGCGTAGACCTGCCCCGACGGCCCCGACATGCGGGAGACCACAGTGGGCCGGTCGGTGTTCGAGACGTCGATGACGGCGACCGTGCGGTCGTCGGAGGAGGCGGCCAGTCGCGACCCGTCGGGGCTGAACGCCACCGAGAGCGCGGCCGCACCCCCGAACACGTCGATCCGTGAGAGTAGTCGCGGTGCCGCCGGTGTGCTCAGGTCGTAGAGCACCACGTCGCCGGTCAGTGTGGCGATGGCGAGCCGTTTGCCGTCCGGGCTCAGCTGTGTCCACCACACCCCCGACCCGACGTCGATCCTCGACGCCGCCGCCGGTGCGGACAGATCGTGTGCGTCGATGACCGCGACCGTGGCGGTGTCGGTGGCACCCGCGACGGCCAGGCCGGCGGACTCGCTGTAGTCGACGGTCTCGTCGAGTGTGGGGAGAGCATCGACACGCCCTCGCAGCTGTGGATGCGCCGGGTCGGTGTAGTCGGCGAAGTAGAGCTGTCCGTTGTCACTGCCGAGCGCCAGTGCGCGACCCGATTCCCCGACGCCGATCGCCCCCGAGAAGGTGACGCCTGCGGGCGGGAGCAATGCCGGGCCGCGCGACCGGAACCCGCCACGCTCGACAGCCCACTGGGTGACGCGACCGTCGACGATGGTGTCGGAGGCGAAGACCTGCGAGCCGTCCCCGTTGGTCGGGATCTGATACGCGTTGTCGGCACCGATCCGGACCACCCGGTGCTCCAGTGGCCACTGCACCACCTGCCCGTCGTCGCCGCACGCGATCACCATGTCGCCGACGATCCGCACCGACGAGACGTTCGCCGCGCCCGGAACCGTCGCGATCGGGGTGTCGGGATGTGCACGATCGAACAGCAGCACGCTGTTGTCGGCCGAACCGCCGACGATGAGGGTGCCATCGGCACTCACCGACACCGAGTTCACGAAGTCGGAGAAGCCACGCAGTCGCGCGGTCAGCCTGGGCGAGCCGGGATCGGCGATGTCGTAGACGTCGACGGTGCGGCTGCGCAGCGCGGCGACCAGTTGTCCATCCGGGGTGAACGTGAGTTCCTGCGCCTGCTCGTTGTTGGCGCCGGCCTGCAGCCGGATCGAGCCGCTCGGGGTGAAGGTGCCGTCGCCGGCGATGCGGTAGAGGTCGATGCGCCGGCTCACGGTACTGGCGGCCATGGTGGTGCCGTCGGCGGAGAAGGCGACCGCGCCGGCGCTCGAGGTGTACTGCACCGGCATGGCCACCGGGGCCCACCCGCCGGGTGCCGCTGCCCACACCTGGGCACCGATACCCACCACGCCGGCTGCGATCCAGCGTCCGTCGGGACTCATCGACACATCGTCGACCGCTCCGGCGACACCGGGCAGTCGGCCCATTCGCACAGGCGCCGACGGGTCGGTGACATCCCACTCGGTCAACGTGGTGTCGTTGCCGGTGAACACCCGACGCCCGTCCGGCGAGAAGGCCACGCCGCCGGAGTGTCCGCGATCACCGCCGATGTCGACCGTCGACAGCGGTCGACTCAGCCGCTGCCCGCTGGTGCGGAACAGCCGCAACTGGCCGCCCCCGGCAACGGCCAGCAGATTCGTCGTCGCCGACACCGCCGACGACGCAGGCCCCGGCCTGCCGAGATATCTGGTCGGCGTCGGCCGCGACGAGGTGTCCATGAGCGCCGAGCGGGCCTCGGTGGTCGGCGATTCGCGGTAGGCCACCATGGCGAGCTGACCGGCCAGCACCGGATCGCGCGGCCACAGTTCGTTGGCCTGCACGGCCAGCTGCCTGCTCAGTGCCATGTTGCGAATGGCCTCCGAACGCTCGCGCTGGTGTACCGCGGTCACGCCGGAGACGATCGCCACGACGGCCGCGAGCGCGGCGACCACCGCGAAGGCACCGGCGACCACCGCGAAGCGGCGCAGTTGGCGCGAGCGTCGCCGCTCCCGCTCGGCGTCGGCCCCTGCGCGGGCGTTGCTCGCGTGCAGATACTCCAGTTCGGCATGACCGAGCATCGCCGGTCCGTCGGACGACTCGGCCAGTTCGTTGTAGGCGGTCAGTGGCGAACCGCGCAGCAGCGAGTCGTCGGGCCGACCGGCGAGCTCCCAGTCCTCGGTGAACTCCCGCAGCCGTCGGGCCAGCAGAAGGTCGGTGCGACCGGCGTCGATCCATCCGGTCAGGCGTGGCCAGGCGGTGATCAGCGCGTCGTGGGCGAATCGCGCGTGGGTGCCGGTGACCGTGACCAGCCGGGCCGCGGCGAACTGTTCGATGACCGCGGTCGCCTCGCGCGGTGCGGCCGCCCCGTGCACGCCCAGGTCGTCGAGCCGGGCCGTGCGGCGGGTGACCCCGGCCTCGTCGACGTTGACCAATGCCGGCAGGAGATGGGCGGCGGTCGCGCGCTCCGATGGCGACAAGCTCTCGTACACGGCCTCGGCGGCCTGCTCCACCGCGCCGTTGATCCGACCGGTGGCCAGATAGTCGCGGACCGTCATCCGCATGCCGTCGCCACGGTTCCACGTGGCCGCCAGCGCATACGACAGCAACGGGAGCACCCCATTGAGCGAGGAGGCCTCCCTCGACGGCGCGATCTCCGAGAGCAGCATGTCGACGAGATCGGGGTCCACGGTCACACCCGACTGCTCGGCGGGACTGATGATCACCTCGCGCAGTTCGTCGGCGGTCATCGGCGGTACCACGACCTGCGACTCCTGCAGCATCGTCGACAGCACCGGCATCGACATCGCGCGACCGTAGAAGTCGGCACGGAGCACCAGGATGGGGGCCACATTCGTGCGAGCGAGCATCTCGGCGATGAATGCGGTGCAGAACCCGTCGCGCTGCTCGGCGCTGCACTGCGTCCACAGTTCCTCGAGCTGGTCGACGACCAGCAGTGTCGACCCGCCGGCGGTTCCGCCGCAGATCACCCCGGCGGTGGTCTCGGGGAGCGCATCGACGGCGCCGAGTGCCACCCGCATCGCGCCGATCGGGTCGTCGCCGGGCACCATCACGGCGTAGTTCCAGTTCGCGAGGTCGGGACACATGCCGATACGTCCGAGCATGCCGGCGCGGACCATCGACGACTTCCCCGAACCCGAGGCGCCGACGACCATCGTGCACGGCATCGTGTCGATCCCGGGCGCCGCGAGGAAGGCCTCGAAGCGTGTGGTGACCTCGGCGACCAGACGGTCGACCAGATCGTCACGGCCGAAGAACAGCGGACCGTCCTCGGGCTGGAATGCGTCGAATCCGCGATAGGGCGGCGCCGGTTTCGACCGTCGCCGCACGGAGCGTCGCGTGGCCCGCTCGACGGCCCGCCACCACTGCGACTTCCCCTCGGGATCCGTCACGCCGCACACCCCGAGAACCCGGTCGAACATCTCACGGCTCGACTTGGTGGGGGCATGCTGACCGGCGAACCACCCGGCCACCGTGCCGAGCAGCGCGTCGGCCTGGGTGGCCACATCGCGGACGCTGAGACCGGCCTCCAGACGCAGATCGGTCAGTGCACGCCCGAGTTCCTCTCGGGTGTGAACCGCATCCACCTGCATCTGGCAAACCTCATCGACATCTCGATACAGACGTCAAACGTGCAGGTCGACGTATCGACACTTGTATCGACTTACGGGATTTCGTCGGCCACATGGTAATCACACGGGCCGCAGCAGAGAGAATTGACGAGCCGGTCATTCCGGTCCGGTGCTCCCGGGCCATCCGGTTAACGTACAGGTTTCCGATAGTGAAGTGTGACTCGCCACGGTCCGGTCGCCCGGGGCAGGCAGTCGCCGCATCGGAGCCGATCGCACGGTTCACTGCAGCAGATTGACGGCGGAGTACCCCTCGCTCCGCCGATGGAGAGGTTCGGCAACACACATGCCCGTTGACATCGACTCGACTGACATCGACTCGACCGACATCGACTCGACCGACATCACCGCGACCGCGGCCACCGTCACGACTCTGCCGATGTCGCTTCGCACGGATGCCCCCTCGATCATCACCGGGCCGACCGCCCTCACCGGCGAACAGCGGCGGTTCGCCGCCGGTTCGCCTCGGCTGCGCACTGTCGGCGAGCCCACCACCGGTCTCGTGTCGGGTCAGCACCGGACCGACTGCCCGCAGACCCTGGCTTCCCAGGTTCCCGCCTCCCATACCGCGGTCTCCCCCGCTGCCGTGTCACCGAGCGCACCGACGCAGCCGGCACGGGCACAGCAACCCGCACGGCCACAGCAGCCTTCACGGCAGCAGCCTGAACGGACACAGCAGATGACCGTGCCCCGGCTGTCGACCCGCGAGGTCGAGGTTCTGCTGGCGTGGTTCGCGTCGGACTCGAAGGACGAGGCGGCCGCGCGACTGTTCATCAGTTCATCGACGGTCAACACCCACCTGACCCGCATCCGGGCCAAGTACGCCGCAGCGGGCCGTCCGGCGAAGTCGAAGGCAAGCCTGTTCGCCCGCGCCGTCCAGGACGGGCACACCGACCTCGACGCCTGGTGATCTTCGGGCGGGTGCGTCGGCCTGCGAGGACCGTGCGTCGGTGAACCCCTCGGCGAACCCCTCGGTGAACCTCAGCCGCTGAGGCCCCCGCCCGGCGACCCGGTGGCCGGATGTCGCCCGCTGCTCAGCAGCTCGTGGCAGCGTCGCAGTCGCCGTGTCCACCACTGCACCCGGTCAGGGGAGGCCACCGATGCCATCGCGGTCGTCGGTTCCACCCGCGCTACGGGCAACTCCCCCGCGATCGGCGGATTCGGCGGTGCCACGTCGGTGACGAACAGCGATCCGGTGCCGAGTCCGCAGGCACGCGGTTGTCCGGGCAGCGCTGCGGCGGTCGCCAGACCCGCCGAGATGCCGACGGCGGTGTCGAGAGCGCTGGAGACCACCACGTCCATCGGGATCTCGCGGGCCAATGCCAGCACCCGACGCATACCACCCAGCGGTGCGACCTTGAGGATGGCGACGTCGGCGGCACCGGCGCGCACCACGCGCATCGGATCGGCGGCCCGCCGGATCGACTCATCGGCCGCGATGGGTGTGTCGACGGCGGCGCGAACGGCGGCGAGTTCCTCGACGCTCGCGCACGGCTGCTCCACATACTCCAGCTCACCGAATGCGCGGATGGCCGTGACGGCCTCCTCGACACCCCAGCGTGCGTTGGCATCGACGCGGACGGTGGGGATCAGTGCCCGCACCGCCTCCACACGGGCCACCTCCTCCTCGAGGGAACACCCGGGCTCGGCCACTTTCACCTTCGCAGCCTGCGCACCCGGGAAGCCCGCCAACACGTCGGGGACGTCGACGGCGGGTACCGCCGGAACCGTCGCGTTGATGGCGACGCGGTCGCGTAGCGGCGGCGGCGGCGGTCCGAGATAGGCCGCTTCGATGCCGGCGGCGAGCCACCAGGCCGATTCACTGTCGTCGTATTCGACGAACGGCGCAAACTCACCCCACCCGGCCGGTCCGCGGAAGATCATCGCCTCGCGGACGGTGATCCCACGGAACCGCCGGCGCATCGGCAACGCGACCACCATCGCGCTCTCGAGGAGTTCGTCGACCGACGGCAGCACGAGATCAGTACCGGTGGGATCCGGGTGGGCAGATGACATGCCGTCATTCTTCCCCGACCGGTCGGGGAAAGCGGTCACCGCCACCGGTCGGCCAGCGCCGCCGCGATCACCGACGCCGACTCCGGATCGAGCATCCGCCAATGCGTCGCCGGCGCGTCGATCGAGTCGACGTGCCCGAGGTACCAGGGCCCCCACGCGTCGGCTTCACCATGCTCGTCGCCCTGCGCACGCACATAGAGCATCGGTGCGCGCACGGGTCGGATCCAGTGCTGCGACCACATCTGCGACAGCGCACGCGCGGTGCGTTCGAGGCGTTCGGCGATCTTCGCGACCAGGTCGTCAGACATCTGCGACATCGTCTCCGGCGCGACCCCGAGCATGCCGAGCACGTCGGATTCGGCGGCCTCGTCGGTGAGCCGCTGCGCGGACGGCCGCGGTATCGAGTCGAGCAGGATCACCTCCTCGACCTCCACACCACGCTCGGCGAGGATCGCGGCCACCTCGCCGGCGATCACACCGCCCAGCGACCAGCCCAGTATCCGCACTCGCGGCGCCCGTGCGGACTCCACGATCGCCTCGGCGTACCGCGATGCCAGCTCGTGCAGTGACATGGCCTCGAGCACATCGGGAGCCAGGCCGATCGCCTGCAGTCCGTAAACCCGCATGTTGCCGAGTCGCTGCGCGAGCGCGGCGAACGGCGTCGCCACCCCGAGCACCGGATGGATGCAGTACAGCGGCACCGGATCGGTCACATCTGTGTTCTCGCCGAACGGTACGAGCACCTCGGCAGTCGTGATGTCGGCGCGCGCCGCGTCCACAGCGGCGGCCAGTCCCGCGACGGTCGGATCGGCGAACAGTGACGCGAGCTCGATCTGCACACCGAGCCGGTCGGTGAGCTCGGCGATGACGCGCACCGCCAGCAACGAGTTGCCACCCATCGTGAAGAAGTTGTCGTGCACCGACACGTCGGACACCGGGATGCCGCCGATCACCTCGGCGACTACCTCGGCGATCACGCGCTCGGTGTCGGTGCGCGGCGCGACCACCTCGCGCTCCCCCGGCCCCGCCGATTCCGCGAGGACCGCCGCGAGCGCCGTGCGATCGAGTTTGCCGTTGGGCGTGAGCGGCAACGCATCCACACCCACCACGTCGGGAACCATGTAGTCGGCCAGCCGTGTCGCGGCGCGTTCGGCCACGGCGCGGGCATCGAAGTCGGTGCCCGGCA
The DNA here is from genome assembly GCF_014639795.1 of Gordonia jinhuaensis. GTDB lineage: Bacteria > Actinomycetota > Actinomycetes > Mycobacteriales > Mycobacteriaceae > Gordonia_B > Gordonia_B jinhuaensis. Next base: position 29,683 of record NZ_BMGC01000025.1, on the reverse strand, counting down.
CCACCGCGGCGACCAGTCGCGCATGTTCGCCCGATCCGATCACCAGCACCGCGGTCTGCGCGACCGCCGGATCGGCGAGCAGCACGGCCTGCACCTCACCGAGTTCGAGTCGCTGTCCGCGCAGCTTCACCTGGAAGTCCGCACGCCCCAGGTACTCCAGCACCCCGGCATCATCCATCCGCACCAGATCCCCGGTGCGATACAGCCGGCCACCACCCCGCGGATCGGCCACGAACGCCGCTGCGGTCTGACCGGGTCGTCCGGCATATCCCTGCGCCAGTTGCACACCGCCGAGGTAGAGCTCGCCGACCGCGCCGCGGCGGATCGGCCGCAGCCACCGGTCGAGGACCAGCACTTCGGTGTTGGCCACCGGAAGACCGATCGGCACCGCATCCGAAGAGGGGTCGACCTCCCAGAAGGTGACGTCGACGGCGGCCTCGGTCGGGCCGTACAGATTGTGCAGCGCAGCGTTGCCGAACAGACGCAGCGCCGCGGCCGCCACCTCGGCGGGCAGCGCTTCGCCGGAGGTGAACACCCGCCGCAGGGCATCGAGACGACCGTCGATCGCCGCGACGAAGACGTTGAGCATCGACGGCACGAAGTGCACGGTCGACACCGCACAGCGACGCATCACCTGCGACAGGTAGGCCGGATCCCGATGACCGTCAGGCGAACACACCACCAGCGTGGCACCCGATGCCAACGGCCAGAACAACTCCCACACGCTGACATCGAAGGTCGCCGGGGTCTTCCAGATCGCGACGTCGTCGTGCTCGAGCCGGTACTGCGACTGCATCCATCGCAACCGGTTCACGATCGCCTCATGCGACACCACCACACCCTTGGGCGTGCCGGTGGAACCCGAGGTGAACAGCACATAGGCCACCGACTCCGGCGGGATGTCCACCGCGTCGGCGGCGAGCACCTGCCCGTCGGCGACGTCGAGCGATTCGGCGTCCACAGCGGGGATCGAGCCGTTGGCTGTGTCCCCGAGCGTGTCAGCGTCCCCGAGTCCGTCGGTGACGACCAGCGCGGCCTGAGAGGCATCGAACATCGCCCGCACGCGGTGCTCGGGTGCGGCGGGGTCGATGGGCACGAAGCCGGCGCCCGCCCGGATCACCGCGTGGATGGTTGCGAGCATCCGCACACCGCGCGCCATCCGCACGGCCACCCGATCACCGACACCGATTCCCCTGTCGCGCAGGGACATCGCCATCCGCCCGACCAGTTGCTCGAAGTCCGGACCGTCGATACGTGTCATGGCGGCGGGGTCGGCGGCGTCGATCACCGCGGCGTGACTCAACCCCTCGGCGACCAGCTCGGACAGCGACCTGCGCGGATACCGGACCTGCTCACCGCGCACGACCGACGCGCTGGTCGGGTACGCAGTGCCCGCTGATGCAGTGGCCATTGGCGCGATGGCCGCCGACGCATCCGCACCCGCGACCGCTCGCTGCGCGAGTATCCGGTCCGGATGTGCCACCACGTCGGCGAGCACCTCGCTCACGCGGGCGAGAAGTGTTCGCGCCGTGGACTCGTCGAACAGATCGCGCGCATAGGTCAACAGCCACCGGCGGCCGCCCTCACCGTCGGGTGCGATGGTGAACTGCAGGTCGAAGGGCGTCCACACCGTCTCCGGACGCAGCACCGAACCCTCGATCCCGACTGAGCCATCCACGCCATCCGAGCCATCCACGCCATCCGAGCCGGCGCCGCCCGTCTCCGCGACATCAGCGCCGGCGGCGAAGTTCTGGAACGCCACCATCACCTGGAACAGCGGGTTGCGCGAGGTGACGCGCTCCGGGTTCACCAACTCGACCAGTTGCTCGAACGGGATGTCGGAGTTGGCGAGCATCGCCACGTCATCGGCGGCGACCGTCGAGAGCCACTGCGCGAACGACCTCGACTCGTCGACCTGCAGTCGCAGCGGCAGGGTGTTGACGAACATACCGATCACGTCGTCGAGTTCGCGCTCACCCCGTCCGGCCACCGGTGAGCCGATCATCACGTCGGTGCGTCCGGCGAACTCCGAGAGCACCAGCGCCACCACCGCATGGATCACCATGAACTCGGTGGCCCGGCTCGCCCGCGCCACCTGCGAGATCTTCCCCACGAGTGCGGGATCGCTCACCGCTTCCACCACCCCCGCGCGATAGGTCGGGTGGGCCGGTCGAGACCGATCCGACCGCAGACCGGTGTCGGCAGGCGCATCCTCGAGTCGAGCGCGCCAGAAATCCCACTGCCGGGCGAGGATCGACGTCGGATCGCTCACAGGACCGAGGTTCTCGTTCTGCCAGACGGCGTAGTCGGCGAATTGCACCGGCAGCGCCTGCCAGTCGGGCCGTTCGCCTCGGGTACGAGAACCGTAGGCCGACAGAAGGTCTCGTACAGCGATCTGCGTCGACTCGCCGTCGGCGATGATGTGATGGGCGACGAAGACCAGCACCGACCGCGGTCCAGCCGACAACGCCACCACCCGCACCGGTGGTGCGCTGGTGATGTCGAAGCCCTCGGAGATGATTTCGTCGACGCGCGCCGACAGTGCGGCCTCGTCGATCTGCTCGCCACAGTCCTCGACCCGCAGGCGCGGTCCGTCTCCGGCCGGGAGCACATGTTGCACACCCATCGCGTCGGCCTCGCCGAAGACGGTGCGCAGCGCCTCGTGACGGTCCACGACATCGGTGACGGCCTCGGCCAGCGCGGTCAGATCGACATCGCCGATGCGCACGACGAGCGGAACGTTGTACACCGCGGAGCCCGGTTCGAGCCGCGCAAGCAGCCACATCCGCCGCTGTGCCACCGACAGTGGCAGACCGCTCGACCCGGCATCGGCACCGCGCGGAGCGAGACGTCGTCGAGTGACGAGCGCCGAAGTCCCTGCGGCGGCGGTGTTCTCGTCGATCCAGCGAGCCAGACCGCCGATGGTCGGTGCGGTGAACACCGCCGACACCGGAACCGTCACGTCCAGTGCCTCACCCACCCGTGCGACCAGACGCGTCGCGAGCAGCGAGTTGCCACCGGCGTCGAAGAAGTCCGCACCGACCGACGGGTCATCAAGGTCGAGCAGCTCACCGACCACCTGCGCCACCACACGTTCGGTGCGGGTATCCGGCGCGATGACCTCGACCGTTTCGCGGGGCCGTTCACGATCACGCAGCACGTTCCGGTCGATCTTGCCGTTGGTGTTGAGCGGCCACTGCGCCAGCGAGATCACCTGAGCGGGGACCATATACGACGGCAGCACCTCGGCGATCGCCGCTCGCAGATCACGACATGCCTGCACGCTGAGCAGTCCGTCGTCGCACAGTGCCGCAGGTGCGTCGGCTGCGGCCTTGACGTAGGCGACGAGTTCGGTCGCCGCATCCTGACCGGCGGCGACGACCACGGCCTCGGCCACCTCGTCGCGATCGGTCAATGCCGACTCGATCTCTCCGAGCTCGATCCGGAAGCCACCGACCTTCACCTGGAAGTCGCTGCGCCCCAGGTATTCCAGCCGGCCCTCGCTGTTCCAGCGAGCGAGGTCGCCGGTGTGATACATCCGGTCGCAATCCTCGCCCGTGGCGTACGGGTTGGCCACGAACCGCGCTCCGGTGAGCGCCGGTGCACGGTGATAGCCGCGTGCCAGCTGCGGGCCGGCCAGATACAGATCGCCCACCTGTCCGACCGGAACCGGCTGCAGGTCGGATCCGAGCACGTAGGCGAGAACACCCGACTGCGGGCGGCCGATCGGCAGACGGTCTCCGTCGTCGGCGCCGGTGCGATGCCACGTCGCCGACACCGCCGCCTCGGTGGGCCCGTAGAGGTTGTCGACGCGGGCACCGGTGAGTTCGCGGGTGCGCGCGGCGAGTTCGGCCGGCAATTCCTCACCGATACTCATCACCAGACGCAACGACTGCGGATAGGGCGATTGCCGATGGCGGGAGGCCCGACTGGCCTCGCCGGATTCCTCGACGGGTGACGCGGACACCTCGGCGAGCATCGCCAGCAGCGTCGGCACCGCGGGCAGGATCGTGACGCCGTCACGCGCCATCAGCTCACGCAGGGCGTCCACGTCACGTTCGGCACCGTCGACGGCGATCGACACCTGGCCACCGTGCAGCGGCGCCCACCAGATCTCCCACACCGACAGGTCGAACGACGGCTTCGTCTTCATCAGCACCACATCGGTGGGTGCCATCCCGTATTCGCCCGTGATCCAGTCGAGCTGCGTCGACACCGCCTCGTGGGACACCGCAACCCCCTTGGGAGTACCGGTGGAGCCAGAGGTGAAGATGACGTAGGCGATCGAATCCGGTTGCAGCGCAACACGGCGCTCGGTGTCGTCGATCGGGTTCGTGCGCACCGACCGGGCTCGGGCATCTGCTTCCAGCGCATCGATGAGCCGCACCGCAGCGATGCTGCCGGCGCCGTCGAGACGACCGCCGAGCATCTCCTGATGGCGCCGGTCGGCCAGTACCAGGGCCGCACCGGATGCGCCGATCACCGCGGCCATCCGTTCCACCGGTGCACCCGGGTCGACCGGAACATAGGCGCCGCCGGCCATCACGACCGCATACATCGCGACCATCAGCTCGACACCGCGGTCGGCGACGACCACCACCGGCGATTCGTCACCCACCCCGCGGTCGATGAGCACCCGGCTCACCGCATACACCCGATCGGCGAATTCGCCTCGGGTACAGACGCGTCCATCGAACCGCAGCACCGGGTCGTCGCGACGGATCGTGCTCAGCGCGGAGAACTGCTGGGCCAGTGTGGTGTTCTCGGCCCGCACCAGACTTCCGCCCGGGACATCGCGACCGGCGTGGACTGCGTGACCTTCACCGGCTCCCTGGACGTCAGCACCGCCGCGAGCCTCGGTGGCTGTGGCGGCGGTGTCGTTGAACTCGCGCAACAACTTCTCGCGTTCGGCCGCCGTCGCGATCGGCAGGTCGGCGACCCGCCCCTGCGCACCGTCGCCGAATCCCATCGCAGAGAGCACCACCAGGAACCGATCGGCGAGATGACTGATCGTGTCGTGCTCGTACAGCGCGGTGGCATAGGTCAACGACGCCGACAGTGCTCCGGATTCCGGCTCGTCCGCGATCGTCAGGTGCAGGTCGAACTTCGTCACCTCGAGTTCGGGTTCCTGCAGCGACACCGAGACTCCCGGCATCGCGAATTCGACGGGTGCGAGGTTCTGGAAGGAGAAGGCGGTGGTGAACACCGGATGCCGCGACGCCGACCGCTCGGGTGCGAGCAGTTCGACGATCCGCTCGAAGGGCAGATCGGCGTGGTCGAAGGCGGCCACGTCAGCCGAACGGACACCGTCGAGCAGTTCGGCGACCGTCATCGATTGCGCGATCGTCGTGCGCAGCGGCACCGTTCCCGCGAACATGCCGACGAGTTCCTCCGACTGCGGCTGACTGCGCCCCGCAACCGGCACCCCGATCACCACATCGTCGGCGCCGGCGAGTTTGGCGAGCAACACCGCATACGCCGCATGCAGCACCATGAACAGCGTCACGCCACAGCGATCGGCGAGTTCCTGTGCAGCCGTGACGATCTCGGCGTCGAGTGTGAAACGGTGCGTGGCCCCGCGCACGTCTTGGACCGACGGACGCCGATGGTCGGTGGGCAGCGGCAGGAATGCCGGCGCATCTCCGAGGGTATCCCGCCAGAACCGCTCGAGTTCGGCGGCCGCCGAGTCGGGATTCGCGGCATCGCCGAGCCACCGGTCCTGCCACACCGCGATGTCGCGATAGCGCAGCGGCAGCGGCTCCCAGTCGGGGGCGGCCCCGGCGAGCCGTGATCGGTAGGCGACCATCAGATCCCGCGTCATCGGCGCGAAGGAGTATCCGTCCATCACGATGTGGTGGGCGCACACCACCAGCACCCATTCGCCGGGGGCGCCGGTGTCGGCGACACGATCCTGCGGTGCGCCGACACCGATCAGTTCGGCCACCAGCGGCACCTGCGTCGTCACGTCGAAGACGGTGGTCACCAGTTCCATCACACGGCCCGGCACATCGCCGGGTGCCATATATGCCACTCGCACCGGGGTCGGGTCGTCGAGCACCACCTGGCTCGGACCGTCGGGCCCGTCGGGGTAGTACGTACGCAGTGGCTCGTGGCGCATCGACACGTCGTCGAGGGCAGCGCACAGCGCGTCGGCATCCACTGATCCGCTCAGCCGGATCACCAGCGGCATGTTGTCGGCCGCCGACTCGGGGCTGAACCGGTTGAGGAACCACATCCGCTGCTGGGCCGGCGCCAGGGGCACCCGCTCGGGCAGTTGTCCTCGCGTCGGCGCGGGCGCGACGCCGCCGTGATCGGCGGCATCGCCTGTGGCCGCGGTGAGCGCGTCGATATGTTCGGCCAGTCCGGCGACGGTCGACTCGGCGAACAGATCCGCGATACGCACCGTCACCCCGGTGGCCGCGCTCAGCCGCGAGGCGGCGGCCGCGGCATTGAGCGAGTTTCCGCCCAGATCGAAGAATCCGTGGTGGGCACCGATGCCGTCACCCTCGCTGCCGCGTCCCGGTATGTCCAGGACGTCGGCGAAGACGTCGGCGACCAGGCGCTGCGTCGGGGTCTGCAGTTGCGCGAATTCGACCTCGCCGAGCACGGATTCCGGTGAGGGCAGCGCCTCCTTGTCGATCTTGCCGGTGACCGTGGTGGGGATCTCGTCGATCTCGATGAATGCCCTCGGGATCATGTACGAGGGCAAGGAGCGCGCCGCGAACGCGCGCACATCCTCTGTGTCGATGTGCCCGGTGTCGATGTGTCCTGTGCCGACGCGGTCGTGATCGTTGGTCGCCGGATGCAGGTAGGTCACCAGAATCGTTGACTGCCCGTCGGTCTCGTAACCAATGGTCACCGCGGCTCCCACCTGGGGATGGGCCGCGACCACGGCGTCGATCTCGGCGAGTTCGATGCGTACGCCGCGGATCTTCACCTGCAGGTCGTTGCGGGCCGCGAATTCGAGTACGCCCGAGGGCAAGCGGCGCACCAGATCACCGGTGCGATACATGCGCGTGCCGGGATCGAAGGGGTTGGCGACGAACCGTTCGGCGGTCAGGGCGGGTGCGCTCACATAGCCGCGTGCCAGGCCCGGACCGTACAGGTACAGCTCGCCCACCCCGCCGGGCAGCACCGGCATCAGCCGCTCGTCGAGTACCGCAGCGGCCATCCCCGCCACCGGTCCACCGATCCCGGCGCGGCCCCCGGTGGTCACACGCGGTGCACCGGTCGCCCAGATCGTCGACTCGGTGGGGCCGTACAGGTTCAACAGGCGCCGGTCGTCACCGAATCGGCGCACCAATTCGACGGGCTGATCCTCACCGGCCGTCGCCAGCACGCGCAGGGTCGCCGGAAGTGAGCCGAGCGACAAGGCGACCGACGGCGTCATCACCGCATGAGTCACCGATTCCGAGGCGATCAGCTCGGCCAGCGGTGGTCCGCCGATGACGTCGGAGGGCGACACCACCAGCGTCGCACCGGATCCGAAGGCGAGCAGCTGCTCGAACAGCGCGGCGTCGAAACTCGGAGACGCCACGTGCAGCACTCGGTCACCCGGTCCGACGTCGAGCATCTCGCGTTGTGCGGCAATAAGTTCCGGGAGTCCGCGATTGGTCACCGACACACCCTTGGGCACACCGGTCGACCCGGAGGTGAAGATCGTCCACGCGGTCTCGTCGAGCGCCGCACCGTCGGCGTCGGCGCGTGCACCACGGTCCTGCGCAGCGATCGTGTCGCTGATGGCCAGCGTGCTGATGTAGTCCTGCGGATCGGTGTCGGGCAGATCCAGATCCTGGGCACCCACCTCGATCCATTGCCTGCCATCGGATTCGGCGGGTGCACCGCCGTCGGCACAGATCACCACCTCGATCCCCGCGACGTCGAGCATCCGGGAGATCCGCTCGGCGGGCAGCGCCGCGTCGATCGGCAGCAGAGCGGCGCGGGAACGGATCACCGCCCAGCCGGCCAGCACCGACGACAGACCACGGGCCGACACCACGGCCACCACGTCACCGCGGCGCACGCCGGCGCGCAGCAGACGTGCCGACAACGCGGCGGCACATCGATCGAACTCTCCGTAGGTGAAACGACGGCCCGCACCGCGCACGGCCTCGACGTCGCGGTGGCGCGAGACCGCCCGCGCCAGCAATGCGCGCAGCGTCGCCGGTTCGTCGGATCGGTCCTGTCCCTCGTCGACGAGGACAGCGGGTTCGTCGGGCCGCAGCAGATCCACCGCCCCCAATGATCCGCCGGGTTCGGCGGTCGCGGCGGCGGCAAGGTCAGCGAAGCGCGCTGCCAGGGTCTCGATCGAGTCGGTGTCGAAGATGTCGGTGGCCAGCACCCACGAACATGCCAGTCCGCTCGGTGCGCCGTCGTCGCCGCGCACCTCGCTGACGTCGAGATGCAGATCGAATTTCGCCACCTGCGTGACGGTCGGTAGTGGACTTCCGGTGGTCGCCGTACCGTCGGCGTCCAGGTGTGAACGGCCCACGGGCACGCGGTCGTCCGCGCGGGTCGCCGACGCGTCGTTGACCGCCAGCGAGAGCTGGAACAGCGGATGGTGTTCGGTCGCTCGCGGCGGGTCGACCGCCTCGACCACGGACTCGAACGGGATGTCGGCGTGGACGTAGGCGTCGAGGTCGGTGTCACGCACCGCGTCGATGAGCGCGTGCAGATCGGTGGCGAGATCGACGTCGGTGCGCAGGACGAGAGTGTTCACGAACATCCCGACCATACCGGCGAGTTCGGGTTCGGTGCGTCCGTCGATCGCGGTACCCACACTCACATCCGAGCTGCCCGACACCCGCGCGATGAGCGCGGCGTACAGCGCGTGCACCACGGTGAACACCGAGGTCTGATGTGCTGCGGCGAGTTCCAGGATCCGACGGTGGATGTCGGCGTCCAGCGTGTGCTCCACAACTGCGGCCCGGTGACTGGGATGCTGCGGATAGGGCCGGTCCAGGGGCATCGGAGTCCGGGCCGGCAGCCCCGTCAGCTGCGTGGTCCAGTAGGCCAACTGTGTCGCGCCCAGCGAGTGCGGATCGTCGGGATCGCCCAGGATCGTGTTCTGCCATGCGGCGTAGTCGCCGTACTGCAGCGGCAACGGCTCGAGAACCTCACGCCCGGGCAGGATCTGCGACGAGCGGCGTCTCGCATAGGCACTGGCCAGATCCGCCAGCAGCGGCGCACCCGAGCCACCGTCGGCCACGATGTGGTGCATCACGACCACGAGCAGGCGCGTGTCGGCCGCGGTGACGATCGCGGCACGTGCGGGTGGGCGTGCCGCGAGGTCGAACGGTTCGGAGATGAAGGACGAGACCTTCTCCTGCAGTGCAGATTCGGCGACGTCGATCAACTCGACCGCGACGGAATCCGCTGAATCGACAACATGCGCGATGACGTCACCGTCGGGGGTCGCGGCGAAGACACTGCGGAGCGCCTCGTGTCGAGCGACCACGTCTCCGAGCGCGGCCACCATCACATCGGTGTCCACACCGGCGGGCAGCTCGGTGATCAGCGGGATGTGGTAGGCGTCGGAATCGGGTTCGATCAGCGACAGCAGCCACATCCTGCGCTGCGCACGGGAAACCGGGCGTGAGTCGTCGGCGTGATCGAGGGCGACGAGGGGCACTCGCTCCCCGGCCGTGCTGCCGATGGTCGGTGTCGTCAGTACCGGCACACCGGCGTCGGCGCGACGAGAGGCCAGTGTCGAGGCGAGATCGGCCACGCTGGTGGCGTCGAAGACGTCACGTACCGACACCGCCACACCGAATCGCCCGGCCAACGACGACGAGGCACGGATCGCCGAGAGCGAGTTGCCACCGGCATCGAACCAGCTGTCGGTGCGCGAGACGTCCTCGGCGCCGGTGTATTCGGCGAAGACCGCCGCAACGGCGTGCTCTTCGGGTCCGCGCGGCGGCACATACGACCGCCCGGAGCGCACCTCGATCCGCGCGAGTGCGTCGAGGTCGATCTTGCCGTTGGCGGTGCGGGCGAACGGTGCGGTCGACACCGCCACCGCCGCGGGCACCATATAGCCCGGCAGATACTGCGCCACCTGGCCGCGGATGTCGTCGCCGCCGGGGATCTGTCCGGAGTCCTCGACATGCACATAGGCCACCAGATCGTCGCCGTGTGGGCCGGACTGCACACGTGTCAGCGCCTCCCGGACACCCGGGAGCCGGTGCAGCGCCGCGGTGATCTCACCGAGTTCGATACGCTGCCCGCGCAGTTTGACCTGGCTGTCCTCACGCCCGACGAACACCAGCAGGCCACGTCTGTCGCGACGCACCAGATCCCCGGTGCGGTACATGCGCGAGCCATCGGCGGCAAACGGGTCGGCGACGAACGATGCCGAGGTGGTGGCCGCGGCACCGACATATCCGCGAGCCAGCTGGTCGCCGGTGAGGTAGAGCTCTCCCACACTCCCGCGCGGCACCTCACTCAGCGAAGAATCGAGAACATGCACTCCCACAAAGTCATTGGGCACACCGATCGGCATCACGTCGGTGTCGTCGGCCTGCCGGCGATGGGTCACCGACACGATCGCCGCTTCAGCGGGTCCGTAGAAATTGGCGATCGGCACCCGCGCGGCGAGCCGGGTGGCCAGCTCCGGCGACAGCGCCTCCCCACCGAGGCCCAGCATCCGGAATCCGGCGAGCACCTCCGGTGTGGTGTGGGACAGCGCCTCGCACACCGACGGCACCGAAGCAGCGAAGGTCACCGTATGGCGCGAGATGATCTCGGCCAGATGGTCGACCTCGCGATGACCGCCGGGGCGCACCAGCACCACCGCACCGCCACACGCCAACGGCAGCACATGGTCGAGCATCGCCACATCGAACGAGATCGGTGACGCCTGGAGCACACGATCACCGGCGCCGAGCGCGAATTCCACTGTCATGTGGTCGATCACGGCATGATGGGCACGATCGGTCACCGCGACACCCTTGGGCACGCCGGTCGATCCCGAGGTGTGCACCACATAGGACAGATCGTCGGGGCCTCGGGATACGAGGGCCTTCTCCAGGCGGGCGCGCGCTGCCGCGGCCTCGCCGAGGGCATCCTCGTCGGATCGGGAGCGCGTCGCGTTGCCGCGCGCGTCGAGCATATAGGCGGGCGAGATGTCGGCGATCGCGGCCCCGGCCCCGATGCGGGCTTCGACCTCGATCACATGCACAGATTCGGCGATGACCGGGACCGCTCCGGCCGCATCGACGAGAGCGACTGCGGGACGGGCATTGTCGATCATCGTCGCCAGGCGCGCGGCGCCCGTGCTCGGGTCGACCGGCATCACCGCGCCGCCGACGAACCACACCGCCCAGATCGCCACCAGCCGCGCGAGCGGATCCTCGACGGCGATGACCACCAGATCGCCGGGCGCCACCCGGTTCTCCAGAGCGCCGGTGACCGCAGCGATCCGCATCGCCAGCGCCGCATAACTCTCGGCCACGCTCACCACATCTGCCGGCAGCGCCTGCGCGGGCGGGTCGTAGAGCGCCGCCGTGGCGAGCGGACGGTCGGCCAGAGTGCTCAGGAAACGCTGCGGGAGAGACGGTTCGGAGATCGACTGACTCCGCCGTGACGAGCTCCGCTGTGACGAGCCGTCCGGTCCGGTCAGCACCGGACGCCCACGCAGAGATCGACTCGCCAGGATGGCGGCATCGCGCGGGTCGAGGTCGCTCTCGAGCAGCACCGGCAGGTCACTCACCGGCCTGTCGATCATGTCCGGGAGGGCGGCGAGAACCTGGGCGAACCTGCGCGCCATGGCTTCTCCGGTCTCCGCGTCGTAGAGGTCGGCGCGCACGTCGACGATCAGGTCGAGGCCGTCGACATCTGCCGAGCCCGGCGCGGACGCATTCCCGGCATCGGATTCGCCGATCGTGATGACGATGTCGAACTCCGATGTACCCGGGCCCAGGTCGAGCACGTCGGCAGTGGCACCGGGCAGCGACAGCGCGCCCGCACCGGCAAAGTTCTGGAATGCGAGCAGCACCTGAACCAGTGGATGCACACCGGCCTCGCGGGGGGCATCGACCAGATCGACCACATCGTCGAAGGGCAGATCACCGACATCGAAGTGGTCGACATCGACGGTGCGCACCCGCGCGAGATAGTCGCCCACCGGCAGCACCGGATCGACGTGGGTGCGCAGCACCACGGTGTTGACGAACAACCCGACCAACGCGTCCAGCCGAGGATCACCGCGTCCGGACACCGCCGCGCCGACCGCGATGTCGTCGGTACCCGACAGCCGGGCCACGACGGCGGCGATCGCCGCATGGGTGACCATGAACAGGGTGGTGTCGTGCGTCGCCGCGAGCTCACGCAGTCGCGCGATGTCGGTGCCGCCGAGGCGCACCTGTGCGCGGTGCATGCGGCCGTCGCCGGATCCGTGGCGACGGTGATCGGTGGGGAGAACCGGTGCGGTGGGCATCCCGTCGAGCAGTGCCGACCAGCGATCCCGCAGCCACTGCGCGTGGGCGCTCGGCTGTCCCGGCGCGCCGAGGAGCTGCTGGGCCCACACCGCGTGATCGCCGTAATCGATGTCAGGGGTGATGATCTGAGGTGTCTCGCCGGTCACCCGGGCCCGATAGCTGGTCACCAGGTCGGCGGTCAGCGGCGCCAGCGACCAGCCGTCCACGCAGATGTGGTGGGCCGCAATGGCCAACACGTATTCGGTATCGGTGTCGGGATCGGCGCTGTCGTCGCCCGACATCGGGCCGGGTGTCGCGCCGATCTCGTACAGCCGTATGCGCACACCCGGTTCGCGAGTGAGGTCGAAGGGACGCTCCACGAACTCCGACACCGCGGCGAATACGGCGTCGCTGACCGCGACTCCCCCGGATACCTCGAGCACGATCGGATCGAGCTCCCCCACCACGCCGGCCGGGTCCACCACGATCTGCTGCGGATCGCCGGCCACTTCCGCTTCACCGAGACGTCGGCCGTCGATGACCTCCGCATGGCCCGTCGGATAGACGGTGTGCAGCGGGGCATGTCGTGCGACCACGTCGACCAGCGCCGCCCGCAACGCCGTGGGCGATAGTTCGCCGGTGATGCGCAGCACCAACGGGATGGTGTAACCGGTTGCCTCGGGCTGCATCTGGTTGAGGAACCACAGTCGCTGCTGAGCACGGGTCAGCGGAACCCGCACTCCGGGTGTCCGAGCGGTGAGCGCCGGTGCCACCCCATCCGCGCCTGCCCTGTTGGCCCCGGCACCCTCCACCAGAGCTGCCAGACCACGCACCGTCGGCGCATCGAAGATCGAGCGCAGCGTCACGCGCACCCCGAACCGGTCCGACAACCGCGCTGCGAGCTGTGTCGCCGACAGCGAGTTGCCACCGAGAGCGAAGAAGTCGGAATCGGCCATCAGCGAACCTGCACCGGTTAGGTCGGCGATGATCGCAGCGACTGCCTCCTGCGCCTCACCGCGAGGCGGTGTGGAATTCCCGGTCGCCGCCGGCGGTTCGGGCAGTGCGGCGAGATCGACCTTGCCGATCGCCGTCATGGGCAGTTCACCGATCCAGACCAGTCGGGCCGGAGTCATGTAGCGAGGGAGTCGTCCGCGCAACCCCTCGAGTGCACTCGCCTCGTCGAACCCGTTCGCGTCCACACCCGTATCAGCCGAGCCCGATTCGGCCGAGCCCGATTCAGTCGAGCCCGATTCAGCTGAGCCCGTGACCACGTAGCCCACCAGCGTCGGGTTGTCGACGTCGCCGCGTACCGCCACGACGACGGTGTCGGCGCCGGTCACCGCGCGGATCGCGTTCTCGATCTCGCCGACCTCGATACGCATCCCGCGCACCTTCACCTGATGGTCGGAACGGCCGTGGAAGCGCAGTGTGCCCTCGGCGGTGCGCGACACCACGTCACCGGTGCGGTACCGGCGACGCCCGTCGGCGCCGGCGATGAAACGCGTTGCGGTGAGCGAGGTGTGGCCGAGATAGCCACGAGCCAATCCGTCGCCCGACAGATAGAGCTCTCCCCGCACACCGTCGGGTACCGGATGCAGACGGTCGTCGAGCACCTCGGCGACGAACCCGCCGATCGGTCCGCCGATCGTCACGGCATCGCCGCGGCTCAGTGCCTCGGTGCCGGTCGCCCAGATGGTGGTCTCGGTGGGGCCGTATGCGTTGACCAGCGCCACGCGGGTCGCCCAGCCGGCGGCCAGTGCGTCGGTCAGCGCCTCACCGGCGGTGACCAGCACACGCAGCGGGCTCACCGTGTCGGGATCGAGCGTCGCGACGACCGACGGGGTGAGAACCGCGTGGGTCACCCCGCCGGCGGAGATGATCCCGGCGAGCGCCGCGCCCGCGGAGACGTCGCGAGGAGCGATCGCGAGCGTCGCCGCATTCGGCAGCGCCATCATGATCTCGAAGATCGACGCATCGAAGCCGGGATTGGCCACGGCGAGCACCACGCTGTCCGCCTCGAGCGCGAGGCGCTGCCGTTGATCCGCCACCAGATCGGCCAGACCACGCTGCGTCACCACCACACCCTTGGGGCGTCCCGTCGACCCGGAGGTGAAGATGATGTAGGCGGCGTCGTCGGGTGCGGGCACGGTCGCATCGGTGTCGACACACACACCTGTGCGCTCAGCCGAATCGGAACCGATTCTGCCAGCGAGTACGTCGTCGATGGTCACACTGCGGACACCGTCGCCGCCGACAGTCGGATCGTCGGTGATCACCAGGTCGGGATGCGCATCGGCGATCATCGCCCCCCGCCGCAACGGCGGCTGGGCAGGGTCCAGCGATGCGATCGCCGCACCCGCGCGCGCCACGGCGGCCAGTGCGACCAGCCGCGACAGCGAGCGGGCCATGGTCACCGCCACCACATGTCCGGGACCCACACCCGCAGCGGTCAGTGCTCTCGCGCCACGAGTCGCGGCGTCGCGCAGTTCGGCGCCGGTCATCTGCGCCGATACCGCACCGTCGTCGGCGAACTCGCGCACCACGATCCGGTCGGCAGCCGAGCTCAGACCGCCGTCGATGAGTTGCCACATCGTCGCCGGCTCGTCCACCAGTGACGGTGCGTTCAGCGGGGCCGGTTCGGCGGCACCGGTCACCGTCAGGTCTCCCACGGGGGTATCCGGTTGCGCCACTGCGGCATCGAGCAGCGAGAGGAAGGCGGCCAGAATGCGTTGGGCGGTCTGGGCGGTGAACAGATCGGTCGCGTAGGTCAGATCGACGACGTAGCCGGTGGCGCTCCCACGCACATCGTCTCGTCCGTGGGACCGCGCGGTGGATTCCCGGACCGCGGATTCCCGGACCGTGAACTCGAGGTCGACCTTCGCTGCCGTCGGTGCGAGGTCGACGATGTCGACACCGTCGGGTAGCAGCGCTTCGGAGTCGTTGCCGGGCAACAGGTTGAGCGAGATGCCGAACACCGGCGGCCGGTTCTGGTCGCGTTCGCCGGAGTCGGATTCGGCCACGAGTGCGTCGACCACCGACTCGAACGGCACATCCGCGTGGGCGAAGGCATCCAGATCAGCGGTGCGTACCGACGAGAGGAGGTCGGCGAAGCTCGCCGCAGGGTCCACATGCGTGCGCAGGGGCACCGTCGAGACGAACATCCCGACCAGCCCCGACAGTGCCGGGTCGTCCTGCGCGGAGACGGCGGTACCGATCACCACATCGGTGGCACCCGACAGTCGTGCCACGGTCGCCGCCAGTGCCGCGTGCATGACCATGAACGGCGTCGTGGCCGTGCCGGAATCCGCACCCAACGACGTTGCGGCCGTGCGGACATCGGGGGCGATCCGGGCGGAAACGGTGTCGGCGCGCAAGGTCGGGTGGGCCGGGCGCGGGTGGTCGGTGAGCAGTGAATGTTCACGCGGGGCGTCGCGCAGCCCCGCCACCACCTCGGCGACCCCCCGACGAGCCGGCGAGTCCGGGTCGTCGAGATCGCCGAGCGTGGCGCGCTGATGAATCGCGACATCGCCGTACTGCACCGGCAGTGCCGGCAGCCCGGCCGCGACGCCGGAGCGACGCGCGCGGTAGGCGGTGAGCAGGTCGGTGACGAGTACATCGGCACTCGCGGCGTCGGCGGCAATGTGATGGACGGCGAGTACCACCACCGCACCCCCGCTGTGATCCTCGATCACCTGCACGCGCAGTGGCGGCTGCTGGGTGAGATCCCACCCTCGACCGAGGAATTCGGCCGCCTGCTCGACGATGGCCGGTCCGCCGACGCCCTGCTGCTCCGGACCATCGGCGCAGCGGGAGGAGTCATGGAATGCGGTGGTGACCGGCACGGTGATGGCGGATTCCACACGTCCGCGCGGTCCGTCGGCGAAGGCGTGATAGGTGGTGCGCAGCACCTCATGCCGGGCGAGCACGTCGGCGAGAGCCGCAGTCAGCGCATCATGGTCGATCCCCTCCTCGATCCGCACGGCCAGCGGCATCGTGTACGCCGGGGAGTCCGGATCGATCTGCGTGAGGATCCACAGCCGTTGCTGCGACAACGACAACGGTACCCAGTCGGCACCGTCATCACCGCGCACACGGGCACGGGCGGTGACCGGGGCGTGTGACACCGAGTCCAGCGCCGGCCGACCCGGATCGACAGCCGGCGCACGGCGGGCCTCGATTGTCGCTGCCATCTGCGCGGGGGTCGGTGACTCGAATACGTCGCGGACGGCGAACGCCACCCCGAAATGCCTGCGCAGCGCACCGGCGATCTGTCCGGCGGTCAGCGAGTTCGCGCCGGCGTCGAAGACGGAGACGTCCGTGTCGAGCACGCGACCGGAGTTCGCGCCGTCGATGCCGTCGATACCGTGGATGGCAGCCGCCACGATGCCGGCGACCTCACGTTCCAGCGGTGTCGTTGTCGCCGAGTCGGTGTCGGCGCCACCATGGATCGACGTCACCGTCCGAGCGGCCGGCGCCGGTGCCGGCGGCGTGGGCAGTGCCTTGCGGTCGAGTTTGCCCGAGGTGTTCAGCGGGAGCCCCGGTAGCGCGAAGAACGCCTCGGGCACCATGTACCCGGGCAGATTGTCACCGGCGTGTCCGCGCAGTGTCGTCTCGTCGACGGCGGTGGTTCCGCTGGGCACCCAGTAGGCGACCAGTCGGCCGGGCTCGACCACCAGCGCGGCGGCGTCGGACACGCCCGGCGCAGCGCGCAGCACGCGTTCGATCTCGCCGAGTTCGATGCGCTGTCCGCGCAGCTTCACCTGGAAGTCGGTGCGTCCCAGGTAGACCAGTTCGCCGTCGGCGCGCAACCGGACCAGGTCGCCCGTCCGGTACATCCGATCGCCGGGCGCGCCGTAGGGGTCGGCGACGAACCGTCCGGAGGTCAGGTCGGCCCGCCCGAAATAGCCGGGCGACAGTTGGACACCGGCGAGATACAACTCGCCCACCGACCCGGTCGGCACCGGGTGCAGACGCGCGTCGAGCACCCTGATCTGACTGGCGGTCTGCGGCACCCCGATCGGCACCGGATCATGATCCTCGCCCGCGACGCACCGATGGTAGGTGATCGAGACCGCGGCCTCGGTGGGCCCGTACAGGTTGTGCAGGGGTGCGCTCGAGACCGCATCCCACCGCTCGATGAGTTCGGCGGGCAGCGCCTCGCCGATCACGAAAACGTCGCGCAGCGTGGGGGTGAGCACGGTCCCCGATGCCGACACCTCACGCAGGAAGGCCCCGAGGACCGTCGGCACGAATGTCACGACGGTGATGCGGTGGCGCGACAATGCGTCGGCCACATAGTCGGGATCGCGGTGGCCGTCGGCGGTGGCGAGGACGAGTGTCGCCCCGGACTGCAAGGGCCAGAACAACTCCCACACCGACACGTCGAAGGTGGCGGCGATGGTCGCGAGCATCGCATCGTCGGCACTCAGGGCAAAGGTGTCCTGAATCCACAGCAGCTGATTGACAATCGCCTCGTGGCTGATCGTCACACCCTTGGGCGTGCCCGTCGACCCGGAGGTGAAGATGACATACGCCGCCGCGGTGACCGGGATGTCCTCGGTGCGCAGCGCCGAGCCGGTGCGATCGCCGTCGGTGACCACAGCCGGCGACCCGATGACCTCGTCGACATCGACGACCGGCACACCGAAGGCGGCGAATGCGGCCACCGCGGAACCACCCGCGAGGATGGCCGAGGGTCGGGCCGTGGCCACGACATGACCGTTGCGCGTTTCCGGGTGACGCGGATCGACAGGGACGTAGGCCGCACCGACGCTCACCGTCGCATACATCGACACCAGTGAGGCGACCGACCGTCGGGCGTCGACCACCACACGGTCGCCGAGTCCCACACCGTTGTCGCGCAACACCTCGGCCACGACCCGGATCCGAGCGGCCAGTTCGGCGTAGGTCCACCTGGTACCGGTGGCGTCGTCCACGAGCGCCGGTGACTCTGGCTGTGCGGCAACGGAATCGGCGAAGACCGAGACGAGCGTCCGCCCGGCGCCGAGCGGCTGGCCGGTGTCGTTGATCCGATCGGTCAGTGACCGATCGAGGTCGAGGAGGGCGGTGAGCGAATCCACCGGATCATCGGCAGGCGCGGCGGCGAGCTTACGCAGTGTCGCGACGAAGCGACGGCCGATCACCTCGGCGGTACTCGGGTCGAAATGCGCGGCCGCGTACTCGAGGACGACGCGTGCCGCCGATTCCGACCCCGACCCTGATCCCGGTGCCGACCCCTCGTCGGGACGATCGGCGTTGAAGACGGTGAACGACAGCGCGAAGCGGGTGTCGGAGGCGGGCAGTTCGATCTCACTGACGCGCAGACCGGCCAGTTCCGGGGTCGCAGTGGCGAAATCGTTGACCGTCAGCAGGACATCGACGATCGGGTTACGCCCATGCTCGGAGGCGTCGGCCCGCTCGGCCACGGCTGAGACGACCTGTTCGAACGGGATGTCGGCGGCATCGAGTGCGGCGACGTCGGTGTCGCGGACAGCTGTCAGCAGGTCGCCGACGGTGGCATCCGGGTCGATGTCGGTACGCAGCGCCAGGGTGTTGACGAACATGCCGACCAGCCCGGCCAGCGCCGGGTCGGCGCGGCCGGCGACAGGTGTGCCGACGATGATGTCGCGTTCACCGGTCAGTCGCGCGAGTACCACCGCCAGAGCGGCGTGGTAGACGACGAATTCGGTGACCCCGGCTGTGCGCGCACATGCCGAGATCCTCCTGCGCAGAGCCGCGTCGAGAGAGGTCTCCACACGTCCGGCGCGGGAGTCCGACAGGGCTGGGTCAGCGGCGGTGGACTCAGGTGAGTGGTCGTAGGGCAGCGCCAGACTCTCGGGCCTGTCGGCCAGCGTCCGCACCCAGTGGTCGAGTTGTGCGCTCGCGCGATCACTCGGGGCCTGCGCGGTACCGAACACCTCACGCTGCCAGAGCGCGTAGTCGGCATAGGTGACATCTGGGGCAAGATCCGGGGAAACGTCCGCGTGCGGCAGATCCGGTTGTCCCGCAGACGACACCGCTGCGTGGTACGCGGCGAGCAGATCCGCGGTCAACGGCGTCAGCGACTGACCGTCGGCGGCGATGTGGTGGACCACCATCACCAGGACATGCTCATCGATGGCCTGACGCAACAGCCGAAGTCGCACGGGTGGCGCGACGCTCACATCGAATGGGGTGCGTACGGCCTCGTGCAGTGCCGCCTCGAGCGCATCTGCCCCGGCGGTGGTCCGCGGTGTGAGGTCGATGTCGGCGAGGGCATCACCGACGGCCAGGATCTCCTGATAGGGCCCCTCGTCGCCTTCTGGATAGCGCGTGCGCAGGGTTTCGTGCCGGGTGAGTACCGCGGTCAGAGCCGCGCGCAGGGCGTCGAGGTCCAGCGAGCCCTCCAGGCGCAGAGCGTAGGGGATGTTCTCGGCGGTGGAGGTGGGATCGGCCTGTGCGAGCAGCCACATCCGTTGCTGCGCAAGCGACAGCAGGATCGGGTCGGGTCTGTGCGAGTGCGCGACGAGCTCGGGCAGTCGGTCGCGGTCACCTGCGGCCTGATCGGCCGCTGCGTCGATCGCCTCGGCGAGCTGCGCGATCGACGGGGCGTCGAACAGCGTCCGCAGCGCGA
Source organism: Gordonia jinhuaensis (assembly GCF_014639795.1). GTDB lineage: Bacteria > Actinomycetota > Actinomycetes > Mycobacteriales > Mycobacteriaceae > Gordonia_B > Gordonia_B jinhuaensis. The sequence goes on along the minus strand of NZ_BMGC01000025.1, from coordinate 9,655 downwards.
TCGGTGTGCTGGTGGCCTCCCGAATGCGGGCCACTGCGGTGGCGGCGAGCAGTGAGTTGCCGCCGAGTGCGAAGAAGTCCGAGTCCACGTCGAGGTCGTGTGCGCTCCGTCCGAGGACGTCGGCGACGATCTCGGCGACCGCCGTCTCGGTGGGCGATTGCGCGAGTCGGGCATCGGAGTTCGTGAGCTCGTGTTCGGGCTCGGGCAAGCGCTTGCGGTCGAGTTTTCCACTGGCGTTGACCGGGAACTCGGGCAGCACGGTGATCGACGCGGGCACCATGTAGGCAGGCAGCGTCGAGGTGAGGGTGCGGTGCAGGGCGGCGGTGTCGGCGGCGTCCGTCTCCGCGCTCGTGCACACCACGTAGGCGGCCAGACGTTCGGTCTCGCCGGATCCCACCACCGTCACGGCCGCCTGGGCCACGGCGGGGTCACGCTCGAGAACGGCCTCGATCTCGCCGAGCTCGATGCGCTGTCCGCGCAGCTTCACCTGGAAGTCCCGGCGCCCCTGATAGATCAACGTGCCGTCGGCTCGGCGGCGCACCACGTCTCCGGTGCGGTACATCCGCTCGCCGGGGATGAACGGGTTCGCCACGAACGACCGGGCGGTGATGCCCGGGTTGCCCACATAGCCGCGGGCGAGTTGCGGCCCGTACAGGTACAGCTCACCGCTGCAGCCAACCGGAACCGGGTGCAGACGTTCGTCGAGGACGACGACGCCGACATTCCACTCCGGTGAGCCGATCGGCACCGACGACTCCTCGTCGGACTCGTCGACCTCATACGCGGTGACCGACACGGCAGCCTCGGTGGGGCCGTAGAGGTTGTGCAGCCGCGCGCCGGTGAATGCGATGGTACGACGGGCGGTTTCGGGGCTGAGTGCCTCGCCGATCGCGAGGATGTCACGCAGATCCGCGCAGCCGGCCCGATCGCCGGCCGCGACGAAGGCGGCCAGACCCGAGGGGACGAACACCGCGACGCTGACGTGTTCGCGGGCGAACAGCGCCGAGAGATATTCGGGGTCACGGTGCCCGTCGGCGTCGGCGACCACCAGGGTGGCACCGGACTGCAACGGCCAGAACAACTCCCACACCGACACGTCGAAGGTGGCGGGGATCTTGTGGGCGACGTTGTCGTCTGCGGTCACCGGGTATTCGGCGCGCATCCAGGCGAGCTGATTGGCTATCGCCGCATGCGTGACCCCGACTCCCTTGGGTCGTCCGGTCGAGCCGGAGGTGAACATCGTGTAGGCCAGCGTGTCGCCGGTGATGTCACCGCGTCGGTCTGCCGCCGAGATGTGGTCTTCGATCGGATCGGTGCGCGGGAGTTCGGCGGAGTCCACGCGCAGCACACGGATCGGGTCCCCGTCGACGCGTACATCGTCGAATTCCCCTGCGGCAGTGGCGATCAGCAATGCCGGTCGGACGGTGGACAGAATGTGGTCGAGCCGCTCGGCGGGCAGCGCCGGGTCGATCGGTACATAGCAGGATCCGGCGTGCACGATGGCATGGATCGCGATCACCATGTCCAGGCAGCGTCGCGCCGACACGCCGATCGCCACGTCGGGCCCGGCACCGCCCGCGATCAGTTCGCGTGCGAGCGCCGACACCTGGGAGGTGAACTCGGCGTAGGTCAACCGGGTGTCGCCGGCGACGATCGCGATCGCGTCGGGAGTGGCGGTCGCCGCGGCGATGAGCGGGCCGCACAGGTCGGTGTCGTCGACCTGCTCGATCGGCATCTCGGGCAGTGCGATCGGGGTCGCCGACAGCGGCAGGTCGCCCACCGGGGTCTGCGGGGCAACCGACACTGCGGTGAGTACAGCGTGCAGGGCCTGTGCGATGTCGGTGCCGGTGCGCGCCGAGAACACATCAGTGGCGTAGGTGACGTCGATCTCGAACGGGTCGCCGCCGGGCCCGTCACCGGCCGATGTCGAGGCGATGCGATCGACCGCGGTGATCGACAGGTCGGTCTGCAACACCGGCCAGTCGATGTTTACGCGCGACACCTCGATGTCGCCGAGGTGCACGGTGTCGTCGGTGTCGCCTTCGAGGTTGAGCATCACCTGGTAGATCGGGTGATGGGAACGTTCACGTGCGGGTGCCACGAGTTCGACGATCTGGTCGAACGGTAGGTCGGGGTGATCGAACGCCGCGAGGTCGGCGGCCAGCACTGCCGCGCAGAGCGTGTCGAAATCGTCTGCGGCACGGTAGGCGGTGCGCAGCGCGACGGTGTCGACATACATCCCGACCGCCGAGGACAGCTGTGAGGAGGGACGCCGACTCACCGGTGTACCGACGACGATGTCCTCGGAGGCGCTCATCCGCGCGAGCACGACCACGAGTGCTGCGTGCACGACGGTGAACAGGGTGATTCCCCGCTGCGCGGCGTGTTCGCGCAGCCGTGCGAGGGTGTCGGGGTCCAGTGCGATGCGTGCCGATTCGCCGCGGCCGCTGGGGGTCTGCGGGCGCGGGCGGTCCAGCGGCAGAGGCAGTTCCTCGCCGAGTTCGGCCAGGGCACTCTCCCAGTAGCGCGCACTGCGCGCAGCCGCACTGGTGGGATCGTTGACATCACCGGCATGCTCGGCCTCGGCCAGCGCATAGTCGGCGTACTGCACCGTGTCGTCGGCGAATCGCGGCGCCGACCCCTGCCGCCGGGCCTCGTAGGCCGTCATCAGGTCGGCGGCGAGTGCGGCGAAGGAGCTGCCGTCGGCGGCGATGTGATGGACCACCGCGACGAAGACCACATCACGGCCGGTGTCGGGATCGGTGTTCCCGCCGGTGTCCTCGGACACGACATCGAGGATGGCTGCCCGGAAGGGTTGGTCCTGGGTGAGGTCGAACGGAGCGCGGGCCAGATCCTGTACCCGCCTGTCGATGTCGGCGGGATCGATCGTCTCCACGGGAATGGTCCGGCGGCTCGGCGCGTCGATGGCCTGGACCGGGGCACCGTCGACCATCGGGAATCGGGTGCGCAGCACCTCGTGGCGATCGACCACGTCGTGGATCGCGGCGGTGAGCACCGCCAGATCGACTGCGCCGCGCAGCCGCAGCGCGAACGGCAGATTGTAGGCCGGCGAGTCGGGCTCGTACTGGTTGAGGAACCACAGTCGTTTCTGATTGCCCGACAACGGTATCCGGTCGGGCCGGGTGTTCGGCAGGGTCAGCTGCACCGGCCGAGTGGATTCGTCACGGCCTGACGCGGTGATGAGGGCAGCCAGTTCGGCGACCGTGGGATGTTCGAACAGCTCGCGCAGACTCACCCGCGCCGCATGCGCCTCGGCGAGAATATTCGTCAACCGGGTGGCGCTCAGGGAGTTGCCGCCGAGCGCGAAGAAGCTGTCGTCGCGGCCGATGGTCGTCGGATCTGTTCCGACGACGGTCGCGAAGGCGGTCGCCACCGCCTGTTCGGTCGCACCCTGTGCGGGGTGGAACACCGCTGCGCGGCGTTGCGGTTCGGGAAGTGCGCGGCGATCGAGCTTCTCGTTGGCCGTCAGCGGCAGCGCCGGCAGCGCCATGAACACCTCGGGCACCATGTAGCGCGGTAGGCGTTGCGACACCGCCTCGCGCAGCACGCCCTCATCAGCGGAGTCGTTCGCGGGCACCCAGTAGGCCACGAGCATCTGGGTGGCGGGGTCGTCACCGTGGACCACCACCGCGACGTCGGCGACCTCGTCACACCGTCGCAGCACCGATTCGATCTCGGGGAGTTCGATGCGCAGCCCGCGCAGTTTGACCTGGAAGTCGCTGCGGCCCAGGTATTCCAGCTCGCCGGTGGCTCGCAGCCGGACGAGGTCACCGGTGCGGTACATCCGCATGCCGTACTCGCCGAACGGATCGGCGACGAATCGTTCGGCGGTACGACCGGCGTCGCCGGCATAGCCGCGCGCGAGTGCGATCCCCGACAGGTAGAGCTCACCGACGACTCCCACCGGAACGCGTCGCAGGCTCTCGTCGAGGACGTATGCGACCACGCCGGTCTCGGGCCGACCGATGGCGATCGGGTCGGCCTCACCGGGCAGTGCGTGGTGGTAGGTCGCGCTGACAGTCGCCTCGGTCGGACCGTAGGAGTTGTGCACCTGAGCGCTCGTCTGCCGGTAGAGCGTCTCCACCAGCGCTGCCGGCAGAGCCTCACCGCCGGGGAAGACCAGCCGCATCGACGTGGCGACCTGCTCGCCGGCCTCGGCGACTTCTGCCAGGAAGTTCGACAGCATCGACGGGACGAACTGTGTGACGGTGACCTGTTGCTCGGTCATCAGCCGGTTGAGGTAGCGGGCGTCGCGGTGGCCGTCGGGTCGGGCGACGACCATGCGGGCACCGACCGTGGTGGGCCAGAACAGCTCCCAGATGGAGGCGTCGAAGGTGATCGATGTCTTGAACAGCACGGCGTCGTCGGCGGACAGCGGGTACTCGCCGGCCAGCCAACGCAGCTGATTCCACAGTGCACCGCGGGTGATGACCACACCCTTGGGTTCACCGGTCGAGCCGGAGGTGTAGATCACATAGGCGCAGGCCGCCGGGTCGATGGTGCGACGCTGCGCCGGCAGTGGCGCCTCGGCCGGGCGTCGGCTCGCCTCGTCGGCCAGGTCGGCATAGGTACGCGTGGGTCGGTCGAACTGCGGCGTGTCGGTGTCGGTGATCACCAGCACCGGTTGAGAACGCTCGATGATCCGCCGGGTGCGTGCTGCGGGTGCCTCGATATCCAGCGGCAGGTATCCCGCTCCGGCGAACGTGATCGCATGCAGCGCCACCACGAGATCGACCGAACGCTGCATGTGCACGGCCACCAGGTCGTCGCTGGCGACACCGCGCTCGAGCAGGGTGTGGGCCATCGCGCTCGCACGCTGCACGAGGTCGCGGTAGGTCAGGTCGGTGCCGGTGGCATCGCAGCTGACCGCGACCACGTCCGGATGACGCTCGGCGAACTCGATGAGATCCTCGAAGGGGTTGTGCGGCTGATCAGTTCGGTCCGCGCCACCGGCCCCGATCGCGGCCGCGCCGGACGGGAGGACACCGCCGGAGGCGGAGAACTCATCCGGGAGCGTGAAGTCGATGCTGCGCAGGTCGCGGTCGGGATGGGCGACCAGTTGCGCCAGAACGTGATCCAGCCGCGCGACGATTGCTTCGGCAGTGGACGGGTCGAACAACTCGGCGGCGTAGCGCAGGGTTCCGGTCAGCCGCTGCGCCTGGCGAGTGAGGGTGAACTCGAGATCGAATTCGGTGTGTCCGGAGTCGATCTCGATCACATCGGCACGGGCCGCGTTGAACTCGAGTGCGGTACTGCGCCAATCCCGGTAGAACAGTGCCACCTGGAACAGCGGATTGCGCCCGAGAATGCGCGGTGGGTCGAGTGCGTCGACCACATCCTCGAAGGGGACGCCGGAGTTCTCCAGCGCTCGGGTATCGGTGTCGGCGGCGCGACGCAGCAGATCGGTGAAGGTTGCCGCCGGGTCGACGTCGAGTCGAAGGACCACGGTGTTGATGAACACGCCGACGAGCGGCTCGAGTTCTCGTGCGCCACGGCCCGACACCGCGATCCCGATCGGGATGTCGCGTGCCGACGACATCCCCGACATCACCACTGCGAGTGCGGCATGCACTGCCATGAAGCCGGTGACGCCGGTACGGACGGCGAGTGCATCGAGTGCGCGCACGACCTGCGGATCGATGTCGATGTCGATGTCGATCAACGCACTGGTGCCCGCATCGTCGGCGCTGCGGCGATGATCGCGCGGGAGCGGCAGTTCGTCGTCGAGACCGTCGAGTTCGGCTCGCCAGAACTCGATCTGTCGGCCGAACGGCGATGTGGCGTCGGACAGATCGGCAGCCAGCGACTGCTGCCACCGCGCGTAGTCGGCGTAGGTCAGGGTCAGTGGCGCGAAGTCCGGAGCCTGCCCCTGTGCCCTGCGGGAGTAGGCGGCCATCAGGTCGACCGACAGCGGCGCGATGGACAGTCCGTCGGCGCTGATGTGATGGATCGCCACGGCCACCACGGTGTCACCCGCATCGGTGGTCACCAACGCGCGAATCGGCAGCTCGGTGGTGAGATCGAAACCCCGGGTGGCGAATTGATTCAATCGCTCATCGAGATTCGCTGCACCAGTGCCTGTTTCATCGGTGATCGTCCCACGTATCCTCGCCGGATCGTCAACCACCTGCCCCACTCCGACACCACCGACGTCGGTGAACACGGTCCGCAGCGGGGCGTGACGCATGATGACGTCGACCAGCGCCGCGGTCAGGGCGGCCACGTCGACCTCGCCGTGCAGCCGCAACGCGAACGGGATGTTGTCCAGACCGGAGTCGGGATCGAATCGGTTACGGAACCACAGTCTGCGCTGGGCACTCGACAGCGGTGCCGGCCCCGTCGACGCGACCGCGACGATCGGCGGAAGCGCGTTGGTCGCCGATTCTGCTGCGCCGGCGGCAGCTGTGTCGCCGCCGGACCCGGATGTTTCGCCCTGCCCGGTGATCGCCGCCGCGACACCGGCGACGGTCCGTCCGTCGAGGATGGTGCGGACCGAGACATCCACGCCCAGTTCACGTGTCAGCCGAGTTGCCACCTGGGTGGCCGCGAGAGAGTTGCCGCCGATCGCCAGGAAGTCGTCGGTCGCGCCCACCCTGTCGGCGCCGGTCGCCTCGGCGAAGACCGCTGCCACCGCATGCTGGACATGTCCGCTCGGCTCGACGTAGTCGCCGCTGCGCGACAACGGTTCTGATGGTTCAGGCAGACGTGCGCGGTCGACCTTGCCGGCCACCGCGAGCGGCAGGGCGTCGAGGAAGTCGATGCTGGTGGGCACCATGTGCACCGGCAGCCGCGTGCTCAGGGCGTCAACGATCGCGCGCGCGTCGAGTTCGTACCCCGGCGCCGGAGACACATAGGCCACCAGCCGTTCACCGTGATCGTCACGGTGCACCGCGGCGACGGCCGCGCGTACGCCGACCATCTCGGCGATCGCCGACTCGACCTCACCGAGTTCCACTCGCTGGCCGCGGATCTTCACCTGGGAATCGGCACGTCCCAGGTATTCCAGGCTCAGCTGGGCACCCTCGCCCTGGGCACGCTCACCCGGTGAGGTCGTGTCCAGATCTGTGGTGGTGACATCCGCCATCACGCGCACGCGATCACCGGTGCGATACATCAGCGAACCGTCATCGGCCACCGGGTTCGCGACGAATCGGTTCGCGGTCAAGCCCGGTCGCCGATGGTAGCCTAGCGCGATCGCCGGCCCGATCAGATACAGCTCGCCGGGGACGCCGACGGGTACCGGCGCCAGCCGGTCGTCGAGCACGAGTGCCCCCACACCCTCGATGGGTCGGCCGATACGCACCGGCGACTGCGCGGTCATACGCTCGGCGGTGGCGTAGATGGTGAATTCGGTGGGCCCGTAGATGTTGTAGACAACACGATCGGCGGCCCACGCATGCAGCAGCTCCGGCGAGCTCGCCTCGCCGCCGACGAACAGTGCCCGCAGACTCGGCACGTCGGCGGGGTTCAGCGTCGCCAGTACTGCCGGGGTGAGGAAGGCATGTGTCGCACCGGATGCCGCGATGAACCGACTCAGTGATTCGCCGGCGAACACATCTGGTCCGGTACACGCCAGGCGGGCCCGGGCGCCGAGAGCGAGGAGGATCTCGAGCATGAAGGCGTCGAAGCTCGGCGACGCGACCTGCAGCACCACCGATGTCGGCGACGCGCCGAGTGCTCGACGTTGGTGCTCAGCGACATTCGCCACACCGGCGTGAGATACCAGAGCGCCCTTGGGTAGTCCTGTCGAGCCCGACGTGTAGAGCAGATAGGCGACATCGGAGGGGGTGATCTCAGCGGTGGGGAGATCGGTGGCGGGGATCTCGGCGGATCCGTCATCGCCCCCGAGCTCATCGAGCAGGATCCAGTCGACGCCGTCTACACCGGCACTCGTGGGCACCGATGCGTGTGCCCTGGTCGTCAGTCCCACGCGGGCACCGGAATCGGTGAGGATGTGGGCGATGCGTTCGGGCGGGTAGGTGGTGTCCACGGGTACGAATGCCGCACCCGTGCGCGCGATCGCCCAGACCGCCGCCACGGTGTCGATCGACCGCGGCATCGCGATCGCCACCACATCGCCGGGGCCGACATGGGCGTCGCGGCGCAGTCGCCGGGCCAGTCGGTCGGCCTGCTCGTCGAGTTCGGCATAGGTGCGCCCACCGGTCGCGTCCACGACGGCGATCTCATCGGGCACCTCGCGCACGGCTGCGGCGATGAGCTCCGGAAGTGTCTGCGGCGCTATGGGTGTCGCATCACCGAGCATCGGGACCAGCGCCGCGCGTTCGGCGGCGGTGAGGATGTCGACATCGGCGACGCGCAGCGGCTCGGGGTCGGCGAGGATCTGCTCGACCATGCTCCGCAGCCGCACGAGGTGGCGATCGAGGTCGGTCTCGCTCATGGCCTCCGGGTTGGCCTCGAGTGCGAGCCTGATCTCACCGTCGCCGGCCAACTCCGCGTTGAGTGCGAACTGATGCAGTGGTCCCGAGGTCAGCACCGTGGGACGGCCCACGACCTCGGCGAAGCGCGGCAGGTCGCCGTAGTTCATCACGTTGACCACGGGTCCGTACATGGTGGTGCCGGAATCGCCTCGTGCCGCGGCGATCTCGGTGAACCGCAGACGCTGGTGCCGCAACGCTCCCATGAGTGCCGTACGGGCCGCGCGGGCCAGGGTCACCAGATCGGCTCCGGGGTCGACCACCATGGTCACCGGGACCACATTCGACAGGTCACCGGCGGTGGTCTGCAGTTTCCGCGTGACGCGACCCGACATCGGAACCGTGAGGACGATCTCCCGGCGTGCGGTCACCGCCGACACATAGACCGAGAAGAGTGCGAGATAGAACTCCGAGGCGCCGATCTCCCACTGCGCCAGCTGTTCCCGCATCTTGTCGAGCTGCGGTGCGCTCAGTTCGATGGTGCGCGTGGCGGTACGCACCGACAACGGTGCGCCGGGAGTACCCAGGTGCACGGGGTCGGGCATGGCCGCGGTGAACTCACGCCAGTACTCGCGGTCGGTGTCCGCGCGCGCCGAGTTCGCGTACGCGGCGTCGAGGCGAGCGATCTCGATCGCCCCGGCCGGCGCGATCGGCTCGACGTCACGACCGGCACACAGGTCGGTATAGATCTGCGCGCCGCGCATGATCACCGTGTAGGCGCCGAATCCGTCGGTGATGGCGTGGTGGCTGCGCAGGTAGAGCCGCCAGTGATCATCGGCGATCTGCAGCAACGCCACACGGGTGAGCTCATCGCCGAAGGGGTCGACGCCGGCGCCGTAGTCCCGTCGCATCCAGTCCCCCGCGGCGGCCGCCGGGTCGTCGGCCGACCGCAGGTCGACGACATCGGTTGCGCGGGCTGGTGAGTCGTCGAGGTAGGCGATGACCTCACCACTGCCGTTGCGACGCAGACGCAGCGACAGCGAGTCGAACTCGCTCATGGCCTGGGTGATCGCCGCCGACAGCAGGTCGGGATCGATCGCACCGGGCAGGTCGATGAACTGCGCGACAGCGACCGGGATGTCGGGATTGTGTTCGGCTAGTATCTCGTGTCGTTAGTTAGTTAATGGTTGGGGGTTTGAGATACTCGGCTATGGCGAATTCTCCGGCTCCCGCTCTGGGCCTGCGTGATGGCGATGCTG
>NZ_BMGC01000024.1 GCF_014639795.1 Gordonia jinhuaensis | reverse complement strand
GGAATGTGTCGCAACATCCAGATTTCCGGAGACCAGGGGCGTCTCACGTCATCGACACGCCAGCCCGCTGACCAGGCATTGCCCGCTCAAGTTCGAAGAGCCGGTAATGCATTGGGCAACTTAGCCCTCTCTTGGGGTGAGCATGCGATGGCCTTGGGAGAAACCTGCGAAGAGTGTAACTGCGGGCGAGCGAGAGTAAATCATATTTAATCTTTACGCGGCAACAGTCGACTGTTCCGACTACGTTCGGCCCTTGCGACGGCACTTGTCGGACTCGTATGCGAACATATGTTCGTGTCGAGAGTTGCTGCGCGGGGTCGGGCCGAGGCGTCGATCCTGCATGCCGATCTCGACTCGTTCTATGCCTCGGTCGAGCAGCGCGACCAGCCGTCGCTGCGTGGACGGCCGGTGATCGTCGGGGGTGGTGTGGTGCTCGCGGCGTCGTATGAGGCGAAGGCGTTCGGGGTGCGCACGCCGATGGGTGTGCGCGATGCGATGGCGCTGTGCCCGGGAGCGATCATGGTGCCCCCGAGGTTCGAGGCGTACACCGCGGCCTCACGAGCGGTGTTTGAGATCTTCGAGGACACCACCCCGGTGGTCGAGCCGATCTCGGTCGACGAGGCGTTCCTCGACGTCGGCGGGCTCCGGCGGCTGGTCGGAAGTCCGAAAGACATTGCCGCTCGGTTGCGTAACCGGGTACGTACCGACGTCGGGCTCCCGATCAGTGTCGGCATCGCGCCGACGAAGTTCCTGGCCAAAGTCGCCAGCGCGGCGTCGAAACCAGATGGCTTGCTCGAGGTAGCACCCGGTACCGAACTCGACTTTCTCCACCCGCTCCCGATCGAAGCGCTGTGGGGTGTCGGTGCGGTCACCTCGAAGGTGTTGCGCGACGTCGGGATCGGGACTGTCGGTGACATGGCCACCGCAGGCGAGAAGTACCTGTGCTCACTGGTCGGGCGCGCGCACGGCCGTCACCTCTACGCACTGTCACTCGCGCACGATCCGCGTCAGGTGCAGACCGGCCGGCGGCGTCGATCCATCGGGGCCCAGCGCGCGCTCGGGCGGCGCGCCCGCAGCCTCGACGATCTCGACGCGGCGCTCACCGGTCTGGTCGAACGGGTCACCCGACGACTCCGCGCCGCGGACCGTGTGTGTCGAACGGTGGTGGTACGCATGCGCTTTGACGACTTCACCCGCGCGACCAGATCACGGACGCGTGTCGAGCCCACCGACAGCACAGATGCGGTGCTCGCGATGGTGCGAGGACTCCTCGACGCTGCGACGCCGATGCTCGCCGATCGTGGATGCTCGCTGATCGGTGTGGCGTTGACGAATCTGGAACCGGCCGATTCGGTGCAGCTGGCCTTGCCGTTCGCTGATGTCCCCGGCGAACGGGCCCATCCCGACCAGCGTCATTCGGATCGCCGCCGGTCGCAACCGCCGGATGACCCGCTGCCGCGCGCACGTCCACCGCGCACCGAACACCTCGACGAGACGGTCGACGAGCTACGAGACAGGTTCGGCTCCACGGCGATTCGCCGCGCGCGCCTACTCCACCGTGACGACGGATTGCAGGTGCCCATGCTCCCTGACTGAGGCCGGCAGGGTCACGACCCGACCGGCAACCCGCACTCGAGTAGGTCGACGGCGCGCAGAAGTTCGTCGAGGCCGCCGTCCCCGTGTGGGTTCTCGGCGTCACCCTGGGCGATCGTCGACATCGCCCCGCCGACGGCCCCGATGAACACGCGCAGTCCGAAGTCATCTGGATTCACGCCGAGATAGGCGGCGATGAATTCGCGTGCCTCGATGATGGCGCGTTCGGTCGCCGCCGCATGGGCGGCGATCAGTACCGGCTCCCGGCGGATCAGTGCCCGCCGCCGCGGATCACTGATCCACTCGTCCTCCACAGCGATGCGATACAGCTGTGTCACGAGTTCGCGGATGATCCCGAACCTCGACAACCCCGGCGGCATGTTGGCGAACACCGCGCGACGCGCCTCGGCGAGGTCGCCGGCCACCACCTGCTCCTTGGTCTGGAAATACCGGAAGAAGGTGGTGGGCGACACCTCGGCCTCACGGGCGATGTGCTCCACGGTCGTGGCGGCATATCCCTGCTATTCGAACAGGGTCATCGCCGCTTCGCGGATCGCCGTCCGGGTACGGACCTTGTGCAGTTCGCGTAGGCCCGTCGGTGCGGCGGGGTGATCGTGGTGCCGCACCGACGCGGTGTCGGTTCTACCGACCGTCATCGTCTGCCTCCGGGCCGACTCAGCTCGCGCCCGCGCCGACCGGCTCCCCGGTCGGCTCGTCGGCGTCGGGGACGCCGCGGTTGCGTACCGCGCTGCCCTCGATGTCGAGGTTCGGCACGATCTTGTCGAGCCACTTCGGCAGACCCCATGCCTTGTCGCCGAGCATCGAGATGATCGCCGGCACCAGCGTCATGCGGATGATGAACGCGTCGAAGAAGACCGCGATCGCCATGGCGAAGCCGAGCATCTTCGAGGTGGTGTCGGGGGCCAGCATGAATGCGGCGAAGACGCTGATCATGATGATCGCCGCCGAGGTGACCACACGGGCACCGTGCCGGTAGCCGGCGATGATCGCATCCTTGGCGCTCATCCCGTGCACGTATTCCTCGCGCATTCGGGTCACCAGGAACACCTGGTAGTCCATCGCGAGGCCGAACACCACGCCGATCAGGAAGATCGGCAGGAAGGACAGGATCGACTGCGGATGGCTGATGATGCCCAGCCAGCCCTCCTGGAAGATCGCGACGGTCACACCGAAGGTCGCGAGCACCGAGAAGATGAAGCCGACGGTTCCGATCAGCGGCACCCAGATCGACCGGAACACCGCCACCATGATCAGGAACGCCAGGCCCACCACCACGATCAGATACGGGATCAGCGCCTTGTCGAGCTTGGCCGACAGATCCGACATGATGGCCGTTTGACCGCCCACATGCAGTTCTGAACCGGTCTTCTCGATCGACGGCGTGATGTCGCGGATGCGTTCCATCAGGTCGTGCGTCTGCGAGTCGGCGGGCGCACTGTTGGGGGTCACCGTGATCAGCGCTGTGTTGGCGCCGACGTTGGTCTGCGGCGGTGTGCCGTTTCCGACCCAGGTGAGCCGGCCGGCATTGGCGACGTCGGGCAACTGCTTGATCTGTGCGACGGCCTGGTCGGCGGCCTGTGTCACGTCGCCGCCGTCCTTGTCGTGCACCACGACCAGCAGCGGACCGTTGATGCCCTCACCGAATCCACGCGCCAGGAGCGACTCTGCGGCAGCCTCGTCCGCACTGGACATCGACAAGCCGAGTTCGATCTTCGACATCGGGATCGCGGCGAGGATGAGGATCACCAGGCCGGCGATCACGAACGGCAGTGGCCGGCGCACCACGAGGCGACCGAAGCGCACGCCGTTGGAGTCGGCGGTCTCCGACTCCTCCGCGTGACGGATCCACGGGATGCGCGGGGTGAAGGCGAAGCGCCCGAACGCCCCCAGTAGTGCGGGGATCAACGTCAGTGCACCGATCACGGCGATGAACACGGCCACCGCGGCTCCCGCGCCCATCTGGGTGATCAGCGGGATGCCGATGACCGTCAGTGCGACGACCGCAATGATGACGGTGAGTCCGGCGAACACGACGGCGGTACCTGCCGTTCCCACGGCACGGCCGGCCGCATCAGCGGGATCACCACCACGCTTTCGTTCACTGCGGTAGCGGGACACGATGAACAGCGCGTAGTCGATCGACACGGCGATACCGAGCATCGTGACGATGGCGGTCGCCGTCTGGTTGATGGTCAGGAACTTCGCGCTCAACGTCACCAGCATCATCGTCAGCGCGACGCCCACGATGCCGGTGATGAGCGGGATGAATGCCGCGACGAGTGCACCGAAGGCGATGATCATCACCACGAATGCCACGGCAAAGCCGATCAGCTCCGAGGAGCCACCCTGCTGGAAGACCTGCATCAGCGAGCCGGTGGCCTCCACCTGCAGCCCGTTGCCCCGATGCTTGTTCAGGATGTCGGTCAGCTTGTCTTTGTCGGCGGTCTTCAGGTCGGTGATGTCGATGTTCTGTTTGACCTGGATCAGTCCCACCCGGCCGTTGTCACCGAGGACGGTGGGAGCGATCGCGGGGTTGGCCTTCGCTGCGACGACGGGGTTGACCATCTCGGCGCCGTTGGAGACCTTCGGGAGTGTCTTCAGGTCGGCGATCAGCGAGTCGATCTGCTGGCCGTGGGACTGCAGTCCGTCGTTGGCCGCCACGAGGACACTCGTCGAGGCGTTGCGTTGATCCTTCTCGACCGCGGGGAAGTACTTCTGCACCTGCGACGTCGCGGTTCCGGCGTCGGTGCCGGGGAGATCGAAATCCTGGGCGAACTTCGGCTTCAGCGCGCCGACGAGGCCGGCGGCGAGCACGAGCAGAACAACCCAGGTGGCGATCACCCACCACTTGTGCCGAAACGAGAACCGGCCCAGCCGGAAGAGCGCAGACGACATCGAGACCTCTCACCACAGGGAACTTGAGTCACACAGAGTCAGGTTGGTACCGACCCCTATGTGTTAGTGACTACCAGTTTGCCTGAAGGCTCGCCGCTGCGTTTTCGGCGTCGAGGCGTCCGAATGCCCGCTGAACTGCGTGGACAGCGTGACCGTCCTCGACTTCCGTGGCCAGGCTCACACTGCGAGTACCGCTTGACCGGTCAGGTGACCCGTTTGCGCCCGAACGCGAAATAGGCCGCCGGCCCGACGACGTTGATGAGCAACACCGGTCGCCACACCATCTTCAGTCTGCCAGTGGTGTCAGTTCACCAGTGCGATCTTCCCGCCGGGGTGCCCGGATTCGGACAGCTTCAGTGCGGCGGTCGCCTCTGCCAGCGGGAACTCCCGGGCCAGGGGCACCACGAGATCGCCGGTCCCGGCCAGCGCGATCAACTCATTCCGCACCGAGTTGCGGTAGATCGTGCTCTCCGGCGACGAGCCGGCGATCGCGCGGAACCCCTTCTCGCCGGCGGCCAGCGGGTTGGCGATGGTGACGATGCGGCGATGGTCGTCGACCAGATCGAGCGACGCCTTCACCGCCTCATGTGTTCCGGCGGTGTCGAGTGCTGCGTCGATCCCGTCCGGGGCGGCCGTGCGCACGCGACGTTCGAGCCCGTGTCCGTATTCGACCGGGATGCCGCCGAAGGATTCCACCTTCTCGAAGTTGGCCTTCGAGGCGGTCCCGATCACCGTGATGCCGGCGCGGCGCGCCAGTTGCAGCACCATCACACCCACCGCCCCCGAAGCGCCGTGCAGCAGGATCGTGTCGCCCTCGGCGGCCTGAGTCACGTGCAGCATCTCTGAAGCGGTGGTTCCCGCGAGCAGCAGATTCGCCGCCTGCGGATGGGGCAGCGTGTCCGGTTTGGCGTACACATCGCTCGCCCGGACGGTGAGTGCGGTGGCATAACCGCCGTAGATGCGAAACGCCAGCACGTCGTCGCCCACCGCAACCGGGCCTGACGCGATCTCGGTGTCGGGTCCGACGGCCGTGATGGTTCCCGAGACCTCGTAGCCGATGAGCGCGGGCAGTGCCGCGTCCTTGCGCATGCTGTGTTTGAGGTCGGCCGGGTTGACGCCGGCTGCGGCCACCTCGATGGTGACCTGCCCTGTGCCCGGTTCGCGTACCTCGGTGGTCTCGAACGCGAAGTCCCGGAGGCCCTTGTGTCCGTTGGCAACCCAGTGTGTTGCTTGCATGACATCGACAGTATCGGCCGCGCGCGACCAGGGGAAAGGATCGCCGACAGCCGGTCGAGTGGCCGGAGAGGGACAAAAACTCACCGTGAGCAGATATCTCGCTGAGATTGTCGCCGCTCGGCGCGGCGGGTACGAAAGAAGGCGTGTCCATCAGCCTGACTCGCCGACTCGCGCTCGATTACGGGCGCTGGAGTACCCAGTCCTGTCGCTGATCGCACCATGCCCGCGGGCCGTACGATGACCGCACACCGACGACTGATCGTCGGCTTCCTGCGCATCGTCGCGCACCGCTGCTGCCCGTGAACCCCCGTGCCACGTCGCACGCGACACCTATGTCGCCGTGAGAGATCTGCCGGCGAGAGAAAGCAGGAACTGATGACCATCGAACTGACCCCCGGACCCGGTCTCTCCCGTGTCGGCGAGGCCTCCCTGACCATCGACAAGTGCGGACCCTCGTTCGGCGCCGAGGTCATCGGCGTCGACGTGGCCACCGCCTCCGACACGCAGGTGGCGGCTCTGCGCGAGGCGCTGGTCGAGTACAAGGTCCTGGTGCTGCGCGGGCAGCAGCTCGACGACGCTGCACACATCGAGTTCGGCAGGCGACTGGGCGACCTCACGACAGGGCATCCGGTTCACGACTCCGGTGATGTGGCGCGTGAGGTGTACGCCCTCGACAGCACCGACAACGGGTTCGCCGACGTGTGGCATACCGACGTCACGTTCATGAAGCGACCACCGCTCGGGTCGATCCTGCGGCCGCTGGTGCTCCCTCCGCATGGCGGTGACACCAATTGGGCCGACACGCAATTGGCATACGAGTCGTTGTCGGAGCCGGTCCGGCGACTGGTCGACGGACTGACCGCTGTACACGACGGTAACCGCGAATTCGGCTACTACCTCGCGCAGAAACGCAACGGTCAGGGCAACGAGTGGGACGGTGAGCAGGTGACCGCACTTGTGCCGGTGGAACATCCGGTGGTCCGGGTACATCCCGAGACCGGTCGCAAAGGTTTGTTCGTCAACCCGGGTTTCACCTCGCACATCGTCGGTGTCTCCGATGCGGAGAGCCGCGCGATCCTCGACATGCTCTACGCCCATCTGACGAAACCCGAACACATCGTGCGACACCGCTGGCGGCTGGGCGATCTCGTGCTGTGGGACAACCGCAGCACCGTCCACTACGCCAATCGCGATTACGGCGACGCCCGCCGCGTGATGCACCGCATCACCCTGGCCGGCGACGTGCCGGTCGGGCCGAGCTGATCACGGCCACTGGGCCCCGCCTTCAGGAGGCTGCGGGTGTGATGGTTCCAGACAGCCGCCAGAAGCCTTGGCTGGCCATGTCCGGTCGGGTGGCGGTCAGTCGAGCAGTTGCTTCTTCTGCACCTTGCCCATTGCATTGCGGGGCAATGCGTCGACGTAGCGAATCTCCCTCGGCCGCTTGTGATGTGACAGCTGGTCGGCGACCAGCGCGATGAGTTCGGTCTCCGGTACCCGATCACCCACCACATAGGCCACGATGCGCTGGCCGAGATCGTCGTCGGGAATCCCCACCACGGCGACCTCCGAGACGGCACCGTGCCCGAGAAGTACGGTTTCGATTTCGCCTGCGCCGATGCGGAATCCGCCGCATTTGATCAGATCGGTGGAAGCGCGTCCGACGATCCGGTGCATGCCGTCGGGGTCGATCACCGCGACGTCGCCGGTGGCGAACCAGCCATCGTCCAACCAGCTCTCGGCAGTTTCGGCCGGGCGGTGTAGATACCCCGAGGCGACCATCGGTCCGCGGATGTGCAGATCGCCGACGGTCTCACCGTCGTGCGGCAGATCCGTTGCACCGGAATCGACTTCGGGGCTGCGCAGGCGGGTCTGCACCCCCTCGAGGGGAAGCCCGACCCATCCGGGTCGTCGCTCGCCGTCGACCCGCGTACTGATGGTGATCAGTGTTTCGGTCATCCCGTATCGTTCGACGATCCGATGTCCGGTCAGTTCGGCGATCTGCTCGAACACCGGAACCGGGAGTGGAGCGCTGCCCGAGATGAGCAGCCGGGCAGACGAGAGAGATTGTGCGGCTTCGGGATCGGCGGCAACGCGAGTCCACACGGTGGGCACGCCGAAGAACATCGTGGCACCGTTGTCGGCGGCACGTGCGTAACCGTCCGGTGTCGGCTTCACGGTGTGGATCACTCGGCTGCCGCGACGAAGTGGGCCGAGGACGCCGAGCACCAACCCGTGTACGTGGAACAGCGGAAGACCGTGGGCGAGTGTGTCATCCGCCGACCAGTCCCATGCCTGCGCGAGTGCGTCGAGCCCAGCGGCGATCGCCCGGCGAGTCACCGGAACGCCCTTGGGCAGGCCGGTGGTGCCCGAGGTGTAGAGCAGCAACGCCACCGAGTCGTCGGGCGGTTCGGGATGGGTATGCCATGAACGTGCGTGTCGTCGAACCGGGATGGCGGGCAGCGACGACGTGACAGGCGCCGGGTCCAGCCACGCCTGCGCACCGGAGTCGTTGAGGATGTGGGCCAATTCGCGCTCACCGGAATCCGGCGGCACCGGCACGATGGTCACTCCGGCCTTCAACCCGCCGATGATCGCGAGAATCGTCTCCACACTGGGCGTCGCGAGTACCGCGAGCGTGTGTGCACCGCGAATGCGTTCGGCGGCAGCGGTGGCGGCACCGACCAGATCCTCGCGCGAGAGCACATCGTCGCCGACGGTGATCGCCGCCGGCTGATCGGGTGCGTCAGGGGTCAGCAAGGGAAACAGCACGTGTCTCACTCTGCCACGGCGCTATGGGGCCGCGACCTGATGGCAAAAATCGTCCCCGTGAGCGGAGCGGAGGGGAATGTTCCCTCGGCGTCCGTCACGGGGACGATTTTTGCTACTGGACTTCGCTGAGTCCGTCGAGCGTCAGCCCTTGATGAACTCTTCGAGTTCGGTGCGGGCGACGTCATCGGCGAGCTGCTTGGGCGGGCTCTTCATCAGGTACGACGAGGCCGGGTAGACCGGTCCACCGATGCCGCGGTCCTTGGCGATCTTCGCCGCGCGCACGGCGTCGATGATGATGCCGGCCGAGTTGGGGGAGTCCCACACCTCGAGCTTGTACTCGAGGTTCAGCGGCACGTCACCGAAGGCACGACCCTCGAGGCGGACGTAGGCCCACTTGCGGTCGTCGAGCCACGCGACGTGGTCCGACGGTCCGATGTGGACGTTCTTGTCCTCGATCTTGCCGGCGAGCGAGCCGGTCAGGTTGGAGGTCACGGCCTGGGTCTTGGAGACCTTCTTGGACTCCAGACGTTCACGCTCGAGCATGTTCTTGAAGTCCATGTTGCCGCCGACGTTGAGCTGGTAGGTGCGGTCGAGTGCGACGCCGCGATCCTCGAACAGCTTGGCCATCACGCGGTGGGTGATGGTCGCGCCGACCTGGCTCTTGATGTCGTCGCCGACGATCGGGACGCCGGCGTCCTCGAACTTCTTGGCCCACTCGGGGTCAGAGGCGATGAACACCGGGAGTGCGTTGACGAAGGCGACGTTCGCGTCGATCGCGCACTGGGCGTAGAACTTGTCGGCCTCATCCGAGCCCACCGGCAGGTAGGAGACGAGCACGTCGACCTTCGCGTCCTTGAGCGCCTGGACCACGTCGACACCGTCGCCGGGAGCCTCGGTGATGGTCTGGCGGTAGTACTTGCCCAGGCCGTCGAGGGTGTGGCCACGCTGCACGGTGACGCCGGTCGGCGGCACGTCGGCGAACTTGATGGTGTTGTTCTCGCTGGAGAAGATGGCGTCGGAGAGATCGAAGCCGACCTTCTTGGCGTCCACGTCGAACGCGGCGACGAACTCGACGTCGCGGACGTGGTACGGGCCGAACTTGACGTGCATCAGACCGGGCACGGTCTGGTTCTCGTCGGCATCGGAGTAGTACTGAACGCCCTGCACCAGGGATGAGGCGCAGTTGCCGACGCCGACAATCGCGACGCGCACCGGCGTGCTTGCAGTTGTGTCACCCATGGTCGGGTTCCCCTTCTACTTTCTCTGTTACTTGTGAGTCGCCGGACGATCCGGACGCGGATGAGCGGGCCGAGGCTTGGGCGGTTGCCTCACCTGGGCCGGCTGGAGTGGAGTCGACGTCGTCGGCGTGATCCGCCGATTCGGCCGCGATGAGCTCGTTGAGCCAGCGAACCTCACGCTCGCTGGTCTCCAGGCTCAGCTGATGGAGCTGCCGCGTGTAGCGGTCGACTGTGCGGGTGGACCGGCCGACTGCTTCGCGAAGTCCTTCGCGACGCTCTTCGACCTGACGCCGCCTGCCCTCGAGGATCCGCATCCGCGCAACGGCAGGGGTGCGGCTGAAGAAGGCCAGGTGGACGCCGAAGCCATCATCGGTGTAGTTCTGCGGCCCGGTGTCGGCGACCAGCTCGGCGAAGCGCTCCTCACCCTTGGGGGTGAGGGTGTAGACGCGACGTGCGCGGCGTTTGACCGTGCCCGTCGGGCCGGCCTCTTCGACGATCAAGCCGTCGGCCTGCATCCGGCGAAGCGTCGGATACAGCGATCCATAGGAGAACGCCCGGAACGCACCGAGCAGACCTGTGAGGCGTTTGCGCAGTTCGTAGCCGTGCATCGGCGACTCGAGCAACAGGCCCAGGATTGCCAGTTCGAGCATCGCGGGCCCCTTTCTCGTGGTCTCCGGTGTAGTCGACGGGTTCGTTCCCAACCGCTAGGTCGTGGTGACCCGTATTGCCGATGCTACTCGCGTATGTATCGGGCCGATATAACCGCTGCGGTGGACTGAACACTAACACACGGAATCGGCCAGTTGTCCAGAGCCGAACCTCCGGGTGTCGTGGTGTGCGCCACCCGGTAGCGGCCACAGCGCCGAGAGCCGACGTACCCTTGACGGGTGCAGCGACAAACCGTGGACTACGCCCTCCGGCGGCGATCCGTGCTCGCGGCCGTTCGTTCCGGTCGCACGGCGGTTGCCGAGGTCTGCGATGCAGATCCCTACCTCCTGCGCGCCGCGAAGTTCCACGGCCGCGGCAGCGATGTCGTGTGCCCGATCTGCCGTAAAGAGCAGGTCACGCTGGTGTCCTGGGTGTTCGGCGACTCCCTGGGCGCGATATCGGGTTCGGCTCGCTCAGGTGAGGAGATCACCGAGCTCGCAGCCACCCACGAGGAATTCAGCGTGCACACCGTGGAGGTCTGCCGCACCTGCCACTGGAACCATCTGGTCCAGTCGTATGCACTCGGCCGGCCGGCGACCGGCAAACCCCGACGCCGCCGCCGCGCAGCGGGGCACTGAAACTCCCGCCGCGCAGCGGGGCACTGAGAACCGAGCCGCGCAGCGGGGCACTGAAACTCCAGTCGCGCAGCGGGGCACGTGATCGGCGCTGTGTGCCGATCGCACCGGGCCCGCCCACCCGGATTCAGGCTGTCGAACCCTCGCGCTGACATGCGACGACCTCGACGATCGGTGTGCTTTCGGGCACCAGCAGTCCGTTGTGGTCGGTTCGGCCCGCTATCTTGGATGGTCGGCGCGGTTTGCTCGGTTTGGGGCTGCTGTGCCGCGGCGTGTGTTGGCGCCGAACGAGTAGTGCGATCGGAGAGACATCAGTGAGCAACCGTCCCGGCGGAGCCAATGGGCGTAGGTCCGCGCCGAGAGAAGGCTCGGGCCGAAACAAGGCCGTCGCGTGGACGGTCGGGATCATCGGCAGCATCGTCCCGATCGTGGTCATCGTCGGCGTCGTCGCCTTCCTGTTCACCTATATGACGGTCTCGGTGCCCAAGCCCGGCGACATCAAGCAGAACCAGGTCGCCACCATCACCTACGACAACGGCGCCACGCTGGCGACGATCGTCCCGCCCGAGGGCAACCGCACCGACGTGGCGCTCAAGGACATCCCCGAGGGTGTGCAGAACGCCGTCATCGCCGCCGAGGATCGCGAGTTCCGCACCAACTCCGGCTTCTCTGTCCGCGGCTATGCCCGCGCTGTGCTGGGCAAGCTCACCGGCAACGATTCCGCCGGCGGCGGCTCCACCATCACCCAGCAGTACGTGAAGAACGCCCTGGTCGGCGATCAGGTGAGCTATCAGCGCAAGTTCAAGGAACTGGCGGTGTCGACGAAGATGGCCACTTCCTGGTCGAAAGACCAGATCATGGAGGCCTACCTCAACACCATCTACTTCGGGCGCGGAGCCTATGGCATCGCCGCGGCGTCCAAGGCCTACTTCAACAAGGACGTCAAGGATCTGACCGTCCCTGAGGCGGCGGTCCTGGCGTCATCCATCCGGTCGCCCTCCTACTACGACCCGGCGGTCAATCACGATGCCGCCGTGGGCCGCTGGCATTACGTGATCAACGGCATGGTCAAGATCGGCGCGATCACGCAGCAGCAGGCCGACACGATGGAGTACCCGAAGGTGCTCAACCAGAGCCCCACCGAGGTGGGGGTCACCCAGGGCCCCGCAGGTTTGATCAAGAGTCAGGTGCTCAGTGAGTTGTCGTCGCTGAACATCTCCGAGCAGGAGGTGCGCACCGAGGGACTCAAGATCACCACCACGATCGACCCGCAGGTACAGCGCGCCCTGGTGAACAACGCCAACGGCAAACTCGACGGCGAGCCCGACAACCTGCGTACCGCCGCGGTGTCGATCGACCCGCGTACCGGCGCGGTCCGTGGTTACTTCGGCGGCAACGACGGCCAGGGCTACGATTACGCGCAGGCCGGTCTGCAGACCGGTTCGTCATTCAAGGTCTTCGCGCTCGCCGCAGCGCTCGAGCAGGGAATCCCGCTGTCGAAGGTCTACAGCTCGGCGCCCTACACCACCTCCACCGGCCAGGACATCGAGAACTCCGACGGTGAGAGCTGCGGGAGTTGCAACCTGGCGGTGGCGCTGAAGATGTCGCTGAACACCGTCTACTACCGGCTGATGATGGACCTCGACGGTCAGGCGCGCGCCGTGGCCGACGCCGCCCATCAGGCCGGCGTCGCCGAGAGTTTCGGCGACATCGCCCACACGCTGACCAACGCCGACGGCAACGTCGAGGGCGGTGTGGTCCTCGGGCAGTACCCCAGCCGGGTGATCGACATGGCCTCGGCCTACGCCACATTCGCCGCCTCGGGTATCTACCGCGCGCCGCATTTCGTGCAGAAGGTGGAGACCTCCGACGGCAACGTCCTCTATGAGCGCACCCCCGACAAGGGTGAGCGCCGGTTCCCCGCCAAGGTCGCCGACAACCTGACCGCGGCGATGGAGCCGATCGCCGCGTATTCGCGCGGCCACGCTCTCGACGGCGGGTCGCGGCCGTCGGCGTCCAAGACCGGTACCACCCAGCTGGGCGATACCGGATACAACAAGGACGCCTGGATGGTCGGCTACACCCCGCAGCTGTCCACGGCCGTGTGGGTGGGCACCGACAACGGTGCCAAACTGCTCAACTACTCGGGCAGCATCATCTACGGTTCGGGGCTGCCGTCGGACATCTGGCAGTCGGCGATGGACGACGCGTTGCAGGGCCAGGAGATCATGCAATTCCCCGAACCGGCCGAGGTCGGCGGTCAGGCCGGTGTTCCGACGACGTACCAGCCGACCACCACCTACGCGCCCAGCACCACTGAGCAGCGCACCGCGCCCTCCCCGACGCAGACCCAGGAACAGACCCAGCCCGCACTGCCGAGTTACATCCCGCCGGAGTTGACGATCGCACCGGGCATCACGATCCCGCTTCCCGGCGGCGGTCAGCAACAACAGACGACCGAGCAGGCGCCGGACGACGAACAGGGCAACGGCGTCAACAACAACGCGGTGCCGGGCGGGGGTGCCGGCACCGCCAACGACGAGGGTGACGGCGCCGGCCGCAGCGGTAACGGTGTCCGGACCGGTACCGGGGCCGGTGGTGGCGGATAACCGTCACCCTCGCGGGGCGCCCGGACCCGCCGGGGATCCAGACGAGTGGGAGTGGGCCGCCACCCCGGCGGCCGACCTGCGGGAGAACACCGAGCTGGTCATCCCGTCTCGATCGGACGGGATCGTGCGCTCGGCCACGAAACTCGTCGGCGGGCCACTGGGACGCCACGGGGTGGTCGGGCGCGCACGGCTGACCCCGCTGCGTGTGATCCTCGCTCTCGCGCTGGTGGGACTGGCGTTGGGCTGGTCGACCAAAGCCGGTTGTCTGCAGCAGCACTCCGGTTCCGACGGCTTGTCGCTGGACTGGGACCATCATCGTCAGTACATCGCGATGTGCTACACCGACACGGTCCCGCTTTACAGCGCCGAGCGACTCGATCGCGGTGCCTTCCCCTACAAGCTGTCGTGGACCGAGTCGAAAGCCGGCGGTGGCGAACAGCAACGCTTCATGGAGTACCCGGTGATCACCGGTCTCTACATGTACGGCGCGATGCGGGTCGCCAAGGCGTGGACCTGGATGCACGACAACTGGGGCGTGCCGGCTGCGCTCGAGGTGGTGCTCTTCTTCACCGTCGTCGCATTCGGGCTGGCGCTGTTCTGGCTGGTCACGGTGTGGGCCACCGCGATACTCGGGGGCAGACGTATCTGGTCGACGTGGCTGGTTGCCTTGTCGCCGTTGGTGTTCGTGCACATCTTCACCAACTTCGATGCGATCGCCACGGCATGTCTGGCTGTGGCGCTGCTGTTCTGGTCGCGCCGGAACCTGTGGGCCGCAGGCGTGTTCATCGGGCTCGGGACTGCGGCCAAGCTGTATCCGGCGCTGGCGCTGCTGGTTCTGTTGGTGCTGTGTCTGCGCACGGGCAAGGTGCGCGAGTTCGCGGTGACAGCGGTGTGCGCGGTCGCGACGTGGCTTGTGGTCAACGTGCCGATCCTCGCTCTCTACCCGCGTGGATGGTGGGAGTTCTTCCGGCTCAACTCCGATCGCAACCCCGACGTCACCTCCCTGTACCGCGTCGTCACGGAAGTGAGCGGCTACGACTGGGGCGCCGGCGGCGGCTCGACACCCACACTGGTCAACGCGATTTCGTTGGCGCTGTTCGTGCTCGTGTGCCTGTTCGTCGCGTTCCTGGGATTGCGCGCGCCGACGCGTCCGAGGGTGGCGCAACTGCTGTTCCTTCTCGTCGCGGGATTCCTTCTGGTCAACAAGGTCTGGAGTCCGCAGTACTCGCTGTGGCTGGTCCCGTTGGCGGTGCTGGCCATACCCCATGCCCGAATCCTGTTGACCTGGATGACCGTCGACGCACTCACCTGGATTCCGTTGATGGGCATCTTCCTGCCCGCCGACGCCCGATGGTTGCCACCCGGCTGGTTCTTCACCTTCCTCGTGGTGCGTGCAGTGCTGGTACTCGGCCTGTGCGCGCTGGTGGTGTTCGAGATCTATCGACCCGAATACGATCTGGTGCGCAATCCCGAACCGGGTGTGCGGATCGCCGACCCGATCGGCGGCGTGCTCAACGATTCCCAGGGTGAGACGGTGCGGCTGCGTGCGGGATCGTGGCAGCGGGCCGACACGGCACGCGCGTCGGGCTGACCTGTCGCGTCACGAAGTCCCAGACGCTGGTCACCACGTGCGGATGACCAGCGCAGCACCCCCGAGTACCGACAACATCAGTGCGGCGCGCGAGACGGTCGTCGCCGAGACCCTGCGCGAGAGCGGGATGGCAACGGCGAACCCCACCAGCACTGGACCGAGCAGCAGTCCGGCCACCGCCGCATCGTGCGGTGAGGTGCGGTTTCCGGCAGCCAGCAACGCGAGGGTGGCCACCGAGAGCACCGCGAAGATCGCCGACAGCGTCGAGCGCACGGTCGCCGCCGAGGGCCCCCGATAGGTGAGTGCGACGGGCGGCCCGGGAAGTGCGGCAAGGTAATTCAGCATCCCTGCACCGACACCGGCGGCAAGGGTCGTGCCGCCGGTGATCGGTACGCGCGCTCCGGCGAGTCCCGCGATCCCCGAAGCCACCACCACCGTCCCGACGCACATCATGAGGATGTGGGCCGGCAGCGCCTCGGCGATCGCGAATCCCACCGCGGTTCCCGGGACTGCCGCCGCACAGCACCGTTGGACGAACGGCCAGTCGACGTGGCTGCGTTCGCGCGTGGCGGTCAGCGTGCAGACGGCCGTCGCGAGCCACAGCAGCGTTCCCGGGATCACCTGCGGCCACAGCACGATCAGCACCGGTGCGGCGACGATGCCGAAGCCGGAGCCGGTGACCCCCTGCACGGCGGCGGCCACCACCACGGTGACCACGGCGGCGGCGAGCGACAGTGCGAACATGCTCCTATGATCGTGGCGGGCTGTCTCGACGAAAAGATCCAGAAGCAGCCCAACCGGTGGTGCCAGTAGGGATGGGTGGGCGGTCGATGGGCGATATGGACGACGAGTTCGCGGGCCTGCTTCTCGACCAGTCCTCGGCGGTACCGCTGTACCGGCAGGTGCGTGGTCTCCTCGAAGACCAGCTCGCACGCGGTGTTTACGGGCCATCGCGGCCGATGCCCTCGACCAGATATCTCTCGTCGGCACTGGGGGTCTCGCGCAACACCGTGGCGCTCGCCTATCAGGAGCTCACGTCACTGGGGCTGGTCGAAAGCAGGCCGAGATCGGGGTTGTATCCAGTCGACGTCGCACAACGCAGCGTCGCACGAGCGCGTCCCCGATCGGTCTCGGCGCCAATGGACTGGGGGCAGCGGCTGGAGACCCACCGCGCTCAGCTGCCCCAGTTGCCGGTCACTCGCGCGCCGGCGTTTCCCGACTGGCAGGACTATCCGTATCCGTTCATCAGCGCCCAGCCCGAACTCTCCTCGTTCCCCGCACGGGCATGGCAGCGCGCGATGGTCGAGGCGCTGCACACGCCGCATCTGGCTTACAGCGTGCGCGACGCCGGTGACCGCGACGATCCACTGCTGGTGCAGACGCTGTGCGACGAGATCCTCCCGCCTCGGGGGGTGGATGCCTCACCGGATGAGGTACTCATCACTTCCGGTGCGCAGCAGGCGATCTCGCTGATCGCCGATGTTCTGCTCACTCGGCAGTCGACGGTGGCCGTGGAGAACCCGGGCTATGTGGACGCCTGGCACATCTGCGCACGCATCGGTGCGTCGGTGGTCCCGGTGGCCACCGACCACTGGGGTGCTGCGATCGAGAACGCCCCGCATTTCGACGCGATCTATCTGACCCCGAGTCACCACCACCCCACCAACGTGACGTTGAGTCTGCCGCGCCGGCGCCTGCTGATGGAGATGCTCGCCGAGAGAGACGCATTCGTCATCGAGGACGACTACGACAGCGAGTTCCGGTTCCGTGGTCAGCCCACACCGTCACTCAAGGCGATGGACACCGCCGGTCGTGTCCTCTATGTGGGTTCGTTCTCCAAATTCCTCGCCGCCGGTGTGCGACTCGGGTTCGTCGTCGGCCCGCCGGAGGTGATCGCTGAGTTGCGAGCCGAGCGCCATCATCGGTCCAAACATCTGCCCGGTCATCTCCAGCGCGCGATGGGCATCTTCATCGAATCCGGCGACTATCACCGGATGCTGCGCAGTCAGCGTCGGCGGTTGCGCACCAGCTGGGAGACGTTGACCGACAGCGTGCTCCGTTACCTGCCCGCCGCCGAGGAATCGAGCGGCTTTCCGCCCGGCGGGGTGAGTCTGTGGTACACGGCCCCGCCCGAGATCGACTGCAAGAGATGGGCGTTACGTGCCCGGGAGCGTGGGGTCATCGTCGCCGATGGGTCGCGCTACTACTTCCCGGGCACGTGGCGCAATTCCAACCTGCGGATCGGATACAGCTCCATCAAAACCGAGTTGATCGAACCGGGGATCAGGGAATTGGCCGCAGCATTACCGTGACCGCCGGCGTCACAGTGCGCACAGTGCATCGTCCAGGATGGCCAGCGCCTGCTTGGTCTCCTCGGCGCTGACGATGCACGGCGGTGTCAGGTGGAAGCGGTTCATGTTCTGGAACATCAACAGCCCGTTGCGTTGTGCGCGCGAGGCGATCGCGGCCATCGCCGGCGACGATCCACCATAGGGTGCCAGGGGCTCCTTGGTGTCGCGATCGGCGACCAGCTCGATAGCCCAGAACACGCCGAGTCCGCGGACGTCACCGATCACCGGATGGCGTTCGGCCAACTCGGCCAGACCCGGACCGAGAACGGTCTCGCCGATGAGCGCGGCGTTGTCGACCACGTGCTCGTCGTGCATCGTCTCGATGGTGGCCACTGCTGCCGCACACGCCAGCGGATGCCCGGAGTAGGTGAGTCCCCCGGGGTATGCGCGAGTGGCGAATTCGTCGGCGATGCGCTCGCTGATCATGACGCCGCCCAGCGGGACGTAGCCCGAGTTGACGCCCTTGGCGAAGGTGATGAGGTCGGGTACGGCGTCGAAGTGCTCGAGTGCCAACCACTTTCCGGTACGACCGAAGCCCGCCATCACCTCGTCGAGGATCATCACGATGCCGAACTCGTCGCACAGCGCCCGGACTCCGGCGAGATATCCGGCCGGCGGCGGCATGATTCCGGCTGTGCCGGGGATCGATTCGAGGATGATCGCGGCGAATCCGGCTGGCCCCTCGAACTCGATGAGTGAACGCAGGTGGGCCAGCGCCCGTTCACATTCCTGCTCGTCGGTCTCGGCGTTGAACTGGCTGCGGTAGAGGAAGGGCGCGAAGAAGTGGACCGAGCCGGCGGATCCGTAGTCGCTGGGCCACCGACGCGGGTCGCCGGTGAGGTTGATCGCCTGCTGGGTGGCGCCGTGGTAGCCGCGGAATGCTGAGAGGGTCTTGTATCGCCCGGTGGTCAGCCGTGCCATGCGGATCGCATGCTCGACGGCATCGGCCCCACCGTTGGTGAAGAACACCTTGCGAAAGCCCTCCGGCGCGATGTCGATGATCAACTCGGCCGCACGTGCGCGCGCCTCGTTGGCATGTGCCGGGGCGATCGTGCACAGCTGATGGGCCTGTTCGGCGACAGCGGCGACCACCTTCGGGTGCTGATGGCCGATGTTGGTGTAGACGAGCTGAGAGGAGAAGTCCAGCAGTCGATTTCCGTCGCCGTCGATGACGTGCACGCCGTCGGCGCCGGTGATCACCAGCGGATCGACCGACGACTGCGCCGACCACGAGTGGAATACGAATGAGCGATCCTTGTCGTAGATGGCTTTGGCGGACGGGGTCGTTGGAGCGGGCACGGTGTCTCCTCGTGGGGATGGGTGGAAAACGTCGTCGTCTCGGGGCTGTTCACCCCGACCAGTCCACCGTGACACTCGCTTCGCATGCGAAGAAGAGCCAGAAATGATCATCTTGATGGTGCCAGTTCGCGCCGAGGTCGCCGCGAAGATCGCTCGACTGTTACGAAACCCGCTACGGGGTTACATCTGGCACTACAAATCGCCGTGGATGTGGATCTGTGCCGGTGCCAGATTCTCGCCGACGCTGGGTACATCCAGCGACCAATGCAGTTCGCGGCACGTGTGAGATCCCGGGATGTGTATCCCGAGAAGGGGGAGAATCCTCATGGCAGACAACCGCATCACCCACAGCGCGGCCGACCGCCCGGTCGCCGTGATCACCGGCGCGAGCAGCGGTATCGGGGCCGCGACCGCCTGGGCGCTGGCCCGCGCGGGCCACGACCTCGTACTGGGCGCCCGGCGCACCGACCGGCTCGGCGATCTGGCCGCCAAGATCGTCGCCGAGATCCCCGAGGTAGCGGTGTCGACCAGCGCACTCGACGTCACCGACGTAGACAGTGTCGACGCGTTCTGTGCCGGTATCAGCCGGGCCGATGTGTTGGTCAACAACGCCGGCGGCGCGATCGGTACGACCTCGATCGCCGACTCGGTCGACGACGAGTGGCAACAGATGTTCGACGTCAACGTGCTCGGTGTGCTTCGTGTCACGCGTGGATTGCTTGCGCTGCTTCGGAACTCACCGTGCGCGACAGTCGTGAGCATCGGCTCGATCGCGGCCGTCGAACCGTATCTCGGTGGCGGTGGATACAACGCCGCCAAACATGCGGTGCGGGCGCTGACCAGAGTCCTGCGACTGGAACTGCTCGGCGAGCCGGTGCGTGTGTGTGAGATCGACCCGGGGATGGTCGAGACCGAGTTCTCGATCAATCGGTTCGGTGGCGACGAGGACCGCGCCGCGGCCGTCTATGAAGGGCTCACACCGTTGTCGGCAGAGGATGTCGCCGAGGCGGTGGCCTGGGTCGCGACCCGACCCGCGCATGTCAACGTCGACTCGATGCTCCTGCTGGCCAGGGATCAGACGAGTGCCCAGCGAGTGCATCGGGTGACGGCATGACGTCGGGTCCGGCGCCGACCGAAGCCGACCGGGTCGACGCCGAGCACGCCGAGCACGGGCAGGCAACGGTTACCGCCACTGCCACCGCGACGTCGCCCGACACATCCGCAGCCGGACGCTCTGGACGGTCCTCGCGGTTGGTTCCATCGCAGAAGACTGTGCGGCAGTGGATCATCCGAGTCGCAGCCCTCGTGGTGTTCCTGTTCGCCTGGTGGGTCGTCACAGCGGCGGACCTCGTCAAACCGCTGTACCTGCCGGGCCCGGGTGCGGTATGGGATGCGTTCGTGCGGGCCAACACCTGGCATCAGGTGGCTCCTGGAGTGCCCCGCGAGGTCCTGGGTGAGCAGAACTACTTCTTGTGGGAACATCTCATCGCGAGCCTGCAGCGCATCTTCGCCGGCGTCGGTATCGCGATCGTCGTCGGGGTGGCGCTCGGTGTGCTGATGGGTACCTCACGCGCCGTGGCGACCGTGATCGAGCCCTACCTCAATTTCCTTCGCGCACTACCGCCATTGGGCTATTTCAGCCTGCTGATCGTGTGGTTCGGCATCGGTGACACCTCGAAGATCTGGTTGCTGTTCCTCGCGGCCTTCCCCGCCATCACCGTCGCGACTGTCGCGGGCATCTCGGGGATCAAACAGGACTACATCAACGCGGCGAGGTCACTGGGCGCCCGGCGGCGACAGGTCGTCACCCGGGTAGTGCTGCCTGCTGCACTACCCGACATCATCAACGGCATCAGACTCGCGGTGGGATTCGCGTGGACCACCGTGGTGGCCGCCGAACTCAACAACGGCATCCCCGGCATCGGCGGTCTCGCCTACATCGCCGGAACCCAGCTGCGGACCCCGCTCGTCATCGCCTGCATCATCGTCATCGGTATCACCGCGCTCGTCCTCGATTCGATCATCAAGTGGATCGGCGTGCTCGCCGCTCCGTGGAAGGGAAAGGCATGATGCCCGCGAGCCACACGACGCAGAGCCGTCGACCACGCATGTCGGGTCGCGCACTGTCCAAATTCGTTGCGCTGCTGATGTGTGCATGCGCGCCGCTGGCACTGTCGTCATGCATCGTGAAATCCGGTCGCGGCGAACAGAGTCGCTCACTCAACGTCGAGGTGACCTGCCCGGTCTCCCCTGACACGTCGGTAAACGGTCAGATCCGCATCGGCTATCAGCAGATCCCCAACGGTGACCTCGTGGTGAAAGACGCCGACATGCTCAGCAAGTGCATGCCGAATGCGAAGATCACCTGGACCCAGTTCTCGTCCGGCGCCGACGTCGTCCGCGCATTCGGTTCGGGCTCATTGGATCTGGGTCTCTACGGGTCGGCCCCGGCCGCCAAGTCGTTGTCGGCACCGCTGAATCTCGACGTCAACGTGGTGTGGATCCAGGACGTGATCGGTGGAGCCGAGTCACTGGCGGTTCGCGACCCCGCCATCAAGACGATCGATCAGTTGCGCGGCAAGAAGATCGGTGTGCCGTTCGGGTCCACCTCGCACCTGAGCCTCATGTCGGCGCTGGAGAAGGCCGGACTCACCAAGGACGTCACGGTGATCAACCTGGAGCCGAGCGCGATCCTCGGGGCATGGCAGGGCGGCCAGATCGACGCGGCATGGATCTGGGAGCCCACGCTCTCGGAACTGACAACCAGCGGTCACATCATCATGACCGCCGAGGACACCGCCAACGCCGGCAGTCCCACCTTCGACCTCGAGGGTGCACGTGGGGCATTCGTCCGTGACAACCCGGCGGCGATGAAGATGTGGACGGTTGCGCAGAACTGGGCGGTCGACCTCATCAAGAACCATCGCGACGACGCGGTCGGCCGCATCGCCGGCCAGCTCGGCGTGGATGCGGCGCAGGTGCGTACCCAGCTCGACGGATACATCTACCTGACCGCCAAGGAACAGGCCGAGCCCAAGTGGTTCGGCGGCGGATTGGCCACCGACCTGCGCAACACCGCGACCTTCCTGCTCAATCAGGGCGAGGTCGACGCGGTCAGCTCCCCGCAGACGTACGTGAACGCGGTGTACGGCACATCAATTCGAGAGGTTGCACAACCATGACCGACCAGACGACTACTCCCGACAAGGCAGCGACCGACATCGAGCCGGACCTGCGCAACCGTCTCACGCTGACCGCTGTCGGTCAGACGTATTCATCAGGGTCCGACGAAGTGGTCGCACTGGCACCCACCGATCTCACCATCGATCCCGGCGAGTTCGTCTGCCTGGTGGGGCCGTCGGGCTGCGGCAAGACCACGCTTTTGCAGATCATCGCCGGATTCCTCGAGCCCACCAGCGGAACGGTGATGATGGGATCCACACACGTCCGCGGGCCGTCACCCGATCGCGGCGTCGTCTTCCAGGCGCCGACCCTGTACCCCTGGATGTCAGTGCGCGGCAACGTCGAATTCGGTCCCCGCTCCCGCGGTGTCGGCAAAGCGCAGCGTCGCGAGATGGCCGACACGATGCTGGAGACGGTGGGGCTCACCGGGTTCGGCGATCGGCGGCCCTACGAGCTGTCGGGTGGTATGCAGCAGCGCGCCCAGATCGCCCGGGTGCTGGTGAACAATCCGCGGATCATCCTCATGGACGAGCCCTATGGTGCGCTCGATCCGCTGACCCGGGAACGCCTGCAGGTCGAGTTGTTGTCGTTGTGGCGCCGGGAACGCAAGACGGTCATCTTCGTGACCCACTCGGTGGAGGAGGCGGTGTTCCTGTCGACGCGGGTGCTGGTGATGAGTGCGCGGCCCGGTCGGGTGATCATCGACCGCAGGATCGAGCTGCCGGGTGACGGTCCGGAGGTCGTGCGGTCGCCCGCGGTGATCGCGACCAGCGAGTTCCAGCAGCTCAAACTCGAACTGGCCGAGGCGATCTACGCGGCTCACGGCTGATCACGGCACCGCTCAGCTGATCCGTGCGACCAGCTTCTCCTTGGCGCCCGGCCAGTCCTCGTCGATCATCGAGTACTGGGCGGTGGTGCGCCATCCGCCGTCGGTGGCGGGGCGGTGCTTGCGCAGCAGCCCTTCGAAGGTCGCCCCGAGTTTGGCGATGGCCGAACGGGATCGGGCGTTGCGTTCGTCGGTGTGCCACACCACGCGAACGGCTCCGGCGACCTCGAAGGCGTAGCGCAGCAGGAGCAGTTTCGCCTCGGGGTTGACCTTGCTGCCGTGTCGGCTCGCGGCATAGAAGGTGTAGCCGATGGCCACCGACCGGTTGCCGGGGTCGATGTCGTAGAAGCTGGTCGACCCCACCAGGTCGCCGGTGGAGTTGTCGATCACCGCGTACGCCACCCGGAACGGGTTGTCGAAGGCCGCGTCGATATAGGACTGGGCGGCCTCGGTGCCAATGGGCACCGCCGACAGGCGGAAGGGTTCGGGATCGTCGACCACCTCGCCGAGGGCGGTGGCGTCCTCGGCGCGCAGTGGCCGCAGCGTCACATGTCCACCGGCCAGGGTCGTCGCTTCGATCCACTCGCTCATGCAGGCACCTTCTCGAATTTCTTGGGCGGCAGAGCCATCCGGCCCACGGATGCGAGTGGCTCGCGCAGTCCGACCCGGATGAACATCACGATCATCACCAACAGGATCGCCGATTTGACCCACACACCCACGTTGACCCCCGTCATCACCCACCATTTCATATGCGAATGCGACGTGTAGATCCCGAACAGCCGGAAGATCGTGAGGTCGAGGATCGTGTCGGCGGCGATGTAGGCGACGATCACCGGCCACCACACGCGCAGCAGCACGAAGAACGGCAGAATCCACAGCGTGTACTGCGGTGAGTGCACCTTGTGGAACAGCATGAACCCGGCCAGCATCGACGCGCTGACACCCACCCACGGGTAGATGCCGTCGCGCAGCCAGACCCGGTAGCCGAGGTAGAGCGCGAACACGAACGTCGCCAGGATCAGCAGCGGTGAGGCCACACCCACGATCGAGTTGTAGGTGTTGTCGGTCCCGCCGGTGAAGTGTCGCAGACCCCAATACCAGATCGAGTTGGTGTCGACCACGGCCTTGCGCTTGCCCTGGAACGACAGCGACGCGCGCCACCCCCGCCATCCCAGGAGCATGAACGGCAGGTTGATCGCCAGGACGGTGACCGCCGCGGCGATGACCACCCACACCGCACCCACCCAGTCGAGTCCGGCCGCGCGCATGCGCGACCACCACGATCCCGACCCGGCGTCGGTGAGGGTGCGCCCGTAGAGCAGGACGAACAGGGCCAGCGGTGCGACGAAGAACCCGGGATAGAGCTTGAGTGTGAAACCGACGCCGAGCACCACCGAGGCGATGACCGACGACGTCCGCAGCGACATGTGGCGCTCACCGGTCGCCGGGTCGCGGGAGGCGCCGAAGGCCATCACCGCGATCGCGAGCACCGAGGTGAACACCACCGGCAGTTCCCAGTTGTGGAAGGCGTAGAGCAGCAGCGGGGGAGTCGCTGCCCACCACAGTGCCCACCAGCGGACCATCAGGCCGAGCAGGATGGTGATGGCCAGACCGAAGGGGGCCAGCAGGATGGCCGAGTGCAGCAGGAACTGCGTGTCGTTGTGCGCCCCGATCGCCCCGAGGTACATGAGCAGTCCGCTGGCCACCGGGTACTCCACGACGCCGCGGTGCAGCACGCCGGCGTCGTCGATCCAGCCGTGGATGTAGGGGAACACGTGGTTGTTGATGTCGCGCCCGGTCCACAGGTACATCAGGTCGGAGTAGCAGGGTGCGATCTGCGTCCCCACGCCGACAGGGAAGTGCACACTACGACCGTCGGGGTGGAACGGCGGACCGCCGCAGCTGACCTTCACCTGGTAGCCGAGGTACATCATCACCAGCGTGAGCAGGCACAACGTCAGCAGCATCACGATGAGCTGGCCGGAGCGGGCGAACAGGCGCAGCCGCCACTGATCGAGGCGGGAGGCGGCGGGCATGCGCTACAGGTTAGGCAACGCCGTCGGTGCTGTGGTCGTGAGCATCCCCTACAGCGGTCGCAGTGGACGATATGACCATGGCCGGTGCTCTCGGGGACCCTCTCGACCGGCAGGGTTCGGTGACACTGATTTCGCAGGTGGGGGCCAGTTCGTGTACCTTGGACGGGTTGCCGACGCAGGCGACCCTCCTGCCGCGGACAGTCCGCGGCCGATAGACCGTAGGAGGTGATGTGGTCACATGCGTCATTACGAATTGATGGTGATCCTCGATCCTAATCTGGACGAGCGCACCGTTGCCCCATCCCTGGATACTTTCCTCAATGTCGTCCGTCAGGGCGGCGGCAAGGTCGATGGTGTGGACATCTGGGGCAAGCGCCGTCTTGCTTACGAGATCCTCAAGCACAACGAGGGCATCTATGCCGTCATCGATCTCAACGCCGAACCGGACACGGTGACGGAGCTCGACCGTCAGCTCAAGCTGAACGAGTCGGTTCTGCGCACCAAGGTCCTGCGTAAGTGATCTGACCGAGTGAACCGATCGGGTTCGTCAGACGTCTGACTTATGTTCGAACCGAACAGGTTCGATGTCAGCTACGTTCGAGACCCAGAGCACCATCTACGTGCACTCACACCAGCGTTAGGGGATACCCATGGCAGGCGAGACCGTCATCACCGTGGTCGGCAATCTGACCGCCGACCCGGAGCTGCGTTTCACCCCGGCCGGGGCCGCGGTCGCCAACTTCACGGTGGCGTCCACTCCGCGGACCTTCGACCGTCAGACCAACGAATGGAAAGACGGCGAGGCACTCTTCCTTCGCTGCAGCATCTGGCGCGAGGCGGCCGAGAACGTCGCCGAGAGCCTGAGCAAGGGCACCCGCGTGATCGTGTCCGGACGCCTCAAGCAGCGTTCGTACGAGACCAACCAGGGTGAGAAGCGCACAGTGGTGGAACTCGAGGTCGACGAGATCGGTCCTTCACTTCGGTATGCCACGGCAAAGGTCAACCGTGCCTCCCGTGGCGGGGGCGGCGGCGGATTCAGCAATAACTCCGCGCCGGCCGGATCGCGTAGCGGTGGCTCGTCTTCTGCGGCCGCGCAGGACCCGTGGGGCAGTGCCCCGGCAGCGGGTTCCTTCGGCGGGGCCGACGACGAACCGCCGTTCTAGAGCACACCATTACTTGAGAACGAATCAGTGGAGTAACGAAAAACCATGGCTAAGAAGCCGAGCGGACGCAAGGTCCGCGTGGAGAAGGTCACCAAGACCAAGGCGTGCACCTTCTGCAAAGAAAAGAACCTGAAGATCGACTACAAGGACACCGCGCTGCTGCGTCGTTTCCTGTCCGACCGCGGCAAGATCCGCTCGCGTCGCGTGACCGGTAACTGCGTGCAGCATCAGCGCGACGTCGCTGTGGCCGTGAAGAACTCGCGTGAGGTGGCACTCCTGCCCTTCACCTCGACGGCTCGCTGAGCGGAAGGACGAGAAATCATGAAGCTCATTCTCACCGCTGAGGTCGACAACCTCGGTGTCGCAGGCGACACCGTTGAGGTCAAGGACGGCTACGGCCGCAACTACCTGCTGCCCCGCGGCCTGGCCATCCCGGCCACCCGTGGCGCACAGAAGCAGGTCGAGGACATCCGTCGCTCGCAGGAAGCCCGCGCCGTTCGTGGCCGCGAGCACGCCAACGAGCTCAAGCAGGCCATCGAGGGTCTCACCGACGTCAAGCTCGGTGTGAAGACCCACGATTCGGGCAAGCTGTTCGGTTCGGTGTCCACCGGTGACATCGCCGGTGCGATCAAGACCGCAGGCGGCCCGACCATCGACAAGCGCTCGGTTGCGCTGCCGCAGGGACACATCAAGTCCACCGGCACCTTCCCCGTCGAGGTCACGCTGCACCCCGAGGTCGTCGCGAAGGTCGATCTCGCCGTCATCGCCGAGAGCTGACCGCACTCGTCGCGTAGCGAATGTCCGCAGTGCCCGGTACCCCGTGGGGTGCCGGGCACTGCTGTGTTCGCGGGCCGTGTCGCGTGCGTGCTGCGCCCGGGCGTTTCGATCACGCGCTCAATGGATCACGCGCTCAATGGATCACGCACTCAATCGATCACGCGCTCAATCGATCACGCGCTCAATCGATCAGGCGGTCGTCGGTGGTCAGCTCGACGGTCGCCCACACCTGGTAGCCGAGCTCGCCCAGTCCGTCGGTGATCGAACGACGGATCTCGTCCTCGTCGTCGATACCGAATTCCTGGTGATCGCTGATCAGATAGTCGCCCTCCACATAGAGGCGCTGTCCGAGCTTGGTGGAGCGGATCACCGGTGTGGGCAACTCGAAGCGGCGAGACGTCGCCTCGACGACTCCGTTGATCTGGTGCATCAGTGGAGCAGGTGGGGCCGCCTCGAGCAGCTCGCGCATGCCCTCGCGGATCAACCCGATGGCCATCGGCGTGACGGACACACATGCGATGAGCACGAGGATCGGATCCACGTAGCTCGCGATCGTAGGGTGCCCGGACCCGTTCAGCGCCACCGCGATACCGCCGCCGACGGCCACCATGACGCTCAACAGTGAACTGGCCCGCCACGACACCCACTCGGCCTTGGCCAGGGCCGAATGGCGAGCGTAGGACCGTAGGACCGTAGCCACCCCATCACCGCAATCGAGGCGACCGCCGACACGACGCCGTAGATGACCACCGACGTCGCCGCGGCATCCGAGCCGCCGTCGCGGATGACGATGACCGCGTCTGCCGCACCGTAGGCCACGGTCGCCAACAGTGCCGCGCCCTGCAGTGCGACCGCGAGCGGGGTCGCCGCATGACGTCCGAATGGGTACTGCTTGGTCGGCGCCGAGACCGCGACACGGGCCGCGAGCATGGACACCCCCACCAACACGATCCCGGCGAGGCTGAACATGCCGTCGAACAAGACGACTCGTGAGCTGCTGATGACGCCCCAGATGATGGCGACGGTACCCAGAAGGGTCGAGGCGGCCAGACTGGTGGCCAGCGCACGCCATTCGTAGTCGCTGTCGGCTGATGCCATTCGTGCAGTCTAGGTCGGTGCCGCGACGCCGCATTGCCAAGTGGCCGATCCTTGGGCACGGTGGAGTCATGAGCGAAACGACGAGTGTGACCGTGGAACGTGTGATCGACAGTCCAGTCAACGAGATCTTCGACGTGCTGAGCAACCCCCACCGCCATCTCGAACTCGACGGTTCGGGGTTCATCCGCAGCGTCGAACACGGCGATCGGATCACCGAGGTCGGGCAGGTGTTCACGATGAACATGGAGGGTGCTCACATGGGTGGTGAGTACAAGACCGACAACCACGTGACCGGATATGCGAAAGACAAGCTGCTCGCATGGCAGACGGCGCCCGTCGGCACCGAGCCGCCCGGGTGGGAATGGGTGTGGGAGCTGGAATCTCAGGGACCCGACTCCACACTCGTGCGCCACACCTACGACTGGTCGAAGGTGACCGACAAGGACCTGCTGCAGAAGGTCAAGTTCCCGCTGGTCACCGAGGACGAGCTCGAGGACACCTTGGGGCGGTTGGCCGCAGCGGTGTCGAGCTAGCGGTTTCAGGCCAGAGGGTTTCGGCTTTGGCGAGACCCCTGACTGGCCGGAATTCGGGCTGATCGTCGAGTAGCAGGACGGTCGAGCTGCTCGACAACAGTGCCCGGCGGTGCGCGCACACGCCGCACCGCCGGGCACTGTCGTTGGGAGCCGCAACCGGGAGGCCGGTTGCGGCCGGTTCTCCCGCCGATTCGTCGGGGGGTGAATCGGCGGGAGAAGTCTCGGGGATCGGTGGGTGCCGGGCAGAGCGGTCAGTATCGATCCGGGAGGTTGAGGTCAGCTCAGGACCTGGCTTATGTGGTCAGAGCGGCGAGATCCTTGCGTAGGGCGGCGAGGTCGAAGCCGTTGATGTCGTGGCCGTTGGTCAGTTTCTCCAACGACAGATACGCCAGCGACTCGTCGTTGAACTGCTGATAGCCGGCTGCCGTCATCGGCTGCCCAGATCCCCACGTGACGATCGTCGCATCACCGGAACGTTTGGCGATCGCCGGAATGTAGTGACCACCTTCGATTTTGGGGTGCGCGACAGCATCCCAGGGCTTGTGGTTGTTGAAGGCATCCATCCATTGCGAGCAGAACTCCACACCGATCCCGACCCCGTCGAACAGATAGGTGGCGTACCAGAGTTCATTGAGGTCTCCGGGTTCGAGTGAGACGTACGCACCGATCTTGTGCCGCTTCCCGTCGGCATCGACGAAGCCCGTCTTGCGTCGATATTTCGCGGCCACCTCCATATCGGTGCCCCTGTCGGTTGAGGGATCGTCGGGGTTGAATCCGGTCACCTCCGAGTAGTTCTCCAGCGCCGCATCAGCGTCGACGTTGACGGACTTTCCGGCCTCGGCGTTCCAGAGCATGGTCTCGTGACCGGCACCGGCGAAGACGCAGTCGCCGTAGCGGTCGTTGCCGAGCATTCCCCATGTCGGGATCAGCGTCTCGTGGCCGAATTCTGTCGGCGGACTGGGCAATACAGATGTATCGATGTAGTTCGACAGCCGGAGCTTGGCAGCTCCGGGCCGGGCCGGAGTCTTTCCGAGCTTCAGCGTGGTCGGTGAATGTGGTTGTGCCTGGGTGGTCATGACGTCTCCCTTGGAGGTGGGTGCCCTGCGAACATCGCCACTGTGCGCCGCTGCGGCCACCTGCGAATGAGTAGTGAACTACTCGAAAATCGACGAATTCGCATACGTGCCGGTTCGCTGGCGACACCGCCGGGTGAGGCGGCAAATCGGGTAGTCGACTACTCGATCCGCGGCCGGCTAGGTCAGCCACGGTGAGAATGCCCCCGACGATCGGCGGGCACTCGCTTCCAGGAGGCAAAGACATGACCAGCACGACAACAACACCGGCCGCAACCCCCACGACACCGACCGAGACGGTCGGCGCGAGTCGGATCGGTGTCGAGAATCCGTTCCCGGTGCGCGGCGACATGCAGGCGCAGGCCCGGGGAGAGGGCACCGCCGCCGCGCCCGACAACCAGTACGGAGGTTGCGCGATCCAGGTGTTCGACGCGAACACCGGCGCAGGGAATCTCGGGAACACTCACGCGGACGCACAAGGGTTCCTCAGCTATGTCAACCAATTCGACCAGATCAACTTCTATTTCGAGGACGCCGGGGTGAAGCCGTGGGAGTATCTGCCGTCGACGGACGACTACCAGGGCTTCTACGGGATGGATGCCGTTCGCGTGTTCTATCACTCGGGACATGGCGCAATGGCCAGCGACGGAACGTTTTACGCACCGATGGGTGCAGCGTGGGGAGGGCAGGACTGGGCTGTTTCCTCGTCGATGAGCATCGGAGACCAGTACCTGCGGTACATGTTCTGGAGCACATGTGAGTCGCTGGAGGTGTTGGGCGGTCAATCCCCGATCACGACGTGGAACCCGGTGAACAAGGGGCTGCGGATGATCTTCGGATTCCACAGCACCAGCGTTGACAGTGGGGATTACGGGAAGAACTTCTTCAGCGAATGGGGCAAGGGGAAATCGTTCAGTCAGGCGTGGCAGGATGCGAGCCTCGACATCAGCACGAACATGATCGTGTCGTCGGCCGCCTGCGGTGCGACGCAGCAGGAATGCCAGGACCGGCTATGGAACGAGCGGTTGTTCTACGGGGACGCCGGCAGCAACGCCTGGTACTGGTGGCGCTGGGCGGGCAACGCGCCCGGCAGCGTCGCCCGCATCGCGAATCTTGAGGTACCAGGCGGTCCCACACGTATGCGATTGCTGCGAAAGCGTGGCGACGCAGAGGCATTCGCCGAACTGGCGAGTCGGTACGGACTGTGCTTGGACGGTCAGGTCCCGGCAGGTCACGGTTCTCTGTGCGCGCAGGGTCGCGGCCGCAAGGTCATCATGGCTCACGACGGGACCTACGAGGTTGCCTTCGGCGAGCCCGACCGCAACGCAACTCTGGCCTCACATCAGGATCTGCGTGCGGCGGCCGACCGTGCGATCGACCGGTTCGGTGTCGCCGAGGGCATCGAGCTCGTATACGACCGGACCACAGCCACCTACCACGCGGGTGGGCCGGTGGACGATGCCGACATCTCCGATCCCCGGGTCGCTGATGTCACCGTCCACTACCGGCAGGTGATCGGCGGGGTGCCTGTGGTGATGGGCTCCCACGGCCACGTCAGGGTGACGCTGGACCCGACGGGTGCGGTCACTCGACTTGTCGACCGCACCCGACCCGTCGGGGAAGCGGTTCCGAAAAACGCTGTAGCAGAGGAGATCACAGACCCCGAGGCGGAGCTGTCTGCTACGACGCAGGCCTTGCTGCGCACGCTGGCGGCCAGCGGGGTACTGCACGATCGGGTCGAGACCGTGCCGAATACGACCGAGGTCGGGTATCGGTTGACGTCGGGTATGGCTGAACTGGTCGCGCGGCGTGAGGTCGATGTCGTCACCGGGCCGGTGCGCAAGCGGCATGTGGTCGAGGCGGTGCTCTGAGCACCGTAGCTGAGCGAGATCTCGAACAGACCGCGATCTCAAATTGGTACCGGGTCGGGTCGGAACCCGGCAAGATCCGCATGTTCGACGTGCGCTCAGCTGACATTCATTCGATTGACCGACGGTGTTGGTTGAAGGTGACGTCGAAGCGCCCAACACGCCCGAGCGTCCGATGCGACGCGACACGCCGACGGATGCCAATTCCACAGCGCATTGGTTCGCCATAGGCGGTCTACCTGCGGTGACGGTGCGAAAAAGTCGTGTTGTCCACAGGCTTCCCACAGTTGCGCACAGTGTCATCCCCCGCTCGTCCCCAGGGTGTCCACAGATTCGTCCACAGACACGTTTTGCAGCGTCGGCATCCGCACCTAGTGTGCTCGGGAGTGTCGTCGTCATCCGCGGCTTGTCGGTGGTTGGCGATATGAAGGCGGTACGCGAAACACGTAAGGGGTTGACGTGTCTCGCGCACCGACTTCGTACCGAGCGCGAACAGCAGGAGGTGGATGAGCGTGGCAGTGGTCGACGACCGTGGACATGCGCCGCAAGACGATCAGCCACCGCCATCCGAGGAGTTCGGCCGTCAACCACCGCAGGATCTGATGGCCGAGCAGTCCGTTCTCGGCGGGATGATGCTGTCGAAGGATGCGATCGCCGACGTCATCGAGAAGTTGCGGCCGGGGGATTTCTACCGTCCGGCGCATCAAGCCGTCTACGACGCGATCCTGGAGCTGTACGGCCGTGGCGAGCCCGCCGACGCCGTGACGGTGTCGGCCGAACTCGATCGCGCCGGTGAACTGCGGCGCGTCGGTGGCGCGCCCTATCTGCACACGCTGATCTCCACCGTGCCCACCGCGGCCAACGCCGGCTACTACGCCGAGATCGTCGCGGAGAAGGCGATCCTGCGTCGTCTCGTGGAGGCGGGCACCCGCATCGTCCAGTACGGCTATGCCGGTAGCGACGGGCAAGATGTCGCCGAGGTGGTCGATCGCGCGCAGGCCGAGGTGTACGAGGTCACCGAGCGACGTACCGCCGAGGACTATGTGCCGCTGGAAGACCTGCTGCAGCCGACGATGGACGAGATCGACTCCATCGCCTCGCGCGGGGGGTTGTCACTCGGTGTGCCGACCGGCTTCGCCGACCTCGACGCACTCACCAACGGTCTGCATCCGGGCCAGATGATCATCGTCGCCGCGCGACCGGGTGTGGGGAAGGCGCTGAGCCTGGATACCCCGCTGCCGACACCCACCGGCTGGACCACGATGGGTGGTGTCCAGGTGGGTGATCGACTCCTGGACGCACATGGTCGTCCCACGACGGTGGTTGCTGCCACCGAGGTGATGACCGACCGACCGTGTTTCGAGGTCGAGTTCTCTGATGGTTCGCGTCTCATTGCAGATGCGATGCATCAGTGGGCAGTTCATGTGGGCGCCAACAGAGGGGTGTTGACGACCGATGAACTGCGCTCCCATGTGGGACAGGCGGTTGTGCGCAACGCCAAGCCGATCGATCTGCCGCGCCGCAACTTCGTGTACGGGCCGTACACGGTGGCGGCGCTGGCCGGAATGGCGTTCGACGACCCGGAGATCGGGATGCGTATCGATGCGGAGGGGCCCGTCGACGTGATGTCGTTGATGGCCGACCTCGGCGGACGTATCCCGTGGGAGTATCTCCGTGGTTCCATCCCACAACGTCGTGCGTTGCTCGCGGGCATCCTGGATGCCCGCGGCATCGTCGACGACGATGGTCTGATCACGATCCCGATCGCCACCCGGCACATGACTGCGGTGCTGTCGGATCTCATTGCCGGACTGGGGTATTCGTTCACGCGCAAGTCAACGGGTTGGCTGCGGGTGGACGTCGGCGACGACGATGTGTTCACTGTGCACGCGAAGTCGGTGCGCCACAAGGAATTGCGTCGTCCCAGTCGCGGTCGCGTGATCACCGCGATCCGGGCTGTGGCGTCGGTACCCGTGCGGTGTGTGCAGGTGGACAATCCCGAGCATCTGTATCTGGCCGGCGAATCGATGGTGCCCACGCACAATTCGACGCTCGCGATGGACTTCCTGCGGTCGGCGGCAATCGGGCATCACATGACGTGTGCCATGTTCTCGCTGGAGATGAGCAAGACCGAGATAGTCATGCGTCTGCTCTCGGCGGAGGCCAAGATCAAGCTCGGAGACATGCGCTCTGGTCGGATGACCGACGATGACTGGACGCGCCTCGCGCGCCGCATGGGCGAGATCTCCGAGGCGCCGCTGTTCATCGACGACTCGCCGAACCTCACCATGATGGAGATCCGCGCCAAGGCGCGCCGACTCAAGCAGCGCCACGACCTGAAAATGGTTGTGGTGGACTACATGCAGCTGATGACCAGCGGTAAGAAGGTCGAGTCACGCCAGCAGGAGGTGTCGGAGTTCTCGCGTAGCTTGAAGCTGCTCGCCAAGGAACTCGAGGTGCCGGTGATCGCGATCAGCCAGCTCAACCGTGGTCCCGAGCAGCGCACTGACAAGAAGCCGCAGGTGTCGGACCTTCGTGAGTCGGGATCGCTGGAGCAGGACGCCGACATGGTGATTTTGTTGCATCGCCCGGATGCTTTCGAACGTGACGACCCGCGCGCGGGCGAGGCCGACATCATTGTCGGCAAGCACCGAAATGGGCCGACCGCCACAATCACTGTTGCGCACCAACTGCATTTGTCGCGGTTCGTGGATATGGCGCGGGGGTAGTTGGGCCTCTCATTCCGACGCGCGACCTGACCGCCGGGTCAGGACTGCACCACCCAGCGGAGCGAATCCGGCTTGAAAAACGTGTGGACGAATCCACAGGTGGTGCAGACGGCAGCGTCGGCACTCTGATTGGCTCATTCCATCCCCACGAAGGTCATCCCAGTGGTGGTCATCTTCTCTTCTCTTCGGGGTAGGTGAATCGTCCTGCTCCGCTGATCACACACGCCAACAGCTTGCCCATCACGATCGCTTGGTGGCCTTCGATATTCGACATGCCGGAATTGTCTCAGCCTCATTCCGAGCCGGGGCGTGGTGGTGAGGTCTGCCTGGACGGTCGAGCCGAGCGCTCGCTGCTTCGGCGCGAGCGCTGGTTGCCCCGCGTCGGTTGCCAGCGAGGCTCGATGAAACTCGAAGTCCGTTACCGCCGGAGTACGAACGTGAGTGCCGGCGTGTTGCCCGCGATCCCGACGCCGTTGTAGCCGCCGTGACCGTCGGAGGTGAGTTCGTCCCGAACTCCGGGAAGCCCGGAGCGGGCGTAGTCCACGACGATGACCGGGCGGCCGTTGACCACGGAGTTGGCGCGGTACACGTCGGCAGGGACGATTCGTCCCACCACGGTGTCGTTGATGACGCTGTTGCCGGTGAAGTCTTTGCCGAACCAGATCGCGTTGGCAGGCGCCGACCATCCGGTCAGTTGTCCGTTGTAATGGCCGACGGGGAACGCCTGCGGAGCCGGTGCCGCGCTGGCACCGCCGGCGAGCGATGAGGCGCCGATGAGTGCGGCGGCGCTGGCTGCGGTGGCGAGGACAGTTGTGCGGAGGGTGTTGATCATTGCTTGTCTCCCAGTGGAGTGGAGCTGCGTACCCATGGGGTTCGTCACG
Source organism: Gordonia jinhuaensis (assembly GCF_014639795.1). Lineage (GTDB taxonomy): Bacteria > Actinomycetota > Actinomycetes > Mycobacteriales > Mycobacteriaceae > Gordonia_B > Gordonia_B jinhuaensis. The sequence goes on along the minus strand of NZ_BMGC01000024.1, from coordinate 28,212 downwards.
GTCGGCGGTGCGGATGGTCCGGCGTACGTGCGCATGTGATCGATCATCCTGTCGGGCGCTCTTCCTGGGGCAACGATCGGGCGATTGCTGCTGGTCGAGGCTGCGTATGACCGGTGCCAGTCACAGCCCATGCGACCATTCCGCGACTCGGTTACGGTGACTGACAATCTGGGACGATGCTGATGAAGGCGACATGGTCAGGAATTCCGAGATTCAGATGAACGTCTCGGTGATCACTCGCGCGCGGCGCTGGATGGCGATGGGACTACTGCTTTCCGTCCTCGGCGGCAGGGTCGTCGACGGGAGCTCGGATGGTCTCGTCGCGGTGGGTGTGCTTCCACTTGTCTGGCTCGCGATCATACGGTCGTGGCAGGAAGCTCTGACCTTCATTTCGCCGGTGCTCGCGCGACTGTTTCGCCGGTTCGATCCTGGGCGTGTTCTGGTGCTGTCGGATTTGACCGAAGCCTGTGTGGCGGGGGTCTTCCTCGTTGCCATGACGTGCGTGCCGGCGCGGGCGACGCCACTGCTCGTGGGGTACTTCGTTGTGACCGCGGTGTTCCCCGCTGTCGGTGATGTGGTCGAAGAACTCTATGCCCACAGGGTGGCCGCCATCGATCACGCGCAAGCGCTGAAGTTCAACGCCGGCATCTACTCCGCTCTGGCATTCTTCGGTCTCGTGTTTGCCATGCCGGGAGGCGCGGCGCTGGCCGGACTGTCGGTGAACGTCATCGTTGCGGTCAATCTTGGCTTCTCGTTCATCGGCGGTGGATTCCGTTGGTTCAGTTCGCGCACGACACTTTCCACAGTCGGTGACACTGTCGACCAGCATGACAACGCTGCTGTTGCGCGCACTCATCGCAGCCGCAGACTCGTGGGCGATCTCTTCACCTCCGGGCCAGGCTCTCCCGTTGTCGAGTTCGTGATTCGTTTCGGATCCACGGTCGCCGGGGTCTTCGTCTACCTGTGGATCGCACGTGCGATGCCGGGATCGAACTCTGGGGCGCTGGCAATCGTGATGGTGTGTTTCGGAGTCGGCGCGACAATCGGACCGTGGGTTGCGGTGTTTGTACGCCGACGGTTGCCGTTGGACCGGGCAATTGAACGTACCTACCTCGCGGGATGCGTGCTGTTGGCGATTGCGATCATTGTGGTCACTGAAACCCCGAATCCGTTCGCGTGGAAGTTCATGCTGGCCTTTGTCGTGCTCTGCGGGGTGTGGTCGCGAGTTGCAGCAGTTCTCACCGCGACCAGTCGGCAGATGAGTTTCGGCGGCACGCAATTCGCACGAATCATGGGCTGGGCTTTCTCTTTCGGGTCTGCCGGTGCACTGCTCGGCGCATGGGTCGGCGCTGCGTTGTCGCTGCCCGCGCACCCTGCTCTGGCTCTGGGGATCTATCTGGCGACGGTCGTGGTTGCACTTGTGGTTATCAGACGACGCCACGCACAGACGTGTGTGGGCCAACCTCAGATTCCGGCTCCGGTGTCGCCTGCACCGATCGGCCTATCGGCGACTGCCGCGCATGTACTCGTCGATGGTTCGGAACACAGTGTCGCTGCCGCCCTCCCAGACCGGCGTCGGGTCGGCCTGACCCGGCACCGGCTGATACAGCCACCACAGGTTGCCCCAGGGATCCTCGATGCGAGCGAGCGTGATCGACCCGTAGAACGGCGTCGGATCGGTGATCACCGTTGACCCATGTTCGATCGCGTGCTCCATCGCGTCTGCGACGTCGGCAACCCACACCTGGAACAGCCCCGGGCGCGTCGACCAGCCCGGCTGCGTGTCGGAGAGGAGTATGAGCGCATCACCGATCTCCATCTCGCCGTGGATGATTCGGCCGTCCGGTGTCGTCGTGTGCGCTTCGACCACCTCACGACCGCCGAACACGGACTCGGCGAACCGAATGAAGGCCACGGCGCCGTCGAGCACGACGAACGGGTTCACCGAGTTGCCTCGACCGGGGATGGCACCGTGCGACAGGACCTGCGTCATACAACCTGACTAGCAGATGGCTCCGACACATGGTCACAGAGAACGAGCGAGGTTCGCTGTACTTGCCTTGCGTTCGAGTGCGCTCGAACTCCTACCGTTCCACGTAGTCCACGAGCCCTACTGAGCGACAGGAGAAATTCATGACCACACCACTGACCTGGCTGATCACCGGAGCATCCCAGGGATTCGGCAAAGCGCTCACCGGCGAGGTTCTCGGCCGCGGGCAGGCGGTGGTCGCCTCCGTGCGCGACCCGGAAACCGTCGCAGATCTGGTTCATCGCTATCCGGACACCCTGTCTGTTGCCGTAGCCGATCTGCGGGAACCGGGCGCGGTCGAGCATGTGGCTGACCATGCCGTCAGCCGTTTCGGTGCCGTCGACGTACTCGTCAACAACGCGGGTCGAGCGATCGTCGGAGCAGCCGAGGAGCTCACCGTGGAGCAGTTGCGCGAGGTACTGGAGCTGAATTTCTTCGCCGCAGCAGCGTTGACACGTGCGGTGCTGCCGGGGATGCGTCAGCGCAAAAGCGGTACCGTCATCCAGATGTCCAGCCAGGGTGGTCGGCTTTCGTTCCCCGGTATGGGTGCGTATTCCGCCAGTAAGTTCGCTCTCGAAGGGTGGAGTGAGGCGCTGGCCGCGGAGATGGCGCCGTTCGGGGTACGCGTTGTACTGGTGGAGCCTTCGCGGTTCCGAACCGGCTTCAACACCTCGCACTCTCTGGGTATGGCGACGACAATGGATGCATACGCCGACGTCGTGGGACCCGTGCGCGCAGATCTGTCTGGCGCTGATGGCATTCAGGAGGGCGACCCTGCGCGAGCGGCAGTGATTCTCGCCGATCTCGCACAGGCAGATAGCATCCCGCTACGGCTGCCACTGGGCACCGAGGCTGTCGCCAGGCTCGGTCAGTGCTACGAGCGCGAACTGGCGAACGTACTCGACTGGGCCGACATCGCTCGGGGCGCGGACTTCCCAGGCATGCCGGCCGCGGCCCAGGCGGTCTGATCCCATGCCGACACACGACATCATGGCTCGAGTCATCAGAGAGCTCGGTGAGTCGTCAGACATCGACGGCACGCTGTCAATGGAGATAGTGCACAGACTCGTCGACGTTGGCGACGAGTCTGTGCCGATGTCCATCACAGAACTCGCGGAGTTGCTGGATCTCTCGCCGCACACGCTGCGCTACTACGAGCGTGCTGGGCTGGTGGATGTCGGCCGTGACTCGAGCGGACATCGGGTGTACGACGCACACGCGCAGCAGCGCCTCGTGTTCCTGACTCGAATGAGGTTGTCGGGCATGCCAATGCGCGACTTACAGCACTACGTCGACCTGGTCGACCAGGGTTCGGATACTGAACCCGAGCGCCTCGACATGCTCATCGAACATCGCGACACGATCCGCCGACAGCTGCGTGAATTGACACTGTCGTTGGTCGCCACCGAATGCAAGATTGCCACCTACGGCGGTCGTACCGGCGACGAGTCGGACGGTGCCGCACCAGAGTGACGGCGATGTCGGACGACCCGGGGCATCTCCGCAACAGGTCTTATCAGTGGGGGCCGCGTTCGCCGGGTTGTCACTCACCACCGGATACGCAGAACACGTTGCCGTCGGGGTCGGCCATCGTCACCCAGGCGAAGCCGCCCATCTCGTGCTCGGTGAGCTTCGTCGCCCCGTCGGTCACCAGTCGTTCAACGATCTCGGGGAATTCGGTCGAGGTGAAGTCGATATGCATCCGGTTCTTTCCCGGGGTCGGATCGTAGACCTTTTGAAACCCCAAGCGGGGTTGACCATCGACACCTCCGACGATGACGAACCAGCCGTCGTTGTCGGCCAACACCGTTCCTTTGATGGCTGTTGCCCACCACTGCGCCAGTGGCACGGGATCGGCGGAGTCGACGGTGATCATGCCCACGGAAAGCGTCATGGCGCGATCCTATGGTGATTCGCCGACCCTGGGTACCGTGTGGAAGGCATGATGGATGAACCGATGCGAGAACGCTTTGTGAACGCGCGAATCGGTCGGCTCGCGACCGTGACCCCCCAGGGCGCAGCGCATGTGGTGCCGACGGTGTTCGCCGAGGCCGATGGTGTGGTGTACACGTGCGTCGATCACAAACCGAAACGCACCTATCGGTTGCAGCGACTGGCGAACATCGTCGCCAACCCCGCGGTGTCGTTGCTGGTGGACCACTACTCCGATGAGTGGAGTCGGCTGTGGTGGGTTCGGGTCGACGGGCGTGCCGAGGTGATCACGCCGGAGAGTCCGGTCGGGGCCTTCGCTATCGATCTGCTCGCCGAGAAGTACCCGCAGTATCGCGATCAGCGACCCGACGGACCGGTGATCGTGATCCGTGAGCTGACGTGGCACCAGTGGTCGGCGAGTTGAGCTGTCGAACATCGAGTCGCGTCGGCCTCCTGTGAGAGCGCGATGACGCCACAACCGGCACGTCGAGGCGGTACTCGGGGGAGGCCACAGCAATGTCAGACCTTCGAACTAGTGTTTGAACATCTGATGATCGCCACCATGCATTGGAGGGGCTGTGGAGTACCCGAATTTGTCCGAGTATCAGCGCGAGTGGGAAGTGTTCGCACGCCGACTGAGCGAGCGAATGCGCATCCTCGAACGAGGCGAGACGCTCGACCTCATGCGCACAGATCCGTCCAGCGGGCTAGAACGCCGCATTCTCCAGGTCACCGTCACAGGCTCGAAGCGAGTGCGCTGCACCGCCCGCCGCAACACGTGGCTCGAGCTGGTGCTGTCCGATCCGGCAGCGCAGCAGTGGCAGCGACAACGAGGTGTCATGGTGTCGCTCGGGTGGCGGCGGTTGCGTTCAGGCGATCACATCGTGGAGTCGGGCCGGCGGTCGGTCGCCGATCTCGCCGATCAGCTGATCGCCGCACTACGTGAGATATGGGATATCGCCGATCCCGCGGAGGTTCGGGTGCGTGACTCGTCGCGCGAAGCCACGGCACCGACAACCTCCTATGACCGGCCACCGCATACGCGTCCGATCCCCATCTCCTCACCAGCTGCGGCGACCGTCGACGCGACTCATCTGCTGACGCTCGCGAGAGAGACGCTGCAGGCAGTAGGGCTTGTGCTGACCGATGTGAACGACCGATCCATCAGTGTCGACGTCGACGGGGTCCACACCAGACTCCTGGTCTCGCCATACGCATTGCGAGTGGAACTGTGCACGGTCATTGCGCACGGGACCCCCGATCTGGTTCTGCTCGGTGCGGTGATCGCCGAGCACTCCGCACGCTGGCCAGATGTGTCGATCGTGGTCACCAAGGGTCACGTGTTCGCGGTGCGCGCCATCGATGCGACCGTGTTCCATCCATCGAATCTGGTGTCAGCACTGCAGGATTGGACGGTGTTCCTCCGCGAGGGGGCGATCGACATCATCGAGCAACTTCAGCCCGATCAGGCCGCGTGGATGCGGGAAACCGATGCCGTCGGCATCGATGCGATGCCAGAGGGGTTGGCTGCCCTGTTGAGGGAGTACCGAGAGGAGCCGGAGTCTCTGACGTCCGACGAGCTCGCCCGACGGACTCGGGCCAACACCCCGCTGCTGAGGCGCTACGCCCGCATCTGCAGCGAACATCTCGCCGCCATGAAGCCGTGGCTCGACGCTGACGTTCCCGGTGGCACAGCAGGCACCGAGTGGACGGAGCAGAGCCGCGACATCGAGGCGTTCCTGCCGGTACTGACACGAGCGGTGGGCGTTGCGGCGCGGTGGAACGGGCGCTGGGAAACAGCTGCGTGAGCCCGTCTACTCCCACAGCTGTGAGATCGCCGCGTCGCGCCCGAGGATGTTCTCGGTCGCGCGCCGACCCGACAACAGTGCCGCGGTGACGGTGGCCGGATCATCGGTCCACGTCGCCTCACCGGCGAGGTGCACAACGCCGTCGATCGGAGTCGCCAGAACGTCGTGGTCGGCGGTCGTCGAGCCGACGGTCATGTAGGCGTATGACCCGAGAGCGAACGGATCACGTTGCCAGTGAGTCACATCGATCTGTGTCGGTTCGGGTACCCGGTGGCCGTAGATCTCACGCAGCGCGGCGAGGACTGATGCGGCGACATCCTCGTCGCTCCAATCGATCACTTCCCGCGCACATGGCCCGGCCGCAAAGGTCAGCAACGTGGGTTGCCCGTGCAATGCAGTGAGGTCGTACCACGAATGCCACCACTGCCCGGCCTTGCCCTGGCGTCGAATCGCGTAGACGTCGTCATCCCAGAATCTGGCCGGAAAACGGAGGAACACCTTCTCGAAAGCGTTCATCTCCAGTCGGCTCAGTGCGCCCGAAACGGGCTCCGGCAGTGGAGGATGAAAAGACAACGCACCGGACTTGAGTATCCCCACCGGCACCGTCACCACAACCCGGTCGGCGGTGAACACGCCCCGTGACGACTCGACCGTCACTCCTGAGCGATTCCAGTCCACTCGGGAGACCACATGGTCCAACTGAACGGTCAGCCCGTCGCCCAGATGCGACGCGAGCCGGTCGTAGCCGTCGGGAAACACCACCTCTTCGCCGACCGTTTCATCGTCGTCGAGGCCGTGCGCGTCGAGATCGTCGATCCACACGCCGTACTGTTCCTCGGTGCGGTGGCGCAGGTACTCACGAACGCGGGCGCATCGCTCATCTGGCCAATCACACTGTGCCAGAACGTGATCCACAGCAGTTCCGTAGGAGGTGCCGGGACCGATAGTCGAGACGAACTCGGTCAGGAGACCGTCAACGAGGTGGATGTCGGCAGCGAACTCCGCAGTCTGGGCATCGGTGAGACGGCGGCCGTCGGGGTCGTAGTAGGCGATGGGGCGTCCGTCGGGTTGATAACTGCCGACCGTGAACTCGACGGTTCGCATCCCGAATGCTTGGGTCACCGCGTACAGCGGAGCATCGTCGATGCCGTGTATCCACGAGGCGCCGAGGTCGGTGACCGTGTCCGCGGTGCGCTGGGTGTGGACACGCCCGCCGATGCGGTCACGCGCTTCGAGGATCACCACCCGCTGCCCTGCGCGAGCGAGCAGGCGGGCGGCGGTGAGCCCGGCGATTCCCGCTCCCACCACGATCGTGTCGTGGTGATGGGACGGGATCGTGGCGCTCATGGATGTCAGTCTCGCAGCATCTCACGGCGCACGTTCGGCTGGCGCACGTTCGGCCCAGTCCTCGTTCGGCCCGGTCCGTGGCATGAGCGTCAGGGCAGCGACTTCTTCAGGAGCGATTCGGGGTCCATGCTGACTTTGGCGTCGACCCGATTCTGCGGTGTCACCACCGCGTCACAAGTGAACGGCAGGGTGGTGTCGGGTTCCGGCGACAGGGCAGCGGTGCCGGTGACGATGAAATGCTTGTCGGTGCCGGGCCGGTAGTCGAGAAGACTGTCCTCGGGCGGGGGAGCCGTTGACAGGGTCGCCGTGCTCATGTGGACGATGTGACCGTGTTGGTTCACTGCTGCGGTGAGCAGGTACATGGTCTCGGCGCGGCACTTCTTGGTCGCCACCTTCTGGGGCGAGGTGATGCTCCAGAAGAAGAGTGCAATGACGCCACCCACGACAGTCAGGGAAAAGACCGCGACCAGTGTCTGATTCCTCGAGGTCCTGCGGCGGGCGTCAACGGTGCTCACGCGGGAATGGTAGTGGACAGCAGCTGAGGTGCCGTGCTGACGGCAGCCCGCTCACAACCGCTCGGCGGCGATCCTCTCCAGCATCTCCTCGGATCCCTTGTACGGAGGTTCGCTCCGCGGCCACGCCAGGATCACATCGGTGAAGCCCAGGCCCGCGGCGCGACCTGTGATCTCGTCGAAGGCGCCGATGCTCTCGAGTGGACTGAGTGGACACGACGCGAGGTTGAGGTAGCGGGCGAACCTGTCGGCATCGGGTCGCTCGGCGAGCCGCGTCTCGAGAACCTCGCGGCTGCGGCCGAGCTCGGCGAACCAGGTCTCGACGTCGTCGGTGACCGCACCGTTGGTGACCCAGCCGTCGCCGAATGCAGCCGCGAAACGGATCGAGCGGGGTCCGTTGCCGGCCATGAGCAGCGGCACGCGGTCGCGGACCGATCCGCCGACCAGTCGCATGTCGCGCGACGAGTAGTACTCACCGGCCGCGCTCACGTGATCCTCGCGCAGGGTCCGATCGAGCAAGCGAGCGAATTCCTGTAGCCGGTCGACCCGTTCCCGTGGCGTCTGCGGGCTCTGCCCCAGGATCAAGTCGTCGGGAGTGCCGCCAGCGCCGAGTCCGGCGAGAAGCCGACCGTCCGAGATGTCGACCAGGGTCTGGATCTCACGGCTCAACGACACCGGATGCCGGAAGTTCGGAGAGAAGACAAAGGCGCCCAACATGATTCGAGAAGTGACTGCCGCCGCGGCGGTGAGCGTCGGGATGCACGAGAACCATTGCGAATCGGGTAACCCGCCCCACACGAGGTGGTCGAACGTCCAGGCGTGGTCGAAACCCAACTGCTCGGCACGTTCCCACGCAGGTCGGGTCTGCTGCCATGGGCGGTCGGGCAGAATGAACACTCCGTAACGCATGGTCAGCACCTGCCTTCGGCAATCACGATCAGCCACCTTACGGGACGCGATTCGCCTCCCAGCGTGGTGAACCCTGCCGGGGCGCGGCGGTGGACATAATGGTGGTCATGCGACACCGAATTCTGGCTGCTGCGATGGCCACCGCAGCGGGGTTCTCGTTGGCCGCGTGCGGCAGTGCCGGGTCCACGGACACATCGGGATCAGATTCCCGGCCGTCGTCAGCCACGCAACCTGTGTCGACCTCGCCGACTGCATCGCCGACTGCATCGCCGACTGCATCGCCGACTGCATCGCCGACTGGATCGGCGGCCGCCGACAGCGCCATGGTCATCGCTCCGGTCACCCGGCCGGTCGAGGACCTCGATGGCGCCACGGTCGACCTGGTGGTGGGCCAGGTGCTCAACATCACCACCGGGGACGCGCCGGGAGAGTATTTCGCTGGCACTGTCGACAAACCTGAGGTCGCGAAGTTCGTTGCAGGACATGACGATGGCAGTGCCAAGTTCAACCCGGGTGTGACAGCACTGGCCGCCGGACGAACCTCGGTCACGGTCACCGACAAGGACTCCACGGTTCGCCCGACCACGTTCACGGTGGTCGTCTCGCAGCGGTGAGTGAGACCCGGAGCTTGCCGGCAACTCGCCGGGCTACCGCTCCGCCGACGCGGCGAGATGCGAAATCAGGGCGGCCGCGATGGTGGGGGATCCCGACTTGACGATGAACAGCGACGCCGTCTGCCTGTTCGACACGTTCATCCGGATGCCATCGCGGTATTGCTCGAGGGCGATCAGCCGGTCGTAGCGAAACTCCAGGGTTCGCTTGCCTCCGATGAACACCGCGCGACGATCGGTGATGACGAGGTCGCCGGTGTCCTGCTCGGTCTGCGTCGTTCCCACCACCACGCTGCGCCCGCGTACCCCTCCGACGCGATAGTTGACCCCTTTCGCGATCCGGATCGACACACCCTGGGACCCGCCTCGAAACTCCCTGACCGCAGTCTCTTTCATCAACGCCACGCGACAGGAGTAGTGCGCGACCTCGCCAGATCGGGGGATCAGCGGCGAGTTTTCCTCGATCGGCAGTCGCCCGTCATTGATCTCGGCGACGGCGAGTTCCTCGAGCAGCTCACTGTCACGTGTGGCGACCTCGTCGAAAACCGACGTGATCCCGAAGGCCTCGCCGAGCCGTTGAATGTGCTCCGACTCGTCGGCGCTGAGGATGTCGTCGGCCAGTGCGACGCGAATCGCCTTGGTGATCGCCGACCATGCACGCGACTCGAAGTCCCTGTCGGAGTACAGGTGTCGCGCTGTGGCGACGAGTGCGGGAAGCGCTGTCATCGCCACGGTGTCGCCGAGTGCGGCGTCAATCGCGGTGGACTGCAGCTCATCTCGGCTGGCGTCGTCGGCGATCGCCTGTTGCCGTGCGGCCTCGCGCTTGCGGCGGCGGCGTTCGAGGAAACCCGGCTTGTCCGCAGCGGGAGTCGTGGTGGCGAGTGCGTCGGAGGCGGCCACTTCGGGCGCCGCGTTGATCGGAGTTGCCGGCGCCGTGCCGGGTGGCCCCATCGGATCGACGAGGGCGCGTCCGTCTGCGCTCACGTGCTCGGTCCACGACGTTCCCGACCAGAATCGCAGCTGGTACCTCTCGGCAGGGTCGGGAAACCAACCCGGAGGCGGGGTAGACGGGGCGTTCACACTGTCCACGCTAGGCCATGGGGGCGATGCCACCAGCGGTTGCCGGAAATCGGTCGCCGCGGCCGCCTGTGAGAACGCCCACCTGTCCACTATGACCGATCGGCAGGGGTGCCCAGACGGCTATCCTCGGGGAGGTGAGGACTTCGGTATGACGAGTGCGGCACCTGAGATCTTCGACGCGCACTTTCACATCATCGATCGGCGTTTTCCGTTGCGCGAGAACAACGGCTATCTCCCAGACGAATTCACCGCTGACGACTACCTCGCGCGAGTGGCAGATCTGGGCATCACGGGTGGCGCGGTGGTGTCCGGCTCGTTTCAGGGCTTCGATCAGACCTACCTGTCCGATGCGCTGACCACACTCGGTCCCGGCTACGTGGGGGTGACGCAGCTACCGGCCTCGGCATCCGAGGAGGAGATCCGCCGACTCGATGCGCTCGGGGTTCGGGGTCTGCGGTTCAACATCTTCCGGGGTGGTTCGGAGTCGGTCGACAACCTCGCGGACTTCGCGCGTCGCGTCCACGACGTGGCCGGCTGGCATGTCGAGTTGTATGCCGATGCGGCCGATCTCGTCGACCTTGTGCCCGTGTTGGTCGCGCTTCCGCAGATCAGTATCGATCACCTCGGCATGTCGACTGAGGGGATTCCCACGCTGCTTCGACTGGTCGAAGCCGGCGCTTACGTGAAGGCAACAGGTTTCGGTCGTGTCAGTGTGGACGTTCCGACGGTGGTGCGACAGATCGCGGAGGTGAACCCGGAGGCGCTGGTTTTCGGCACCGACCTCCCGTCCACGCGGGCCAAGACTCCGTTCGCCGACTCCGACATCGCCCGGCTGACAACCGCGCTCGGCGAAGAGAACGCGCGTAAAGCGCTCAGCGAGAACGGAAGAAGGCTCTACCGCCTCTAGCGCAAAAATGCGACCCTGTCACTTCAGTTCGTCGAGATGGCGACGGGGAGAACCTATTTGGCGATGTCCTGCGATGTCACGGGGTGTCCCGCCGTCGGAATCCGGCGAATCCGATCACCAGGAACGCGACGGTGAACAGGCTGATCCACAACAGACCCCACCCGTCGGACGAGCCGGTGGTCACATCGGGAGCGTGATGGAACGGGCTGATGTCCATCGCCCACTCGGGGAATTTGAAGCTGGGTCCGAACAGTGTGATGGCAAACGATGCCAGGACCCCAATCCACGATGCTAGGCGCGCCTGCGGCACCGCCCCGATCACTGCTACCGCTACGGCGACGACTGTCCACACCGCGGGAATCGTGGCGACGGCTTGCAGGAGCGCGTCACCGAAACTGATACCGATGTTGTGGTAGGCGGTGAAGATGCCCACCACAACTCCCGCGATCACCATGTAGAGCGCCGTCTCGGCGAATGCCACCGCAACGCTGCTGCCCAGGTAGCGGTTGCGGGTGACGGCCGTGGCGAGCACGGGCTCTGCGCGATCGTTGAGTTCCTCGTTGCGCACGAGATTGATGGTCTGGACACCGGCGATCGAGGCGATGATGCCGACCAGCGAGAAGATGGTGACGAGGAAGGCGCCGTACAGCTCTGCCGGGTTGGCAGCGCCGGAGGCGAAGATCTTTGCCATCTCGGGGTTGGCCGCGAAGAGGCTGCGCACCGATCCGGTGAAGTAGCCGAAGATGACGCCCAGACCCACGAATGCGCACGACCAGTAGATGATCGGGCTGCGGTTCAGGCGTATCGCCAGCCCCAGCACCGAGTGGATTCTGCCCCGGGCGGGTCCGGGCGGGGTTGCGATGAGCCCCTGACCGAAGTCGCGAGACACCTGGAATGCGAACGCGATTCCCGCGACGACAGCGGTGAACACGACGCCGAGTATCAGTGGCCACCAGTGGTCGCCGGTCGCCGGGCGAGTCTCCTCGATCCAGCCGAGCGGGTTGATCCAGACCGTCCAGCGGGGCGCGTCGATCGAGAAGAGAAAGCCGCGCAGCACGAACAGGACGCTGAGAACGCCAACTGCCAACGACGTGGCCGTCCGCGCATCCGACCCGATCTGGGCCGTGAGCGCGGCGACCGCACTGAACATCCAACCCGTCACGACGAACCCCGCACCCAGAAGCAGCGACGCCTCCCATCCACCCCCGAAGAGACCGGTGAGAACGCTGGAGACCACACCGACTGCAACCGAGGCGATCATCCCCATCAACATCGCGGTGAGCAGGCGCGCCTCGCGACCGAGAACCCCAGACGCCAACAACTCGGCCTGACCCGAGTCTTCTTGTCCTCGACTTGCTTTCACCACGATGAGGATCGCGCCGAGTGCGGTGATGAATCCACCGAGTGCCAGCGATCGCCACGCGTTGAACCCATCGACCGTGGAGAGGTCGTAGGCGGGGCCGAAGATCAGTCCCAGCGCAGGGTTGCTGCCCACGGTCGTGGCAAAGGCGTGACGGTCGTGCTGGGACGGGAACAGCAGCGGGTAGACGATCACCGACGACACAGACAGTGCCGTGACGATCACGACCCAGGGCAGAAACGACCGCGCCTCGTGGCGAAGCGATGCCTTCAGTAGTTGCGGCGTTCCGAGGACCGCCGTCGCGGTGGCCATCAGTGGTGTGCCCCGGTGGAAGTCTCATCGTCGTCATACAGCCGCAGGAACAACGATTCGAGCGACGGCGGTTCGACGGTCAACGCCTCGATGCCGCAGGGTGTGAGCTCTGTCATCGCATCGCCGATGTGGTCGGACTCCACGGTCGCGGTGAGACGGTTGCCGTCGATGGTGACGTCGTGGAGAACGGTGGAGGTGCTCTCACCGGGCATCTCGCGCAGTGTGGCGTGGATCGATGTACGGGTGTGGCCGCGCAGTTGCGCCAGCGTCCCCGTTTGGACGATCTCGCCCGTGCGGATGATGCTCACGCGGTCGGCGAGGGTCTCGACCTCGGACATGATGTGACTCGACAGCAGGGCGGTGGTGCCGCGGGCCTTCGCCTCGCCGACCACTTCCTGAAAGACGTTCTCCATCAGCGGATCCAGGCCCGAGGTGGGCTCGTCGAGGATGAGCAGTTCGACGTCGGAGGAGAACGCCGCCACGATCGCCACCTTCTGCCGATTGCCTTTCGAATACTGGCGGCCACGTTTGGTGGTGTCGAGTTCGAACCTCTCGACCAGATCGGCGCGACGTTGTTCATCGAGCCCGCCGCGCATCGAACCGAGCAGGTCGATCGCCTCGCCGCCGGTCATATTCGGCCACAACGACACATCGCCGGGGACATAGGCGAGCCGCCGGTGCAGAGTCACGATGTCGCGCCAGGGATCGCCGCCGAGAAGTCGGATGTCGCCGGCGTCGGCGTGCAGCAAACCGAGCAGCACGCGGATGGTTGTCGACTTCCCCGCACCGTTCGGGCCGAGGAATCCATGCACCTGTCCACGAGCGACGTGGAGATCCACACCGTTGAGTGCCTGGAACTTCCCGAACGACTTTCGTAGACCGTTCACGTCGATGACGAGCTCATCGCTGGTGGTCGACTCTTCCGAACTGGTCATGCTCGAGATAGTTCCACAGATGTGGAGATAACTCCACAGTCGTGGAGTTATCTGGGTTCGCGCGGTAGTGTGCGGCTGGTGAACTCCGACTCCTCCGTCGTCAAGAAGCGTCCGCCCGGTCGCCCCGCCGGGGAGGGCGCGAACCGGGAGGCGATCCTCGACGCGGCGAAGAGGTTGTTCGCCGATCGTGGGTACGACGGGGCGTCGATGCGTGCCATCGCTGCGCAGGCGGGTGTGGATCCGGCGTTGATTCGGCACTTCTTCACTGACAAAGAGGGCCTGTTCGCGGCGGTGGTCCCGGGTCGTTCCGAACTCCCGCAGCTCCTGCTCGCGGCGTTGGCCGGAGATCCCGACGATGTGGGTGAGCGGCTTGCCGAGGTATATCTCGCCGCCTGGGAAGACAGCGAGACCGAGCCGATCCTTCGCGCGATGGTGCGCACCGCATTCACCTCCGAGCGAGGCGCCGGTCTGCTTCGCGAGATCATCGCGACGCGGATCGGTGCGCAGATCCCGCCAGGACACGTCGCCTCCGACGAACCGATGCTGCGGCTCGCGTTGGCCGGGTCGCACCTTCTCGGCGTCGCCTCGGCCCGCCGGGTGGCTGGCATCGAAGCACTTGCCGATGCCGATCGTTCGCGGATCGTTGCGATCGTCGCCCCGGCGATCCAGCACTATCTGACCGGCGAGCTGCCCTGAGCTGGCGGAATCTCGACAGGAGGCGTGGTATCACCGCGGTATCATCGTCTCATGAGCATGACACTACGAACGAGCGACGAGCAGACGGCGGCACTGCGTCGACAAGCTGAGCTCGAAGGTCGGTCGATGCAGGCAGTCGCGCTGACGGCGATCGACGAGTACATCGCACGTCGCGCTCACACGAGTCGTGTGGAGGCGGCGGCGCGGCGTGTGGTCGACGAGGAGGCCGGTGTCTTGGAGCGCCTCAAGGACGCATGACGGAGTATCTCGAACTCGAGGACATAATCGCGATCAGCCGACTTGCTCTGGGTTCGGACGCCGAGGTCCGCGATTTCGGCCTGATCGAGTCCGCGCTCGCCCGACCGCGGGCGTCGGTCTTCGGCGAAGACGCTTATCCGGATCTGCATCTCAAGGCCGCGGCACTGTTCCAGTCGCTCGCCCGCAATCACGCGCTCGTCGACGGTAACAAGCGCACCGCGTGGGCGGCATGCCTCACCTTCCTCGGTGTCAACGGGGTGCGGATCGTTGCGCCAGAGGATGATCGCTTCGATTTCGTGATCCGTGTTGCCACCGGAGAAGATGGCGAACTCGCCGATATCGCCGACCGACTTCGGGAGTGGAGTCGAGGGGGTTGATGGGTGGCCGCGGCTATTCGAATCTTGCATTCACGCGAATCCCCCGAGGGTCACTCGCGCCATAATTGCTGCCAGTGACATTTCTGCAGCGCCGATGTGGTCAAATTTGCTGTCCGTATGTGCGAGGATAACCAACTGCCGCGATCTCGACTCGATGCCGACGGTGGTATCGGCCGGCGCCGCCATTTCACCAGCGATGAACTGCATCTGTGCTTCGAACTGGTGGAGTTGCTCTCGGCGATTGGCCTCAGCCGAAAACTCGTGAAAGTTCCGCAGTGAAAGCACTGTTCCAGCTGAGCCGTTGTCTTCCCCGCATTCGACGAGGCATTCATCGAGTGCTGCCGAGTTCATTCCACAATACCAGGGGAACTGCAGTGCGGCCGAAATTTCGCGATAGAAGTCTGTCCAGGTGGTGCAAAATTGACCGCGCACGTGGAAAACCTCGTAGCCGATAGCTCTGTATGAACTTTCTACTGAGCCCAGTTCCTGCAGTGTCTTACCCGCATGCAGTTCGACTTTCAGTGCGCCCGTTACATTCATGCTCACTACCTAACCTGACCGAAGGATCGGTATCGATCGCGGCTGAACCTGCGATTCGTGGATGGAGACGCAGTTTGCTGCAGGTTGCGTCCAACCCATGAATCGAGGGCATCGAGAGCCCTCGCTGCGACGTCGAGATAGCCGATGGTTCCAGCTCGCCATCGAAAGAGCAGGTCCACGACCCAGTCACGAGACTGTTTGATCTTGGCCTCGGACAGCAGCTCTGACTCCCACTGGGGCGGTCCGTCGATCAGTGAATGGATCAGCTGCCATCCGTGCCGAATCAGGGTGTCGCGACCATAGAGCAGAACGTGCTGGCCATCGACGATTCCGGAGGTGAACGCCCATCGTCGAGATGTCGGCCAGGCGCGTCCGGGCGGCAGCGCATAGCCCTGTTTCATCCCTGGGAACCGGTAGTAGGCGGCGTTGGAGATCGAAGGACTCGCCTCATCGCCGAATCGAACGATGCACAGCGGGACAGATCCGCTGATGATCGCGCAGGCGGTCGACGCTGTCTCGCTGACAGATTGGGGTGTTCCGTACCCGTCATCAAAGTGAACTATCACGTCGTGGGTCCTCCCTCGCATCCGCCTTCAATGCTGCACGAGCTTTGGTTTCCGGCGCATCCGGGATCTGCGTGATCGCGCTCGCCACGCGGGGGTTGGTGATTATGATCGAGTTCCGTTGACGGTTCACTACTGGTGAGCGCTGACTCGAGATGCACCCACAATCTCACAGGGGGAATCCCAGTTCGCCACTTGACCGTCGAGGTGTCGGAGGTCGATTTCGGTGTAGTCCGGCGGAACCGAGGGGAGTCCTGGAACGTCAACTACGTAGAACTCGCAGTGTTCGGCCTCCAGATGTGCCGTCCCGTGGCGATGAAGTGACAGGTGCAGGCCAAAGCCTCCGCCTGCGACCCCCTCCGTCTGCACCCTTGGTGTAGATCCGATCACCGACCAAGCGGTGTGCGGTGAGGAGGGAGTGTCAGCCGACCATTCGAGTGCTCGTACACCCCGGGCGACGAGCACAGCTGTACTCGCTTCCTGAAGTTGGAGCGCCTGGCGGAGCTCGAACAGTACCCCAACCACGCCGATTAACGCGGCGAAGCGAACGTCGAGGATTTGTGCTTCCTGCAATACGTCATCCTCGGACAATGGATCTGTCTCCAAGCGGAGATGCGCCGGAAATGCCGAAGCGCGCGCGGCAAGGAGGTCCTCAATCTTCATCATGGCAGAGGAATGTGAGCAAAGGGGTCGGTCCTTGCGATGGTATTTCCAATCAATGGATTGATGCTCGATCCGTTCGGATAGGCTGCGAAAACCGGACGGCCGTGGTTGTGGCCAAGCGTAGTGGCGCCGACTCAGAGTCGCCAGAGTAGTTGATCGACGTAGGCGGCAAGGTCGTGTGGTTGCTCGGAAACGGTGGTCAACTCGGCGAGCACGTCGTACGCATCCGCGCTCTCCAAGGCGAGATGGGATCCGACTGACGAGTCAAGTGCGGACAGCGCTTCACTGGCGACTTCCAGATATCCGGCGCCGCCGGAGCGCCAGCGAGAAAGTAGATCAACTACCCAATCGCGCGACCCCTCGATTTCCATTTCAGACTTCACATCGGCGTACCAGGGGCAGTCCTGTTCGATCAACGACTCGAACAGCGCCCACCCGTGACAAATGAGCATGTCCCGCCCGAAAAAGCCGACTTGGTGGTCGTTCACCAATTCAGATGTGACCTCCCAACGCCTGCTGGATGGCCAGCCCCCATTCGCCGGGGGAGTGTAGCCGCCTTCGACGCCCGGAAACAGAAATGAATCGGTGGGGAGCACATAGCAGGGTGACAAATCGCTCTCTCTGACGATGCAGAGCGGGGTACCACGCCCGATCATGATCGCGCAGACAGTGCTTGGCGATCGGCGGTCAGTTGACTCACCGGTGCTGTAAACGATCACGACACTCCAATTCACTACTTTGGCTCAATGAACTTGAAGTCATCAATTTCACCCGTTAATCGGTTTACAAGGTAGTGAATTGTGACCCTGAGGGGAAATCCTAACGGGGAGTGTACGTTCGACCATGAGGGCGCTCCCGGTTGTCGAACTATGTACTCGCGGGTCACCCGAGGGGCAATCGCGTCGATATTTCCGCTAGGGACATTTCTGAATCATTGGTTTGGTCTAATTCGTCATCCGAATGTATGAGGATAACCAATTGCCGCGATTTCGATTCAATCCCCACGGCGGTACCGGTAGGTGACGCCATTTCACCAGCGATGAACTGCATCTCTGCTTCGAGATGATCCAGTTGCTCTCGGCGATCGGCCTCTCCTGAAAAGAACTCCCCGAAATTCCAGAGAGAAAGTACTGTTCCAGCTGAGCCGTCGTCTTCCCCGCATTCAATGAGACATTCGTCGAGGGCTGCCGAATTCATGCCATAATACCAGGGGAACTGCAATGCGGCCGAAATTTCGCGATGAAAGTCCGCCCATGTAGCACAAAATTGGCTGCGCAGGTGAAAAACGCCGAAGCCGATAGCTCTGTATGAACTTTCTACTGAGCCCAGTTCTTGCAGTGTCTCACCCGTATGCAGTTCAAGTTTCAGCGCACCGGCTACGTTCATTCTTTTACCTGATCCTGTAGAAGCTTTGGTAGTGATCCTTTGTGAACCAGGCTGAGCCGTCGCTCCCTGTCAAGATTCTCTGTGCGTCACGCGGCTGGCCGGTCACCTTCGGATTCATGTCCCATTCACGATATTGAATCGCCCTGCCATCGGCAGTTTCCGCCGGTAGCAAATTGTCGCCAGTCGGGCGGTCGATATTTGCAAAGGCGCCGCCGCCACGCGTCCCCTTTCCTTGCGGCCATTGATTGTTGTCGATCTGGTCGAGACGTTGATGTACCTGATCAGTGATTGGGCCATGATTAATCGGCTGGCCTGAGTGCTGACCCGGATCCAACCCCAACGGATCGCATACGACTGTCGGGTTCGATGGGTAGGTGTAGTTGTTCGGTGCGGGGGCCAAACCAAGTGGGTCGGGGCTGAGGTAGCGTCCGGTGTCGGGGTTGTAGTACCGGAACACGTTGTAGAACAGCCCGGATTCGGGGTCCGCGTACTGTCCGGGAAAGCGCAGTGGTGTGGTTTCACCGGACCATGTCGCGCGTCCCCACAGCGATACCGCAGCTTGCCCGGCGACAGAGCCGTCAGCGGTGTCGACCAGCGCGACGGGCATGCCGATCTGGTCGGCGACGATCGCAAAGAACTGTCGATCGACGTCACCCTGTGACAGGCCCCGATCGGGAGGGCGCTGTCGGTGGACAGATTCAGAAACGATGTGGAGTCTGCTGGTGGCGTTTCGGTGCCATGGATCTGGCCGATCGGCACGATTTCGCCCGGCTCGAAAATCCAGGACAGCACCTCGCCGGAGGTTTCGTCGACTTGTTCGACCAGTTGCGTGCCCGACCAGACGAACCGTGTCCGCGATCCATCAGAACTCGATTTCGACACGCGTCTGCCCAGCGCGTCGTAGTCGTACTCCCATCGGATGCCAGAGGGGTCAACCATCCACCGCAGCCGGTCCCAGGCATCCCAACCGTATTGCCACATATCGGGTTTACGGCTGAGTCGCCGCCGTGTGGCGCGAACCACCCGGCCTGCTCCGTCGTAGCCGTAGGACGTCTTCCCGTCGTCGCTCAGTAGACCGCGGTCGTACGACCAGTTGTCGCCGGAGGCCGACGAGATGTTCTGACCGGCGTCATATGTGAATGTCTCGCTTGAATCACCCGCACGTCGAGACGTCACTCTGCCCACGACGTCGACACTGACTGCCGAATCGGGGATGAGAACAGTGTCGCCAGTTGCGGCTACGTAGTTGAGCGTTCCGTCCCCTCGATAGCCGAACGTGCTCGTCGCACTGCTCGGCGCACCCGGAGCACAGGAAGCGTCTTGGGGTGCAAGTGCCGGCGTGTGACTTGTCAGTGACTGGCGGACCATCCGGTCGGCGGCGTCCCACGTGAAGTCGATAGCCGTAGCTCCCCAACTACGACGTTGTGTCCGACCGGAAATGTCTCGAGAGAACTCGAAACGATCTGCACCGCAAGCGA
Organism: Gordonia jinhuaensis; assembly: GCF_014639795.1. GTDB lineage: Bacteria > Actinomycetota > Actinomycetes > Mycobacteriales > Mycobacteriaceae > Gordonia_B > Gordonia_B jinhuaensis. The sequence continues at coordinate 8,509 of NZ_BMGC01000024.1, read as the reverse complement.
GTTCGATCAGCCGACCACTGTGATCATATGAGTCTCGGGCTGCCACCCCACCAGGTGTCGTTCGCAGGAGAAGATTGCCTGAGGGGCTCCAGTCCGAGAGGACGGCTGCGTCATTCCAGCTCTCGCTGACAACGTGGCCACTCGCGCTGTACTCGAAAGCAAGTCGGCCCGCGGAGTTTCGGGCGCTCACGGTCTGACCGAGTTGGTCATAGGTGTATTCGACGCGCTCGTCTGAACTCGACTCGGCCACATTGCGCCCCAGTGAGTCGTATACGAAGTCGATACGCTGGCCGGCGCCGTTCGTCTTCCATGCCAGCCGGCCGGCCCTGTCGTAGCCGTAGGTGGTTTCCGTGCCGGCGAAGTCGGACTGGCGGGCGAGCTGTCCGTCGGGGAAATACTCGTAGTCCCATCGCTGGCCAAGGGCGTTGACCACTCCGATCAGCCGACGCGCGAGGTCGTATTCGAACTCGGTACGAGAGCCGTCGGCATCTATTCGCGCAATCGGCAGGTTGAAGTATCCGAACTCCCAGCGAGTTTCGGCACCGACGGGGTTGATGTGGGAAACACGGTTTCCTTCGCCGTCGTACGTCCACGTCTGCACTGAACCGTCGGGCGCCGTCTCGGACAGGACGCGACCTTCGAGATCGTAGCTACGACAACTGCGTCTACCATCGGCGGTGACAGTCGCAATGATGCGTCCGAACTCATCTCGCTCATACGCCGTCACGCGGCCGAGCGGGTCGGTCACCATGACCGCGAGCCCAGCAGCGTTCACCTCGATGAGTGTCTCGCGTCCTTCGGGATCGACGACGGAGCGCAGTGCCCCATTGGAGCTGTAGCTCATCGCCCGCGTGAAACCGGCTGGATCCACCGCCGTCACCGGGTTGCGGTGCTCGTCATAGACGAAGCGCTCACTTGTCCTGTCAGGGCGGATAACCACAGACGGGAGGCCGGGTTGCGCATACCGGATCTCGGTCACATTCCCAGCGGAGTCGGTGATCCGGGCGAGGTCGCCGGTTGGCGTGTAGGCAAAGTGCGTTTCCGCGCCCGCAGGGTCGGTGATGCTCAGCGGGTTTCGGCGGACATCCCATTTTCGGACCGTGGTTCGGCCCATGGGATCGATCACCCGCTGCGGGCGACCGTCCACATCGAGCGCGTAATAGGTTGTGGCGCCTACGGCATCCGTATATGACGTGACTCGCCCGGTACCGTCGGTGAGTTCGCGGTAGTCGAACGTACCTGCCCACACGCCACCGGGGCCGGACTGTGAGGTCACGCGCCCCATGTCGTCGTACACATTGGCGTAGCGTTGCCCGACGGAATCTAGCCACTCGACGATGCGGTGGGAACCATCGTAGGTGAATGTCGTCGTTGCTCCATCGGAGTTCGTTACGGCCGCGAGATTCCCGTCAGCGTAGGCAAATTCGCGGAGCACGTGAGCGTCGACCCCGTCCGGGGTGAGGATCACCGCGCGATAGCGAATGATCCGCGAGTCCGCGGTGTCGACGAGGATTCGATACCCGCCCGAGTGCTCGACCGAACTCGGCACGCCCATGTCCGTGTATCCGAAGAGGATTCGATTGTTGTATCGGTCGGTGACGGCAGAAATGGAGAATGCGCCGACAGCGGAATCTGCGCCGTTCAATTGAGGTTTCGGGTCGAACCAGTAGCAGCGATTGCCATGCTGGTCGCGAAGTGCGTACCCACCGAGGTGGCTTCGCTCCAGTGTCCACAATCGGCCCGTGGTCGATTCGACCTTCTCGCCAGGCGTGACCAGTGGGAAGCGCAGGACTACACCATCGGGATCGACCGTCGTCACACCGTCGGCATCGGTGACTGCTCGCGCATCGAATGTGCTCGACCAACTCGGCCCGAACCACTGCCCGTCCTGAAAGGCGGACCGATGCGTCCGCCCGAGGCGCAGAGGTAGGACTCCAGGGAGGTCGACGTCTACCACTGGGAGGTAGTACTCGCCAGTTGCAACATCGACAGGTTCGCCGGCTCCCGACACGTCTGGCGGTTCGGTCGATTTCGTGGGACTCGAGTCGACGGGGTGATCGTTGACGGCAGGATGATCTGGCTTCATCGACTCCGGCTGTGGCGCGTGTGAACCGCTCGCGGGTTCCTGAACGGGGGCACGGCTCGTGTCGGTCGAGCCGTGCAACGACTGCGACTCGACGGGTGATTCATGGTGTGTCGCGGCTGGGCTCGGCCCATCGGGACGCTCAGTCGAGACGCTCGACCCGCTGTCGGGTGAGTGCGTGGGCCCCTTCGCTTCGCCGGCGGCGCCATCGGCGATCTGCTTCTCGGCGTCGGCCGACCCTTTGGTGGCCGGCGCGGCGGCCCCTGCTGGTTTGGGCTCTGTCGGTTTGGCGGCTGCGCCTGGGCCTCGCGCCGTGGACCCTGCTCCAGATTCGGCGGCGCGTGTGCCGGTCGTGGCTGCAGCGCCACCAGCCTCGAGCGCTGATTTCCCGCCCGTCTCCGCGGCTTCCGCGCCCGCCTTCGCGGCTGATTCGCCGGCTTTCGCGCCGCTCCCCAGAGCCCCGACGCCCTTTGGGCCGGGAATCGCCATCTGCGCGAGATTGCCGATGACCTCCCCTGTCGCCTTTGCGGGGTCGCTCCCAGGGTCCTCGCCGGCCAGCCCCGTGATGAGTTTCTCCGGGTGGGCGGCGACATCCACCACACCTGCTCCGACAGCGGCCACATTGCTCAGATATTTGGCCGGGTGGCTCATGTTGTAGGGGTCAGTGGCTTGAATCGTCCGAATGAACTTGACAGTCCCGGTCACCGAATCGAGAGCGCCGGCGACAGCGTGACCGTATTCGATGGCCTTCTCGGCTGCCTGGTCATGCATGTTCTCGACAAGTCGCACATCGGCGGTCGGCATCGGCGGTGCCGCATCAGCGGCGGACGACAACGCTGACGCGGTGCTGTGGGCAACACTGTCGCGTTGCTGCCGGGCGGATTTCAGAATGTCCTCGGCGCGGCTCTTGACTGCCTCACCAGGGTCTGGAGCGTCGCCGCCGGACCGGGACCATTCGTCGTGGAGATGTTTCGCCTGCGCCCACAGCGACGCTGCCTCGGCTGCTTGGCGTTGCGCCCATTCGACGGTGTCGGCCAGCGATGTGAGAGCGGTTCCCGCGTCATGGCAGGCATCAGCTGCGACAAACCACTTGGGGAATTCGTTGTTGACCTTGTCGTGGTAGCCGTCAGCGGCCTCACCGGTCCAGTCGCCAACGGATATTCCGCGGAGTCCGTTGCCGCCTTCCTCCAACGATGCTGACAGCGACGCCAGCTTTCCGGCACGATCGCGGAGAGCGCCGGGGTCACCGTGTACGAGTTCGGTCGGGTCGTCGGTCTCGTCCAAGGATCGCTCCGGCACCGTTGCACCGAGGTGATCGGCTACCGCGTCCCCCAAATCCTCGACGGCGTCAGCCGCGCCATCGAGGCCCACATCCCGCAGTCCGTCGCCGACAATGTCTGCGCCTGCCGAGGCCGCCTTACCGACGAGCTTCTCGCCGGCGTCGATGGCATTCTCGCCGGCCGACAGGGCATCACCAAGCCAGCTCATCGGTGGTCGGCGACCTCGCCGGCGACGGTCTTGCCGGCAACCAAACCCGGCCCGATGCCGGGCACCGCCCCCAGCGCACCGTTTTCGGCGGCAGCCGGAAGATCACTCAGCGCAGAGGAAGCGCTGGCCTTCATGCTCTCGGTTGCTTCGTTGACAGACTCCGCCGACACGTCCGGGTGGGTCAGCATGTCGCTGTTGTGATCGAACAGTTCGCCCGCAGACATGTCGTCGGTGCCCTTGACCACTGTGCCGTCGGCCAGGGTGACCGACTTCTGCTGGAGCGATGGATCCCCGGCCAGATCGTTGGCGGCGTCCTTCAGGGAGTTCGCTGCGAATTTTTCCTGCTCGGCATACATTCCGGCGCCTATGTCCAGCTTCTTGGCGATGTCGTTGGCAGTCTGTATCAGCGAGCGCATGCCCCACTCCCACCGATCGCAGAAGTCGTCCATCGATGACTTTGCGTCCGCAGTGCTCATCTGACGGCCAGTCAGCTTCAGATCGTCGAAACCACGGCCCATCTGGGCCGCATACGACCCTGACACAGGTGCGGTGGACAAGCCGTCGATCACTCCGGTGATGCCGGCTGCCGCCTGCTTCAATGCTTCCGGATCGACCTGGAGGGTCATGCGTCACCCCTGTTCTCGTACATCGCATCACGCACCGTGTCGGCCGTGAACGCCATCACTTCGTCATGGCCTGGATCGACAGCCAGACCGGTTGATGTGTGGTCCGACGTCGGCACGTTCAGAACAAAGGTATCGAGAAGTTCGCCCGCGTCCAGCCGTGTCATTCGGGTAGTAGACACGTCTGCGCCGGTTCGGTCGAGGAAGGTGCGTAGGCGATCTGTGTCGGTGAACACCGGCATCCACCTCACCCCAGCGAAGGGAAGCGAATACAGCTCGCCGCCATCGTCGAGTGGGACATACAACTGCTCGGCTCGAAGGGACGCGATGACCTCGCGCGGGTCGCCGTACCCCGCTCGGTACGCCGCGCGCTCTGCACGAAAGTCCATGACCCACCCCTGACAGTCTCAGCCGGCGACGATACCTTCCCGGGCCGTGCGGCTTCGATGACTCGCGCGGGCTACCCATCCTGTCGGACCCGCGTGGTGAACTATTGAGGTAGTCGACTACGCGCGCCGTCTGGCTCGCACATTCCTAGTGGTCAAGGCAGCTGGTCGTCGGGTCGGCGATCAGAGCGGTTCGGGAGAACTCGAACCTCGGCTCCCCGTGTTCGACGAAAGGTTGCCAGCGACGATCGTCAACGGCGCATGGGCCAGCGAAACATCGGCTTCGACCCGACCACGCTTCCGGCAACCGACTCACATAATGGGGAGTTTCGGATCGGCGATCTGCAACGCGCGATCATCGACTTCGATTCCGAAAGCGCACAGGGACAAGAGTTTCTGGCGGCGACGTCGACGAGCGGCCTCAGCACGTTCACCGACATCCCGTGGCCCGTCGGCCTGGCACCCGGCAAAGACTCACACAACGGCTACGTCTTCACACCCACAACTTCGCTACGATCGCCGCCGCCATGAGCAAGGTCAGCCCGGCGGTGCAGCAGTCCCGAGTGCTCGGTGATCAGCTCGCAAAATGGAACCTCACGTGGAAACCCGCGCCGAAGCTGGCGCCCTCGCCGTTTGGATCCTGAGCGCCCGATCACTACCAGCAACGGCGGCCACGAGGACCGAGGATGACAGACGAAACGCCGTCCCCTCCACAGAAGACGGGACGCAATGGGAGACTGATCCGGGGACTCTGCGCACTCATCGGCATCCTTGTCATCGTGGTCGCCGCACTCGCTGGCTACACCATCGGTCACCGAAACGACCACACGCACACGCCCACCACCGCACTAGACCAAACCCGCACATCTACCACGGTCCAAGACGCTGCTGAGCGTCTCACCCTGCGCCAAACATTGGAGCAAATGGTCAAGCAGGGAGACGACGTCGCCAAGCGCGGCGCCAGCGACACCGACGGCTGGAAATTCCTCGACCACTACGCCGTCCCCGGATGCGCAGCGTTCATGCGAAGCCTCGCCACAGCTTTCGGCACCTCAGACGACACGTCGGAGCCCGACTCGCCGACGACAGTCGTCTCCGTCGTCGAGACGGGCGACCACGGAGTCACCGTCACCCAGGCGCCACACCAGTGGAGAAGGCGAGACGACCGTCTCCTCAAAAGGTGAGCTCGTTTGCCGCACTGGACAGTGGCTCACCGACGGCCACTAGGCAATCCGCACCCGATCCAACGAAGCCCCCACGCCGGCTGTGGGCGGCGCCGGGTTCGAGGCGTCCTTCAAGACCGGAGCTGAAGCCCACATCACCACCGTCTCCCTGGGAATCAGTCAGTTCAACGATCTTGGCTAGCGGGGCCTGGAAGTGACAGCCCCAGCCTGCGGAGCGCGGCCTCCACTTCGACCATCGTTATCATCTGGCGCTGCATCCGGCGACGACGGGGGCGGATCACGGGGAACACGCCACTGTCCTTGGTGTTGGTGGTGGATTCCGAGGAACAGGTATTTTCGGCAATGCAGCTGAGGAGCGCAGGTATGCGGAGAAGTCGGTGAACACGCTGCGCAGCCGGGCCGGGTCAGCTGAATGACGGGTTCACTGATGTGACGTCCCGCGAGGAACGGGCCGAGATGCCGGGCCATGGTGCGAACGCGGTCGACCACTGAGGACCATCGCAGGAATTCGGTACTCAGCGCGGTACGCAACCAGAATCGCACCCCTTCGGGAAGCCAACCGGACTGGATATGACCGATAGAAACGAACAGGACGTGTAGTGGTCGTGTTCGCGTTTCGGAATTCGCGGGTCGGACTGCAAGTCCCACATGTCGTGCCGCCACCACGCGACGTCGGTGCACCGCACGGACACATCCAGGTGGAATTGCTCGATGAGGTGCATGAAATTGCGTTCAGCGGTGAGCGGCCTGCCAGCGGCATCGACCCGGCAGGCCGCTCGAATCCATGCGGCGGATCCATCGCGAATCGAGCTGGCCAGACTATTTCCCCGGATTTTCCGGGTGGGATGCCTCCAGGTTGTCACGTAGCGCCCCGACTCGCTCCGCGGCTCTTGTTCGCTCATCGAGAGTGAATCGCCGAAACTGCGCTGCAAGACATACATCAACTTGCAGCTCTGTGAGTGGCGAGTTTCGGCGCAGTTCCTCCTTGGCGGCCGCCTCACTGCTGGCCGCATACACAGTATCGAGTAGCTCGTGGCGGTTGTCGCACATCCACAGAATCGCCAGTTCTATCTCTAGTTGCTCGAGCCAGCGGGCTCGTGCGGCCTCTGGGTTAACCTCCACCCTGCGTTTCCTGAACAAGACCCTCATACACCACTCTCCGCTGTATTATGCCCGGCTCTGTTACGAAAAGTACTGGTATCCGGACGAATCTTTCGTCCAGTTAGGGCTCTTGTACTCAACGTTCCCGCCGGACAGACCGGTCCTGGCATCATAAAACTCAAATTTTATGTCACACCAGTTCTGCTCATTGAAGTGATCGTGGCTGACGCTTGATTCGTGAATATCAAGGAACGTTGCTTGCGGTGCGGAGACACACCCACTGAAGGATCCACGCACCGGATCAGGCCACCATGAATCGTCCTTCTTTACTTGGCATGTAAAGCTCTTAATTCCAAACGAAGACCGCCCCGATGTCCGCATGTCGCCGTACATCGTAGCGACATTATTGTAGTAGAGATTGAGGTCGAAGCTAACATTTAGGGTGTCAGACTGTTGGCATCCGTCATCGGACGTGCAAGTGCCCACTGGATATGACTGTGACACAGTCCAGACCTGCTTTGTTGTAGCGCCGTCATTACCACCAAACGGCTGAATCAGCCCCCTGCCATTGCGATCTCCTGCAGACCGTCGTCCAGCCGCGATTTGGTCACGAACAGATTCGGTGGTGTTCGCCGGCAGATTCCGCTCATACCTGTCAACGGCAAGTGAGTGCCCGGCCTCTATCGCCGCGCGAACCGCAGAGGTCAGCGGGCTAGCGCCCTCTGCCTGAAGATACGGAAGGCACCGACCTGCATCGTAGTCGGACACGCTGCAGGTAGTCGTCGCAGGCGAAGCCATCGCTGGAGCAGTTGTAGATACCATAGCCGCCGCCCCGACGATTGTGGCTCCCGCTGCCGCCCAAATGTCGCGTCGGCGAGCACTGAGCGCGTTCACTGATCGCTGCTCACCGCGAAGACACCGATTGGCGTATGGCCGTCAGATTTGTAGAGTGTGACGGCGGCACCTGTCCGACGTTCGATATCTGCCGCGCGAATGTACCCAACCTGTCCTTCAGTGCCGTAGCTGAGAATTAGTTCGGGGACATCGGTGATAGATTCGGCATTAGCCGCGGAGCCGAATCGTTGGCCGTCGCCATTCTTGCCTGATGACATGTCGCCAACTGCGAACTTACCCTTTGTAGCAACTACTGCTGTCGAGTTGTAGTTGATCGCATTGGTCGGGAAAGTCACGTACTCCTGTGAATTCGTTCCGTCGCTGACGCTCACAAACCCATTGCTGTTATAGGATCCGGTCCCACAATCACCTGATGTTGCGCGCTCAAGGCGCGCAACCGACGTCGGATTATAGGTGAAGTTCAGGATTTTGCACAACACTCCACTCTTGAACAGCCTGGGCTGAACTCCCATGCGGAAGGCCGGTGCCATCTGCCCAAGGCTGGGATATACGACAGATGACGCTGAAAGTTCCGGAGTATCAGAGATCGTCGATGAGTGTAGGTAGACGGTGCCTCCGACTGGAAGTGTTGGCCCCACCCAGCCTGTTTGGGATTGAGCATTGCCCAGCCCGGCATTTGCTGTAGCTAGTATCTCGTGTCGTTAGTTAGTTAATGGTTGGGGGTTTGAGATACTCGGCTATGGCGAATTCTCCGGCTCCCGCTCTGGGCCTGCGTGATGGCGATGCTGC
>NZ_BMGC01000023.1 GCF_014639795.1 Gordonia jinhuaensis | reverse complement strand
GATCGCGCTCGGCTTCCGCAACCTCAACCACTACATCTTGCGGTCACTCATCCACTCCGGCGGCCTGGCAGAACACCTACACGCACTCTGAATCAGGAAGAGCCCCTTTGATGTGTCGTCCGCACGTGCGGGCACTGCGGTGCGCCGCTGAGGTGTGCCGAGCGAATCAGTGAGCCGCCGCGTGAGTCAGAGAGCCTCCGCGTGGGTCAGAACCTTCAGTGAGCCTCGTTGTAGAGCTCCACGATCTCACTGGAGATGCGTCCCCGCGCAGAGACCGGATGGCCGTTTTCGCGAGCCCACTCCCGGATCGCGGCGGTGTCCTCACGACCGGCGACCTGACGAGTGGTGAGGCCCTTCGTGCGCTTACGGCCGCCGACGCGGCGTGCATGCTCGACCCAGCCGTCGAAGTCGGAGCGCAGTTTCGACGCATTCTTGTTCGACAGGTCGATCTCATAGGTCACACCGTCGATCGCGAACTCGACAGTCTCGTCGGCTGCCTTGTTCCCATCGACATCGTCGACGAGAGTCACCGTTACCTTTTTTGCCATCTGATTCCCCGATCACTCACGTACGCTTCTCATCGCGCAGTCTCTTCGCATCGCGCAGTCCTCTTTGCGCTTACTTCAGGGCCCGCAAACGATCCGAAATTCCACTCACCGTGGTGATTCGTTGCCATTCGAAACAAAGACGACTACACGACAACCCGGAACATGTTGCCAATTAACACAATTCGTCAATTCAGGGTCGATGTACCACCACGGGGAACAGATTCCGAATCCGGCTCCCCACTGGCGGAGGCGCCGAGAACGTTCCCTGCAAAGCAGGCTACCGACAGATTCGGATTTCATCCACCGCCACGCCCGAACATGTAGTCAATTCTCAGGAAATCAAAGATGTGCCACCGTGTGATATAGCGACTATCACCGTGGTGACGGCAATGATCTATCACAGGATCTTTAGCCCATCTTCGGTTGTTGGTTGGAAGGCTTCACCAATGGGAAGAGAATTGTCTCGCGTATCCCTAATCCGGTGAGCGCCATGAGAAGGCGGTCGATTCCCATTCCCGTTCCGGCAGTCGGCGGCATTCCGTGTTCCATCGCCGCAAGGAAGTCCTCGTCGAGTGCCATGGCCTCGTCGTCACCCGCGGAGGCCAGACGCGCCTGATCGACGAAGCGCTCCCGCTGGATGACCGGGTCGACGAGTTCGGAATAGCCGGTCGCCAACTCGAACCCGCGCACATAGAGGTCCCACTTCTCCACCACACCGGGTGTGGAGCGATGCGCACGGACCAGCGGGGAGGTCTCCACCGGGAAATCGCAGACAAAGGTGGGCCGGGTGAGGGTCGGGCCCACCAGGTGTTCCCACAATTCCTCGACGAGCTTTCCGTGCCCCCAGCCCTTTCCCTCGGGAACATCGAGGCCCACCCGGTCGGCGATCTCCACCAGATGTGTGAAACTCGTCTCCGGCGTGATTTCCTCACCCGCGGCGGCCGATAATGACGGATACATCTGCAGACGGTCCCATTCACCGCTGAGGTCGTATTGGGTGCCGTCGGGCATCGTCGGCGTCAACGTACCGATTGCCTCGAGTGCCACCTCTTGAATCACCTCACGCGTCATCGTGGCGGCGTCGTCATATGTGCCATAGGCCTGATAGGTCTCCAGCATCGCGAACTCCGGCGAATGCGTCGAATCGACACCTTCATTGCGGAAGTTCCGATTGATCTCGAATACCTTCTCGATCCCGCCGACCACGGCGCGTTTGAGGAACAATTCCGGGGCGATGCGCAGATAGAGATCGATGTCGAGTGCATTCGAATGTGTCACGAATGGTCGTGCAGCCGCCCCGCCGTGCAGTGTCTGCAACATAGGAGTCTCGATCTCGAGGAATCCGCGCCGTGTCAATGCCAGCCGGAGAGCAGCGAGCACGGCCACGCGGGTACGGGCCACCTGGCGGGCCTCGGGCCGCACGATGAGATCGACATAGCGCTGCCGGACACGCGATTCCTCGTTCATCTCCTTGTGCGCCACCGGCAGCGGGCGCAGCGCCTTCGATGCCATCTCCCAGCGGTCGGCCATCACGCTGAGCTCGCCGGTGCGGGAGCTGATCACCTGACCGTGGACGAATACGATGTCGCCGAGGTCGACGTCGGACTTCCATCGTGCGAGCGACTCCTCGCCCACACCGGCGAAGGAGATCATCGCCTGCAACTGGGTGCCGTCACCTTCCTGCAGGGTCGCGAAACAGAGCTTGCCCTTGTTGCGCAGGAAAATCACCCGGCCGGCAACGCCGACGAGTTCGCCGGTCTCGGTGCCCGGTTCGAGATCGGGATATGTCTGGCGGATCTCGGCCAGCGAATGCGTGCGGCCCACGGACACCGGGTAGGCCTGATATCCCTCCGCCAGGATCCGGTCGCGCTTCTCACGCCGGATGCGCTGCTGTTCGGGCACCGGATCGGCATACGCATCGGTGGCACCGGATGCTCCAGCAGCACCGGTGGACGGGGTGACATTTCGATCTGGCGTGTCGTTCACGGTCACAACGTTAACCGCGCGACATCTGCCTGCCGAAATGCGGGGCGAACCGAGATGGCCCGGCGCGCTCTGCGCACCGATTCAGTGTGCCGAGTAGGCAGCCGCCTCGCGTGCGGTGTGTTCGCCGGGCATCCCGGCGACCAACCGCGTGCGCCGCAGCGCGCGATGTCCGCCGGCCACACTGCGTGCACCGATCACACCCCGGGCGTGCAGATGCCAGGTGAGCCATTCCGCGTCATGTCCGTCCTCGCTGATCACCAGCCAGCGCGAGTCGAACGCCGCGGTGCGCAGCGAGGCTGATCCGCCAGGGGTGAGGCGGTCGACGAGATCGTCGGCGTCGATCGCCAGCGCACCGAGGATCACCCCGTCGCGGTCGCGCTGGGCCTGATCGCGCACATCGATCGGGATCGCGCCGGCCTCGAGGGCCGCCGGCACGGTTGCCGCGGGCAGCGACAGCGGGACGTCGGGGCGGCGAACCGTCACCACGGACTGGGTCCGAACGGAAGAGAGCAGAACAGAAGTGTGGGTGTACATGACTACCTCAGGAGTGATCACGAGAGAAATGGTCGGGAGTCGGCGAGAAGGGCGAGACGCTCATCGCACGGCCGAACACGACCGGCGGGCAGCTCAGCCCTGACAACACTCCCGACAGCTCATGATCACGACGGAGATTGTGCCACATGCAGCGCCGAGGCGACAGCGAACACCGATATCCGAGGGCACACCGAGATCCGGGGCACACCGAGATCCGATGTCGTCCGGCCGACCGACTCGTCTGGAGATCGCGGCCCCCGATCAGGCAGGATGACCGCGTGCAGTCACAGCTCGTCGGCCGGATCGGCGTGATCACCGTGCCCGTGCGGGCAACCAACGGGTCGCAGGGAGCCGGCGCCGATCGGCTCGGCGAGGTCGAGCTGGTGATCAACGGTGTGCACGAGACCTATCTGTGCACCGCGGCCACCGACATCGACGCCGACCGCGACGTGCTGGTGATCGGCGACGAAGGCGCCAGGCGACTGGTCGTCGAACCGTGGACGGCCCTGCCGGGTCGACGCTGAGTTCGACTCGCGCCGACGCTGTCCCCCCCGACCGGAGAAGGCTTTTCCCAGACTGACGGCGACGACCAACGGCGAAGACGACCAACGGAAAAGACACAGTACCGATCGAGACCAACCGATCGACAACAATGGAGGTTCTGCAGTGCTGGGCTATCACGTCCCCGATCCTGACGAAGCCATGCTCATATCCGGAAAGAAATCCGGATCCTCCGACGAGCCATTCCTGGTGATCGTCGGTCACGGCAAATGGGTGATGCCGTTCTTCCGCCGGGTCACCTATTTGTCCCTGGCGATGAACGAGGCCCATGTCGAGGAGACCTGTGTGACCACCCAGGGCATCCAGCTGCGCGTGAAGGCGGTCATCGCCCACAAGGTCGGCGGCGACAAGCCCTCGATCATCTCCGCCGGACAGCGCTTCTCCTCCGAACAGGAACGCGAGATGTCGCAGCTGACGGGTCAGATCTTCTCCGGGCATCTGCGCTCGATCGTCGGCTCGATGACCGTCGAACAGATAATCCGGGAACGCGACACCCTCGCCCGCCAGGTGCTCGAAGCGTCCAAGCGCGAGATGGGCACCATCGGTCTGGTCGTCGACTCGTTCCAGATCCAGTCGATCGACGACCTCGGATCCGGTTACATCAACGCACTCGCCCAGCCGGAGATCGCGCGCGTGCAACGCGAGGCGGCCATCGCGCAGGCCCAGGCCGATCAGGCTGCCGCCGAGGCGCAGCAGCAATCACTGCGTGCGCAGGCCGACTACGAGCGCGACACCACCATCAAGCGTGCGACCATCAAATCCGAGACCGACAAGGCGCAGGCCGAGGCCGCCCAGGCCGGGCCACTGGCCCAGGCGACTGCCGAGAAGGCGATCGCCGAGCAGCGCGCACAGCTCGCAGAATCGCTTGCGCTGCAACGTGAGAAGGAGCTGATGTCGGAGGTCATCAAACCGTCGGAGGCACGCGCCCGCGCGATCACCATCGAAGCACAGGCGCAGGGTGAGGCCACTCGCATCGCGGCCGAGGCCGCCGCGGCGCACAACCGCATCGCCCTCGATCAGCAGCTGATCGATCAGCTGCCCCAGATCGTCGCTTCACTGGCATCCGGACTCAACGGCGCCAACGTGTCGGTGGTCAACGGCGCCGACGGGGTGAACGAACTGCTCACCGGACTTCTCGCCCAGGGCGGCAGCGTCATCAAGACGCTGCAGCATCAGTTCCGCGACGAGTCCGCGGGCGGCACCTCGGCCGAGGGGTCAGCCGACGGTTCGACCAACGGTCTGCCGACTCACTGACGTCGGCGTGAGTGCTCACGCTGACGCTCATAGACCAGCCGCAGCCCCTCGAGGGTGAGGTATTCGTGATGGGCGTTCAGCGTGCGGCATTCGTCGAAGACCAGCGGGGCCAGGTATCCGGTGGCCACCACCACCACATCGTCGGCATCGAAGCCGGGCACGTCACGGCGGATGCGCCCGACCAAACCGTCGACCTGTCCGGCGAATCCGTACAGGATGCCCGACTGCAACGCCTCGACGGTGTTCTTCCCGATCACGCTGCGGGGTGGACGCAATTCCACCTTCCGCAGCGTGATCGTGCGTTCGGCGAGCGCCTCCACCGCGATGTCGATACCCGGCGCGATGGCACCGCCGAGGAACTCCCCCTTTGCCGACACCGCGTCGACGAGCGTCGTGGTTCCGAAAGCAACCACCACACAGGGCTTTTCATACGTGGAGAAGGCTGCGAGCGCATTCGCCACCCGATCGGTGCCCACCTCCTTGGGATTGTCGACGAGCAGCGGAACACCCGTACGCACACCGGGTTCGAGCAGCACATGGGTCGCCGAGCCGAAATACCGCGGCATCATCACCCGCATCTCGCGCAGCAGCGACGGAACGGTCGACAGACCCACGACGCCGGTCACCGACTCGATGTCGGAGCCGAGCAGTCCGCGCAACATCAACGCGAATTCGTCTGCGGTCATCCGCGCTTCGCTGCGTATCCGCCAGTCGGCGACCAGCCGCGCATGCGAACCGCTGCCGGCGAACACCCCGAGATGGATGTTGGTGTTACCGACGTCGAGTGCCAGCAGCATCGGTCAGCCCCGACCCGTGGACACGGCATGCGAATCGAGTCGGGGGTCGCGCAGCCCCGACCCCGCCGGTGCGTGCGCGGCATCGTCACCGGCGTGGATGATCCGGTTGTTCTCGTCGACGAACACCACATGCGGGGTGTAGGAGGCGATCTCGGTCTCGTCGAACACGCCGTAGGCGATGATGATCACCAGGTCTCCCGGATGCACCAGATGTGCCGCGGCACCGTTGATCCCGACCACCCCGCTATCCGCGGCACCGGCGATCACATAGGTGTCCAGGCGCGCGCCGTTGTCGATGTCGACGATCGTCACCTTCTCACCCTCCAGCAGGTCGGCGGCGGCGAGCAGGTCGGCGTCGATCGTCACCGAACCGACGTAGTGCAGATCGGCACCCGTCACCGTGGCGCGGTGGATCTTCGAGGTCATCATCGTGCGCAGCATCTGCTTGTCCCCTCAGGCCTGCGGCCAGTCGGCCATCGGATCGCGGTCGCGGAACCCGGTACCCAGGGCCACACCCACGTTGTCGAGGAGTCTCGTCGAACCGATCCGCGCCGCCACCAGCAACCTCGCATCACCCTGCTCGGGCGGCGGGCCCAGTGTCGGAGAACGTAATTCGAGATAGTCGACCTCGAGGTCGGGATAGAGGTCCAGGATCGATCGCGCGGTCTGCACCACCTTCTCGGCACCGTCGGCGGCGCTGTGCGCCCCGGCGACCAAGGCCGCCGACAACGCGGTGGCGACCTCGCGCTGGTCGGCGGACAGGTAGGTGTTGCGGGAGGAAAGGGCCAGCCCGTCGGCCTCGCGCACCGTCGGCACCCCGATGATCTCGGTGTCGACATCGAGATCATCGACCATCTGCCCCACCAGAACCAGCTGCTGGTAATCCTTCTCACCGAAGTAGGCCGCATTGGGGACCACGATGTTGAGCAGTTTGAGCACCACGGTGAGCATTCCGGCGAAATGCGTCGGACGGCTGTGCGCCTCCAGATCTGTTCCGGCCGGTCCGGGGACGACGGTGGTCCGCGGTCCGTTGGGATACATGGCCGCTGCTGTCGGCGCGAACACCAGCTCCACACCCAGCTCGTCGAGGAGTTCCAGGTCGCGGTCGAGTGTGCGCGGGTAGGCCTCGAGATCCTCACCGGCCCCGAACTGCAGCGGGTTGACGAAGATCGACACCACCACCACGGTGTTGCCGGCCGACTTCGCCGCCTGCACCAGTTCGAGATGCCCCGCGTGCAGAGCACCCATCGTCGGCACCAGTGCCACCCGCCGGCCGGTCTTGCGCAGCACCGAGGTCACCCGATGCAGCTCGGCCGGATCGTCGTGCAGGGTCAATTCGCCTGCGGTGAAGGGCTTGTCACGTCGAAAATGGTCTGCATTGGCCATCTGGATTCTCCTGGAGCTGGGATGATGTGGTCAGGCAACTGGCGGCGTGCGGTCAGGTCGGTGCGCGGATCAGGATTCGTCGAGTTCGGCGATCACGTCGGCGACAGGTGCGGTCGAGTAGTGGGCTGCGCGGCGAGCCATCGCCCGATAACCTTCGGCCACACCGGGATCGGCCTCACCGAGTGCTTCGAGGTGAGCCGCGACGGTCTGAGCGTCACCGCGCGCAACCGGCCCGGTGAGTGCGGCGGGTCCGAGTTCGAGCACATTGCGCAGCGCCGCGGTGACAAGCGGCGCGAGAAGATGTTCGGGGAGCCCGCCCGGCCGGTTGTCGATCGGCTCCTGACCGGGCAACTCCTGTCCGGCGAGCGCGATCCGCAGCGTCGCGACCGCATCACAGATCAGCGCGACAAGATGATTGGCGCCGTGTGCGAGCGCAGCGTGATAGAGCGACCGGGCCTCCTCGCGCACGCGCACCGGCTCACCGCCCATCTCCAGGACGAGTGCCTGTGCGATCGCATAGCCCACCTCGTCGGCCGCGGTGATGCCGAAGCAGGCGCTGCGCAGATGCTCGGTGTCCTCGGGGCTACCCACAAAGGTCATCGCCGGGTGCAGCGCGAGTGGAGTGGCGCCGAGTTCGATCAGCGGGGCGAGCACCTCGACACCGTGTGCGCCTGCGGTGTGCGCGACGATGGTCCCCGGACGCAGTTCGCCGGATACCGCGATCTCGGTGACGATCGACTCGAGTTCGTCGTCGGGCACGCTGACGATCAGCAGTTCCGACATACCGACCACCCGCGGGACGGGCGCGATCTCGGACTCCGGCAGTCGCTGCTTCACCCGGTCGATGTTGGCCTTCGACGTGGCCGCAACAGCACCCACCACATGTCCGGCGGATTCGAGGGCCTCACCGAGTGCGGTGCCGACCCGGCCGCCCGAGACGATCCCCACAGTCAGCCGTGCGGGCGCAGGCCAGTTGTCGATACCCGTCGAGGTCAACGGTGTCCCCTCCTAGATCCGTTCCAGTCCCGAGCGATCACGGGTACCGGACGTCGACCACGAGAATAGGTGCGCCGGTGTGGGGAGTCACATTCTGTGGCCCGGATCACCCGGCCACGAACTGCGATGCAGATCGGTCCAATTCAGTCGGCGCGCCGACGGCGACGCCCGGCGCCGACGTCACCGGCATCCTCGGCGGCGGTCCGCCACTGAGCGAGCAGGTCGCTCACCGAGCGCCCGGCGTAGTGCGCACCGGATTCGTCGTCCTCGTCGGCGCGCTCGTCGGCAGGGTTCTCCCCGGCGTGCGCACTGCCGTTGATCAGCGTCGCGGCCGGATGTCCGTTGCGCTCGTGGCGGCCTTCGTGCTCGGGCTCCTCGAGCTCGAGAGTCTCGGTGTCGACAGCCTCGGTCTCAAGAGCTTCGGTCGCCTGCGTATCGGCCTCAAGAGGCTCGTCCTCATCGTCTTCGACGACGGTCGCATCCTCGGGTTCCGGCGGCGCGGGCGGTTCGGACGAATGGGCTCCGCCGCCGCTGTCCTCGCGCGGCAACTCGTCGCCGACACGGCTGTCCTCCGTGCCGGATGTGGCGAAAGAAGAATCAGCGGAACCGAATTCACCGACCGGACCCGCCGCCTGTGCCGATGTCGTCGGGTCGGGTGTGGCCTCAGAGGCACCGGTCTGGCCGACACGCGCATCGGCCTGTGCCAGCATCTCGTCGGTGATGGCGGGGATCACCTCGGTGCGCTCCTCGGACGGCTGTGCCCCGGCCCCGGCCCGAAGGTCGAGCGGCGGCGGTGCCGTCGCTGCGAAATCACGCTCGGCGAGTACATCGTCACGTCCCCGGTCCTCGAATCCCGAGTCACCGAAACCCGGGTCCTCGCGTCCGGTCTGCGGGCCGGTCGCCGCGCTCGAGGATCCGGCCAGTTCACGCATTCGGTCACGCTCGAGTGCGCTGGGCCCGTCGAGCAGGTCGGTCCCCAGGAGCCGCTCGAGGCTGGCCCGCAACGAGGACACCTGCGCCTTGAGGTCGTCGAGATCCTCGGAGGCCTCGGCACGCACCTCCTGGCGGATCTGGTTCTCCACGGTCAGCTCGTACTGCCGCCGCGCATTGATCTCGCGTTCGAGTTGCAGCTCGTACACCAGCCGCAGGTCGCGTGCCTTGCTCTCCGACGCCTCGGCTTGCCTGCGGTACTTGGTGACCAGGATCGCCCCGATCACCGCGGCCCACAGTGCGGCGATGACCGCGATGCTGCCCACCACACTCAGCGACGACGTGAACACCATGACGATGCTCGCGACGATCGCCAGGACGAGCAGCAACCCCAGGAGCCACTGACTGGGACTCGCGCCGCGTGTGCGCGCCGCGTCGGTCTTGCGCGCCCGAGACGTAGTCATGCTCGGTAACATACCTGTGAAGTTCACGCCATCAAATCAAGGTCGCCGGAGAGTCCGCCCACAATCGGACTCCGCGCCGAGTTCACGCAGGTGGGTCCGAGGACGGATCATCGGGTGCGCGGCAGCAGTACTCCAGCCACAGAGCCGCGGCCACCAGCAGCACACCCCCGACCAGACCGATCAGTGCCGGCGTCTTGTCGTCGTCGGCCGCGGCGAGATCAGCACGGAACAGGTACACCGACATCCCGGCGAAGACCCCGGTCCCGATGGCTCCGAGGATCGACGAGGCCTTTGCCAATGCGACCAGCCTGGCCACCGTCAGCGGGTGGACGTGCCCGCTGACCGCGGAGATCTCGCGTGATGAGACGCGCTTGCGCACGAAGAAGCCGATCACCACCTCCAGTGCCGCGAGGATGTAGAGCACTACCCCCGCGAACAGCGGCAGCGGTGGCATGCTCCCGTAGTTGAACCGCACCAGGATCCATGCCAGCACACCGGCGACCACCGCGATCACCAGCAGATCACGCACCCGCGTGGGTCCGGTACCGGGTTCTTTGTCGCCCGGCGCCCGGTCCCTGTTCGGTCCGCCCGGCGGCAACTGGTCGTAGGTCACCGCGTCTCCCCCGGCACCGCCACCATCGGACCCCACACGGCATCGGATCGGCGGACGCCGGTCCGCTCGGTGTCGGGCAGCTCCGCGATCAGATCGACGACCCGCACCGGGGCGGATCGGGTGGGCAGCGTGGCATCGGAGTCGGCATCGGCCCAGGGGATCAACACGAAGGCGCGCTCGGCGGCATGCGGATGGGGCAGCGTCAGTTCGGGGTCGTCCTGCACAACGGCGTGCCCGTCGACGTCCACGCTCACCACGTCGACATCGAGGGTGCGCGGGCCCCAGCGCACCTCACGGTGACGGTCGGCGGCGCGTTCGAGCTCCTGACCCGCGCGCAGCCACGCCCACGCGTCGCGTCCCGGGTCGTCCACGATCAGCACGGTGTTGAGGAAATCCTGCTGGTCGACACCACCCCAGGGTGAGGTCACATAGACCGCCGAAATACCCACCACCGACGTCCCCGCATCGCCCGTGTCGGCGAAATACCGGTACACCGACTGCAGATGACCGAGGCGGTCACCGATGTTGGAACCTATCGACAGTACGGCGCGGCTCACAGCGGTTGCACCCGCGCCCGCATCGACTTGCGTGATCGGCGGGCGACGACGGCCACGTCGGCGAAGGTCAACGGGATCGGCGCCGAGGGCTTGTGGATGGTGACCTCACACGCGAACACCCGCTCGTCGGCCATCACGTCGTCGGCCACGAGTCCGGCGACCCTCTCGATCAGATTATGCGGTTCACCTGCGACGATGTCGTGGACGCGCTGAGCGAGTGCGCCATAGTCGATCGTGCGGGTCAGGTCGTCGGTGGCTGCGGCGTCGGCCAGATCCAGCCAGCAGATCACATCGACGAAGAAGTCCTGACCGTCACGACGCTCGTGATCGAACACCCCGTGATGGCCGCGCACCTTCAGCCCGCGCAGCTCGATCCGGTCAGTCATCTCGACTCCCCACCTCACTGTCGTCATCTGATGTCGCACCCGCATCCGGTCTGCCGCTCTGGGCGGTCGAGACCTCGGTGATGTCGGCACGTCCGGCGCGGGCGCCGCCGGCCTGCCAGGCTCGCGCCACCGCGATCGCATCACGGCTGCTGCCCGCGTCATGCACCCGCACACCCCATGCGCCGTGTGTGGCGGCCAGCGCCGAGATCGCCGCAGTCGCCACGTCACGCCCGGAAGGCGGACGCGGTCGGCCGTCGGTCTCCAGCAGCGACCCGAGGAAACGTTTGCGCGAGGCGCCCACGAGCACCGGGAAGCCCAGCCCCACCAGCGTGGGCAGCTCGTGCAGCAGCGCCCAGTTGTGTTCGGCGGCTTTGGCGAAGCCGAGTCCCGGGTCGAGGATCAACCGCGCAGGATCAACACCTGCGGTGACCGCGGCGTCCACCTGCGCCAGCAATTCCCCACTCACCTCGGCGACCACGTCCCGGTAGCCGCCGACCGCCGACACGTCATGACCGAAACGTGCGACGCGCGCGGTCGCGTCCCCGACCGGTCGCCAGTGCATCAGGATCCACGGAACGTCGTGGGCGGCGACGACTTTGCCCATGTCCGCGTCAGCGCGACCGCCCGAGACGTCGTTGACGATCCGGGCGCCCGCGGCGAGCGAGGCCTCGGCGACACGGGCGCGCATGGTGTCGACCGACACCGAGATGCCGTCCTGTGCCAGTGCGGTGATCACCGGCGCGATCCGCGCGGTCTCGATCTCGGGGTCTACGCGCACCGCGCCCGGCCGTGTCGACTCACCGCCCACGTCGATGATCTCGGCGCCCTCGGCGATCAGCTGATGTGCGTGAGCGATCGCCTTGTCCGCATCGACGTAGCGGCCACCGTCGGAAAACGAATCGGTGGTCACGTTGACGATGCCCATCACGAGGGTCATCGGCTACGTCAGCGTCCCCGGCTGATGAGGTCGAGCGCCTCGCCGCGCGAGACCGCACTCGACTTGAACTGTCCGCGCACCGCCGAGGTGGTGGTCACCGCGCCCGGCTTACGGATACCGCGCATCGCCATGCACAGATGCTCGCATTCGATCACCACGATCACCCCGCGCGGGTCGAGCCGCCGCACGATCGCATCGGCGATCTGTGTGGTGAGCCGCTCCTGGACCTGGGGCCGCTTGGCGTAGAGGTCGACGAGCCGGGCGAGTTTGGACAGGCCGGTGACCCGTCCGCTCTTTCCGGGGATGTAGCCGACATGTGCCACACCGTGGAACGACACCAGATGGTGCTCACAGGTCGAGTAGAGCGGGATGTCGCGGACGAGGACGAGTTCGTCGTGTCCCACGTCGAAGGTGGTCGCCAACACGTCGTCGGGGTTCTCGTGCAGGCCCGCGAACATCTCCTCGTAGGCGCGCGCGACGCGCGCCGGGGTGTCCTTGAGTCCGTCCCGGTCGGGGTCCTCCCCAATCGCGATCAGCAACTCCCGGACTGCGGCTTCCGCGCGTGGTGCGTCGAACGTCGATGTCGCCTCACCCTGGTGTGCGACGGTCATCTGAGCATCCTCCATCGTCGATTCGCGAGGCGTTGCCGGGCATTCGTCGTCGGCGGTCATCGGCCGGCTCCGGCGTCAGCCTCGACAGAATTCATCCCGGTCCGAACAGATCCGGCCGATACGCGCACGCGCCCGCTGATCGATGCGGGCGCCTGCGACGCGGGGTGGCGCCTCAGTACTGGTGGCCGTTGCCGTTGGTGCCACCCTGATCTCCGTCGTTGTGACCGTCACGGGGAGGCCAGCCCGATGCCGACCAGTCGCGCGGCGCACCGTAGTCGGGGTACGTCCCGCCATCGTGGCGACCGCCGGCCGGCGGGGTGTTCTGCTGCGGGGGGTATCCCGGGTTCTGGTCGTGCGGGATGGGCTGCGGCTGGGACTGATGCCCCGGGTTGCCGTATCCGGGCCCCTCGTATCCCGGTGCCGGATAACCCTGCGGGTAGCCGGGATATCCCTGGCCGTTGGGGCCGGGCTGATGCCCGTTGACCGGACCGACGCCACCGGAACCGTTCACCGGTGCCGCACCGACGGTTTCGCGGGAGCGATCCTGCGAACCCTCCGGCGGCCACGGCTCGCCCCGTTCGAGCGCCAGCTCACGCGGCGTCTTCACCGGCGGCTTGTCGCTGGGCGTGCGCTCACCGAAGTCGTTGAAAGTGGTGATTCGCGGCCGCTTCTCAACATTGGCGAAGATCGCCTCGAGATCCTTACGCGTCAGCGTCTCCTTCTCGAGCAGCTGGGTGGCCAGCTCGTCGAGGGTGTCGCGGTACTGCGTGAGGATCGACCACGCCTCGGTGTGGGCGGCCTCGATCAGGCGACGCACCTCGTCGTCGATCTCGCTGGCCACCTCGGCGCTGTAGTCGCTCTGGGCTCCCATGCTGCGTCCGAGGAACGGATCGCCCTGTTCCTGGCCGTAGCGCACCGCACCGAGTTTGGCGCTCATGCCGTATTCGGTGACCATCGCGCGGGCGATCTTGGTGGCCTGGTCGATGTCGGAGGACGCACCGGTGGTGGGCTCGTGGAAGACGAGCTCCTCCGACGCACGACCGCCCATCGCCATCACCAGGCGGGCGATCATCTCCGACCGCGTCATGAGGTCTTTGTCCTGCTCCGGCACGGCCAGGGCGTGACCGCCGGTGCGACCGCGGGCGAGGATGGTGACCTTGTAGATCGGGTCGAGATCGGGCATCGCCCAGCCGGCGAGGGTGTGTCCGCCCTCGTGGTAGGCCACGATCTTCTTCTCCTGATCGGAGATGACGTGGCTCTTGCGTCGCGGACCGCCGATCACACGATCGACCGATTCCTCCAACGTCTCGTTGGTGATCACCGATTTGTTCTCACGCGCGGTGAGCAGTGCGGACTCGTTGACCACGTTGGCCAGGTCGGCACCGGACATCCCCGGGGTGCGCTTGGCCAGCCCGGACAGGTCGACATCAGGTGCCACCGGCTTGCCCTTGATGTGGACCTGCAGGATCTGCAGTCGGCCCTTCATGTCGGGCGCGCCGACCGGGATCTGCCGGTCGAAACGGCCGGGGCGCAGCAACGCCGGGTCGAGGATGTCGGGACGGTTGGTCGCGGCGATGACGATGATGCCCGACCGGTCACCGAAGCCGTCCATCTCCACCAGCAGCTGGTTGAGGGTCTGCTCGCGCTCGTCGTGACCGCCGCCGAGGCCGGCACCACGCTGACGACCGACGGCGTCGATCTCGTCGACGAAGATGATGCACGGGGCATTGCTCTTGGCCTGCTCGAACAGGTCGCGCACACGGGAGGCACCGACACCGACGAACATCTCCACGAAATCCGAACCGGAGATGGTGAAGAACGGCACCCCCGCCTCACCGGCCACGGCACGGGCGAGCAGTGTCTTACCGGTGCCGGGCGGACCGTAGAGCAGCACGCCACGAGGGATCTTGGCGCCCAGGGCCTGATAGCGCTGCGGGTTCTGCAGGAAGTCCTTGATCTCCCGCAGCTCCTCGACTGCCTCATCCGCACCGGCCACATCGGCGAAGGTGGTCTTGGGCATGTCCTTGGACAACTGCTTGGCCTTGGATTTGCCGAAGCCCATCACGCCGCCCTTGCCGCCGCCCTGCATGCGGTTCATGACGAAGAAGAACAGGCCGAAGAGGATGATCATCGGCAGCAGGTAGACCATGAGCTGCCAGAACACCGACTGCTGGGTGACGTTGGTCTGGTACTTGGCTCCCGAGCGCTGAACGTCGGTGAAGATCTGCGCACTGGCCCCGTCGGGGTATTTGGTGCTGATCTTGTCGGAGCCGTCGACATCGTTCTTGAGCGTCAGACGCAGACGCTGCTCACGATCGTCGATCTGGACTTCCGAGACGTTCTTGTCCGTCAGCTGACTGATGGCCACAGAGGTGTCGACACTCTTGTAGTCCCTGTTGTTGTCGTGGAGCACGGACCAGCCCCAGATCGCCACGATGATGACGGCGATGATCGCGAGATTGCGAAAGACTGTCTTACGGTTCATTCGGTCTGTTCCCGGCTGGGCCGGCGCATCCCTTCAACGAGTCGGTTACACCTGATCTAACAGGCTACCCGCTAACGATCGGCGACGGTCGAGCGTTCCCCCGTGGGCGAAATCGGCGCATTTCCCCAGGTGTGCGCGACGCCCGGGACGAATGCCGGTTCACATGCGCCCCGGTCAGGCGTCCGCACGCATGTTGTTACCGGCCGTTTCGCCCCCGTCGATCGCGATAGTGGCCCCCGAGACGAAGGCCGACTCGTCGGATGCGAGGTAGACCACCAGCGCGGAGATCTCTTCCGGTGCGGCGTCGCGGCCGAGTGGGATCTGGTCGAATCCGCGCTCGAGTCCGGCGGTGAGCGGGGTGCGTACCGAGCCCGGGTGGATCGAGTTCACGCGGATGTTGTCGCCGCCGAGTTCCAGCGCTGCGGTCTTCGTCAAGCCCTGCACACCCCACTTCGCGGCGGCGTAGGCGGCACGGTTCTTGAACCCGGTGAGGCCGGCGATCGACGAGATGTTGATGATCGACCCGCCGCCGGCCGCACGCAATGCGCCGATGGCGACGTGCATCCCCAGGAAGACGCCGTTGAGATCGACGTCGATGGTCGTGGCGAACTGTGCCGGGTCGGCGTCCTCGACGGAACCGCGGGTGAAGATGCCGGCGTTGTTGATCAGCACGTCCAGCCGTCCGAATGTGCTGGTGGTGACGTCGACGGCATGGGCCCACGATTCCTCGCTGGTGACGTCGAGGTGGACGAACACGGCATTGGACTCGCCGAGTTCCGCGACGAGTGCGGCGCCGTCGTCGTCGAGGAGGTCGCCGATCACCACCCGCGCACCCTGAGCGACCAGTGCGCGCGCATGAGAGGCGCCCATCCCCCGTGAGCCGCCCGAGATGAGTGCGACCTTGCCGGCGAGCCTGCCCCCGTTGGTGCTGGTGGCGACGGTGCTGATGGCGACTGGGGTGGTCATGATGGTTGTCCTTCTTCCGTTGACGTGGGCACGGCCGGCCGCGTCGGGGCGGCGCCGTGCAGTGTGATGTCGAGCAGCGCCCGCGCCGCCGCCTCGTCGAGCGTCCCGACCAGATGCGGGAGCAGGATGCGCTGGTACATCGCTCCCCACAGCAGATCGATCACGATCTCGGGCTCGACGTCGTCACGCAGCTGACCGCGCATCCGCCCGAGGCGAAGCAGTGCGACCAGTCGGTGTCGGCGCGGCCCGAAATAGTGGTCGGAAAACGACGCGGCCATTGCCGGGTCGAGCTGTGCGGCGCCGATCAGCTGCGCGGCGGCACGGCGATGGCGCGGGTCGCGCATGGTCTCGACGAATGCCGACATCACCGCGGCGAGATCGGCCCGCAGGTCGCCGGTGTCACGAATCGGCATGTCCACACCGACCGAGGCGACGTAGGCGTCGAGTGCGAGTGCAGCCGGTGAGTCCCAGTGTTTACGCAGTGTGACCCGGCTGACGCCACTGGCGGCGCTCACCGAGCTGAAGTCGACGGCGGCCGGCCCACCGTCGGCGAGCAGCAGGGCCGCAGCGCCGATGACGTCGTCGCGCACCTGCGACCAGGCACGTCGTCCGCGTCCGCGGGTCTGCGCTCCGGTCCGGTTGTCGCTCACACCCAACTATATGTCCACCGTGGATATATAGCAATGCAGCGTCAGTACCCGGGCGCGACCCGCTGCCACGGACGCTGCCGCTCGATCTGAGCGGCCAGACCGAGCAACAGCGATTCCGAACCCGGACGCGCCGCGAGCTGGACGGCCACCGGCGTCCCCGAAACCGGATGCACGCCGGTGGGGATCGAGATCGCCGGCCAGCGCAGCAGGTTGAACAGTCCCGGATAGGGCGCATAGGAGACGTTGGCGATCACATTGGCCAACCACCCCCGCCGCGACCACTGACGGGCCCGGATCGGCGGTCGGGCCAGCGTCGGGGTCATGATGACCTGCGCCCACGCGAGGTCCATACACCGCTCGATCCGACTGCGGATATCGTCGATCTGACTGTCGCGCACCAGATTTCGATCGATGACCAGCTTCCCCAGTCGCGCATGGACCTTGGTCCGGCGCTGCAGCAGATCCGGTGCGCCGCCGTCGGCGGTCAGCGAGTCGACATCGCCGGCCACCCCGCCGACCCAGCGGTACAGCAGTGGCAGCGGGTTGGTCGGATAGGCCAGCGGCATCCGCGCGATCCGATGACCGGCATTGCCGAACAACGACTCGCATTCGGTCTGACTGGCGTCGAAATAGGGGTCGGGCCGACCGAGTGCGGTCGGGAAGTTGTGTGCCGACAGGATCGTCAGCGCCGCCGGATCGTGCACCGTGGCGTAGGACGCGTCGCCGGCCAACACCGAGAGCATCAGCGCCGCATCGGCCACGGTCGTGGCGATCGGGCCGTTCTCCGACATCCCGTACCAGCCGTGCGGATCGGTGGTCGGCGAATCCGCCGCTTCGAGCAGTCCCGGCACCACCCCGGGACCGGGCTTGATGCCGACCAGCCCGCAGTCGGCCGACGGGATGCGGATGGATCCCAGACCATCGTTACCCAGGGCGATCGGCACCTGGCCGGAGGCGACAGCCGAGGCCGAGCCACCCGAGGACCCGCCGGCGGTACGCGCGGTGTTCCACGGATTGCGGGTCACCGATCCGGGACGGTCGGTCGCACCCCAGACGCACAGCTCCGGGACCGCGGTGGTGCCGACCACCACGGCACCGGCCGCGACGAGGCAAGCCACCGCCGGGTGATCGGAGCCCTGCGCCACGGGACTGGTCGCCGCCGAGCCGATCGTCAGCACCTCGCCTGCGACGCCGACGTTGTCCTTGATGGCCACCGGCACCCCGGCGAGCGGGAGGTCGCGCAGATGCGGATGCGTCGACAGCGCACGCGCGCGCTCGAGTGCGTCAGCCTCGCGCACCGAGACGAAGGCACCCAGATTTCCGTCGCGTGCCTGGATGCGACTCAGTGCACGCGTGACCGCCTGCTCTGGGGTCAGCCGACCGGCTCGGACCGCCGCCGCGATCTGAGCCGCGGTGCGCGGCGAAGTGTCTGTCGCAGTGGAGGATTCACCGTCGCTCGGCAGCGCCGAGGAGTCGCCGGACCGGGGTGCACCGGTGCGCCAGGCCATGGTCGCTCAGCGCTCGTAGACCGCCGGCCGCAACCGGCCGATATAGGGCAGATCGCGATAGCGCTCCGCGTAGTCGAGGCCGTAA
The DNA here is from genome assembly GCF_014639795.1 of Gordonia jinhuaensis. Classification (GTDB taxonomy): domain Bacteria; phylum Actinomycetota; class Actinomycetes; order Mycobacteriales; family Mycobacteriaceae; genus Gordonia_B; species Gordonia_B jinhuaensis. Next base: position 47,462 of record NZ_BMGC01000023.1, on the reverse strand, counting down.
CCCACCACGAAGTCGTTGGGGATGTCGAAGCCGACGTCGGCGACCTCGACGATGTTGCGCACCGCCTCCGGTTTACGCAGCAGCGTGCACACCTGCAGCGAACGCGGGTGACGCGTCGCGAGATTCTTCATCAACCAACTGAGCGTGAGGCCGGAGTCGATGATGTCCTCGACGATCAGCACATCGCGACCGGCGATGTCACGGTCGAGGTCTTTGAGGATCCGAACCACACCGGAGGTGGACGTCGACGAGCCGTACGAGCTCACCGCCATGAATTCCATCTGCGACGGGATCGGCAGCGCGCGGGCGAAGTCGGTCATGAACATGATCGCGCCCTTGAGCACGCCGACGAGGACCAGATCGTCTTCGGCATCGGCGTAGCGTGCAGCCACCGATTCGGCCAGCTCGGCGATGCGCTGCTGGATCTGCTCCTCGGTGATGAGCACGGCCTCGATGTCACCGGAATACGCGCCGTCGGGGACGTCGGCACTCTCGGCGGACAGCGTCCTGGCGGACTGGTCTGAGGTCATCGCGCGCGCCACCCCTTCGATACGGATCCGCAGGGCGTCACATATACGCGTGACACGCCTTCGCTCGCCATCCACCCAGCTGACATCCACTCAGCCTTCCTGCTCGAACGATCCCTGGCTTCGAGGGAACAGTGCCGACTCGATCGTCGCAGATCAGCTTGTCACGAGAACCGGCCGGGCAGCGAATCCGCGCCCGCCTGGGATCTCCGTCCCCGTCGTCAGGTCACAGCCCGTCACCACCGATCATGTGACGGATCACAATACGACGCGATCGGTAAAGAGTTCACCAAGACAGCGCGTGCATGGTTGCTTGTCTCCTCTAACAAAAATTTTCGAAAATGGCTCGGCTGTGCCGGTACCGATGCGCATACTCCTCGTCGCGCCGCGACATGCGGCGCCGCACCACCGACGCACGCCACGGTTGGCACATGGCGTGCGTCCTGTGGTGTGCACACCCCGACTTGTGGAGCAACACGATCAATGTCAGTTTTCCGTAATCCTCGCTCACGCAGAGCGATTCGCACCCTCACAGCGGGTGCCGTCGCAGCGTCCGCGGCCGCTGCAGTCGCCGTTGTGGGCACCGGATCGGCCTCGGCCCTGAGCATCCCGCTCACCCTCGACGCCACCGCACACACCACAGTCGCCAAGCTCGGACTGACCACCTCCTTCCCCACCACCACGATGACCGGCGAGGTGGCGTTCAAGGCCGGTCCCGACGGGCGCCTGCCACTCACCTCGACCCTGGAACTCCCGCAGGCCACCACCGATCTGAAGGTCGGCCCGGTGAAGCTGGCGGCGATCACCATGAAGGTCGTCGACCCGGAGACCACGGGTTCAGTCCTGCTCGCCGGCGGCAAGGTGAACACCAAGGTCAGCCAGAAGTTCAAGGTGCAGATCACCTCGCTGGTCCCACTCGGCCTGGACAAGGCACCCGGCTCGTCGACACTGAACCTGGTGGGCACCAAGTGCATGACCGAGGCCACCACCGCAGACCTCTCCGGCGATCTCGCCGGAACCTTCAAGACGATGTCAGGAACTCTGACCGGCACGTACACGATTCCGGCCTTCCACAACTGCGGTGCGCTCACCGACGTGCTCACCACCCTTGTCTCCGGTGACGGCAACACCCTGTCGGTGGATCTGAGACCGCACACCACCGCCTGATCAGGCGTCTGTCACCCACGGTGTTCGTCGGGGGCACCGAGATCTGTCGGGGCTGTTTCGTACCGTCCCGGTCCGGATTCGAGAACACCTCTCGGATTCTCCTCACCAACTGACGTCGGGCGGATCATTCCGCTATCGGCGCAGTACATCGAAGAAAGATCTGTCAATGTCGATTGCATCAACCTCGATCACCCCTAAGCCGTTGCGCACCAAGGTCATCCGCTCGGCAACCGCAACGCTGATCGCTTCGGGCGCCCTCGCGGCCGCGATCGCGGGCACCGGTGCCGCCTCGGCCGCCGACACCGAACAGACCGCGACCACCGCCACGGTCAAGGCCAGCTCGAAGATCGGCTTCGCCGGCGAGGCCACGGGCGCCACCGCGGTGTTCAAGTACGGCAAGGCCACCGCCGAGGACGTCTACCCCCTCACCGGCACCATCGGACTGCCCAGTGACCTCGGCATGGCCACAGTGCATCTCGGTCCGATCGGCGTCGACGTAAAGCTGGCGATCGTGGAGTCCGGCAGCCTCAAGGGCACCGCCACCGACAGCCCCGACGGGATCGCCATCAAGGCATCGGCGCCGTATCGCATCAAGGTCGTCTCGGCCACGCCGACCACCATCTCCGGCTCGTCGGCGACCAATCTCGTCGGCAAGACCTGCCAGAGCCTGCCGATCGCCGCAAACTGGTCGGGCACCTACTACGGTGCCAAGAACGCCACCCCGACCTCCATCGGCACCGTGACCGCCGACTCGACGATCGGCCTGTTCTCCGGCTGTGGGCTGCTGACCCCTGCCGTCGATGCGGCACTGACCGGCCGGCACATCACTTTCGCCGCCACCCTCGCGAACCCCGCCTGATCGACGCCACGCGCCGAATGTAGTCGGTAGATGCCGGTCGCCGTCCTCGATAGGGACAGCGACCGGCATCGCCTCCCACCTGCTCCCAGCCCGGTCGGCGGAGTTGATTGTGGTGGCTAACAAAACACTCGTCGATCCCTGCCGCCCGAGCAGCAATTCGAGCAACCCGGGTTGTCGCATTCACCGAACCTGAGCAAAAGCTGAGGTTTGCCTGCGAGCACGTGGACATACTGCTTCTCGTGCCGCGACGACGCGGGACAATGCATGACAACTTGGAGCAGAACTCAACATGATCTCTTTGCGCAATTCTCTCGGCCGCAAGACTATTCGTTCCACCGCCGCTGGCATCGTCGCAGTCGGCGCTGCTGCGGGCATGGTTGTGGCCGGCACCGGTTCGGCGTCCGCAGCCACAATTGCGTTCCCCTTCACGGCGCACACCACCACCACGGTCGCGAAGCTGGGCCTCAACGTCGATTTCGGAAACTCACCGCTGAACACCGAACTCGATCTCGGCAACCCGGCTGGTACCGACGAGCACGGGAACACGATCTACCCGATCAGCGGCACCCTCGCCCTCAAGCAGGCGTCTGCCAAGCTGCAGCTCGGCCCCATCAATCTCGCGTCCATGAAGATCTCCGTCGTCGACGCCGGTCCGGTCACCGGAACCGGCACCGTCGGTGCGTCCATCAAGATCAATGCCAAGCAGTCATTCAAGGTGAAGATCGACTCGGTGGCTCCCCTCGGCCTCGATGCCGCACCCGGGTCGTCGTCGGTGAACCTCGTGGGCAAGAACTGCGAGACCACCAAGACCGAAGCCACCCTCTCCGGCGGGGCACTCGGCACCGAGTACGTGGATCAGGCCACCGGAAAACTCGGCCAACTCGACGGCAGCTACGACATCCCGGCCTTCCACAACTGCGGTGCACTGACCCCGCTGCTGACCGCGATCGTGTCGGGGCCGAACAACAAGCTCTCGGTCACGCTGTCCAAGGCCTCCACCGCCGACGCGCAGTCTCAGATGGCTGCGCTCAAGGCCAAGTTGCGCTGAGAACTCAACCGGCGAACTCAACCGGCTGACCGTCTGACCGTCTGACAGCCAAGTCGGAGTTCACTGATCGCGCGCGCTGCGCAGGGCTGACAGCACACCGTCGCGACGGACAATGCTGATCCGCCACTGCGGGTCACCACCGATGGCCACCGGGCCCTGCCCGTGCCAGTCGACGATCAGGGCGTCGACGGCATCGATCACCGATGCCGTCGGCGCCGTGTTCCATCTGCCCAGCCACAGCCGTAGCACGCGGCGGCGGATCGCCGGCGGGTGTGCGGCGAGGTCGGCGACAGCGACCTCTTCCCCATCGACCTGCTGATGGGCTGCAACGTCATCCAGGCAGTCGATGTCCTCACGCAGGAGACGCGCGGTCCGCGCCAAAGCCTGCGCAACACCTCCCTGGCACACCTCCTCGAGCAGGGGAAGCACCTCGGTACGCAATCGCACGCGAGTGAACCTCGGATCGACATTATGCGGATCTTCGTGTGGCACAAGGCCCATCTCGTCGCAGGCCGCGCGGGTACGCGCACGGCGCACGCCCAGCAGCGGCCGTCCCCACGGTCGGCTCCACGGCCTCATCCCCGCGATCGAGCGCGGGCCCGAACCGCGTGCGAGACCGAGTAATACGGTCTCGGCCTGATCATCGAGCGTGTGCGCCAACAACACCGGTCGCTCCCCCCGGTGCTCGGCGAGTGCGCGATAGCGGGCATCGCGCGCAGCCGCCTCCATTCCGCCACTCCCGGAGACCTCGACGGTGATCACCTGCGCACGGGCGCCGAGTCGCTCGGCCGCTCTGGCGGCCCGCGAGGCGACCTGTGCCGAGCCGTCCTGTAACCCGTGATCGACCACGAGAGCACAGACGTCCAGACCCGCACGGACCGATGCCGCGGTCAGCGACAACGAGTCGGCACCACCGGACAATCCGACACACACCCGCCTGCCGAGTTCGTGTGCGGCCACGAACTCCGTTACCGCCGTGGTGATCTCAGTGATCGCACGACCTCCAGAACACCCCGCGGGCGTCACAACACGCGGTCGATCCAACGCTGAGGCTCATCGATCTCGTCGGGACGCGGCAGTGTGTGCGGGTTCGACCAGACGGTGTTGAACCGACTCATCCCCACCTTCTCGACCACCTCGTCGACGAATGCTTTGCCCCGGATGTACTGCGCGAGTTTGGCGTCCATCCCCATCAGGGCGCGCAGAAGTCGTTGGACCGGATTCTGCGGGCGTTGTCTGCGCTGGTCGAAGGCCTCGCGGATGCGTTCGACGCTGGGCACGTAGTCGGGCCCCACGGCATCCATCACATGGTCGGCGTGTCCCTCCAGGAGCGTGCCGAGCATCATCATGCGGGTGAAGGCGTCGTACTGTTCGGGTGTCTGCAGCAGCTGCATCATCCCGAGAACACCCTTCTCCCGCGGCCGGTCGCTGCGCACCGCGGCGGTGAGACGGGCGATGATCTCGGCACTACTCTCGCCGGTGTCGCGGGTGAGCACGGCGATGTTGTCGAGCATGTAGTCGCGCAGCCAGGGATTGGCCGAGAACTGCACACGATGAGTCACCTCGTGCAGACAGACCCACAGCCGGAAATCCTGCGGCACCACGTGCAACGCCCGTTCGGTGGCAATGATGTTGGGGGTCACCAGCAACAGCACACCCAACTCGCCACTGACCGGGTCGATGCTGAACGGGTCGTACTGACCGAGGATCGCGCTCGAGAGCACCGCGAGCAATCCGCCCGCCTGCACACCGCCCACCCGTGCGGTGATCGCCGACAGGCCCGTCGGCGAGTCGCCGTCCTCGCCGAGCATCGCCGACATCGAACTGGTCGCCGCGGTGACCCATTCCTTGCGGTCGAGCGCCTGCGCCACGGGCACGGCGAGCCCATCGGCGAGCCCGGTCACCTCGCGGACCGGCTTCTCCGCGGTGGCCGCGGCGGCGACGAGCTCTGCCCTGGCCTGCTCCCAGGTGTACGTGGTGACCTTGGGTCCACCCTTGGCCAGTCGACGCCCGACCGATGCCGCGGTGCCCCAATCCACCCGCGCCCCCGGCCGCGAGTCACGCTCGCGCTCGGATGGGGCGGCAACCGGCTGATCCGGCAGTGACTGGTTTGATGCCGACTGGTCTGGTGCCGACTGGTCTGGTGCCGACTGGTCCGGCGATGGCTGGTCCGGCGTCACCGGCAACCGCATCCATGCAGCGCCGAGGCGATGTCGTCGAGTGCGGGACGGGCATCGGCGGGATTGGTGCCCGAGGACATGAGCGCAAAGACCAGCACACGGTTGTCGGTGGTCTGGACGATGCCGGACAGTGTGCTCACACCGGTCAACGTACCCGTTTTCGCGCGCACCCATCCCGCACCCGACTGCTCCCCGACGAACCGGTCGGACAGTGTGCCGTTTGCACCGCCCACGGGGAAGGTGTCGAGCAGTGGTCGCAGCTTGGCCTGTGCCGCGGGCTTGGTGGCCGCCACAGCGTTGCCGCCGGCCGCCGACTCGATGATGGAAGCCAGCAGCGACGCCGGGATCCGGTTCCCGACCGACAGTCCGTTGACGTCGTCCAGGGTCACCCCGGTCAGGTCGAAGCCGTTGTCGGCAAGAACTTTTCGCACCGCCGACACCGCGCCGACGAGGCTGGCCTGCCCGCCCGTCGCCCTGGACACCTCGATACCGATGGTCTCGGCGAGCACGTCGTCGGACTGGGTCACCATGTCGGCCAGACGTGTCGACAGCGGAGCCGAGGTGACCGAGGCGAGCACCTTCGCGCCGGCCGGCGCAGTGACCTCGCGGACCGCGTCGCCGGACAGTCCCAGCGCACGTGCGAGTGCCGATCCCGCGTCGACCGCCGGCGTCGCGGTGCGTGGCGAGTACAGCCCGAGGGGGTCCTTGCGACCGGAGTCGGCCATCAGCGACTGGATCGGGGCGATGTTGCCCGCAGCGATGTCAGACGTCTCCCAGGTGGAGGCCATCGACGGGCCACTGAAGGCGCTGGTGTCGACCCCCACCGAGGTGACGGCAACTCCTGAGCGCCGGATCTGCGCGGCGAGGTCGGAGATCCGCGGAGGTGTGGTGAACAGTGTCGGTTGGCCGACCGGCTGCTCGGTCAGTGTGGGGTCACCGGCCCCGACGAGGATCACCTGTCCGCCCGGGCCCATCACCGCGTTGGTGGTGATACGCCCATCGAGCGGCAGCGACAACAGCGCTGCCGCCGCGGTGAGGATCTTGGTGGCCGAAGCAGGGGTCATCGGGGTGGTGGGGTTGCGCGACCACAGCGACGTACCCGAGATCGCATCGATCACCTCGCCGGTCAGGTTGCCCACCGCCGGCACGCCGACCAGCGGCGTCAGCGTGGCGGCGACACCCTCCGGCGTGGGTTCGGGGTCAGACGCGTTGACCGGCGCGATGGTGGCCACCGGTTGGATCAGTGCCGGTCGCGGCGGGATACCTGCCGGGGTCGCGGTCGAGTCGTCGTCCACATGCGTGGCGACCACCACCACGATGACGGCGACAATCACGATTACCACCAGTGGGATCAACGTCCACAGCAGGCCCTTGCGCGAGGACCTGCCGGTCCGACTCTCTCCCACATTGCCTCCACATCACCCGCGCCCGTGCCTCGATCGCACCGGACTCCCACGCCTTGCGACTGTTCGTGCCCTGCGGCTTCCGCCCGCGTCCTGCAACAGTATCGTTGTGGTGACCGTTCACCCGTTTGCCGACACAGGAGACACGACGACCGTGGAATTCGACGTCATCATCGAGATCCCCAAGGGCTCGCGCAACAAGTACGAAGTCGATCACAAAACCGGCCGCGTGCACCTCGACCGCTACCTCTACACCTCGTTCGGCTATCCGGCCGATTACGGCTACGTCGACGACACGCTCGGCGAGGACGGCGATCCGCTCGACTGCCTGGTGCTGATGCCCGAGTCGGTCTACCCCGGCGTCGTGGTCAAGGCTCGTGTGGTGGGCATGTTCACCATGAGCGATGAGGCCGGCGGCGACGACAAGCTCCTCGCGGTGCCCGCCGACGACGTGCGATGGGACCACATCCAGGACGTCGGGGACGTCGATGAGTACGAGCTCTCGGCGATCTCGCACTTCTTCGAGCACTACAAGGACCTCGAGCCGGGCAAGCATGTGGATCCGGGCAAGTGGGTCGGCAAGAGCGAAGCCGAGAAGACCGCCGCGCAGGCGGCGGCACGTGTTGCCGAGACGCATAGCTGACCCGCATTCCTGACGAACCGGTCCTGAAGAACTGTTCGTGACGAGCCGTTCTTGACGAGCACCGGCAACAATCGGGCCGGTCAGATCACACTGATGATCTGACCGGCCCGTTTTTTCGTTGCGGGTCGCCTCAGCGATCACCCTCCTCGGATCCCGCGGTGCGCTCGGCGAGTTTCTGCGCTTCGAAGGCCTCGGTCTCCCGCGAGATCTCCACCGGTGCCCGACCGGCGGCCCGCAGCGGTATCTCCTTCCAGAACAGCACCAGCACCACCGCGATCAACGCCAGGATCGACACAGACAAGAACACGGTGTCCATCGCATCGGCGAATCCCTTCTCGATCGGCTCGGCGAGCGCATGCGGCAGGCGTGCGATCACCGACGTGTCGTCGAGGACCCCGCCGGTCGAACCGTGACCGGATGCCAGTGCGTCACCGAAGGCCGACACCTGGCCGTCGTGGGACTGCGTGGCCTTCACGACCGCCGACTTGAACTCGGGCGTGGTGGAGGCGGCCCTCATGTTGTCGGTGATGTTGGGACCCATCAGGCTGAACAGCAGCGAGAAGAACACCGCCACACCCAGGGTTCCGCCGATCTGGCGGAAGAACGTCGCCACACCGGTGGACACGCCCATGTCCTTCATCGGCAACGCGTTCTGCATGGCCAGCGTCATCGGCTGCATGAGATTGCCCAGACCGAATCCCAGCAGGAACGCGAAGATCATCACGACGTAGATCGGGGTGCCCGTCCCCACGTAGTGCAGCATGAAGGTCGCGATGGTCATGAGGACCGCGCCGATGATCGGGAAGATCTTGTAGCGCCCGGTGCGCGAGATGAACTGACCCGACACGATCGAGGCCGACATCAGGCCGAGCACCATCGGGAGCATCTGCAGGCCTGCGATCGTCGGACTCGATCCGCGCAGCACCTGGAAGTACTGCGGCAGCATCGAGATACCGCCGAACATGACCGCGCCGACCACCAGCGAGATGCCGACACCCTGGGCGAAGACGCGGTTGTTGAACACCCGCAACGGGATGATCGCGCGTTCGCCCATCTTGTGTTCGATCCACACGAAGGCGGCGATGCCGACCGCGCCGACGATGTAGCAAATGATCGCGGCCGGCGATCCCCATCCCCAGGTGCGGCCCTGCTCGGCGACGATCAGCAGCGGCACCAGACCAATGGTCAGCGCGGCAGCGCCCCACCAGTCCACGCGACCGCGATCGGCTGAGGTCTTCTTCTGCTCATAGTTGAGCACCTTGAACACCAGACCGAGCGCGAGGATGCCGATCGGCACGTTGACCAGGAACACCCACCGCCAACCGGAGATCCACAGGATCGAGTTCTGGCCGGAGAACAGACCGCCGAGCACCGGACCGAGCACGCTCGAGGTGCCGAAGACCGCGAGGAAGTAACCCTGGTACTTGGCGCGTTCACGCGGCGGCACGATGTCGCCGATGATGGTCAGCGCCAGCGACATCAGACCGCCGGCACCGACACCCTGCAGCGCGCGGAAGGCGGCGAGTTCGTACATCGATGTCGAGGTCGAGCACAGGAACGACCCGATGACGAAGACCGTGATGGCGAACATGAACAGCTTCTTGCGGCCGTACATATCCGACAACTTGCCGTAGAGCGGCGTCGAGATCGTCGCGGTGATCAGGTAGGCGGTGGTGACCCATGCCTGCAGCGAGTACCCGTTGAGGTCGTCAGCGATCGTGCGGATCGCCGTGGACACGATGGTCTGGTCGAGTGCCGCGAGGAACATGCCCGCGAGCAGCCCCGCCATGATGGTCAGGATCTGCCGATGGCTCAGGTTCGGGCCGGTGAAGTGGCCCGCATCCGCCGGGGCGGAATTGGTCGACATGTGATGACTTTCTTGATCGGACCGTCCTTGCGGGAGATGTCGGACTGTGTCTCTCGCGGGCTGTGCGGGCGGTGTGTGGGTGAGGTCGTCGCGCCGAGCGGCTGCGACACGCGATCAGGGCAAGCGGGTGAGCTGTTTCAGGCTCAGGCACCGGTACCGGTGCGTCCCGGGGTCGAGGCGGCAGGCGACCCGCCGGGCGCGCCCGAGATGTGCTCCTCGAAGCGGTCCATGAGTCGGGTGAACAGCGCCGCGACGGACTCGAGGTCACCGGTCTCCCAGTCGTCGAGGATGCGGTCCAGGAAGGCCGCACGCTCGGCGCGCAGCGATGCCACGAACTCTCGTCCGTTGTCGGTGAGCGCGAGCACCGAGGCCCGGCCGTCGCGCGGGTCCGGCTCGCGCTGCACGTGGCCGGCGTCCACGAGCTGCGCAACGTGTCGGCTCACCGTCGAGGGGTCTGCGTGCAGATACTCGGCCAGCTCGCCCGACCGTGCGGGGCGTTTGTCGAGCGCGAACAGACAGCGGTAGGCCGACTTCTCCACCGCGAGATCACCGCCGCGGCCCGAAGGGAAGGGACTCTTTCCGTGATCGCGTGAGGTCAGCATGCTTTCGCGGAACATGCCGTAGCGACGCAGACCGGTGACGAGAAGTTCGATGGACTCACGACGCGCGGCCTGATCGGTACCAACCTGGCCGGTGGTCGCCGGTTCGGTGGTTACTGAGGCGCTGGTCGTCGGTTCGGTCATCGCTGAATCGATCGTCACCGTGTCACCACCCCTCTCGTCGGACGCTGGTTGCGAGTGGCTTTCGCGACCAACTAGTTGATTGCATCATGCAATTACTTGCGTCGTGCGAGTATGCGCCCGGACTCGGTTGGAGTGCAACCAGGTATCCGAAGTACCCTTTTTGACCGTGACCCCCATGCCCCCCTCCTCGCGTCCGCACTTCACCTCGATGCCCGATCTGGCATTGCGCGAGCTCGGCGGGGCCGTGGTCTGGAGCAACGACGATCTGTTCGCCGAGGCCCAGAATCTGATCAAACCCGGCGATGCCGAGTACCAGCCGCACACCTTCGGCCACAAGGGCCAGGTGTACGACGGCTGGGAGACCCGTCGCCGGCGCGCCCAGGGTGTCGATCAGGCGATCGTCCGCCTCGGCGTTCCCGGCATCATCTACGGCGTGGTGGTCGACACCGCATGGTTCAAGGGCAACTATCCGCCCTACATCTCCGTCGAAGGCGCCGCGGTGGAGGGATTCCCGTCTATCGACGAACTGGTGACCACCGCGCAATGGACGACTCTCGTCGAGCGCTCAGCGGTCGACGGCGACACCAAGAACCCGTTCCGGGTCGACTCCAAGGAACGCTTCACCCATGTACGCCTGACCATGCACCCCGACGGCGGGATCGCGAGGTTCCGCGTACACGGACGCGGCGTACCCGACCCCGCATTCCTCGGCAGCGGCCGCCTCGACCTCGCGGCACTGGAGAACGGCGGCATGATCACCGCCTGCTCGAACATGTTCTACAGCTCCCCCAACAATCTGCTGATGCCCGGACGGGCCCGCGTGATGGGCGAGGGCTGGGAGACCTCACGACGCCGCGATGACGGCAATGACTGGGTGCAGGTGCGGCTCGCCGGGGAGGGACACGTCAGCCTGGTCGAACTCGACACCAGCTACTTCCTCGGCAACGCACCAGGTGCGGCGTCGATTCGCGGACGCCGCGGCGACGGCGAGTGGATGGAGATCCTGCCTCGCACTCACCTGCAGCCCGACACCCGGCACCGCTTCGTCGTCGAATGCCCCGAGCCCATCGACGAGGCACGGATGGATGTATTCCCCGACGGTGGCATGGCCCGACTGCGACTCTTCGGTTCTCTCACCGACGATGCTCGGCAGACCATCGAGAAGCGCTGGGTGTCAGGCGAACTCGCCGACTGATCATTCTCGGCTCGCGGCCAGACCCGAGACCGGGGACACCCCGGCGAACTCGGTGTGCGCGCAGTCACTCTGGCACGTCCCGGTACGCCGACTCACCCGCCGATGACAGTGTGGGGATTCGCATACCCGTAGCGCACCAACGCTTTACCTTCTGTACCCCAAGCCGCAACCTGAGCCGTCTTCACTCAGCTGGTGTCACAGCAACCTGGCAGTGCCCCCCGGCCCGACCCCGCCGCGACGACCTCGATGTCGCGTCGGATGTTCCTGCGCACCGCATCCGTCGCCGCCGGATCGGCCGCCGCCGTCGCCGCCGCCGTGAGCCCCAATGCCGAAGCGAGCCCGAAGAATTCGGTGTTCGCGCATTCGGTGGCCTCCGGCGATCCCCTCCCCGACCGGGTGATCCTCTGGACTCGGGTCACACCCGAGGCCCGTGCGACACCGGGTTCGGGATTCGGCTCACCGACCACCGTGCGATGGGAGGTCTCCCCGGGCCCCCGCTTCGATCACATCGTGTCGGCTGGATTGTTCACGACCTCGGTGGAACGCGACCACACCGTCAAGGTCGACGCGGCTGGTCTGCAGCCGGCCACGAGGTACTTCTACCGGTTCACCGTCGCTGATGGGCCGTTGGCCGGCGCGACATCCCCGGTCGGCCGCACCAAGACCGCACCGGCGCTGTCGTCGGATGTCGACAAGCTGCGGTTCGCGGTCTGTTCCTGCGCGAATTACGAAGCCGGCCACTTCATCTCATACCGGGCAATCGCCGACCGCGACGACCTCGACTTCGTGATGCATCTGGGCGACTACACCTACGAATACGAGACCGGCGGCTATCCGGGCAAATTCGGGGAGGTGGTCCGCCAGACCGCCCCGGTCCACGCCACCGTGACCGTCGACGACTACCGCGTTCGCCAGGGGAAATACCACCAGGACCCCGACCTCGCCCGCGCACATGCGGCCCACCCCTTCATCTGCATCTGGGATGACCACGAATCGGCCGACAACTCCTACCGCGATGGCGCCGAGAACCACAAGGAGCTCACCCAGGGCAGCTGGAGTGCCCGCAAGCGAGCCTCCGACAAGGCCTACTTCGAGTGGATGCCGGTGCGTCCCAACTCGATCGACAACGGCGAGCATCTCTACCGCCGATTCCGTTTCGGCGATCTCGCCGAGCTCATCATCCCGGATCTGCGTTCCTACCGGGACAAGCAGTCCTATCTCGCCGTCGACGACCCGAACCACAGCATCACCGGCACGACGCAGTACACGTGGCTGGAGACCTCGATCACCACCTCGTCCACGCAGTGGCAGGTGATCGGCAACGAGGTGATGATGGTGCCGCTGGTGATCCCCGAGACCACCGACCCCAGGGTCGCCGACTGGCTGCACCACCAGATCGGGCTGCCCGCCGATGGCATCACCCTCAACAACGACCAGTGGGACGGCTATCAAGCCGAGCGCCGCAAACTCCTGCATGCGATCGACACGGCCGGCAAGAAGAGCGTGGTGCTGGTGACCGGCGACATCCACAGTTCGTGGGCCAGCGAGATCCCGCTGAGTGCACCGCATTACGGTAAAGACAGTGACGGGCGGGTGGTTGCCTGCGAGTTCACTCCGCCGAGCATCACCGCGGCCAGCGGCTTCGACAGTCTCGCGCTCACCAGCGCACTGGCAGCCCCTGCTGCCGCAGCGATGAGCATCGCCCAGCAGGCGATCACGACGGTCAACCCGTGGATCAAGGATGTCGAGCTGACGACCCACGGCTTCGGTGTGATGACGGTCGACAAGGCACGCGCCCAGATGGACTGGTACTACGTCGACGATGTGACGAATCCGCAATCGGGCGTGCGCCGGGCGTTCGGCTGGTATACCCGCGCTGGTCACCCGAAGCTCCTGCGCGCCTGACTTCCCTACCCGCCCCGGCGGTCCGGCACATCCAGCAGCGTCATTCCCACCATCGTCACTTCCCCGCAGTATCGCTTCCCAGAGAGAGTGGATCGTCATGAGTTCTGTTCTGCCCGTTGCCCTGCGGCGCGCGCCACGGCGCACTCTCGCCCTCGCGACCGGGGTCGGCATGTTCTGCGCCGTCACCTCGATCGTGGGTGTCGCACCGGTGCACGCCGCACCGATCGGGCAGCCGGCTGCGCCGTTTCCCACCGAATGCCGCTCCGGCTCGACACTGACGCTCGGCGAGGTGGTGCCGATCGTCGCCGGTGCGCTGAAGCAGCGAGCTCCCGGTGCCGCCCCGGCGATCGACTCTGCGGCCACACAGTTCTCGGCACAACTGCGCAACGCCACGGTGAGCACATTGGTCATCACCGAGCGCGGATCGGAGGTGAGCCCCGGGCAGGGAGTACAGGCCACCCACGGCGCCAACGCACTGACCCAGCGGGTGCTGTCGATCAGGAACGGCACCTACCGCGACGGCTACAAGCTGTCGTCGATCTCGCTCAACGACGCCATCGAGACAGCGCTGGTGGGGATCGAGGCGAATGACGCCCTCGTCCTCGGCAACATCGCCGTCGTACTGGACAAGGTGGCCTCATCCGCCGTATCGAGCGCGGTCGGCGTCCCCGTCGTCGGCGACATTGCCGGAGACATCGCTGGGGCTGTCGTCAAAGAGGTTGTGGAGCTGCCCGGTACGGTCGCCGAGAAGGGCGGTACAGCGATCGCCGACAGCGCCGACAGCACCTGCCTGGCCGCCGGTGACGGCACCACGCCGATCACGCGCGAGACGGTGAAGAACGCCTTCGCGGTGAACGTGAGCCCGGAGCTGACCGCCTTCGCGAAGTCACTGACACTCTCGAGTCGCGACTGCCGGCCGCTGTCGGCACTGAGCCTCGACGAAGCCGTCGCCTACGTCGGCGCGACGCATGAGTCGACACTGCCCAAGCCCGAACGGGCTTCCTACGCCGCGAGCGTCACGACGGTGCGCGCCAACCTCCGCAAGTTGTACATCAGCAACGCCTTCGTACCCAAGGACGAGGACGAACTGTCCGCAGTGTTCGAGAAGGTGGCGTCGCTACCCGTGATCGGCGGTCCCGGACTCACCTATGTGGCCGGAGTGCTGCAGAACGTCAGTGCCGGTGGCGAACTCACCCACTACATCCCGCTGTCGGATGTGTCGGTCAACGCCGTCTTCAACGGCGCTCGCGCGATCAACGACATCACCACATTCAACTCGGGACCCGAATACGGGCTGGCCAGCGCCCAGGGTGCCGCCAAGGCACTGTGCCGGATCTCCGACGAGGGCAAGCCCTACCCCGGCGCCGATGAGACCGTCTACACCCCGAATCCGTTGAGCGCCAAGCCTGCAACGACCCACAGCTCCACATCAGTACATGGCAGCGCATCAGCACACCGAACCAGGCACACGGCCAAGTGAGGACCGCACACATGAAAACCTGGCACACGACAAGGTTCATCGCCGTCGCCCGCGCCGTGGCGATCACCGCCATCTCGGCGTGCGCGCTGGTCGGCACTCAGCTGCCTGACGCGAATGCCGCACCCGCCCGCCCCACCCCGTCCCCCTTCCCGGCAGGGGCGATCGCGACCGTGTACCAGTCCGACGTCCACGGCTCCGACATCATCTACTGGCCGGTCATCTCGAGTTTCACCGACATCCGCGCGAATCATCCCGACACCATCGCCGAGAACTCCGACAAGGCCGCGGCGATCAACCAGTCGGCGAAGAACGATCCAGTCAGGCGCAAGCGCGCACTCGACGACGGTTACGCGATCGACGGCATCTCGGAGAACCAGCTCTACACCATGTCGGATGCGTTCGGAGCGCGCCTGGGCAAGGACTTCCGGCAGGCGCTCGCCGACAAGCGGCTCCCCAAGGTGTCGGCCCTGCTCGACACAGTGTTCGCCCGCGGCCAGGGTATTGCCGCCTCCACGCTGGTCGAGAAGCTGATCTCCGACAACGACCGTCCGTATGTGACCGAGCCGGATCGGATCACGGTCTACAACCGCCCGGGCAAGTCGACAAGCGATGTGCTGTCGGATGGTTCGTCATTCCCGTCCGGACACACCGCTTCGGCCATGGTGCGCACAGGCCTGCTCGCACTCATGATCCCCGAACTCGCACCGCAGTTCCTCGCACGCGGGAGCGAAGTGGGCTACAACCGCGTGGTGCTCGGCGTGCACTATCCGCTCGATGTGATCGGCGGGCGAATGGTGGCCGACGCCGCTGTCGCCGACCGGTGGAATGATCCCCGCTTCCGCCCGCTGATCGTCGCGGCCGGCGCGGAACTGCGGGCCGAGCTGGAATGGCGCTGCGGCGCAGTGCTGTCGGTGTGCATCGCCCACGACAAGCCCTATCTGCGCACAGCCGACGCTGTGACTGTCTATCGACAGCGGATGACCTACGGCTTCACCCGGATCGGTTCGCCCACGGCGCCGTTCGTGGTACCGCCGACCGCGGTCGCACTGGTCGCTCGGGCCCATCCGGGCCTCGACCACGCACAACTGGTCGACCTGCTGCGTCAGACGGCACTGCCCGCGGGCTATCCGCTCGACGATCAGAGTCGGGGCAAGCCCTCGTGGCAGCGATTGGACCTCGCGGCGGCCTACACGGCGAGGGTGACCCCGCTCGCCGGCGGCCGGGTGGCACTGGGCTGAGCGGGGTCAGCTCGCTCGGCGCGAACGCAGCACCGGCAGCACCTGATCGGCGATCAGCGCGGCAGTGGCCAACCCGTCGATCGGCGTGAGGATCACTGCGTCTGCGACGTCTGCGGCGTAGATGTCCTCCACCAGGGTGAGCAGGCCGTACGGGGTCCCGATATAGCGGACCGTGGTGTCCGGGATTGTGACATCTGCGGTCGCGGCGTCTGGGTCCGAGCCGATCCTCGCCGCGGCCGCTCGCGCCGTTGATGCATCCGGCGCGACGAGTACCTCTACCTCCAGGGCCACGACCAGCGCTCCGGGGTCATCGATGCTTGCGCGCAATGCCTTTCGCTTCCGGGCCGCATCGGCGAGTGTCTCGGATCGGATGCGGTGCACAGATGACCACGGTGAATCTGACCACGGTGAATCCACGTCACGAGGTCCGCTCCAGGCGATCGGGTGGTCCTCGCCGTCGATGACGACCGTCAACGGCGGTCGCACCGCCCGCGATCCGGACGGTGCGACCGGCGGAGCTGTCACCGCCTCAGTGCTCACGCATGCACCCCGGATGTCGCGGCGTGCGCATCGACGAGTTCGGTCACTGCGGCGATCACCCGCTCGACGTCGGCCACCGAGGTACCCAGACCGAAGCTCGCCCGCACCGCACCCTCGGGATGTCCGAGGTGCGACAGCAGCGGATGTGCGCAGAATCGACCGTCGCGCACGCCGATTCCGTGTGTGTCACTGAGATATTCGGCCACTGCACGCGGGGCGATCCCGGTGACGGTGAAGGCGACGATCCCCACCCGGTCCTCGGAGTCGGGCCAGATGCGCAGGATCTCCACACCGTCGATCGCGGCGAGCCCCTCCTCGAGGCGATCACACAGTGCCACCTCGTCGAGACCGAGACGGTCGTGTCCGAGTGCGCTCAACACGTCTGCTGCGGCCGCGATCGAGAGCGCGCCGAGCACATTCGGGCTGCCCGCCTCGTGGCGTGCCGGCCCGGAATGCCAGCGGACATCCGCACCGTGATCGCTCACATCGGCGGTCGCGCCGCCACCGGCCAGATACGGCTGCGCCCCGTCGAGCCAGTCACCGCGGCCCACGAGGACGCCGGCACCGAAGGGTGCGTAGAGCTTGTGGCCGGAGAACACGGCGTAGTCGACGCCGTGGCTGGTCAGATTCAGTGCGCGGTGCGGAGCCAGCTGCGCGGCATCGACCAGGATGCGCGCACCGTGACGATGTGCGATGCCGGTGAGACGGCGGATCGGCAGCACCTCGCCGGTGACATTCGACGCCCCGGTGATGGCCAGCAGAGCCGCAGGGGCGCAGGCGAGTTCGGCTTCCAGCGCCTGCAGGGTCTCCTCCAGTGTCGGCTGGCAGGCCACCACCCGTGCACCGGATCGCTTCCACGGCAAGAGGTTCGCGTGGTGCTCGATGTCGAGGACGACGGTGTCGCCGGTGACACAGTGCGCCAGCAGGTTGATCGCGTCAGTGGTGTTGCGGGTGAACACCACATGGTCGTCGAGGCGGGCACGGACGAACCGCTTCACGGCCGTACGCGCCTGCTCGTAGCGTTCGGTGGTCAGCTGCGACAGATGTCCGGCGCCGCGGTGCACGCTGGCGTATTCGGGCAATGCCGCGGTGATCTGTTCGACCACTGCGGTCAGTGCGGGTGCGCTCGCCGCGTAGTCGAAGTTCGCGTAGGTCACCTCACCGCGGGTGGTCGGCACGGTGACACCCTCTCCGGCAACCGCGGCCAGCCCGCGCGTACCGCGGCCGGATGCGCCACGGTCGGCATCGGCACAGGTCAGGCGCGTTGTGCCGTCGCCACATGTGTCGATGACAGTCGTCGCGTCGAAACGGGCGGTGGTGTCGAGAACAGCAGTCATTACGAGTTCCTCACTCACGTCAAGGACTCGGCATGAAGTCGCCGGAGTCCGCGCTTGCCGTCGCCGTCTGGCGATCAGCCAGGTCGTCACCCGGAGCACCCCACCGCGGAGGAGGGTTGCCGACCAGCAAGCCGGGGCTGAACGCTGGTACTCGTGACCTGTCGCCGACAGTAGCGGCGGAAATCGCCGATCGTCAACCTCCTGCGGCCATTGCGATCACGCCGCACAAAACCCCGGCGAGTACCGTGTGGGAGTGCGATTCCTGCTCTCCGACGTCCGCGGTTCCTATCGCCTCGACGAGTCGTCGGCCCCGATCTCTGCCGCCGCCGATGCCGTGAAAGGACTGCGCGACAACACTTATGGAGTCGTGGGTGGCGCACTGTCGTTCGAGCCGGGTAGTCCCGATTCGCTCTGGGGCGCCCCGGAGATCCGCACCGGTCCTCCCGTTGACGCGAGGCCGCCGCGGATGCATCCGGTCAGCGTGAAGTCGCACAATCCCGAGCCGGCACTCCACATCGCCCGCGTGGCCGAGGTGGTCGCGCGCATCCATGCCGGCGCGGCCGAGAAGGTGGTCGCCGCGCGGTCGGTCGACCTGTTGTTCGACGACGAGATCGACATCGAGGCTCTCGTGTCGTCGCTGGCTGCGGCGAACGCCAACGCCGAGGTGTTCGGGGTCGACCTGTCGGCCGGTGGCGCTGCCGGGCACACGCTGGTCGGAGCGAGTCCGGAGCTGCTGGTGGAGAAGCGCGGAGCCGAGGTGTTCTGTCACCCGCTGGCCGGGTCGGCGCGCCGTCACGCCGATGCCGACGCCGACCGCGCCGCCGCCGCCGAGTTGGTCGCATCGGACAAGAACCACCGCGAGCACCGGTTCGTGGTCGAACACATCCGGGAGGTGCTCGCGCCGCTGTGTGAGACGTTGCACATTCAAGAGGACCCCACGCTGCTCGGCACGGGCGCGATGTGGCATCTGGGCACGCCGATAACCGGACGACTCGCCGACCCGTCGATGACCTCACTCGAGCTGGCGATGACCCTGTCCCCGACCCCTGCCGTCTGCGGGGTACCCACGGATGCGGCGCGCGCCATCATCGCCGAGTTGGAGGAACCACGAGGGTTCTACGGCGGCGCGGTGGGTTTCAGCGACGCACACGGCGACGGGCGCTGGATGGTGACCATCCGGTGCGCGGAGATCTTCGACGACCAGCGCACGGTACGCGCCTGGGCCGGCGGCGGGATCGTCGCCGATTCCGATCCGCACGCCGAATTGGCCGAGACCACAGCAAAGTTCGCGACCATCCTGCGCAGTCTCGGCTGCCCCGACGCGCTGGACTGACCCTCACATCCGCGGCATCAATCCCCATCCGCTGCACGGATCTGGTCCGCGAACGGGGATTCGCGCAGCGGATGCGGAAGCCGGGTACTGAGGTCGGGCACCAATCAGGTACCGGTGATGCCCAGGCGGAGGAGCCAGGGAGTCAGCAACTCGACCAGCTCGCCACGTACGAGGGTCGACCACGTCCATCGCAGCACCATCAGACCCAGGGCGCGCAGCTCGTCCTCGCGGGCCTTCTCGCGCGCCACCGCGTCGGCGATCGTCTGACCGGGGCGGAGGAGCCTGCTGTACTTGGTCATCCCGTCGAATTCGCCGACGAGTACACCGTCCCAGTCGAAATCGCAGAAATACGTCGAACTCCCGCGATACCTGCACTGCAACGTGGGTACAGGTAAGCCGGCCTCGATGATCTGAGCCCTGCTCCACGACTCCCCCACACTCTCGGACAATCCCGTCGCATGGCCCAGCGCTCGACGCGCGATGCGGATGCCCGTGGTGTGTGCGCCATCGACGCGTGCCCGGATGAGCGCCACATCTGCGCCCCGGCGCAGCGCGGCGTCGAAAACAGTGAGCGCCTGGGCGAAGTCCCCCATCATCGCGACGTCGACGGCCGTACGTTCCAGCGAGGTGACCGCGATGCCGTCGACGCGGGTCAGCTCGTCCGGCGCCAGAACGCCGGTGTGGGTGTGCCGGTGGGCCCGGATGCTGCCACCACTCCCGCGCCCGCTGGTCGAATGGACGAGCCGCTGGTCGGGATGCAGCAGAGGTAGTCCGTGGAGTGCGGCAGCCGACCGCTGTCTCGACGTCGTCGCGCGGCTCCACGAACACGCCGGGGGTCAGCCGGATGAGACCACCGCGTGTCACCGCGGCATTGAGCTGGTTGTCGGAGAATCCGGCTCGCAACGCCGACTCGCGTCGGATGAGTCCGTGACGGTCGACGGGGTAGATCGGGGGGAAGGTCATGACCGCTCAGACGCCGATCGCGCCGCTCCGGTTGCATGGTGTCGGTCGTCGAGATGATGAACCGGACCGCGCCTCACTGCCCGACGTCGACGCACGAAGACCCGCTCTATACGCCGTCCGCGGCATCAATCCCCATCCGCCGCACGGATCTTGTCCGCGAACGGGGATTCGTGCAGCGGATGCGGGCGGCGAGACGAGAGGGGCGAGACTAGAGCGCCCGGTCCAGGTCGTTGATGAGATCCTCGGTGCCCTCCAGGCCCACCGACAGCCGCACCACGGAGTCGCCGAGGCCGATGGCCGCGCGGCCTTCCGGACCCATCGCACGGTGGGTGGTGGTGGCCGGGTGGGTCAGCAGCGACTTCGCGTCGCCGAGGTTGTTGGAGATGTCGATCACGCGCAACTTGTCGAGCACCTCGAAGGTGCGTTCCTTACCGGACTTTCCGTTGCCGTCGGCGATCTCGAAGGTGACCACGGTGCCGCCGCCCGACATCTGCCGCTTGGCCAGGTCGAACTGCGGATGCGAGGGCAGATAGGGGTATTTCACCCAGCTCACCCGCGGGTCCGCCTCGAGGAATTCGGCGACCTTGAGCGCCGAGTCGACCGAGGCGTCGACCCGCAGCTTCATCGTCTCGAGACCCTTGAGCATCGTCCAGGCGTTGAACGGGCTCAGTGCCGGACCGGTGTGGCGCATCAGGGTCTGCACGGGACCGTTGATGAACTCCTCGGATCCGAGCACCGCACCGCCCATCACCCGGCCCTGACCGTCGATGTGCTTGGTGCCCGAGTACACGATCACGTCGGCGCCGAGGTCGAAGCCGCGCTGCAGCAGTGGGGTGGCGAAGACGTTGTCGAGGACCACCTGTGCGCCTGCGGCATGTGCCATCTCCGCGACGGCCGGCACGTCGACCAGCGTCTGCAT
Organism: Gordonia jinhuaensis; assembly: GCF_014639795.1. GTDB lineage: Bacteria > Actinomycetota > Actinomycetes > Mycobacteriales > Mycobacteriaceae > Gordonia_B > Gordonia_B jinhuaensis. Next base: position 26,115 of record NZ_BMGC01000023.1, on the reverse strand, counting down.
CGGGTTGGACGGCGTCTCGAAGAACACCGCCTGAGTGGGGACCGACAGCGCCTGTTCCCACTGGTCGAGGTCCTCGCCGTCGACGAAGACCGTCTCGATCCCCCAGCGCGGCAGGATCTCGTTGCACACCACGAAGCACGAACCGAACAGGCTGCGCGCGGCGACCAGTCGGTCACCCGCTTTGAGCAGCGCACCGAGTGCGACGAAGACCGCGGCCATGCCGCTCGCGGTGGCGTAGCAGGCCTGCGCGCCGTCGAGCAGCCGCAGCCGCTCCTGGAACATCGCCACCGTGGGGTTGCCGTAGCGCGAGTAGACGAAACGTTCGTCCTCGCCGGTGAAGGCCCGCTCGGCGGCCTCGGCCGACGGGTAGACATACCCCGAGGTCAGATACAGCGCCTCGGAGGTCTCATAGAAATTCGACCGGGCCAGCCCACCGCGGACAGCCAGGGTCTGTGCCGAAACATCCTCCGGCAGTTGATCACTCACGACAACTCCTCTTGATCACGAGACTGCGGACGCATGTGCGCATTTGTCAGTGCGGACGCAGTGGTCACTGTTGACGCCAGGGCAGTCCGACCGCACGCCAGCCCACCGAGCCGCGGTGGCCGTCGGCGTCGAGGCCGCCCTCGAAACCGTCGAGAATGTTGTAGGACTTACCCACTCCCGCCGCGGTCGCCGCCTGGGCGGCGCCGATAGACCGCTGACCCGAGCGACACAGGAACAGCACTGTCTGATCGTCGCGCACACCGGCCGCGCGCAGCTGGTCGACGAACGCGTCGTTGTGCCCGCCGGGAAAATGATTCCACTCGATGAGGACGACGGCCTTGCCGATCGCGCCCAGCTCGGGCACCCCCACGAATGCCCACTCGGCCTGCGTTCGACAGTCCACCAGCACCGCATCCGGATCAGTGGACAGCGTCTCCCATGCCTGTTCAGGCGTGACGTCACCGGCATAGCTCATGACTTCCAGAGTGTCACACCGCCGATCACCCGGCGTCGTCGGCGGCACCGCATCGGACGTGACACCCCCATCGGGTGCTGTGGATCACCGTCGAAGACCATCGGTCACTACGGTGGAGACGACAAGCGGGTGCGACAGCAAGGGCTGGACCGACCCCGGACGGCACACCGAGCGGGTGTGCGATCACACACGATCGAGGCGGATATGACAGTCACAGCAGATGTCTTCAACGGCCTGTACGTCCTCGATGTCGCACACCACGCGATCCTGCAGGTGAGCCTTCCCGACGGGAAGGTCGACATTCTCACCGATGACGCCGGGCCCTCTCCGGACGGCATCGTGGTGGCACCCGACCGCCTGTACTGGACCACCATGGGTCGCCCACACCGGGCCGCGGTGACCACCACGAACGGTGAGGGCTGGGACTACACCGACCGCAACGGATCGATCCGCACCGCACGGCGCGACGGTTCCGAGGTCACCGAACTCGTGCCCGAAGGCTCGTTCACCACCGGCAAACAACTCGCCGCCGATCTCGACGCGCGACTGCTGTATTTCTGCGACCGCGAGGGCGCCGCGGTGTATCGGGTCGGCACCGACGGCAGCGATCTCACCGCACTCATCCGCAACCAGCGTGATGACACGTGGACGCAGGAATGTGTGGGCGTCGCCGTGGACCCCGGCCGGTTGAGCAATTCCTCGGGCGGGTACCTCTACTGGACGCAGAAGGGGCCGAGCAAGGGCGGGCGCGGGCGCATCCTCCGTGCCGGACTCGACATTCCGGAGCGACAGTCCGCCGAGACCCGCACCGACATCGAGACGCTGTTCACCGACCTACCCGAACCGATCGACCTGCACGTCGAACCCGAAGCCGGGCTGCTGTTCTGGACCGACCGCGGTGCACCGCCGGCCGGCAACACACTCAACGTCGCACCGATCCCCGCGTCCGGTGAGCACGGCAGCACCCCCACGGTCCTCGCCGACGGTTTCGACGAGGCGATCGGGTTGGCCGTCGACACCGAGGGCGGTTACGTCTACGTCAGCGACCTCGGCGGGACCATACGGGCCGTACCGCTCGCCGACGGCGCAGACGAACACGTGGTGGCCCGCGTCGACGGCGCAAAGTTCACCGGCATCGCCGGGTACTGAGCCGATATCCAACGGGCACTAGGGCTTTCCGCACACCTTCCAGGTGTCGGACTCCTGCTGCAACCGGATCGGCGTGCTCTGCTTGTCGTCGCCTGATTTCTCCCAGGTCCATCGCAGTGTCGCGGTGGCCGTGGACCCGTCGACGGCGATGTCGTCGATCGAGTCGATCTGGATCTTGCCGTGTTCGCGACTGTCGCGGTCGTGATCGGCATCGAAGGCCGACTCGGTCGGGAAGTCCGCAGCGCCGAGTACGGCCGAGCAGGTGGTGGCACGGAACTTGTCGTAGTTCCCCGAGTTCTGCGCCGTGTAGTGGTCGTTGACCGCCGCCGCGATCTTGTCGTTGGTCCCCATGCGCTCATCGCTGGGGTTGACCAGTTGCGCGATTCCCCAGATGGCAAACAAGAGCACCACGATGCCCAGCGCCACCAGGAACGGCCAGATGGCCCGCAGTCCTGAGGTCGACTCGTCGACCGCCTCAGGTTCGGCGGCCACCTGCTTCTGGTCGCGGGGCGGCTTCTGGTCACGGGCAGGCTGTTGACGCGATGCCGATCCCTGCTCACGCGCACCGGACGGCTTTCGCGACGACTTCGCCATGAGCCGGAGTCTAGTGAGCGGCGCGACGGGGCCACCCCGGGGTCCGTGTGCCCGCTTCACACCGGCCATGCCAGAGTCTTTACTCTGACAGGTAAGGCTATCCAAACAGAACGAGGTGAGGCCCGCATGGCTGACTTCCGTCGTACGTTCCGTCGAGGTTCTGCGGGCTCCGGCCGCGGCTGGCGCCGGTTGACCTCGGCCCTCATCGGTGCTGCGGCAGTGTGCACGCTCGTCGGCGCGACAGCTGCCTGTTCCTCCTCCGATGACAGCGACACCGGCGCGAGTGCGGTCTCCCCCAGCCGCACCGACACGTTCCCGGTCTCGATCACCCACCGGTACGGCACCACCACCATCGACTCGGCCCCCACCCGGGTGGCCACCCTCGGCGCCGGCGACGAGGACATCCTGCTCGCCCTGGGCATCACCCCCACGAGCATCGCGCCGTTCCTCGACCCGCAGAACAAGACCGTGGTGACCCCGTGGAACGAGAAGTACCTCAAGGGCAAGGAGTCCGACATCGCGGTGCTGTCGAATGCGCTGCAGGATCTCGGCGGCGAGATCCCCAAGGCCATCGCCACCGACCCGAACCTGATCGTCGGGGTGAACAACGAGGTCAGCAAGGACCAGTACTCGACGCTGAGCAAGGTGGCCCCGACGATCGTGCGCCCAGAGCAGTACCCCGACTGGCAGGTGCCGTGGAAGGTGTCCACGCAGGAGATCGGCGACTCGGTGGGTATGTCGGCGCCGACGCGCACGAAGATCGCCGACACCGAGGCGCGCTTCACCGAGGCGCGCGCACAGCATCCCGAGTGGGCGAGCCAGACCGCCGCGGTCATCACCAATTCCCCCGACGGCGGCGTCTCGATCTACGGCCCCGGTGACGGCCGCGGCCAGATGCTGACCAACCTCGGCTTCCAGTTCCCCGACTACCTGAAATCGACCCTGACCGGCGGTTTCTACGGCGAGATCTCCCAGGAGAACCTCGGCATGCTCAACCGCCTCGACCGCGTGGTGGTGGTCGATTGGGAGGGCGCGACCGACAAGCTCAAGGCCAACCCTGCCTGGAACAACCTCGACATCGTCAAACGCGGCGGGGTGGTCTATGCCGACCAATCCGTGGGCACCGCGATGTCGGTACCCACCGTGCTGACCATCCCGTGGGTCCTCGACCGTCTGGTCGGACCGCTGGCCGACGAGTCGCGCGAGAACGTCTCCGCCAACGCCTGACGACTGACGCCGGCCACCGCCGGACCGGCCCCGACCTCCTCATACGTCACACCGAGGTTGGGCGCGCGGCCCGGGCACCCTACGATGGGGGCTGGCGCGTTACCCGAGAACAGAGAAGGCACACTCCACCCATCATGAGCGAGAACAACCGTCCGCTTCGAGTCGCGATCGTCGGTGCCGGGCCTGCCGGCATCTACGCGGCCGATGCCCTGATGAAGACCGACACCGCCAAGGAACGCGGTGTGAGCATCGATCTGTTCGAGCGGATGCCCGCACCCTTCGGCCTGATCCGCTACGGCGTCGCGCCCGACCATCCGCGCATCAAGGGCATCATCACCGCCCTGCACAAGGTCCTCGACAAGCCGCAGGTCCGCCTCATCGGCAACGTCGACTACGGCACCGACCTCACCCTCGACGATCTGAAGAGTCACTACGACGCCGTGGTCTTCTCCACCGGGGCCACCGACGACCGTGCACTGCAGATCCCGGGAGTCGATCTCGAACGCAGCTACGGCGCCGGCAAGTTCGTGGCCTGGTACGACGGACACCCCGACTTCCCGCGGGAATGGCCGCTCGAAGAGGAGAAGGTCGCCGTGATCGGCGTGGGCAACGTGGCACTCGACGTGGCACGCGTGCTGGCCAAGACCGGCGACGAGCTGTTGCCCACCGAGATCCCCGCCAACGTCTACGAGGGCCTCAAGTCCAACAAGGCACTCGAGGTGCACGTGTTCGGCCGCCGCGGTCCCGCGCAGGCCAAGTTCACCCCGCTCGAGCTCAAGGAGCTCGACCACTCACCGAACATCGAGGTCGTCGTCGACCCCGAGGACATCGACTATGACGAGGGTTCGGCCGTGGCACGCCGCGGCTCCAAGATCGTCGACCAGGTCTCGACCATCATCGAGAACTACGCGATCCGTGAGCCCAAGCAGGGTGCGATCCACAAGCTGTTCCTGCACTTCTTCGAGAACCCGGTGGAGATCCTGGGCGAGGACGGCAAGGTCGTGGGCCTGCGCACCGAACGCACCCAGCTCGACGGGACCGGGAACGTCAAGCCGACCGGCAAGCTCACCGACTGGGATGTCACCGCCGTGTACCGCGCCGTCGGTTACCTCTCGGACAATCTGCCGTCGATCCCGTTCGACGATCAGGCGGGCGTGATCCCCAACGAGTCGGGCCGCATCTTCGACGACGGCACCCACCTCACCGGCCTCTACACCACGGGCTGGATCAAGCGCGGACCGATCGGCCTCATCGGCCACACCAAGGGTGACGCCAACGAGACCATCGAGTGCGTCATCGAGGACATGGCCGCGGGCAATCTGCTCGACCCGGCCGAGCCCGGTGAGGACGCGATCGTCAAGCTGCTCGAATCACGCGACGTGCCGTTCACCACCTGGGACGGCTGGTACCGCCTCGACGAGCACGAGCGTGCCCTCGGCGCCAAGGAGGGTCGCGAGCGCGTGAAGGTGGTCGAGCGTGACGACATGCTCGCCGCATCCGAGCCGCACAAGGTCCGCAAGGACTGACCGGTTCGCCAGAACCCGACGAGCGGGGTGGGAGGCAGCGCCTCCCACCCCGCTCGTGTGTTCAGACCCTGCCTGAGGCGTTCAGGCTCCGGTGCGCGCGTTGTAGACGGTCAGGCCGTCGGCGTCCACCGCGGCGCGATAGGCCCGATAGACCTCGAGCGCCTCGTCGCGAAGTACACCGTCGACCACCTCGATGCCGCGGGCGACGAACTGTGCGGCCCAGTCCTCCCGCATCGGCCCCTCGTCGAAGGTGGTGATCTCCTCGAGTTCCGGACCCGATCCGGCGACGACGAGTGTCCGCACCCCCGACCAGAGCGTCGCGCCGTAGCACTGCACACACGGCCGCCAGTTGACCACGAGTTCGTGGGCCGGAAGCCCGGCCGCGCCGAGATCCCAGGTGCCCACCGCCCGCTGCGCGGTGCCCAGCGCAGTGACCTCTGCATGCGCCGACGAGATGCCTGACGCGAGAACGACATTCACGCCCACCGAGACGATCCGACCGGTCGCGGTCTCGGCGACCAGTGCGGCGAATGGGCCACCGTTGCCCTCACGCCAGTTGCGGTCGGCGAGCCGGTGGACCAGCCGCATCCGCTCCACGCGGTCGTCGATCACCTCGTCGACATCGGCCAGTTCGTCGGCCACCCACTCGGGTAATTCGATGGTGTATCCGGTCGATGCCAGCCGCACGGCTTTCCTTTCGTCAGCCGAGGGGCCGACTCATCCGTTCAGCAGCCTCGGGTTCTGGATCTGGCGGACGTTCCACCAGAATCCGGCGTTGTCGAGCAGGTTCTCACCGTAGTCGGAAATCGTGTACCCGGAGATCGACGACGGGAAGCAGCCGAACCAGACCGTCTTGATCTCCAGCGACTCACCGGCCTTCAGGTCTTTCTTGAACTGGTTCTGACCGCCGAGTTCCTGCAACGTCACGTTGCGGAAGGTGCCGTTCTGCGCGGTGACCTTCATATAGCGCGTCATCGACCACGACTCACCCCACGGCTTGCCGGGTTGGATACCGAAGGTGCAGAACACTCCGCCTTCGAGGTGCAGATTCGGCGCCCCGGCGGCGGGGGCGGGTGTGTCGGCCTGCGCCGGGCCCACTCCGACGAACGCCCCGGCTCCGAGGCCGATCGCGGTCACCGCGGCACCGGCAACCCTCGCCCAGCGTCGTGACCTACCGGGCCCCGAACTGTCAGGCAGGGGTGTCAGAGTAGGACCGGCGGCTGCCTCGGTGGTCGACGCGGTCGTGTTCGACGCGGTCGTGTTCGACGCGGTCGTGTTCGACGCGGTCGTGTTCTCGGTCATCGCACTGCTCTCCTTACTTCCCACGGGCACGAGGCACGTGATGGCTGTCGGGTCGTGCGTGCATCTGCACCTGAGATGTAGATCACATTTTACTTATCGTTAGGACACTTCACAGCTGTTACGCAGAAACCGCCTCGTGCAGCAACAAGGCAACCGACCACCCGATGCGGCCGTATTCCCCGATGATGGTTAGGCTGGCCTATGTTGCGGCGCGCGCATCGGTGCGGTCGGTCGAGCATCTCGGCGCAGCCACGCAGCCACACCGACCACACAGCCACACCAACCGCACATCACACATCCGGGAGGGGCGAGTATGTCCGTGATCGAGACTCCCTCGACCACCACGGCGGCCTCGGCTCCCGTCGCCCACCGCCGCCGCACCACCCGCATCCGGATGATCGAACTACTCGTCCTCGTCGCGGTCCTGGTGATCGCGCTGGCGCTGTCGATCGCCGTCGGCTCGCGACTCATGTCCTTGCCGACGGTGTGGGACGCCCTGTGGGCGAACACCTCGGTGCCCTGGGCGAATGCCGCCGCACGCGGCACCGACGCCTACGGCATCGTCCATCAGCTGCGCATCCCGCGCACGATCCTCGGTCTGCTGGCCGGGCTCGCACTCGGTGCTGCGGGTGCACTCGCCCAGGGGCATACGCGAAACCCGTTGGCGGATCCAGGAATCCTGGGTGTCAACGCGGGGGCCGCGTGCGCGGTGGTGGTGGGCGTGTACGTCCTGAACATCGCCACCCCGATCCAGTACATGGGCTTCGGCCTGGTCGGTGCGCTCATCACCTCGGCACTGGTGTTCGTGGTCGCCTCGGCGGCCCGCGGGTCGAGCCCGCTGTTGCTCGTACTCGCCGGCACGGGTCTCAACGCGATGCTGCTGGCGATCACCTCGGCGATCGTGCTGGTCGACTCCGCCTCGCTGGACGCGTGGCGGTTCTGGAACGTCGGCTCGATCTCCGGACGCGGCACCGACGTCATCTGGGCCGCGCTGCCCTTCATCGCCATCGGTCTGGTCCTCGCGGTGGCCAACGGCTACTTCCTCAACGCACTGAGCCTCGGTGACGATCTCAGCACCGCGCTGGGCACCCGCGTGGCCACCACCCGCTTCCTCGGGCTGCTGGCCCTGACGATCCTCGCCGGTGCGGCGACCGCGGCATGTGGTCCGATCGCCTTCCTCGGCCTGCTCGCACCGCATATCGCACGCTATCTGGTGGGCCCCGACTACCGGTGGATCGTGCCGTTCGCCGCGCTCATCGGCGCCGACCTGCTCCTGCTGTGCGACGTGATCGGCCGGGTCATCGCGCGACCGGGTGAGATCTACGTGGGCATCATGGTGTCGGTCATCGGCGCACCCTTCCTCATCGCATTGGTCCGGCGCAGGAAGCTGGTGGCGGTATGAGCGTGACGAGTGCGGCGCGCGGCGACACTGCGCAGCAACCCCTGGCGCACCGACGACCGTTGCGTCCGGTGATCGCGATCGGTCCGATGCGGCTGCCCATGCGCACCCGACTGACGGTGGTCGGGGTGTGTCTGACCGTGATCGCGGTGGTGTTGTTCCTCGCCGACATCGCGATCAGCGACTACCCGATGACCCTGGCCGACGTCGTCCGCATCCTGTTCGGCGGCGGTACGCGGGTCCAGAACGTGATCGTCTTCGACGTGCAGCTCCCCCGGGCACTGGTCGCCGCGCTCGTCGGTCTGGGACTCGGTTACGCCGGCAGCCTCACCCAGGTGGTCACCCGCAACCCGCTGGCCTCGCCCGACATGATCGGCATCACCGCGGGCGCAAGCACTTTCGCGGTGCTGGCGATCGCGTTCGGGTCGACCTGGGGGTCGTGGCTGGCCGGCGTCGGAGTTCCCGTCGCGGCGATCATCGGGGCGGCTGTCGCCGCGGTGGCGATGTACCTGCTCGCCTGGCGACGCGGTATCGAATCGTTTCGGCTGGTGCTCGTCGGCGTCGCGCTGACCTGGATGTTCGAGGCCATCACCTCCTACCTGCTCACCCGCGCCCAGATCAACGACGCCGCGCGCGCCCAGCAGTGGCTCGTGGGTTCGGTGAACAACGCATCATGGAGTGACGTCTGGCCGCTGGTCATCACCGTCGCGGTCGCACTCGCACTGGTCGGGCCGGTCAGCCGCACCCTCTCGGCGCTGTCGCTGGGGCCCGACGTCGCTGCGGGGCTGGGTGCCTCACCCGGCCGCGGCAACACTCTCGTCCTCGGACTCGGCGTGGTGATCTCGGCGATGTGTGTGGCCGCGGCAGGTCCCATCGCTTTCGTCGCCCTGCTGGCGCCGCAGATCGGCGCCCGGCTGGCCCGCACCCCCACACCGACGCCGACGATCTCCGGACTGGTCGGGGCGACGCTGGTCCTACTCGCCGACGTGGTGTGCCGTACCGTGCTGCCCTCGGGGCTGCCGGTCGGCATCGTGACCGCCGCAGTCGGCGGCCCGTTCCTCATCTACCTCATGATCCGCGTCTCACGGAAGGCGACCGTATGACCGCCGACAACACCGCTCTCAGTCAGACCGACGCCCTCGGTACCGCCGATCCTGCCAACAGAAGCAGCTCGCGGTTGACGGCCAGTGAGCTGACCGTGGGCTACGGCGCCGATCCGATCATCGAGGGACTGAACCTGCAGATCCCCGACGCCGCGGTGACCACGATCATCGGCCCCAACGGCTGCGGCAAGTCGACCCTGCTGCGGTCGATGGCCCGACTGTTGCGGCCGTCGAACGGTGCGGTCCTGCTCGACGGCACCGACATTTCCGCACGCAAGACCAAGGAGGTGGCGCGGATCCTCGGGTTGCTGCCCCAGAACCCGATCGCGCCGGACGGTTTGACCGTGCTCGATCTCGTCTCCCGGGGTCGACATCCGCATCAGTCGTGGCTGCGTCAATGGTCGGCCGCCGACGACGAAGCCGTCTCCGAGGCGATGGAGCTGACCTCGATCAGCGATCTGTCGCAGCGACCGGTCGACTCACTCTCGGGCGGTCAGCGCCAGCGCGTGTGGATCGCGATGGCCCTCGCCCAGCGCACCGATCTGATCCTGCTCGACGAGCCGACCACCTACCTCGACCTCTCCCACGCGGTCGATGTACTCGATCTCGTCGACGATCTGCGCAGCGTGCACGGCAAGACCGTGGTGATGGTGCTGCACGACCTGAATCTCGCTGTGCGCTACAGCGATTGGATCGTGGTGATGCGCGCCGGCGAGGTGGTTGCCCAGGGCAAGCCCGCCGATGTGATCACCCCTGAACTGTTGCTCGAGACCTTCGGGCTGCATTCACGTGTGATCGACGATCCCGTCTCGGGCGGCCCGCTGATCGTTCCGGTCGGTCGCCGCGACCGCTGATCGCCTCGGCGACCCGCGACGTTGTGGCGAACGCTCAGAACGACAGCCCCGAGGACAGCACACCCATCGTGGTCTGACCATCGAGTGCCTCCCGGATGATGTCGGCATGGCCGCAGTGGTGTGCCGTCTCCCGGATGCGATTGGCCAGTAGCCGGTGCACCGACCACCACACCCGCTCGGGTGCCCACGGGGCGATCGGCTGCGGGATCATCGCATCGAGCGGGGCCGCAGCGATCACCTCCTCGAATCTCCTTGTGGCCGCCGCATACTCATCGAGCGTCGCAGCCCACGTCTCCGATTCTCCGAGGGTGTACTCGTCGTCGAGTCGGGAGAGGTCGAACTGCGCATCCGGATCCGGGTCGGCGATCATGTCGGCAGTGTCGAGTTCGCCGTGTGCGAGGTGTTTGACGATCCCACCCAGCGTCAGCTCGCTGACGGTGGTGCGCGTGCGTGCCTGCTCCTCGTCGACGCCGGCCACGGCGATCTCGAGTAGCGCCCGCTGATCGGCGAGCAGCAGGAGCAGGTCCTCTTTCATCGGGTCGTCACCGACATCGACCGACAGTGACTGCGACGTGTAGAAACCGGCCATGGCGGAGTCCTCTCGGTGCGGACGGTCTGGTCTGAGTGTGCAGGTATGGCGCACCGTCACCGTAGAGGCGAGCACCGACAACGACGCGAGCACTCAGGCAGCGGCCCGACCGTCATCCCCCGTTGAACGTCCGCACATAGGTGCGGCAGGGCTGACCGCGCACACCCACACAGCTCGGCAACGGTGTGCCGGCGCGCTGACCGTCGACCACCGGCAGCACCAGTGCCGACCCACCCGTACCCAGTGCGAGGGTGTCGACCACTTGACCACCGGTCGCGGGCGTCGCGAACCGCCACGAGGTGCGGTCGCCGCCGGGGGCTGTGATGGTCACCCGTATACGCGAGCCCGCGCGGAAGGCATAGCCGATCGGGTCGAGCGGGATCGCAACGTCGGTGAACTGTCCGGGCGCCTGATGTCCCACTCGTGCCCGCAGCAGACCCGACGCCACGAAAGTCTCCTTGCCGTCGGGGCGGACCTCGCTGATCGTCGCCTGCAGATCGGTGACCGGCGCACTGCTGTGTAGCTTCAGCGCGACGGCCCCCTGCCCGATCACCACGGCATCGCGAGCCTGCGGTGCGGTCACGAAGCTGACCCCGGCATGTCCGGGCACCGGCGCCCAGTCATAGGGCGGTGTGCCCTTCCAGGGGAGCTGCGACGGGCCGGTCACGTTCAGCGTGCCAGCCGGTCGCGCCGCCGGGTCGGGCCGGAAACTCACCTGTGCGGCGGCACCCGCCTGCGAGGACAACGCTCCGCCGGTCCCGAAACTCAGCCGCGTCTGCGTCGAATTCGACGGCGGCCAGGCGTCATAACTGCGCCACCACGGCGCCGACATACCGCCCACGCCAGCCGAGCCGGTACCGTTGCCGAAGAACACCTGCACCCGGCCGTCGCGACGAAATCCGTTGAGTGCAGCCTGATATGACGGCGCATCAGCGAAGCGCGAACTGTTCACCGGCTGCCCCAGACCCGACGTGGTCGCCAGATAGAGCGCGGGTCCGTGCGCCTCGAGTGCCGGGGATTTCGGTGGGATACGGTGTGCGACGAACAGATTGAGGAATTCGTTCCACGGGCCGAGGATCTGCGGCGCGAGCGAGTCGAAATGCGCTCCGTTGATCATCTTGACCCATACGTTCGGGTTGCCCTTCAGTGCTCCGATCAGGTTGGTCCACTGCGACCCCACCTGTTCGTCCTGCAGCGCCCCGGCCAGGAACACCGGAACATTCACCTTGGAGGCCCAGTACTGCGGCGAACGATGCTCGTACACACCGATGTTGCGGGTGGGGTTGTCCTCGATCATGCCGAGCAGGTCCGGTGTCTGCAGCCGCAGCTGCTGGTTGACCGCACACTGCTTGTCACCCTGTGCCACCAATGCTTTCGCGTACGGCTGGCCACCGCCGGGGGCCGGGCGGGCGTCGGCCTGACGTTCGGTCAGCCAGGTGTTGGCGAAGCCGGTGTTGAGGATCCCGCCGGGATAGCCGGTGGAGTAGAGATCGTCGGTGGTCGACAGCGGAGCGATCGCGGCCAGATGCGGCGGATGCATGCCGGCGACGGCCCACTGCGAGATGGCCGAGAAGGAGATCCCAACCATACCCACGCGGTGACCGGCGACCCACGGCTGCGCCGCAACGGTCTCGATCGCGTCGTAGCCGTCGAGGATGGTCGGCCAGTCGAAGATGTCGAAAGCACCTCCCGAACAACCACTCCCGCGCATCTGAACACTCACCGAGGCGAATCCGGCCGCCGGCGCGAGCACACCGCCGAGCACCGTGCTGATGGCCGGGGCCAGTGGGTCGGGATGTTTGGCCACCTGCGCCGCGGCCCCGAGATAGAAGTTGCCTGGCGCGGCGGTCTGATAGCCGGAGTATTCGATGACCGTGGGGAACGGCCCGTCGGCGGCGGTTTTGCCCAGCGGGAGATGTACCGTCGCGGCCAGCGTGATGCCGTCGCGCATCCGAATGTAGTTCAGGCCCGGATGCAGGTGCTGGTCGCGGTAGAGCGAGGCCGGTGCACTCGACCCAGACCGGTCGAGCACCGAGAAGCTGTTCCCGGCAACACCATTGACGTCGAAGTGGAATCCGGGCCCCGGGGTCAGATCTCGAACGATCAACGACCCGAGGCGGTCGACCGTACCCGACCCCACCTGACTGCCTGTCCCGTCGCGCAGCGTCACGCGCGCGCCCGGCGTCGCCCCGGTGAGATAGGCCTCGGTGACACTGCCAGCACCGCGGCCGGGAGTCGTTGTCGCACTGGCTGTTCCGGAGACGATTGCCCCCGATACCAGTGTTGAGGTCGCAACACCACAGGTCATCACGATTCCGACGACGACAAGACCGACGAGTCTGCGCAGGGTAGCTGTCACCGGTCAAACGTACGACGCAAGGGCGCCCTGTTCCACGCGAACGAGGGTATTGCTCACATCGGTTTGAACCCGCCTTTCCCGAGGGGAATCACCACAGTAACGGTGTCGTCGTCGTTCGCCCGCCACAGACGTGGTAGACCACAGCGCGGCAGGGAAAGTCGGCAAGGAAGTATGCGTGGCAGGAGATGACGGCATTTCAGGTGATGACGTGGTAGTGACACGACACCGCGAGCGAACCGTGAGCGTGTGGATCGTGGCCGCGGGCGCCACTCTCGCGGCCAGCGTGCTCTATGCGGTGCAGATCGGCGCCGGAATCGCGGTGAAGAACGAGCTGAAGCAGACATGCCACGCCCACTTACCGCTGGCAATCGCCCAATACTTCTGGGTGACAATGCTGCTGGCCGGAATCGGCCTCATCTCGTCGGTGCTCGCGTTCTCGATCTCGACACGTCGGTGGGCACGCCTGTCCGCAGTCGTCGTGGCGCTCGTTTGCGTGGTCGTGTTCGCGGCCGGCTGGTACGGCTTCTCCGAGCGCAACGACTGGATCGGACCACTGTGTTCGAATCTGTGACCTTCCGGCCTGTGACGCGGAAGCCGTCGAGGCACTGGGCGGCCTGACCTAGGTGTGAGTCCCGGTCAGGTTGCGCTCTCCTGGCGTCCTTCGCCGGAGCTCCGTTCGGCCTGGCTGCGACCGTTCGACGGGAGATAGGTGGTCGCGTCGGGGTCAGGTCGCGGTGCGGGGTCGGATCGCGGTGCGGGGTCGGGCCGGCGTGGGCGACCCGACACCGGCGTCACCCGACCGGCGGCCTCCTTGGCCCGTTCCCGCGCGGTTTCCACGTCATCGGCAGTCGCGAGCGCAACACCCATCCGGCGACGGGCATAACTCTCTGGCTTGCCGAACAGCCGAATGTCGCTCTCGGGCACCGCAAGTGCGTCGGCGACGTTCTCGAAGGCGATACCCGGCTCGTCGAGCCGTCCGAAGATCACCGCCGAAGCGCCGGGGCTGGCGAGCGTGACATCGACGGGGAGCCCGAGGATCGCGCGAGCGTGCATCTCGAACTCCGAGAGCCGCTGCGTGGCCATGGTGACCATGCCGGTGTCGTGGGGGCGCGGGCTCACCTCGGAGAAGTACACATCGCCGCCCTTGACGAACATCTCCACGCCGAAGATGCCTCGTCCACCGAGTCCACCGTCACCGAGCGCGGTGACGATGCGCGCCGCGACTGACGTCGCTGCGCCGAGTGCGTCCGGATCCATCGGCTGCGGCTGCCAGCTCTCCACATAGTCGCCACGATCCTGCACATGGCCGATCGGGGCACAGAAATGTGTGGTGAGTTTGCCGGTTGCCGGGTCGACGGCACGCACGGTGAGCAATGTGATCTCGTAGTCGAAGTCCACGAAGCCCTCGACGATCACCCGTTCACCGGACACGCGGCCGCCGGTGATCGCAGTGTCCCATGCGGTCGGGATGTCCTCGGGGCGTTTGACCACCGACTGTCCCTTGCCCGAGGAACTCATCACCGGCTTGACCACGCAGGGGAAACCGATCTGGCGGGCGGCTGCTTCGAGTTCGTCGACCGAGTCGGCGAAGGCGTACGGCGAGGTCGGCAGACCGAGCTCCTCGTCGGCGAGTCGTCGAATGCCTTCGCGGTTCATCGTCAACACCGTCGCGCGGGCGGTCGGGATCACCTCGGCCAGACCGCGCCTCTCCACCTCCACGAGCGCGTCGGTCGCGATCGCCTCGATCTCGGGCACCACGAAATGCGGTCGGTACCGCTCCACGAGGTCGAGGATCGCCTCACGATCGGTCATGTCGATCACATGTGCGTGATGGGCAACCTGGTGGCCGGGGGCGTCGGGATAGCGATCGACGGCGATGACCTCCACGCCGAGTCGCTGGAAGGCGATGACGAGTTCTTTGCCGAGTTCGCCGCTGCCGAGCAGCAGCACCCGCGTGGCGCTGGGCGAGAGTGGGGTACCGAGGCGCTGCGGTATGCGCGGTGCACGGGGAGCCGTCATAGGTGACACGCTACCGAGCAGGTCAGCCGATCAGTTCGTGGACATAGCACCAACGCCATGTCTCTTCCGGTTCCGCCGATCGCATCACCGGATGGTTGCTGGCATGAAAGTGGGCGGTGGCATGCTTACGGGGGCTGGAATCGCAACACGCGACATGACCGCATGTCAGGCATTTGCGCAGGTGGGCCCAGTTGTGTTCGCCTATCGCACGACAGTCGCGGCAGTAGGTCAGATCGTCAGGATCCTCGTCGGCGGGCGGATCGTCGGCTGGATCGGTGGGTGCTGCGGACAGGTCGTCGCATGTCGCAAGGGCCGTGTCGCGCGCCTCACGTCGCGGGATCAGCCGGTGCATCGCGGATCGGCGTGGAAGTCTCATCTGATCCATCATCGCGTACAGCCGCGCTGCGCCGACGACTGCGACACAGGATTGGCACGACACAGAGCGAGAGGAGAATCAGCGAAGTGACGATCACTTTCCTCGTGGTGGCCGTCATGGCGCTGCTCGTCGGGGCGGCCGCACGCCGGTTCGGTCTGCTCGCGCCGCTGGTTCTCGTCCTCGTGGGATTCGTCGTCGGATGGATCCCGGGGCTGCCCGACTTCACCCTCGACCCCGACGTGGTGCTGTTCATCATCCTGCCGCCGCTGCTGTACTCCGCGGCGCTCGACAGCTCCTATGTCGCCTTCCGGCGCAACATGGGACCGATCTCCTCGATGGCCATCGGCCTGCCACTGTTCACCACGGTGTGCGTGGCGGTTGTGGCCTACTACTGCGTGCCCGAGATGACATGGCCTGCAGCATTCGTACTCGGTGCGGTGGTCGCTCCACCCGATGCCGTCTCCGCGCAGGCGATCGCCCGGCGGGTGGGACTGCCGCGGCGGGTGACCACGCTGCTGGGCGGGGAGAGTCTGCTCAACGACGCCACCTCGCTCACCGCGCTGCGTATCGCACTGGCCGCGGTGGTCGGGACCGCGGCGTCGGCATGGTCAGGGCTGCTGTTGTTCGCCGAGGCGCTGGTCGGCGGGCTGCTCGTGGGTCTGGCGGTGGCATTCGTGGTCGCCTGGATCCGGCGAATCCTCGACGATCCGCCGATGGAGACCGCGATCGGACTCGTGGTTCCCTTCGGGATCTATCTGCTCGCCGAGGAATTGAACACCTCCGGCGTGATCGCGGTGGTGACGGCGGGTCTGTACCTGGGCCAGCGGTCGGCGCGAGCCGGGTATGCGACCCGGATGGCCGACAATGCGGTGTGGCGGTCGGTGGAGGTGCTGCTGGAGTCGTTCGTGTTCCTGCTCATCGGTCTGCAGCTGCCCGACGTCGCACGCAGTCTGCGCGGCCACGAACCCGGCGTGCTGACCATCGCGGCGGTGGCCGTGTTCGCGGTGGTGATCGTCTCGAGATTCGTCTGGTTGTTCGTGGCGACCTACACCCGGCGGGCGGTCAAGAAGCGACTCGGCCTGCAGCAGGACTCGAAGCAGGACGCGCTCACCGCCAATGAGGTGACGGTGCTGTCGTGGTCGGGGATGCGCGGCGTGGTGACGCTGGCCGCCGCATTCTCGGTGCCGCTGATCGTCAACGGCCACGATTTCCCGGCGCGCGACGAGATCGTGTTCCTCGCCTTCGTGGTGGTGGTGGGCACGCTGCTGTTGCAGGGCACCACCCTGCCGTGGGTGATCCGCGCACTCGGTGTCCGCGGCGACGACTGGCGCAAGGACCTCATCTCGCTGGCCGCCGCGCAGGACCGCGCGGCCAAGGCCGCCGACAAACGTCTCGACGAGTTCGACGCGAAGATCGGCGACGACGATCCGCGCAAGAGCCAGATCGAGGTGTTGCGCAAGTGGATCGCCTCCCGCAAGAACCTCGCATGGGAGGAACTCGGTCGCGGCGCCGACGAGATCGGCGAGAGCCCCGGACAGGCGTTCAACCGGATGCGTACCGCCCTGGTCCAGACGCAGCGCGAGGTGTTCGTCAACGAACGTGACAACGGCCGTATCGATGACGAGGTGTTGCGGCGGGTGCTGCGCGATCTCGACCTCGCGGAGGGGTTGTCGGACCGCAAGTCGATCGGCGAGGGGTGAGCGCCGGGGTGATCCGATGAGGTCGGGAGGGCGTCGGGAGGGCCTCGGGAGGGGCCTCAGTCGGTGCGCAGCGACAGTCCGCGCAGCGTGGCATCGCCGATGGCCGGCCGGTTGGCGCTGACCGCGGCGAACTGCGCCTCGCGCAGCAGCCGTTCGGCCGCCGATCCGCGCAGCACCGACCTGCTCCCGGTGACCGCGGTGACACCGGCGGCCAGTCGCAGTGCCAGCAGCGCACCCTGCCCGCGCAGTCGGTAGAGCGCGGCATCGCTAGCGGCGGCCTGCGATGTGGTCACCTCCGATGCCCCGCCTGCCGGGGTACCGCCCTCGACCACCGCGTCGAACTCGGCGCGCAGCGCGTCGAGCTGATCCTGGGCGTGCGCGGCCTCAGCCGATGCCCCCAGTGCGACCAGTTCCCGGATCGCGGCCCGGCACACGCCCAGCGCCAGTGCCGCGTTGATGCGGATCCCGGCGGCCGCGCTCGGCGACCGGTGATCGTCGAGGACCCGCGCGATCGGCTCGCCCCCGACCACCGCATCCCAGGCGACGGCCACCGTGTTGCTGCCCTGTCCGGCGATCAGCGGCAGCGGTGTGGCATCCGCACCGTGCAGCATCTCCGGCCGGTCGATCAGGAACATCGACGCGCTGCCCGTGTCGGGGTCATGAGCCCAGATACCGAGGAGATCGACGATCCCCCAGCCGGTGAGGAACACCGATCGGCCGGTCAGCCGGTGACCGCCCGCCACCGGCTCGGCGCGCACGGTGTGCCCGTGTGAGGAGAGCCCGGAGAAGCTGACCCCGGCGATGCGGGTGCCGCGGACCAGCTGCTCGGCCAGCGCGTCATCCCCGGCCCGCATCACCGCGGTGAGCACGCCGTGATGCTGCGCCCAGACGAAACCCGTGGCCAGGCAGCCGGAGACCAGAATCTCCCCGATCAGCCCCATCTCGGCCGGTCCCGCGGTGGCGGCGACCCCGTAGAGGCCGGCCCGGGCGATCGCCTCGAGGTGCGCCTGCGGGATCACGCCCTCGGCATCCACCCGGGCGGCGTCGGGAGCGAGCACCCGTTCGGCGACGTCGAGTGCGGCGTCGACGTGCACACTCACGCGCTGTACCCCGCTTCAGTGGGTGACATGTCCTCGGCCACCTCTCCCTCAGATCGATCGGATTCGTGCTCATCGGATCCGTTCGTGGTCTCCACCGGTACGCAGACGACGGTCGGTGCGGTGCGCCCGCGCAGCACGATCTCGCCGTCGGGTCGCCAGCGCACCGCGACCTCGCGCGAGGCGGCATCGACCGCGGTCCCCGATGCCAACGGCACCTCGGGATCGCGTTTGGCCAGCTCCGACAGCCGTGCGGCCTCGTTCACCGGGTCGCCGATCACGGTGTACTCGAAACGCTGCACGGCACCGACGTTGCCGGCCACCACCACGCCGTAGCTGACGCCGACGCCGGCGCTGATCTCGGGAACCTCGGCGCGCAGGCGCCTGGAGATCTCCGCCGATGCTCTCAGCGCCTGACCCGAGGAGTCATCGATGGCGATCGGCGCGCCGAACACCGCGAGCACCGCATCGCCCTCGAACTTGTTGACCAGTCCGCGGTGGCGTTCCACCTCGGTGACGATCACCTCGAAGAACGAGTTGAGCACGTCGACCACCTCGGTCGGACTGCGTTGCGCCGCAAGGGTGGTCGAGCCGATGACGTCGACGAACACCACCGCGACGCGTCGTTCGGCGCCACCGAGTTCGAAGTTCCCCGACACCGCGGCCTCGGCCACCTCACGCCCCACATGGCGACCGAAGAGGTCGCGAAGTCGCTCGCGCTCGGAGAGCCCCTGCACCATCGAGTTGAACCCGACCTGCAGCTCACCGAGCTCGCTGCCGTCGAAGACGACCACGCGCACGTCGTCGTCCCCGTCGCGCACCCGCCCCATCCCCCACCGGACCGACCGGATGGGGGCGACCACGCCGTCGGAGTTCAGCCAGGTGAGCAGCATCCCGGTCAGCGCGGCGATCCCCGAGAGCACCGTGACCGCGATGAAGATGTCGAGTTTGGATGTCTGATCCCGGAAGGCACCAAAGATCGCCGCGAGGAACATTCCGGCGATGGGGATGCCCGAACCCACGAGCCACGACATGAACGCCCGGGTGCGCAGCCGGGCGCGGCGCTTGAGCGGATAGCCGGCGCTGATCGCACGGGCGGCGATGGGCCGCAGCGCGAACTCGGTCATCAGGTAGGAGATCGCACACACCACCACACCCGACAGCCCCACCACCAGCAGCACCTTGGGGATCACGATCGGGTCGTGGACTCCGTAGAGCGTGGTGAACAGTGCCGTGGCGATGACCCAGAAGGCGGCCTGCATCAGCATCAGCGAACGCGGTGCGATCAGCGCCTGGCGGGCTTGCCTGGTGGTCGGTGCGCCGGGTCTGAACGCCCAGCGCAGCCGCCGGATGGTGCGGATCGTACCGATCAGGATGCCGAGCACGAATGCGCAACCGACGTAGATCGGCAACACGATGTAGCTGACCCACCAGGCCGAATCGGGGATCGCCGGCTCCGGGATCCCGATCGCGGCCAACACGATCGCCACCGCCGCGCCGATCGCGTTCGCGGTGATCACCGAGACCGAGATGAGCACCTGCACGCGGATACGACGGATCAGCGGGCTGTCGTCAGCCGAGCCGAGCAGCACCGAGCCGTAATCGGTGTTTCTGCGCCACAGCCGGATCACGTGATGGAATCTACCGGGCGGGTCCACCCTGTCCGGTCGCTTCGATGTCCGATTCCCCGATCAGACGTCTGGCCCCGCCCGCGCCGCGAGGCGCGCCGGAAAGCATCTGACGAGGAGAACACGCGTGACCGACTGGACCGATCCGGGATTCATCCACGGCGAGGGCACGATCCTCGGGCAGGCCAACGCGGCGGAACGACCCCGCTACGCCGACCCGTCGACATTCGCGCGGCTGCCCCGCCTCGATCAGGTCAGCGATGCCGACGTCCACATCGTCGGTCTGCCCTTCGACACCGGCGTGAGCTACCGGCCGGGCGCACGGTTCGGGCCGGGTCACATCCGGGCCTCGTCGAAACTGCTGCGCCCCTACAACCAGTCGATGGACATCTCCCCGTTCGCCAACCAGCAGGTGGCCGACTGCGGCGACCTCGGTATCAACCCGTTCTCCATCACCGAGGCCATCGACACCATCGACACCGCCGTCACCGGGCTCGGCGAACACGGCGCCACCACATTGGCACTCGGCGGTGACCACACGATCGCACTGCCGATGCTGCGTGCGATGCACCGGCTCTACGGGCAGCGAATCGCGGTGCTGCACTTCGACGCCCACCTCGACACGTGGGACACCTACTTCGGTGCGCCCTACACCCACGGCACCCCCTTCCGCCGCGCCAGCGAAGAGGGACTCATCGACATGGAACGGTCGCTGCACATCGGCATCCGCGGGCCGCTCTATTCCAAGACCGACCTCGAAGACGATCAGCGGCTGGGCTTTTCGATCATCCGCTCCGACGACTACGAGGTCGACGGCACCCGCAGCATCGTCGAACGCATGCGGCGGCGACTGATCGGCGGACCGGTGTACGTCTCGGTCGACATCGACATCCTCGACCCCGCCGCCGCACCGGGTACCGGCACCCCTGAGGCCGGTGGACTGACCAGTCGCGAACTGCTGCACACCTTGCGCGGACTGGCCGGGCTGAACGTGGTCGGCGCCGACATCGTCGAGGTCGCACCGGCCTACGACCACGCCGAGATCACCGGTATCGCGGCCGCTCATGTGGCCTACGAACTCCTCACGATCCTCTCGGGCAACCGCGCGCACTGACCGGATCGCAACCCTGGCGTGGTAGACACTGTGCCCATGGCCGCCCGTGCACGTGTCGACCCACCGTCTGGTGGCACGCTCAAGCATGTCGAGTCGCTGATCCCCTCCCTCGGACCCAGCGAACAGAAGGTCGCCCGAGAGGTGGTGGAGAACCCTCGTGAGGTGTCCACCCTCTCGGCGGCCGAACTCGCCGAGCGCACCGCCACCTCGGCGGCGACGGTCATCCGCACATGTCAGAGCATGGGGTTCAAGGGCTTTCACCAGCTGCGGCTGTACCTCATGCGCGATCTCGTGGCCGCCACACCGCCGGAGGCCGTCCCGCGCATGGGTGTCGGCGATCCGCGCGTATGGTTGCCCGCCGTCTTCGAGTCGGCCGGCAAGGAACTCGCCCACGCCTCGGCACCGGTCGACTACGAGAACTTCGACCTCGCCGTCGACGCGCTCGTCGGTGCGCGCCGCCTACTGCTGGCAGCCAACGGCGGGTCAGCGCCGGTGGCACAATCGGCACTGATCGGATTCCTCGCTCTCGGTTGGCATCCCGAGGCGCCGGTGGACGCCGCGGTACAGCAGCTCACGGCGGCGAGCCTGACACCGGGCGACCTGTGCCTCTGCATCAGCAGCAGCGGAGCCAACATCCTCACCCTCCACACCGCCGAGGTCGCCGCCAAAGCGGGCGCCACCGTGTTGTCCATCACCGGCTTCACCCATTCGAAACTGCACCGCATCTCCGACATCCCGCTCGTCTGCGGTGACGTGACCCAGACCTGGCCCACCGGAACTGTCGCCGCCAATATCGGACAGTTCGTGCTCGTCGCCGCGCTGCAGAGCGCTGCAGCGCACCGCGCCGGGCGGCTGGAGGCCGAATCCGCGGTCACCAGTGAGGTCATCGACCTCCTCGCCGACGACGACGCGGGCGAAAGCGACTGACAGAGTCGGACCTTCCGGAGAATTCACCTGTTTCGGCGACGTTGCGCCAACCGGCGATCTCCCGTCGCATGCGGTTTGACCGCTGTTAACCATGGGGCTCCACCATCGACTGGAACGGAAATTCCAAACTGGAACCCGATCTGGAATTTCATTCCACTCGACTTCCGGTTGACCTACCTCCCAGTCAGGAGCCCCCATGAGTCGCATCGACATCGTGAACGTGTCTGCACAGTTCACGGGCCATCTCGCTGTCGACAACGTGTCGCTGACCATCGACGACGGGGACTTCGTGGTCCTGCTCGGCCCGAGCGGATGCGGTAAGACGACACTGCTGCGCATGATCGCCGGCCTCCTCGAGCCGACCGACGGGCGAATCCTCATCGACGGCAACGACATGACCACCACGTCCTCGGCACAGCGCAATCTCGCCATGGTCTTCCAGAGTTATGCGCTCTACCCGCACCTGACGGTGGCCAAGAACATCGAGTTCCCGCTCGCCACGATCCGGATGCCCAAGCAGGAGCGCAGAACCCGAGTCGAAGAGGTGGCGGCCACCCTCGGCTTGCAGGGACTTCTCGACCGCCGCCCCAAGGAACTCTCCGGCGGACAGCGCCAGCGGGTGGCCGTGGGCAGGGCGCTGGCTCGCCGCCCCGGCGCGTACCTGATGGACGAGCCGCTGTCGAACCTCGACGCCAAACTGCGCACGGCCACCCGCACCGAACTCAGCGACCTGCACCAGCGGCTTGCGTCGACGTTCATCTACGTCACCCACGACCAGGTGGAGGCCATGACCATGGCCACCAAGATCGCGATCCTCAACAGCGGCCGCATCGAGCAGGTGGGCACACCAACACAGGTCTACGACCGGCCCGCGTCGGTCTTCGTCGCCGGATTCATCGGCTCACCGCCGATGAATCTCGTTGACGCACAGATCGAATCACTCGACTCACGGGTGACCGTCTCGGGCGACGGCATCACCGGGTGGCTCTTCCCCGGCGACACCGAACCTCTCGACGTGACCATCGGTGTACGTCCCGAACATCTGCTTCCCGCACCGGCCGGCCACACCGCGTTCACCGACTCCGGTGTTCGCTTCGAGGGCCGGATCACCCGGGTCGAGAACCTCGGCAGCCATCAACTCCTGCACGTGCACACCGGTTCGGCAACGGTGACCGCCGCGGTGGACCGGATGATCCCCGCCGACCGTGGCGATGCCATCGCACTGACCGCATCCGCCGACAACATTCATCTCTTCGACACCGCGACCGGTCGGCGACTCGAGTGGATCGACGATCCCGAATCGGCCGGGTCGACCGACACCCCCCG
The DNA here is from genome assembly GCF_014639795.1 of Gordonia jinhuaensis. GTDB lineage: Bacteria > Actinomycetota > Actinomycetes > Mycobacteriales > Mycobacteriaceae > Gordonia_B > Gordonia_B jinhuaensis. Next base: position 2,865 of record NZ_BMGC01000023.1, on the reverse strand, counting down.
CACAGCCGACGCCGACGCCGCGACCCGTGACGACAGCCGTCACGGTATGCCGTCGGCCGTCACCGGCGCCCCCGCCTGAAACCGCGCGCCGCGAAACCAGAAGCACCCATCAGACCCACCTCCAATCGCTTTCCTCCCTCCACTCTGATCAGGAGAAATCATGTACTCGACCAGTCGGCGATGGCTCGCGTCCGCAGCAGCCGCGATCGCCGTGTGCTCCGTCGCGGCCTGCGGCCTCGGATCCACCTCCACCTCCAGCTCTGCGAACACGTCCACGATCACTCCGCTCGACCCGAACACCAAGGTGGACATCAGCTTCGAGAGCTACAACCTCACCCAGACCGGTGGATGGGCAGACACCATCAACGGTTTGATCGCCACATTCGAGAAGCAGCACCCCAACATCACCGTCCACGGACAACCACCATCGGTGACGGGCAGCAGCAGCAGCTCCTATGTGTCCAGCGTCCAGACCGAGGCACTGGCGGGTAAGGCCCCCGACGTCGCACAGTTGACCTTCGACGCGCTGGGCTATGCCGCCACCGATCTCGGTGCGCAACCGATCAGCAAGCTGGTCGGCGAGAAGGCGGTTGCCGACCACTTCGGCGGCCAGTACCCCTTCAACGCCCGCGCCAAGACACTCGGCGACTGGAACTCTGTCACCTACGGGATCCCGTATGTCTTCTCCACCCCGATCCTCTGGTACAACGCCACCGCGCTGGCGAAACTCGGCATCACCAACCCCGATCTGTCCACCTGGGAGGGGCTGGAAACCGTGGGCCGGGAGATCAAGGAGAAGACCGGTAAGCCCGCGATCACGTTGTCGTGCACCGTCACCGGCGGTGACTGGTGTATGCAGGGCATCATCAAATCCGATGGCGGATCGGTGGTGAGCGCCGATCATCGAGACGTCACCTTCGGTGACGACGGCTCGGTCGGCGCAGTGAGCGAGATGCGCAAGCTCAACGACGCCGGTGTACTGCAGAATCTGGGTGCCACCGCCCAGTACACCGCCTTCGCCAAGGGCGATTCGCTGATCCAGCTCCAGACCTCGGCACTCCAGAGCACCTTCGCCAAGGCCGCCAAGGCCGGTGGCTGGGAGCTGAAGAACACCACGATGCCGGCGTTCGCCGGTAAGCCGACCGCACCGACGAACTCCGGGTCGGCACTGTTCATCATGTCGAAGGATCCGCAGAAGCAGGCTGCGGCGTGGGAGTTCATCAAGTTCATGACCAGCCCCACAGCCTACGAGCAGATCACCACGAAGATCGGCTATCTTCCGTTGCGCGACAGCATGACCCAGGGCAACGGTCCGCTCGCCGCCTGGGCCAAGTCCAATCCCTTGGTGACGCCGAACCTCGAGCAGCTGCAGAAGTTGCAACCGTGGGATGCCTACCCGGGCAAGAACTATGCGCAGATCTCGAAGATCTTCTCCGATGCCGTGGAAAGTTCTGTCTACTACGGCAAGGACCCCAAGGCCACGATGCAGGCAGCCCAGAAGCAGGCACAGGCATTGGTCACCGAGTGAGCACTCACCCGCGATCCGATTCTGCGACATCGCCCTGAGTACATAAATCGACACCGAGTATCGACACCGAACCTGAGTAGAAATGAGAACCCAGTGACCGACACCGACTTCCTCACACCGATCACCGTCGAGGGAACCTACAATTTTCGTGCCATTCCGTCGCTGGACGCCGGGGAGTCGGTGATCCGGAGCAACACCCTCTTCCGCTCCGATGCTCTCGACGGCATCACCGACCAGGGGCGAGATGCGCTGGCCTCACTGCGTATCAACCGCATCATCGACCTGCGCAGCGCCGACGAGATCCACGGTGAGCCGGCGTCATTCACCACTCCCACGGTCGTGGCAGCACCGATCTTCGAGTCGGGCCGGCCCACCACTACCGCGGACTCCTCGATCACCCTCGAGGCGGTGTACCGCGACATGATCGACAATCGTGGTGTCGCGCTCGCGGGTGCGGTGCGGGCCATCGCCACCTCGAGCGCCCCGGTTCTGGTGCACTGCACCGCCGGCAAGGACCGCACGGGAGTGGTCGTCGCACTCGCACTGCTCGCCTGCGGAGTCGATCGCGCCGACATCGTCGACGACTACATCCTGACCTCGGCCAACCTGTCTGGCGAATGGCTGGACTCGATGCGCACGCGCATCGCCGCGGCCGGCTACTCGATACCCGACGAGGCTCTCGTGGCCAGCCCGGCCGAACTCATGGATGCCACCATCGACCGAATCATCACCGAATTCGACTCGGCCACCGGCTATCTGGAGGCCCACGGCTTTACCACGGCAGACCACGACGAACTCCTCACGACGCTGGTGGAGCAGTAGCAACCACACAGCCACCAACGAACGACTTGTTCGACCAGAACAGGACTTATCAACACTCCGAAGGAGACATCCCATGTTGGGCGAAAACTATCCTCAGCCCCAGCACTACCTGCTCCACATCAGCGACACCCATTTCGTGGGACCCGATGGCAAGCTGTACAACGAGGTCGACTGCGACGCCAACCTCACCGCACTCTTCGACGCCTTCGCGAAGTCGAACACACGGCCCGAGGCCATCCTGCTCACCGGCGACCTCGCCGACAACGGAGACCCCGACGCCTACCGCCGTATCCGTCGCATCGTCGAAGACGCGGCGGCACGCTATGACGCACAGGTGATCTGGGTGATGGGCAACCACGACGAGCGGATCGCCTTCCGCACCAACCTCCTCGACGAACCGGCGAGCACCGAACCGGCTCTTCGAACTTGAGCGGGCAATGCCTGGTCAGCGGGCTGGCGTGTCGATGACGTGAGACGCCCCTGGTCTCCGGAAATCTGGATGTTGCGACACATTC
>NZ_BMGC01000022.1 GCF_014639795.1 Gordonia jinhuaensis | reverse complement strand
CAGGCCACGCAAGGTCCTCGGCTGGCGAACCCCGGCCGAGGTCTTCGCCGAGCAGCTACGCTCCCTGCAGTAGCCCGGTGTTGCATCGACCGGTTGAACTCGCCCCGCACCGCCGAACAGTGCGACACCCACCGACACGCTGGCGATGGTTGCCAATGCGGTGGTGCGGTCGCGGAACAGACGCAGCGGGATGATCGGGTCGGCCACCCGCGACTCGGCGAACACCGCCGCGGCCAGCAACACGATGCCCAGTGCGACCAGGCCGAACGACGCTCCCGACACCCAGTCGTAGCTGTCACCGGCAAGAGTGACCCAGATCAGCAGGGTGCTCACACCGGCGGCGATGAGGAAGGCACCGAGGTAGTCGATGTGGACGTCCTTGCGCACGACCGGCAGGTTCAGGGTCTTCTGGATCACCAGCAGAGCGATCACGGCCAGCGGCACGCAGACGTAGAAGGTCCAGCGCCAGCCGAGCCAGCTGGTGTCGACGATGACCCTACCGATCAGCGGTCCGGCGACGGTCGCGATCGACATCACCGCGGCGATCGGGCCCTGGTAGCGGCCGCGTTCACGCGGGCTGAACATCGAGGCGATGACGATCACCACGAGCGCCTGCAGTCCGCCGAGGCCGAGACCCTGGATCACGCGGAAGCCGATCAGCATCCCCACCGACTGCGAGAGTCCGGCGAGGATCGAACCGAGGGTGAACAGTGTCAGCGACGCCTGGACCAGGATCTTCTTGCTCACCAGGTCAGAGAGCTTGCCCCAGATCGGGGTGGTGGCGGTCGATGCGAGCAGCGTCGCGGTGACCACCCAGGTGTACTGGCCCTGGGTGCCGTGCAGGTCGGTGATGATGACCGGCAGTGCATTCGACACGATCGTCGACGAGAGGAACGCGACGAACATACCGAGAAGCAGACCGACGAGCGCTTCGAGCTTCTGGCGGTGCGTCATCGGCGTGCCCGCTGCGGGGGCAGTCTCCCGCACTACGGACTGGGACATGGGAGAACCTCCTGCAGTGGTAGTCGATCCCGCGATGGGAGCGCGATGAACAGCGCGGCCAGAATGGGCCGTGCCCAGCGGGTGACCAGTCGATGACCGGACGGGGACGTCCGAGCGAACTGGTTGAGTGTTGCAACTATACGAACTTGTAGTTGTAACGCGCAACTATCGGAGGTATTCCCGACGTCGAGTGCCCGGCTTAAGCAGGATCAGGTTCGAACTCGGCGTCGTCGTCGATCAACCGGTTGAGCAGCCGGGTCAGGGTACGGATGTCCTCGGGATCCCATTCGGACAACCGCGCGCGCCAATCGGCAACCGCCTCGGCCGAGACGGAGTCGACGCGCGCGCGGCCCTCCGGGGTCAGTGACACCAGGCGGGCACGGGCGTCGTGCGGGTCGGGATGGCGTTCGGCGAGCCCGAGCCGCACGATCGAATCGATCTGCCTGCTCACCGTCGACTTCTCCAGCCCGAGTCGCGCGACCAGTGCCGACACCGGCATCGGCCCGTCCTCGTAGGCGAGCAGGGCGATGAGTGGATAGCTCGACGGGTCCAGGTGCGGATCGACGGCACGCGCGCGGCGGCGGAGACGAATCCGGCCCTGCCGCATCAAATCCGCGAACCCGGCCTCGAGGTCGGTGATCAGGTCATCGGTGGCGTCGCCCATCTGCGGCAGATCCTGTTCGTCGCGGTTCCGGCGTTTTCAGTGGTATCCGTACTTGCTGCGGCACAGGCTACCGCGCTGCAGTCTCGTCGCCGGTCTTGTCGTCGCCGGCCTCTGCAGACCCAACCTGAGCCGTGGGCTTACCCGCGACCAGATCTTCCAGACTCATCCCCCAGCGCCCGAATCGGGCCTCGATGATGTTCGACCGCTTCACCGCCCGCGCCATCTTCTTCTCCCTGTAATGCGTACGCGCCCAGCGGGAGGTGGGTCGGGCCAACCGAATGGCCCCGATAAGTCCGACCAGTGGCACGAACACGCCGACGGCCGCGGTCACATATTTGCCCTTCCGCACGCAGATCAGCAGGAAAACCAGGTTCACCACCAACGTGATGACGAACGCCGGTGTGCCGTTGCGGTTGTCGTCGGTGTCGAACGGTGTCGCCCCGAGCAAGGTGAGGCCGAGCAGTGCCATCGTCAGCGCGACGAGCTGCACCGACAGCTGCCCCTGCTTCTCCCAGTACACGTCCTGCAGATGCAGGATCAGCGCGAACTCGTCGAGCACGAGCGACGCGCCCACCCCGACCATCACCGCCGCGATCTCGGTAGCCGGCGTCCGCCCTGACGCCGCGAGTGCGGTGAACGCACCGATGATCGTGAGGATGATGCCCGGTACCGCGTGGTGGATGTGCACGCCACCGGAGATGTTGTTGCGAAACGGCCCCTTGCCGGCCCGGATCATCCTGGTGATCACGCGGGTCACCACGAAGGTGATCACGAAGGCGAGGAACGCCACGAACAGCGCCCGCTCGGGATGGATGGCGATCATGGTCGGCGACTGTCCCTCAGCGGCGCATCCGCACCCGCATGGTGTGGTGTGCGGTCGCCACCGTCTCCCCCGACTCGTCGACGATCACCGCGACGTGCTGGGCGTCGGTGCGCCCGCCCTCACGGGCCGCCCGCTCCCGGATCGAGGCCACCTCCTCGGGGGTGACCTGCACGCGCAGGGTCAGTTTGCCCCGGCCGGGGTTGACGAAGTCGATCGACGCCGTCTTCGTCCACACCTCGAAACCCTTCCCGAGCTGCGCCGCGAGCATCATCCCGTAGAGGATGTCGGTCGCCGAGAACAGCGATCCACCGAAGGCCGCGCCGTGGGCGTTGGCCGTCCACGGACGCACCCGCATGGTCACCGTGCCCTCGGTCCAGTCCCGGCTCACCCGCGGCACCCGGATCCCCGAGCCCAGCAGCGGCGGATACAGACTCACGAGGTGCGGAAACACCGCCGGGTCGTGAATCCATCGATGAAACACCGTCTTCGCCATGGGACAACGGTATGACAGCGCTCAGGCTCACACCGTCGCGGTCACCGTGTGCAGCACCGCACCGATCTCGGCGGTCGCGGCGTCGTCGCCGACGGTGATGCGCACCCCGTCAGAACGATACGACCTCACCAGCACGCCACAGGAGGCGAGAACGGACCCGAGTTCGACGCCCGCGGGTCCGCCGACGAACAGGAAGTTGCCCTCACCGGCAACCGGCGCCCGCCAGCTCGCAGCCAGCAGCGCAGCCATTTTCGCGCGCTCGGTTCTCATCGCGTTCACTCGCCGGGTGAGTTCGTCCTGCCGTGACAGACACAGCGGAACGGCGGCCGCAGCCAGCGGACCCACCGAGAACGGCATCTCGAACTCGCGTACCCGCCCGACCAGCCGCTGCGCGCCGACGCCGTATCCCACGCGCAGCGCCGCGAGGCCATATGCCTTGCTGAACGTACGGATCACCAGCAATCGCTCATGCGTTCCGATCAGGCGCATGAGGTCGGGTGGTCGTTCGGCGAACTCGATGTACGCCTCGTCGAGTACCACGATCACATGCTCGGGAAGGTCGTCGATGAAGTCGTGCAGCTCCTGCTCGTCGACCACCGTCCCGGTGGGGTTGTGCGGCGAACAGATCACCACGGCGACGGTGTCGGCGGTGACCGCTGCACGCAGGTCGCCGAGAACAACGCGTCCGGCCGGATCGAGTGGCATGCCGCGAAATCGCAGCCCGAGCATCGTCGCGATGATCGGATAGCCGTCAAAGGTCGGTATCGCAGTCACCATCACCGGATCGACGATCCCGGCGTCGAGCCCCCGTCGGGCGGCATCCTGCAACGCCTGCGTGATGACCCCCGTCGCGCCGGCGCCGACGCTCACCGACTCGTCGTCGACGCCGAGGTGAGTTGCCACCACCGACCTGGTGCGGTCGGGAAGGAACTCCGGGTACCGGTTGACCTCGCTCATCTGTGCGCGCAATTCGCGGGCCACCTCAGGCAGTGGACCGTAGGCGGATTCGTTCAGGTTCAAGCGCCCGCGCCCGCGCAATCCGGGCAGCCAGGCGTGGTCGAGAGTCATCGGCGCCCGCCCCACCGCAGCGCTGCCGCCGCTGCGAAATCGCCGGCGTGGGCGAATGCCGACGTCATCACCACGTCGCCGTCGTGGATACGACCGTCGCTCACCGCTGCATCCAGTGTGAGCGGAACACCAACCGCGAAGAGGTTCCCGCACTCGTCGAAAGTGTCGGGGTGGCGGGACTCCGGGAGTTCCAGGGCATCACGCCAGTTGCGCAGGAAGGCGCGCCCTCGCCGCGGCGGCCTTCTTGTCCGCAGCCACCACCCGATACCCTGCCGCGGTGCAGTGCGGTTGGGCTGGTTGGTGACCAACCAGTCGAGATCGCGCGGTGCGATACCGATCGAATCGGCGACCTCCATCGCCACCGCGGGCACCATCCGATTGCCGCGGGCGAGCACCTTGGCGATCTTCGCCTGGGTGAACCCGATGTGGATCTGACCGGTGCCGGCCTCCCAGTACTTGCGCGTCGGAGCCGACACCGCGGTCATGTCGGCCGAGTACTCGCCGAATGACCGTGTGGCCACACCCAATACCGGCGATCCCGCGCCGTCGAGCGCGACGAGTGCGGCCGCAGCTCCGTCGCCGGGGATGGCGGCCTGCGCCTTACCGCGCACCTGATCCTGCATGAAGATCTGCGACGCGCTGTTCTGTGCCAGACCCAGCAGTGCGGTGCCACCGCCGGCCGCACGCAGCAAGGCGGTGGCGATGGCGATCATGTGCGCGAACGCCGCGCACCCGCCGTTGTGGACGTCGAGTACGGTCTCCGGGCGCAGGCCCAGACGGTCGGCCACCTCGCCGCCGCAGCCGCGTACCGGCACCTCGGGCAACTGACTGTGTGTGAGCACCACGGACACGTCGTCAAAGTAGTCCGACCCGTGCCTGTCGGTGAGAACCCTTGCCGCCGAGAGCATCATGTCGGCCGAGGTCTCGCCGCCGGCAGCGTGGTGGCGGTATGCCGGCGCCGCGAACATCACATTTCCCGCCAGATTCTCGTCGTCCACCAGTGCCGCGAAGTAGTCCGCCGAGACGCGTTCGTCGGGCAGATAACCTGCCACATCGCGCAGGATTGCGTTGTGCTCCTTCATGTTTTCCACAGTGGTCGTCATCAGCTCATCCATTCGGGAGTCAGCGGGAGTCCGTTGCGGTGCCGGTATTCGGCGATCGCGGTCAGGTTGGCGAGTTCGAGACGGTGACCGGCCGAGAACATCTCCCAGAAGTCGCCCACCCACACCGGGCGCTCCGCCGGGGCGGTCTCGGGATACGGGTTGCGGTCGTAGAACGGGTGGTGGCAGTTGTTCCACAGCACCACCGAACCCGGTTTGTCGAGAACGACGTTCGCGTCGACCACCCGCATCAGGTAGATCATCCACAGGTGAGCGCCCTGATCCCACGCACAGTGGTAATCGACGGTCATCGCCTCGGGGTTGCTGACGGTACGCGTGTAGATCTTCGTCGCGTCGCCGAGCCTGTCCTCGGCAACCCACAGGCCGGGCTCTGACGTCTCCTCGAACCCGCGCAGACTGTAGGTCCACTCTTCGAGAGATCTGGTGTGGGACAGCCAGTTGAACAATTCGCGCGGCGGCGCATCCACGAATCCCTGCACCGGGCAGAAGTCTCCGTAGACCTGGTCGTGCGGATACACCGACCGCAGCATGTCGACGATGATCGGAGTGGCCACCGGTCGCGGGTGGGTCTCGATCCGGGTCAGCCCGGCCAGGTCGGTCACGTGCTCACCGATGTCCTCCAGCGGTGTCGGCAGTGTTGTCATCGCAGTCCTTTCGTCGGTCGGCCATAGGTACCGATCCGGTGGCGACGCTATGGGCGCCCGGTGAGGTGAACCGTCAGAGAAACGGCAGGAACGGAGGCACCTCGTCGCTGTGACAGTCAACGACGATGCAGTTGGGTCCTCGGGTGGCGAACAGCTCCGCACAGTCGCCGCGAAGCTCGTCCACCGTCGCTGGGTGCCGCACATCGAGTTCGGCGAACATGGCGGCCAGTCCACCAGCGATGTCGGTCGAGCGGAATCTGTTGCGAACCTCGGTGTCCGGGAAATAGCGACTCTCTCGGGTCACGCACATCCCATGTGCGTTGTTGTTCAACACAATCAGGGTCACATCCGCGCCGTACTCCACGGCCGTGTGCATCTCCATCCCATGCATGAAGAACGCGCCGTCCCCGGCGATGACCACGGTCCGTGAGGACGTCCGTGCGAGCGCTACGCCGATCGCTGCGGCGATCGCGTATCCCATTCCACCCATCCCCAGCGCCACCGTGAAACGCCCCGTCTGCACCGGCGTCAGGTGATGGACGGCGGCGGCACCGACATTGCCGGCATCGGCGAATATTGCTGCTGCTGCGGGTAGTTCATCGTTGATGACAGTCATGATCTCTGGCGTCGAGAGGTGGCTCTTGCCGCGGATCGCCGGAGTGTCGACGTGCGTGACCGTGACCGTCGATTCCCCCGTCCGGCTGCTCCGGACAGCCACATCGGCTCGTGCAAAGGGTGCGCTCCGCCGCGAGAGGAGCTCACGCTCGAGCACGTCGAGCGCATCCGGTAGCGAGTCGACACACACCGAGGCGCAGTCGAATCGCGGTGGGTACATCCCGATGTGAACGAGATCGGTTGCCTCGAGGTCCTTGTCACTGCCCGCCCGGTCGGTGGCCGTCATCCGTACCCCGATCGCCACACAGTGCGCTGACCCCGCGATGGCCTCGCGCGCCGACGGATGACCCATCACCCCGGTCACCCCGGCGTGGCGATCGACGGCCTCGACCGCATCGGCGCCTCCCGGTGAGGCGACCAGTGTCGCCCCGAGACACTCGGCGATCGCCACCACGTGCGCACCGCTGCGGGTTCGCGACACCTCCTCCCCCACCCAGATGCAGATCGGTTGACCGGCCTCCGCCGCATCGACGAGAGTCGCGGCCAGTGAGCTCAGCCCATCGCCGATGTCATCCCCACCGTCCGCCACCTCGGGCCGCGAACGCCGCTGCCCGGCGCACTCCAGACCGTGGACCACCGGAACAGGCTGTGCCTGCACATCTTTCGGGATGACCAAGGCGAAGGGGCGATCACGCGACAGTGTCGCGAATGCCTCGTCGAGCGCACCGTCGAGTTCCTCGGGATGTGTGACCACCGCGGTTGCGCCCGTGACGGCGTGGAGCAGCTGCCGCAGATCGATGGTGTCGGGTGGCACCAGCATGTCCTGGAATGCGCCGTGACCGGTGAGAGCCGTCGGCGGCGCCCCGATGACCGCCAGTACCGGAACCCTGCTGTCATAAGCCTCCGCGAGTGCGGGGATCACATTCATCGCGCCGCCGCCGGAGGTGGTGAGCACCATGCCCGGAGTGCCGGTCAGGCGTGCGACCCCGTCGGCCATCGCCCCCGCCGCGAACTCGTGTTTGGCCACGATCACCGGCATGCCCGCATCGTCGGCAGATGCGTAGACGTCCTCGATGTTGGCTCCGTGTACCCCGAATGCGAGCGCGACCCCTCGTTCCCGCGCTCGCACCAGCACCCGACCGGCCACCGTCTGAGGCGAACTCACCCGAGGTGAGCGCGCTGTCTCGGCAGCCGATGCCGGATTCGAGGTCATGACTCACGGTGCACCCGCGAACCTGAAAGGCCGCTGAAATCGGCCGCCGTCGCCGAGATCGGCCCCTGTCGAAGGTGCCGGTAGCGTCCTACACTCGGGCGATCGACACACCGGACACCGCACGAGCACCGTGGCAACGTCGTCCACGGATACGGCTCGGTGTCCGGGGCAAGTCCACCGCTCTTGCCGCCGCGGTCGTCACGGTCGCCCTCGGTGTCGCGGCTGCAGCGATGCTGTTGATGCTGCACAACTCCAATTCCTCGGCGCTGCATCGCGCGACCGGCCGACAGGCCTACCAGATAGCGACCGCGCTCGGTCGAGCCGGTCTCGGCGGCGTCGACCGAGACGATCTGGCCCCGGGGGCAGGCGTGGACATCACCCAGGTTCTCGACGAGCGGGGGACGGTGGTGGCGTCCTCACCGGGCGCACCGACGACTCCGGCCGTGCGACCCGAGACGGGCCGATCTGAGCGGGGCGGCACGAGCAACGGGACCGGCAAGCCGCAGCGGATCATCGACGACGTCCGGCTGCCCGGCTACAGCGGTGAGTTCTCCGCGTCGGTCCGCTCTGCGACTCACCAGGGCCAGCGGTTCACCGTGGTCGCCCTCGACCGGGCCGACGGCATACGCGGCACGGAGTGGACCACCGCCATGATCATCGCGATCGAGCTCCCGGTGGTCGTGGCGGCGGCAGCCACCGCCGTATACCTCCTGGTGGGCAACGCACTTCGACCCGTCTCGCGGATCACCACACAGGTCGGCGACATCGGCAGCGACCAGCTCGACCGCCGTGTCCCCGTCCCCGCCGCCACCGACGAGATCCACACACTGGCCACGATGATGAACGACATGCTCGACCGGTTACAGACGAGCCGAGACGCCCAGCTTCGCTTCGTCGCCGATGCTTCTCATGAGCTGCGCAGCCCGCTGACCACGGTCGTCGGATTACTCGACCTCGCCACTGATGTCGACCGCGACGTGGATCTGCGGACAGTTCGCACGATCCTGCTACCCGAGGCGCAGCGGATGCAGCGCATGGTCGATGACCTGCTGCTGCTCGCGCGCCGACGAGAGGGGGTTGTCCTTGCGCACCACCACCGTCGACCTCGACGCCATCGTCGAGAGCGAACTCACGCGTCTGCGAAGCCGCCGCGATCTCGACGTGCGGGCGCGGCTGCAGCCCATACAGGTCACCGGCGACGCCGACATGCTGACCCGGGCACTGCGCAATCTCACCGACAACGCAGCCCGTCACACGCGCTCGACGATATGGCTGACCATGACCACCGATGAGGATCACGCTGTCATCACCGTCGACGACAACGGCGCCGGCATCCCGGCGGATCAGCGGGAGCGGGTGTTCGACCGGTTCGCCCGACTCGACTCCGACCGCCGCGATGTCACCGGAACCGGTCTGGGACTGGCCATTGCACGCGAGATCGCCCGGGCACACCGCGGCGATGTGCGCGTCGGTGAGGGCGGTCCCGGAGCGCGGGTGGAGTTGGTGGTGCCGCTGGCGATCGGTACCGCGCCACCTCACACTTCGCGGAGCCGGTATCCCGCACCGCAGACGGTCTCGATCGACACCACGCCGAACGGAGCGTCGATGCGTTTGCGCAGATAGCCCACGTACACCTCGACGATGTTGCCATCACCGGCATAGTTCTCGTCCCAGATCGATTGGAGGATATGACGTTTGGACACCACGTCATCCTTGTTGCGGATCAGCAGTTCCAGGATCGCGAACTCTCTGGGCGTCAGCTCGATCACGGTCTCGGCTCGTGTCACCACGCGGCGAGCCGGGTCGAGACTCAGCGATCCTGCCGTCATCACCACCGGACGCTCCCGAGATCCTCGACGGACGACCGCACGAAGGTGCGCTTTGAGAACGACCACCGAAAACGGCTTGAGCAGATAGTCGTCGGCACCGAAGTCGAGCGCTTCGGCTTGGTCGTACTCGCCGTCTTTTGCCGACAACATCACCACCGGCACCCACAACGATCGTTTGCGCAGCTCCCGAACCACTTCGTAGCCGTTGAGCCGCGGCAGCATGACGTCGAGGACCACTGCGTCGAAGTCTTCGTCCACTGCTCGCTGCAGCCCCAGGGCCCCGTCGTGGGCGACGACCACATTCCAACCGTCACTCACCAGAACCCGCTTGATGGTCTCGGCGGCATGCGGATCGTCGTCGACAACCAAGACCCGCATGTGATCAGCCCTCTCCGAGCTCACACAACGACAGGAATTCCCGATGCGTCTGCGCGTACTCGCCCACCCCGACTCGTCGTCGACCCTACGCCCCGTCATGGGGCCGCGCGGGCTCCCGATGAGCGCTGCCAGACAGCTTCGCTCCGATCCGGCACGCCTGGCCACATCCCTGCGGGCACGCGTCGGCGACATCTCCTTCGTGTCGGCTCTCGGTCGCGACATCGTCATCGCACAAGGCCCCGATGCCGCCGCCGAGCTGCTCCGCGACGCCGACCGCGCCTATGCCAACGGCCCGGTGTACGGATTCGCCTTGGGCTCGGTCTTCGAACGCGGGATACTGCTCATGGACGCCCCGGACCACAGGCGCCATCGCAGACTCATGCAGCAGGCGTTCACCGCAGCCCGATTGGATGGCTACCAGCAACGGCTCAACGACCTCATTCGGTCCCGGGTGGCCGGCTTCGGTACCGGCAGCGGGGTCGACATGCGAGCCGAACTCAAAGCCCTGGCACTTGATGTCGCATTGGACATCTTCGTCGGTGAACGGCTGCCGCAGCCGGAGGCGGACCGGCTGAACCGGGCCTTCGTCGAGCTCATCGAGGCCGGCGGTGCGCTGGTCCGGCTTCCGATTCCCGGTACCGCCCACTTCCGGGGCCGCCACGCGCGTCGCGTCGTCGACGAGATGTTCGCCGAGCTGATCCCACGTCGCAGACGAGAACCCGGTACCGACCTGATGTCTGCGCTGTGTCAGGCATGCGAGGCCGATGGCCGGCAACTGAGCGACGCGCAGATCGTCGACCACATGCGGTTCATGCTCTTCGCCGCGCATGACACCGCGACGATTGCGATGACGTCGATGACCTATCAGCTGGGCCGACACCCACAGTGGCGGGAACGCGTTCGCGCGCAGGCATTTTCCTTGAGCGATGCGCCCAGTGCGGCCGAACTTCGCGAATCGGCCGCGATGGACTCGGTGTTCAAGGAGGCTGTGCGACTGCGGCCGCCGGTTCCGGTCATCCCTCGAGCGGCGGTGAAGGACACCGAACTGGGCGGGCACTTCATCCCGAAGGGCACCTTCGTGGTGGTGGTGACCGGAAGCAACCACCGGCTACCCGAGATCTGGCCCGATCCCGACTCGTTCCTGCCCGACCGCTTCGACGGCGACACGACGCGTCATCGCATGGCGTGGATGCCCTTCGGCGGTGGTGCGCACATGTGCATCGGCATGCACTTCGCCTACCTCGAATCGGCGACGGTGGTGCACCACATGCTGCGGCATCTGGACTGGACGGTGGCCTCGGACGCCTATGAGCGTGAGGACACCGCGCTCACCGACAACATCGGCTTCGCCGCCGAGGTGTCGCGACTGTCACCTGCATAGCGCCGCGGTAACGGCATCTCGGGGTTGCGGCGTGCGCACCGCCGACCATCTCCCGAGACCTCCCACCCATCCGTCGGGGAGCCGGTGCCGAACTGCTGTTGTCGACATCCTCAGACGGTTGCCGGCATCCTCAGACGAAGGGATCCACCCGTGCGCGCTCCCCGATCGACCGCAACGACACAGCCGCTCACACCCCCGGCTGGGCCGACCCGCACCGTTGCGACTCGGCAGCCCCAGATCCGGCACCGCCCGCGGGCTACGCGCCGGACCACCTGGATCGGGGCGATGACCGCGACGCTGGCCGCCGTGCTCTCGCTGGTCGTCGGGACCGGACCGGCCGCGGCGGCCGGTTCCTCGCTGCCTGATCAGCTCAAGCCGGTGGCACATCTCGACGTCGACCGGTATCTGGGCACGTGGTGGCAGCTGGCGACGGTTCCGTCGTTCTACGGCATCCGCTGCGCGAAGGACACCAACGCCACCTACACGCTCATCAATCCGACGACTGTCGGCGTGGACAACAAGTGCACCTCGTTCACCGGAGAACCCGACGGCATCAAGGGCCAGGCCGAGGTGGTCGACACGAAGACCAACGCCCAACTCGCCGTGACGTTCCCGGGTGTCCCCAACACCATCAACGCCGGGAAGTTCCCCAACTACATCGTCGCCTGGGTCGCCGACGGCACGACGCCCGACGATCCGTACCAGTACGCGATCGTGGGGGATCCCTACCGACTGTCGGGCTTCCTGCTCTCGCGCCAGAAGGTGGTGCCCACCTCGGAGTACCTGAAGCTGCGCACACAGATCGAGAAGCTGGGCTTCAACTCGTGCACCTTCCTGATCTCCCCGATCACCGGCAGCCGCAGCGACTACTCGCCACTCTGCACCCTCTGAACACCCCCTGATATCCGGCGCTCGAAACCCGGACGGCGGCGGCGAGTACGGCTGCCCCGACTACGGCTGCTCAGCGCCGAGCAGAACACCGGTGCCCCCGAGCCCCATGCGGGGGCACCGGTTGCCCGGGCATGATGGACGCCATGGCCATCGTCAACCGCGGGTTCGTCGGACGACCCGACCGCAGCGGCGTCAAGCTGCCACCCGGTCAATACCGCACGTTCGACTTCCCCGTCCTCTCGGCCGAACCCACCCCCGACATCGCGCTGTCGGACTGGCGGCTAACCGTCCAGCCGACCGGCGGCCCGCTCCGCAGTTACCGCTGGGATGACTTCACCGCACTGCCGCACACCGACATCACCACCGACATCCATTGCGTCACCCGCTGGTCGAAGTTCGACACGCGCTGGCGCGGGGTGTCGATGGACGTGGTCCTCGACGGGATGGTCGACACCGACACCGACACCTCCGCTGAGCAGGGATATCTGATGGCCCACTGCTACGGCGGCTACACCACCAACCTCCCCATCCGCGATCTCCTGCACGGACAGGCGTGGCTGGTCGACACCTACGACGGCGAGCCGCTGGCAGCCGAACACGGCGGCCCGGTGCGACTGCTCGTCCCGCACCTCTACTTCTGGAAGAGCGCCAAATGGGTTCGGCGCCTGCGTCTCATGCCCGGTGACACCCCCGGATTCTGGGAGAGCCACGGCTATCACATGTACGGCGACCCGTGGCTCGAACAGCGCTACTCCTGACGAGTCGAGCCGCATACGAGGCAGTCACGTGTGAAGGAGGTGGGGATGAGCCAATGGCAGCTCACCACGGTGGTGTCCTCGACGATGCAGACCCCGACCGCACGGACCCTGAGTCTGGCACTCTCGCAACCATTTCGCGCACTACCAGGCCAGCACATCGACATCCGTCTGACGGCCGAGGACGGCTACTCCACGGCGCGGACGTATTCGCTGTCGGATGTCCGCGAACCGGGTATCGCCGAGATCACCGTCGAGGCCCTCGCCGACGGTGAGGTGTCGCCCTATCTGGTCGACGTCGTGGAGCCGGGCGATCCACTGGAGATCTTCGGCCCCAACGGCGGCTGGTTTACCTGGGATGCCGCCGATCCGCACCCGGTACAGCTGATCGCCGGCGGCTCCGGTGTCGCCCCGCTGATGTCGATGATCCGCACGCGTGAGGTGCTTGCACCGGCTACGCCCTTCCGGCTGTTGTATTCGGTCAGATCGCCCGAACGGGTCTATTTCCGAGACGAGTTCGCGCTTCTCACCGATCACCGGCGCCTTCCCGTGGACATCATGTTCACCCGACCGGGCGGCGGATCGGATCGGGCGGCGGCGCGACTGGTCGCCGAGGAGGTCTCGGCCGCAACGATTCCCGCTGCCGACGATCCGACTGTATTCATCTGCGGCACGAACCAGTTCGTGGAGTTCTGCGCCGCGGCGATGATCGGCGCCGGGCATGACCCCGGCCGTATCCGCACAGAACGATTCGGTGAATCGGCACCGATTCGCTAGTCCGGCATAACGTACGGACTCCTTCCACCAACACCGATCTGCTCCTACAGTTGACGCATCGGTTGCGCGTGCGGACCGATCTGGTCGTGCCACGAAGGTGATGTCAGGCAGGAGTGCGCGGTTGTCCACAACGGGTTCCACCGAAACGCCCACGCGTCAACCGTCCGGGATGCGAGAGCTGACCGTCCGCGGGATCATCCTCGGCGGCCTGATCACCCTGGTGTTCACCGCCGCCAACGTGTATCTGGGGCTCAAGGTGGGACTGACCTTCGCCACCTCGATTCCGGCCGCCGTGATCTCGATGGCCGTTCTGCGCTATTTCGCCAATCATTCCATCCGCGAGAACAACATCGTGCAGACCATCGCCTCTGCGGCGGGAACGCTGTCGGCGATCATCTTCGTACTCCCCGGCCTGATCATGGTCGGTTGGTGGACCGGGTTCCCGTACTGGATCACCGTGGGCGTCTGCGCATTCGGCGGCGCACTGGGCGTCATGTACTCGATCCCGTTGCGGCGCGCACTGGTCACCGGGTCGGATCTGCCCTATCCCGAGGGTGTGGCTGCCGCGGAAGTCCTCAAGGTCGGCGAGACCGGAGAAGGCGCAGCCGACAACAAGACCGGCCTGCGCACCATCACCACCGCCTCGATCGCCGCAGCACTGTTCAGCCTGCTGTCGTCGATGAAGGTCATCAGCAACTCACTGTCGGCGGCGGTGCGCATCGGTTCCGGCGGTACGTTGCTGGGTGCGAGTCTGTCCCTGGCCCTCATCGGTGTGGGGCATCTGGTCGGTGTCACCGTCGGCGTGGCGATGCTGGTCGGCCTGGTGATCGCCTATTTCATCATCCTTCCCATCCGCAGCTCCGGGCATATCCCCGGTACCGGCGACATCACCGACGCCGTCGACAGCGTGTTCTCCTCCGACGTCCGATTCGTCGGCGCCGGTGCGATCGCGGTCGCGGCCGTCTGGACGCTGGTCAAGATCCTGGGGCCGATCCTGTCCGGCATGGTCGAGGCGGCGGCCTCGGCGCGCGAACGACGCTCCGGGCACACCGTGGACGTCACCGAACGCGACATCCCGATCCAGATCGTCGGGATCGTGGTGCTGCTGTTGATGATCCCGATCGGCTGGCTGCTGTGGGATTTCCTCCACGACACCGCACTCGCCGATTCCGAACCGTTGCTCATCACCGTCTGCATCGCGTTCATTTTGATCATCGGCCTCATCGTCGCGGCGGTCTGCGGATACATGGCCGGGCTCATCGGCTCCTCCAACAGCCCGATCTCCGGAGTCGGCATCCTGGTCGCGATCGCCGCCGCGCTGCTGCTGAAAGTGGTCTACGGCCATGCCGACACCGATCAGTCCGCGGCGCTGATCGCCTACACGCTGTTCACCTCTGCGGTGGTCTTCGGGGTCGCGACCATCTCCAACGACAACCTGCAGGACCTCAAGACCGGCCAACTGGTCGGGTCCACGCCGTGGAAACAGCAGGTTGCCCTGCTCATCGGCGTGGTCTTCGGTTCGCTGGTGATCCCGCCGGTGCTCGAACTCATGCAGAACGCCTTCGGATTCGAGGGCGCCCCCGGGGCCAAGAGTGATGCACTGGCCGCACCACAGGCCGCGCTCATCTCGTCGCTGGTCAAAGGCGTGTTCGGTGGGTCGCTGGATTGGGCGCTGATCGGGCTCGGCGCGCTCATCGGAATCGGTGTGATCATCGTCGACGAGGTCCTCGGCAAGGCCACCGCCAACCGCATCCGGCTCCCACCCCTGGCGGTCGGGATGGGGATGTATCTGCCGATGTCGCTGACGCTGGTCATCCCGATCGGTGCGTTCATCGGCGCCTACTACAACCGCTGGGCCGCCCGCTCGTCGGCCGATGACCGCACCCGCGAACGCAAGAAGCGACTGGGCATCCTGCTGGCCACCGGCCTGATCGTCGGCGAGAGTATGTACGGCGTGTTCTTCGCCGCGGTGGTGGCGGGCACCGGTAAGGAAGAGCCGCTGTCGGTGGTCGGCGACGGCTGGAACAGCAACTGGGCCCAACTCCTGGGCTTGTTCGTCTTCGTCCTCCTGATCGGCTGGCTCTACCGACGAACCCAACGCGCCGCGAGCGATCCGGTCGGCGACGAGTGAGCGAACTGGTCGTGCAGAACTGGTTGCGTCTGTCCACCCCGGCCCCACGAACTGGTTGCGTTTGTCTGAACGCGACCACTTCCCACACACGCAACCATTGCAAAGGATGCGTACGCCAAAACTGGTCGCATCCGTCAAAACTGGCCGCGTCTGTCCACCCGCCCCCACGAACTGGTCGCGTCTGTCTCAACGCAACCACTTCCCACACACGCAACCATTGCAAAGGATGCGAACGCCAAAACTGGCTGCGCGAGCACAAACGCAACCAGTTCACGACCGGCAGCCACCCCCACAAACGCAACCAGTTCTTACGCCGGCGCACTCTCGCTGGCGCCTGCCTGCCGACCAGTTCTGCGCGTCACGGCCCAATCGATCGCGGCCACGATCAGGGCGACCACGATGAGTGCGATGGTGATCGCGGTGGCATCGATGAACGCCCTGGATTCCGATCCGGTGGCCGACAGCCGCGCGAAGAACACTGCACCAACCAGCGCGATGCCCGCCGCGGTCCCAATCCGCTGACCGGTCTGCTGAACGGCGCCGGCGATGCCTGCCCGGGTCACGGGCACCTCGCTGAGTGTCACGGTTTGGTTGGGCGAGATCACCAGACCCGAACCGAATCCCGCGAACAGCAGCGGCAGCGCGGTGGAGAACGCCACCGACCGACCCGAGTCGAGGTCCACCGCGAGAATGGCAACAAGCAGCCCCACCGTCACCATCATCAGGCCGATCACCACCAGTCGTCGGCCCAGCCGCCCCACCAGATTTCCGCCGACCCGCGCGGCGATCGCCGACCCGACCGCGAACGGTGTGGTCGCCAGCCCCGCCTCGAGTGCCGAATAGTGCTCACCCTCCTGGAGCAGGAGGGTGAAGGTGAAGAAGATGGTGGTGAAGCCGCCGAAATACAGCATCCCGATGAGACATCCACTGCTGTACGAGCGAATCCTGAACAACGACAAGTCGACCAGCGGGTCGCGGCCGGTACGGGTGAGGTAGCGCTCCCACAGCCAGAACGCTGCCGCGAACACCGCGGCGACCAGCAGCAGAAGCCACTTCCCGCTGCCGTGCCACTGCTGTTCCTGCACGAGCGGGAGCATCAGCGACACCACCGCGACGCCGAGGAGCACCACGCCCACCGGATCGAATGTCCGCCACGTCAGCGGTTGTTTCGTCTCATTCGGCCGCGCCGGGATGAGCCGGTAGGCACCCACGAGAGCGACGATGCCGATCGGCACGTTGACGAAGAAGATCCACCGCCACCCCGACGTCTCGCCGCCGGCGGCGATGAGCAGTCCCCCGAGCAGCGGCCCGATCGCGGTCGAGATGCCCACCACCACGCCGAACAAGCCGAATGCCCGACCACGTTCGGGACCCCGGAACAGCAACTGGATCAGTCCGGTCACCTGCGGCGTGAGGAAACCGGCCGCGGCTCCCTGCACCAACCGGGCAATCACCAGCAGCATCGGGGTCGGGGCGAGCCCGCAGGCGGCCGAGGCGAGGGTGAACGCGGCGAGACCGGCCATGAAGACGGTTCGCCGTCCGCGGGCGTCGCCGATCCGCCCGGCCGGCACCAGTACGAGGCCGAATGTCAGCGCATATCCCGACACCACCCACGACAGATCGGCGCTGCTCGCGCCGAGCCCGCGACTGATCGAGGGCAGTGCCACGTTGACGATCGACACGTCGAGCAATGTCATGAATCCGACGACGAGACAGACTCCGAGCGCTCTCCACCGCCGTGGGTCGGCGCCGGGGCCGGCTGCGCCGCTCGCCTGCGGATCGGTCATGCTGTTCGGCTCCTGCCGGTCGGGGGAACTCGCGCGCGAGGGCTCTCGCACGTGAGCGCACTACTTCTCCTCAGTGGAGGTGCGCAAGGGTCTGGATGAGCAGCACCACCAGTGCGATGATCACCACGATCAGTAACGCCATCAACTTGCGCAGCAGTCCGACGTCGGTCCGGTGGATGGCGAGGAAGACGATCGCGGCGAGTCCGGCGATGTAGAACCAGCCGGCCGCCTGCAGTGCGGAGTGCAGCGAGATCACCTCGCACCACGCGAGTCCGATCATGAACAACGGGATGGCCGAGGTGGGGAGCGCACCGAGCGCGGTACGCACCTGGTGCAGGAGTTCATGACCGCCCGGAAACCGCTGGTGGACCACGAGATGGGCGATGATGTCGGCGGCCAGACTCGCTGCGGTCACCGCGAGAATACCGACCGCGAGCACCGCGAACGCCTCTGCCGGATCGTCGGATTGACCCGGAACTGACAGTGCCAGAACGATGGCCAACCCGGTGAACGTCACGTAGATGCGCTCTTTGAGGTCACTCACCTGGGCGGCTGTCGGCACGCGAAGGCCGTCGGGCTCCCCGCCCACATCCCCCCGCCCCGCGTCGCTGTCGTGCATCCCTGCGTCGCTGTCCATCACTGTCAGATCCTACGGCGCTCGATCATCCCCGGCCCCCGACCACTTCCCGGTGGCCGGCGTCGATACGTCGAGTCCAGCCGCGCGCGTCGAGATACTCGAGCAACGGGATGGCGACCCGCCGGGTGGTGCCCAATGCCTGACGGGCGTCGCTGGTGGTGAAGGGCTGGCGAAGTCGCGCCAGTTCTCGCATGGCCAGAGCCGGACCGCTGGGCAACAGCACCACCGAGTCCCCCAGCCGCAGCAACCGTCCGGCACGTTCGGCTGCGGCGAGTTCCTTGGCACCCAAACCCCACGCGTGGAGATCGCGCGCCTCGGGCGCGGCAAACGGATTCTCTCCCAGCCGATACTCCAGTTCCGCGAGCGACGTCTCGATCCCGGTCAGGTCGACACCTCGTCCGGCGAGCGCGAGATAACCGGCACGCGAGTCGACCCCGGCCTCCTCGACCACCACCGCCGTCAACTCATCGGACGGCAATCCCAGACTCGACGACACCGATGCGAGCGACAACCCCGGTGCGAGCGGATCATTGTGGTGCACAGCAGATATCAGGTCGCACAACTGATGCGACCAGCGCTCGAGCACATCCCGCGAGATCAACCAGGCGCCCCGGTGGATGAGTTCGCGCGCGGTCGTCTCGGCGAGCAGTTGATCCTCGCCGTCCACTAGAAGGCCCGACCGGCGCAGCGCATCCACCGTCACCGCACCGCGCCGCGACACCTCGGCACGCAGCGCGCCGCCGCCATCGACAGCCGATTCTCGCAGCGTCGCCGCGCGACGGCCCGCGTCGCCACGCCGGGTGAGCGCCGGTGGGTCGTTGTCGAGCACCTCGACGCCGGTGATGACGGCATTGCCGGGATCGCGCAGCACGATGCGATCACCCCGGATCAGCGGCAGTGGCCGATCCAGCTGCAGCCGAGCATGATCAGCGTCGAGCGGACGTACACGCGCGGCGATCGCGGCGGTACCTGCATGAGCGGTCAGGTGAACGGGGCTGTCGCCGAAAGCCGGTCCTGTCACACGCCGCACGTCCGCGATCGCCGTCACCGGCCAGGTATCCGGCGTCAGCAGGACGTCGCCGCGCACGACGTCGCCGACACCCACACCCCGAAGATTCAGCGCCACCCGGGACACCGGGCCGATCTCATCGACCTCGCTCTCCTCGGTTTGGATTCCGCGAACGGACACGGTCTCGACCGCACTGGTGCCACTCAGAGCAAGGGTGTCGCCGACACGGACACAACCCGCTGCCAGGGTGCCAGTGACGACCGTGCCGGCGCCGGCGATCACGAACGATCGGTCCACCCACATCCGCACTCGCTCAGTGCGATCCGGCTCAGGAGTCGATCGCAGGACACCATCGAGTGCATTCGACAGTTCGGTCATCCCGAGTCGTCCGACCGCCGACACCACGACGATCGGCGACCCGCCCAGCCCGGTTCCGGCGAGTTCGTCTCGCACTTGCGCACGAGTGGCCTCGATGCGGTGTCGATCGGCACGATCAGCGCGCGAGATCACTACCACCCCGCGATCGATCCCCAACGCCGCCAACGCATCACGATGTTCCGACGATTGAGACCGCCATCCGTCGTCGGCGGCCACCACGAACATCACCACCGGCGCGGGCCCCACGCCGGCGAGCATGTTGCCGATGAACCGTTCATGGCCGGGGACATCGACGAACGCGACGTCGGCACCCGACGGCAGTGTGGTCCAGGCGAATCCGAGATCGATGGTGAGTCCGCGGCGCTTCTCCTCGGCGAGGCGGTCGGGTTCGATGCCGGTCAGCGCGCGCACCAACGTGCTCTTGCCGTGGTCCACATGCCCCGCCGTGGCGACTACGTACATCTGTTCGCCCGCTCAACTCGCCGGGATCTGCGCACGCAACGCGGTGAGCAACCGCTCGTCGTCACGTTCGGGGATACACCGCAGGTCCACCAGACACGCATCCGCGTGCACCCGCGCGAGGACGGCCGGATCCCCGGTGCGCAGCGGCCCGGCAACCGAAACAGGCAGTCGCAGAGCCCATCCCGGGAGTCGGACCCCGGGCGCGCCCCCACCGCCCACCCGGCCGTCACATTCGACGATCGGCACCCCGAGTTCGCCGGCGAGTCGCTCGGTGCGCTGCTTCACTCTTTCCGGGTCGACGTGCAGGTAGCGCGTGACCGGTGGCTGCGGTCCGGTGAGGGTGGCTTCGAGGGCGGCGAGGGTGAGCTTGTCCGTGCGTACCGCTCGTGCCAGCGGATGCGTGGCCAACCGCGCGATCACATCCTTGTCGCCGAGGAGGATCCCGGCCTGCGGCCCGCCCAGTAGCTTGTCTCCGCTGGCGATCACCACGTCCGCACCCGCCTCGAGTGCCGACGTCGCATCCGGCTCGTCGGGAAGGGCCCAATCATGGTGCAGCAGACCACTTCCCAGGTCCACGATCAGCGGGACACCATACTGATGTGCGAGATCGCGGAGTTCCGACAGTCCCGCCGATGCGGTGAATCCCTGCACCCGGAAGTTACTCGGGTGCACCTTGAGGATCGCGCCGACATGGTACTCTACGCTGCGCGGATCGTATTGCCCTGCGCCCGAGGGCAACCCGGCACCTGGTGAGAGTCCGGCGGGCGAGAACGCGTCGGCATAGTCACGCAGGTGGGTGCGATTGGTCGTGCCGACCTCACGCAGTCGCACACCCGTGGAGACGATGAGGTCGGTGAGCCGGAATCCCGCGCCGATCTCGATCATCTCTCCGCGCGAGATCACGACCTCGCGGCCGGCGGCAAAGGCGGTACACGCCAGCATGAGGGCTGCGGCACCATTGTTGACCACCAGGGCGTCGCCCGCGGCCGGACATGCCCGCACCAGCGCCTCCCGCACGCCGACGCCGCGTGTGGATCGCTTACCCGATGCCAGATCCAGTTCGACGTCGACATATCCACTCGCCTCGACCACTGCGGCAACTGCGGTGTCCGACAGTGGTGCCCTGCCGAGGTTCGTGTGCACGATGACGCCGGTGGCGTTGAGAACCGCACCCAGACTCGACGCACTCTCGCCCCGCACTGCGGCTACGACCTCAGACCCGACGGCGCTCGGGGCCAATTCGCCACGACGTGCCCTGGCCTGAACATCGTGGATGATCCCACGGATGCGGATCTCGCCGAGGCGATCGCGCGCATCGAGCACCTCGGGCAGTCCGAGCAGTACATCCGTGCGAGGGATCGACCGCCGCGGATCGTCGCCTGTCACCGTTCCTCCTGCATCAAAGCCGCGACGTGCATCAGGCCTGGGATGGCTCCGCAGCTGCCGAGCTGATCCGAGGACACGGTGGCGGAGGCGGACGGGAATCGAACCCGCCAGACCGAGATACTCGATCTCCTCGGTTTTGAAGACCGGGAGGCCCACCAGGACCCAGACGCCTCCTCTGCGTGCGCACTCACGCTAACCCAGTCCCTGCGCGACCACCCACGGACCGGCGGGCCGTGTTGCCACGGGGAGCGTCACGCGAACGGCCGAATTGGGTAACAGATCGGAAACAACAGGCGGGCACAAGCAGCAAAACTGTGATGCCCACCACGTATCGAATCGGACCAAAGTCCCTTTCCACCTGCGCAGTCGCTGACGAGCCGTTGCGCATCCGTGCCGCGTTAAGGTTTATCTCAGTTTTCTCTTGGCTTTCACTCAGGCATGTATATCAACCTGTTACATGCAAGAGACAGACGTACGGTCTGTGCAGCACGAGAAGGACGAGTTAGCCATGCGGATTCACCTCGCATGTGCGCATCGCGAACTCGCTGCGGTCACCGGAGCCTGACGGCCACCGAACCCCGCCCGAGCGAGTCGCGGACCCCGACAGGGGCCGGGTGCGACATGCGCGAGACGACAGGATCGTCTCCTCCATTCACAACAGCAACAGCACACCATTCGCCGCAACCGGTACCGAGGTATCGCCATATCCGGCGAATGAACCCGTGCTGTCGTACAACGCTGCAATGGACGGTCAATATTGTCCGAGATCCATTGGGGCCAAACCCAATCAGGAAATTTGCTTCACATGTTCGTTGTCACACAGCCGCTTCGACGTATTCGACGCGCAATCCCCAGTTCCCGCCACGCCGCAGTGTTCGGCGCGGCCTCGCTCGCACTGGCGGGCATCATCACCGCCGGAGCCATCGAGTCCACCGAACCCGCGCATGCGGAGAAGGGGCGACCCGCGCAGTTCATCACCGCGACCGAGCGTGCCCAGGCCACTGCTGCGCCCGTACACGTCGCTCCCAAGCCGGTGGTGCCCGCGCCGGCTGCTGCTCCGGCACCGGCGCCCGCTCCCGCACCGGCACCTGAGCCCGTGGCAGCACCGGCTCCGGCACCCGAACCCGAGCCGGCACCCGCCCCCGCACCGCCGCCGGCGCCGGTGTACTCCGACGATCTCGACGGCTGGATCCACCAGGCACTCGACATCCTCAGCGCCAACGGAATTCCGGCGAGTTACGACGGCATCTACCGCAACGTCATGCGGGAGTCGACGGGCAACCCTCAGGCGATCAACGGCTATGACTCCAACGCCGCCGCCGGTACGCCGTCGAAGGGCCTGCTGCAGGTGATCGACCCGACGTTCAACGCCTATCACGTCGCCGGTACCAGCTATGACATCTATGACCCGGTCGCCAACATCGCCGCCGCCTGCAACTACGCGGCTGCGACATACGGATCGATCGACAATGTGGATTCGGCGTACTGAGTCCGCATGGGCCCACTGAGGTCCACGACAGCTCTTCGTGATCTCGCCTCGTGCGAGAACGCGTCACCAACGGGCGGTGCAACGCCGCCGTCCGAGTGAGCCCAGCCGAGAGGGGTCGGCTGGGCTTCACTCGTCTTGTGCCACGCCACGGGGTCCTCGGCCTACGCTGTGGCCATGACAGGGACCCACACGGATTCGACCGACGTCGCCAACGCTGTTCGCCTCACCGGATATGCACACGGCGGTGGGTGCGCGTGCAAGATCCCACCGGGTGAGCTCGAACAGGCTGTCGCCGGGCTCACCGGCCAGACCGGCGAGCACATCCTCGTGGGTCTCGAACACGGCGACGACGCCGCCGCTGTGCGCATCCGCGACGATCTGGCGGTGCTGTCCACAGCCGACTTCTTCACGCCTGTGGTCGATGACGCCTACGACTGGGGTCGGATCGCCGCCGCGAATGCCCTGTCGGACATCTACGCGATGGGCGGACGGCCCGTGGTGGCCATCAATCTGGTGGGTTGGCCGCGTGACACGCTGCCGATGGAGTTGATGACCGAGGTACTTCGCGGCGGGCTCGCCGTCGCCGAGCAGGCGCAGTGTCCCCTGATCGGCGGTCACAGCATCGATGATCCCGAACCCAAATACGGCCTCGCCGTGACCGGTGTCGCGGACCCGAATCGGTTGATCCGCAACGACTCCGCAGTCGCAGGCCTGCCACTGACCCTCACAAAGCCCATCGGGGTGGGATTGCTCAACAACCGGCACAAGCAGACCGGCGACGTGTTCCCCGAGGCGATCGACACCATGACAACGCTCAACCGCGACGCCGCGACCGCAGCGCTGGCCGCGGGGGTGACCGCGGGCACCGACGTCACGGGCTTCGGCCTGCTCGGCCATCTGTACAAGATGTGCCGCGCCTCGGGAATCGGTGCGATCATCGACAGCTCGTCCGTGCCGACCGTTTCCGGTGCGAGAGAGGCGCTGCGTGACGGCTACGTCTCGGGGGGAACCCGCCGCAATCTGGACTGGGTGCAGGCGCATCTGTCCTCCGACACCATGGCCGACGACGACACCCTGCTCTTACTCGCTGATGCGCAGACCTCCGGTGGTCTGTTGGTGGTCGGTGAAGTGCCCGGCTATCCGATCATCGGTGAAACCGTTGCCGGACAGGGCATTGCGATCCGGTGAGTTCGGCTCGGGTGGTCACCAGCCGGTGGTGATGGAGTCGTCGGTGACCCCCTGCGCACGGCGCTTCTCAAGGCGTCGCTTCTGCGGTTCGATGGTGTAGCGAGGGTCCTTGGCCGATTCGATACCCGCGTGGAACACCCCGAAGCGGGTGCAGGCGGATGCGGCCAGGAGCGCGAGTCCTGAAGCAGCAGAAGCGATTCGGGATCTTCCCCCGAGCATCGCACCGATACCTCCTGCCACCGCGAGACGTTCGCTCCACCTCAGCAGGGTGCCCGCCCGGCCGATGTGCAGTGGCTCGGCGGCAACAGGATCCATCCGGCTCTCCATATAGTGCATCGCCGTCACGTCGGCGACCACGCCGACCGTCGCCAGGGTGCGCGCGGGTCCCGCTTCGCCGACCGGAGTGGTGAGCATCGCCAGACCGCTCGCCGCAAGGCTCGCCGATCCGGCGAACACGAACGGCAGGTCGCGATGCATGGCATTCCAGGTGGGAGTTGCCGTGTCACTCAGCAGAACTGCGGTGTAGACAGCAAGTGGCGCCGAAAACACCGCCGCCGCCAGTCCGGACGGCCCCTCCACCGCGTAGAGCACCTTGCGCAACACGCCGAGTGGAAGGCGTTGAGCGAGAAGCCGATCGACCTCGGCCACCGACGCCACCCCGAGGAAGCCGCTGTATCCCGACAGGATCCACGACCCCATACTCATCGGCGAGGTCACCTTGAACGTGCGGAGCATGTTGTAGAACCTGTCGGGGCGCCCGAGGTCGGCGACCAGTGCCACCGCACCGACGCCCGCGGCTGCGAGTCCCGATAGCCGTGCGTTGCGGCGCAACGCTTGTCGCCCGGTCAGTTGTGCACCCGCAGCCAGCAGGCCCGACCCTCCGGCGACGCCGCCGAGCAACAGATATGCAGCGACCTCATCGCCCCACGGCGCCGGCTTGACCACGGGATGCCCGTAATACGAGGTGAACTCGACCTCGGGCACCATCGGCATCTCGCGGGTTCCATCTGCCGGGACTGCTTCCCCCGGCCGACGTTTGTCACCTCGACGGCGCCGGCGCGGCTGTTCAGGCGGCCGGAAGGAGTCGTATTCTGAGGTCATTTCCTACCTCGCAGGAACGACACCGCAGCCGCGGCGATCATGCCCGCCGCCGCGACGCCGGCACGCTTGTACATCGACATCAGATCTGCGGTGCACACCCGCGGATCCGGTGGCAGGCCGTACACCTCGGGCTCGTCGAGCAGCAGGAAGACCGACCCGGTCCCGCCGACACCGTCATTGCCGTTGGCGCCGTAGAGCCTCGCCTCGGTCCTTCCCTGGTCGTGCAGCTGCGCGACTCGCTCATGCGCGGCCTCCACGAGATCATCGTGATCCCCGAATCTGATGGAGGTGGTGGGGCAGGTCTTGGCACATGCCGGCGTCTCGTCGTCGACAAGACGGTCGTAACACAGCGTGCACTTCTGTGCCACACCGCGTTTGGGAACCGGTGGCTGTTCTCCCTTGCGTTGCCCTTCGCGGGTGGTGGGGGCCGCCGTGCCGTCGGCACGCCGCTCCACCACACCGAACGGACAGCCCGCCACGCAGGTACCGCATCCGTTGCACACATCGTCTTGGACCACCACTGTGCCGAACTCGGTGCGAAACAGCGCGCCGGTCGGACACACGTCCAGGCAACCGGCGTGCGTGCAGTGCTTGCACACATCCGACGACATCAGCCACCGGAATTCCGGGGTGTCCGGCGGGGCGGTATCCACATCGCCCACCACGGAGGGCTCCTGATTCGTCGAGGTCACAGGGGTGGTGGGAGTTGTGGGCATGCCCAGATCGATCAATGCCTGCCCTGATCGACGGGCATCGGCGATCTGTCCGCCGTCCTGCTCGATGAACGCCACATGCCGCCATGTGCTCGCCCCCAGTGCGACGGTGTTGTCGTAGGACATTCCAGTGAGCGCCAGATCTCCGTCGCGCGGGTTGTCGTTCCACTCCTTACAGGCCACCTCACATGCCTTGCAGCCGATACAGATCGACGTGTCGGTGAAGAAGCCCTTGCGGGGATGCTCATGTGTTCCCCAGTGCGCATCGGCGCTGGGATCGGTCGGTCCGGACAGCTGGCCCATCAGCGATGTCCCTCCCCTGGTTGTTCGCCGGCGCCCGGCGCCTCGTCTGTCGGGGCACCGGTTCTGGGCGTCACCCGGATGTTGTCGGTCTCGACCGTCAGCCCGGCGCGCTGCTGGTAGTCACGCACCAGCGCCGGTAGTGCCGCACCCTGCGGTCGCCGGCCGGCCACCACCTCACACGAACCGACCTTCGACTCCTGGATCTGGACATTCGGGTCGAGTGTCACCCCGATGAGGTCGTTGACCGCATCGCCGCTGACCACCGCATCCGAACCCACACCCCAATGGTAGGGAAGGCCGACCTGGTGGACGATGCGACCGTTGATCGTCAACGGTCGCATCCGATCGGTCACCAACACACGGGCCTCGATCGCCGCGCGGGGCGAGATGATCGTCGCCCAGCCCTCGTTCACCAGTCCGCGCTCGGCGGCCAGCTCCGGAGAGACCTCGCAGAACATCTCCGGCTGCAATTCGGCGAGGTAGGGCGACCAGCGACTCATACCGCCCGCGGTGTGATGCTCGGTCAGCCGATAGGTGGTGAAGACGTACGGATACACCTCTGCTCCCGGCTCACCGGCACTCGGCGCGTCGAGATTGTCCTTGCGCGGGAACAGAACTCGTGCAGGTGCCTGCTGCTGGGTGTAGAGCGCGTTGTCGACCGGAGACTCCTGCGGCTCGTAATGCGCGGGCAGTGGTCCGTCCACCATGCCGGTCGGAGCGAAAAGCCATGCCTTGCCATCGGATTGCATGATGAACGGGTCGTCGCCGGCCAACGCCGCCGCACCGCCCACCGCCGGGTCCGGACGGGCGTCCGGTGCACGGTCGACCGGGAAGTCCGGCACATCGGGACCCACCCACCGCTTCTTGTCGGCATCCCACCACAGGTAGCGCTTGCGTTCACTCCACGGCTTGCCGTCGGGATCGGCCGACGCGCGGTTGTAGAGAATTCGCCGGTCGGCCGGCCACACCCAGCCCCATTCCGATTGCGCCACACCGGAACCCTCGTTGGGAACGCGACGTGCGGCGTGATTGGTCGCGTCGGCGTAGACGCCGGTGTAGATCCAGCATCCACCCGCGGTCGACCCGTCGTCGGCCATCTCGGTGTAGCTCGACAGGTTCTTACCCGCATTCGGACCGGTCAGGTAGTAGCCGTTGATCTCTGACATCACCGATTCCGGGTCGGGTTTGCCGTGTTCGTCGAGTCGGTAGTCCCACGTCATGTCGAGCAATGGGCGGTCACGGTCATCGGTCGACCCCGCCAGACGCTCGCGAATGCGCTTACCCAACTCGTAGAAGAAGTCCAGCTCGCTCTGCGCCTGGCCCGGCGGGTTCACGGCCTGATGTCGCCACTGCAGCATCCGCTGGGTCTGGGTGAAGGAACCGGCCTTCTCCACATGGGTAGCCGCGGGCATGTAGAAGACCTCGGTGCCGATGTCCTCGGTGCGGAGTTCACCAGAGGCGATCTCCGGGCCTTCCTTCCACCAGGTGGCCGACTCGATCATGTTCAGATCGCGCACCACAAGCCATTTCAGGTGTGACATCGCCATCCGCTGCTGACGACCGTTCGACGATCCGACCGCCGGGTTCTGCCCGAGGACGAAGTACCCCTCGACCTTGTCCTCGAGCATCGCCACCGTGGTCTGGTAGGTGCCCGCGGGGCCGTTCAGTCGTGGGAGATAGTCGTAGGCCCAGTCGTTGTCGGCTCTGGCGGCGTCCCCGAACCACGCTTTGAGCAGGTTCACCGTATAGGCCCGGGCGTACGCCCAGAAACCCTTCTGGGTGGGCGATGCGATGCCGGCGATGTAGTCGGCGAAGGTGTCGCCGGTCCCGACCGACGGCATCGGCAGATAGCCCGGCAGCAGGTTGAACAGGGTGGGGATGTCGGTGGATCCCTGGATGCTGGCATGGCCGCGCAACGCCATGATGCCGCTGCCTGGCCGGCCGACATTGCCCAGTAACAGCTGCAGAATCGCAGCGGTACGGATGAACTGGGAGCCGAGGGTGTGCTGCGTCCATCCGGTCGCATATCCGAAGCAGGTGGTCCGGTCGCGGCCGGAATTGTTCGCGATCGACTCGGCCAGATACTCGAATTCGGCAGCGGTGATGCCACACATCTGCTCCACCATCTCCGTTGTGTACCTGGAGAAGTGACGTTTGAGAATCTGGAACACCGTGCGCGGGTGGACCAGCGAGTCATCCCGCAGCACACCGCTTGCGTCGAGTGCCGGGCCGCCGGCGCCATGCTGATCACCGGCCGCACGCGCGGACTGGTCGGCGCCGTGCTCGGCATGCCCGGGGGTGTCCACGTGCCCACCTTCGGCATGTTCGTATGCCCAGCTCGACTGGTCGTAATGTCCGGTCTCCGGGTCGAATCCGGAGAAGAAGCCGTCCAGGTCCTCGGTGTCGCGGAAGTCCTCGTTCACCACGGTGGCTGCATTCGTGTAGGCCACCACGTACTCGCGGAAGTACTTCTCGTTCGTGATCACGTAGTTGATCAGCGCACCGAGCAACACCACATCGGAACCGGCCCGGATGGCGATGTGCTTATCCGACACCGCCGAGGTCCGCGTGAACCGTGGGTCGACGTGAATGACCCGCGCGCCACGGCTTTTGGCTTCCGACACCCACTGGAATCCCACCGGATGCGCCTCGGCCATGTTGCCGCCCATCAAGATGACGCAATCGGCGTTGGCCATGTCCTGCAGTGATTGCGTTGCGCCGCCGCGACCGAACGAGGTTCCCAAACTGGGAACGGTGGCGGAGTGTCAAATACGGGCTTGGTTCTCGATCTGTATCGCACCAGCCGCGGTGAAGAGCTTCTTGATCAGGTAGTTCTCTTCGTTGTCGAGCGTGGCGCCGCCGAGCGAGGCGATGCCCATCGTTCGGCGCAGGAGACGACCGTCCTCGTCGCGGTCCTGCCACGTGTTGCGGCGGGATTCGACGAACCTGTCGGCGATCATGTCGATCGCGGTGTCGAGTTCGAGGTCCTGCCAGTCGGTGGCGTAGGGCGCGCGGTACCGGATCGTGGTCTGGCGCAGCGGATTGTTGACGAGTTGCTCACTCGATGCGCCCTTGGGGCAGAGGCGTCCGCGCGAGATCGGCGAGTCCGGGTCGCCCTCGATCCCGATGACCTTCTCGTCCTTGACGTAGACGCGCTGCCCGCAGCCGACTGCGCAGAACGGACACACACTCTGCACCATGCGGTCTGCTGTCGCCGTGCGCGGTTCGACCGTCCGCGTGCGCGCAGATGTGACCGCAGGACCACGACCGAACAGGTCGCCCGACCGCATCTGGCGGACGACCGGCCATTCGAGAGGACTCCACGACGCCACGTGCCCACCATAGCGGGCGATGCGCCGCTTGGAGTGGCGGTTGCGCGGGTTACGCGGGCGGTTTGCCGCTTCTGAACTGGTTGCGCGGATTCGTCGGCCGCTTCAGAACTGGTTGCGCGGGTCGGTCAGGCGCCTCAGAACTGGTTGCATCTGTGCTCGCGCAACCACTTCTTCTCTACGCAACCATTGCAAAGGATGCGCCGGCGAAAACTGGCTGCGCGAAGGCCGACGCAACCAGTTCACAAGCACGCAGCCACTTCACAAGCACGCAACCAGTTCACAACCGCGCACCCGGCCCTGCCTGTCGCAGCGCTGCCGCCGGTGAAAGCGGACACGTTGGTAGCGTGTCCCGGCGACAGACGCCGCGCGCAAGCAGTGGCGAACATGCACCCAGCACCCAGCACCCAGCACCCAGCACCCAGCACCCAGCACCCGAAGGCGAGACCACAGCACATGACGACGTGGATGAACCAGGCGACACCTCCGATCCGCCCGCTCCCGCCGGTCCACCACATCTGGGTGGCATCCGACGGCGACCAGGGTCGGCTGGCCAGAGCCAGCGTGGTCCGCTCGTCCAGCAGCCGCCAGTGGGTGGTTCTCGGCGTGGTGCTCGTCGCGGGTCTGCTGCTGTCACTCACCGGTGGGGTCGTCGGGGCGATCTCGTGGATCTTCGGGATGGCCGTCGCACTCGCGATCATCTTCGGCTCGGCAATGGCTCGCTACAACCGAGTCCTCGCACCGGTGGCCTATTCGGGCGCGGTGTGGACCACCGGATTCGGACCGGCGTCGCTGATGATCGCCAACCCGCTGACCACACAGATCATCGACTACGCGGCCGTGAAGTCCATCGACGCCGGGAACGACTACGTGACGATCCGCACCCGCGCCTCGGTCATCCCCACCACCATCCCGGCCGCGCTCTTCCCACCGGAAGCCCAGTCCTTCGTCAACCAGACCCTCTCGGGGATCGGCTGACCGGCCGCATCGCTGTGTCGCACACCCCGCCACCGACCCGCCGGAACTGCGACGACGCCGCACAACCAGCCCCCGGTCGGCCGAAGGACACTACGTCATTCAGCTGACCGACAGCCGAGACGACCGATGCGGCATGACATATTGCCGTTGAGTACGGTCTGTCGATGCCGGTGCGAGCGCAGCCGACTTCAGCGCTGTCGAGCGCAGCGCTGTCGGGGGCGCACCGCACCACGCAGAGGCGATGGGTATGGGCGATGGGCATGAGGGGACGATCGAGATGACATCAGGGAGCTTCTATCGACGCGCGGCGCTCGCCGCGCTGACGGGCGCCGTCGTGCTGTCCACCGGCGGCGCGTGCGCGGCCAAGAACACACTCGACCCGAAGGCGATGGACCAGCTCGTCGCGGCCGGCCACAAGGCCGTCTCGCTCAGCGACCTCGACGCGTCGGGAGGCGGGTCTGCGCACCACTCCACCGAGGATCTCACCCGCCTGCTGTTGACCACCGACGACATGCCCCCCGATTTCCGGGTGCAGTCGGTCAACTCCACCGCCGATTCGACCGAACCGAGCCCCGACAGCAGCAGCGGCGAGAGCGGCATGTCGGTGACGAATGTGCAGCCGCCCGAATGCGAGTCGGTGGCAGCCGACGGACTCGGCGACGAGCTACTCAAGAACGAAGCCGCCTTCGGGGGGAGCACCTCCGACGGGACGACCCTGGTCGAGGAGCTGGTCCCGTGGGACAAGAAGGTCGAACAGATGGCAGCGCAGATGACCGGCGCATGCGCCTCGATGACCATGAACGACACCTTCGACGGTCAGACGATGACCCTGACATCGACAACCACCGAGACCGACCTTCCGTCGATGCCCGCCGACAAGTCGACCGGCCTGAAGATGGTCAGCCGAGCGAGCGGCATTGGCGACTCAGCCGAGCTCACCTCCTACTTCGCCTTCGTGAAGGTCGGGTCCTACGCCGTCATCATCACCGTCAACGGCACCGGAAACAGCGGATCGAGCAGCGGAACCACCACCGGGGACGACGCGACCAAGCAACAGTTCGACGACTTCACCACGAAGGCTGTCGAGAAGGTCGCCGCGTCGAAATAGCCGGCCACCCCACACCGCCTGGCGCTCGCCGCGCGACCACATCACCACAACATCTGCGCCGAGCGGCGTGACGGAAGGAACCTGTCGACATGACCTCACCGACCCTGCGCGGCACAGTCATCCCCCGTGCAGTCATTTTCTGCGCATCGGCAGCTGCAGTGCTGTCGGTGGCGGCATGCTCGTCGGGTGGGACGGTCGCCGGCACAGCCGTGGACGCTGCGTCAGCAAGCGGCGCGAAGACCGCCGCCAACGGTTCCGGCTCGGATTCCGGCTCCGGCGCCTCGTCCGATGACACGACCACCGCCGCGGCCACCGCCGACCCCTCGACGCTGCTGCTCACCACCGCTGACGTCCCCGCCGGATTCCAGGTGACCCCCGCCGAGGCCAACAAGGCCGGCAGCGACATGTCGCCGAACTGGGAAAGTCTGCCAAGATCACGCCGGAGGGCTGCCGACCGACGAGCCTGTCGAGCACCACCGATGCGAATGCGAAGATCTTCGGCGGGTTCACCCCCGACGGGGTGACCATGGTCGAGGCCGTCCAGGTCGGTGGGGCGGACATCGACAAGGCGACCGAGACCGCGCGTAGCAAGTGCTCGACGATGACGCTCGACAGCAACGTCTCCGGCCAGCAGATCCACAGCGTCAACACCAGTTCCGTCTTCGATCTGCCGCACAACGAGGCCGACAAATCCGTGGGCATCAAGATGACCAGCACCGCGACGATCGCCGGCACCGAGGTCACCACCACCTCGCTGCTCGCGATCGCCCAGGTCGGCGGCTACTCGGTGGTCACGTCGGTCGGCGGCACGCGCAGCGCCCCGTCGCAGTCGACCTTCGACGACTTCACCACGAAGGCGATCGCCAAGGTCGCCGCCGCGTCCTGACCGGGCCGTCGCCCGCCGAATCCACCGAAGCTGCCCGGCCCGATTGCACCGATCGGCTCAACACCGGGACGCGACCGTCCTATCGTGAGCCCACCGCGCCTCAACTCCGAGCGCGAGTTCGTCGTGGCACAGCGGAGGCAGCAATGGTCACAAGACCCGACAACACCGAGCGCGAGATCCTCGATGTGCTGATCGTCGGCGCCGGTATCTCCGGCATCGACGCCGCCTACCGAATTCGGGAGAAGAACCCCGACATCACCTATCGCATCGTCGACAAGCGCGACCGCATCGGCGGCACATGGGATCTCTTCCGCTATCCGGGCGTGCGGTCGGATTCCGACATCCTCACTCTCAGCTTCCCGTTCCGACCCTGGACCGGCGAACGGATGATGGCCGAGGGAGGCGAGATCCGCGACTACCTCACCGAGACGGCCGCCGAGACCGGGATCGACAAGCACATCGACTTCGGTGTCACCGTCACCGCCGCAGACTTCGACACCGCCACCGACATGTGGACGGTCACCACCGAGGAGACGAGCACCACCACCGAGGAGTCGAGCGCTACCACCCAAGAAACGAGTACAACGACCTACCGCGCCAGATTCCTCTATCTGTGTACCGGCTACTACCGCTACGACACCGCCTACCGCCCGGAGTTCGTCGGGGCGCAGGACTTCCCCGGGACTGTCGTGCACCCGCAGTTCTGGCCGGCCGACCTCGATCATCGCGGCAAGCGCGTGGTGGTGATCGGTAGCGGGGCGACCGCGATCACCCTCGTGCCGGCGCTGGCACCCGACGCCGAACACGTGACCATGCTGCAGCGTTCCCCCAGCTATCTGCTGCCCACAGCCTGGCGAGAGCCCACGAGCCTGGCCCTGCGGCGCATACTCCCCGACCGGTGGACGCTGCCGATCCTGCGGTGGCGCAACACGATCGTCACCACCGGCATCTATCTGGCCTGCCGACGCTTCCCGAACGCCGCCCGGAAAGTTCTGCGTCGCATCGCCGTTCGGTCGCTTCCTGCCGGATACGACGTCGACACCCATTTCAACCCGCGCTACCGACCGTGGGACGAGCGACTGTGCATCACACCCGACGGTGACTTCTATGCGGCGATATCCCGCGGCGACGCCGACGTGGTCACCGACCAGATCGAGCGATTCACTCCCACCGGAATCCGACTCGCCTCCGGACGCGACATCGACGCCGACATCATCGTCACGGCAACGGGACTCGATCTCGTGGCATTCGGCGGCACACGCTTGTCCATCGACTCGGTCGAGGTCAAACCGCACGACCGGTTCGCCTACCGCGGCTACATGCTCGACGGGGTGCCCAACTTCGCATGGTCGGTCGGATACACCAACGCCTCATGGACGCTGCGTGTCGACATCACCAGCCGCGCGGTCGCCGACCTCATCGCCTACATGCGCGCCAAGGGATTTCGGCGTGCCACCCCCACCACCGGCAACGAGGTACTTCCCGAGCGACTGCTGTGGAACCTCGAATCCGGCTACATCAAACGCGCCGCACAGACGTTGCCGAAGGCCTCGGACCGAGCCCCCTGGGTGGTCCGCCACAATCCGATCCTCGACGCCATCGACAGCCGCCGACACGACGTCACCGAATCGATGGATTTCACGTCGTGACGTCGCGAGGCGTGCCGATCGTGTGACTCAGCCGAACAGCTTCTTGTCGGCGAGCCATTCCTTGGCCACCTGCTCGGCGGAATCCTTGTCGACCGAACTCTTCGTGTTCATCGCGATCAGATCGTCGGTGGTGAGGTTGGCCTGCACCTTGTTGATCACCTCGGCGGCCTTGCCGTTCGCCTTGGCTGTGTTGATCAGCGGAACCACGTTCTGCGCCAAGATCATGTGCTTGGGGTCGGCGAGCGTGACGAATCCGTTCTGCTTGATCGCCGGTGTGGTCGAGAAGATGTCGGCCAGCTGCACCGTGCCGTCCTTGAGCGCCTTGACCGTCGACGGGCCACCGCCGTCGTTGATCGGGACCAGCGTCGCCGACACCCCGTAGACACTCTTGAGTCCGGGGATGCCGTAGGGACGCGTCTGGAACTCCGGCGGCCCGGCCACCTTCAGCGACATGTTGAGTCCGGCGAGCTGATCGAGGCTGGTGACGTTGTTCTTCTTGCTGAAGTCCGAGGTCACATTGTAGGAGTCGGCATCCTGTGCCTGCGCCTTGTCGAGTACCTCGAAGCCCGAGGGCACTGCCGCCTTGAGCGCTGTGTAGACCTCGTCGGCCGACTGTGCGGTCGCCTTGGAATCGAAGTACTGCAGCAGGTTTCCGCTGTACTCGGGAATCAGATCGATCGACCCGTCCTTGAGGGCGGAAATGTACACATCGCGCGCACCGATATTCGGCTTGACGTTCACCGCGAGCCCATTGTCCTTCAGCGCATCGGCGTACACGTAGGCGAGGATCTCGTTCTCGGCGAAATTCGCCGAGCCGACGGTGATGGTGCCCGACGGTGACGACTCACCGGCGCTGTCGCTGCTCAGCGGGCTCGACGACGAACTACATGCGGCCAGGGCAACGGTGACGGCGGTGGCCAGCCCCGCGGCTGCGAGCACACTCTTGATGGTGGTCATCTGTGGACCTTTCGTCGATGCCGGCTGGCTCATACCCTCCGGCACATCTCATCTGGTCGAACCTTCACCGATCCCCGTCCCGGCGTGCGACTGCAGGCCGGCGATCGGTACAACACGTCTCATTTCTCCTCGATCATCCCCGCCGGTCGAGCGGCCGCCCTCATTCTGCCGCCGATCGCACCGCCGAGGACAGTGCCCGCACACCGGTCGGTGTGGCGAACCGCGTCACCACCGCGAACAGGCCGTCGACGAGCAGCGCCAGCACGATCACCACGATCGAACCGCCGAGCATCTGAGCGTAATCACGGATGGCGAGCCCGTCGATGAGGTATCGCCCGAGACCCCCGACCGGGAGAAAGGCCGCGACCGTCCACGTCGCGATCACCTGCAACGACGCCGAACGGATCCCGCCGAGGATGATCGGGGACCCCAGCGGCAGCTCGACACGAGAGAGCACCTGCCACTCGGTGAACCCTGTTGCCCGAGAGGCATCCACGGTCGTGCGGTCCACCGATTCCACACCCGCGTAGGCACCGGCGAGGATCGGGGGCAGCGCCAGAATGACCAGCGCGATGAGTGGCGCCTTCAAGCCGATGCCGAACTGCAGCGCGAGTACCGTCAGCAAACCCAGCGTCGGCAACGCCCGCAGCGCACCGGTGAACGGGATGATCACCGCGCGCCCGAACCCGGTGTGGCCGATGAGAAGACCCAGCGGCAGGGCGATCACCACCGCGATGAGGATGGTGTACGCCGAGTACTCGAGGTGTTCGGCGATGCGGGCGCCGATCCCCGTCGATCCCGACCAGTTGCTCGCGGTGAACAGCCAGTGAAAGGCCTCCGAATAGGAGCTCATGTGTTGATCGCCTCCCGGGCAACGGCCTCGCGGCGTGCACGTACCCGAGGCGAACGTTTCGCCCACGGCATCGTCACGCGGCCGATGATCACCAGGATCGCGTCGAGCACCAGCGCGATCAGCACCGTGCCGATCACGCCCACCCAGATCTCGGTGGGAAAGTCACGCTGATATCCGTCGATGAAGAAGTAGCCCAGCGAGTTCACACCGATCAGCGACCCCACCGTCACCAGACTGACCGTGCTCACCGACACCACGCGCACCCCGGCGAGCAGCACCGGCCCGGCCAGCGGTAGCTCCACCGTCACGAACCGGCGAAGCGCGCCGTATCCGACCGCATCTGCCGACAAGATGTCGTTGCGATCCACCGAGGCGAAAGCATCTGCGGCCGAACGCAACATGATCGCCAGTGCGTAGATCGACAGCGCCACCTCGACATTG
This sequence comes from Gordonia jinhuaensis, assembly GCF_014639795.1. Lineage (GTDB taxonomy): Bacteria > Actinomycetota > Actinomycetes > Mycobacteriales > Mycobacteriaceae > Gordonia_B > Gordonia_B jinhuaensis. Next base: position 29,396 of record NZ_BMGC01000022.1, on the reverse strand, counting down.
ACCGGATCGAGGATCTTGGTCCCCAGGATCGAGGGCAGCACCACGAACAACGGCAGCGACGGGATCGCATACAGCACACCGCCGAGCACCAGCAGCGTGCCGCGGGTGAAGCGGTAACGGTTGGCGATCCACCCCAGCGGGATCGACAACACCGTGCCGACGATCACCGGGACCACCGCCAGCCACAGATGCGCCCACCCGTAGTCGGAGATCTGGTCCCAGTTGTCGGCGATCCATTGCCATTTCACGTCGCGGACTCCGAAATCCGCTGCACTGCACAGATCATCGGAGCACGCACTGGACGCATCATCGGAGCACGCACTGTAAAGATCATCGGAGCACGCACTGGACACATCATCGGAGCACGCTCCTGGGCCGACCGGCGTCGATGAACTCCGCGACGAAATCGTCGGCCGGATGCTCGACGATCTCCGTGGGCGTCCCCACCTGGGCGAGCACACCACCGGGTTTGAGCAATGCCACCGTGTCGGCGAGCAGAAATGCCTCGTCCACGTCGTGGGTCACGAACACGATCGTCTTACCCAGCTGCGACTGCAGGCGCAGCAACTCGTCCTGCAGATCGCGTCGGACCACCGGGTCGACCGCGCCGAACGGCTCATCCATCAGCAGGATGTTCGGATCGCCGGCGAGCGCCCTGGCCACCCCGACCCGCTGCTGCTGGCCGCCGGAGAGCTGATGCGGATACCGCTTGCCCAGCGCCGGATCGAGTCCCACCCGTTCGAGCAGACCCGCCGCCTCCTTGCGCGCCGAGCGACGCGAGGTGCCGTTGAGCACCGGCACGGTCGCCACATTGTCGGTGACCGTGCGGTGCGGCAGCAGCCCGCCGCTCTGCATCACGTAACCGATCGAGCGACGCAGGTGTACCGCGTTGCGATCACGGATATCGGCACCGTCGATGAGCACCCGCCCCGAGGTGGGTTCGACCATGCGGTTGACCATCCGCAACAGGGTGGTCTTGCCGGAGCCCGAGGAACCGAGCAGCACCACGGTCTTGTGCGAGGGCACCGTGAGCGTCACCTCTGACACCGCCGTGGTCCCGTCGGGGTACACCTTCGATACCGCGTCGAACTCGATCACCGCGTTCTTCCCCTGCCCACGCCTTCGCGTCTGGTCGCCGACCAGTGCATCCCGGCGGTTCGAGACCTCCCGGTCGGCCGTGTCCGGTCGGCCTGTCCAGTCGAACTATAGAGGCGGGCAGGGGCGATCCCGGGTCAGAACACGGCCGGGTCGGCCTCGAGCGTGGTGGTGTCGGCAGAACCGACCATCACCAGCTGCTGGCGCACCTTGGGCGACTCGTAGCGGAAGAAGTACTGCGCAGCAAGGCGTTTGCCGTCGTAGAAATCTCCCTGCTTCCCTGCGGCGACCAGCTCCTGCTCGAGCCAAATCCAGGCGATCACGATGTGCCCGGCGGCCTCCAGATAGAGGCTCGCATTGGCCAGCGTGCGCGCCGGATCGCCGACCGACCACGCCTCACGTGTCGCCGTCACCAGGTCGGCGAGCGCATCGCGCAACGACGCGGCGTGATCACGCGTCTCCGCGTTCTCGGCGGTGGTCGCGCGTTCGACGGTCGCCGAGATGGTCTCCACCAGGGCGGTCAGTCCCGCCCCGCCGGCCATCACGACCTTGCGGCCGAGCAGGTCGAGACCGTGGATGCCGTGAGTGCCCTCGTGGATCGGGTTGAGGCGGTTGTCGCGGTAGTACTGCTCCACGTCGAATTCACGTGTGTAGCCGTAACCCCCGTGCACCTGGATCGCGAGGCTGTTGGCCTCCAGGCACCACTGCGACGGCCAGCTCTTGGCGATCGGGGTGAGCACGTCGAGCAGCAGCGTCACACGGTCCCGCTCGGCCGCGTCGGCGGCGGTGGCGCTCTCATCGACCAGGCGACTGCAGTACAGGACCAGCGCGAGGGCACCCTCGACATACGACTTCTGCGCCAACAACATCCGCTTGACGTCGGCGTGCTCGATGATCGGGACCGGCGGCGACGACGGATCCTTCGCATCGGCCGGACGGCCCTGGGTGCGGACCTTCGCGTACTCCAGCGAAGCCAGATATCCCGCATAGCCCAGGGCCATCGCCATCGAGCCCACACCGATCCTGGCCTCGTTCATCATGTGGAACATGTAGAAGAGCCCGCGATGCTCCTCACCCACCAGATAACCGACCGCACCCGGCTCGTCGGCGGGACGGTGGGTGCCGTCGCCGAAGTTCAGCAGCGTGTTGGTGGTCGCGCGATTACCCATCTTGTGGTTGAGGCCCACGAGCTCCACATCGTTGCGGGTCCCGTCGGGAAGGAATTTCGGCACGATCATCAGCGAGATGCCCTTGACGCCGGGCGCTCCGCCGGGGACCTTGACCAGCACCAGATGGACGATGTTCTCGGTGAGTTCGTGCTCACCCGCGGAGATCCACATCTTGGTTCCGGTCACCCGGTAGGTCCCGTCGGCAGCCGGCACCGCATTGGTGGTGATGTCGGCCAGCGACGACCCGGCCTGCGGCTCCGACAGGCACATGGTGCCGAAGTAGCGGCCCTCCACCAGCGGACGCACCCAGGTCTCGATCTGCTCGGGGGTGCCGTACTCGGCGAGAAGATGCGCATTGCCCACGGTCAGGAACGGGTACGAGGACATACCCGGATTCGACGCCTGGAACCAGGCCATCGCCGCCCGGTTGATCACCGTCGGGAGCGACATGCCGCCCACCGACTCGTCGAATGAACCGCCCATCAATCCGGCCTTGACGAACTCGTTGATACCCGAGCTGATCTCGTCGGGGAGGACGACCTTGCCGTCAGGGCCCACATACGGCTCGTTCGCGTCGCCGAGCTTGTTGAACGGTTTGAACCGTTTGGTGGCGATGTCCTCGCTCAGCTCGAGGACCGCGTCGAAGGTCTCCCTGGAGTGTTCGGCGAACTCGGTTCGCGCGGTCAGCGACTCCACATCCAGCCACTCGTAGAGCAGGAATTGCAGGTCGCGGCGGGAGAGTGGGGCTGCCATGGGTGACTCCTTCGTCGTGATGTCGCGGCGTCGTGATGTCGCGTATGTGACGTCAGTCTCCATGGTGCCTCATACTTGAATCGCGCGTCAGGTCGGGTCCTGTCGAGAGCGCGACCGGCGGCTCAGACGATCGCGACCTCCGCATCGCCGCGAGGTTCACGGGCGAACCTGTCGAGGCGGAATCCGGTGATGTCGTAGCCGGGTGTCACCTCGTTGACCAGGTCACAGACGATCTCACCGGTCGCAGGTCCCATGAGGAAGCCGTGCCCGGAGTAGCCGGTCGCCACGAACAACCCGGGCACCTCGGTGCTGCGGTCGATGATCTGATTGTGATCGGGGGTCACCTCGTACAGGCCGGCCCAGCCGGTACGCACACCACACGAGAGGATCTCCGGCGCCCGCTGCGCCGCCACGCGCGATACCCCGGCGAACCAGTCGTCGGGTTCGAAGCGCACCCCGAACCCCGGCAGCTGGTCGGGATCCGACCAGCCGATCAGCAGACCACCGCCCTCGGGGTGGAAGTAGAAACTGGAGGCGAAGTCGATCGTGAGCGACGGCGAGTGCGTCGGCAGACCGTCGCGAGGTGCGGTGAAGGCGATCTGTCGGCGGACCGGAGTCACGGGGATGTCCACCCCCACCATCTGTCCGATCCGACCCGACCAGGCGCCGGCCGCACACACCACCCGCCCGGTCGCGATGGTCCCGCGGTCGGTGATGACGCCGGTGATGGTCCCGCCGCTGCTCTCTATGTCGAGAACCTCGGTGTGCGTGCGGATCACCGCACCGTGCCGGCGTGCGGTGCGCGCATAGCCCGCCACCACCGACTCGGGGGTCGCCTTGGCATCGCCGGGCGACCAGCACGCCCCGAGCAACCCCTCGGTACTGATCAGCGGCGAGAGCTCGAGGGCGCGGGCCGGGCCGACCATCTCACTGGCCATCCCGTACGAATTCTGCAGCGCCACAGCAGCTTCGAATGAGTCCATCTGCGTCTGGTCGGTGAGCAGGTAGAGATAGCCGTCCCGGTGGAAGTCGATCTGCTGCCCGTAGAGCGCGGCGAAACGTGAGTACACCTCGAGTCCGCGCAGACCGATCTCGATATTGGCCGACTGCGAGAAGCTGGCGCGGACGCCGCCGGCGGCGCGGCAGGTGGATCCGCCGGCGAGGTCTCCCTTGTCCACCAGCACCACGCCGTCGAGACCGGATGCCGCGAGATGGCAGGCGATGGACGTGCCGATCACGCCGCCGCCGATCACCACCACCGATGCAGAATCGGGAAGATCGTCGGCCATCGTCACACCTCCGGATCGATCGGAGCGGGCCGGGTTCATCGGATCAGTCCGGGTCGATCACCGTCGGCATGACCCGATCCGCAAGGCGCTGCCCGGTTCTCGCCGCAGCTCTGGGCCGACACTATCGGAAATGTCGTGCACCTATCGCACATCGACGGGGCAAACATGGCCACGACCCGGCGAATTATCACCAGCCGAAGCATTGCCGTAACAACGACGAAACCATCAGTGCGTCACCATGATCTGCAACAGCCGGACTCGACTCGAGAAGGATGCACCGTGCCCGAAGGCCACGAAGTACTCACCGAAGACGAGCAACACCTCGCTCGTCTCGGATACACCCAAGAACTGTCCCGATCGTGGTCTGGATTCTCCAACTTCGCGATCTCGTTCTCCATCATCTCGATCCTGTCGGGGTGTTTCACCTCGTTCGGATTGGGCTGGAACAACGGCGGACCCGCCGCCATCGCCTGGGGATGGCCGATCGTGGCCGTCTTCATCCTGCTGATCGGTTTCTGCATGGCCGAGCTGGTCTCGGCCTATCCCACATCCGGCGGCCTGTACTGGTGGGCCTCGAAGCTGGGCGGGGTGAAGGCCGGCTTCTACACCGGCTGGCTGAACCTGATCGGTCTGATCGCCATCCTCGCGTCGGTGGCCTACGGTGCGGCGACCTTCGTCGACCTCACCCTCGGCGTCTACTTCTCGTCGTGGAAGAGCGGTGATCTGACCACCATCTTCATCATGTTCGTGGTGATCCTGGTGGCCGTGGCGCTCATCAACATCTTCTCCGGCAATCTGCTGTCACTGATCAACAACGTCTCCGTGTGGTGGCACGTATTCGGCGCCGCCGCAGTGATTCTCATCCTGTTCCTGATCCCCGACCACCATGCGTCGGTGTCGGATGTGTTCACCAAGACGATCAACAACACCGGCATCTTCGAGGGCAAGACCTCCGGTGCGGGATTCCTGTTCTACGTGCTGCCGATGTCGGCGATCCTCACGCAGTACACGATCACCGGCTACGACGCCTCGGCTCACCTGTCCGAGGAGACCAAGGGTGCCTCCGGCGCTGCCGCCAAGGGCATCTGGCGTTCGATCGTGTACTCGGCGATCGGCGGATGGCTGCTCCTGCTCAGCTTCCTGTTCGCGGTGCAGAACGCCGATGACGTCTCCAAGGGCGGCGGCGCGGTGGCCACCATCATCACCTCCGCACTGAGTTCCAAGTGGGCCGGGCTTGTCCTGCTCATCTCCACCTTCGGCCAGTTGTTCTGCGCGGCCGCCTGCCAGACCACCGCATCACGGATGATGTTCGCCTTCAGTCGCGACGGCGGGGTGCCCGGCCATCAGCTGTGGTCGAAGGTCAACAAGAACAAGGTGCCCGCCAACGCGGTCATCGCCACCGCCGTGGTCGCGGCGATCCTCACGCTGCCGGCCCTGGTGCCCGTGGACATCAACGGCGCCCCTGTCCCGGTGGCCTTCTTCGCCGTCGTCTCGATCGGCGTCGTCGGGCTCTACCTGTGCTTCGCCATCCCGATCTACTACCGATGGAAGGCCGGCGACAGCTTCGAGGCGGGATCGTGGAACCTGGGCAGCAAGTACAAGTGGATTGCACCGCTGGCCCTCATCGAGATCGTGGTGACGTCGATCATCGCGATGTTCCCCACGTCTCTGGGCGGTATGCCGTGGGACCCGAGCTTCGCGTGGAAGTACGTCAACTACACGCCGCTGCTCATCGGTGGAGCACTGATCCTGCTGTTCCTCTACTGGCATCTGTCGGTGAAGAAATGGTTCACAGGTCCCATCCGTCAGGTGGCAGGCGATGAGGTGTTCGACACCACCGCCGCAAGTGGGACGACCTCGGCAAACGACTCCTCCGCCGACGGCGCGACGGTCTAGACTGAGCTCATGCGTCGCATCGGTATGGTCGGCGGGTTGACCTCGTCGGGATCGGCGTCAACGAGAGTGACGTCGCAGGGTTCACCGTCGTGTGTGATCCCCCGCTGGTTCGCGGTGTGCGCGACCGCCTATGTGGCACTCACCGCGCTCGCTGTCGTCGTGATCGTGGCCACCGATCTCGAACAGGGCCATGCCGGACCGATGACACTCCACGACCTGGCAGATACGCCAGCGCGACTGTGGCTGGCGGCCATCGCGATCGCCGCCTGTGTGGGCATGCTGCTGTGGCGGACGCTCACCTCGGCCTGTTCATCGAGAACGAGATCCGCAAAATAGTCACCTGAGAGCGCCGTTGAGGATATATGTCCTCAACGGCGCTCTCTCGTGACCATCTGGTACATCCACCCGGCCTACAGGTCGGCGATCACGATCTTCGTCATCGACATCAGGTTCTCGAATGCCCCCGGCTTCGCGAGGAGATCCTGCAGGTTCTCCGGGATGATCTGCCAACTGACACCGAAACGGTCGCGGCACCATCCGCACTGTTGCTCCCGCGCGAATGCGTCATGGGAAGGACCGAAATTCACCATGAGTGAATTCGCCGGGATGAAGGAGAATTCGGGACCCGCATTCAGTGCGGCGAACCGTACTCCGGCGAGGTCGAATTCGATCATCATCTCGTCCCCGGCATGGTCTTTCTGAGTCTCCGGGAGTCCCTGTTCGGGATAGCGCTGCGCGGCGGCCACCGAACCCTCGAAGCCTGGCGCACAGTCGAACGCGTCGACGTAGAAGTCGACGGCCTCACGGGCAACACCGTCGAACCACAGGCAGGGAACGATTTTCTGGGACATGTTGTCCATTCTCGCCCGCCGTCCCGGTGTTAGCTGTTACTTTTCGTCACGTTTAGCGTGACGAATCGGGGGACGGGGTGGTTCGCGTGACGTCGAACAGCGATGGGCTGTCCACACAGATTCCGGCCAGATCGAATGCGACCGGATGGAACTGGACCGGACCAGATCGGCCAGGACCAAATCGGACAGGGTCGGGGCGACTGCGGCCCGGTGGATCCTGGCCGCGGTGCTCCCCGTACTGCTCTCCTTGGTGGTCACACCGGCCACCGCATCTGCGGCCATCATGGCCCCCGATGCCGGTGCGGTCGGTGCCGCGTGGCGCGCTTCCCATGACGGTCCACAGCCGTATGCCGGGATCAACATCAGCTGGGATGTGCCGATCCGGATGAGTGACGGCACCATTCTGCGCGCCAATGTGTATCGCCCCGCCGACAAGCAGAACGTGGCAACCAGCGCGAAGACCCCCGTGATCGTCACCATGACCCCGTATACGAAGCTGGTCTCGGCAGTCGCCGCCGCGGCGCTGCAGAACCCGGTGCTCACCCCCTACGTCACCGCGCTCACCAACGCGATCAATCTGCACGGCACACCGATCGACGGCATCACCGACATCGCTCACACCGTCCGTGACGGCGGCATCCGCACCTTCAGCGTCGACTACAACCTGGTCCGATCCGGCTACACCACGGTGGTCGTCGATGTGCGCGGCACCGGTTTCTCGCAGGGCCACTGGGATGTGTTCGGCGCGCGTGAGCAGCAGGATTCGGTCGAGGTGATCGACTGGGCGTCCCGTCAGCGCTGGTCGAACGGCAAGGTCGGCATGATGGGTGTGTCGTATTCGGCCATCAACCAGATCCAGGCCGCCAACAAGCGCCCGGCGGCACTCAAGGCCATCATGCCCGTCGAGCCGGGCGGTGATCTGATCCGTGACATCGTGATGCCCGGCGGAGCCGTCGGCGTGGGATTCCTGCCGCTGTGGCTGGGTCTGGTCAACGGCACCAAGCTGATCCCCAATGTCGCCTCGATGCTCAACGGGACCTTCGACTGGAAGTGGTTGGCAGCCCGGGTCTCCGACCCGGTCACGTTCTTCCCCCAGTTCATCGACGCGCTGACCGCACAGAGCTACTCCACCGCCCCCGACGAGCTCAAGGCTCTCCTCCTACCGGATTCGCGAGAACGCCAGTCGTGGCTCGACCACGCCGATCAGATCACCACCCCGACGATGATCTACGGCGGCTGGTTCGATCTGTTCACCAACAGCGAGGTGCGGATGTTCAACAACATCCCCCTGCCCGCCGGGCACAAACAACTCATCATGGGCCCGGGCTACCACACGACGATCGGCGGCGGACAGGGTCAGGCGGGCACTCCGCCGCGCCTCGATGTGCTGCAGAAGGCGTGGTTCGACCACTGGCTCAAGGGCGTCGACAACGGGGTCGACCGCTACGGCCCGGTGAACCTGAAGCAGATCGGCGGCACGTGGGTGTCGGCGCAGTCGTTCCCGCGTCCCGGCATGGTGCGTCAACGGCTCTACCTCGACGGAACACCCAGTGGCACAGCCGCAGCCGCCGCGGGCGACGGCAGCCTTCGCACCGCGCCGAGCTCGTCACACCGGCGGCTCACCGTCGCACCGGGTCTGCTCAGCGTCTGCTCTCGTGACGGCGCCCAACAGACCGCGGGGGCGTTGGCGATCTTCCCCGGCTGTGCCGACGACGCGAGGGTGTCCGAACACGACGCGCTGACATTCACCTCCGCACCTCTCACCGAGGCACGGTCGATCTCCGGACCCATCAACCTGCATCTCAACACGGTGCTCGACGCCACCGACGGCTACTTCACCGCGACCCTCAACGATGTCGCCCCCGACGGCCGTTCCACCGTGGTGAACTCGGGTCAGCTGGTGGTCTCGATGCGCGCACTCGACACGTCGCAGACCACCTACGGCGCCAACGGCGACGTGATCGACCCGTTCTACACACTGACGCTGGGCACCAGGCAGCCGGCTGTACCGGGCAAGGCCACCCCCATCGACCTGGGCATACTGCCGACCGATGCGGTGATCAAGGCGGGGCACCGACTGCGGATCGACGTGTTCGCGATGAACCTGCCGCGCGGGCTGCCAACCCGTCCGTCGCTCAACGCGTCCGGACTCAAACCCGAACACATCCTGCTCGATCCCGCCAGCCCGAGCTTTGTGAACCTGCCGATCTCGGCGCCGCTGCGCTGACCGGCACGCTCCGCCGAGCGGTGAGCGGCCCCATCCGTCCCACACGGTCGCGACCCCATGGCGACCGTGTGGGATGCTCGACAAGGTGAGCAACCTCGATCAGATCAACAACGGACACAACGACATCGATCGCGCAGATCACACCATCACCGGCGCCCAGAGTCTCCTGCGCACACTCCTCGACTGCGGCGTGGACGTGTGCTTCGCCAATCCCGGGACCTCCGAGATGCATTTCGTCGACGCCCTGGACTCGGTTGACGGGATGCGGTGCATCCTCGGCCTTTTCGAGGGCGTGGTGACCGGTGCCGCCGACGGCTATGCGCGGATGCTCGACCGGCCCGCAGCCACCCTGCTCCACCTCGGGCCTGGGCTCGCCAACGGTCTGTCGAATCTGCACAATGCCGGACGCGCACAGTCTCCGATCGTCAACGTGATCGGCGACCACGCCACCTACCATCGCTCATTCGACGCACCGCTCACCTCTGACATCGAAGGTGCGGCGAGGCCGTTCAGCTCATGGGTCCGAACCTCGCCCAATGCCGAGTCGGTGGCGACAGATACCGCGGTGGCCGTCGCGGCGGCGACGTCGGCACCGGGCCGCGTCGCCTCGCTCATCCTGCCCGCGAACACCGCATGGAGCACCGTCGACTCAAGCACCCCGACTCCACGAGCACATCCCAATCCTCCTGCTCGGCCGTCGGATTCGGTGATCGAGTCCGCTGCCGCGATCCTGCGGGAGGGCGGGTCCACCGCGCTCGTACTCGGTGGCCGCGCGACCCGCGAGGCCCCCCTGGCACTGGCGGGCAAGATCGCCGCTGCCACCGGCGCCGACCTGCTCGCACAAACACACAATCCCCGGATATCGCGCGGCGCCGGCCGTGTGGAGGTCACGCGCATCCCCTATCCGATCGCCGAATCGGTTGCACTGCTGGAGAAATACGACAATCTCATCCTCGTGGGCGCCAAGGCGCCGATCGCCTTCTTCGCCTATCCCGACCGCCCGAGCACACTGTATCCGCCGTCGGCACGCATCCACGAACTCGTCCGCGTGGACCAGGACATCACCTACGCACTCGATCACCTCGTCGACACCCTCGGGGCCGGTTCGCTCGGCGCTGCGGTCGCCGACTACGGGCCGCCGGACATGCCCTCCGACGGCCCGCTGACCGGACGCACCATCGGTGCGGTGGTGTCGGCGATGCTGCCGGAGGAGGCGATCGTGGTCGACGAATCACTCACCACCGGCGGCAGCTTCTTCGACGATCTGCGCCACTCGGCCCCGCACGACGTGCTGCTGTCGACGGGTGGATCGATCGGCTTCGCGATGCCGAATGCCATCGGCGCAGCCGTTGCCTGCCCCGATCGCAAGGTCATCGCGCTCGAGAGCGACGGCAGCGGTCTCTACATGCCGCAAGCCCTGTGGACGATGGCTCGGGAGAATCTCGACATCACGGTGCTGGTGTTCGCGAACAACCGCTACCGCATCCTCGACAACGAGATGTTCAACGTCGGAGCGCACGGCGCCGGACCGGTGGCCTCGACGTTGTTCGACCTGACCCGGCCCACCATCGATTGGGTGTCTTTGGCCGAGGGTTTCGGGGTCGCAGCGGTCCGCACTGAGACCGTCGCCGAACTCGGCGATGCCCTGCGGACGGCGTTCGCCCACTCGGGTCCGATGGTTATCCAGATCCCCCTGTGACCGAACGTGGGGAGCCGGGTGGCACCGGTATGCACGCAATCGCGAAACATCCCGGATTGTGCTGAAACGGCGCTCGCAGCGGAGTCGTCCCGCACGACACCACGGTGCAGTTCTTCGGGGCGTACGGTCCGACGCCGAGCGCGCCCAGCGTGATGGAGGGATCGGTGAACTGCATCGGGTCGACGTCGAGATTGACCGACGGCCGGTAGGGGCCCGGGTCGGGCAGCCGCGGAGAAGTGAACGCTGCGATGAGGATGCGGAAGAAGTCGTGGTAGAGCTCGCTGTTGACTCCCGCGCTCAACACCGTCGCGGGGTCCGGCGAGACATCGCCGAGCACTCCGGTCCAACTGACCAGCAACCCCAGACTGGGGACGATGAAGTTGTTCTGCTGCAGTAATCCCACCATCGCGTAGGCGTCACTCGGCAGGCCTTCCAGCGGTGCCATGTCGATCGTCTTCCGCGACGGGAATGACGGACCGGTGCAGGGTTTCGCGTTGAGCCAGAACAGGTATCCATAGCAGCGGTTCGCCGGTGACGGCGTACGCAGGGCGGCGATGTAGTCGTGGGAGATGATGCGCGTCGATCCCCACATCCCGTCATCGGCCATCAGCATGCCGAGTTTGGGATAGTCGGCGGGAGGCATGTAGAGAAAGGCGGATCCGTAGGTGTGTCCGCTGCGATCACGCGCCCAGTAGTAGTCGGAACTCTCGATCCCCAACGGGGTGAACAGTTCCCGCTGCGCGAAGCTCTGCAGATCCTCTCCGACAGCACGCTGCACCACATACGCGTGGAGATCAGGGCCGTGCTGGGTGTATTCGAAGAAGGTGCCCGGTTGATGGGTGACCGGCAGCGCCAGCGCCTGTTTGGCGATGTCGGGGTCGAGATCGAGACCGGCCGTCGCCGCCTCGGTGACGATCGACTGTCGCAGGCCCGAGGTCTGCGTGAGCAGGTCTTTGACCGTGATCGCCGCGTGGGCGCGATCGACCTCGCCCGCGGGCAGATATCGGGCGATGGACGCGTCGAGGTCCAGTTTGCCGTGGGTCACCGCAATTCCCGCGAGCATCGACACCACGCTCTTGGTGGAGCTGAAGAGGTTCCACGGTGTCGATCCGGTCAGCTGGTTCGCCGGCCCGTTCCCGACCAGACAGTTGTTGCGGAAGACCTGGACGAAGGTGCGCATCCGCGAGGCGGCGAAGGCGATGGCGTCATCGAGCCGTCGCTGGTCGAGTCCGGCCTGTCTGGCGGTCGCCGTCTGCCAGCCAGCGCCTGCTGCCGGTGGCGAGCAGTGCGCCGGCGCGACGCTGGTCGATGTCGGGGACGCGGCCGCCTGGGCGGCAGGGAGACTCACCGCGACGACAACAGCGGTGATGAAGGTGCACACCACGACGGCCGCCACCACGGCCGACTGCGCTACCGAATGCCACGTTCTCGATGCTCTGTTCATCCTCAGCCCCCTGCGCCGCCCGCGTTCGTCGGACGTGCCCTGAGGATCCTGTCACCGTGTCACCACATCGCGGAGTCGATTGCGCAGATGCGCGACACACGTCAGCGCCAGATGCGCGCGAGTCAGTCGAGCAGCTGATCCAGCGTCGAGTGGGCGCCGTCCTCGCGCAGCGCAGTCAATGCCCACAGATAGGGCTCGCGGAACTTCGGCTTCTGCGCGAGATCGCCGAACAGCTCCCGGTCACAGATGAATGCCGTGGGCTCGGTACGACTCTCGATCGCAAGCCGGTGCAGCGTATCTGCACGCGTGTCGTCGATCGGAATCGGTTTGCCCTGCTCATCGACACCCTCGTCGAAACGGGTCCAGCTCGCGATGACGGCAGACGATATCGGGATCTGTCCGCCGGCCGCCAGACGTTCGTTGATCACCGGCACCAGAAACGTGGGTGCACGATCGGAGGCGTTCTGCGCGATACGCAAGATGGTGTCACCCACCGCAGGATTGCCGAATCGTTCGATGAGAGTGTCGATGTAGTTGTCGATGTCCATCCCGTCGACGACCGTCAGCGTGGGACGAGCCTCCTCATTCATGTAGCGGCGCAACAACTTCTCGATCAGTGGATCGCTCGCGGCCTCGTGCACGTACCGGTATCCCAGCAGATAGCCGAAATATGCCAGCGTCTGGTGGCCGGCATTGAGCAGACGCAACTTCATCGATTCATACGGGGTGACGTCGTCGACCATCTGGACGCCGACCTTCTCGAACTCCGGTCGCCCGTCGGCGAATCGGTCCTGGAGAACCCACTGGGTGAACGGTTCGGCAACCACCGGCCACCGGTCGTCGACACCGGTTCGCCGGGCCACCTCGGCACGCAGTTCTGGCGGTGTCGAGGGCGTGATGCGGTCGACCATCGAGTTCGGGAAGGTCACATGCTCGTCCATCCAGTCGCCGAGCTGCGGGTTCTTGCGCCGCGCATACGATACGAACGCCTTGCGTGCGAGGTCGCCGTTACCGTCGATGTTGTCGCATGACATCACGGTGAAAGCATTGGCGCCCTTGCCACGTCGTTGTGCAAGCCCCTCGGTCACCTGACCGAAGACGGTCCGCGGGAGAGCACCCGGCTCGAGGTCGGCGGCCACGGCCTCGTCATCGAAGTCGAACTCCCCGGTCGACGGATCGACGTTGTAGCCACCTTCGGTGATCGTGAGGGAGACGATCTTCACCCGCGGGTCCGCCAGTCGGACGATCACCATCTCCGGATGCTCCAGTGCGAACAGGTACTCGCGGATGGAGCCGATGACTGCGGTCTCGACCTGTCCGTCAGGATGTTTCAGCGTGAGGGTGTACAGGCCGTTCTGCGGTACCAGCGCGTCGCGCATCACCACGTCATGCGGTCGGGTCCCGATGCCCGAGATCGCCCAGTTCTCCGATCCCCCCGCCGACAGCAACCGGTCGACATACATCGCCTCGTGGGCACGCATGAAGCCACCCACCCCGAAATGAACGATCCCGCACACCAGTTCGCTGCGGTTGTATCCGGGTGTCGGGATCGAGGTGATCTGCCCGAGGTGGGCATCGTCCAGACCAATGGCGTCGACGTTTGCGGTCATCGCTTCCCTCTCGGTGGACAACACAGGTGCTGTTCACGATACGGACCGCGTCGGCTTCTGCGCGAGCGCCGAATTCAGACCTTTCCGGTGAACTGTTCACGCTTCCCGCGATCTAGCGCCTCTTCGCGGCGGCCGATTGCCGATTGACTGCGATCGCCGAGGCGATGAGAGCGGCGAAGGCGGATTCGTCGATCTCGTCGGATTCGTGAAAGTCGATGGCGCGTCGTGTGTTTCCGGTGAGACTGGCGTTGAACATGCCCGCCGGATCCGGCAGTGACGCACCTTTGGCGAAGGTCGCCTTCACCGCCGCCTTGTAGGTCTCCCCGGTACAGATCATCCCGTCGCAATACCAGACCGGCACGCCGCGCCACTTCCACTCCTCGACCACTTCCGGGTCGGCGGCGAGGATCAGTTCGCGTAGGCGAGCCAGCGTTCGACCACGCCAGTCGCCCAACTCGGTGATGCGCTCGTCGATACGCTGCGAGGGCGTCTTCTCGGTGGTGTCGTCGGCCATCATCCTTCTCTCGTCGATTCGTCGAACCCGACTCGGCGTGACGATACGCATGTACGCGCGGGACCGCTGTCATGTCGCCTGTGCTGCGACCACCCACAGTGGTTCGTCACGCCATCCATAAGCACTGTTATATTAGGGCTGTGACATCTGAGCTCGCACGCCCCCGCTCAGTCGCCGACCTGCCCGATTTCTGGCGACATTTCCTCGCTCTGCGCGACAGGATGGAACACGGCATCACCGAGGCCTACGCCGAGTTGGGCATCGAAAACATCAATCCACGCTTCACCCGTGCGGTGATGTTCCTCGCCGACGGCCCGCTGACCATCCGGGAGCTCGCCGAGCGCGCACAGGTCACCCACTCGGCGATGAGTCAGTCCGTGGCCGCCATGCGCAAGGCCGGCCTGGTGACCACGGAGATCGGCGAGGATGCGCGCGCACGGGTGATCTCGTTGACCGAACGCGGCCATGAGGTGGCCCCACTGCTCTGGGACGAGTGGTATGCGACCGAAGCCGTGGTCACCGAGGTCGAACGCGAAACCGGCATGTCGCTCGATGCCTGGGTGGAGGCGATGGACCGCGCGCTGGACCGACGTTCGTTCAGCAGTCGACTGCGCGACCGGCTTCACGAACAACGCCATGAACGCCGCGCTCGGTGAGCATCACGTCCTATGCACTCGATCTGAAGCCAGTTCGCGCCAGCAGATCGTTTCGCCATGTCTGGATCGGGCAGACCATCTCCCGCTTCGGCGGTCAGATGAGCGGATTCGCGCTCATGTATCTCGTCTGGGTCGCCACGAGATCACCGGCACTTGTCGGCCTGATCGGGGTGATCCAGGGCCTCGCGCTGCTGGTCTTCGGTCTCGTCGGTGGACATGTCGCCGACATCGCCAACCGGAAGGCGATTCTCGTCGCGTCACGCGTCGGCCAGCTGGTGGCGAGTTGCCTGATCGCAGCGCTCGTGCTCACCGGAACCTGGCACCTTCCAGCTCTTTTCGTGCTGACTGCGGTGTCGGCGGCATTATCGGCATTCGCAGCTCCGGCCGACCAGACCATCGCTCCACGTCTACTGGACCCAGCCCAGCTGCCCTCCGGACTGGCACTGATGCGCGTCTCCTCCCAGATTGCGATCCTCACCGGGCCGGTGATCGCCGGTTTGGTGATATCGACAGCCGGAATCGGCGTGTGCTTCGTGGTCGACTCGGTGACCTTTCTGGCCGCACTGTGGGGCATCTCGGCGGTCCCTCGACAGGCCGCGCAACCTGAGCGTCGGCCGGATGATCCCGAAGACCCGGATGATCCCGAATACACCGTGAAGGGTCTGCGCGCGACAGTGGAGGGTGCGCGATTCCTCCTCGGCGACAAGACGTTACGATCGGCCGCGCTGGTCGACATCGCCGCCACCGTGCTCGCCCTCCCGATTGCGGTGTTCCCGGCGATCAACGCCGAGCGATTCGGCGGATCACCACACACCCTGAGCCTCATGTTGCCGGCCATCGGGCTCGGTGGGGTGGTGGCAGGACTGATGTCGGGCAAGCTGACCGGCTACCCTCACCAAGGCCGAATCATGCTCATCTCGTGCCTGTGCTGGGGTGGCGCGATCGCGGCATTCGGACTGAGCACCAATCTCGCTGTCGCACTGAGCTTTCTGGTGATAGCCGGGGCCGCCGACACCTGCACCGTGATCGCTCGCGGGTCGCTCGTACAGCTGTCGACACCGGACCGGCTGCGCGGCCGGGTCAGCTCGATCGATTACCTCATCGGCGCAGGAGGCCCGAGTCTGGGCGCGATGCGGGCCGGTCTCGTCGCCGACGTCACATCCGGTGCGATCAGCTGCATCACTGGCGGTACGGCCTGTGCAGCAGTGGCGATCTGGATGGGCCTGACGTCACCGAACTTGCGCCACTGGACAATCCCACGGTCGGCGGGTCAGGACCCCGCCGAGTGAACGCGCCCGCTCATGGAATCGAGGGAGATCCTCCCTCGAGCTTGCGGATGGTGTAGGAGCACGCATTTCTCGTGTGGGTATCAGCGTCGGAGGCGAATCGGGTGGTCGCCGCATACAACGCATCGATGACCGGCAGTGCATCGCGTCCCACACGATCGAGCGCATTTGCGGCCTGCAAACGTAGCCACCCGTCCGGGTCATGTCTCAGCGCCGAGGCCAGATGATCGAGCCCGCGGCGGTCATGGGCCACCGCGACCAGCGCCTCGGCAAGCGCAAGTCTGGTGAACCGCGACGATTCACGATCGAAGGTAGCGGCCAGCTGGCCACGATACGTCGCAACAGCGCGCCCCCGTATCCGGAATCCTGCTGCCGCCCAGTACCTCACGATCTCGTTCGGGTGTGAGAGCGCATCCCGCAGGGCCGGTACCGATGCCTGCGTGCGGTCGATGGCCGACGCCGCAACAGCCGTGATCTCCGGCAACGGATACAGGGCGCGATCACGACTGCGCACATACCCCTCGGCCGTCTCGCTCTCGGGGATGAAGCCATTGTCGTTGACCGCGAGCATATGCGCGTCGAGTGCCTGTCGCAGGCGTGCCAGTTCGGTGCGGAAGTCCGGTCGCGCGGCGAGATTCACCACCTCGTGGGGATCGGCATCGGTGTCGTACAACTCCTCCGCCGGTCGGGGCCGCCAGAATCGGCCGGTCAGTTCGCTCAGCTTCCCTGCTCGGTTGAGTTCGGCCCATTCGCGATATCCCGCCTACAGATAGGCGAACTGCACATGTTGACCGTCAGGTACGTCGGGCATGTAGTTGCGGATGTAGCGGAAGCGCTTGTCGCGCACCGTACGGACGAAGTCGTAGCGCTCATCCATCCGATTGCGCATCGCGAAGGCGTAGTCATCCTCCTGTGCCTCCGGTCCGGCGAAGGCCTCGCCGTCCATCCACTCGGGCACCGGCAGTCCCACCAGGCCCAGCACCGTCGGCGCCAACGCGGTCCCGACACACACCGGCTCGTCGAGAACACTGCCCGGGCGAGCCGGCGCCAGATGCGCGACGCGGCGACCGAAGCGAGCAACGAGCGGGATGTGTAAGCCACCGTCGTGACAGAACCTCTTCGACCGCGGCAGCACCCCACCGTGATCGCTGAAGTACAAGACGATCGTGTCCTCCGCGAGCCCCGACTCGTCGAGTTCCCGTAGCCGGTAGGCGAATTCGGAATCCATCTGGTTGATCTGATTGGCATACAGCGCCGCATCAGAGCGCGTCGTCGGCGTGTCCGGGTAGTAGGGCGGGATGTGGACGTCGGCGGCGGTGGTGGGTCCGCCGACTATCGGGGTGGTGGTCACCGCATGAATGCCGCTCAACTGCTCCAGATACGGTGTCGCGACCTTGCCGTCGAGCTCGGCTGTCGGAGTCGCCAGTGCCATACATGATTCGTGGGTCATGGTCGGGTTGAACACCGCGTAGAACGGTGCACCCGCCGGGCGATGCCGCCAATGTGCGGTGATCGACGACTCATCCCACGTCGCACCGATGTCGAGTCCGGCGGCCTTGTAATCCTCTTTGGCGTTGTTGGTGCAGTAGTAGCCGGCCTCGCGCAGCATCCGTGTCCACCCCGAACCGTCGAGTTCCGGTGCCAGCGTGCCGCTCGCGCGCATGTGGTTGGCCGGTGCAGATCTCTCCGGCACGACCCCGGTGATCATCGCATAGCGCGACGGCGCACAGACGGGTGCGGCGGAAAATGCGTTCTCCCAACGGATGCCGGTGCGGGCAAACCGATCGATGGTCGGAGTGTGCGCCACCCCGCCGTAACAACCGAGATGCTGCGCCCCGCAGTCCTCGCTCACGAAGACCAGGATGTTCGGCCGCGGCCGCGGTGCGGCCGAGGCGCCACCGGCCGCCACTGAGCTCGCGGCAACCGACGCGCCGAGAGCAGCCATCGCCGTTGCGACCAGGGCTTCGCGTCGGGTCACCCCCGATGCGTTCACCGCACCGGCGCTTCCCGGACTGGCCAATTCCGAACCGGCCAACCCCGACTTCGCATCTCTCACCGCGTTCACCTGTCCTAGATCACCTGCGAGAGGAACGACCGCAACCGGTCTGACTTCGCATCGGTGAACATCTGCTCCGGAGCACCGGTTTCGACCACTTCTCCGTGGTCCATGAACATCACGTTGTCGGCGACGTTGCGGGCGAACGCCATCTCGTGCGTGACCACCACCATCGTCATCCCCTGTGTGGCGAGATCCGCCATCAGTGCGAGGATCCCCTTGACGAGTTCGGGGTCGAGCGCCGAGGTCGCCTCGTCGAAGAACATCACCTGCGGGTCCATCGCCAGTGCCCGCGCGATCGCGACGCGCTGCTGTTGTCCCCCGGACAGATTCGTCGGCCGCACATCGGCTTTCGCCGCCAGCCCCACTACGTCGAGCTCGCGGATCGCACGGTCGTGGGCCTCCTGCTTGCCCAGCCCCCGCAGCTTGTGCGGGCCGAGCGCCACGTTGTCGGCAACACTCATGTGTGGAAAGAGGTTGAAGTGCTGGAACACCATGCCGATGCGGCGGCGCAGCTCATCGGGGTTGTCCCGCAGCACCGATCGTCCATCGAGCAGGATGTCGCCGCGGTCGGGTTCGTGGAGACGATTGAGCACTCGCAGCAGCGTCGACTTGCCCGACCCGGACGGGCCGATCACCGTGGTGGTGGTGCCGGCGTCCACGTTGATGTCGATGCCGCGCAGCACATGGTTCTTGCCGAAGGACAGGTGAAGGTCGGTGCCGGTCAACGAGACGGCCTCGCGACGCGCGGCCTCGGCGGCGGTGGTGCCGGTGGTGTCGGTCATGGTGATCAGTTCTCCTGCAGTGCGCTCGCCGATACCGGCGGCGTGCTCTCGTCGATCTGCTTTCCGGTGCGCAGTCGCTTGTCCACATAGTTCACGACGTGCGTCAGCGGGATGGTCAGACACAGGTACACGATCCCGGCAGCGACCAGTGGCGACAGGTTGCCCTTCTGCGCGTTGAGGTCTCGCCCCACGGCGAACAGTTCACGCTGACTGGCGAGCAGACCGAGGAAGTAGATCAGCGAGCTGTCTTTGATCAGGCTGATGAACTGATTGACCAACGCGGGCAACACACGTCGCACGCCTTGCGGTACCACCACCAGACGCATCGACTGCCGGTAGGAGAATCCGATGGCCCGCGAGGCCTCCATCTGACCAGGATCGACACTCTGGATTCCCGAACGGAAGATCTCGCCGATGTAGGCAGCCGCGAGCAATCCCAGTGCGAATGCGCCGAGCCAATACGGATTGTTGCCGGTGAGATCCTTGACCACCGGGCCGATACCCAGGCCGACGAGCAGGATCACCACCACGGCAGGAAGTCCCCGGAAGATGTCGGTGTAGACCCGCGCCGGCCACCGCAGCCACCGGGAGCGAGAGATACCGGCGACCGCGAGCAGCATGCCCAGAACTGTGCCGATCAGACCCGACACCACCGACAGGATCAGAGTGTTGGGCAGGCCCGTGGTGATCAGATCGGGAAATGCCTTCTTGTACAGCGACCAGTCGAAGAACGTCGACCGCAACTGTTCGAGCGTGCTCTTGGGTTTGACGGCGGCGTCCTGGCCGGATCGCTTGGCCTCGTTGGCCTTGGCGATGGCTAAGAAGTCGGGCAGCTTCGGTTCAGGAGCCGCCTTGCTGCCGGGCTTCCACCCAGTGGGCAGTTGTCGCGGCACCCAGTCGGTGTAGAGCTTGGCGTAGGTCCCGTCGGCGATGATCGCATCGAGTCCGGAGTTCAGCGCGGCGACCAGCTTCGGCTTGTCGGGGGCCACCGCCCAGGCGACGAAGTTGTTGACGCTGAACGTATTCTCGATGATGGCCGTCCCGTCACCGGGTTTCACCGCACCCTCGGCCTGCTGCGAAGGCGCGACCCAGGCATCGATCTGACCGGACTTGAGGTTGGCGTAGGCGGTGGCATAGTCGGGGAACTTCACCGGGTCCAGGTGCAGGGTGTTCACCACGTAGTCGTCTTGAACGGTGCCCTGCACCACCCCGATACGCGTGTTCTTACCGAGGCTGCCGAAACCCTTGATGTCTCCGCCTGCCGGTGCGACTAGGGAGAAGTAGCCGAAGTCGTAGCCGTTGGTGAAGGCCACGGTCTTGCGTCGTTCGTCGGTGGTGGTGATCGACGAGGAGCCGACGTCGAAGCGGTGATTGGCCACCTGGGCGAGCAGGCCGGAGAACTCGGTGCCCGAGAACTCGATCCTCAGGCCGAGTTTGGTGGCAATCGCCTTGAGCAGCTCGTTGTCGAAGCCGGTGAAGGTGCCCTTGCTGTTGACGCAGATGCTCGGTCCGGCATCCGACAGCGTTCCCACCGAAATCGTGCCCGGCGTCCCGAGACCGAGATCGTTGACGTTGATCTGGTCGAGCGGGGTGGTGGTCGCCGTGGTGTAGCGGTCCTCACCTCCCTGCTCGGCGGCCGCGAGGTTCGTCGGTGCCGCCGACGCCGAGTTCTTGCCCGGTGGCGAACAGTTGTCGGACGGCGCCGCCGAGGCGCTCGGCACCGGACCAGCCACCGCGATCATCAACGCGACGAGTACAGCCACGATCCCGAGCGCGGAGATCCGCGCCACGCGACTCGGCGATGTCTGGGGTGTCGGACTCGTGAGGGTCACCGAAGCACACTAGCGAGCCGCGTGTGCAGAATCCCAAACGTTTCGATCGGCGTGCGTAAAAGTCGGCGCCGGTGAGTCCGTGCGGCGGCGTCGTCTACCCAGAAGCGGCCAGACGCGCCCGCAACGCGGTCTTGTCGACCTTCCCGATTCCCGTGCGCGGCAGGTCGGCAAGCATCTCGTAGCGCTTGGGCTGCTTGTACCGCGCCAACTGTGATGCGGCGTGCGCGCGGATCGACTCGATCAGTTCGTCGGTCGGCTCGATGTCGTTCTCACACACCACGAAAGCCGCACCCACCTGATGGAAGACGGGATCGGGGATGTCGACCACCACCACTTCACGGACCGCGTCGTGGGTCTCGATGGCTGCCTCCACCTCCCGCGGATACACGTTGTAGCCACCGGATTTGAACATCTCCCTGGTTCGTCCGACCAGTTCGATGGTGTGGTCCTCGCGGAGGACTGCGACATCGCCGGTGCGCAGGAATCCGTCCTCGGTGAACGCTTCTGCGGTGGCCTCCTCCAGCCCCCGGTAGCGGGTGAGCAGGGTGGGGTTGCGCAACAACAGTTCACCCGGTTCGCCCACCACCGTGCGATCACCGATCCGCCATTGCATCCTCGGGTCGGGACGTCCGATGGTGGCGGCGAGCTGTTCGTCGGTCGCATCGGGATCGTTGTAGGCGACCGACACGCAGGACTCCGTCAGCCCGTACACGGTGCTCAACGACGCACCGGTCGCGCGCAATTGGGGGATCAGTCCGATCGGCATCGGCGCACCACCCCACACGAGATAGCGCAGTGAACTGAGATCTGCGGTCTTCCAGGCCGGGCGCGCGGCGGTCAGCGCCAGGATCGTCGGGACGCCACCCCACATCGTGATGCGTTCGCGCTCGATCAGCTCGAGGATCCCGTCGGGGTCGAACTCGGCCATGAAGTGGATGCATCCGCCCGAGGCGATGGGCACCCCGGCCATGTCCAGCAGCCCCGCAACGTGATTGACCGGGAGGTTCGCGATCGCGTGACTGTCCTCGTGGAAGAACCGCGAGGCCTGCAGGTAACACCCGGTCGCGAGCGCCCGATGGCTGATCTCGGCGCCTTTGGGCCGGCCCGTGGTCCCCGAGGTGTAGACGATCACCGCTGTCGCATCGACGTCATAGGCGTTCTCATCGGCCGGCGCCGTGACGTGCTCGCCACTTCCGGCTCCGCCGAGCCCCAGCACGTCGTCGAAGCCGACAACCTCCCCGACACCGGCGATCTCCCGTGCCAGCCTGGTCAGCTCCTCGGCGACCGGACGATCGCGGTACACACCGATCGACACGATGAGCGCCGGGCGGGCATCGGTGAGGACGTGGGCGAGTTCGGGTACGGAGTAGGCGGGGTTGAGCCCGACCCACGTCGCACCGAGTCTGCTGCACGCCGCGTAGAGCGTGATGAACTCCGCACTCGGGCCGACCAACGCCGCGACCACGTCGCCGACACCGATCCCCTTGTCCGCCAACCGAGCCGCGCACTGCTCGATGTCGACCAGCGCCTGGCTGTAGCTGCGCCGGGCCTGCACCCCGTCTCCGCGTGCGGTGTCATGATCGAACGGTGCCTGCGGCGTCCGCTGCGCCCAGTAGGCGATGTAGTCGATGAGTCGCCGGCACTGCGGAACGGCGTCACGACCTGGGAACAGCGCCGGGTCGAGTGCGGGCTGCTCGACCGGTGCACTCACTTGTCCGACACTTCCTGCGTATCGGCCGGGGCCGCGTTGTCCACCAGATAGGTGATCCAGTCGGCAACCATCGCCGGGCGTCCGTCGCGCTTCTCGATCGTGTTGCGCGTCAGCAGTCGATAGGTCCCCGGCTTCTTCACCGTCACATCCAGAAGTTCAGTCCGACAACGGATGTCATCACCGGCGAGGACCGGGGTGAGGAAGCGTAACTTGTCGGCGCCGTAGTTGAGGGCATACCCGTCCTCGAGATGGAAGGGCAGATATCTCTTGTGGAAGGCAACCAGGATGCTCATGAGCAGAAAGCCGGAGACCAGTTCCTCGCCGTAGGGGTCATTGCTCTCGAGTGGGAAACCCAGGAAGTCCTCGTGGACCCAGGTCGCCTTCTGGAACGCCAGTTCGTCGGCCATCGTGATCGGGTGGTAGTCGGTCAGGAAGATCTCCTCGCCGACCCGACCGCGGATCTGTGCGTCGACATCGGCGGCCTGGGTTGTGTCACTCACTGCGTCACTCCTTCGAGACTGGTGGAACTGTCTATTGCGTTGCCGAGTCGGCGATACCGCTCGGGGCTGGTGCGCGCGAGGCGGGCGACATACAGGGCCGCGATCACGCCGAGAGCGAGAACGACCCAGGGCATCGACAGCATCACGGGGTTGTGGGAGTCGGCCAACACGTCGAAGTTGGCGAACAGGAAGTAGGTGGCAAGCGCCATGCCGACGCATGCCAGCACGGGAGCGACGATCGTGGCGAAGACCCGCGGGTCGCGTCGGCGACGGAAGAAGACCACGATCGCCACCGAGGCCAGGGTCTGCAACAGGATGATCCCCAGTGTCGACAGACCGCTCATCACCGAGACGAGCTGACGATACGGATCCAGTCCGAGCACCGCGAAGACCGCCACGACCACCGCGATGAGCACCGCCTGCGCGCGACTGGCCACGTACGGCGACCCGTACGTGGGATGCGTACGTCCCAACGCCGACGGGAGGAGTCCGTCTCGACCCATGGTGAGCAGATAGCGCGAGGTCGCGTTGTGTGCCGAGAGGAGTGAGGCGAAGACGCTGGTGATCACCATCAGTCCGAACAATGCGCTGGCGATGTCGCCGAGCTTGTCGGCGCTGAGGTCGAGGAAGAGCTCACCGGAGTGGTCGGCGGCCTGCTCCCTGGCGCGATCGGCACCGATCGCGCCGATCATCATCCAGCTGGTGAACAGGTAGAACCCCCCGATGACCAGCACGGCGGCGTAGGTGGCGCGCGGAACGGTTCGGGCCGGGTCCTTGGACTCCTCGGCGTAGAGGGCTGCGGCCTCGAATCCGAAGAACGACCCGAAGGCGAACATCAGCGCCACTCCTGGTGCGCCCGAGAAGATCTCGTGCGGGGAGAAACTCGACCAGGTGAACGCCCGGCCGCCCAGCTCGATCATGACGGCGATGTCGAAGACGCTCAGGACAACGATCTCGGCGATGATGAGCACCATCAGCAACCGTGCCGACAGATCGATGCGCCGGTAACCCAAAAATGCCATCAGTGCCACGCCGGCCAGGCTGCACACCCACCAGGGCAACGGCAGACCCAGCCCGCTGGTGAGGAAGTATCCGACGCCTCCGGCCAGTGCGGCCACCAACGCGTTGTATGCGACCATCGCGAACACCGCACCCGCAGCGGCCGCCGGTCGGCCCAGCCCCTCGGCGACATAGGTGTAGAAGCCGCCGCCGCGCGTGACGATCCGCGCCATCGCGGCGTAGCCGACGGCGAAGAGCAACAGCGTGACGGTGGCGATCAGGTACGTGCCCGGCACGCCCACACCGTTGCCGATCCCGATCGACAGCGGAACCGTTCCCGCCATGGCGACCAGCGGTGCCGCGGCGGCAACGACGAGGAACACGATCTTCGCAGTCGACAGCGACCGCTTCGAGGTCTCGGGCATCGCCCCTCCGTAACCAAAACCTGAATCCGATTCAGGATTAGCTCGGATGTTAATCTCGCGGTGTGATTCCGGCGACAGATTCGATCAGACTGACCGAAACTCCGACCGCCTCGCCGCTGCGCCGCGAACCCCGGCAGAAGCGCAGCCGCGAACGGGTCGCCGCGATCCTCACGTCCACCGCCGAACTGCTGGAGGAATCCGGCTACCAGAGCCTGACCACCGCATCCATAGCCGAACACGCCGGCCTCAGCGTCAGTTCGCTCTACCAGTTCTTCGCGAACGTCGACGCGATCATCGTCGAGCTGGTTCGCGAGTGGACCCAGCAGTTCGACGCCGTACTCGCCCAGGTCGAGGTACCCACGCTCGACGACTTCCCCGCCTCCCTGGACAGCATCGTGGATTCGTATGTGCGGTTTTTCCGAGAGACTCCCGGCTTTCGGGCGGTCTACTTCAGCAGCTCGCTTCGCGGTGAGGCACGGTCACTCGACAAGCAGAGCAACGCCCGGCTCGCGAATCTCTTGGCCACGAGCTGGGCATCGCTTCTCGACGATCCGCCCGCAGATCTCGAGACGGCAGATCTGGAGACGACTGATCTCCACACCGCTGCGCTCGTCACAGTCCACATCGCCGATTCCCTACTCGGACTGGCATTTCGCGTCGACCCGTCCGGCGACGACGACACCATCACCGAGGCGAAGCGGGCCGTCCGCGCCTACCTCACGTCGCGGATTCCCGCGCTGTGGGAGTCCGGCGTGTGAACGCCCACCTCATCCGCCGACGGGGAACACCGCACACGAACTCGTCGCCGTGGCAAGCAGTTTGCCGTCCGCATCGGTGATCTCGGCCTGCGCGAAGGCAGCCTTGCGACCGGGCTTGGTGACCCATCCGCGCACGGTCACCTCGCCGGTCGCCGCGGTGATCTGCCGCAGGAAGCTGACGTTCAAGTCCAGTGAGGTGTAGGCCTGACCGGCGGGAAGCGTTGTCTGCACGGCACATCCGCACGCCGAGTCCAACAGCGTCGCATAGAAGCCGCCGTGGACCGAGCCGATCGGGTTGTAGTGCGATTCGTCGGGTGTGGCGGCGAAGACGACCTTACCCACCTCCGCGCTGACGAATCGCATGTTCATATGCGCGCCGATCGGCGCTGACGGGATCTCTCCGGACCCGATCTTCGACAGGAAGTCGAGACCGCTCAGCGCCAGCGCCTGCATCGCCGACTCCTTCGGGTCGGCCCACTCGATGGTCTTCTGCTGCAACACCTCGGTCATCATCCATCTCCCGTCGAAACGTCGTGTACGGAAAATGAGCCTAGTAGACCGATCGGTATACTGCCAAGGAGTAGCCGCGTGGTTCGATGGATGGCGCGGGTGACCAGAACCGATGCGACGAGAGGAGTGCGGTGATGAGCGTCCGGGACAAGCTGGTCTACACGACGATCGAACTCATGCGTCGAGACGGCGTCGCCGGCACGGGTGTTGCCGAGATCCTCGATCGCAGCGGTGTCTCCCGACGTTCGATCTACCTGCAATTCCCCGAGGGGAAGTCCGAGCTCGTGACCGAGGCGACGCGTGTCGCCGCCGCCTTCTTCGACCGAATCCTGTCCACCATGGCCGAGGAGAACCCGGTTGCGGCCGTGGGCCATCTGATCGATCACTGGGTCGCGATCGTCACCGAGTCGGACTTCCGCTGTGGCTGCCCGGTGGCCGCTGCAGCACTGGCCAGATCGTCCTCCCCAGAGGCGACCGGTGAAGCAGCGCAGGCATTTTCGCGATGGAGTCAGACTCTCGTCACCGCACTCGTCGCTGACGGGATACCTGTGGACCGATCGCACCGATTGGCCCTGACGATCCTGTCGGCCATCGAGGGGGCCATCATCATCGCGCTGGCCTCCGCCTCGACCGAACCGCTCGAGGCGTGCCGCGACCAGCTGACCCTCCTGATCGACTGCAATCGTCGGGGCGCCGGCACCGACGACTGAGCTTCAGTCCGTGTGGGTTCAGGCCCGAGGGGTTCGGGTCCTTCTCGCATCCCGACGCGGGGCTGGTGTCGCGAATATCTATTAGGCTAGCCTCACCTCATTTTAAAGAGGTTGCCCTTCCTGGCTGTTGTAGCCGTTGCACTCGCCACGGCACTCGTCGCATGTTCGAGCGGTTCCACGTCGACGAGCGAATCAGCGAACTCGTCGTCTGCGCCGGTGACGATCGCCCATCAGTACGGTTCCACGCAGATCCCCGCTCATCCCACCAAAGTCGTGACCTTCGGCGGGGCCTGGTCGGATGCGCTGATCAAACTCGGCGTGCCGATCACCGCAGAATTCGTCACCGCCGGCTATTCCGGCCCCAACAACCGGTTCGAGTGGACGCCGGAACACTCCTCGACGGTGGTCCCCGTGCAGGGCGTCCCCGACATCAGTGCCGTCGCGAAGTTCGACCCCGATGTGATCCTCACCGGATATCTCCCCGACAAGTCGACGTGGGAACGGCTTTCGCAGATCGCACCCACGATCCCCGTCCTCAAACAGGGCACGCAGGTGGACAGCTGGGAAGACATCACCCTCACCGCCGGAGAGATCTTCGGCAAGCAGAAGCAGGCTGCGGCCGCCGTTGCCGAGGTGAACGACCAGCTCGCGAAGGTGAAGGAGAAGTACCCCAACGCACAGGGCAAGACGTTCACCTTCGGGCAGCTCACTCCGCAGCAACAGTTCGGTGTGGTGACCTCCGACAACGACCCGTCGTCCAAGCTCATGGCACAGATGGGGCTCGCACTCGACCCCGCGGTGAAGTCGCTGTCGAAGGACGGCAGCCGTGTGCTGGTGTCGGCAGAGCGAGTCGACCTGTTCAGCTCGGATCTGCTGATCTTCTGGCCGCTGGTCGGGGGACCGGAATCCTTCGACAAGATCCCCGGCTGGTCGTCGCTGCCGGCAGTGCGCAACGGGAGCACCGTCTTTCTGACCAACGACAACGCGGCCGCGTTCAGCACGCCGTCGATCTACTCGGTTCCGTGGGCGATCAACAAGGTCGAGCCCGCGCTGGCCAAGGTTCGCGGAAATGCCTGAGCGCCAATCGGTCCCTGACCACCCCGTGGTGACCGCCATCCCGATGCCAAAGCCGGTATCCGTGCCCGTGCGCAGGCGGGCTCGCTGATCTCGGTGACCGCGCAGGTCATCGCGATCACGCGGCCGTCGCCGGGCTATACCCGGGTGTACCTCCAGTCCGACGAGATCACCTGTCATCGCTTCGGACCCGCCGACGGGTTCAAACTCCTCCTCCCCCCGTCATCGGAGTTCTCAGGATCGACATCCTCGATACCGATGCCGACACCTGAGCGAGATGCCACCGGCGTCCCACGCTGGTCGAACCCCGCCGCACAACCGTCCCTGCGCGCACTCACGGTCCGCCACCACGACCGGCGGTCGGGGGTGATCTCGACCGACGTGATGCATCACGAGCGCGGGCTCCTTGCCTCCTGGCGGACCGGCCTCCACGTGGGCGACTCGGTGACATTCTCGGGCATGCGCGCCGAGTGGTACCTCCCTGCGGCAGTGCGTAATGTGCTGCTGATCGCAGACGGGTCCGCGCTGCCGGCCGCACTGATCGAGGCGATTCCCGACGATGTCGATGTGCAGGCCTACGTCAGCGCGGAGAACACCGAGGACCTGAGCCTCATCCCGTCGCATCCGCATCTGGCGCTGGAACGCGTGACATCGCTGACCAATCTGTTGCACCGCACTCCACGGTTGATCCGTACCGGCGAGCGTGTTCAGGTGTGGATCGCAGGCGAAACCGCCGAGGTCAGAGAATTGCGCCGCCATGCCGTCGAGGCTTGGCACGTCGACCTGGGTGACTTGATCGCCCGCGCGTATTGGAAGGCCGGTGTGACCAGCACCGAAGCCGACGCACAGCGGCTCCCACGGTTCGTGCAGGCAGTGTCCGACGGTGCCGATCTCCACGACCCTGCACTCGCTGAGAACATCGACCTGGAGCTGTCGGCCTGATCGAACTCCCTCGATCGCACGCCCCTTCGACGACACGACACTGCCCGCCCGGATCAGTCTCCGGGCGGGCAGTGTCGTGTATCGGCCACAACGCTCAGTCGGGTCAGTACCAGAGTCCCCCGAGTGCCATTCCGATGGCGAGCAGCGTCAGCACTGCCTGCACGATCAAGCCGACCAGGGGGAACGCACGCGCCGACTTGTCGAGCCACCGCAACAGTCCTACGCCGATCCCGCACGTCACGACGACCAGCGCGCTTCCGTAGCCTGCCACTGCGAGAGCGTGTTGCATGGCTGCGGTCTGCGGGGTAGTAGAAGAGGAACCGGACGTCGTCGCCGTCAGCATCACCAGAATCAGCATTGTCGCGAAATAGACCCCGAGCTGCAGGCACCACAACGCAGGTGCGCTCGGGCGTTCACCTCGGTTGTCGCTACTTTCACCGGATTGCTCGGAACGGGATGGCGATTGCGCCGCAGTCATCGGAAAGCTCCTGTCGATTCGACCGGGCCTGGTGCACGGATAGGTGACAGGGTTAGTCACGCGGCCTGAGGGGCCTCGTGGTTGATGATGGTCTCGAATTCAATGGGGGTCAATCTGCCGAGGCGGT
>NZ_BMGC01000021.1 GCF_014639795.1 Gordonia jinhuaensis | reverse complement strand
GTCGCGGAACTCCTGGGGATAGGGCTTGGGCACAGCTGGCATCCTTCCAGGCCGCCCGGCAGGGCAAGCCAGATCAGATGTCACCTACTCGTGCACCAGCCCCGTGCGACGCATATGTCGCCTCGCGTACCGCGCAGTGGACCACCGCCGAACTCGATGAACGACTGGCTCAGGTGGGTATCCCCGCAGCGCAGATCAACGAGCTCGCTGATGTGATCGACCACCCGCAGCTGGGTGAACGGGACCGCTGGCGGACAGTCGGTACGTCTGCGGGTGACGTGCGGGCTGTATTGCCGCCCATGAGCTTTCGGGATGTGGAGCTTCGGATGGATCCGGTACCGGGACTGGGTGAGCATACCGACTCTGTTGCCGCCGAGATCAGCACGTCGCGGGTCAGTACGGGCTACTCCGGCGAAGCGTGACGCGGTAGGTGTAGTGCTCGGGCAGAAAGTGACTGATCGCGAGTTCGACGGGCCGTCCGTCGGCGTCACTGTAGAGACGGTCGACGCGCAACAGCGACTCGCCGGCGGCACAGTCCAGCGCAGCCGCCACCTCGTCGTCCGCCTTCGACACCGTGATCGACTGTGCGGCTTCGACTATCGGCGACGACATTCTGGGTTCGAGCAGTCCGATGGCCGTTGCCGTGCTGGTCGCACCGGCCTGTACTTCGGGTACGTCGGTCAGCAGCCGCGCGATCGGCTCGGGCCACCACATCGCGGTGTGCGCGAATGCGACATCGTCATGTCGGCGTCGAAATCCGAAGCGGTACAACACATCGGTGTCCAGGCGCAGTCGGGAGGCCGCTCCCACGTCGACGCATCTGCGTGGCGACTCGAGTACTTCCATCGTGGTGTCGTCGGAGAGGCTCATCAGATCTTCGATGGACCCGAGCTGGCGGAGATAGCGACCAGAGTTCTCCGAGACGAAGGTGCCGCGGCCGGGAACGCGGTACACCCGCCCCTCGGCGACAAGATCCTGGAAGGCTCGCCGCACGGTCTGCCTGCTCAGCCCGAACTCGTCGGCGAGTTCGAATTCGGTCGGCAGCCGCACACCTCCCCGGTACCGGCCATCGGCGATCCTGGTACGCAGGATGGTGGCCAGTGCACGGTAGGCGGGTTCACCCCGATCGAGGAGTTCCACGCAGGCCTACACCCCGCCTCGCGAAACCAGCTGAGAGGCAATCACATTGCGCTGGATCTCGTTGGTCCCCTCGCCGACGATCATCAACGGAGCGTCGCGGAAGTAGCGTTCGGCGTCGAACTCGGTGGAGTACCCGTATCCGCCGTGGATGCGAACCGCGTTCAAAGCGATCTCCATCGCAGTCTCCGAGGCGAACAGTTTCGCCATACCCGCCTCCATATCGCAGCGCTCGCCCCGGTCGTACTGATCGGCGGCGTACCAGGTGAGCTGACGGGCCGCGGTGAGCTTGGTCGCCATGTCGGCGAGGTAGTTGCCGATCGACTGATGTTTCCAGATCGGCGTGCCGAAGGATTCGCGCTGCTGGGCATAGGCCAGCGAATCCTCCAGTGCCGCAGCACCCACACCGAGTGCGCGGGAGGCCACCTGGATGCGGCCGGTCTCCAAACCCTTCATCATCTGCCCGAAACCCTTGCCGGGTGTGGCGCCCAGGATGGCCGACGCGGGCACCCGATAGTCGTCGAAGGACAACTCGCAGCTCTCGACCCCCTTGTATCCGAGCTTGGGCAGATCGCGCGAGACGGTCAGTCCCGGACCGTGTTCGGCCAGGACGATGGAGATGCCGCGGTGTCGCGGCGTCGCGTCGGGGTCGGTCTTGCACAGCAGTGCGATCAGCCCCGACCGGCGGGCGTTGGAGATCCACGTCTTCGATCCGTTGATCACCAGGTCGTCGCCGTCAGCTCGGGCCACGGTGCGCAGCGCCTGCAGATCCGAGCCGCCACCGGGTTCGGTGAGTGCCATCGTGGCGCGCATCGAACCGTCGGCCATCTGCGGCAGATACGTGTTCTTCTGGTCGTCTGTCCCGAACAGGGTCAACAGCTTCGCGACCACGGTGTGGCCGCCCATCGCGCCGGCAAGACTCATCCAACCCCGTGCGAGTTGTTCGGTGACCTGCGCGTAGCAGGGCATCGACACCGGGTTACCGCCGTACTCCTCGGGTACCGCGAGACCGTAGATCCCCATCTGCTTCATCTGGTCGATCCACTTGTCGGGGTAAGTGTTGTCATGCTCCATCTGACGGACCGACGGCTTGACCTCACGGTCGACGAAGTCCGCCACCGTGCTCACGAGCAGTTCTTCCTCATCGTTGAGTCTGGTCATGGTGTTCCTCCTGCACGCGGCCGCCGGTGCGGTCATCTGAGATCTGTACGGCCGAATCGTGTCGACCAAAGCCATTGTGAATTCGCCTGTCTGGTCAGAGTAAGTCTGATAGGACGTACATGGGGCCGATTTGGCCGAACATATTTCCGCCCGGGTGATCGTGCCCGGCAACCGCAGAGGCGAGGAGACGCCGTGGTACGTGGGATCGTCCGCAGGAGGGGAGTGCTCGTGGCGCCCGCCTCCGACCTGCGCAAGGCCACCAAGGCCCTGGAATCCGACGCCGACGAGGTGGTCCTCGATCTCGAAGATGCGGTGACGCCGGCGAACAAGGAGTCGGCGCGGACCGCAGCGGTCGACCTGATCGGTCGCTACGGCGATGGCCGGACTGCGTCGATTCGGATCAACGGAGCCGATTCCGAGTGGTACACCGAGGATCTCGCGGCGTGTGCGACCTGCGGTGCGACGCTCGCATCGGTGGTGGTGCCCAAGGCCCAGAGCGCTACCGATCTGCAGCGTGCCGATGCCGCACTCGGTGACAGTCCCACCCGACTGCAGGCATTGATCGAGACGCCGGTCGGAGTGCGTGACGTCGGGTTGCTGGCAACCGCGACAGACCGCCTCGACGCCTTCGTCATCGGATACGCCGATCTGGCCGCGGCACTGGGACGCAGAGCGGCGATGCGCCACGATTCGTGGATCGTGGTGCAGGATGCGGTGTTGATCGCCGCGCGCGCCGCGGGCATCTCCGCCGTCGACGGCCCGCACCTGACCATCGCCGCCGACGATGACTTCCGGACGGCCAAGACCTGGGTTCGCGACCTGGGCTTCGACGGTACCTGGGTGATTCATCCGGCCCAGCTCGCCACCGCGACAGAGATCTTCACTCCCGACCAGGCGTCGGTCGACGATGCGCGACGTGTGCTCGACGCGTTGGCCGCCGGCGAGCGAAGCGGGGCCGGTGCTGTCGAACTCGACGGTCGCATGCTCGACGAGGCACTGGCGGTGTCCGCGCGCCGCATCCTTGCCAATGCGGGACAGGCGCTATGAGCCCGATCATCGTCGGCGGCCCGTACTTCGACGAACTCGAGATCGGGCAGATCTTCGACGGCGCACCGGCGGTCACACTGACCGACGGTGCGGCGGCAGCTCATCAAGCGATCCTCGGCGATCGTCTGCGCCTCGCGCTCGACCGGCAACTCTCGCGGGAGGTGACCTTCGCCCCGGCGGCGCTGGCACATCCGGGCCTGGTGACCGACATCGCGATCGGCCAGTCCACGCTGGCCACCCACCACGTGAAGGCCAACTTGTTCTATCGCGGACTCCGGTTCCTGTCGTGGCCGCATATCGGCGACACGATCACCACCACCACCGAAGTGGTGGGCCTGCGAGAGAATTCACGTAAGCCAGGCCGTGCCCCCACCGGACTCGCTGCACTGCGTATGCGCACCGTCGATGATCGTGGGCAGACGGTCCTGGACTTCTACCGCTGCGCAATGTTGCCGCTGGCAGCGGGAGCTGCGGCGACCGGCCGCGATGACGATCTGTCGGCGATCGGCGAACCCGACGCGGCGGCTGCAGGCGAGGCCGGCGACCAGAACTGTCCCGACTGGGATCTGCTGCGCTATCGCGAACAGGTGCCCGGAGAGCATTTCACCGCAGATCTGGCCGGGCGGAGATTGCTGACCAGTGCCGATGTAGTCACAGGTGCAACGGAATTGGCTCGGCTGACACTCAATATCGCAGCAACGCATCATGATGCGCGCGTCTCTGGTGATCGTCGACTCGTCTATGGCGGGCACACCATCGGTCTGGCGTTGTCGCAGGCCACCCGTGCACTCCCGAACATCGTCACCGTGCTGGGTTGGCAGTCCTGTGATCACACCGGGCCGGTGCACGAGGGCGACACGCTCAGCAGCGAGATCGAGATCGAACACGCGTGGCCGCTTCGATCCGGGGGTGCGCTGGCGTTGCGGTCGATCGTGCACAGCCACGACTCCGACGGCAGTAGTCGTCCGGTGCTCGACTGGCGCTACACGGTATTGATGGCATGACGAAAGAGGTTGCAGCAATGGCAGGTCCGACGGAGTACGACGACGCGGGTGCGGGGACTGCGCGGCGCGCGACCGGCCAGGATGCACTAGGTCAGGACGCAACGAACAGCGACATGACCGACCACCGGCCCCTTCGCGGTATCCGGGTGATCGAGCTGTCGAGTTTCGTCGCGTCACCGTTGTGCGGGTTGACGCTGGCGCAGCTCGGCGCCGAGGTGATCCGAGTGGATCCGCCCGGTGGCGCGGCCGACATCTCGAGGCTGCCGGTGACCGCCGGCGGAACATCCATCTACTGGACAGGGCTCAACAAGGGTAAGAAGTCGATGGTGCTGGACCTGCGCTCGGATGACGGCCGTGCGCGACTGCGGGAGTTGATCACCGAATCAGGCGATGGCGGCGGCATTTTCGTGACAAACCAGGCCGGACGCTCGTGGCTGTCGCATGAGGGTATGGCCGAGCTGCGTCCCGATCTGATCACCGTGGAGATCCTCGGTCGTCGTGACGGCCGACCGGGCGTGGACTACACCGTCAACGCCGCCCTGGGTTTTCCCGAGATCACCGGTCCGCTCGATCACGCGGGAGTAGTCAATCACGCGCTGCCGGCATGGGATGTCGCCTGCGGACTGTACGCGGCGCTCGCGGTGACAGCAGCGATCCGCGACCGCGAGAAGACCGGACACGGAACCCATGTCACGCTGCCGCTCGACGATGTTGCACTGTCGGTGTCGAGCGCGCTGGGCTATCTCACCGAACCACAGGTCAACGGCGTGAACAGGGATGCGACCGGCAACGCTGTATACGGCACCTACGGCACCGACTTCCGCACCGGTGACGGTGAGCGCTTCATGATCGTGACGCTCACCCCCCGGCATTTCGCCGACCTCGTGTCGCTGACGCAGACGGGGGAGGCGGTGGGAGCCCTCGCCACGGCGCTGGAGGCAGACTTCTCCCTCGACGCCGATCGCTATCGACATCGGGAGCTGCTCACGGCACTGTTTCGTCCCTGGTTCGCCGCGCGCACCGGAGACGAGGTAGCTGTCGAACTCGCCGCTACCTCGGTGCTCCATGAGCGATACGGCAGCTTCGCCGAGACCGCAGCCGGTGACTCGGTGACGGCCAATCCGCTGTTCGCACAACTGGATCAACCAGGTGTGGGGACCTACCGCGCGGCAGCCGCACCGATGGCGTTCGACGGGAGGCATCTGTTCGTCGAACCGGCCGTCGACCCCGCGGACATTCGTGCCACGGCTCGCTCGCGCGACAGCACGGCCTCGCGCACCGGTGCATAGCGAGGATCACCTCAACGTCGTGTGAGAGGACCCGCATAGGTAGTTCCTCATGATCGGTGAGGTGCACGGTCATTGAGATGCCGATCACAACATGGTCGGATGAAGGCGGATGGCTGGTTCACGCCGGCCTGTGAACACTGACGTTCAGGAGGGTGTCGAATGAGTGGTCTCTACCTCGCTCAGCGGGTGCGGGAGCTCGCCAGAACGCAACCGGATTCGCTCGCCCTCGTTGATGGCGATCAGCGATACACGGCAGCCGAGTTCGATGCGCTCACCACGTCGCTGGCATCGGGGCTCTCTCGTGTGGCCGCACCGGGGGATCACGTCGGTGCAGCCGTCGAGGTCGGGATCGCCGGCGGTGCGCTGTTCGTCGCGTGCGCCAAAGCCGGAATGGTCTTCACTCCGGTGAACTGGCGACTGCCCGCCACCGAGATCGCGGCCATCGCCGTTGACGCCGAGATGACGGTCTTCGTCGCGGACCCGCAGTTCGCCGACGCGGCCGCAGCGGTGGCAGACGCACTGCCACAGGTGACTGTGCTGGACACCGGTGACGAACTCGACGTGTTCATCGCCTCCGGTTCCGATGCGGACCCGGGCCTGGGAGACGACCCCCAGACACCGATCCTGCAGCTCTACACCTCGGGTACCACCGGGTTGCCCAAAGGTGTGCTGATCACCAATCACAACCTGCACAACGACGCAGACACGTTGACTGTGTATCGCTGGCAGGAGGATTCGGTCGCGCTCGGTGCGATGCCGATGTTCCACATCGCCGGAACCGGCTGGTTCTGCTCGTGTGTATCGGCAGGCATCCCGCTGGTGCTGCTGCGGCGGTTCGATGCACAGGCCGCTGCCGAGCTGATCGAGACGTGGCGAGTCAGCCACATCTTCCTCGTGCCCTCGACGATCCAGCTGTTGCTCGATCATCTCGAGTCTGCCGACCAGGAACGTGACCTGTCGAGTCTGCGACTTCTCGCCTACGGATCTGCACCGATCACCCCGACTCTGCTGACCCGGGCAATGACGCGACTGCGCTGTGACTTCCTGCAGCGCTACGGGATGACGGAGACCGCCGGATCGGTGACCGCGTTGCGCGCCGAGGACCACCACCCCAACGGCGCGGGCAGCGCGCTGTTGCGCTCGGTGGGTACCCCGTTGCCCGGTGTCGAGCTGGCCATCGGCGACATCTCGACCGGGGAGTTTCTGGGTCCCGGGCAGACCGGCGAGATCCTCACGCGGTCGCGGACCAACGCCCGCTCCTACTGGAAGCGCCCCGAGGCAACCGCTGCGCTCTACACCGCAGAGGGGTACCTGCGTACCGGCGATGCCGGGCACATCGACGAGAACGGCTATCTGTTCGTCACCGACCGCATCAAGGACATGATCATCTCCGGCGGAGAGAACATCTACCCCGTCGAGATCGAATCCGTTCTGGCCGAGCATCCGTCGGTCGCCGAGGTGGCCGTGGTCGGGGTGCCGCATGAGGTGTGGGGCGAGGAGGTGGTCGCCGTCGTACGGGCCGCGCCGACCGGGCCGCAGATTGACATCGACGAATTGATCGATCACGTCGCAGCCAGGCTCGGATCGTTCAAGAAGCCGCGCCGTGTCTTCGTCGTCGACGAGCTCCCGCGTGGAGCCACCGGCAAACTGCTCAAGCGCTCGCTGCGACAACAATTTTCCCGTCCACCGGAGGTAGTCAGTGTCAGTGGGGCGGGAACCGGGGCGGTGCGCCGATGAATGACTGGCAGGTGACCGGCGATGCGCAGCGCGCCGCATGGGCCGACAAGCGGCTGCCGGAGGTCGAGCAGGTACGCCCCGGGCTCTGGTCGATTCCTGTGGCGATGACGGGCAATCCGCTGCGCTACGTACTGATCTACGCTCTCGAGGTCCCGGATGGCGTGGCGCTGATCGACACGGGCTGGCCCAGTCGTGCGGCGTGGACGGCCCTGCAGGATGGTCTGCGCGCCATCGGATACGACGTCTCACAGATCCGCCACATCGCGATCACACACTTTCACCCCGACCACTTCGGTTTGGTGCCGCGGGTTCTCGAGCACACCGATGCCACGGTGGCCATGCACCGCAACGACTCTCGTGAAATCGATCACCGCACCGACGCGGAAGAGGAACTGGAGAAATCCCAGCTCGCCGACCAGCTCCTCGCCTACGGTGCACCCGTCGACGAGGTGTCCTCGTTGCGCGGGGGACTCGTACGATTCGCCGGCGGTCGCACCGTGGACACCGAACTCGTCGACGGATCCGATGTCGGGTTCCCGGGCTGGCACCTGAAAGCGGTGTGGACGCCAGGGCACACCCCGGGACATCTGTGCTTTCTCGACGAGCAGGCGGGCGTGCTGTTCAGCGGCGATCATCTGCTGCCCCGGATCAGCCCGAACATCTCGGTCATGCCGCTGCAGACCGGACACCACCCGCTCGGCGAGTACCTACTGTCGTTGCAGAACTCGGTGGACATCCCCGACGTCGAGGTGCTCCCGTCGCATGAATACCGGTTCACCGGTATCGCCTCGCGGGCAACAGAACTGCTGGCCCATCACGAGGCTCGGCTGGAGGAGATGACCCAGGCGATCGTCGAGCGGCCGGGTCGGACCACATGGGATGTCGCCGCAGCGGTGCACTGGTCGCGCCCGTTCGACGGAATGGGTGTCAACCAGCGCCGGATGGCTGCCACCGAGACCCACGCTCACGTCCTGGTGCTCGTCGAGCGCGGGATCGTGCGGGCGGATACCACCACACCGATGTTGCGGTGGTATCCCAACACGGCGACCGCATCGAGTGAGCCGGGACAGCCGGCGGATGCGCATTCAAGCGACGCCACCTCGGCCGACAGGGTCCGGGCATGACAACCAAGGAGAGCAGTCACGTGAGCGACAAGGTAGTGAGCGAATTCGCCGACGGCGTGGCCGTGTTGACGATCAACCGACCCGCGGCGAAAAATGCCATCGATCTCGAGACCGCGCAGGCGCTCGCGGCTGCGGTCGACGAATTCGAGGCCCGCGACGACATCTCGATCGCCATCCTGACCGGAGCCGGCGGAACATTCTGTGCGGGTATGGATCTCAAGGCATTCACTCGTGGTGAACGCCCCTCGCTGCCCGGTCGTGGATTCGCCGGGATCGCCGCGGCGCCGCCCCGCAAACCACTGATCGCCGCGGTGGAGGGGTGGGCATTGGCCGGCGGGTGTGAACTCGCACTGTCGGCCGACCTCATCGTCGCCGCGAGCGACGCGAGATTCGGGCTCCCCGAGGTGAAGCGTGGTCTCGCCGCGGCCGGCGGCGGTCTGCTTCGGTTGCCGAAGGTGTTGCCGTATCAGGTCGCGATGGAGATCGCGCTCACCGGCGATCCGATCGACGCCGCGCGTGCTCATCACTTCGGCATGGTCAACACACTCGCCGAACCCGGTGAGGCGCTGTCCGCGGCGCGCGAACTCGCCACGCGCATCGCGGCGAACGGACCGCTCGCCGTCGACGCCGACATCCGCGTGGTGGTGTTGACCGGTGCGCAGGGCAACTTCTGTTCGGGTGCCGACCTGAGCAGCGGGGCACTGCCGCATCCGGTCGAACGGATGCGGCGGGTCAATCGCGCCGCGGAACTGCTCGGTTCGTTCGACAAGCCGACCATCGCCGCCGTCGAGGGTTATGCGACCGGCGCGGGGTGGAACATGGCGCTGCTGTGTGATTTCGTGATCGCCTCATCCACGGCGCGGTTCAGCCAGATCTTCGCCCGGCGCGGGCTGTCGGTGGATTTCGGCGGTTCGTGGATACTGCCGCGGCTGGTGGGCCTGCACACGGCCAAACGATTGGTGATGCTGGCCGAGATGATCGACGCCGCCGAGGCCGACCGATTGGGGCTGGTGTCGATGCTCGTCGAACCCGATGATCTGGAGTCGGCCACCGCCGATGTGGCGGGTCGGCTCGCGCAGGGGCCGCCCGTGGCACTCGCCTTGTCGGGGCGACTCCTGGAGGCGGGATCGTCCTCGGGCCTGCGCGACGCACTCGACCGGGAGGCAGCCGCGCAGCCGATCAACTTCGCCTCCGACTCGCCGGGAGCGATCGCGGCCTTCCGGGAGAAGCGCACCGCGCGCTTCGACGGCGTCTGGCTCCCCGACACCGGTAGTGTCGGCGATCACACCGATTCCGTACGATAACCCCTGTGGATCTGCATCTCGTCACATACTTCGTCGCAGTTGTGGACCACGGTGGGATCACCAAGGCAGCGCAGTCGCTCTACATCTCGCAACCCTCACTCTCGCAGGCCATCCGAACCCTCGAAAGACGTCTGGGCGCAACACTGTTCGACCGAACCGGCCGCCGCCTGGAGCTGACCGACGCCGGACGTGCCTTCGACGAGACAGCACGTCGTATCCTCGCCGACGTCGACCGTGCGAAATCGCGCGTGCAATCGGTTCGGGAGCTGCGCGCAGGCCGCGTGGACGTGGTGACGTACTCGGCCTTCAGCATCGACCCCCTCATCGAGCTGACCCGCCGCTTTCGCCTACGCCATCCCCACGTCGTCGTCCGCATCACCGCGGTCGACGGTCCTTCGGCAGTCCTGGGGGCCCTGCGGCGGGGTGCGGCCGAGCTCGGGCTCACCGACATGTCCGCCGACCATGAGTCGTTCACCGCGCTACCTCTGGGTGAGCAGGAACTCGTGCTCGCGATCGCACCGGATCTCGTTGACGGCGTCGCCGATCCGGTGGCGCGGTCGGTGGTGCAGACCCTGCCGCTCGTCGCCGATCTGGCCGATCAGTCCAGCGCCGCCGAACTGACCGATGTGATCGCACCCGACGGCACGAATGTGGCCGTCGACTGCGCACATTCGGCTGCCACATTCGAATTCGTCGCCAGAGGCGTCGGAGGGGCACTGGTTCCGCGAGCGGTGGCCGACAGCCAATTACCCACGGCCCGGCAACTGGCCCTGGATCCGCCCCTGCGGCGGCAGTTCGGTCTGGTGCTGCGGTCGGGTCCGCCCTCACCGGCGGCACTGGCCTTTCTCGAGGTCGCCGGTGCCGGACGGGCCCACGCCGGCGACGAGGAGATCCCGGTGACGTACTCATGACCGCGCGCGTCGTCACTGCCGAATTCATGACCCCCGACATCTACCGA
This sequence comes from Gordonia jinhuaensis, assembly GCF_014639795.1. Lineage (GTDB taxonomy): Bacteria > Actinomycetota > Actinomycetes > Mycobacteriales > Mycobacteriaceae > Gordonia_B > Gordonia_B jinhuaensis. Next base: position 57,480 of record NZ_BMGC01000021.1, on the reverse strand, counting down.
AAGCGGCGCCGCCGATGGAACTGAGGCAGGTCGAGTATTTTCTCGCCGTCGCCGAGCATGACGGGATCGGCGGCGCCGCAGGGGCATTGGGGGTGTCTCAACCCACGGTCTCGCAGGCGCTGCGAGCGCTCGAACGCGAGCTCGGTACACAGCTGTTCCATCGCATCGGGCGCGGCATGGTGCTCAGTGCGGCCGGTCGGGCGATGATCGGTCCCGCTCGTCAGATCCTGCGCGACGTGGCCGCCGCGGAGGATGTCCGCACCGTCGCCGACGGCGAGCTCACCGGCAAGCTCGACATCCTCGCCTTCCCACCCACCTCGAGCGGTCCCGTCGTCGATCTCATCACCGAATTCCGCCGCCTCCACCCAGGCGTCCGTATCCGGCTGGGGGAGTTGCGCGACGAGACCAGTGCCGAGTCGGTCATCGACGACGGACACTGCGAGTTCGTCGTCGCCCACCTGCCGATCGCCGGCGACGGTCTGCAGGTGATCGTGCTCGGCGAGCAGGAGTACTGGCTGGCCTATCCGGCTGGTACCGAATTGCCCAGCGGCGCCGTGCCGATCGCGCAGATGCCGGCCATGCCGATGGTGTTCGTCCCGCGTGGTCAGTCGGTGGCAGACGAGATCGAGGAATCGATCCGCACGGCCGGGATACGGCCGCCGATCGCGGTGCTGTCCGAGCACCGCGAGCAGCGGCTGCCGATGGTGCGCGCCGGAATCGGCGGCACGATGCTCGAACGCGCCATCGCCGAATCCGCGGCTGATCGAGTGGTCGCGCGGCCGGTGGAACCCAGGCTCGCGCGACCCTTCGCCATCGCCTTCGATCCCGCCGGACTGTCACCGGTGGGTCAGGCCTTCGTCGAGATGATCACCGCGGCCGTGGGGGACGGCGCCCGGCGATCATCGATCAGCTGACGCGTTCGAATACGGCGGCCAGGCCCTGACCGCCGCCGATGCACATGGTCTCGAGTCCATAGCGCGCCTCACGTCGATCCAATTCGCGCGACAACGAAGCGAGCATCCGCACCCCGGTAGCGCCGACCGGATGTCCCAGCGAGATTCCGGAACCGTGCACATTGGTGCGGTCGAAGTCGCCGCCTGACCCGAATCGACCGAATCCCCATTCGCGGGTGACGGCGAGGGCTTGCGCGGCGAATGCCTCGTTGAGTTCGATCACGTCGATGTCGGATAGTTCCAGACCGGCCTTGCCCAGGGCCACCGCGGTCGCGGGTACCGGGCCGATACCCATCACCCTCGGTTCGACTCCGGCGACACCCCAGGACACCAGACGCACCAGCGGACGCAGGCCGTGACGTTCGGCCACCTCGGGTGTGGTGACGATACACATTGCCGCAGCGTCGTTTTGACCGCTGGCGTTGCCTGCGATGACGGTCGCCTCGGAGTCGGTGCGCCCCATGATCGGTCGCAGCTTCGACAACGACTCCATCGACACGTCGGCGCGAGGGTGTTCGTCGGTGTCGATCACCTGCTCGCCGTGTCGCGTGGAGATGGTCACCGGGATGATCTCCTCGGCGAGGATGCCGTCCTTCTGTGCACGTACGGCGCGCATATGCGACTCCATCGCGAGCTCGTCCTGCTCCTCGCGGGAGATCGCATACTCCTTGCGAAGGTTTTCCGCGGTCTCGATCATGCCGCCCGCGACCGGGAAGTTCCGGCCACCGGCTGTCGATCGGGCGCGAACAAGACTGTCGTGCATGGCGATCCCGGTCTTCGCGCCACCCCACCGCATGTCGACGGAGTAGAAGGAGGCGTTGCTCATCGACTCGGTGCCGCCGGCGACCACGAGATCGTTGTCGCCGGCCGCGATCTGCAAGGCAGCCTGGATGACGGCCTGCAGGCCGGAACCGCAACGTCGGTCGATGTGCATGCCGGGCACCGTGACCGGCAGGCCGGCGTCGAGTGCGACCACACGCCCGATCGCAGGGGCTTCGCTGTTGGCGTTGCAGTGGCCTAGGATCACATCCTCGACGGCATCCGGAGCGACCCCGGTGCGGCTGAGCAGTCCCCGCAGCGCGGTGACACCGAGATCGACGGCGGTCACCGACTTCATGACGCCGCCGTAGCGGCCGATCGGGGTGCGGACTGGTTCGCAGATCACGGCCTCACGCATGAGGATGCCTTTCTGTGGTGCTCGGGTGGAGCTGGGACGGGCTCTTGCCCGGGTGGAGCGGGGGTCGGATTCCACGGTTACATGAAGCGTCCGCCGGTGACCTCGAGTACGGTGCCGGTCATGTACGAGGACATGTCGGAGGCGAGGAACAGTGCCACACTGGCGACTTCGCTGACCTCACCGGCACGCTGCATCGGAATCTCGGCCATCTTCTGATCCCATGCCTTCTGCGGCATCGCCTCGGTCATGGCCGATCGGATGAGGCCGGGTTGGATGGCGTTGACACGCACGCCGTGATGGGCGACTTCTTTGGCCGCAGCCTTGGTCATGCCGACGATGCCGGCCTTGGCGGCCGAGTAGTTCGTCTGGCCGACCATGCCGACCTTGCCCGACAGTGACGAGATATTCACGATCGCACCGCGTTTGGCCTCGCGCATGATGGCCGCGGCCTTGCGGGTGCCGTTCCAGGTCCCCTTGAGGTGTACTGAGATGACCAGGTCGAAATCTTCCTCGGTCATCGTGCGCATCGTCGCGTCTCGGGTGATGCCGGCGTTGTTGACCATCACGTCCAACGACCCGAAGCCCTCGACGGCGGTGCCGATCAGCTCGTCCATGTCACCGGAATCGGTCACATCGCAGCGCACACCGGTCGCCACCGCGGCGCCGCCCAGCGTGTCGGCAGCGATCTTGACCGCGTCGCCGTTGAGATCGCCGAGTACGACCTTGGCACCTGCGTCGACGAACGAACGCGCGATCTCGAAACCGATGCCCCGAGCACCGCCGGTCACCACCGCGACTCGTCCGGCAAGAAGATCCTGCACGTGAATCACCCCGTCTGTTGTTGTTGAGAATGGTCTCCGGGCACGTCGGACGGACGTGTCACGTTGCGGAGATATCAGCTCGAAACCTACCGCCCCGCAGGGCGTATCCGGGTGCGGTCGGGTATTCGCGCTGACTAACGGTTCATGCTCGATCTCGTATTGGACGCGCGGTTGTGTGGTGGTGGAGCCTGAGTGATATGTCCACACCCACAGCCAGCAAGTCGGTAGTGACCACCTCTGCCGCGTCGTCCAAGCAGGTCAGCGACGACGACTTCCGCGATATCCTCGCCGCCACTCGCGAATTCGTCCGCGAGGTGGTGGTGCCGCGTGAGCAGGAGATCGCCGACTCCAATGCGATTCCCGACGACATCCGGGCCGGTGCCAAGGAGATGGGCCTGTTCGGTTACGCGATTCCGCAGGAATGGGGTGGTCTGGGCCTCGACCTCACCCAGGATGTGGAACTCGCGATGGAACTGGGGTACACCTCGCTGGCCCTGCGGTCGATGTTCGGCACCAACAACGGCATCGCCGGCCAGGTTCTGGTGAATTTCGGTACCGACGAGCAACGGGAGCAGTGGCTCTCCCGCATCGCCTCCGGTGAGGTGGTCGCCTCTTTCGCGCTCACCGAGCCGGGGGCTGGATCGTCGCCGATCGGATTGGGCACCAAGGCCGTGCGCGAGGGTGACGACTGGGTCATCAACGGCGACAAGCGGTTCATCACCAACGCCCCGTTGGCCGATCTCTTCGTGGTATTCGCCCGTACCCGTCCCGCGGACGATGATGGGGCCGGTATCGCGGTGTTCCTGGTCCCGGCGGACACACCGGGTGTGGAGGTCGGGCCCAAGGACGCGAAAATGGGCCAGGAGGGGGCGTGGACCTCGGATGTGCACTTCACCGACGTCCGGGTGGGAGCAGATGCTCTCGTCGGCGGTAGTGAGGACGTGGGGTACCGCGCGGCGATGACTTCACTGGCACGCGGGCGTGTCCACATCGCCGCGCTGTCGGTGGGAGCCGCACAACGTGCACTCGACGAGTCGGTGAGCTGGGCCGCCACCTCCACCCAGGGCGGTACGCCCATCGGCGAGTTCCAGCTGGTGCAGGCGATGCTGGCCGATCAGCAGGCCGGCGTGATGGCGGGCCGGGCGATGGTGCGTGACGCCGCACGCGCCTGGGTCGACAACACCGATCGTCGGCTCGCACCGTCCGCGGTCAAGCTGTTCTGTACCGAGATGGTGGGCAAGGTCGCCGACCTGGCCGTGCAGATCCACGGCGGCAGCGGCTACATGCGCGGCGTCCCGGTGGAACGGATCTACCGCGACGTCCGGCTCCTCCGCCTGTACGAGGGGACCAGCGAGATCCAGCGACTCATCGTCGGTCGCGCACTGGTGAAAGGTGCGATGAAGGCCCAAAGATAGTCCGCTGCCTGAGGGCACGGCAGAAATCGTCCCCCTCAGCGACGTCGAGGGCATACTGCCCTTCCCGCCGCTGAGGGGGACGATTTCTGCCACGGGTCACCGAGTAGCGGTGTGATCCCGGTGTTCACCCCTGACCTGTTCTCGCAGTCGAACCTTCTGAATCTTGCCCGCTGTCGAGACCGGGAGGGCGTCGATCACCATCACGTCGCGAATCTTCTTGTACGGCAGAACCTTCTCGGCGACGTAAGCCATCACCTCATCGGCATCGATCCGTTGGTCGGCTTTCGGGACGACGAAGGCAACGGGTTCCTGGCCCACCGCCCCCGCGTCGCGACCGACCACGGCTGCCGCCGAGATCGCCGGATGGGTGACCAGAATGTCTTCGAGCTCACGCGGATACACGTTGTAACCCTTGTAGATCAACATGTCCTTGGCGCGGTCGCAGATGAAGACGTAGCCGTCGTCGTCGCGATAGGCGATGTCACCGGTGTTGAGCCAGCCGTCCACATACTGAGCCGCAGTGGCCTCGGGATGATCGAGGTAGCCGTCGGTCACCTGGGGACCACGTACCCACAACACGCCTCGTTCGCCGGCCGGAAGTGATACCTCGGTCTCGCCTGCTTCTCGGATCTCGATGTCGGTGTCGTAGGTGGGCAGACCGACGCTGCCCAGGCGATACTCGCCGCCTTCCGACAGGGGTGCCGAACAGACCAGGCAGGTCGCCTCGGTCAGCCCGTAGCCCTCCACCACCGCTGCGGTGGGAAAGCCTGCCGACGATGCGCGCAGTGTCACCGGATCGATCGGGGCCGCACCCGAGGACATCACCCGTACCGAGGAGGTGTCGCGGGTGTCGACGTCGGGATGGGTCGCCAGCGCATGCCACATGGCCGGACTGCCGGTGATGTAGGTGGCCCTGTGCTTCTCGATCAGCTCGAGCATCCTGCCCGGGTCGAACCGTCCGGCCAGAACCTGGGTCACACCGCACAGCAACAGGAATGACATGTTGATCAGTGCATGAGCGTGGAAGAGCGGGGACACCACGATCGTGGCGCCCTCACCGGGGATGACGCCGCGCCCGGGCCCGTCACCGCGCGGCTCCAGTCGCAGCGCGGCGGAGTCGTCGACGAGCACCGCATGCCCGGCGCGCCAGCCGATCATCTGGGTCACATTCGCGATCACGTTGCGGTGCAGCACTCGAACACCCTTGGAGACGCCGGTGGTACCGCCGGTGTAGGCGATGTGCGCGATGTCGCCGGCGCTCGCACCGGTACCGACTCCACCCGCATGCGCGGGTGCTTCCAGGAATTCGGCGAGTGCGATGGTCGCATCGGTAGGGTCGGTCTGTGCGGTCGCCGCCCGATCGACGACGATGATCGCCTCGAGGGTTTCACCCGCCTCGACCAGCCGTGGGGCCTGCTCGGCCTGGGTGAACCCGATCCGGGCGGCCGTCTCCACGATCTGTGCGCGCAGACCGGCCACCGGCTGCAGCGGATTGACCAGTGTCACACTGGCACCCGACCGCAGCGATCCGTAATACGCGAGGATGAAGTCGACGCTGTTGAACAGGTAGAGCACCACCATGTCGCCGTGACCCACCCCTCGCGCGGCCAGCGCCGACGCGATTCGTTGTGTCTGCTGGTCGAGTTGGCGATAGGTCAGCGTCCGGGCCCCGTCGATGACAGCCGGCCTGTCACCGTAGAGAACGGCCATATGCGCGGGCAGCTCGCCGACGGTCACGTCGGGATAGGTGAGAACGGTTGTCGTCGAGGATGACTGGCCTGCGATGTTCGCGACACTCATCTGGGTGCCATCCGGATCGCGCCGTCGAGGCGGATCGTCTCGCCGTTGAGATAGGCGTTCTCGATGATCGACGCGGCGAGCTGGCCGTATTCGGCAGGCTTGCCGAGACGATGCGGATTGGGGACTGTCGCCGCGAGGGAGTCACGGACATCGTCGCGCAACCGGCCGAGCAGCGGTGTGTCCATGATCCCCGGAGCGATGGTGTTGACGCGGATGTGCTTGCTCGCCAGGTCTCTCGCCGCGACGATCGTCATTCCGACGATGCCGGCCTTGGATGCGGCGTAGTTGATCTGACCGATCTGGCCTTCGTATGCGGCAACCGATGCTGTCAACACGATCGCGCCACGTTCGCCGTCGACGTCGGGCTGTCGTGCCATTCGCTCGGCGCCGAGAGCCAAGGCGTTGAACGAACCGATGAGGTTGAGTCGGATCACGAACTCGAAGTCGTCGGATGAGCCGGCATTGCCCTCCTTGTCCAGGATCCGCATCCGGCGGCCCGCTCCGGCGCAATGCACCAGGGCCCGGAGTCCACCGTCGCGATCCGCGGTGTCGAGTGCGGCCGCGAACTGTTCGCGGTCGGTGATGTCGGCAGCGGCGAACTGCGCATTGGCACCGAGCTCCTTGGCGACTGACTCGCCGTCGGAGGTCGGGAGGTCGATCAGGGTGACCCGACCGCCGGCATCGATGATCCGTTGTGCTGCTGCCAGACCAAGGCCCGAGGCTCCGCCGGTGATCGCTGTGCTCACACCCTTGAGTTCCATGTCGTGGATGATCCTTTCGTGGGAGTCAGACCCGCCCGGTGAATCCGGGCGGGTCGAATGTCGGTCCGAATGCGACGCCTGGGTCAGAGGAGCTCGAGGATCGTCGCGTTGGCCATACCGCCTGCTTCACACATCGTCTGCAAGCCGTAGCGAATGTTGTTGTCGCGCATGCGATGGACCAAGCGGGTCATGAGGATGCCGCCGGATCCACCGAGGGGGTGTCCGACCGCGATCGCGCCGCCGAGCGGATTCACCCGATCCATGTCGGCGCCGGTCTCCATCTGCCATGCCAGCGGCACCGGCGCGAAGGCCTCATTGACCTCGAAGGTGCCGATGTCGTCGATGCTCAGACCCGCGCGTGCCAACGCCTTGGCGGTCGCTGGGATCGGTGCCGACAACATCATCACCGGGTCATCACCGGCGACGACGGCGGTGTGGATGCGTGCCAGCGGCGTGAGTCCGTGAGCCGCGGCGGTCTCACTGGACATCACCAACAGTGCTGCGGCGCCATCGGAGATCTGGGATGCGTTACCCGCGTGGATCACACCGTCCTCGGCGAATACCGTCTTGAGCTTACCGAGAGATTCGAGGGTCCCGCCGCGGCGGATGCCCTCATCTCCGGCGAGTACCCCCGGCAGCGGCGCGAGCTGGCCGTCGAAGGCGCCGCTGTCGGTGGCCTGCGCGGCGAGTTCATGTGAGCGCAAGGAGAACTCGTCGAGTTGGGTGCGGGAGAGCGCCCACTTCTCGGCCATCATCTCCGCGCCGATGCCCTGGTTGAACCCGTCGATGCCGTAGCGGTCGAGCACGCTGGCCGGATGGTTTTCGCCGTTGGGGGCGGCGACTCCCATCGGCACCCGACTCATCGATTCCACGCCGCCGGCGATCACCACATCGAGCTGACCCGAGATCACCGCAGCCGCGGCCATGCTCACCGCCTGTTGGCTGGACCCGCAGGCGCGCGTGACGGTGGTACCGGGGACCGACTCGGGCCAGCCGGCGGCCAGCACCGCGGTCCGCGCCACATTCGTGGCCTGCTCGCCGGCCTGGCTGACACATCCCCAGATCACATCGTCGACCAGCGTCGGGTCGATACCGGTGCGGTCGACGACCGCCTCGAGGACATGCGCGGACAGGTCGGCCGGGTGGATCCCCGCCAGCGCTCCGTTGCGCCTGCCGATCGGGGTACGGACGGCGTCGACGATCACTGCGTCTGTCATTGTGGTGTTCCCTTCATCGCCGCCCGGGGCGGAGTGATTCTGATGTATTGAGACGAACATGACTGCCCTTGGATCACAAATGGTTTCGCGTTCAGGGCGCCATAGCGAGGGCCTATGCTTGTGCCGGAGACGGCTCGCGGATGGACTTCTTGTCGCGGTCGGGGTGCACGAAGACGAGTGCGAGGATCGCGGCGACCGCGGCGATCACGCCGAGGATCTGGAAGGCGCTGGCGTAGCCGTCGGCGGGATTCTCCGCCGCGTCGACGATGACTCCGGTCGCATACGGTGCGACGAGACCACCGATTGCCATGATCGCGATGAAGAAGCCGAGGGTTCCCGCCATCTGCCGTGGGGGACAGATCTCCGAGATCGCGGCGTTGAACAACGGGAACACCGAGGCGGCGAAGGCGTAGCCCACCGAGAGCACCAGCACTGCGATGATCGGGGTCTCCAGTGTGGGCAGCGTTGCGAGCATGACGCCGCAGATCAGGACGCCGATACTCGGTACGACGATGCGAACCGTCCGCGACGAGGAGCCGCGCGACATGAGCCGGTCTCCGGTGGTGGTGGACAACAGCATCAGCGCGAGAGAGATCAGCGAGGGAAGCGCGAACAGCGAACCCGCGGTGACCCGGCTGTAGCCGAGTCCCACCTCGAAGTAGGACGGGAGCCAGGTGAGCACCACCGTGACCAGCGCATACACACTCATCACCAGCAATGCGCCGAAGACGAAGCTGCGTGAGAGAAGGATCCGGCGCCACGGGACTGTCGGTTCGGGACTGCCCTGCACGCGCTGGTCGGCGGTGGGGATATCGCTGTTGACATTGGTGTACGGTCCTTCGCGCCAGGTCAGCAGCCACACCGCACACCACAGCGCGCCCGCGATCGACAGCGCCACCAGGGCTGCTCGCCAGCCGAGGCTGACCGTGACGACGGCGAGCAGCGGTGCGATGGCGATCTTGGAGATCGACGCGGCGCCGGCCAGGAGCGCTGAGGGCAGACCGCGACGGGTGGGCGGATGCCATGAGTACGCCGACGTGTGCATCAACGCCGAACTCGGGCCCTCGGCGATGCCCAGTAGCAGGCGGCTGGCGACCAGCACGGCGAAGGTGGCCACCGCGACCAGCGGCAGCATCGCAACGGCCCAGCACAGTGCGATCAGGGCCAGTCCCCAGCGCAGTCCGAGCCAGCGGTTGAGTGCACCGGCGAAGAATCCGCCGATGGTGAAGGTGAGGAAGAACAGGCTGCCCACCAGTCCGATGTCACTCGAGCGGAGTCCGAGGTCTTCGGAAAGGGGCTGGGCGATGATGCCCAATACGGCCTTGTCGGCGTAGTTGATCACGTAGAGCGCGACCAGCAGGCTAGTCAAACCCCAAGCGGCATTGCGTGATTCGCCTGCGGGTCCGAGTCTGCGGCCACGTGCGCTCGGCGGGGGAGATGGCGCGGCGGGGGTTTCGACGGCCTCATGGTCATCGGAAGCGGCGAGCGTCATGACTGTGTCCTTCTGTCCAGGGCGTAGCAGGTGGCATGGATTACGTGATGCCGTGCCACGTGGTGTAGATCACATGACCATTGGACGTGCCCGACGGCCGATGAGGCAACAGCCGGGAGGTGATTCGACGCATAGGCAGTTCCTATATCGCCTCGGTGAGGCCCGTATTCACGGCTGCCTGAACGCCTCTCATTGCCTGGCCCTAACTGTCCGTTAGTCGACGACGGACTTACTGTGAGCGCGGTCACGAGGCATGCTGAAGCCATGACGCGGTTGGCGCAGACCTTGGGTCTGACAGAGTTGCAGACCGAAATAGTCCACAACGTGCGGACTTTCGTCGACAAGAACGTGATTCCTGTGGCTCAGGACCTCGAACATGCCGACGAGTATCCGCAGGAGATCGTCGACGACATGGCGGCGATGGGCTTGTTCGGCCTGATGATCCCCGAGGAGTACGGCGGTCTCGGGGAGTCGTTGCTGACCTACGCGCTGTGTGTGGAGGAATTGGCCCGTGGCTGGATGAGCGTGTCGGGTGTGATCAACACGCATTTCATCACCGCCTACATGATCCGCCAGCACGGCACCGACGAGCAGAAGCAGCACTTCCTGCCGCGTATGGCCACCGGTGAGGTGCGCGGCGCCTTCTCCATGAGCGAACCCGACCTCGGCTCCGACGTCGCGGCCATCAAGACCAACGCCAAGAGGGGCGCCGACGGCGACTACACGATCAACGGCGCGAAGATGTGGCTGACCAACGGGGCGACGTCGAGTCTGGTGGCGGCACTGGTGCACACCGACGAAGGCCAGGACAAGCCGCACCGCAATCTCACCACCTTCCTGATCGAGAAGCCGGCCGGATTCGGCGAAGTGCTTCCCGGACTGATCATTCCGCGCAAGATCGACAAGATGGGCTACAAGGGGATCGACACCACCGAGCTGATCTTCGACGGCTTCCATGCCGGTGCCGACGACATTCTCGGCGGTGTTGCGGGCCGGGGATTCGGGCACATGATGGACGGCGTGGAGGTGGGACGCGTCAACGTCTCCGCACGTGCCTGTGGTGTGGCGTTGCGCGCCTTCGAATTGGCAATCGACTATGCGCAGCAACGTTCCACCTTCGGTAAGCCGATCGCCGAACATCAGGCGATCGCGTTCTCACTCGCCGAGATGGCGACGAAAGTCGAAGCGGCGCATCTGATGATGGTCAACGCCGCGCGTCTGAAGGATTCCGGCGAACGCAATGACGTGGCCGCGGGCATGACCAAATACTTGTGCAGTGAGTACTGCGCCGAGGTCACCCAGGCGAGCTTCCGGATTCACGGAGGTTACGGCTACTCGAAGGAATTCGAGATCGAACGACTGATGCGCGAGGCGCCGTTCCTGCTCATCGGCGAGGGAACGAGCGAGATCCAGAAACAGATCATCAGCAAGGGCCTCATGCGCGAGTATCGACACTAGCGCCATCCACACCACAACCACTCGTCAGACCAACAGGCAGGAGCACAGCGTGCAGAGGACTCTGTTCAACGAAGATCACGAGGCCTTCCGGAAGACCGTGCGCGACTTCATCGACAAGGAAGTCGCCCCCGTCTACCGCGACTGGGAGAAGCAGGGCCATCCGCCCCGCGACTTCTACAACAAGCTCGGCGATCTGGGCGTACTCGGCCTTGAGGTTCCTGAGGAGTTCGGCGGCGGCGGTGTGCACGACATCGCCTATGCGATGCTCGTCGCCGAGGAGTGCTCGGCTGCGGGGGTGTCCTTCGGCAGTTATTCGGTGCACTCGAACCTGATCCTGCCCTACCTGCTGACCTATGGCACCGAGGAGCAGAAGCAGCGGTGGCTGCCCGGCTTCGCCAGCGGCGACATCATGTTCGCCATCGCGATGACCGAACCCGGGACGGGATCGGATCTGGCCAACATCGCCACCTCGGCGAAGTTGTCCGAGGACGGCACGCACTATGTGCTCAACGGAGCCAAGACGTTCATCACCGGTGGGGCGCTCGCCGACCGCATCCTGGTGGTCTGCCGCACGTCGCCGTTCGATCCGCAGGACCGCCGTGCGGGCCTGTCGATCCTGGTGGTCGACACCACGTCCGAGGGCTTCTCGGTGGGACGCACGCTGGAGAAGATCGGCCTGAAGGCCTCCGACACCGCCGAACTGGCCTTCTCCGACGTGAAGGTGCCCGTGGAGGACCGCCTCGGGGAGGAAGGCAAGGGGTTTTCCTACCTCACCCACAACCTCGCCCAGGAGCGCCTGGAGATCGCGATCGGTGGTTCGGCGACCGCCGCTGCGGCGCTGGAGCACGCGTTGGCGTATACGAGGGAGCGCACCGTATTCGGCAAACCGGTTGCCTCGTTCCAGAATTCGAAGTTCGTCCTGGCCGAGTGCTCGGCCGATGTGGAGGCGATCCGCACGCTCGTCGATCATGCGATCGAGTTGCACAACCGCGGTGAGCTCACGGTCGCCGACGCCGCCCGGGCGAAGCTGTTCGCCACTGAGACCGCGGGGCGTGTCATCGACAAATGCCTGCAGCTGCACGGCGGCTACGGGTACATCCTCGAGTACCCCATCGCCCGGCTGTACGCGGACACACGTGTCTCGCGCATCTACGGCGGGACCAACGAGGTCATGAAGACGATCATCGCCAAGGATCTGGGGCTGTGACCTTGTGGTCGACCCGCGGGCCTGCTCGGCTAGGGTCGCCATCATGAGCGAATGGAAAGCCTTCGAGGTGGCGGTTGCCGACGGCATCGCCGAGATCACCCTCATCGGTCCCGGCAAGGGCAATGCCCAGGGCCCCGACTTCTGGCGTGAACTGCCTGATCTGGTCGCCGAGATCGATGCCGATCCGCAGATCCGGGTCGCGATCGTCAGCGGGTCCGGGAAGAACTTCTCCTACGGCCTCGATCTGGCCGCGATGGCCGCGGACTTCGGTCCGGTGCTCGCGCCGGGTGCGCTTGCCAAGCAGCGCACCGCCTTCCACAAGCTGATCAAGGACATGCAGAGCGGGATCACCGCGATCGCGCAGAGCCGCGTCCCGGTGATCGCGGCCGTACACGGCTGGTGCATCGGCGGCGGCGTCGATCTCATCACCGCCGCCGATATCCGCTACGCCAGTGCCGACGCCAAATTCTCGGTGCGCGAGGCGCGGGCGGGGATGGTCGCCGACATGGGGTCACTGCAGCGTCTGGGCTCGATCATCGGTGAGGGGCACCTCCGTGAACTCGCCTTCACCGCCGCCGACATCGACGCGGCTCGCGCCGAGCGGATCGGACTGGTCAACGAGGTCGTCGCCGATCACGAGGCGGTGCTGGAGTTGGCACGTGCGACTGCGCGCACCATCGCCGACAATCCTCCGCTGGTGATCCAGGGCGTCAAGGACGTGCTCAACCACCAGCACGTCGGCGAGGTCGACGAGGGATTGCGGTATGTGGCGGCGTGGAATGCGGCGTTCCTGCCGTCGAAAGACATCACCGAGGCGATCACGGCGGTGTTCGAGAAGCGTGCACCGCGATTCTCCGGGGAGTGATCGCGGGGCAGTGATTGCGCGGGGCTGATCTCGCAAAATGGTCACCTCAGCGCATCGATGGGCACATATGTGTTCATCGCGGCGCTGAGGTGACTGTTTTGCTGATCGCGCCGACCTACTCCGGGTCGGCGTTGGCCTTCGCAGCCGACTGGGCCAGCTCGGTGAGCAGCGGCGGCATGTCCATCGTCGGCACCACTGCCTCGATGAGCGTCATCCGCGACTGATCGGCCGCCGCTGCGGCGATCGCCCCGTCGAGTTCAGCGGGGGTGGTCGCGCGGAACACCTGGGCCGAGTCGATACCGAAGGCCGCCGGGATCTTCTGCCAGTCCCACTCGACGATGTCGTTGTAATAGGACTTCTCGCCGTGGATGGCCCGTTCGATGGTGTAGCCGCTGTTGTTGACCACCACGATCACCGGGTTGAGTTCCTCGCGGTCGAAACTTCCGAGCTCCTGCACCGTCAACTGCGCAGCACCGTCACCGATGATGAGAACGGTTCGTCGATCCGGTTGTGCGACACCGGCTCCCAGTGCCGCGGGCAGTGTGTAGCCGATGGATGCCCACAGCGGTTGTCCGATGAAGGTGACGCCGTGCGGAAGCCGGTGCGCGGCGAGGCCGTAGAACGAGGTGCCCTGATCGGCGAGAACGACGTTGCCCGGCGTGAGTGCATCGCTGAGCTTGTCCCACAGCACATCTTGTGACAGCGGTCCGTCGACGTCGTCCACGGTAGCGGCCACCGGCGTGATCTCATCGGGGAGTTCGGGTGCCGGGGTGTCACGACGTGCGAGGATCGTGGTGAGCGCTTCGAGCGCATCACGCATGTCCAGCGGCGCGTATACCTTTCCGGCGACCCGCGATTCGTGAACCCCCACCGTGATCGTGCGCTGCTCGTCGATGTTCTGGCTGAAGAAGCCACTGACCATGTCGGTGAACTGGACACCGGCCATGACCAGCGCCGGCGCATCCTCCACCGCGCGGCGCACATGCTCCTCACTGGCCGCCCCGGCATAGATGCCCAGGTAGTTGGGCAGGCTCTCGTCGAGCAGGCTCTTGCCCCACATCAGCGTGGCGTAGGGGGCGTTGCCTGTCTTGAGCAGCGCATCGAGTTCCTCGACGACGCCGAGCCGATGGACCAGGAGGTCGGCGAGGACGGTCACCTGTTTGTCGTCGATCAGCTGTTCGGCCGCCTCCACGAACAGCGACAATGCGCGCGGGCTCGAGCCGTCGGTCCGCGGGATCAGCGGAGTCGTCGGCGGCTCGGCCGGGAATCGCGCCACGTCGGTGGCCAACAGCAGGTAGCCGGGCAGCTTCTGCTCGTGCACGTCGAGCAGCACCCGATCGATCTCTCGGGTTGCGGTGGCCGGGGTCAGATCGGCTTGCGAACAGGTGAATTCCCTTGCGGCACGCAGGAAGTGGCCGAAATCGCCGTCGCCGAGCGAGTGGTGCACCACCCGGTGACCCGCCTGGGCGTCCTTGGATGGCGCGCCCACGATGTGCACCACCGGAACGTGCTCGGCGTAGCTGCCCGCGATCGCGTTGGCTGCCGACAATTCACCGACACCGAAGGTGGTGACCACCGCCGACATACCCCGCAGCCGTCCATAGCCGTCGGCGGCGTAGCCGGCGTTGAGCTCGTTGGCGTTGCCCACCCAGCGCAGTGTGGGATGGGCCACGATGTAGTCGAGGAATTCGAGATTGAAATCCCCGGGTACACCGAACACTTCGGTGACACGGAGTTCGGCGAGGCGGTCGAGCAAATAGTCGCCGACGGTGTAGTCCGCACTGGTCATGAGTCGTGAACATCCTCTCGTGAAGGGTCGATGACGCGACTCGTCGCCCGCCATTGTGTGGCGGGCGACGAGAGTGTCGTCCTCGACGTTACGACGTTGAGCCCAGGTGTGCCGATCGGGCAGTACTGAATGTAAACAACTTGCTTCGAACTAGTGGATGTGCGCACCGTTCGAAACAGGCACGAAACGACACACTGTCGTGTGGTGGAGGTTCTCCGGACAGTCTGTCCGTCACACGGGCCAGGATTCGAGAGGTGTGCAGCTCTGGGCTGCAGATCGTGGGGAAACGCACGGCTTGTCGACCGATTGACATCATCTCTTGAGCGCACTAACTTTCTCGTCATCGCAGGTAGTAGCGATTTTCGAACTGCACTGTGACTCAAGTTTCCGGTTAGAGCCGTCGGACCGCATGCGACGTCGCGATTGGCCGAATGCACACTGCACAGCGCCGCAGATCCCCCTCATTTCGACGATTCACGATCTGGTGCGTTTGGTTCATGCGTGCTGTCTCGCGCGGACAGGCTCTCGGTGTGCCGCTTGTTGATCGTCTGGTGATTAGTGAGAGGAATTCCGTGTCTGTTAACGATGTTGATCTGAGTCTTTGCGAGCTCGATGCAAGTGAGATGGTGGATGGATTTGAATCGGGGGAATTGAGTCCGGTTGAGGTCACGGACTCTGCTCTCGGAAGGATGACGGACGCAGAGCCACACATTCACGCGATGTATCTCATCTACCACGAGCGCGCGCGTGCAGCAGCCGCTGCGAGCGCGCAACGGTGGCGAGATCGTAAGCCACTGAGTCCGATTGACGGCGTCCCGGTCACTGTCAAGGAGAACGTCAACCTCGAAGGCGAACCCACCCCATGGGGCTCAGCAGCTAGTCTGCCTACCCCCGCGTCATCTACCGCACCCCTTCTCGAGCGTCTCACCGCAAGGGGTGCGGTTGTCCTGGGAAAGACGACAATGCCTGAGTGGGGAATGCTCTCGTCGGGAGTATCAACCCTGCATCCCACAACGTGTAACCCATGGAATCTGTCCTGGAATCCAGGTGGTTCAAGCGCTGGAGCCGGCGCTGCGGCTGCCGCAGGTTATGCACCGATCCACTTCGGAAGTGACATCGGCGGATCGGTCCGCCTGCCGGCAAGTTGGTGTGGGATAGCTGGATTCAAACCATCGTTCGGTCGAATCCCCGTCGATCCGCCATACTTCGGGCGCACGATCGGTCCGATGGGCCGCGAGGTTGAAGACCTTGCCCGCGTCATGGGCGTTGTGTCCGGGCCCGATGATCGCGATCCTTACAGCTTGCCACCGCAAAAGATTTCTTGGGGCGATCTGGAGTTCAAGACTCAGGGATTGAGAGTTGGACTGCACCTCGATGCTGGGGCTGGGACAGAGACTTCCCCCGAGATTGCCGCTGCGGTGAGTGATGCGGCACAGTTCTTCGAGTCCCAGGGCAGTGCGGTTGAGATAGTCGATCCGTTCTTTTCCGACGAGATGCTCGAGCGTGTCGATATGTTTTGGCGTGCAGGACATTGGCTCGACTATGAAGCATTGCCAGTGGATCGGCGTGGTCTTCTCTTGGAGTTCATCGCCGAGTGGTGTCGAGCTGGCAGCGAGGTGAGTGGGCTGGATGCAGTTCGGAGCAGCAACGCGCAGTTAGAGGTCGCGATTCAGACACTACGTGCCACGCAACCCTACGACCTGGTCCTATCTCCGGTCTCGCCAGACGCCACCTACCCGGTTGACTGGCCGATGCCGAGCAATGATGTGACGCGACCGATGGCCCATATCGGGTTCTGCATGCCCTACAACATGTCGGGTCAGCCCGCCGCCTCCGTCCATTGCGGGTTCACGAGCGATGGCCGTCCGATCGGCCTCCAGATCGTCGGTCCGCGATTCGCCGATCGTGAGGTCCTCGCTGCCGCGACACACTTCCAACGCTCACATCCCATCGATCGTCCGTGGCCGAGGCCTTGGGAACGACCCTGAGATCTGCACGGGCCGAAACGGCGCACCCTGTGAAACTCCTGAACACCTCTGATGAAAGGCGCAACCGCACTATGAGTCGATCACGTAGAAACCGGCTGATGTCGTCACTCGTCATCCCGCTGGCGGCATCGGCGCTTGCCGTCAGCGCATGTTCGGCTGGGTCATCTTCGAGTTCGTCGAGTGGGGGAAGCGGCCAATCCTCGAGCGTGTCCATCGGTCTTGGTGCTGCGCCCAAGAACCTCGACTTTACGCAGACCGCTGGCGCGGCGATCCCACAGGCGCTCATGTACAACGTTTACGAGTCTCTGGTGAAGGTCGATGGTGAGGGCAAGATCCAACCCCTGCTCGCGAAGTCGTGGACCATCAGCCCGGACAGGAAGACCTACGATTTTGTTCTCGAGCCATCGGCGAAGTTCTCGAATGGTGACGCGTTTACTGCCGACGATGTCAAGTTCAGCCTCGAGCGAATAAAATCGTGGAAGGCGAACACCCCGAAAAACCTCGCCGCGATCGACCATGTAGACGTCGTGTCGCCCACGGAAGCAAAGGTTGTTCTCTCCAAACCTGATAACAATGTTCTGTTCTGGCTGGCGGGCCCCTTGGGTGCTATGTTCACGCCCAACGGTGTGTCTGACCTGGCAAACAAGGCAGTTGGCACAGGCCCTTATACTGTCGATTCGTACTCGACGGATGAGTCCCTCGTTATGAAGCGAAATGACTCGTACTGGGGAAAGAAGCCGGGCGTCTCGGGTGTCACCCTGAAGTATTACGTCGATGCCAATGCGCCTACGAATGCTCTCAGAAGTGGCGAGATTGACGTCGTCTATCAGGCGCAAGCTCTCGATCAGGTCAAGTCATTCGAAAGCGATAAGTCCTTCACGGTGAATGTCGGTACTACGCAGGGGATTATCTATATGTCGATGAATCCCACTCGAGCGCCATTCACCGATATCAGAGTGCGACAAGCGATTGAGTACGGTATCGACAAGAAAGAGGTCAATACCACTGTCACCAACGGTTACGGCAAGATCACCGGTGAGCCGGTGCCGTCGACGGATCCGTGGGCGGAGGACAAATCTTCGGTTTACCCCTACGATCCGGAGAAGGCAAAGCAGCTACTTGCCGATTCTGGTCACTCGAATATGACTGTTCAGTTCAACGTGCCGAGCCTCCCGTATTCCCAGTCGATTGGACAGGTTGTCAAATCGGAATTGGCGAAGATAGGGGTCACCGTTAATCTGGTCACGCAGGAATTCCCAGCAGTGTGGTTGCAGAACACATTTACGCAAGCTGATTACCAGATGACCGTGATCAATCACGTAGAGCCGCGAAGCTTCACCAACTACGCCGACTCGACCTACTACTGGCGGCTGTCGGATCCGGCCGTGAACGATGCGATCGCATCCGCAGCGTCGGCACCCTCCGATGACGAGTACGTGGCTGGGATGCGGAAGGCGGTGGACGCAGTGGTTGCGGCCGCACCTGGTGACTGGTTGTACAACGCACCGAACGTCGTTCTGGAAAAGACCGGGATTGATGGAATCAGCAAGAATGACACCGGTGTAGCACTCGATCTGACATCACTCTCCAGGTCGTAGAAGACGGCAAATGGGCAGCGGCACAGTTAAGTCGAGTTCCCGAGGAAGGAGCTGAGCGGATGTTGATGCTATTCACAAAGCGACTGCTTCTCGTGCTTGCAACCCTGCTACTGGCGTCGGCTGTCGTGTTTGGACTGCTTTCAGTCGTCCCGGGCGACCCTGCAAAGACGATGCTCGGTGTGACTGCGACGCCGCAGGCGGTCGCAGATCTACGGCATGAGTTGGGACTCGACCGGTCGGTGACCACGAGGTACTTCTCGTGGTTGGGTGGGCTGTTCCACGGAGATTTTGGCCAGTCGTATGTGACGCGCCGCTCTGTTGGCCCCGACGTTATGAGTCATCTGCAGGTGTCACTGATCCTTGTGATCGCTGCGATGCTGGTGGCGTTGATCGTGGCAATCCCCTCCGGGACGTACGCCGCGTATCGGTCACGCCATGTGGATGGTGCACTAGTCGGGTTGACGAGTCAGTTGGGAATCGCGATACCAGGATTTCTCGCAGGACTGCTATTAGTGGTGGTGTTCGCAGTCAAGCTGCGCTGGTTGCCGGCGAGCGGGTGGGCTGCTCCGATAGACGGGGCAGGGCCGTTCCTATCGCATCTAGTGCTGCCAGCGCTTGCGCTCGGGCTCGTCCAGGGCGCCATACTCAGCCGTTACATGCGTTCGGCAGTTCTCGACGTCATGCACGAGGACTACATGAGAACCGCGCGCGCCAAGGGTCTTTCCCCACTACAGACGCTGTTGCGACACGGTATGCGGAATGCTGCCATCTCGGTACTCACCATAAGTGCGATAGAACTCGCTGCACTACTCGTCGGTGCGATAGTCATCGAGAACGTGTTCGTAATCCCTGGTCTGGGTACGCTCCTGGTCAGGTCGGTGGAGAACCGCGACATGGTATCGGTCCAGGCGATCGTGATGGTGATAGTTGTCGCAGTGCTGGCGATCAATCTCCTCGTCGAATTGCTTTACTTACTTATTGATCCGAGGCTGAGGAGTGAACGGTGATGGCAAGCCGAGTCGTCAGTCTGTCGCGCCGTAGGTCGAGGTCTCGACGCCGTGTGAACTCGTCACTAATCATCGGTGGATCGATGATCGCAGTGGTCATCGTAGCGGCCCTGGCTTCATTCGTCTGGGTGCCTTTCGACCCGACCGCGGTCAATGCGTCGATCCGGCTCCAAGGTTCGTCGAGTTCACACATTCTCGGGACTGATTCATTCGGACATGATGTGTTCAGCGTGATCCTCGAGGGAAGTCGCGCGACGCTACTGGTCGGGCTTCTGTCGGTGGCTATCGCAGCCGCCATCGGTGTTCCGATTGGTGTTTGCGCGGGTATGGCCGGAAAGCGTCTCGGTGGTGCCGTCATGAGCGCAAACGACATCTTGCAAGCATTCCCCGCGCTCCTGATCGCGATCATTGTGGGCGCAGTCTGGGGCGCGGGAATCATGACGGCTGTGGTCGCACTGGGAATCGGTACAGCTGCGGCCTTCGCGAGGGTCTCGCGCAGCGGCACAATGCAAGTGATGAGCCGCGAGTACATCTCGGCGGCGCGCGCGGCAGGTCGTGGTCGGATTTTCATCGCATGGCGCCATGTACTTCCGAACATTGGGGGGATCTTGGTGGTCCAAGCCTCGGTGAACTTTGCGGTTGCTGTCCTCGCGGAGGCCGCGCTGTCGTATCTGGGGCTCGGTACACCGCCGCCGACCCCGTCATGGGGACGCATGTTGCAGGAGTCTCAGACCTTCGTCTTCAGCTCGTCGATGTTGGTCGTGTGGCCTGGAATCGCGATTGCATGGACTGTATTGGGATTCAATATCTTAGGCGATGGGTTGAGGGACTATTTCGATCCGAGGAGGTCTCGATGATGATCGCCGGTGAAACGACGTTGCCAGACTCGGAAAGCCAGACGTCCGGTGTGGCCGACGCGTCCGCACCGCTGTTGTCGGTTCGGAACTTGACGATCTCCACCTCCGCGCAGCCGCTGGTCCATGGGATCGGGTTCACTGTGGCGCGGGGTGAGCGGGTTGGACTCATCGGGGAATCTGGGTCGGGAAAGTCATTGTCCTGCTTGTCCGTCATGGGTCTGCTGCCAGATGGCCTATCGGCATCCGGTGATGTACGCCTCGACGGTGAAGACCAAAACCTGCTCGATGCTCCGGACAAGGTTCTTCGGAACCTCCGAGGCAGTCGGATGTCGATGGTTTTCCAAGAACCGATGACAGCGCTAAACCCATTGATGCGGGTGGGCAAGCAGATTCGTGAGATCATGGTCGCACACGGTGGTGATCGCAAGACTCTCGATACTCGAACGGTCGAACTGCTGTCGAGCGTGGCGATACCCGACCCGGCGGTGGCTTCACGTGCCTACCCACACCAGATGTCGGGAGGTCAACGGCAACGCGTGATGCTGGCGATGGCCATGGCGAATGACCCGGATCTGTTGCTGGCAGACGAGCCGACGACTGCGCTCGATGTGACCGTGGCCAGACAGGTACTCGAGCTCGTCGCCAAGAAGGTCGAGCAGTCCCAATCGTCTTTGCTGTTCGTCAGTCACGACCTGGGCGTGGTGTCCACGTTGTGCGAGCGCGTGGTGATCATGCGGAATGGCAGGGTGGTCGAGCAGGGCACGGTGGATCGGGTCTTCACCAGCCCCGAGCACCCTTACACGCGTGCGCTTCTGGCTGCGTCATCATTGGTGTCGAATGCGGACACGGGTCGATTGGTGACGGTTGCCGACATGGAGAATCGCAAGGTCGATACCGGCGGCACAGGAACATCTGTCGTGACCGGACCGGTGCAGGGGACAACGGGTGATTCTGGACAAGAGGCCCAAGATCGTCGCATCGAGAAGACATCGCCCCATGATGTGCTTGTCGACAGCGAGACTGCCTCCGTCGTATTCAACTCGGCTGGTGCAGGGAGCGACCAGGCTGCGATTGTTCAGGTGTCGGAACTGTCGCGGACGTACGGCGGGCGGCGAGGTGTGTTTGGCGGGGAAAGGCGTGTCGAAGCACTGCGGTCGGTTTCCTTCGACGTCCATTCCGGAGAGCGATTCGGCATCGTGGGTGAGTCCGGATCGGGCAAGTCCACGCTACTCAGGCTGTTGTGCGCGCTGGACACGCCGACGTCAGGATCGGTTCGGGTTAACGGGAAAGAGGTTGCTGGTGTACCCGAGCGAATGCTGAGCGGACTTCGCGCAAGCATGCAGATCGTCTTCCAAGACCCGATGAGTTCGCTGGACTCGAGGATGAGGATCCGTGACGTAGTCGCCGAGCCGATCAGGGAGGGTTCTCGCGAGGAGAAGCGCGCGAGAGTGAGGGAACTGCTGAACCAGGTGGGCCTGCCGAGTGATGCCGAATCACGCTATCCTCACGAGTTCTCCGGAGGCCAACGGCAACGAATTGCCATCGCCCGTGCTCTGTCGACGCGTCCTCGCATGCTGATTGCAGACGAAGCGGTTTCGGCCTTGGATGTTTCTGTTCGCGCACAGGTTCTCAACCTGATTTCTGATCTCGTCGATGAGTACCAGCTCACGTTGATCTTCGTGTCGCACGATCTCAACGTGATACGGCACACCTGCGACACGGTTGCCGTGATGCACGCGGGGCAGATCGTTGAGTGCGGGCCAACCGAAGACGTCTACTCGCATCCGCTGCATCCTTACACACAAAAGCTCATCGCTGCGCTGCCGCCGCTTCCGTCAGCTGGCAGAGGGAATCGACAGCCGATAGGAGAGTTGGCATGATCGACACCGCCTTCCGCGACGACCTCGGTCAGATCACAGACGTAGCCGGGATCCGGGTAGGCAACGTCTCGAGGGTCGGTGGCGGCTATCTGACTGGAGTGACCGCCGTCCTTCCCCCTCCGAGAACCGTTGCAGCGGTGGATGTTCGTGGTGGAGGTCCCGGGACGCACGAGACCGATGCCCTGGATCCGCGGACCTTGGTTCCGTCTGCGGATGCGATCGTCCTAACCGGTGGCAGTGCCTACGGGCTCGTGGCGACGCACGGAGCGCAACTCTGGTGTGAGCAGCACGGCAGAGGTTTTCCGGTGGGCACTGAGCCCAATGAAATCGTTCCTATCGTCCCGGGTGCGGCAATCTTCGACCTCGGCCGTGGAGGCGGGTTCACTTCGCGGCCGACCTCGGACTGGGGCTACGAAGCTCTGCAGCAGGCGAACGCCTCCGGGGATTTCGCGCGAATCGAACGCGGGAACATCGGCGCCGGCACAGGTGCTGTGACCTCCCGGGGGCGATTGAAGGGAGGACTGGGAACTGGCTCGGTGTCTCTGACGATCGCCGGCGTCACCTACACCGTTGGCGCACTAGCGATCGTGAATGCTCGCGGTGTACCTCAGATGCCGGGACTGGAGGAGTTGAGCGCGACGCAATACAGCGACGAATCGGCACTGTTCGCCGAGCCTCAACCTTTGAACACGACGATCGCAGTGGTCGCCACCGACGCCAAACTCGACGTTGCTGAGACGGCGCGTATGGCTTCGTGTGCCCACGATGGGTTCGCTCGCGCATTGGATCCTGTCCACACACTGAGCGACGGGGACACAGTGTTCGGCCTCGCCACGGGCGATGTCGACGTGCTGGGCGAGCATCAGTTGAGAACTGTGACGATGATGCGAATTCAGGCCGCAGCTGCTGATGCGATGGCATACGCGATCGTGGATGCGGTTCTCAATGCGGAGTCGGTCGAGACGCCGAACGGAAAAATCCCTTCGTACGCGGAATACCTCTCAAACGTCAGGTGAACCGACTAGTCATGTTGTGGTGATTGCTTGTTGGCGTCGTGGGCAAGTAGAGCGGCTTGCAGGGCGGCCTGAGTCTCACCATCGTCTAACTTCGCGTGGATCAGCTGTTCGATCGTTGCGATGCGCTGATAGAGAACTGATCGGGCGATCCTCAACTCGTTCGCCGCAGTGCTCCGGTTTCCCGGGCTTCTGAGGTACGCCCGCAACGTCGGGACGAGCTCGCTGTTCATCTGGACGTCGTGATCGATGAGGGGGCCCACGGTGCGTTCGATGAAGTCGCTCAGGGTGGCGGTGCCGCTCAATTCGCGAAGGAGGGGACCGAGTCGATGGCCGGAAGCCGTGGTGGCGGTCCCAGACATGTCTTGCGAGTGTGTGCCGAATCGACCGAGTCCTGTGGCCACGGCAAGCGTGTCAGTCAGCGATTCGACCAGGGTCTCGATGCGATCACTCGCTTCGCCGGCTACCAGGCGAACATCGTATCCAGGTGGCAAAGCTGCACGAAGGGGCTCCGCAATGTCGAAGACCGGCTGGGTTCGGCCGGCGGGCTCGGTCGGTTGACCATGGCCGGAGACTGCGACGAGAACGAGAACGGAGGGGTGGTTCGGACTGCTGGTCACCGCTCCTCGTGCCGTCAGGCCGCGCGCAGCGATGTTGGTGAGGGCGATCTCCAGAAGCCGGTCGTCGGCAGACACTTGGCCGTGATCTATGCCGAACACTGAAACGATGCAGGACATGAAGGTTGCTCGGTCGAGGTCGATGCCACCTGCGCGCCATTGGGCGGCGAGGTCGTCGACGTCGATCCATTTCCTGGCAAGGAGTGACTCGACGGGCCGACGGTCAACCAGTCGTTTCCACTGTCGATCCTCCGGATATGCCGCCCGACTCAGCGATAGTGCGACTGCGGCTTGCTCGAGGACCAGCGAGCGACCAGCGGAATGCGATGGGCCGGGGAAAGCTATCAACCGCCCCCATCGACTGCCTCGTGCGGCAACTGGAGTGATGAGCCAGTCTTCTGGCCCAGCAACGACTGTTCGCAGTAGCTGAGGAGACAGCCCATTTGACGTCACCGCCCGCCTCGAGCGGGTTTCCCAGTCGTTGAGTAAATCCTGCAGTGAGAGGTCGCGTTGAGCGAAGCTCACGACGGTGTGCGAGAGGTCCTCCAGGACTACTGGGCATCGCAACATCCGCGACACCTGTGCGACCACAAAGTCCGGCGGCGATCCCTGGAGTGCGAGGGTGGTGAACACCGTGTGGACCTCATCGCGAGCATCGAGGGCGTCAAGCTGTTGCGCGAGGATCTGGCGGTGTGCTGCCTCGGTGATATCGATGAACGCGGCCTCACGGTGAAGAACGATGAGGGGGATTCCCTTAGCGGCGAGTCCCTTCGTCATCGCCTGTGGAGCGCGTCGAAACCGGCTACCGAGTTCGAGTACGACTCCCGATACGCGCGCAGAGGCGAGGTCCTCCACCAAGAGCATGAGGTCGCGGTCGGAATCTGGCCAGCCGATACCGGATGTCAGGACTACATCGAATCCGCGGAGCAAGCGGGACGCACCGGCTCCCTGTTCGAATGTATGTACCCACCGCACTGGGTTGTCCAGGTGCTGCGCGGCGGCTGCCACTTCTGGACGACTGGCTTGCACACTGGGAAGCGCCAGAATGTCGCGGACCACGACCCCCTGTGGAGAACTCGCAGGCCGGTCCGACTCTGTGCCATGTCGAGAGGCGGGATCAAACAACGACGGTACGGACACGCGAGAACCTCCCCTCGGCAAGTTTAAGTGCAGACCCCTCGAGTTGCTCCGCGAGTACTGCGCATTCAACATCGGCCCACACGTTCGTGGCGGGAGGATCAGCCAATGCCGCGCGTTGCCGAGGGTCACATATCGAGAACCAGGCGTGGACACCGCGCCCGCGACACGCAGATGAACATCACGTCGCCGGCGTCCCGTTCGTCCTCGGTGAGCAGTGCATCGCGGTGTTCGACCTCCCCGGAGATCACCCCCGTTTCGCATGTCCCGCACGTTCCCTCGGTGCACGAGTACAGCACGTTGACCCCGTCGGCCTCCAGCACGCTCAGGATCGACCTGTCGGCGGGAATCTGATGCACACTCCCGGTCACCGCCAGCTCGACCTCGAAGGCGGAGTCCGCTCTCGTGTCGACCTCGACCGGGGTGAACCGTTCGATGTGCAGTCGCGCCGTCGTGCCCGCACAACGCTCCTGGACTGCGGTGAGCAGCCCCTCAGGCCCGCAGCAGTACACATCACCACCCGAGGCGCCGACGACCGGCGCCACAGCGGCATCGAGATCGATACGGCCGCACTCGTTCTCGGGCACCAGTGTCACCGCGTCGCCATATGTGGCGCTCAGTTCGTCGGCGAATGCCATCGAGTCACAGGTCCGGCCGCCGTAGATCAGTGACCACTCGACCCCGCGGGAGCTGGCCGCCCGGATCATCGGGAGCAGTGGGGTGATGCCGATCCCACCGGCGATGAACACACACCGACCCGCCGGATCGAAGTCGAAGTTGTTGCGCGGCAGACCGATCCGGATCTCGTCGCCCACGGCAAGCGTCTCGTGGACGAATCGTGATCCGCCGCGTCCGCCGACCTCATGCAGTACCGCGATACTCCAGCGGTCGGTGTCCGCGGGATCACCGCACAGCGAGTACTGCCGGAGCAGATCGCCACAGGTCACATCGATATGCGCCCCAGGTGTCCACGACGGCAGCGGCTCACCCCCCGCGGTGGCGGAAGCTGATCCGCCGCACCCCCGTCGCCGCATTGTCGATCGCGTCCACAACCGCGTCGATCATGGTCACGGTGGCGGTCATCGTGAGACCTCCTCTGCTGAGCCATCCACGCTCCGTGTGTCGTGGGTGTCGGGGTGGGCGATCAGCCACTGCCACAACTCCACCGGATCGATCCCGTCGTGGGACTGCCCGCACCAGCAGTAGCCGGTGAGCAGATCGGTGCCCAGTTGGGAGACGACCCGGTAGACATGCGGTCCATGCAGCATCTCCTCGGGAGACGGGGTGACCGCGCCGCTCATGGGGTCGGCAGCCTGTCACCGCGCGCGGATGCGGTACCGGTGCTGATCGCAGAATCGGCGATCGACGAGGTGTCCGGGTGCTGGCCTTCGGCGATCATCTTCGCCAACAGTCGCCGTGCCGCCAGCCCGCCGGTGTCGATGTTGATCGACAGCTCCTGGTATCCGTCCTTCTCGCTCTCGACCACCTCTTCGAGAATGTCGAGTGCAGTCACATCCTGGAGCACCACCGTGCGGTTGTTGGTCGCCAGGAAGTCGGTGACCTTCTCGTCGCCGAGTGCGAAATCGCGTGCCACCATCCAGAAGTCGTGAGTGGAGTGCTCGGTCTCCGGGGTGATCGCATAGACCACCTCTACGTGGAAAGCCTGGTCGTCGGGTCCGTCCTGCGGGGGCTCCACACCCACCGGTGCGATCCGGCTGTGCAGCAGGTACAGGCACGGCGGGTGGTATTCGATGTCCTGCCAGCGGGTGATGCGGCCCTGGATGCCGGTGGATTCGGCGTAGAAGGGCGGGCAGGCCGCGTCGGCCATATGCCTGCTGACGTAGATGACCCGATTGTCCTCGTCGACCTCGGTGGTGATCGGGGTCTCGGCCACCTCTGGTGTGCCGATGTACCCGCCGTGCAGGTAGGTCTCATGCGACAGATCCATCAGGTTGTCGATGAGCAGGCCGTAGCGCGCCTTCAGCGGCTCCATTCCACGAACCGTGGTGTACCCCTCGGAATCGAGCCACGGGGCGCGGGGGATGAGCGCGGTGTCGGCGCGGTCGTCATCACCCACCCACAGCCAGATCAGCGAATCCTGCTCGACCACACGGAAAGCCGGCACGCGCGCAGTGCGGGGGATACGGCGCTGTCCCGGTGCGGCCACGCAACCGCCGGCCTTGTCGTAGGTGAAGCCGTGGTAGCCGCAGACGATGGTGTCGTCGACGAGATGGCTCAACGACAGTGGGTATCGGCGGTGGACACAGCGGTCTTCCAGGGCCACCACCTCACCGGTGCTCGCCCGGTACATCACCAGGGGTTGCCCGCAGATGGTGCGGGCGAACAGTTCATGGGTCACCTCACTGGAGTAGGCGGCCACGTACCACTGGTTCACCGGCCAGGGCGGTGTCGCGGGTGTGCGTGTTGTCGCGGTGTCGGGAGGTGTCGCGTTCGCGGGCATCGTGGTGGAGTCTCCTCGGGCTGGTGGAGTGCCGACGAGATGACTATGTCCTGCGTCACAATCGTGCGGTAGAGTGATTTCCGGTGAGCGGAAGACAGGAAACCTGATGGTGTCGGCGAGCGGTCGACCTGCAGGTCGCGGAATCGTGACGTCGAATGACCAACGCGGGCACGGTCGTCGCGGTATCGACGACCGGTCACTGACGGTCAAGAGTCTCGATGTCCTCGCGGCATTCGACACCGACCATCCCGACCTGACGCTGTCCGAGGTCGCCCGCCGTTCCCAGCTGCCGCTGACCACTGTTCATCGCATCGTCGCCGATCTCACCGACTGGGGTGCGCTGGAACGGCACCCCGACGGGCGGTACCGCGTGGGATTGCGGCTCTGGGAGATCGCGGTCCACGCGCCCAACGCGATCCCGTTGCGCGACAGCGCACTTCCGTTCATGGAGGATCTCTACGAGGTCACCCACGAGAACATCCAGCTCGCCGTCCGAGACGGCCTCGACGTGGTCTTCGTCGAGCGGCTGGCAGGTCGCGACGCGGTGGGGGTGCACACGCGGGTGGGCGGGCGATTCGGCCTGTCGGCCACCGGGGTCGGTCTGGTCCTGCTCGCCCACGCACCGGCGGCGGTCCAAGAAGACGTTCTGGCGGGCGCCTTGCCCGCGTGGACCGACTACACCGTGGTCGATGCGCGCCGACTTCGTGGGGTGCTGGCGCAGATCAGACGGCCGGGATATGCGATCAGCGATCGCCAGGTGACCGACGACGCGATCTCGCTGGCCTGCCCCATCGTCGACGGTCGCGGCAGCGTGTGCGCGGCCCTGTCGATCGTGATGCACGCCGACACGGCGCAGCCGACGTTCCTGCTGCCCGCGCTACGCGCCGCGGCGCGCGGTATCTCGCGCACCATCGAGGTCGGTGGATCCGTCCACATCGGTCATCAGATTGGTGCGGCACTGCAGCAGTGATTCGCGCAGCGCCCGCGCACGCGCATCCGACATCCCCTGCAGCATTCGTGACTCCAGCTGCGCGACCGGCTCACGGTAGGTGTCGAGAAGTTCTGTGCCGGCCGGTGTCAGCGACAGTACGAGGCGCCGGCGGTCGTCGGGGTCGCGGTGACGTTCGATCAGGCCGCGTGTGAGAAGTGCGTTGATGATGTCGGCCATCGACTGGGCGGTGACGAACGAGTTGCGGGCCAGGCGTGCAGACGTCAATCCCGGATGACGTTCGAGGACGGTCATCGCGGTGTACTGCAACGGGGTCAGCCCGGCCGGGCGCACCGCGGCATCCAGATGCGCCCGCACGGCCAGCTCCACCTGTTTGACCAGGTAGGGCAGGGTGGGCTCAAACCCGCCCTGGGCACCCCGCGACTCGCGGCTCTCACCGCTCATTGTTGTTCACCGATCATCCGACCAGCGTAGGTGAGTATTGCCGGATGGCAGTGCAACCTGGGCGCACGTGGCCATCGGGGGTCGCGGGGTGCGGGCGGGCTCCAGTCGGGGCCTCAGTCGGTCAACCCGAGTACCGAGGCTGCGTTCGTCTTCAGAATCTTCTCCCGCGGGCCCTCGTCGAGGCCGAACTCGTCGAAATCCGACAGCCAGCGTTCCGGTGTGATCAGCGGATAGTCGGTGCCGAACAGCACCTTGTGGTTGAGCATCCCCCGTGCGGCCTTCACCAGCTCGGGCGGGAAATACTTCGGCCGCCAGCCCGACAGGTCGATGAAGACGTTGGATTTGTGTGTTGCCATCGAGATGGCCTCAGCCTGCCACGGTACCGACGGGTGGGCGAGGATCACCGTGAGTCCCGGGAAGTCGGCGGCGACGTCGTCGAGCAGGATCGGGTTGGAGTACCGCAGTTTTATCCCCCGACCGCCCGGCAGCCCGGCGCCGATGCCGTTCTGGCCGGTGTGGAACAGCGCCGGCACACCGAGTTCCTCGATGGCACCCCAGAGCGGTTGGTACTGCGGCTCGTTCGGGGCGAATCCCTGCAGGCTGGGGTGGAACTTGAATCCCCGCACGCCGTAGTCCTCGACCAGCACCGTGGCGCGCTTGACCGCGTCGGCACCTGAGCGGGGGTCCACCGAGCCGAAGGGGATGAGGACATCGGCGTGTTCGGCAGCTTCGGTGGCGATGTCCTCACTGGAGATCGCCGGATGGCCGGTGGCCGTGGTGGAGTCGACGGTGAAGATCACTGCGGCCATGCCGATCTCGCGGTAGCGCGCCGCCACATCGGCCACAGTCGGAGTGCGCGGTTCACCGCCCTTGAAATAGGCGGCCGAGGCGTCCATCAATTCGTCGTCGAGCGACAGGTGGCCGTGGCCGTCGGCCTCGATGTGCACGTGTACGTCGATCGCGCTCACCGACGAGAGGTCGATCTGCGGTTCGTATCGCGTCATGATCGTGTCATCCTTCCTGCCGTTGCGGCAGTTGCTCGCTGGGTCACCGGGATCGCCATCTCCTTGACCCGTGAACGCACGAGCTTTCCGGTCGGATTGTGCGGGAGTTCGGCGACGATCACCGTCTCCCTGGGGAGTTTGTAGCGGGCGATACGCCCGTCGAGGTGTGCGATCAGCTCCTCGTGGGTGAGGTTTCGACCGTCGTGGACGCGGATGAACGCCATACCGGCTTCACCCCACTTCTCGTCGGGCACGCCGATCACCGCGCATTCGGCGACCACCGGATGGGTGTAGATCGCCTGCTCGACCTCGGCGGGGTACACGTTCTCCCCACCGGAGATGTACATGTCCTTGACGCGGTCGACGATGCGGATGTAGCCCTCATCGTCGCGGATCGCGACGTCGCCGGTGTGCAGCCAGCCGTCGTCGAAACTCGCCGCGGTGGCTTCGGGGTTGTGCCAGTAGCCCGGGGAGACATTGGGTCCCTCGACGAGCACCTCACCCGGCTCGCCGACCGCGGCGGGCGTGCCGTCGGGACGGATCAGTCTCAGGTCGGTGAAAAAGCATGGCGTGCCGGCACTCCCGAGCTTGCGCGCCCCTTCGCCGGCACGCAGCATGGTCGCTCCCGGTGAGCTCTCGGTGAGCCCATACCCCTGGATGATCTCGATGCCGCGGTCGAGATAGGTGTGCAGAAGTGTTTCGGGGATGGGGGCCCCGCCACACAGCGCATGGCGTAGGCCGCTCAGATCGGCCTCGGCGAACCTCGGCTGGGCGGCCAGTGACTGGTACATCGATGTGACGCCGAACAATGTTGTCACACCGCGGTTCTCGATGGCATCGAGTGCCTGCGCCGGATCGAATCGCGACTCGATCAATGCCGTACCTCCCTTGAGGAAGGTCGGCAGCAGCAGCTGGTTCAGTGCGGCGGTGTGGAAAAGAGGTGCGGTGACCAGAGCCACCTCGGCACTGCCCATGTCGACATCGACCAGCAGGTTCATCACATTGGTGAGGATGTTGCCGTGGGTGAGCATCACACCCTTGGGACGCCCGCTCGTGCCCGAGGTGTACTGCAACATGAACAGGTCGTCGGCGCCGACTGGCATGTCCACCCGGTCCGTCTGCTCGCCGAGGAATCCCGCGGGCCACTCACCGGAGTCCTCGAGTGTCACGCGAGCGCCGGTGTAGGTTTCCGGTGCGCTGAAGCCGGGCTGGGTCACCACCAGCGATGCGTCACTGTTGTCGAGTACGTAGACCAGCTCGGGTCCTGCAAGCCGGGCATTGACCGGGAAGAAGACGCCGCCGAGTGAGGCGGTGGCGAACATCGCCTCCACATAGGCGATCGAGTTCAGGCCGAGGTAGGCGACGCGATCGCCGGGACGTATCCCGGCAGCCGAAAGGCCTTGCGCCACAGCGCACACCCGGCGGTCGAGTTCACCATAGGTCACCTCTCGCTCGCCCTCGACCAGTGCGATGCGCTCCGGGCTCATGCGTGCACGTCGGGCCGGCCATGATCCGATGCCGTGGTCTCTCATGACGGAATCCCCGCCGGTGCGCTGTGATCGGATGCCGACGGCTGATCGGAGGGCGAGCGGTCCAGTCCGTAGCGGATTTTGAGCTCGAGCAACTGCGCAAGCGCCTCGTTGCGGGCGCGTGCCACCTCGCTCTCGCGCCCGCCGAGTTCCTCGGTGACACCGGTGACCACCGTGTCGATCAATTGGGGTGTCAGTTCCGGTGTTCCGAGGTCGTCCCACCAGTCGACCATCGGCGGCCCCAGATGGTCGAGTACATGTGCCATCCCGCCGGGCCCGCCGGAAAGGTGCTGGGTTGCCAACGGCCCCAGCAGCGCCCACCGCAGCCCCGGACCGCTGGAGATGGCCAGATCGAGGTCGGATGCCGATATCGCGCCCTGTGCGACGAGGTGGTAGGCCTCGCGCCACAGTGCGGCCTGCAGGCGGTTGGCGACGTGTCCGGGGAGTTCGCGGCGCAAACGGACAGGGGTCTTGCCGAGCTCTCGCAGCACCGACATGGTGGTGTCGATGGCCGACTCCGAGGTCAGCCGACCTCCCACCACCTCGACGAGGGGCATGAGGTGAGGGGGGTTGAACGGGTGGGCGACCAGGACCCGTTCGGGATGAACGCAGTCGAGCTGGATCTCGCTGGGGCGCAGTCCCGATGAGCTGCTCGCGAGCACCACCTCCGGCGCGGTCGCCGCGTCGAGCTCGGCGAACAGTGCCTGTTTGACGTCGAGCCGTTCGGGGCCGGCCTCGAAGACGATGTCTGCTCCGCGCGCGGCCTCGCTCGCCGACGCGACCACCGTGGGGATCACCGGATCGTCGCTCACCTCGTGCAACGCGGCGGCGAGTCGCTCGGTGGCGTCCGGTGCCGGATCGGCGACCACGACGTCGATACCGTGTGAGGTCAGCAGTGCGCACCAGCTCGCGCCGATGGCGCCGGCACCGATCACGGCGGCGTGACGGATGTCGGGAATCATCATGAGTCCTTTCGGATTTTCTCGCCCGCACGCAGTTCGGCCGCGAACTCGACGAAGGAGTCCAGGCTGTGCGGGTCGGCGAGTGCGTCGGTGGCGGCCACGTCGGCAGACCGCGCACCCTGCAGGATCTTCTTGACCGGCACCTCGAGCTTCTTGCCGGTGCGGTTGCGAGGGACCGAGGCGACCTCGACGATGCGATCGGGAACGTGGCGCGGCGACAGGGCCGTTCGCAGGTCGGTCGCGATCCGGCGGCGGAGCTGGTCGTCGAGCGTCTGCCCGGCATCGAGCACCACGAACAGGATCAGGTCGCCGTTGCCGCCCTGCGGATCCTCCAGATGGATGACGAGGCTGTCGGAGATCTCGGGCATCTCCTCGACCACCCGGTAGAACTCGGCGGTACCCAGCCGGACCCCGCCGCGATTGAGTGTGGCATCGGATCGTCCCGACACCACACAGCTGCCGTCGGGATAGAAGGTGATCCAGTCGCCGTGTCGCCAGATCCCGGCGTAGCGATCGAAGTAGGTGTCGGCCAGGCGGGTGCCCTCGGGGTCGTTCCAGAAGCACACGGGCATCGACGGCATCGGCCGGGTGATGACGAGTTCACCCGGCTCGCCGACGATCTCGTTACCGTCCTCGTCGAATGCGGTGGCGGCCACCCCGAGTGAGCGTCCGGAGATGCGACCAGCGGTGACCGGGAGCAGCGGATTGTGTTGCACGATACCGGTACACACATCGGTGCCGCCCGACCCGACGTTGATGTCGACATCGCCGAGCTGATCGCGCAGCCAGGCATAGCCTTCCGGAGGAAGTGGCGCCCCGGCCGATCCGATGGTGGTGATCTTCAGGTCGAGTCCCGACAGGTCGACCCCTGCTGCGCGACCGGCCATCACGAACCCCGGCGCCGCACCCATGAAGGTGGCGCCGGTCTTGGCGGCCAGCTGCCATTGCCAGTCGGGTCCGGGGTAGGCCGGGTTGCCGTCGATCATCACGATGGATGCTCGGACGAGCAGCGCCGAGACCAGCGCGTTCCACATCATCCACGCTGTGGTGGAGAACCAGAGCATGCGATCGTCGGGACCGAGATTCCACGACAGCGCGTCGTTCTTCCAGTGTTCCAGCAGGATTCCGCCGTGACCGTGCACGATAGCCTTGGGCACCGCGGTGGTTCCGGAGGAGAAGAGCACCGCCAGCGGGTGGTCGAAGGCCACCGGCGTGAACGACAGCGGGGTGTCGTCGTCCTCGGCGAGCAGCTGCGTCCACGACCACGCATCGGGTACGCGCCACGGCCCGTAGTCGATGTCGACGACCGCGCGCAGGGTGGGCAGGTTGGCCCGGATCTCGGCGACGTTGTCGGCGCGGTCGATGTCCTTGTCGCCGTAGCGGTATCCGCCCGCCACGAGCAGGACGTCGGGTTCTACCTGGCCGAAGCGGTCGATCACGCTGCGTGCGCCGAATTCGGTGGCGCAGGTGGCCCAGATCGCGCCGAGCGAGACCACCGCCAGGTGTGCCACGAGGGTCTCGGGGATGTTGGGCAGATAGCCCACCACTCGGTCGCCCTCACCGATTCCCAACCGTGACAGTGCGTTACGGGCACGGCGCACCTGCTCGCGCAGCTCACCGAAGGTCAGTTCGACATCGGGTCGGGTCTGGGAGATGCCGATCACCGCGGTGCGGTCGGTGTCGGCGTCGGTGCCGAGCATGTGCTCGGCGAAGTTGAGGGTGGCGCCGGGGAACCACTGTGCACCGGGCATCTCGGGTCCGTCCGACTCGACGAATGCACATCGCGGTGCGTCGTGGAATCGGATCCCGGCGAAGTCGGCCAGCGCTGACCAGAATCCGTCGAGGTCGTCGACCGACCATCGCCACAGGGCGTCGTAGTCGGCGAAGGTGAGGCCGCGGTTGTCGCGCAGCCATCGCCGGAAGGCGGTGAGGCGGGCGGCGTCGATGTCAGTGGATGAGGGTGTGCGCAGCACATCGCCCTCGTGGACCGTCGTCGTGGCGGCGCTGCCGGGAGATGCCGTGGTCACGGGGGCGTTCACAGCTCGGTCACCTTCGCTGCGCGGCCGTCGAGGAAGGCGTTGAGCCGTGACTTCGCGTCATCGGTCCCCTGCGCGATCGCCGCCATCAGCGATTCCATCGCGTAGCCCTCGCGCGGGTTCGACTCCGCGATCAGCGGGAGGATCCGAGTGACGGCGAAGTTGGTCTGCACCGCGTTGGTGGCGATGCGCTCGGCCAGCTCGATCGCTCGGTCCAGCCCGGCGCCGTCGTCGACCACATACTGGCTCAAGCCGATTCGCTCACCCTCGGATGCGTCGTACCGCCGCCCGGTCAGCATCATGTCCATCATGCGGGCGACGCCGATCAGACGGGGTACGCGCACCGATGCTCCGCCGCCGACGAACAGTCCGCGTGTTCCCTCGGGCAGTGCGTAGAAGGTGGAGCGCTCGGCGATTCTGATGTGCGTGGACGCCGCCAGCTCGAGTCCGCCGCCGACGACGGCGCCCTTGAGAGCCGAGATCACCGGCACCGACCCCGATTCGATCTCGGCGAAGGCGCGATGCCACATCTGGGAGTGGGCGACGCCGGTGAGGGTGGTGGTCTCGGTGACCTCCGACAGATCGAGCCCAGCACAGAAGTGGTCGCCGTCGGCGGCGATGACCACGGCACGGATCGACGAGTCGAGCGTGCGGAAGAAGTCACCGAGGCCCAGCACCGTGCGGTCGTCGAGCGCGTTGCGCTTGTGCGGTCGGGTCAGTGTCAGAACGGCAACCGGGCCTCGGTGCTCGACGCGCAGGGAATCAGGCAGGTCAGTGGGCATGGGCTCCATCCTCAATAATCAGGAAACCTGATAATAAACCCGGCCTGCCTGCAGTCAACGCGTTTTGGTGGAATTCATCGGAATCGATGCCGACATTGCTGTGTACTCAATCGCGGTGTACTCAACCGTCTCCGGCGGTGAGCCCGCGTGTCACGAGCTCTCTCGAGATGCCCTGTGCGGCGACGTGGAGCGCCGAGACCAGCCGCGACTTGTCGCGGCGAAGGCTCCCGACCACGATGCCGATCGCAGCGATCACCTCGGCGTCGCTGCCCTCGCCGAGGCGGCGACCGCGCACCCGGATGGGCACGCCGACCGAGCAGGCGCCGAGGGTCATCTCCTCGGTCGTGGTGGCGAATCCGACGCGACGGATGTCGGCGAGCTGGCGTTCGAGGGTGCCCGGGGACATCACCGTGTATGCCGTATGCCTGCTGAGGTGGGTCAGCACATGAGTGCGCACGTCGTCGGGGGCATGTGCGAGAAGGACTTTGCCGACTCCGGTCGCGTGGAGCGGGAGGCGTCCGCCGACCCGGCTGACCACCGGCACCGAGGCGTGGCCGACGAGGCGGTCGAGATAGAGTGCGGCGTCGCCGTCCCGGGTCGCCAGATGCACCGTTGCGCGGGTGGCGGCGTGGAGATCCTGGAGATAAGGCGCGGCCACCTCGCGCAGTCCGGTGTTGACCGGGGCCAGCAGCCCGACATCCCAGAGGAATCGGCCGATCACGTAGGTCCCGTCGTCGCGCCGGGTCAGCGCCTGCGCGTCGACCAGCTGGCGGACGATGCGCAGGGTCGTGGGGGCCGGGAGGCCCGCTCGTGCGGCGATGTCGGTCAGGGACAAGCGGCGATGGCCGGGGTCGAAGGCCCGCAGGACCGCGACCGTCCGGGCGACCAGTGACGCGCCGCTGGGGGAACCGCCGGCCACGCTCGCCACCGCCTTTCGCTCAGTGAAACCACGATATCGACGTGTGATCGCAGTCTCATTACTGTGCCGCAATGACACAAGACAATCAACCAAGTCACGAGGAGTGTGCATGACCAGCGGTGATGGTGCGATTCGTACCCAGGTGGCGATCGTTGGAGGGGGACCCGCGGGCCTGATGCTCGCCCATCTGCTGCATCTGCAGGGCATCGACAGTGTGGTGGTGGACAACCGTTCCTATGACGAGATCTCGACAACCCACCGCGCCGGGATCCTCGAACACGACAGCGTCACGATGCTGGTCGACACCGGTGCCTCGCAGCGCGTACTCATCGACGGCGACGAGCACGAGGGGATCGAACTGCGGTTCGGCGGGGTGGGCCACCGGATCGACTTCAAGACCCTCGTCGGAGCGTCGTGCACCTTGTATCCGCAGACCGATGTGTTCATCGACCTGTACGCGACCGCCTCGGCTCGCGGCGCCGCGCTGCACTACGGAGTCCGTGACACCGAGGTGGTCGACATCACCGGGTCTCCTCGGGTGCTGTTCACCGACGCTGCCGGGGCGCGACGTGAGATCGCCGCGGATTTCGTTGTGGGAGCTGATGGTTCGCGCAGCATCTGCCGCAAGCTGGTGGCCGACCGCACGCAGTACTTCCGTGAGTACCCGTTCGCGTGGTTCGGCATCCTCGCCGAGGCGCCCAAGAGTGCACCAGAGCTCATCTACTGCCGCTCTGAGCGTGGGTTCGCGCTCATCAGCCAGCGCACCCCCACGATCCAGCGCATGTACTTCCAGTGCAGCCCCGATGAGAACGTCGACGACTGGTCGCAGGAGCGGATCTGGTCGGAACTGCAGGCCCGGGTGGCCGGACCTGACGGCTTCACGCTCAACGAGGGACCGATCATCGACAAGTCGGTGCTGCCCTTCCGCAGTTTCGTGCAGACACCGATGCGCCACGGCAACCTGTTGCTCGCCGGGGACGCCGCCCACACCGTTCCGCCGACCGGCGCCAAAGGACTCAACCTCGCTCTCGCCGACGTGCGGGTGCTCGCCGAGGTCCTCGACCGTGCCATCAACTCTCACGACACCGAGGCATTGGACACCTACACCGACCGGGCGCTCTCGCGGGTGTGGAAGGCTCAGCACTTTTCCTACTGGATGACCTCGATGTTGCATACCGTCGCCGACGCCAGTGACTTCGACGAGCAGCGACAGCTCGGTGAGCTCTCGACACTGGTGGCCTCGGAGGCGGGGTCGACGTACCTCGCCGAGGGGTACACGGGTTGGCCCTCGCGGCGGCGGTGGAATCAGTGAGCGCCGAGATCACGGCCGTGGGGCGCTGAGGGACGGTCATGGCCCGGTCGACCGCTGGCGAGTCGGTATTGCAGCGCGCCACACGCATTCTCGAGGTCTTCGACGTCGACAACCCCGCAGTGTCGGTCACCGATATCGCCGCGCGCGCGAATCTGCCGCTGTCGACCGCGGCACGGCTGGTCGACGAGCTGGTGGATCTCGGTCTGCTCGCTCGCGATCCCAGCCGCCGGGTCCGAATCGGAGTTCATCTTTGGGAACTCGCATCGCGCGCATCGCCGACACGGGGCCTGCGTGAGGCTGCGATGCCGTTCCTGGAAGACCTGCACGCGGTCGTGGGTCATCACGTCCAGATCGGCGTGCTCGACGACGACGAGGTGCTCTTCGTCGAGCGGCTGTCGAGCCATCAGGCGGTCATCAATGTGACCCAGGTGGCCGGGCGGCTGCCGTTGAACGCGTCGTCGTCGGGTCTGGTTCTGCTCGCGCATGCGGCACCGGCCCTCCAGGAGCGCGTGCTCAACCGTCCGATGCGCAGATTCACCGCCGAGACGATCGTCGACTCGTCTGCACTGCGTTCGTTCCTTGCCGGGGTGCGCCGCAATGATGCGGCGATCTGTCCCGGGTTCATCCACGACGATGCGATGGGAATCGCGGTTCCGATCCGCGACCGCACCGACCGGGTGGTCGCCGCACTGTCGGTGATCGTGCCGCGAGGCGATCGGCCGTCCGTTCACCTCGGTGCGCTGCGTGGTGCTGCGCTCGGCATCCGGCGCGCACTCGATCGTCCGGGACTGATCGCACCCCGGGTGCTCGCGGATGGCACCGATTGCAACGAAGTCACTCCCATTGAATGAGAACATTGTTGTGGCATAGCACTCATCACTGACTGAATGTGTCTGTGACCACATTCAGTGACGCTCCTTCGTCGTATGTCCGGCCGCTGCTTCCCCAGGCGTCGTCCGACGTCCTGACACTCCAGGTGAGGGAGAAGACCAGGGTTGCCGAGGGCGTGTGCGCGGTGACCCTCGCCGACGCCGGCGGGCTCCGTCTCCCGGACTGGGCGCCGGGATCGCATATCGACGTGATGCTCCCCGGTGACAGGGTGCGGCAGTACTCGCTGTGCGGCGACCGCTGGGATCCGCACTCCTACCGGATCGCGGTACTGCGCGAACCCGCCGGACGAGGTGGATCGGCCTACATCCACGACGAACTCGAGGTGGGCGATCAGGTACCCATCGGCGGTCCGCGCAACAACTTCGGGCTCGTACCCTCACCGCACTACCTGTTCATCGCCGGCGGCATCGGGATCACCCCGATTCTGCCGATGCTGGCGCAGGCCGAGATCCTCGGAGCACAGTGGTCGCTGCTCTACGGTGGTCGGTCGGCGGCCTCGATGGCGTTCAGCGGTGACCTCGCCGCGGATCCGCGGGTGGCGATCCGTCCCCAGGATGAGTACGGACTGCTCGACATCGAGGCTGCGGTCACACAGACACCCGCCGACACTGCGATCTACTGCTGCGGACCCGCACCACTACTCGACGCGGTGACCGGGATTGGTGAACGTCTCCGTCCGGGCCGGGTCCGCACCGAGCGGTTCGTCGCGGCGGCCATGTCGGCCCCGGTACTCGACCGACCCTTCGAGGTGAGGTTGGCGCGGACGGGTTGCAGCGTCATGGTGGCCCCCGACCAGTCGATCCTCGACGCGGTCGCCGGTGTGGGCGTGCAGGTGCTCTCGTCATGTCGGCAGGGGATCTGCGGGACATGCGAGACGGCGGTGTTGCAGGGGCAGATCGACCATCGCGACTCGCTACTCGGCGACGACGAACGAGCCGAGGGGGACTGCATGTTCATCTGCGTCTCCCGATCATGCAGCGACAGAATCACTCTCGATCTGTGAACGGGTGAATCCGATGCCGCAGAGATGGTTTCACGCTCGGCACACGTCGCACCAGTACACCGAACACGGCAACCAGCCATCGAGAGACGCGAACCGGCCAGTAACGGGAGAGATGTCATGACCATCACCGACAACAGCGAACACACGCCGAACCCGTCGGTTCTGCCGAGTACCGATGCCGACCCATTCGGGGCGGAGATACTCGAGAGCCCCCATGCTTTCCACCACGAACTGCGCGAAGCCGGCCCGGTGCAGTATCTCTCCCGCTACGACACGTACGCGATGGGTCGCTACCGCGATGTCCACGCGGCGCTGACCGACTGGCAGTCGTTCCAGTCCGGCGCGGGAGTGGGTCTCAGCAACTTCCGGTACGAGAAGCCCTGGCGCCCACCGAGTCTCTTACTCGAGACCGATCCACCCGGGCACGACGCACCCAGGTCGGTGTTGTCGTCGGTACTCAGTCCGCGGGCGTTGCGCCGGTTGCGCGATCACTGGTTCGCAGACGCCGAGCACTTCGTCGCAGACCTGCCGAGCGGCGAGATGGACGCCGTGGCGCGTATCTCTGAGGTCTTCCCACTGCGGGTGTTTCCCGACGCAGTGGGAAT
Source organism: Gordonia jinhuaensis (assembly GCF_014639795.1). GTDB lineage: Bacteria > Actinomycetota > Actinomycetes > Mycobacteriales > Mycobacteriaceae > Gordonia_B > Gordonia_B jinhuaensis. The sequence continues at coordinate 17,531 of NZ_BMGC01000021.1, read as the reverse complement.
CGGCACGCAGGGACGCGAGAACCTGCTGCCCTATGGAGATCACCTGTTCAACGCCTTCGGGCCGTCCAACGGCCTCGTCGAGAAGGGGCTTGCCCGCATGCCCGAGATCTCGTCATGGGTGGCCCGGCAGTGTGGACGTGAGGTACTCGCCGACTCGGTGTACGACGGTGTGCCCACCTTCGGGGCTCAGATCTGGGCTGCGGCCGATCGCAGGGACATCACCGAGGAACAGCGCCGACCATCGTCCGTTCACTGCTGTCGGCCGGTGTCGACACCACCATGCACGGTCTGGCCGCGATCCTGCACTCCTTCGCGACCACCCCGCAGGCCTGGCAGCAGTTGCGCGACAATCCGGCACTCGCCCGGGTGGCCTTCGACGAGGCCGTGCGGCTGGAATCGCCGGTGCAGACCTTCTTCAGAACCGCCACCGTTCCGGTCATGGTCGGTGAGGCGCTGATCCCGGAAGGCAAGAAGATCCTCATGTTCCTCGGATCGGCGAATCGTGATCCGCGTCGGTGGGACGATCCGGACACATTCGATCTGGGGCGCAACCCGTCGGGTCACGTCGGATTCGGCATGGGCATCCACCAGTGCGTGGGGCAGCACGTGGCCCGCCTCGAGGCCGAGGCACTGCTGAGCGCACTGGCCAAACGCTTCCGGCGTATCGACATCGCCGGGGTTCCGGTTCGTCACCACAACAACACCTTGCGCGCGTGGGAATCACTGCCCATCTCCTTCGTCGAATGAGCATTTCGGTGAAACAGATCTCCGACGTCGCGTATATGCCACAGACTGCACACGACAGACGGTGCAGGCATCGAGTCACCGGCGAAGCGGCAGACGCCGCCAAATACCACCACAGCAGAAAGCGAAGGAAGACAACATGATCACCTACGACAAGCTGTTCATCGGCGGACAGTGGACCGCACCGAGTTCCGACGAGCGCATCGACGTGGTGTCGGCCAGCACCGAGGAACCGATCGGTTCGGTGCCGGCCGCTGCCGCCGCCGATGTCGATGCCGCGGTGGCTGCCGCGCGCGCGGCGTTCGACGATCCGTCCGGGTGGTCGACGTGGGAACCCGCGCGCCGCGCCGCCGCCATGGAGAACCTCGCCGACGAACTGGAAAAGCGCGGTGAGGAGATCTCACGACGCGTGTCGAGCCAGAACGGCATGCCCATCGCGATTTCGGGCGCGCTGGAGTCGGGATTCCCGGTGTCGCTGTTGCGGTACTACGCGAATCTGGTACGCGAGTTCGACTTTGAGACCGAGCAGCCGCATCTGACGGGTGGGACCACGATCGTGCGCCGGGAGGCCATCGGCGTCGTCGGCGCGATAGCGCCGTGGAACTATCCGCAGGCGCTGGCCGCGTTCAAGTACGCGCCGGCTCTGGCCGCCGGCTGCACCATCGTCCTCAAGCCCTCACCGGAGACCGTGCTGGATGCATTCGCACTCGCCGAGGCGATCGAGGCGTCCGATGTCCCCGACGGTGTGGTGAGCATCGTGCCCGGCGGACGCGACACCGGTGCCTATCTGGTGGAACATCCCGGTGTCGACAAGGTGGCTTTCACCGGCTCGACGGCTGCCGGCAGGATCATCGGGGCCACCTGCGGACAGATGCTGCGTCCGGTGACCCTGGAACTCGGTGGCAAGTCGGCGGCGATCATGCTCGACGACGCGAACCTGGACCTGTCGGTGATGGGGGAGCGCTTCTTCGAGAGCATGCTCGTCAACAACGGGCAGACCTGCTACCTGGGCACGCGTGTGCTGGCCCCGGCGTCGCGCTATGACGAGGTGATCGACACCCTCGCCGCGTTCATGACGAGTCTGCCGGTCGGTGATGCGCTCGACCCGGCCACGATGATCGGTCCGATGGCATCGAGCCGCCATCGCGATCGCGTGGAGGGATTCATCGAGAAGGGTAAGAGCGACGGCGCCCGGCTCGTGGTGGGCGGTGGTCGACCGGAGGGCCTCGACCGTGGCTGGTTCGTCGAGCCGACACTGTTCGCCGACGTCGACAACGCCTCGACCATCGCCCAGGAGGAGATCTTCGGGCCGGTGCTGTCGGTGATCCGCTACACCGACACCGACGACGCGATCGCGATCGCCAACCAGTCCGACTACGGACTCGGCGGCACGGTGTGGACGGCCGACCCCGAGCGCGGTCGCGACGTGGCACGGCGGGTGAAGACGGGCACCATCGGCATCAACCGGTACATGCCCGATCCGGGAGCCCCGTTCGGCGGCGTCAAGGACAGCGGTATCGGACGTGAGCTGGGTCCGCAGGGACTCAGCGCCTACCTGCAGTACAAGTCGATCTACGCCTGAGATCCACACGCCTCCTCGCCCAGCACACCGCCGGGTGAGGAGGCGTCACCGGATCTCTTTGCGTGGCAACGTGGTCCGGACCGTTGCAGGCAGCACGACCGGCCGCGTCTCAATCACACCCGTTCGAAGATCGCAGCCAGTCCCTGACCGCCGCCGATGCACATGGTCTCGAGTCCGAACTGTGCGTCGCTGCGGCGCATCTCGTGGAGCATGGTGGCCAGGATCCGCCCGCCGGTGGCCCCGACGGGATGTCCGAGTGAGATGCCCGATCCGTTCGGGTTCAGACGAGGATCCTCGGGATCGAGCTTCCACGAGGACAAGACTGCCAGCGCCTGAGCGGCGAAGGCCTCGTTGAGTTCGATGATGTCCATGTCGGACAACGACATTCCGGCACGCTCTAGTGCTTTCGCGGTGGCCGGAACCGGGCCGATTCCCATCGTGGCGGGGTTCACCCCGGCCACTGCCCAGCTCACCAATCGCGCCATCGGTTGCAGACCCAGCTCGGCCGCTGTGGCCGCTGTGGTCACCAGAGCCACTGCGGCACCGTCATTCTGGCCGCTCGAGTTGCCGGCGGTGACAGTCGACTCGGGATCGATCGAAGACCGGATCGCCCGAAGCCTTCCCAGCGACTCCATGCTGGTGTCCGCGCGTGGATGCTCGTCGGTGTCGACGATGGTCACCTCGCCCCGGCGCTGCGGAACGGCGACTCCGACGATCTCGTCGGCGAAGGCTCCCGAGCGCTGTGCAGCCACCGCACGCTGGTGCGACCGCAACGCCATCTCGTCCTGTTCGGTGCGGCTGATGCCGAATTCGGCACGCAGGTTCTCGGCGGTCTCGATCATCCCGCCGGGTACCGGGTAGTTCACCCCACCCGCCGTCACACGGCCGCGGGCCAGCCGGTCGTCGAGCGAGACTGCCGGCGTCTTCACACCCCAGCGCATCCCGGTGGCGTAGAACTCCGCACCGCTCATCGACTCGGCCCCGCCCGCGACGATGACGTCGGAACCGCCGGTGGCGACCTGCATGCAGCCCTGCAGCACGGCTTGAAGCCCTGACCCGCACCGCCGGTCGACCTGAAGCCCGGGTACGTCGATCCCGAGTCCGGCGTCGAGTGCGGCCACACGTCCCAGTGCCGGGGCCTCGCCATTGGGCCCGGCCTGGCCGAGGATCACGTCGTCGATGAGCGTCGGGTCGATGCCGCTGCGCTCGACGAGTGCGGTGATGACAGTGGAGGCGAGCTTTTGCACCGGGACGTCACGCAGGGCCCCGCCGAACCTTCCGATCGGAGTGCGTACCGGTGTGCAGATGACGGCGTAGATCATGGTGATGTCATTCCTGTTCTCGTCTCACGCTGTCGGGTGTCGGTTCGCGCGAGGTCGGTGGATATCGCTTCGGCGGTCTGCAGAAGCGGCGGTAGGAGATCCTTGCGGAGTTGCGGGAGGGTGTATCTCGCATAGGGGGTGGACAGGTTGACGGCCGCGACCACGCGCCCGTCGGCGTCGTGAATCGGCGCGGCCATCGAGCGCAGGCCCTCCTCGAGTTCCTGTCCGACGATCGAATAGCCCTGTGAGCGAACGGTGTCGAGTTCGGAACGCAGGTCGTCGGCCGAGGTCACCGTGTGCGAGGTGAGCGCGGTCAGCGGCGTATCCGTCAGCATCTCGTCGAGGTCCTTCTCGGGTAGGCCGGCCAGGAGAACCCGGCCCATCGAGGTCGCATGTGCGGGGAAGCGGGTGCCGATCGTGATCGACACGGTCATGATCCGGCCGACGGGGACGCGGGCGACGTAGACGATGTCGGTGCCGTCGAGAACCGACACCGAGCTCGACTCGTGCACCGAGTGCGTCAGATCCTGCAGATGGGGGGTCGACACGTCGGGAAGTGAGAGCCCGGACAGATAGCTGTAGCCCAGATCGAGAACCTGTGGGGTCAGCCAGAAGACGCTCCCATCGGTGCGCACATACCCCAGTTCGTTCAGCGTCAGCAGGAATCGTCGCGCGGTGGCGCGGGTCAGTCCGGTCGCCCGCGCGACGTCACTGAGGGTGCGTCGTGGGTGGTCCCCGTCGAATGCGCGGATCACCGACAGACCTCGTCCGAGTGACTGGACGAATTCGCCCGTCGGTTCGGCTCCCCGCTCCGATGTCACGGCGTGTCCGCCTGGGAAGTGTCGGGGATCCCGAGATCGGCCAGGGCGGCCTTGCCCAGCGCGAACGCCCGATTGCTGTTGGGCACTCCGGCGTATACCGCGGTGTGCAACAACACTTCTCCGATCAGATCGGGCTGTACGCCTGCACGCAGTGCGGCGCGGATGTGCATGTCGAGTTCGTGTTCGTTGCCCACGGCCGTCAGGATGGCGATGGTGAGCAGCCGCCGCCACTGGTGGTCGATGCCGGGACGGTTCCACACATCGCCCCACGCGACGCGGGTGATGAAGTCCTGGAAGGGTTCGGTGAACGCGGTGGTCCCGGCGACCGACCGGTCGACGTGGGCGTCACCGAGAACCGACCGGCGTGTGCGCATACCCAGATCGAATGCCGCACTGCGTTCATCGGTGCCGCGAAGGAAGTCGTCGATCAACTGGTTGACCGCACCCGCCTGCTCGACGCTGGCGACGTGTGCGGCATCGTCGAGGATCGCCAGGCGGGAGGTGGCCACACGATCGGCGATCAGGCGCTGGTGCTCAGGAGGCGTCGCGGGATCCTGGGCACCCCCGATCACCAGTGTCGGTGACCCGATGCGTCCGAGGTCAGCCCGCGAATCCCACTGTGCGAGTGCCTCACAGCACCGCGCATATCCCTCGGAGTCGGTGTCGGCGACCATCCGGGTGTATTCGGCGACCTCGGCCGGGTTGCGCTCGATGAACCCGGGGGTGAACCAGCGACCCACCACCGCGCCGGCGATGGCGGACGTCCCGTCGGCGCGGACGGTCGCCGCGCGATCGAGCCACGAGTCCGGTTCGCCGAATCTCGCCGAGGTACACAGCGCGACAACGCCGTTCACGCGTTCCGGTGAGGCGATGGCGAGTTGCTGCGCGATGGCGCCGCCGATCGACAATCCCGCCACATGGGTGGAGTCGATCGACAGCTCGTCGAGCAGTGCGATCACCGAGGTGGCGAAATCGGCGATCGTGGATCCCGGCTTGGGGAGCGGTGAATCGCCATGCCCGGGAAGGTCCACGAGAAGCAGTCGGAAATGGCGTGCGAGACGGTGCTGGGGATTCCACATCGCGCGGGTCGACCCCAATGAGCCGATCAGCGTGAGGGTGTCGGCGTCGGCGGACGGTCCGGGTATGACGCTGTGGGCGAGGGCGGTCATCTAGCTCTCCTCTTCGGTGGCGAAATGGGCGCGGATGTCGCGTACCGCGGCGTCGGCGAGGTCAGGTGCGTGTCCCAGATATCCCGACGGGTCGAGCAGCCGGCGGATCTCGTCGGCCGACAGGTGGGCCAGGATCCGCTCGTCGGTGTCCAGAGGTGTTCGCGCCGCGCAGGCCGAGGTGACGATCTCACGGGCGTCGCGGGTGTGGGGTGAAAGTGCACCGACCACACGTTCGGCCATCAGCGCGCCGCCGGTGGCGTCGAGGTTGTGTGCCATCGCATCGGTGTGCACCTGCAGTCCACTGAGACTGTCGGACAACCGGCGGGTCGCGCCGATGGTCACGCGGGCCAGCTCGATGAGCGTGGGCCATTCGGCGTGCCAGGGGCCGGCCGCGCGGGCGAATTCGTGGTCGGTGTTGGCCGCCATCGTGGCCAGCAGACCCGGTGCGCGGCGTGAGTCGGCACGGGCGGCGATGGCGGCCACGGGATTTCGTTTGTGCGGCATCGCCGATGATCCGCCGGGCTTGATCTCCGAGACCTCGCCGAGTTCGGTGGCCGACATCGCGACGATGTCGGTGGCGCATTTGTTCACCGCGCCCGCAGCCGCTGCGAAGGCCGAGGCGACTCGCAGGAACGGGATACGGTCGGTGTGCCACACCGCATCGGTCGCGGCCAGGTCGAGCCGCCGTGCCAGCGCCGTGGCGACCGCGGGGCCGTGGGGGGCCACGGCGGCCATCGTCCCTGCCGCGCCGCCGTATTGGACGGGAAGTGATGCGACGGCGTCGGCGATCAGCCCGTCGGCCTGGGCGAGTGGTCGCGCCCAGGTGGCCACGAGAGCGCCGAAACTGGTCGGCAGAGCCTGCTGTCCGAGGGTGCGTGCTGCCATCGGGGTACTCCGATGTGCGTGTGCGAGATCGGCGCCGGCGAGAGCTGCCGATGCCAGCGCCTCGTGTGATGCCCGCGCCGCCGAGCGCAGCAGCAGGCTCATCGCGTTGTCGATGATGTCCTGACTTGTGGCTCCCCGGTGGACCGCCGATGGCGGCGCAGACGTCGCGGCACGGATCCGGTGCACCACTCCCAGCACCGGGTTACCCGCCTCGGCGGCTTCGGCTCCGAGTGACACCGGGTCGATCGAGACGGTCTCGCATGTGCGGCGGACCTCCTCGGCGTCGGTGCGGTCTATCAGACCGGCGTCGGCACATGCCATCGCCAGTGCTCCCTCCACGGTGCACATCGCCGAGATCCACGCATCGTCGCCGAGGATCTCGTCGAGTCCCGACATCCCGAACGTTGCATCGAACACTGTTGAGCGCGTGGCACTTTGGTGGGCTTTCTGATGGACGTCGGATTCGCCGGAAGAGGTTGACACGCGGTCAACTCTAAGTCCGATGACGTATCGCTGGCAACGGTGCCGGCCAAATATGTTCGGAATGCAAACGCTTGTTCAGAATATGAACACGAGGTAGTCTCGTCGACATGATCGACAAAGTGGTGTCAGATGCGGGCGCGGCGGTCGCCGACATCGGTGACGGTGCGCGGATCGCGGTGGGTGGTTTCGGTCTGGTGGGAGTACCAGAAGTGCTCATCGGTGCACTGCTCGAACAGGGTGCCACCGACCTGGAGACAGTCAGCAACAACTGCGGCACCGACGGTTTCGGGCTCGGCGTGTTGCTCGAACACCACCGCATCCGTCGCACCATCAGTTCCTATGTGGGCTCGAACAAGGAATTCGCCCGGCAGTACCTCGCCGGCGAACTCGAGGTGGAGCTGACCCCGCAGGGCACTCTCGCCGAGCGCATGCGTGCCGGTGGTGCCGGGATCCCGGCGTTCTTCACCCCGGCCGGCGTGGGCACGCAGGTCGCCGACGGTGGACTCCCGATGCGCTATGACGGTGACGGCGGCGTCGCGGCCGCCTCGCCGCCCAAGGAGACCCGCGAATTCGACGGCGTCACCTATGTGATGGAACGCGGGATCGTCGCCGACTTCGCGCTGGTCCACGCCTGGAAGGGCGACCGGATGGGCAATCTCGTCTACCGCGCGAGTGCCCGCAACTTCAATCCGGCCGCAGCGTCGGCCGGTCGGATCACCATCGCCCAGGTGGAACATCTCGTCGAACCCGGCGAACTCGACCCCAATGAGATCCACACACCGGGTATCGAGGTGCAGCGCGTTGTCCACGTGGGACCGGTGACGGTCGGAATCGAGAACAGGACGGTGCGCTCATGAGTGTCACGAGTACGGATCGACCGGTGCACGGGGATGCGCCGACACCGCTGGGTCGCGACGCGCTTGCCGCGCGCGTGGCACGCGAACTGGCAGATGGGCAGTACGTGAACCTGGGCATCGGCATGCCCACGCTCGTGCCCAATCACATCCCCGACGGTGTGTCGGTCGTATTGCATTCGGAGAACGGCGTTCTCGGCGTCGGGCCGTATCCGAGCGAGGATGAAGTCGATCCCGAACTGATCAACGCGGGCAAGGAGACGATCACCGTTCTACCCGGCGCGTCCTTCTTCGATTCGGCCGCATCATTCGGGATGATCCGCGGCGGACAGGTCGACGTCGCCGTCCTCGGCGCCATGCAGGTGAGCGCGCACGGCGACCTGGCCAACTGGATGATCCCCGGCGCGATGGTCAAGGGGATGGGCGGCGCGATGGATCTCGTCCACGGCGCCAAGTACGTGATCGTGATGATGGAGCACGTCTCACGCAAGGGCGTGAGCAAGATCGTCGAGGAGTGCACACTCCCGCTGACCGGTGCGCGGTGCGTCAACCGGATCATCACCGACCGTGCGGTGTTCGACGTCACCGATGACGGACTGCATCTGGTCGAGACGGCACTGGGTTTCGGTGTCGACGACATCCGCGCGGTGACGGACGCGCGGTTCAGCGCCTGATCGTCTGGTCGGTCCCGACCTGCTCGCGCAGGACGTCGATGAACTCGGCCACGAGCGGTTCGGCGGGGTCTGGTCGCGGGGTGCGTCGGGCTGCACGCAGAATCCCGACCGGTTCGGCTGACCCGGTGGTGTCGATCGGGAGGCGGACAAGTGCTCCGGCGGCGACGTCGTCGGCGATCGTGCGCTCCGGGATCAGCCACACCGTTTCGGAGTTGACGGTCAGTGCTCTGGCCACCGACACCGTCAGCGTTTCCACGCGGCGGTCGGGTATCGCGATCCCGGCGGCGCGGAACAGGTTCTCCGCATGCGCTCGGGGCACGGTCGACTCGGGCGAGACGATCACGGGGTAGGCGGCCGCATCCCTGATCGACAGCGGTGTGTGCTCGGCCAGTTCGTGGCCTGCGCGGACCACCACGGCCAGCGGTTCGGCGTAGAGGAGTTCGAACATCAGTCCGTTCGCGCCTCCGCTGGATGGGTCGGGGAGTCGGCCCACCACGCAGTGATAATCCCCGGCGGCCAGTGCGGCGCTGAGAACCGCATTCGTGTCGGTGACCACCGTGACCACGGTGTCGGGATGATCGGAGCCGAAGGTCGCCAGGGCTCGCGGGAGTATTCCGGTGGCGACCGTGGGCAGTGCGCCGATACGCAGTGTCGCCCCAGGTGTTGCCCCGCTCGCCAGCGTGCGCGCCGTCTCGTCGAGACGGACGAGCGTGTCCGAGACCTCCAACGCGCCGCGCAAGAACTGTTCGCCGGCGCCGGTCAGGTTCGCGCCGTGGCGTCCGCGGTCGAGCAGTCTGACACCGACGATGCTCTCGAGTTCGGACAGCGTCTTGGACACCGCGGGCTGCGTCAGATGCAGCTCAGTGGCCGCGCGGCCGATGTGGCGGTGGCGCGCGACGGTCACGAAGCAGCTGATGTGTCGGAGCTTGATCTGCTCGGACAGCGGACTGATCATGAAGAAAAGTTATGCAAACTCGCCAAGATGGTCAATATACATAACAAAAGTAGGCCAATAGAGTGTGGAGCACACCACATATTGGAGGCACTATGACTGCGGTCAATGAACCGCTCGACGGACAGGCCGCACCGGCCTCGCGTCGATCGCACGACGGATTCGGCGGCGATGCGCTGATCACCCCGCGCACCATCGGGTTCGGCCCGATCACCCGACGCGTCGGCGAGGTGCATCCGCCCGCCTACACCCCCGGTTACAAGACCAGCGTGCTCCGTTCACCGCAGAAGGCGTTGATCTCGAACCCGCCCACGCTCTCAGAGATCACCGGACCCGTGTTCGGCGCCGACGAACTCGGTGAGCGCGACAACGACATGATCCTCAACTTCGCCACAGACGGTCTGCCGATCGGCGAACGGTTGATCGTGCACGGCTATGTCCGTGACGAGTTCGGCAATCCGGTGCCGGGCGCACTGGTGGAGGCGTGGCAGGCCAACGCCGGCGGCCGGTATCGGCACAAGACCGATCAATACCTCGCACCGATCGATCCGAACTTCGGTGGTTGTGGTCGAATGATCACAGATGCCAACGGCTACTACATGTTTCGTACCATCAAACCCGGACCGTACCCGTGGAAGAACCGGGTGAACGAGTGGCGTCCCGCGCATATCCACTTCTCCATCAGCGGTGACGCGTGGGCGCAGCGACTCATCACCCAGATGTACTTCGAAGGCGATCCGCTCATCGATCGCTGCCCGATCGTCAAGACGATCCCCACCCGTGAGCAGGTGCAGAGTCTCATCGCACGTGAGGATGCCGCCAATTTCGTCTCGATGGATGCGCGTACCTACCGCTTCGACATCACCCTGCGCGGACGCGCTGCCACCTTCTTCGAAGACCACATCCCCGGAGCACGCCGATGACTCACACCACATCCGACCATCCGACATCATCGGCTCCGGCGTCGGGATCGCAACGCCCAACGGTGACACCGGGTTTCGACTTCGCGCCGGTTCACTTCGCTCCGGCCGCCGAGTACAACGTGCCACGACGGCTGACGGAGACCCCGTCGCAGACCGGGGGACCCTACGTCCACATCGGGCTGGCGCCGCGACAGGCCGGCTTCGACATCTTCGACAACAACTTCGGCAACGTGCTGACCACGGATGAGACGCGCGGTGAGCGGATCACGGTGTCGGGCAGGGTGTTCGACGGGACCGGCGCGGTACTGCGCGATGTGCTCCTCGAGATCTGGCAGGCCAACGCCGACGGCAAGTACTCGCATCCGGCCGATGGTCAGGACAAGCAGCTCGACCGCACCTTTCGCGGGTGGGGCCGTACCAGCGCCGACTTCGAGACCGGGGTCTACACGTTCGAGACGATCAAGCCCGGTGCCGTACCCGGTAACGGCGGAGTGCAGGCCCCGCACATCCTGGTGATGCTGTTCGCCCGCGGAATCAACCTCGGGCTGCATACTCGCATCTACTTCGGCGACGAGCAGCAGGCCAACGCCGCCGACCCGATCCTCAACGGTATCGAGTGGGTGGGTCGCCGACACACGCTGGTCGCCGAGCGTTCCGAACGTGACGGCCAGGTCCACTACACGTTCGACATCCGCATCCAAGACACTCCGGACGGCGGCGAGGAGACGGTGTTCTTCGACGTGTGAGCGGTGGTGTCGACGTGTGGTCGGCTCTCGCGGCGTCTGGAGCTCTCGGTGAACTGGTTGCGTGTGGTGCTTTCGCGACGTGTGGTGCTTACGTGAACTGGTTGCGTTTGTACAGGCGCAGCCAGTTTTCGTAGCCGCAGCCTGTGCAATGGGTGCGTGTGTGGGAACTGGTTGCGTTCACGCGGACGCAACCAGTTTTGAAATGGACGCGACCAGTTCTGACAGGCGCAGCCAGTTTTCGTCGCCGCAGCCTGTGCAATGGGTGCGTGTGTGGGAACTGGTTGCGTTCAGACAGACGCAACCAGTTTTGAAACAGACGCAGCCAGTTCTGAACCCCGCGCAGCCAATTCTGAAGCCTGAGCAATCGCCGTTGGTATCGTTCGACAGGTGAGTCAATTCGAGCGGGACGTTGCTGCGCAGCGGGTGTCGTCGTTCGCTCACCGGGGTGTGTAGAGCCGACCGAGGGTGTGCGGCGGGCGGCGGTGGCGGTGATCGTGGCCGAGATCGACGGTGTGCGCGGTATCTGGTTGACGCGCCGCCCGACCCGGCTGCGTGATCATCCGGGGCAGTTCGCCCTCCCGGGCGGTCGGCTGGAGGCGGGAGAAGATGCCATCGACGCGGCTCTGCGGGAGACCGAGGAAGAGATCGGGGTCCACCTCGGACCCGATGCGGTGCTCGGGCTACTCGACGACTACCTCACGCGCTCGGGTTATGTGATGACGCCGGTGGTGTGCTGGGCCGGCGCGGGGCATGTCCCCACCCCCAGTGCGGACGAGGTCGCGCATCTGTACTTCATCCCACTGTCCGATCTGGCTGTCGACCCCATCTTCTTGAGGATCCCGGAGTCGGACCGACCGGTGATCCAACTGCCGTTGCTCGGTCATCGGATCCATGCACCCACGGCTGCTGTTCTCTACCAGTTCGCCGAGGTGGTTCTCGCTGGGCGCGACACCCGCGTCGACCAACTCGAGCAGCCGGTCTTCGCGTGGCACTGATCACCGCGGGACATCGATCCTGCGACGCGCGCCTCTGACCTGCGCGAACGTGAACATCTCGCGTCGGCGAAGAAAATTCTCGCCCGATGGGAATGCAATCGGACCACAGTCCGTTTATGCTTGGGTATGTGATCGAAGGGCCGCGACACTCGGCCCTATCCACCGATCAGAACAGACTCGGCCACGGCCGAGGAACACAAGGAGATCAACATGAGCAGCGCAGTCAAGGCCCCGATCGCCGCCGGTACCTGGAACATCGATCCGGTCCACTCGACCGTCGGCTTCGTGGTCCGCCACCTGATGGTGAGCAAGGTCCGCGGAAAGTTCGACACGTTCTCGGGCGCCATCACCATCGCCGAAGACGGCACGCCGTCGGTGACCGCCGAGATCGACGTGACCTCGCTCGACACCAACAACGCCCAGCGTGATGCCCACATCAAGTCGGCCGACTTCTTCGAGGTCGAGCAGTACCCGACCGCGACTTTCGTCTCCACCTCGGTCGAGCCCAAGGGTGACGACTGGAAGCTGACCGGAGACTTCACCCTCCACGGTGTCACCAACTCGGTGACCCTGGATCTGGAGTTCCTCGGCACCAACCCGGGCATGGGCCAGGGTGAGGTCGCCGGCTTCGAAGCCACCACCACCATCAACCGCAAGGACTTCGGCATCACCATCGACATGCCGCTCGAGGGTGGCGGCACCGTCGTCAGCGACAAGGTGACCATCAACCTGGAGATCGAGGCGACCAAGGCCTGATCACCTGATCCGGCTCGAGTTCGCTCGGACTGCGCCCGATGAACTCGGGCAGTGTGGCACGACCCCGCGACCATTCGGTCGCGGGGTCGTTGTCGTATCCGCCGATCTCTGCCTCTACCTGAGGCTGACGCCCACGAACCGAATGAAACTCTCGGATAACGCGATTCGGACTCTTACGAGTCGTCCGATTCGTCCTGCGACACCGCCTGCTCTCGCGACTGTGGTGAGCGCACATCCAAAAATCAAGTGACGCAGGTGGTCACGGTGGCTTACCGTTCCATGCGTCCTCGAGATCGGGTCAGACCGATCTCTGTGTGAGAGGCGCTCAGGTATGCCGGCACATGACGTGTCGTCGTGCGAGGACGTGAGGAGGTGGGCTCGATGACAATCAACCATGCTGTGTCACAACGAGATCAGTCGTACGGTATCCGGTCGCACGGGAGTCGACCCAGCAGCGATCGCCGAGGGTCCGCCGAGCAGGCGCCATCGAATGCGGTCGTCGACGCGACCGAACTGTTCGTCCGTCGCAGGCAGCTGGTCGCACGCCAACAGCGGGTCGACCGCAGATTCGTGCGGGCGACACGACGGCTGTGCGGTCAGTCGGCGCGATGGCTCATCGGCATGGCTGCCCAGCAACACTCGCCGCAGCATCACTCGACGCAGCATCACTCGACGCAGCATCACCCGACAGGGCAGTCACCCTCGCTGCAGCGCGCTGAGCTCGCGCGCCGTCACGCACTGCGCGTCGAGATCGCAGCCGAGCGTGAGCGCCACGCCCGGCTCTTGCTGCGATACGCGGTCCGCTGATACATCGCTGTCAGCTCGGATGTGGCCCTGTACTGAAGTCGGGTGGGAAGTCCAGGTTGCCGCCGCTGATGATCACCCCGACCGTCGCACCGGCGAGCTCGTCGCGCATTCCCAGCGCGCCGACGAGTCCGAGTGCGGCGGTCGGCTCGACCACCAGTTTCATCCGCGTGGCGAGCAGGGTCAGCGCCTCGACGAGTTCATGGTCGGTGGCGGTGAGGATGTCGGTTACCCGCTCGGCGATGATCGGGTAGGTGAGCGAGCCGAGTTCAGTGGTCTGGGCACCATCGGCGATGGTGACCGGCGGGCTGATCGACACGATGTGACCGGCGCGCAGCGACTGCAATCCGTCGTCCCCGGCAGCCGGTTCGACTCCGTAGACGCGCGAATGCGACGACAGGGCGCCCATCGCGAGCAGGGTCCCCGACAGCAAACCGCCGCCGCCCAGAGGTGTGAACACCGCGTCGAGTTCGGGGGCGTCCTCGATGAATTCGATTGCGCAGGTGCCCTGTCCGGCTATCACGTGCGGATGATTGAATGGGGGGATCAGCGTCCGCCCCTGCGAACGCATCAGCTCGCCGGCGATCGCCTCCCGATCCTGCGTGTAGCGGTCGTAGGTCACGATCGTCGCGCCGTAGCCCGCGGTGGCCGCGAGCTTGGCCGCAGGTGCATCGGCGGGCATGACGATGGTTGCCGACACACCGAGCATCTGTGATGACAGTGCCACGGCCCCTGCATGATTGCCCGAGGAGAACGCGACCACACCGCGGTCGCGCCGATCCTCGCCGAGTCTGCTCACCGCGTTGTAGGCACCACGGAATTTGAATGCGCCGCCACGCTGGAGGTTCTCGCATTTGAACAGCACCCGGAATCCGGCGATCTCATCGATGAGACGTGAATGCATGACGGGCGTGCGGTGGGCGATCCCGGAAATGCGGACGAGCGCATCCGCCACGTCGTCGTAGGTCGGCCGTTCGAGCGCGGGGTCAGCCATACCCCGACCATATCGCGCGTGACAGACTGGCAGACATGACCAGCGGTTCGGTGTCGGGTGCGCGTTCGGAGAGTCCCTACTCGCACGGATTTGTCCGTGTCGCCGGTGCGGTTCCGGTGGTGGCACTGGCCGATCCGGCCGCCAACGCCGCTGCGACGATCGAGTTGATGCGCGCGGCTGACCGTGACGGAGCGGGGCTGGTGGTGTTCCCCGAACTCGGTCTCAGCGGCTACAGCCTCGACGATCTGCTGCAACAGGATGCCCTCCTCGACGCAGTGCTCGACGCGCTGGCCGAGGTCGTGGCCGCGAGCAGAGGGATGGCCTCGGTGACGGTGGTGGGCGCGCCGCTGGTGTTCGGAGACGGCCTCTACAACTGTGCGGTGGTGATCTGCTCGGGTCAGATCCTCGGCGTGGTGCCCAAGTCGTTCATCCCCAACTACCGCGAGTTCTACGAGCAGCGGTACTTCTCGGCCGCCCGCGACGCCCCGTTCGACACGGTCACACTGCTGCGCACGCAGGTGCCCTTCGGCTCCGATCTACTGTTCGCCGCAGACGATCTCCCCGGGTTCGTACTCCATGTGGAGATCTGTGAGGACGGCTGGATGCCGATCCCGCCCAGCACCCGCGGTGCGCTGGCCGGCGCGACCGTACTGGCCAACCTCTCGGGCAGCCCGGTGACCGTCGGCAAGGCCGAATACCGTCGGTCGCTGTGTTCGTCGCAGTCGGCGCGCACGATGTCGGCGTATGTCTACGTGGCGGCCGGATTCGGCGAGTCCACCACCGATCTCGCCTGGGACGGCGACGCGATGGTCTGCGAGAACGGCAATCTGCTCACGCGGTCGGAACCGTTCGCGATGGATGCGCAGATCATCACCGCCGACGTCGATCTCGACCGTCTCCGGCAGGAGCGGATGCGCATGATCTCGCTGCGCGACCAGATCGGTGATCACGCAGAAGTTCTGAAAGCCATGCGACACATCACCTTCCATCTCGGTGTCCCGTCTGTTCCCGGTGCGTTGGCCCGTGAGGTGCCGCGCTTCCCCTATGTGCCCGCCGGTGCGGCCGACCGCGACATCCGGTGTCGAGAGGTGGGACACATTCAGGTGCAGGGCCTGGTCGGCAGGTTGCGCGCGACCGGCATCGAGAAGGTGGTCATCGGCGTCTCCGGTGGTCTCGACTCGACCCTGGCGTTACTCGTGGCCGTCGATGCGATGGATGCTCTCGGTCTCCCGCGCACCAATGTGCTGGCCTACACCATGCCCGGATTCGCCACTGGCGGTGCGACCTTGCGACGCGCACACGAGTTGATGGATTCGCTGGGGGTGAGTGGGCATGAGATCGACATCCGACCGTCGTGTGAGCAGATGCTCGCCGACCTCGGGCACCCCTATGCCCACGGGGAGAAGGTCTATGACGTCACGTTCGAGAATGTGCAGGCCGGGGAACGCACATCGCATCTGTTCCGGCTGGCCAATGCCAATGCCGCCATCGTGCTCGGCACCGGCGATCTGAGTGAACTCGCGCTGGGTTGGTGCACCTATGGCGTGGGCGATCAGATGTCGCACTACAACGTCAACGGTTCGGTGCCGAAGACGTTGATCCAGTATCTGATTCGCTGGATGATCACCAGTGAGCGACACTCGCCGCGCACCTCGGTGGTGCTGGCCGAGATCCTCGACGACGTGATCTCGCCGGAACTGGTGCCTGCCGACGAGGACGGACAGGTGCAGAGTACCGAGGCGACCATCGGCCCCTACGAGTTGCATGACTTCTTCCTGTATCACCTGACCCGCTACGGATTTCGGCCCGCCAAGATCGCCTATCTGGCAGATCAGGCGTGGGGGTCGGTGGACGCCGGTCGGTGGCCCGACCTCATCGGCGAGTCCGCGCGGCATTCTTATGACAGGCCGACCATCGAGAAGTGGCTGGAGGTGTTTCTGCGGCGCTTCATGTCCAGTCAGTTCAAACGCAGCGCGATGCCCAACGGCCCCAAGATCGGCTCGGGCGGTTCGTTGTCGCCGCGCGGTGATTGGCGGTCGCCGAGCGACGCCTCGGTACGTGCATGGTTGGACGGGCTGCGCCGGTAGGGGACATAATCAGGTCCGCTCACAGCCCGGTGTTCACGATCGGACAAACGATTTCACATCGTGAATTTCGGTTGTGGGGGCAGCTTTTCACCGTCACCGAGTAACGCGAGTCGGATCGGTGACGATGAGACAACCATGGGGGCTTCGGTGTCCTCCGCTGATCCCGTCGAGGTTCGCGGCACGGTGTCGTGCGCTCGACGGTGATGGGGAATCGACGCGCCCTGTGGCGCGGTGCGGAATCGACGGCGCCAGGCGCCATGAGGAGTGAGTGATGGTGGGTGTGTTCTCACGGACGAGAACGCCACGGACAGGCCGCGGAGTCGTCGGCTTCGTGGTTGCACTGCTGGTGGCGGCAATGGCGCTGGTGGGCGGGGCCGGAAATGCGTTGGCGTGGGGTCCGCCGCCGAATGAGGCGCCGACCTTCCGCCAGGATCGCATCAATGGCTATGGCATGGGTGATCCGTTGGTGCGGACGTGGGCTGCGCAGGGTGTGGATCGCACGAAGGCGCCGACTTTGGTGTTCCTCGACGGGCTGCGCGCCACTGATGATGTGAGTGGCTGGGAGCGTGACAGTAACGTCGCTTACCTGTCCAAGCGGGGCTACAACGTCGTGATGCCGGTGGGCGGACAGTCGAGTGGGCCTGGTGCACGGATAGGTGACAGGGTTAGTCACGCGGCCTGAGGGGCCTCGTGGTTGATGATGGTCTCGAATTCAATGGGGGTCAATCTGCCGAGGCGGT
>NZ_BMGC01000020.1 GCF_014639795.1 Gordonia jinhuaensis | reverse complement strand
CGATCTCCGCTCGATCCTCGATCGTCAACATCCTGCGCCCCACTACAACCCCTGTCCACCAACGCCTCTCGGCTACCGTTGCTTCGAGGGTATGACACCGCCCTGGTGAGGACTCGCCTGTAACTGTTGAGAAATATGGAAGAAACAGAGGGCGCATAACGTGCGCACTCATGAGTTCAGTCGACACCACGGAGCCGAGCGCCGAAAAGCGACGTATCCGGCCGCTGGGGACCGGCATCAACATCGAGCACTTGAGCAAGGTCTTCTCCTCCGGGGCAATGCGCGGAGGAGAACAGGTCAAGGCACTCGACGATGTCAGTCTCAAGACATCCGAGGGTTCCTTCCTGTCCCTGTTGGGCCCCTCGGGCTGCGGGAAGTCCACTATCCTGCGCATCATCGCCGGCCTCGAAACCGCCTCCGAGGGCACAGTTCTGATGAACTCGATGTCACCGAAGGACCTACAGAGCCAGCATGAGCTGGGTATCGCATTCCAGGACTCTGCCCTACTGCCGTGGCGCACCGTGGAGTCCAACATCAAGCTGCCGCTGCAGGTGGCCGGGATCAAGCCCGACCAGTCCGCGGTGGACGAGCTGATCGACCTGGTGGGTCTGCGCGGATTCGAGAAGGCCAAGCCGGCGACCCTGTCCGGCGGCATGCGCCAGCGTGTGTCCATCGCCCGCGCGCTCGTGGTCAAACCCACCGCACTGTTGCTCGACGAGCCGTTCGGCGCACTCGACGACATGACGCGCCAGCGCCTCAACATGGAGCTTCAGCGCATCTGGACCGAGAAGCCTGCGACCACACTGATGGTCACCCACGGTATCGCCGAGGCGGTCTTCCTCTCCGACGTGGTCGCCGTGATGAGCCCGCGACCCGGCCGCATCATCGAACTCGTGGAGATCGACCTGCCCCGTCCGCGTCACCCGGATATGCTGCGCACCAAGGAATTCCACGCCATCCACGATCACCTGTCCGGCCTGCTCTTCGGTGGCGGCGCCGGCACGGAGACCGAAGCCACGGTCGAGCCCGGCTCCGACGACGAGAACACCGCCAAGGAACCCGTATGAGCAAGCTCAGGCTCATCGGATCACGATGGGGCGCTGGGGCTATCGGAATCGTGTGCTTGTTGATCCTGTGGACACTCGCCGGAGTGTTCCACTGGTTCAAGGGGACCATCCCGACGCCCGCAGCCGTCATCCGCGCCGTCGGCAAGCAGGGCTGGGACTTCTACACCAGCAATTTCGGTCCGACCATCGAACTGGCGTCGAAGGGATTCCTGTGGGGCAACCTCCTCGCACTGATCCTCGCACTGCTGGTCATCGTCATCCCTCAAATCGAGGGACTGGCAACGCAGTTGGCGATCATTAGCTACTGCACCCCGATCATCGCGGTGGCACCGATCGTCCAGGTCGCCTTCTCCACCGTGCAGACGATGATCGTGTTCCTCGCGGCGATCTCAGTCTTCTTCACGACCATGATCGGCGCCGTCGCCGGCCTGCGGTCACCGCATCGCGCCGCCCTCGACGTCGTCCAGGTCTACGGCGGCGGACGGCTCGCACAGCTGTTCCGTGTGCGCATCATCTCGTCTCTGCCCAACGTCCTTGCCGCACTGAAGATCGCGGCACCGGCAGCCATCCTCGGCGCTGTGCTCGGTGAGTTCCTGGCGATGCCCGACAAGGGCGCCGGTCCAGCGATGATCAACGCCCAGCAGCGCGGTGACATCCCCGCAGTCTGGGCCATCGCGCTGGTGTGCGGGGTCATCGCGGGTATCGGCTACGCCGTCATCGCACTCATCTCGCGCTATGTGACGCGCTGGTCGACGGGAGAGGCCCGATGACCCTACGTATCGCCAAGTTCCTCGGCTCACTTCTGTTGAGCTTCATCCTGATCCTGGTGATCTGGTGGCTGTTCCTGCTGGCCTTCCCGAATATCGGACCGATCATCGGTCGCACACCGATCGACGTATTCAACTACCTGTTCGGCGCCGACGACGGCACATCCTCACGCTCGCAGCTGTGGTCGGACCTGGGCATCACGCTCAAGGACTCCGCTGTAGGTTTCGTGTGCGGCATGGCCGCCGCGATCATCGTCGCCGCACTGTTCATCATGTTCCGCCCGCTCTCGCAGACCTTCATGCCGATCGCGATGCTCCTGCGGTCGGTGCCGTTGGTCGCCATGACACCCCTGATCACCATGGTGGTCGGTCGCGGCATCGCGGTGGTCGCGGTGATGGGCGGGATCGTGGTCTTCTTCCCCGCGCTGGTGATGATCATGAACGGGCTGTCCAACGCGCCGCGCCAGATCTCCGACGTGATCACCGCCTACGGCGGCAACAAGTGGGTGGTGATGCGGATGTCATCGCTGCCGTCGGCGGTCCCCGCATTGTTCAGTGCCGCAAAGGTGTCGGTTCCCGGAGCGATCATCGGCGCGACGGTTGCCGAGTGGCTGGGAACGAACAAGGGACTGGGCGCGAGCATCCAGCGGGCCCTCCCGGCAGCCGACTACGACGCACTGTGGGCCTCGGTCCTGGTGATCACAGTCTCCTCCATCGTGCTGTACGCAATCGTCGGCGTCATCGAGACCATCGTCCTCGCCGAGATGGGAACCAAACCCGCGTAATCGTCACGATGTCGTGTGCGCAGAACGCAATCCGTTCTCGCGCACACGACATCGACCATCCGGTGCCCCGATGCGGTGGCGTACGGACTCCTCTGGCCGCTGGTCGACCTGAGGGCATCAGTGTGTGGTGATCCGCCGTTTCGGCACTCGTCAGAGAGGCTCCTTCCATGACCATCGATCGTCGGTCCTTCCTGCGCTACAGCGCACTCGGCGGCAGCGCCGCTGTCGCGCTCGGCGCATCCGGACTCCTCGCCGCGTGCAGCAGCGGCGGTTCGTCCTCGAGCTCGAGCGGATCGAGCACCACCAATCCCAAGATCCAGCTGTCGTGGCAGAAGAATGCCGAATTCTCCGGCGAGTTCATGGCTTTGGAGAACGGCCACTACAAGGCAGCCGGGCTGGGCACACCCGAACTCATCGCCGGAGGTTCCGCAGGCACCGGGACCGAGACCGGACTGACCGCCAAGAAGGTCTGGGCAGGCGTGTCGGCGCCGATGCTCACCGCCCCCGTGATCCTCAAAGGCGCCGAGCTGATCACGGTCGCCGGACTCTTCCAGAAGAACCCGTTCTGCATCACCTCCCCCGCTGACAAGCCGATCAACAGCCCCGCGGAGATGAAGGGAAAGAAGATCGGCGTCGCCGCCGGTGACACCGCCCCCTTCATGGCCCTGTTGGCCGCCAACGACCTTACGTCTTCGGACGTGCAGATCGTGGGCATGCAGTTCGACCCGACCCCGCTGAAGGCCGGGCAGATCGACGCGATGGTCGCCTACATCACCAACGAACCCATCACCCTCGCCGACGAAGGCTTCCAGACACACAGCTTCCTGTTCGCCGAACACGGCCTGCCGCTGGTGGCCGAAACCTATGTGTTCCGCAAGGAGACGGTGGCAAACGAGCGCGACAAGGTCAAGGGCCTGCTCAAGGCCACCATCCAGGGCTGGTACGACGCCATCCTCGACCCCAACAAGTCGGTGTCGCTGGCCGTCGACAAGTACGGGAAGTCGCTGGGACTGAATTCATCTCAGCAGCTGAAGCTGATGGCCGCCCAGACGCAGCTGATGGTCACCGACGACACCCGGGCCAACGGTCTGATGACGATGACCGACCAACTCGTCGAGGACAACATCACCTCGCTGAACAAGGCGGGTTACAAGATCACCGCAGATCAGCTGTTCGACCTGTCGCTCATCAAGGAGGTCTACGCCGAGAATCCCGACCTCAAGCGGGACCTCAGCTCGATCGCCAAGGCCTGACCCCGTCCCTCGCCTCCCACCACTGAGCACCACGCACGTCCCGAAAGGCAGTCCCATGACATCGGCATTGAGTCGTCGCTCCTTCCTTCGCAATTCGATGATCGGCGGCGCCGCAGTCGGCACCCTGGGGGCGTCAGGCCTACTCGCCGCTTGCAGCAGCGGTGGCTCATCGTCGAGCGCAACCAGTTCCACAGACCCCAAGGTGCAACTGGTGTGGGAGAAGAACGTCGAGTTCGCCGGCGAGTACATGGCACTGGAGAACGGGCACTACAAGGCGGCGGGCCTGGGTACCCCACAACTGATCGCCGGCGGCGGTTCGGGCACCGGTACCGAGACCGGGCTGAGCGCGAACAAGGTGTGGATCGGTATCTCACATCCCAACCTGACCGCACCGGTGATCCTCAAGGGCGGCAAGCTCAAGTCAGTTGCCGCCACCTTCCAGAAGAGTGCATTCTGTCTGACCTCGCCGGCAGACAAGCCCATCAACACGCCACAAGACATGAAGGGCAAGAAGATCGGCGTGTCCGCCGGCGACACCGGGCCGTTCAACTCCCTGCTCGCCGCGAACGGCATGACCACCAGCGATGTGACCATCGTCGGTGTGCAATATGATCCGACACCACTCAAACTCGGGCAGATCGACGCGCTCGTCGGGTACATCACCAACGATCCGATCTCTCTGGAGCAGCAGGGTTTCCCCGTCCACACCTTCCTGTTCGCCGATCATGGACTCCCGCTGGCCGCATCGACCATCGTGGTCCGCCAGGACACTCTCGACAACGAACGCGACAAGGTGAAGGGCTTCATCAAAGCCGAGGTCCAGGGCTGGTACGACGCGGTTCTCGACCCCGACAGGTCGGTGTCACTCGCCGTCGACAAGTACGGCAAGACGCTCAACCTCGACCGGGAACACCAGGCGAAGGAGATGGCCGCACAGACCAAACTGGTGGTCACGAACGACACCGTCGCCAACGGCCTGCTCACCATGACCGACACGTTGGTCGAGCAGAACATCACCGCCCTCGGCAAGGCCGGCTACAAGATCACCGCCGATCAGCTGTTCGATCTGTCGCTCATCAAGGAGGTCTACGCCGAGAATCCCGACCTCAAACGGGATCTCAGCTCGATCACCAAGGCCTGACCCGTCCCTCGCCTGCGTAACGTCCCCACTCCCCAGTCGCCCCGAGCACTCAACCACCCTCGCAATCACCAACCGCAATCACCAACGTCCCCATCCCCGCTGAGACCCTCCCTTACACGCCCCGAAAGGCACTCCCATGGCAATGACGTTCGATCGTCGCTCGTTCCTGCGCTATTCGATGATCGGCGGCGCTGCCGCCGGCACCCTGGGCGCATCAGGTCTGCTCGCAGCGTGCAGCAGTGGTGGTTCGTCTTCGAGCGGAAGCGGCTCGGAGGCAACCAATCCCAAGGTGCAGCTGTCGTGGGAGAAGAATGTCGAGTTCGCCGGTGAGTACATGGCCATCGAGAACGGCCACTTCAAGAATGCGGGCGTGGGCACGCCGGAGCTGATCGCCGGCGGCGGATCGGGTACCGGCGTGGAGACGGGTCTGACCGCCAACAAGATCTGGATCGGCACCTCGGCTCCGCTGCTCACCGCGCCGGTGATCCTCAAGGGTTCCAAGCTGATGTCGGTCGCGGCGACCTACCAGAAGAACCCGTTCTGCATCGTCTCGCCCGCATCCAAGCCGATCAACACACCCCAGGACATGAAGGGCAAGAAGATCGGCGTCGCTGCCGGCAACACCTCGCCCTTCAAGGGTCTGCTCGCGGCCAATGACCTCACCGAGAACGATGTGCAGGTCGTCAGCGTCCAGTACGACCCGACTCCACTGAAGACCGGCCAGATCGATGGTCTGGTCGCCTACATCACCAACGAGCCGATCGCCCTCACATCGCAGGGATTCGCCAATCACACCTTCCTTTTCGCCGATCACGGGCTGCCACTGGTCGCCGAGACCCTGGTGGTCCGCCAGGAGACCATCGACAAGGAGCGCGACAAGCTCAAGGCGTTCATCAAGGCCGACATCCAGGGCTGGTACGACGCCGTACTCGACCCGGAGAAAGCGGTGTCGCTGGCGGTGGACAACTACGGCAAGTCGCTCGGCCTCGAACGCGACCAGCAACTCGCCGAGATGAAGGCGCAGATCGCGCTGATCGTCAACGCCGACACCAAGGCCAACGGTCTGCTCACCATGACCGACGAGCTCATCGACGAGAACATCACCGCACTCGGCAAGGCCGGCTACAAGCTCGAGGCCAATCAGATCTTCGACATGTCGCTGATCAAGGAGGTTTACTCCGAGAACCCCGACCTCAAGCGCGACCTGTCGTCGATCACCACCGCATGATCTCCGGCCGCTGAGCACCGTCGCCCGATCGCACCCGTGAGACAGTTCGACCAGCGACCGCACGATTCGCGTGGACACGTCAGACGAGCGGACTTAGGCTGACGCCGATTCCCCGCGCATCGCAGGGATTTCACGGGTAGTTCATCGTCGTTCTTCCTTCTTGTCGAAAGGCAGTCATGTCCCTCAGTTTCGATCGCCGGTCCTTTCTCCGCTACTCCCTCGTCGCCGGCGGCGCCGCAGGTGCATTGGGTGGATCGGGCCTCCTCGCCGCATGCAGCAGCGGCAGCAGCAGCTCGTCCTCGGGCGGCGGGAACGACTGGAAGAACCCGCGTGTGCAGCTGTCGTGGCAGAAGAACATCGAGTTCTCCGGCGAGTACATGGCCATCGAGAACGGGCACTTCGAGGCAGCAGGCCTGGGCACCCCCGAACTGCTCACCGGCGGTGGCGCGGGCACGGGCGTGGAGACCGGCCTCACGGCCAACAAGGTGTGGATCGGCATGTCGGCTCCGCAGCTCACCGCGCCGGTGATCCTCAAGGGCGCCAAGCTCAAGACGGTCGCCGCGACCTACCAGAAGAATCCCTTCTGCATCGTGTCGGCAGAGTCCAAGCCGATCAACACGCCAGAGGACATGAAGGGTAAGAAGATCGGTGTACAGGCCTCGAACTCGAATGTCTTCAAGGCGTTGCTCACCGCCAACAACCTCACCGAGAACGATGTGCAGATCGTCACCGTCCAGTACGATCCCACCCCGCTGAAGTCCGGGCAGGTGGACGGGTGGGTCGGCTACATCACCAATGAACCGATCACCCTCGCGGGCCAGGGCTTCGCCAACCGTACGTTCCTGTTCGCCGACTTCGGCCTGCCGCTGGTCGCCGAGACGCTGGTGGTCCGCCAGGAGACCATCGACAACGAGCGCGACAAGCTCAAGGCGTTCATCAAGGCCGACATTCAGGGCTGGTACGACGCCGTACTCGACCCCGAGAAAGCGGCGAGCCTCGCCGTCACCAAGTACGGCAAGGACCTGGGACTCGAGCAGGCCGAGCAGGTCAAGGAGATGCAGGCCCAGATCAAGCTGATCGTCACCAGCGACACCAAGGCCAACGGTCTGCTCACCATGACCGACTCCCTGGTCGACGAGAACATCACCGCGCTCGGCAAGGCCGGCTACAAGATCACCGCCGACCAGATCTTCGACCTGTCGCTGATCAAGGAGGTCTACGCCGAGACGCCAAGCCTCAAGCGCGATCTGAGCTCCGTGGCCACCGCCTGAGTATCGATCGGACAATTCGTTCGTTCGTCGACCACGGCCATGTCGGTGCGGTATGTTCAAGCCGATCCTGAATCTGGAGTTCAGAAGAGGTGGATATGCCGATGCCGACTGGCCTGTCGTCGCGCGCTGGAAAACCCTGGCGGACACGGATCGTGACGGCGGTCGCCGCAACGGCCGTGTCCTTCGGGGTGCTCCTGACATCCGGGACCGCACTCGCCCTCGCCGATGACGGGCTCGGCTCAGCGGGGTCCAGCGGATCGAGCGGGTCGAGTGGTTCCGCCGGCTCGTCTGGCTCCTCGGACCTGGTATTGCCCGTCCCCACCACCGAGGGACTCGGCGCACTGGCCGCAGCATTCGTTCAGACCGGCAAGCCCTACCTCTGGGGTGGGGTGGGCCCGAACGCATTCGACTGCTCTGGCCTGGTCCAATGGGCCTATCGCACCGTCGGTGTGACGCTTCCCCGCACCAGCCAGCAGATGGCGCATGTGGGCAGGTCCGTCCCACTGTCGATGATGATGCCCGGCGACATCATCATCTTCTACAAGGACGCTTCCCACGTGGGGATCTACGCCGGGTTCGGCCAGGTGTTCAACGCGTACGGCAACGGCGTCCCGATCGGACTCACTCCCCTGACCGCGATGCCCCCCATCAAGACGATCCGGCAGGTGTGATTCCCCCTCATCCGGTGAACGCCAACACGATCAGCGCGACGTTCAACACCACGATCACGATTGTCGACACCACCGAGGCCCACCGCAGCAGCGGCCGATCGGTGAATTCCCCCATCAGCGTCCGATCCGACGTCAGCCTGGCCAACGCGATGATGGCGAACGGGATCCCGAAGCTCAGCACCACCTGACTGACCACCAGCGCCCAGGTGGGCTCGACCCCGACTCCCAACACGATCAGCGCCGGAATCACCACCACCAATCGCCGGATGATCATCGGCACGCGAATGTGCAACATCCCCTGCATGATCGCCGCGCCCGCGTAGGACCCCACCGCGGTCGAGGCCAGCGACGAGGCCAGCAGCCCCGCGGCGAAGAATACGGCGATCAGCGGACCGAGGGAGTGTCGCACCGCGTGATATGCCCCGTCGATGGTGTCGGTGCCGGGTACATGTCGCAGATTCTGCGCGGCGAGCACCAGTAGTGCGATGTTCACCAGACCCGCGATCCCGAGCGCGACAAGAACATCGACGCGGGTGGCGCCGAGCAACTTCCGGACGACCGGCGCCGAATGACCCGACCCGTGGCGGTCGATGACCAGTGTCGAGTGCAGATAAACCACGTGGGGCATCACGGTGGCCCCGAACATCCCGGCCGCCAGGAGTACCGACTCACGCCCGTGCAGACGGGGGATCAACCCGCCGGCGACATCCGACGGCGACGGGGCGTTGACCACCAGGCCGGCCAGGAAGCCCACGACGATCACCACCAGGAAGCCGCCCACCACCAGCTCGAAGGATCGCTGACCTCGCCGTGACGCGATCGCCAGGATGATCAGGGAGACGACGGCGATGATCACCCCACCCACCACCAACGGCAGCCCGAACAGCAGGTTCAGTGCGATCGCGCCGCCGATCACCTCGGCGAGATCGGTGGCTGCCGCCACGACCTCGGCTTGCAGCCAGTAGCCGATGCGCGCGCCGCGCCCCAAGCGCTCGCCGACGAGTTCGGGAACGCTGCGACCGGTGACGACACCGAGTTTGGCCGACTGATATTGCACGAGCATCGCGATCACCCCGGCCACCACCAGCACCCACACCAACAGGAATCCGTACCGGGCACCCGCGGTGACGTTCGCCGCGACGTTGCCGGGGTCGACGTAGGCGATCGCGGCGACGAACGCCGGCCCCAGAAGTGCCGACCTCGCGAGGACCGATCGTCTGAGGACCGGCCCCTGTACCCGTCGCACCATGTAGGCAAATCTGACACACGGACGACCAGAGTTCAAGCGTTCGAAACTATGACTTCGGCTACCCGAAATCAGCTGATACGCGAATACCGATCCAGCGCCTCTCGTCGCTCGACCTGGTGATCGACCATCGGTTCGGGGTAGTCGGCCGGTCGCTCGTCGCCCGGATCGTGCACCGCGGCACCGGCGATCGGGCGCAGTTCGGGCACCCACCTGCGGACGTACTCACCCGACGGGTCGAACTTTTTCCCCTGACTGGTCGGGTTGAACACCCGGAAATAGGGCGCGGCGTCGGTGCCACACCCCGCGGTCCACTGCCACCCGTGCTGATTACTCGCGATGTCGCCATCGACCAGCAGGTCGAGGAAATGCCTGGCACCCCACTGCCAGGGCAGATGGAGGTCCTTGACCAGAAAGGATGCGACGATCATCCGTACCCGATTGTGCACGAACCCCTCACCGGTCAGTTGCCGCATTCCCGCGTCGACGATCGGGAAACCTGTTGTGCCAGAGGTCCATCGATCGAACCGGCGCCATGCGGCATCATCGGTGTCGGTGGAGATGCCGTCGAATCCGGTATTCCAGTTGTGCCAGGCGCTGTGAGGCCAGTTGTACAGAACGTCGGCATAGAAGTCACGAAAGGCCAACTCCCGCATATACGATGCCGCACCGTCGGATCTACGAGCAGCAAGGTCGGCAAGCATCGTGCGCGGATGGACGGTGCCGAATTTGAGATGCACAGACATCCGGCTGGTCGCGTCGAGGTCGGGTCGGTCACGCTGGGTGTCGTACTCCGACACCGCGTCGTCGAGGAACTCGCGCCACCGCCGCAGCCCTGCCCGCTCGCCCGGTTCGATGACGGGTTCCTCTGGCGCGGCGGGGATCTCGATCGGGTGGACGTTGGGTACGGCCCCCGGGTCCACCCAGTCGGTCATCTCTGCGGAGGTGTGCGCAGGCGAATGCCACCCACGCTCACGCCACGCGCGAAAGTACGGCGTGAACACCTTGTAGGGCGAGCCGTCGCTCTTCGTGATCTGACCGGGCGAGACACCGTAGGGCGAACCGGTACCGACCAGCGGGATGTCGCCGAGAGCATCGGCGACACGTTCGTCGCGGCGGCGACCATACGGCGAGAAGTCCTGCGAGACATGGACGGACTGCGCACCAACGGCATCTGCGACGCGGGGGACGCTGGAGTGCGGACGGCCGCGGATCACGAGCAGGCGCCCGTCGAGCTGCTCACGCAGATCGCGCAGACTCTCGAAGAGGAATGCCAGGCGCCGCGTGCCGGCGTGGCCGGTGAGCGCGGTGTCGAGGACGAACAACCCCACGACCTCATCGGCGGCGTCGGAGGCTGCCGCGAGCGCGGGGTGATCGCTCAGGCGCAGATCGCGACGAAACCAAAGGATCGAGGTGGTGGCCATCACCTTCGACGCTACCAGCGCACGATCGACCGGAACCTCCTGCGCGGACCGCCCGTGTTCTGACCAAACCCTTACCGATGAGTGCCCCACAATGCCCGGATCCGCTCCTACGTTGGATCTCGCCGCCGGCCGGAGTCAGCGGCTGAGACCGAAAGGACACAGGACAACCATGAGAACACCATTCGCACGGTGGTCAATCGGTGCCGCGGCGGTCGTCGCCGGTCTGGCAGTGGTGCCGGCCACGGCGTCGGCAGCACCGGCGACCCCGCCCCAGACGGCACCCACCGCGCATGTGACAGGCACCACCTGCACTGTGGAGCAGGTGGAGAAGGCGATCGCCGCCCATGAGCCGACGTTCGCACATCACCTTGCGACCCATCCCAAGGCCAACGCGGCGTTCGAGCACTACATCACCCTGACGCCGGCGCAGCAGCAGGCCGCCCGCACGGCGTTCGTGGCCGCGCACTCCCATGCGCACAAGCGCTGGGAACGCCACCATCACAAGCTCGAGGCCAAGGTCACGGCCGTGAAGGCCACGTGTGGGCAGTTCTGATCGGTTCCCCAGCGTGACACTCTCGATGTCATGAGTTCATCCGATGAGACCGCACCGCAGGTGCTGATCGTCGACGACGACCCGGACATCCTCACCTCACTTCAGATGGGGTTGGGGCTGTCCGGGTTCGTCGTGTCGACCGCGGAGACCGGCATGGGTGCACTCGCAAGCGTCGAAGCCCAGCAGGTCGATGCCATCGTCGTGGACATGAACCTGCCCGACATCGACGGCGTCGCGGTGGTCGCCGCACTGCGCGAGAGCGGATCACAGATCCCGATCTGCGTGCTCTCGGCACGCACGTCGGTCGACGACCGCATCATCGGACTCGAAGCCGGCGCCGACGACTACCTGGTGAAGCCGTTCCACCTCGGTGAACTCGTCGCGAGGCTGCGGGCGCTGCTGCGACGCCCTCGTGCCGCGCCCGTGCCCACCGACGCCGCGTCCGACGCCCCCACGAGGCTGGTACAGGTGGGCGACGTGACGATCGACCTGCCCGGCAGACGGGTCGAATGTGGCAGGCGCGCAGTGGATCTGACACCGCGTGAATTCGACCTGCTGGCCGCACTGGCAGCCGAGGCCGGAACCGCTCGCTCACGCACCGAACTACTCGCCGACGTATGGGGATACGACTTTCCCGTCCAGACGAAGGTTGTCGATGTGTTCGTGGGATACCTGCGTCGCAAACTCGAACGCGACGGCAGTCCACGGGTGGTCCACACCGTCCGCGGCTACGGCTTCGTGCTGCGCAGCGACACCGCCGACCTGCGCGTGCAGGACCCGTCGGGAACCGCGGCTGCAGCCGATCCGACAGGGCGTACACCGCGGTGAGGACCCCGTCCCTGCGTGTGCGCGTCGCGATCGCCACCGCCGTCGGCGCGGCGATAGTCGCCGGCATCATCGCGGCGGTCGCCTGGGTGGTGGTGGCCGACGACGAGTATCAGCAGCTCGACGCTCAGGTGACGCGGCTGACGTCAGTCGCGGCCAGCGTGGGCCGTGCGCGCGGCGAGCAGGCGCTGCAGGCACAGCCCGACGCCCAGGGCTTTTTGGCGACCTTCCGGCGCGGCGACGAGGTGGTGTTGTCGACCTCGACGACGGTGCCCGAGTTGCCCGACGGTCTGGTCACCGAAAACCTCGGTGGCGCCGACTACCGGATAGACACCGTCACCCGACACCCCGCTGCGGCGGCTCCGACGCGCGTGTCGATCGCGCTACCTCTGGCACCCACGCGCGACCGGGTCGACGCTCGCCACCGACAGATGGTGATCGTGGCGGCACTCGGCGTGATCGCCGCAGCCACCCTCGGATGGATCCTCGGTGGTTGCGCCACCCGGCCGCTTCGCCTTCTCGCGCAGGGAATCGTGCGAGGTGACCCGAGTCCGGGCCTGCGTACGGGTGTGGGCGGCGCCCGCGAGGGACGCGAGATCGCCATCGCCACAACCGATCTCCTCGACCGTCTACAGACAGAGCATCGGCGCACCGCTCAAGCACTCGCGGCTGCACGTGATTTCGCCTCGACGTCGGCCCACGAACTGCGCAGCCCACTGACCGCGATGGGCACAGACCTGGACATGTTGCGTGGCGGGTATGCGTTGTCCGATCACGACCGCGATGTGCTCACCGCACGCCTGGAGCGATCCCACCGCCGCGTCGTCAGCACGCTGACCGCACTGGAGACTCTGGCGCGTGGCGACCTGATCGGGCCCGACGACCTCGAACCCGTCGACCTCGTCGAGGTCATCGACAGCAGTGTCGCGAACGCACGCGAGGCCTTTCCCGATGTCAGCTTCGACGCCGCGCATCCCCGGCAGCTGGTGGTGCACGGATTCGCCCCGGGACTGCGACTGGCGCTGGAGAATCTGTTCACCAACGCCGTGCGCCACGGTCACGCCACGGCCGTGGGAGTGCGCACGGTGATTCATCCTGACGGTGTGGTCGAGGTGGTCGTCGGCGACAACGGCAGTGGACTCCCACCCGCCGAGCGCGACGAAGTACTCGGCCGATTCCGTCGCGGCTCCACGGCCACCGGTCCGGGCTCGGGCATCGGTCTGGCGCTGGTCGCCCAGCAGGCCCGACTGCACGGCGGACGTGTGCGACTGGCCGACTCCCCCGGTCCGACCGGACTGGAGGTGTCGATCACCATCGGCGAGTCCGCGCGACCGGGCGGCTCAGCGCACTGAACTGCCCCGCCCTGCGAGATCAGGCACTCGGATCGCCTGGAACACCACATCACTGCGCCGGGCGAAGCCCAGCGATTCATACAGCCGGATCGCGGTGGTGTTCTCCGCTGCGGCGTGCAGGAACGGCCGCTCACCACGCTCGACGATGCGGTGCGCCACTGCTCGTATCAACCTCGTTGCCAGCCCCTGCCCCCGTACCTCGGCCGCGGTGCAGACCGCGCTGATCTCGGTGAAACCCGGCGGGCGCAGTCGTTCGCCGGCCATCGCCACCAGGCGGCCGTTGCGGCGGATACCCAGGTAGGTGCCCAGGTCGATGGTCTGGGGCAGAAAGGGTCCGGGCCGGGTGTCCTCGACCAGCGCGATCATCTCGGGCACATCACGGGGCGTGAGGATCACGGCCTCGTCATCAGGACCGTCGAGGAGCGTCTGCGCGACCAGCTGCACGCCGGGGATGTGGCGCACCACCCGCCATCCGGGCGGCGGAGGTGTCCGCAGTGCCGACGGCGCCACCAGCTCGCCCGGTCCGGCGAGGACGGCCACGTCCGACCAGTCGCCGTCGGTGGGATCATCGGGCAGCGCGAAAAACGGCGAGACGTCGGTCCGATAGCGCACCACTCTCCCCGACCGTTCCGCCAGATGGGCGTGGGCGTTGTTCAGCGCGTGGTAGGCGGGGTTGTCCAGCACTGCCGTATCCGGGGTCATCGTTGTCTTTCTCCGCGTCGGGCCGCTCGTCCTCGGGCCGCTTGTCCTCGGGCCGCTTGTCATCAGGCCGCTTGTCATCAGGCTAGGAGGGGGTCGGGTGAGCCCCACCCCCAGGGTGGATCGGGGATCTGCGTACGCAGCACTGGCGCAATCTCCTGGGCGAACAGTTCCAGTCCCCTGCGGTGCTTCTTCTCCGGGAGTCCACCGGCTTCGGCGTGCAGGTGCATCACGGTGTGCCCGAACCGCTGGTGATAGCGGTGAACCTTGTCGATGATCTGTTCGGGGCTGCCGATCAGCGCCGAGGAGCGCTCCACATAATCCTCCAGCGTGGGAAACACCGGATCCACGCCGAGTCGCTTCTGCGCCTGGAGATAGCCTGCGAAGACCGGCCGATAGTCCTCGATCGCGTCCTGCGATCGACGTGCGGCGTAAAAGCCCGCTGTTCCCGCACCCACCGCGATTCGCTGAGGATCGTGACCGTGCTCGATCCACCGTTTCCGATAGTGGTCGATCAACTCCCCATACGGCTCGGCGGGATGGGTCACGTTCGCCGAGAACAGTGGATCACCGTGGCGCGCTGCAAGATCCACCGACTCGCGACTGGTCGCGCTGCCATGCCAGATGCGGATCGGCTGCTGGAGCGGCTGCGGCCACACCTGCGCGTCGTGCAGCGGTGGCCGGAACCTGGTGTCGTAGGTGATCCGATTCTCGGCCCACAGGCGACGGAACACCTCGTAGGATTCGGCATTGCGGTCCCACTGGTCTTCGGGTGTGACGTTGAACAGGTCCCGCTGCGCCGAACCGTTGCCCTTGCCGATGATCAGCTCCAGCCGACCTCCCGAGAGATGGTCGAGCGTCGCGTAGTCCTCGAAGGCACGCACCGGATCGAGTAGCGACAGAGTGGTGACCGCGGTGAACAACCGGATCGTCTCGGTGCGCGCGGCGATGTGGCTGAGCACCACCGTCGGCGACGACGAGATGAACGGGATTTCGTGGCGCTCACCGACGCCGAACCCGTCGAAACCCAGACTCTCGGCCAGCGTCGCGGATTCGACGACCTGCCGGAATCGCTCGGCGGTGCCGACCTGTTCACCGGTCACGGGGTCGGGAGCGTGCACGATCAGCGTGATGGCGAGAAATCTCATGGCCTCGTCTCCCTTGCTGTATCGATACGCTGTTCGGCTGTCCTGGCGTCCGCCCGCATCAGGAGTTGGTCCGGGGCAGGCCGGGCGGATTGATCTGCGAGCTGGTCACCGACTCGTTCGAGAGATTCCACGCGGCCAGCCACTTGCTGTACTGACCGTTGCTGATCAGGTAGTTGAGCGCATCGGCCAGCGGCTTGACCAGACCCGATCCCTTCTTGGTGGTCGCAGCGATCAGACCCTGAAGTGTCTGCCCGGCACCGGAATACGTCCCCGCGTCACGAGTCGGCTTGGGCGTCGATGCGGTTTGCCTGATGTGGTAGGCGATGGAGGGATTCGGGCCGAAGTAGGTGTCGATCTTCCCTGACTGCAATGCCAGCGCTACCGCACTGCTGTCGGGGAAGTACTTGACGGTGAAGGTCTTTCCCTTGGCCTGCAGCTGCTGGCGCCATTCGAGGAGGATCTTCTCCTGATTGGTACCTGAACTCACCGATACGGTTTTACCCGCAAGGCTGTCGGGGTTTCCGTCGAAGTTCCAGCTGCTGGACTCGAGTACCTCGAAGGCGAGATTGTCCTTGCGGTAGCTCGCGAAGTCGTATTTGTCCTTACGCGCTTCGGTGACGGTGACGTTGGAGAATCCGACATCGCTACGGCCGCTGTCGATCCCGACGAACAGATTGTCCCAGGTGGCATTGGTGATCTCCGCGCGCAGGCCGAGCACACCGGCCACCAGACGTCCGAGATCGGGCTCTGATCCGGTGAGGGTCTTCTGATCGGTGCCCACGAAGGCCAGTGGAGCCGAACCCGCGGGCAGTGCACCGATGCCGATGGTCAGGGCGCCGCCGTCGAGGACCTCCTTGGGTAGTTCTGCGCGAATCGCGGCGACCTGCGGAACCGAGATCGTGGTCTCGGTGGCGGCACCGTTGGATACCGCACCGACGGTGACCGCAGTGGTGCCGTCGGCATTCGACGCGGGCGCCGCAGCCGAATCCCCTTCCGAGCACCCTGCGGCGGTGCCCATCACGGTCGCGGCCGTGACCATGGCAATCGACACCGCACCCCACCGGCGTAGGCGAGATCTCGTGGGGCCGGCAGACGCAGCAAACAGGTGCGAACGCACTGTGTTGTTCTCCTTGTGGTGTTGTTCGAGGATGACGGTGGTGGTGTTGTTCGGGGATGGTGGTGTTGTTCGGGGCGCAGTGCGAGACAGATGAGGGCGCTCAGAGGACCTTGCTGAGGAAGTCTCTGGTGCGGTCGTGGCGTGGATTGTCGAGAACCTCTGCCGGCGGGCCCTGTTCGAGGATCCTGCCGTTGTCGATGAAGACCACCTCGTCGGCGATCTCGCGGGCGAAGCCGATCTCGTGGGTCACCACGATCAGCGTGGTTCCCGACGAGCCGAGGTCGTCGATCACCTCGAGCACTTCCCCCACCAGTTCGGGGTCCAGCGCCGAGGTGGGCTCGTCGAACAGCACCACACCCGGTTTCGACGCCAGGGCTCTGGCGATGGCGACGCGCTGCTGCTGGCCGCCGGACAAGGTGCGCGGATAGGCGTCGGCCTTGTGCGCGAGTCCCACTCGGTCGAGCAGTACTCGCGCCTGCTCGTGCGCGGATCCCTTCTCCATACCGAGTGCGACCTGCGCGGCGGCAACGTTGTCGATGACGGTCAGATTCGAGAAGAGGTTGAAATTCTGGAACACGAAACCGATCTGACCGCGCTGTCGACGAATTCTGCTCTCCGACAGCTCCTTCAGGCGTCCGCGATGTCGACGGACACCGATCGGTTCGTCGTTGATCTCCACATGTCCGATGTCGGGCTTCTCGAGATGGTTGATGCACCGCAACAGGGTCGACTTTCCCGACCCGGATCGGCCGATGATCACCGTCACCTGGCCCGGTGGAACCGTCAGATCGATCCCACGCAGCACCTGCTGATGCCCGAAATTCTTGTGTACGTTGACCACCGACACTCCGACGGCCGCGGTGGCGGGAACGTCGGGGGCGTGTGTGACGCGCTCGGCGACCATCACGCCACCGCCGTCGTCGTGCGCGCGGCACGCCACTGCGCAAAGCCGCGGCGGACTCGTTGCACAGGTGTGGGTGGTAGCGATCGGACGGCGCCACGGGCGAAGTGGCGTTCCACGTAGTACTGGATCACCGAGATGATGCTGGTGAGTATCACGTACCAGACGGTGGCCACCATAAGCAGCGGGATGATGTCGCCGGAGTAGGTGCTCCCCATCGTCTCCACCGCGCCGAACAGGTCGATCAGCGAGACGTAGTACACCAGCGAGGTGGCCTTGACGATGCCGATCAGTTGGTTGACGTAGGGCGGGATGATCGCGCGCAGCGCCTGGGGTGCCACCACTCGTCGGAACTCATGCGACCGAGGAAGCCCGAGGGCCGAGGCGGCCTCACGCTGCCCCTGGTCGACCGACAAGATGCCCGCACGCACGATCTCTGCGGCGAACGCGGCCTCGTTGAGACCTATCCCGATCACCGCGATCACCAACGACGTGGCCAGCGTCGACTCGTCGAAGTGCAGAAAGCCCGGACCGAAGGGAATCCCCAGGCTCAGGGATTTGTAGAGCGCACCGAAGTTGTAGAGAAACAACAGCAGGACCAACAGCGGAATGGATCGGAACAACCAGATGTAGATCCAGCTGACCACCTGCAGCACTGGGTTTTTCGACAGCCGCATCAAGGCCAGGATGACACCCCCGACGAGTCCGACGACGGCGCTGAGCGCTGCGACCTCGATGGTGACCACCAGTCCGTGCAGGATCACCGGCCTGGCGAACCAGTAGGAGAACCGCGGCCAGGCGAAGAAGTCGTTGGTCACCAGTCCGTGGATGATCTGCGCGACAATCACGAGCACCACCGCCGTGGCGATCCACCGACCCGGATGTCTGCGCGGCACAGCACGTTCACCGTGCGACGAGGGGGCATCTGCAGGGGCGTCCCGATCGGCCGGTGTGTGATGCTCGCCGATCGTGAGGGGTGTCGGCGCGGTGAGCCGAGAGGCGTGTGACACGTGGGTGTCCTTTGTGGCTGGTGAGTGGACTTCGGAGTGTGACTGAAAAACGGGGTGTGACCGGGATTCGAGTCGCGCACGACTCGAGGTGGTGAGATTCACGAACCATCGATGAATGCCTCGCACACGCTAACGGCGCAGTCCGTTGTTGCACCACGGTTACATTCACCTGGCGCACAAGCCCGGCAGTGAACACCACGCACACCACGCGCATGTAGCCACGGACATTCGGCCACGGAATCTGCGACCGGCGCGAGGCGTTGAGCGTGGCATGAGCAATGCGGCCCAGACGAGTCCCGCCCACGAGCATGCGACAGCGGCCGGTGGGTCAGACGGCGATCTCACAGATCATGGCGACGTGCGGTACATCCCCGCGGCTGATCGACACGAGTGGAGCAATGAGTGGCTCACGTCCTGGCAGTCGTTCCCGGCCGACGGCAACTACGATCTCGAGCGCAACGCCCACGGCCTGCTCATGGTGAACAACGAGGATGTGGTGGAGGCGGGCAACGGTTTCGACTCCCATCAGCACCGCAACACCGAGGTGGTCACCTGGGTGCTCGAGGGTGCCGTCGAGCACCGCGACTCACGCGGCAACCACGGCGTCATCCGGCCCGGGGTGGTCCAGCGGATGACCGCCGGTACCGGCATCGTGCACTCCGAACGCAATCCCGCCACCCGATCCGAACGTACGCAGACCCGCGTGGTGCAGATGTGGCTGCCGCCCGACACCGACGAGCTCACTCCGTCATACGCCGACGCTGATGTGAGCCAGGCACTTTCAGATGGTTCGCTGGTTCCGGTGGTCTCAGGCATGCGCAAATATGCCGACCGCGCGGCCATCACTCTCGCCAATCGCTATGCGACGCTGCACATCGCACGCCTACCGGCCGGGAGCAGTGTCGAGATCCCTGCCGCTCCCTTTGCCCATGTGTTCCTCGCCCGGGGCGACTCGACATTCGAGGGACTCGATCAGCGACTGCATCACGGCGACGCGCTCCGTCTGACCGACGCCGGCGACCGACGCATCACCGCCGTGACCGATACCGAGGTACTCGTCTGGGAAATGCACGCGTCCTTCGATTTCTGATGTCCCCGAACGCGAATCAGGGCCGGGACGCGTGTGCGTCCCGGCCCTGATCGGTTGCGTGAGTTGACCTCTGGGCGCTAGCCGACCCCGAGCAGGTCGATCACGAAGACCAGCGTCTTGCCGGAGAGCTGATGGCCGGCGCCGGCCGGTCCGTAGGCGAGTTCCGGCGGAACGGTCAGCTGGCGACGGCCACCGACCTTCATGCCGGGAATTCCCTCCTGCCAGCCGGGGATCAACCGGTCGAGCGGGAATCGGGCGGACTGGCCGCGGTTCCACGACGAATCGAATTCTTCTCCGGTGTCGTACTCGACGCCCACGTAGTGAACGTCGACCACGCCACCTGCGACGGCTTCCTCGCCGTCACCGACCACCACATCTTTGATGGTCAGTTCGGTGGGTGCCGGGCCTTCCTGGAAATCGACCTCGGGCTTTTCTGACGGTGCCATCTCGGCTCTCCTTCGAGTCGGTGGGATGGGAACTCAGCGGCCGGACAGATCCACGTAGTCGCGCTCGGTGTAGCCGGTGTACACCTGACGCGGGCGACCGATCTTGGTGCTCGGGTCGGCGTTCATCTCGCGCCAGTGCGCGATCCATCCCGGCAACCGACCCAGCGCGAACAGCACGGTGAACATGCGGGTGGGGAATCCCATCGCGCGGTAGATCAGACCGGTGTAGAAGTCGACGTTCGGGTAGAGGCGACGCGAGATGAAGTAATCGTCGTTGAGTGCGACCTCTTCGAGGCCCTTGGCGATGTCGAGCAGCTCATCGCTGACGCCGAGGCTTTCGAGAACCTTGTCTGCGGCGGCCTTGACCAGCTTCGCGCGCGGATCGTAGTTCTTGTACACGCGGTGCCCGAAGCCCATCAGCTTCACGCCCGGTTCCTTGTTCTTGACCCGGTTCATGAAGTCGGTGGTGTCGCCACCGCCGGCGCGGATGTCCTCGAGCATCTCGAGGACGGCCTGATTGGCGCCGCCGTGCAGCGGGCCCCACAGAGCGTTGATGCCACCGGAGATCGAGGTGAACAGATTCGCCTGCGAGGAACCGACCAGACGCACTGTCGAGGTCGAGCAGTTCTGCTCGTGGTCGGCGTGCAGGATGAACAGCATGTCGAGGGCATCGACCACGGCCGGGTCGATCTCATAGGGCTCCGCGGGCAGCCCGAAGGTCATCCGCAGGAAGTTCTCGACCAGGTTCAGCGAGTTGTCCGGGTACAGGAACGGCTGACCGACCGACTTCTTGTAGGCGTAGGCCGCGATCGTCGGCAGCTTGGCGAGCAGTCGAATGGTCGACAGCTCGACCTGCTCAGGATCCTTGGGATCGAGTGAATCCTGGTAGTAGGCCGACAGCGCGTTGACCGCCGAGGACACCACGGGCATCGGGTGTGCGTTGCGGGGGAAGCCGTCGAAGAACCGCTTGAGATCCTCGTGGAGCAGAGTGTGACGGCGGATCTTGTCGGTGAAGTCCTCGAGCTGAGCCGGAGTGGGCAGCTCACCGTAGATGAGCAGGTAGCTGACCTCGATGAACGTCGAGGACCGCGCGAGCTGCTCGATGGGGTATCCGCGGTAACGCAGGATGCCCGCGTCGCCGTCGATGTAGGTGATCGCCGACTTCGTCGACGACGTGTTGACGAATCCGGGGTCGAATGTCGTCATACCGGTATCGGCGAGGAACTTACCCAGGGCCACGCCGTTTGCGCCCTCGGTTGCCTCGACGATGGGCATATCCAGCTCGCCGCCCGGATAGATGAACTTCGCGCTTGTGGCAGGCGACGTGCCGTTTGACGACACAGCTTCTGCGGACACTATGGCCCCTCCTCAACTGATGGACAGCCCTGTTGACGCCATCCTATGGCCGTGGCATTTGTTGGCCAGCAGGTGCGCGGGGTGCCCGCGTACCTGTCGCAGTTACAAACTAGTCGGTAACCTGTTCGCCTGCCCATGGAGGGTCGGCACCGGGGCGCGAGACGGTGACCGCGGCGGCCGCGGCCGCGAAGCCCAGAGCCGTTTGCCACCCGGGCGCGTCGAGGTCGGCCACACTGCTCGGATTCAGCGCCGAATGCGCCGACAACCAGTGCAGCAGCGCGCCTCCGACGGTGTCACCTGCGCCGATCGTGTCGACAACCTGCACATGCGGTGCCGGCACGCTGACCTCCAGACGCTCGGTGGTGACCCGCAACCCGTCGGCGCCGGCGCTCATGACGACCGCGGACACCCCGGCGTCGAGCCAGTCGCGCACACCGGTGCCCGCCGATCCCTGGGCGAGCCACGCGGCGTCCTCGTCGGAGACCTTCACGATGTCGGTGTGCTGCATCCAGCCCGCGAAGCGGCGACGGTAGGCGTCCGGATCTGCGATCACCGCCGGTCGGATGTTCGGGTCGATCATCACCAGGGTTCCCTCGGCGTGGGCACGCCGCATCACCGATTCGTAGACGCTGACCCCCGGCTCCAGCACCATCGACAGAGTCCCGAAGCAGACCGCGCCGACAGTCCCCGGCAGCGGTCCGGGGTCGGCGACCAGCCGGTCGGCGGTGCCGTCGGTGTAGAAGGAGTACGACGCCGCACCGTCGTCTCCGATGGTCGCCACGGCCAGGGTGGTCGGCTCGTCACCACGCTGACACATCGACAATCCCACCCCCGAGGCGCTCAACGCGCGCAGGATCTCGTCGCCGAGATGGTCGGTGGACACCCGCGAGAGGAACGACACCGACGATCCGAGCCGCCCGAGAGTGACCGCCACGTTGAACGGACCGCCGCCGAGCGCGGGCTGCATCGGCGCCAGACGTCCAGGACTCGGGGCGGGCGAGGTGGTGACGATGTCGACCAGCGCCTCACCGCAGACCACGATTTCCTTCACCGCGCCACATCCGGTGACGGCCGGTAACGCAGACCCCACGACCCGCTCCACGTCTGCCCCGGTTCCAGTGTGATCAGGTCGATCCCGCTGGCCAGTGCGTTGGGCGGTGACGTCATCGGCTCGACGGCCAGTGCCCGCCCGCGACCGGGATAGGCCTGACCTCGTGCGGGATCGGCGGTGAACGCCTGCACCCACCCGAAATTGAGATCGGTCCACAGTTCTGTGCAGTCACCGTGCGGCCCGAACAGTCGGTTCCGGTGGACCGCCCCGTCGGCGACCAGTCCGGTGAACGGCGTGTCGAGTAGCCGGCCGGCGAGCGTGCGGGGCCGGGTGAAGTCCATGTCGGTACCGGCGACCGGCTGCGGATCTCCCACCGGCAGCTGCCTTTCGGGATCGAGCGGCTGGACTCGCGTCGCCGCGAGCTGCAGCGCGCAGTCGTCGATCGGGAGGTCTCCGAGCCGGATGAAGGTGTGCTGCCCGAGTGCGAACGGCGCTCGCGCGTCGCCGACGTTCTCGGCGGTGTGGGTCACCGACAACCCATCGACGGGATCCACCCGATAGGTGGCCGTGAGCACAATCTGATGCGGCCACCCGGGGTGCGTCCCGATGGGGGTGCGCAGCGAGACCACGTCCTCGTCGTGTTCGGTGCGCTGCCACTCGACGGTCCGCACGAAGCCGTGATTGGCGTTGTTCCTGTCCTTTTCGGTGATGTCGAGCTGATAGTCGACCCCGTCGAAGGTGTATCGGCCGTCGGCGGTGCGGTTGCGCCACGGCGCGAGGACGAGCCCGGCCGATATCGGCGACTTCTGCCCCGGCTTCTCCTGCCAGGTCTCGGTGAGCAACTGCCCGTCGTGGGATACGAGTTCGAGCCCGGCTCCGGTGGAGGCCACCTCCGCGCGGTACTTCCCTGCCTGCACTGCGAATACCGTCACGCTCTCGAGTCTGCCACTAGATTTGGCTCATGCGGCAGATCTCGGCGGGACGCGATGCGGTGCTGCTGGACTTTTCCGACGACCCGAATCCGCTCGACTCCGCGGTCTCGGTGGCAGCACGGTTGCGCGGGGAGGCCGCACGCGGGGCGTTGGGTGAGGATGTCGACGTGATCGGTGCGGCGACCACCGTCCTGGTGCAGTGGCCACCGGCAGCAGGGGTGAATGCGCTTGCGCTGCACCGCGCCTTACGGAATGCGACGCGGGTGGGCGACGGCGGATCGAGGAGCCCCTCCGATACTCCGTCAGCCTCCCCGTCGGCGACCGACGCGCCCGGTGCGCCGAACAGCGCCCCCGACCACCACATCGATGTCCGTTACGACGGTGCGGATCTGGCCGAGGTGGCCGATACGCTCACCGCATCCGGCGGGGACGACTGGAGCGTCGACGACGTCGTCAGGGCGCACACCGCCATCACGTGGCGCGTCCAATTCATCGGATTCGCACCGGGTTTCGGGTATCTGGTGCCTGATGAGTCCACCACCGCGCCCGATCACCCGGCACGACGGCTCGCCACAATCGGGCGTCGCACCACGTCGCGGACCCGGGTTCCCGGTGGCGCGGTGGCTCTGGCCGCCGGCTACAGCGCGGTGTATCCGCGGCCCGGTCCGGGTGGGTGGAATCTGCTCGGCCGCACCGAGGCGACGATGTTCGACGTCCATGCCGACCCGCCGTCGACGCTCTCGCCGGGCGACACGGTGGTCTTCCGCGACATCGGTGGGTCGCGATGAGCGCCGGCGACATCGGTGGGCCGCGGTGAGCGCCCGCGAACATCGGTGGGTCACTGTGAGCGCCGGCGACCCGGCGATCCCTCACGGTGCACTGACCGTGGTGCGAAGCGGACCGCTAACCACCGTGCAGGACCTGGGCCGGCCCGGCTACGCACATCTGGGGGTCGGCGCGTCGGGGGCAGCCGATCGCGGAGCCCTTCGGCTGGCCAACAGACTCGTGGGCAACCCGGAGTCGGCCGCGGCACTCGAGGTGACGATGGGCGGTCTGGTGGTGCGCGCCACCGGAACCCATCTGGTCGCGGTGACCGGCGCGCCCACGTCTTATCTGATCGATGACACCCGCTCGATGAGTCAGAGCTCGGCGATTCTGCGTGCCGGCCAGACACTCACCGTCGAGCCGCCGACGACCGGTCTGCGGTCGTATGTGGCGGTCCGCGGTGGTATCGACGTAGCGCCGGTGCTCGGTTCGCGCTCCACCGATCTGCTCTCCGGGATCGGCCCCGCGCGGGTGGCCGAGTCCGACCTGCTGCCCGTCGGACCGACTGCGGGTGACTGGCCGTCGCTGACCTTCGCGCCCGGTGATGGGACGGGCACACCTGCGCAACTGGTCGCCGAGCTGGGGCCCCGCGACGACCGGATCGAGGATCCTCATGCGCTGTTCACGGGGTCG
The DNA here is from genome assembly GCF_014639795.1 of Gordonia jinhuaensis. Classification (GTDB taxonomy): domain Bacteria; phylum Actinomycetota; class Actinomycetes; order Mycobacteriales; family Mycobacteriaceae; genus Gordonia_B; species Gordonia_B jinhuaensis. The sequence goes on along the minus strand of NZ_BMGC01000020.1, from coordinate 43,929 downwards.
TGGGTGGTCTCACCCGCCAGCGATCGGATCGGGATACGCCTCGACCGCGGCGACGACACACCGGTCCTGCGTCATCGGAGCGGGCTCGGCGATCTCCCGTCCGAGGGTGTCGCACTGGGTTCGGTGCAGATCCCACCGGGCGGGCAACCCGTCATCTTTCTCGCCGATCACCCGGTGACGGGCGGATACCCGGTTGTCGCAGTGATCACCGCGAGTTCTGTCGACACGGCGGCACAACTCGTGCCCGGTGAGGTGATCCGTTTCGTCGAGCGCCGATGACTCAGGCGGTGGGTGCCGGCATATCCGACCGGTCGAATCCCGGGATGCGCCAGCGACCGCCGGTGCCGGATTCGCCAGGACCGCGTGCGGTCTCCCGACCGACGAACAGCATAGTGAGCACGACCGCAGCCACCACGCCGACCAGCGCGACGACAGGTTTCGCGATGTAGGCCGCCCACCCGACGGGCGCGATGACCGAGGCCACCACCAGGATGGCCGCCTGCCACCATGTGCCCAACGTCCGCGATGGTGAATTGGGCACCAGGATCGCCAGCGCACCGGCCAGCAGGATCGACCCGATCAGGTCGCTGGGACGGTGCCACCCCCACACCATGAGGTCCTGGGAGACCAGCGTGAGCCACATCGTGCCGGCGAGCACGATGAGCGGCTGCACCACGCGCGGGGCAGCGCGGATGATGGCCGCGACGCATCCGGCCGCGGCGGCGGCGTGACCGCTGGGAAAGGTGTTGATGTGCGGGAACTGGCTGGCGATGAGATCGGGCCGGGTGAGCAGTCCGTCGCGCAGCAGCCGTGCGCACACGATCACCGCGACGGGCAGGATCAGCAGGACGATGATGCTCAGGCGCCGGCGCGCCGCCAGCCCCAGGGCCACGATCGCGAGGATCGCCACCACCCACAGCCGGGGGTCGGTGACCGAACCCAATCCCACCGCATTCGGCAGGTCGTTGTGGGCCTCGGTGCCGCGCAGGGTGAGCAGCCACCGTTCGTCGAGTCGCTGCCCGGCGGCGGTACGCACGGCGACGACGTACACCGCGACCATCGCCGCCAACAGCACTACAGCTCCGGCGATCCTGCCGAGCACCGCGGACACGGAATTGACCCTCCTGCATTTTTGACCGCTCGCGAGGGTACCCGCCCCGGTCACCACCACCGGACGCGACGTCTCCGGTGCCGCGCGGTCACGACGTCGAGTTCTGCTTCTTGGGCGGACGCGGCAGGAAGTAGCTCACACGCTGCCGATACTCGGCATACCCCGGGCGTTGCTCCATATGCTGTTCGAGCAGTCGGGCGCCGGTGGCGAAGACGAGGAAGTAGGTCATGACGATCGGTGAGGCGATGGTGAGCGCACCCGGCCAGTAGCCGGCGACGATCAGGTAGATCCCCCACCACACACAGGAGTCACCGAAATAGTTGGGATGACGGGTCCATCCCCACAGACCGCGATCCATCACCGCGCCCTTGTTCGCCGGGTCGGATTTGAACTCGTCCATCTGTTTGTCGCCGACGCTCTCGAAGACCACGCCCAGCACCCACACGGCGATGCCCACACAGGCCAGCCAGTTGAGTGTGCCGCCGGCGGCCGCCGACACCTGGATCGGCAGCGACACGAACCACAACGCGAGTCCCTGGGTCAGGTAGATCTTGCGGATCGCGACCAGCGTGCGGTTGCCGCCCGCGTCATAGAGCATCTTCTCGTAGCGCGGGTCCTCCCCCTTGCCCGCCGAGCGACGGGCCATCGACAGGGCCAGCCGTAGCCCCCAGATCGCCACCAGCACGAACAGCAGCCACCGCCGCCACGCCGATCCCTCCCCGACCAGTGCGCAGACGAGGGCGATCAGGACGAACCCCAGTCCCCACGTGACGTCGACGACGTTGTGGCGCCCGATGCGGAAGCCGATGATCGCGGTGATGGTCAGCAGCACCACCGTCGCCAGCGCCGAACTGCCGGTGACGACACCGAAATTGCTTGCGTCATAACTCATATCGTGCGCACCTCCGGCATGTGGGAATGTCCGCGAGCGTCGGGACGCACGGCCAGGATCTGGTCGACACCCATCCGGCCGTCGCGAAAGGCCATGCCGCCGCCGACCAGATACAGCCGCCACACGCGGGCGATCTCCTCGCCGACCAGGGCCACCGCCTCGTCGATGTGCTCGTCGAAGGTCTGATACCAGGCCTCGACGGTGCGGACGTAGTGCTCCCGCATCGCGTGTACGTCACGGACCTCGAGTCCGGCCGCCTCGATCAGGTCGACGGTCTGTCCGATCGGTCGCATCGTCATGTCGGGAGCGATGAACGATTCGATGAAGGGACCGCCGCCGGGATGGTTGCCGGCATGACGCGACATCTGCTGAACCAGCACGCGCCCACCGGGTTTGACGCGATCGGCGAGTACCCGTGCGTAGGTGGGATAGTTGTGTTCGCCGACATGTTCGCCCATCTCGATCGACGCCACCGCGTCGAAATCCGACTCAGGGATCGCCCGGTAGTCCTGCAGCCGGATCTCCACGCGGTCGGCCAGACCGCGGTCGGCGATCTGCTTGTCGATGAAGGCTTTCTGCTGCGCGGAGATGGTCACGCCGAGTACGTTCACCCCGAATTCGGTTGCCGCGTGCAGACTCAGCGATCCCCAGCCGCATCCGACGTCGAGCAGTGTCATCCCCGGTTGGAGTCCAAGCTTGCGGCACACCATCGTCAACTTGTCGCGTTGGGCGTCGGCGAGTGTGTAGGCGGGATCCGCACTGGTCCAGTACGCCGACGAGTACGCCATGGTTTCGTCGAGGATCAGCGCGTAGAAGTCGTTGGACAGGTCGTAGTGGTGGCTGATCGCCGCGCGGTCGCGGCGCAGCGAGTGCAAACGCCCTCGAACCCGGGCCTGCGAGGCCGGCGGCGCGGGTGGTGCGCCGAGCACGCCGAGGTCCGACAGTGTGCGTACCCAGCGCGTGAGACGTCGCGGCGTGATCGACACACCGCTCAGGCCGCGGGCGTCGGACACCGCGCGCACATGTTCGAGCGCTGCGCCCAGATCGCCGGTCACCTCGAGTTCACCGGTCACATACGCTTGTGCCGCACCGAGTTCGCCCGGATGCCAGAGCAGTCGCCGCAGCGCGTCGGGAGTGTTGACGCACACCTGCGGGGCATCGGAGGGGCCGGCCTGCGATCCGTCCCAGGCGCGCACCCGCACCGGGATCGGCTCACCGGTGAGGTCACCGATCAGCTCGGCCAGCCGCGACGCCACCGCGTCACCGTTCACGACAACCGGCCGCGCACTCTGCGCATCTGGTCGCCGAGCCGCGCGGTCATCGCCGCTGTCCCGGTTGTCGCTGTCTCGGTTCTCACCGGTTCGGTTGCTGCTATTGCTGTCTCGTTGCCCTGCACACTGTTTCGCCACACGTCCCTCTTCCCGGTCGGCCCCACATGCGCGCGCACGTAGGCAACGGTCAGCTCGACCCATCGCCGCGGATGGTCGAGCATGAAGTGCCCGCCGCCGGGTATCGAGATGTACTCGGCGTCGGTTCCTCTGGTCACCAGTCGTTCGGTGACCTCGCGGGAGAAGATGGGTGAGGTCCACGTGTCCGCACTGCCGTGGACCACCAGCACGTGCTGGTCGGGGCGGATGTTGTCGGTGTCGGCGGGTTCGTCGATGCTGGTGTGGCGGGTGCGCTGCCACCACGGTGCCAAGGCGACGATGGTGGTCACCGACGGATCGTCGGCGACGGCCGCGGCGACTCGCCCGCCCATCGAGTGTCCGACCAGTGCGATCGGTATGTCGCCGTGGCGTTGTCGCACGCGCGCGATCACCGCGCGGGTGTCGACGACCGGCGAGGCCTCGTCGCCGTTCCAGCCGCGTACCCGATAGTGCACGGCGATGACCTGCGATTCGGGTAACGCACGCCGTAGCGCCCAGGTGAACGGGAGCATGCGTACCCGCGACAGATGCCAGGGGCGCGACGGATCGTGGCTGTCGGGTTTGCCCCCATGGAGCACCAGCACCGCCGAGCGCACGGGCGTGTCACGGCGTCTGTTCACACCAGCCAACGTACCGGCCCGCCGACTCCACCCGCCCGGACTGCTCGCACGTCAGTCCGTGCTGACGACCGGCTTGGCATCGGAAGCAGCCACTGTCGCACTGATCCGGTAGCGCACGAAGGCGGGGACCAGTGCCGCGGCCACGAGCACTCCGATGACGGTGAGGACTCCGCCGCCCGCGGTGGTGATCGCGGTTCCGACCGCCGCCGCCGACAGACCGTGCAGCACATCGGCGATCCGCGGGCCACCGGCGACGACAACGGTGAACACACCCTGCAGACGTCCACGGACCTCGTCGGTGGCTGCGGACTGCAGCATCGACTGCCGGAACGCCGAGGAGGCCATGTCGGCCGCACCGCCGACCATCAGCAGCAGCACCGCGATCGGCAGCATCGGGAGTTCGGTGCCGCCGGCGAAGCCCACCGCCACGCCCGTCCCGGCGATGCACACACCCCAGATCACGATGCACACCACCACCGCGAGGCCCTGGCGGTCGATACGGCTGACCCAGCCGGAGAACACCCCACCGAGCACAGCGCCGACCGACATCGCCGCGAACAGCATCGAGAAGGCGAAGCCGCCGTCGATGGGTCCACCGAAGCTCTCGTGCGCGATCTGTGGGAACAGTGCGCGCGGCATGCCGAAGATCATCGCGATCAGGTCGACCACGAACGACATCAGCAGCACCTTGTGACCGGCGAGATAGACGAATCCATCGATCACCGACCGCAATCCGGCCACCCGTCGGGTCTGCGAGTCGCCCTGGAACTGCGGCTTGAGTGACGGCAGCCGGATCACCGCCCACAGGGTGGGCAACATGCACACCGCGTCCACGAAATACAGCAGCGAGTACCCCAGAACCGGGATCAGTGCGCCGCCGATCAGCGGCCCGGCGATGGCCCCGGCCTGCATGACGGTCATGTTGAGTGAATTCGCCGCCGGTAGTTCCTCGACGGTGAGCAGTCGTGGCAGCACCGCCGACCGTGTGGGCTGGTTGACCGCGAAGAACGCCTGTTGCAGCGCGAACAGCACCAGGATCGCCCACACGTTGTTCAGGTCGAGTGCGGCCTGCACCCAGAACAGGATGCTGGCCGCGATGAGTCCGGTGGTGGTCACCATCAAGATGAGCCGGCGGTCGAGGACGTCGGCCAGCGCACCGCCCCACAATCCGAACGCGACGAGCGGGACGAGGCCGAAGATCCCGGTCAGTCCCACGTAGGCCGAGCTGCCGGTGATGGCGAAGATCTGCGCCGGCACGGCGACCACCGTCAGCTGGGCACCGATGACCGTGACGATGTTGGCCGTCCACAGCCGCCGGAAGTAGGCATTGCGCAGCGGGGTGGTGTCGGCGAGCAGGCGTGGCACGTCGATCAGGGTATTGCGTGAATGCGGCAAGTCCCCAGCCGGCGCCGCTTCGGGATCCGGTCGGCGCTGCCGCGCGTGGCAGTGACACGGTCATGTTCCCGAGATCACCTCCCCCGCTCTAGAGAGATCTCTCTAAGAGAGCGACGATGGAGTCATGACCAGCAGACGGTCTCCGCAGCGGGTGGCTCGTCGGCGCGAGCAGATCCTCGACGCCGCGCGTCGGCTGTTCAACGAACACGGAACAGCAGCGGTGAGCGTTGCGCGCATCGCACGTGAATCCGCAGTCAGCCCGGGCAACCTCTACTACTGGTTCCCGGGCAAAGCCGAGATCATCCGAGCGTTGTTCGAGGGCTGGAGTGCCGATTCCGATCCACGAGCAGACGCGTGCGGCGAGCCGGAGACGATCCTGCGGCGGCTCGCGGCGTTGGGCGGGCACCAGGCCCAGGTGAGCGCCGACTACGCCTTCTTCCCGCGTGAACTGTTCGCACTGCTGCACAGCGACCCCGTGCTGCAACTGATGTACCGCGGGAACTTCGAGCGTCGAATGGCGTCACTTCATGATGCGGTGGCTCTCGTCATCGATGCGGGCCTGATCCGCCGTCCGCGGCCACCGGCAACCACCCACGACAACCTTGCCGGTCTGTGGCTTCTCGCCGAATTCGCGCTGCCGTTCACCGAAACCGTCGGTGAGTTCGGCTTCGACGCCGCCGCGGTGCACATGAGCATGATCGAACCCCTGCTCACCGACCGGGGGCGCGACACCCTCGGACTCACGCCCACACCGAGGAGGACTGACAAATGACCGATGACCGAAGCACCGATGTGCGCACCCACCACGACGACCCCGACGTGACGCATGCACCCGAGACCCCGCCCCCGGAGGAACAGCACACCGCCGAGAAGTATCCGTGTGGCGGCGGACCGCGCGTGAGTCGCCGCGCTGTGCTCAAGGGCATCGGCGTCGGGGCGGCGGCAGTCGTGCTCGTCGGCGCGGGAGGTGTGAGCATCCGCGCCCTCACCAACGGCGTGTTCGATTCCGGTGACGGCGCCCCCTATGACCTGTGGGCCACCTGGGGTTCGCAGCCAGGTGTCCGCGCAATCGTGGCCGCCGGAGTGTTGGCCGCCAATCCGCACAACATCCAGCCGTGGGTCTTCACGGTGTCCGACACCACGATCGACCTCTATGGCGATCCCAGACGAGTGATGCCGATCAATGACTCCGACGGCCGCGAACGGATGGTCGGGTTCGGCTGCGCCATCGAGAACATGGTGTGCGCGGCGCGCAACAGTGGTCTCGATCCGGTGATCACACCCTTCCCCGACGGCGATCCCGGACATATCGCCCACCTCGACGTGCGCCACGGCAGGCCTCCGACGGGGACCGAACGCGCGCTCGCCGCGGCGATCGGTCTGCGTCACTCCAACCGCGGGCCCTACGAGTCGCGCGCCCTCGACATGGACGATCTCCACCAGCTTGACGGCCCCGTCTCGAGTGAGCAGTCGGGATTCGCCCCAGGCTCCCCCACCGCGACGACCACCACGCCGCAGATCGTGTGGATCGCCGACGAACCGCGTCGGCGGGCGCTCGGGGAGCTCTATGTGCATGCCACGCAAGCGATCATCGACGACGAGCAGATGTCGAAAGAGTCCTTCGCCTGGTTCCGCAACGATCGGCATGCGATCGACAGCCACCGCGACGGCCTCACTCTCGACGGACAGGGACTGACCCCGATGATGCTGACAGCCGCCAAACTCCTGCCCGCGCAATCTCGTGAGTCGGGCGACACCTTCTGGCTGAAGACCACCCGCGAGGTGCACACCGCGACCGCTGGCGCCTACGGCATCGTGCGTGTCGGCGATGTCGGGTCGCCACTGGACCGTCTGGCCGGCGGACGGCTGCTGCAGCATGTGCACCTGGTCGCGACAGCTCACCATCTCGGGCTGCAGCACATGAACCAGATCACCGAACGCATTGCGCGCGACGGGTCACTGAGCCGTCCCAATCGCTTCGGACCAGCCTGGTCGGACATCATCGGGATCCCAGCGAACCAGGGTCTGGTCTCCTTCCGCGTGGGTTACCCCGAACGGACGGCGAGCAGCTCACCACGGCGCGCACTGTCCGACGTTGTCGATACGAGGTGAGCTGCGAGCGGGCTACGGGGCGGGCTGCGGCCGCACGAGCTACGGCTGCAGTCTGACGGTGTGCCAACCGCCGTCGTCGAGGGTCAGCCGCACCCTGTTGTGCAGACGGTCGGCACGCCCCTGCCAGAACTCCACCCGCCGCGGTCGCAGCAGATAGCCGCCCCACCGATCGGGTACCGGCACGGCTTCGGTTCCGTCGACGCCGCCGAATTGCGCGGCGATCCGTCTGGCCTGGTCCTCGAGTTCATCCCGCGAACCGATCGGCTGCGACTGGAAGGATCCGGCGGAACCGAGCTGCGACCCGCGCGGACGCGAGGCCCAGTACTCCTGTGTCACCTCGCGGCTCACCCGCTCGACGAGACCGCGGAAGTGCACCTGCCGTTCGAGTGCGATCCACGGAAAGGTCACCGAGGCACAAGGATTCGCCGACAGATCGCGACCCTTGTCCGAATCGTGCCCGGTGAAGAACACCAGCCCGTTCGCGTCGACGGACTTGCACAGGACCGTGCGCGTGGACGGACACCCCTGGGCGTCCACTGTCGCGATCACCATCGCATTGGGCTCGGGGATCGCCGCGGCGACACCCTCGCGCAGCCAGCGACCGAACAACCCGAGCCACGGCGGATCACCCGTCAGCCACGACTCGTCGAGGTTCGCCGAGACACCGTCGGCACCTGCTGCACCCTCACCCGACCCGTATCCGACACGCATTGCCGCCAGAGGCAAGGGATCCTCGGGTGTCGACTGCGATTCCACGAGCGATGACGGTACCGCCTGCGCTGCTCGGATGTCCGATCAGATCGCTAGAGTCCTAGTCGGACAGACACGCGTGCGCAGCCCTCGCATGTGTGCCGACCCGGCGCCGCTTGTCCGGCACCGTCTGTCGCCGAGACGAAGGAGCCCATCCACGATGGCCAACACCGAGCTTCCCGAAGGCTTCGTCGAAGGCCTCGAAGGAGTCGTCGCCTTCACCACCGAGATCGCCGAACCCGACAAGTTCGGCGGGAACCTGCGCTACCGCGGCGTCGACATCGAGGACCTCGTGGAGAACAAGGTCACCTTCTCCGATGTCTGGGCGTTGCTGGTCGACGGACGCTTCGGCGACGGACTGCCGCCGGCCGAGCCGTTCCCGCTGCCGGTGCACACCGGCGACGTGCGGGTCGACGTGCAGGCCGGTCTGGCGATGCTCGCACCGATCTGGGGATATCAGCCGCTGCTCGACATCGACGATGCGACCGCCCGGGCCAACCTCGCGCGGGCATCGGTGATGGCCCTGTCGTATATCGCGCAGTCGGCGCGCGGTATCCACCAGCCGGCCGTCCCACAGCAGGTGATCGACGAATGTGACACGGTCACCTCGCGTTTCATGACCCGCTGGAAGGGCGATCCCGATCCCAAACACATCGCCGCGATCGACGCCTACTGGGTCAGCGCGGCCGAACACGGCCTCAACGCCTCGACGTTCACCGCTCGCGTGATCGCCTCCACCGGCGCCGATGTGGCCGCAGCGCTGTCCGGGGCGATCGGTGCGATGAGCGGACCGCTGCACGGCGGCGCACCGGCGCGGGTGTTGCCGATGATCTCCGAGGCCGAACGCACCGGCGACCCGCGCTCGCTGGTCAAAGGTGTGCTCGACCGCAAAGAGAAGCTGATGGGCTTCGGTCATCGCGTGTATCGCGCCGAGGATCCGCGCGCCCGTGTGCTGCGGCGCACCGCGCAGGAGCTCGGGGCTCCCCGGTACGAGGCGGCCGCCGCACTCGAACAGGCCGCGCTCACCGAGCTACGCGAACGTCGGCCCGATCGGGCCATCGAGACGAATGTGGAGTTCTGGGCCGCGGTGATCCTCGACTTCGCCGAGGTGCCGCCGCATATGATGCCGGCGATGTTCACCTGTGGCCGGTCCGCCGGATGGTGTGCCCACATCCTCGAGCAGAAAAAGCTCGGCAAGCTCGTGCGACCGGCTGCCCTCTACGTCGGGCCGGGTCCGCGGCGCCCCGAGGACGTCGACGGCTGGGACGAGATCGTCGCCCCCGGGCTCTAGCGATCCCGTTGCGCCCGGCTTTCCGCCGCGGCACGTCGACGCGCCCGTGCGCATCTGACCAGATACATCGGTGACGGCGGCACCCAACCCAGCTGCTCGGCCATCCCCATGTCGTCGCGGCTGGCCCAGTGCTCGACCACCAACCCCTGCGCCATCCGGAACCAGTGCGTCTGGTCGACGGCGAATCGCTTGTGCGTGGGGGCGAACGCCTGCCGTACCTCCCCGTCGGGGCCGTAGAGCACGAAGGGGCCTTCGTGTGTACCCGACATCGTCGCGTGGATCACCACGAGGTCACTCTCGGTGACCACGTGGTTCACCTCGTGCCGCACCTGCGGGAAAGCCGACCGGAGCCACTGCGCGCTGGCCCAGAACGCCGCCGGTCCGCGGCCCCGGCAGGCCGACGGCTCGGTGGCCGCCTCCCGGTTGATCGCGTCGGGGTGGATGGTGCGATCGAAGTCCAGACGATCACCAGAACCCATGTCCGACATCGATCTGAGAGCCACCTGCGTCGCATCGCTCGTTCTCATCGTGACTCCTCGGCGATTTTCGATCCAGTTCGTCTGTATTCAATACAAGTGTATTCATTACTGAGTGGCTGGTGTCAATACTTCGCGCGACTACGACTCGTCCAATCGCCGGCGGCGCGCACGCGAGCGCCGCGAGGACGTGATCGCGGCGGCCATCGAACTGTTCACCGCGAATGGCTACCGCACGACCATCGCGCAGGTCGCCGACGCGGCGGGAGTGTCTCCGGAGAGCATCTACAAGTCGTTCGCGGGCAAGGCAGGACTGATCAAGGAAGCCCTCGACCGTGCACTCGCCGGTGACGACAGCGACCTCCCGGTGGCCGAGCGGCCGGAGAGCCGGGCCATCGACGACGAACCGGACGTGAGGGGAAAGCTTGCGCTCTTCGCGGCGACCGCGGCCGAGCGCAACAATCGTGCGGCACCGTTGCAACTGGTGATCCGCGAGGGCGCGAGTCACGATCGAGCCATCGCCGAACTGTGGAAAACAATTGTGGCGCAGCGGCTTCAAGGAATGACCATGCTCGCCGAACACCTGGTCGAGACAGGCGGGCTGCGACCGGGGGCATCCGTGCCCTACGTACGCGACACCCTGTGGGCGCTCATCGCGCCGGAGCTCTTCGGACTGTTGGTGGCCGACCGCGGCTGGTCGCTCGAGGAGTACCGCGACTGGCTCGCACGTGCCTTGATCGCCCAGCTGACCTGACCAGATGCCTCTGGGCGAAGGGAGGTGATTTCGAACCGGCACGCCGATCTCTCTACACTGGCGCGCATGAGTGACACCGCGACCGCACCGATCACGATCCCCGCCGAGCTGCTGCCCGTCGACGGCCGCTTCGGGTGTGGACCGTCGAAGGTTCGCCCCGAACAACTGCAGGCCATCGTCGACGCCGGCACCACCGTGATGGGTACCTCCCATCGTCAGGCGCCGGTCAAGAACGTGGTCGGCCGCGTCCGTGCCGGACTCGCCGAACTCTTCTCGCTGCCCGAGGGCTATGAGGTGGTGTTGTCCAACGGCGGCACCACCGCATTCTGGGACGCCGCCGCATTCGGTCTGATCCGCGAGAAGTCGCTGCACCTGACCTATGGCGAGTTCTCGTCAAAGTTCGCTTCGGTGACCAAGAAGGCGCCGTTCCTCGCCGATCCGACCGTCATCTCGACCGATCCCGGCACCGCGCCGAACCCGGCCGACATCACGGCCGCACAGCTCGAGGGCGTCGATCTCATCGGATGGGCACACAACGAGACGTCGACCGGTGTCGCCGTGCCGGTGAGCCGTCCCGCGGGCACCGACGCACTGGTCGCAATCGACGCCACCTCCGGCGCCGGCGGTCTGCCGGTGAACGTCGCCGACGCGGATGTGTACTACTTCGCACCGCAGAAGTGCTTCGCCTCCGACGGCGGTCTGTGGATCGCATTGATGAGCCCGGCCGCACTGAGCCGCATCGCCGAGATCTCCGACGGCGGTCGCTGGTGCCCCGACTTCTTGTCGCTGCCGACCGCTGTCGACAACTCGCCCAAGGACCAGACCTACAACACCCCCGCGGTCGCGACGCTGATCATGCTCGCCGATCAGATCGAGTGGATGAACGCGCAGGGCGGTCTGGACTGGTGTGTCTCGCGTACTGCCGATTCCTCGTCGCGCCTGTACAACTGGGCCGAGAAGAGCGAATTCGCCACTCCGTTCGTCACCGATCCGGCGCTGCGCAGCCAGGTGGTGGGCACGATCGACTTCGACGATTCGGTGGATGCCGCCGCTGTCGCCAAGACCCTGCGCGCCAACGGCGTTGTCGACACCGAGCCTTATCGCAAGCTCGGCCGCAACCAGCTGCGCATCGGCATGTTCCCGGCCATCGAGCCCGACGATGTCTCCAAGCTGACCGAATGCGTCGACTACGTGGTCGAGCGCCTCTGACCTGACCGGTCCTGACCGGGATCACGAGACTGGGATCACCCGACGCGGGCCGATCACCGACGTCCATGCCATGTGCGATGTCGTGTCGATCGGCCCGCGTTGTCGTGTTCGGGTGGTCGTGTTCGTGCGTGTGTGTCGTGCGTGTGAACTGGTTGCGTTTGGTGTCGAGCCCCTCAGAACTGGTTGCGTTTACGCAAACGCAGCCACTTCCTCCAGACGCAACCATTGCAAAGGCTGCGCCAAGCAGAACTGGNACGCAACCATTGCAAAGGCTGCGCCAAGCAGAACTGGATGCGGCTACGAGGCGCACCGAAAATCTGGCTGCGTCTACACAAACGCAACCACTTCCCCCACACGCAACCATTGCAAAGGCTGCGTCGAGCAGAACTGGATGCGGCTACACAAACGCAACCACTTCCCACGCGCCAGCGGCTACACAAGCGCAACCACTCCCCGAACGCGCGTCAGCTCACGAGGTTCGAGATCGGCTCACGCATGAAGTACAGGACGAACACCACGGCCACGATCCACAGCAGCGGCCGGATCGTGCGGATCCGACCTGCCGCGACGGCCATCACCACCCAGCTGATGAAGCCGATGCCGATGCCGTTGGCGATCGAGTAGGTGAAAGGCATCGACACGATCGTCAGGAACGTCGGGATCGCGATCCAGAGCTTGCTGAAATCGATCGATCGGACCTGCCCGATCATCATGGCGCCGACGATCACCATCGCCGGGGCCACCGCCTCCGAAGGGATCACCTCGTAAAGCGGGGTGAGGAACATCGCGACGAGGAAGAGCACACCGGTGACGACATTCGCCAATCCGGTGCGTGCACCTTCGGCGATGCCGGAGGCGGATTCGACGAACACGGTGTTCGACGAGGACGATGCCGCGCCGCCGACGATCGCGCCGGTCCCCTCGACGACCAGCGCCTTGCCGATGTTCGGGAGGTTGCCCTTCTCGTCGGCCAGTCCGGCTTCCTTACCCAGCCCGGTCATGGTGCCCATCGCGTCGAAGAAGTTCGACAGCACCAGCGCGAACACCAGCACGCATGCGGCGAGCACACCGATTCTCGTGAAAGCGCCGAACAGGTCGACGTTGCCGACGAGACTCAGATTCGGTAGTCCGCCCGCCGAATCCGGCACCTTCGGGACCGACAGCGCCCAGCCGCCCGAGTGCTCGGAGCCGGACCCGAGATGCAGAACCGACTCGAGAATGATCGACACGACCGTCATGATCACGATGCCGATCAACAATCCGCCCGGCACCTTCTTCACCACCAGCACACCCATGAGCAGAACACCGATCACGAAGATCAGCACGGGCACCGTGGTGATCGAATTGCCGTCTCCGAGTTGGACGGGAACCGTGGTGCCCGCGGCATCGGGTATGCGACGGACAAAACCTGCATCGATGAATCCAACGAAAGCCACGAAACACCCGATACCGGCGGCAATGGCTGCTTTGAGTTCTGCGGGAACGGCATTGAACACAGCAGTACGAAAGCCGGTGACCGCCAGCAGAACCACGATGATGCCGTCGATCACCACCAGGCCCATGGCCTCAGGCCAGGTGACCTGCGGCGCGATGGTGACGGCCAGCAGGCTGTTGATCCCGAGCCCCGCCGCAATCGCGAAGGGGTAGTTCGCGACCATGCCGAAGACGATCGACATGACGCCGGCCACGAGTGCGGTGACCGCCGCGACCTGCGACAACGGAAGCACATGCCCCAGCACGTCGGCATTCTTCGGCTCCCCCGGGATGCCGCCGATGATGATCGGGTTGAGGACCACGATGTAGGCCATCGTGAAGAACGTGACCAGTCCGCCACGGACCTCGCGGCCCATCGTGGAACCGCGTTCGCTCACCTTGAAGAAACGATCGACGACGCTCGCGGACCCGCGCGGCTCACCGGTCGCCGAATTCGGTGGTGTGTCAGACGTTGCCGACGTGTCGCCGGACTCATTCGAGGAATCGCTGGGCACCACCGAAAGCTACCCCGCGCCCCGCCATCAGAAAAACAACCGGGTGAATGTAGGTCGCGTCGCGATTGGGCGTGTCACCGCCCGGGGGATGGCAGATCGTGGACTAGGCTTTCGCCAATGCGTGGCTCGCTCTCACCACGAGAAGGAGGAGCAGATGCGTGAACTCCGCGTCGTCGGTCTCTCCCCCGACGGCACACACATGGTGTGTCAGGAGGGCGATTCCGGCGACAAGTTCCGCATCGCTGTCAACGATCGACTGAAGGCCGCGGCTCGCGGCGACGCCACCCGATTGGGGCAGATCGAGATCGAGATGGAAAGCGCACTCCGACCCAGAGACATCCAGGCCCGTATCCGTGCGGGCGCCACGATCGCACAGGTCGCCGCCGTCGCCGGTGTCCCGGCCGAACGTATCGAACGCTTCGCCCATCCGGTGATGCTCGAGCGTCAGCGGGCCACCGAACTCGCCGCCCTGGCCCACCCGATCCGGGCCGACGGCCCCGCGCTGGAGAACCTCGGAGAGATCGTCCGCATCGCATTGTCGTCTCGGGGGCACAATCCCGAGAATGCCGAATGGGATGCGTGGAAGGCCGAGGACAACAAGTGGGTGGTCCAGATCAGCTGGCGCGTCGGGCGGTCACAGACCTTCGCACACTGGCGCTACCTGCCCGGCTCCAACGGCGGGGTGGCCGAGTCGCTCGATGAACCGGCGAGGGAACTCGTCGACCCGAACACCTCGCGACCGCTGCGCGGTCTGGCGACGCTCACACCGGTTGTCGACCCGGCGCCGACCCCCGACCATCCCGAACTCGACTTCGACTCCGCGGCATCGGAATCGATGACCGTGGCCGCCAGTGAGGTTGTCGGTGTCGCCCGCCCGCGCACGCCGGCCCCAGTTCGCGAGACGTCCGAGGCAGCTCGCGAGGAGACCGCCGATCGCGACGATCACGCATCCGGTGACCACACCACTCCCGGACGCCCGGCCACCACCGCGTCTGCCGACCAGATCTCTGCCGACGTCGAGGGTGAGTCATCCACCTCAGCGGCCGAGACCGAGGTCCCCGCGGAATCGAAGACGCGCAAACGCAACCGATCGCGAACACCCTCGGTCCCGGCGTGGGAGGATGTACTTCTCGGAGTGCGCAGCAACGGCAGCTCGTAACCGACCGACCCGTTGCGCGTCACCATCAGTCCGCGGAGAAAGGGCCCGATCTTGGCAGCGAAGGCAACGATGATGTGGTTCATCGATTCCGCCGATCCCATCGCTGACATTCGCAAAGGGCTCGTCAACGATCCTATCCAGGCGAAAACGCTTGCGACACTGATGTTTCCCGATTCGACGCTGGTCAGCACCGGAGAGACGTCACTGGCCGCCACCACCGAGAGCGACGACGACGAACTGTTCGCCGGCGTCTACGGACGCCTCGCGGTACTGTCCGGGCCGGCCCTTGGCACCGACCTCCCCAGCTCGATCCCCGACACCACCGTGCGCGTCCGGCCGTCGGAGGTGGTCACCTATCTCCACGCCGACCCGACGACCGCGCTCGGCGTCTTCGCGCGATGGGAGAACGGCGAACTGCGCCGATCGTTCTCGGCGACACCGGTGTCGATCCACGAGGACAACGGACTCCCCTTCGTCTTCGAACGCGGATTCTGGGCCGGCGAACACCCGCTGCACTATGCCGACGGGGTGCCACGTGACCCGCAGGCGCTGCCCTTCCACCCGCAGGAGTTCGCCGAGCAGGCCACCCGTGACTGGCTGGGCTTCCGCTTCACCCGACCGCTCGCCGACACCGACACCGACCCGGCATCGATACCGGTCACCGGTTTCCTGGTGCGCCCCGAGGGATACACGCCGACGCCCGACGACGTTCGGCACCACCCCGCGCCGATCGAACCCACACCGATCGACATCACCGGACCGGCGCGCGTGATGGGCGACCAGCCGACATCCGCACCGCGGTCCCCGCACCCCGGTAGCGACGTCGCGCCGGCCGGCGACACTTCTCACGCCGGCGACACACCCTCTGCGGCACAGGAATTCAACCCTCCGGCGCCGACCCCGGCCCCAACCCCGGAGTGGAGTTGGAATGCCGGCACCGGCATCACCGACCCGCACCGCATGGACAGACAACCCGCCGACGACCTGTCGGATCACGGGTCGTCCAGCGTCCCGGACACCACCAATGCGGCACCCGACGACCAGCCGCATTCCGGCTCACCGAGCGGCGGCGACCCGAACACCAGCGAGCGACGCTACGACGAGACACCCGGCGACCAGCCACAGTACGAGCCGGTGGGCGGCGACCAGCCACATGCCGACCAGTCACCAGTCAACCCGCCGCACACTGACCAGCCGCACTCCGAGCACGAGACCACCGGCAGCAAGATCGCTCGCTGGTTCGGCTTCGGCACCCACACCCCCCGGCGCTGACCAGTCCCCCCGAATCCAGCCACCAGCCCGCACCGGTCTCACCTCAACCGAGCCCACCGCAACGAGCCCACCGCAACGGGCTCACGGGCGCACCTGTCACCCGACGATCATCACGACCACCGACGCGCAGATCGCGACGATCGCCGCGGCAAGCATCCCCGGCGCCACGAATCGCCACACCGGTTGTCGGCGGCGCGCAAAAACCGGCGGTACCAGACCTGCCTCCACGATGATCACCGCCGTCAACCCCAGAATCGGATTGATCTCGGCGACAACCGAATACATGCACACCGACAGCAACCCCCAGAACACGAACACGGCGGCGCACACGATGCCCCCCAGGCACCACGGCGCGTCGGCGTGTTCGGTCGTCACAACCGGGTGCGCTCGTAGAAGGCGACCGCGGCCGCGGTGGCGACGTTGAGCGAGTCGGTTCCCCGGCTCATCGGAATGCGCGCCCGCACGTCTCCGGCACGCATGGCCCGCTCGGTGAGCCCCGGCCCCTCGGCGCCGACCATGAACGCCACCCGCTCGGCGTCGACCGCCTGCGCCAACGGCACCGCCGCGGGATCGGGAGTGAGCGAGACGATGCGGAAGTCGTTGTCGCGCAGCATCGACAGATCGTCGGGCCACGTCTGGACATGAGCGAACGGCACTTTCAGCACATGTCCCATCGACACTCGCACACTGCGACGGTAGAGCGGATCGGCCGTCGCGCCTCCGAACAACACCGCATCGACGCCGAGTCCGGCGGCGTTGCGGAAGATCGACCCGATGTTCTCGTGGTCGTTGACCCCTTCGAGAACGGCGACGGTACGCGCGCGGGTGATCACGTCGGCGGGGTCGAGCGGTTGCGGCCGGCGCGCGACGGCCAGAACTCCACGATTGAGATGAAACCCGACGATGTCGGCCATCACCTGCGCCGACGTCCGGTAGAACGGGACCCCGGCCAACGAGTCCGCACTCAGCACCGGGACGAGTTCGTCGAATCGTTTGTCCACCCCGAGCAGAGCATGCGGAGCGAAACGCGAGGAGATCATCCGTTCGACGACCAGCACGCCCTCGGCGATCACCAACCCCTTGCCACGACGCCCGCCGCGCAGTATCGGCAGATCCGGGCGACGATCCACGGAGTTGAGGTCGCGGAAGTCGTCGACGCGCGGGTCGTCGGCGTCGTCGATGTCGACCACCTCGACGGTCACGGTGTCGTTCACGGTGGTCACGCTACCGGCCGCGCGGGTACCGAACGGAATCCGCACACGCTCACCGCCGCACACGCCGAACACACCGCCGGTCTGTCAGCGCTCCCCTACATGCGCCGACGTCCGTACCTCGTGGGGCGAGGTACGGACGTGGGCCACCCGCAGACGGGGGGTTCATCGCTCGATGGGCGTACCGCGCTGCTTGCGGGATTCGACCACCTCGAGCGCACCGGCCAGCAGCGCGAGCACCGCGATCACCACGGCGAACACGATCCCGGCTCCCTTGAACTGCCAGTACTGCGCCAGCAACCCCTCGGCGATGACCGGCACGGAGATCGCGATGTAGCAGACGACGAAGAATGCCGAGGTCACCGCAGCTTTCTGCTCGGCGGGGGCGGTGGTGGTGATGACCGCGAGGCCCTTGGCGAACGACATCCCCTGCCCCACCCCGCCGACGAGACCGGTGATCGCCAGCAGGATCGGGTTCCCGACCACGAAGGTGAGGATCAGCAGAACCATCGCGACCACGAACAGCAGGATCGAGGTTCGCTCGGCGACCTCCTGACGGACCCGCCGCGCGGCGAGCTGTCCGACCACCGAACCGATGAACATCGAGAACACCAGGAACGACACGGCGATCGCGCTGTGGACGCCGGTGATCTTGGTGGCGATACTCGGCGCCACACCGGTGAACAGCCCCATCACCGCGAAGCCGGCGAAGCCCAGCAGCGATGCGCGCATGAAGTAGACGCGCATGTCGGCGGGCACGCCCAGCGGCATCGGCCGCAGCTTGCCCGGTCGGCGCCCACGGGTCTCCGGGACGAGCAACACCACCACGGTCGACGCGGCCACCAGGCCGAGGTGAACCCAGAACGAGGTGCGCATCGGACCGGGGACCCACGCGACGAGCATGGCGGCGATGACCGGGCCGATGCCCAGACCACCGATGTTGGCGACGCTGGCGATCAACGGAGCCCGTGAGGAGAGTCGTCCGCCGGCCATCTCGGTGACCGCCACCGATGCGGTGCCGACGAACACACCTGCCGACAGACCCGAGATGACCCGGCCCACCAGCAGCCACCCTGTCGAGTCGGCCAGCAGGAACACCACATCACTGAGTGCGGCGAAGGCCAGACCCATCAGCAGGACCGGTCGGCGTCCGAGCACATCCGACCAGGTGCCGAAGGCGAGCAGGGCCGCGAGCACGCCGAACGCGTACATCGCGAAGATGACGGTCACGGTGAGCAGGGAGAATCCGAAGTTGTGCTGATACGTCGAGTACAGGGCCGTCGGCATCGTGGCACCGAGCATCACACCGGCGAGCACGAAGGCCAGCCCCGCGGTGGCCGCGGAGCGGTGGTCCCGGGCCCCGTCGGCGAGGTGTGAATCCGCGCTGGTCGCCACGTCGCCAGAATAGGGGGCGTCCGACGCGCGGTCAGTGGTGTTGGTCATGGCACATACAATAGTGAACGCAGCGTCCATTATTCCGCTCAGACAGAGAACGTAGTGTGTTCCCCATCACATCGAGGAGTTCAGTGCACAAGGGATCGGCGAGTGAGCCATCGACGAGTGGACAGAAGTCGGCGCGGGGTCGAGGACGACCACGCAGCGAGCAGGCGCGGACGGCGATCCTGGCCGCGACGGCCGAGGTGCTGGCCGACTCGGAGCCCGGTGCTGTCACGATCGAAGCGATCGCCACGCGTGCCGGGGTCTCGAAGACGACGATCTACAAGTGGTGGCCCACCCGAGTGGAACTGATCCTCGACAGCCTGGCCACCACCACCCACCAGACCCGGCAAATCACCCCCGGACTCTCGACCCACGATGCACTGGTCGAGCACCTGCAACGACTGATCGACCTCCTGTCCGATCCGGCGACCGGCGGGCACGTGGTGGCGCTGACCGCCGAGGCGCTGCGCAGCCCGAGCGCGGCGGCGGCCCTGGCGGAGAAGTGGATCGGGCCGCGGCGTGAGACAGGCGCGCAGATCATGCGCGACGGCATCGCCCGCGGTGACCTGCGCTCCGATCTCGACATCGATCTGGCACTCGACGAGTTGTTCGCCCCGTCCTACTACCGGGCGACGTATCGCTATGCGGCAGTGGACGATCACAGCGCAACCGAGCAGGTGGACGCATTCCTACGCGGGGCCGCAGCGCCCGCCCCCGGAACCCGCAGCGATACCGATGTGGAAACCTAGGTGGCATGAGCACCTCTGATCTCGTCCTGCGCCGGGCGACCGAATCCGACTGGGATGACATCATCGCCGCGGACGCACGCGCATTCGCGTTCATCCGCCCCCTCGACGACGACGCGAGAGCCGACGTACAGCACAAGGTTCTCGATTCCGATGTCGTTGTGGTGCGCGATCATTCGGATCCGCACAACACCCCACTGGTCGGCGTGGCGATGTTCTATCGGATGACGATGACCCTGCCGGGCGGCCGCCGCGTGATGGTTCCCGGCCTTTCCTGGGTCTCGGTCGCGGCCACACATCGACGTCGCGGGATCCTGCGCATGATGCTGACCGAACTCACCGAGCAGTGGGAACGCGAGGGTGCCTCCTTCGCGATCCTGACCGCGAGCGAGGGAACGATCTACGAACGCTTCGGTTTCGGGCCGGCGACGTTCGAGAAGCAGATCTCGGTGGAGCTCGCGCGATCGGTGATGCGCGGCGAACACCCCGCCGACTCGCGCGTGCGATTCGGCACCGACGAGCAGATCCACCAACAGGTTCCTGAACTCCATGATCGTTGGGCGGCAACACGTTCGGGTGCAATCGCGCGCACACAACCATGGTGGAACCAGATCTTCGCCGATCGCCCGATGCTGCGTGACGGGCGCAGCAGGCTGCACTATCTGCTGCACTCGGGCGGCTACGCGAGTTACCGGATCGCCCACATCGGCGACGATGCGGTGGCCGAGGTCTCCGAGATGTTCACCGTCTCCGAGGAGGCCCACACCGACCTCTGGCGTGTGCTGCTGGGTCTGGACCTCATCGGACGTCTGACGGCCACCGTCCCCACCGACGACCCGCTGGCCGCCAAACTCACCAATCTGCGCGCGGTGTCGGTGACCGGCATCGCGGATGCGATGTGGCTGCGTATCTTCGACGTGCCCGCGGCGCTGGGCGCCCGCGAGTATGCCGGTGATCTCGATGCGGTGCTCGAGATCACCGACGGGTTCCGTGGCCACGGCGGACGTTTCGCGGTGCACATCGCCGGCGGCGAGGCCACGGTCACCACCACCGATGCGCCGCCGACGCTGTCGATGGACATCTCGGTGTTCGGCAGCATCTTCCTGGGCGGCTACCGAGCAACCGAACTGGAGTTCGCCGGCCGCGTCTGGGCGGCCGACCCGGAGACGCTGGTGGCCTTCGACACCGCATTCGCCACCGACCGCGCGCCGTTCTCGGGAACGTTCTTCTGATCCGGTCCCACCTCGGGCCCCGAATGCCTCTCGAACCCCGAATGCCGCTCGAACCCCGACTCCTTGCCGGTCGGCACGGCGCCCGCCTGGCCCGTCTGGACGTCGGGGCCCGTCTGGACGTCGGGGCCAGTCTGGACGTCGGGGCCAGTCTGGACGTCGGGGCCGCTGAAAACGCTGCGACGAGCACGTAGCAACACCGCGATGGCCACCGCACCCGACGCGACTGCGATAACGCCGCCGACGATCAGCGGCGACCGCGGACCGGCGAATCCGGCGATCCAACCGAGCAGCGGACTGCCGATCGGGGTGCCGCCGAGGAAGAACAGCATGTAGATGCCCATCACCCGGCCGCGCATCGTGGGTGCGGCCGACAGCTGCACGATGTTCATGGCTGCCGCGGTGAACGTGAGCGTGAACGCGCCGGTGGGGATCAGCATCACCGCAACCAACCAGTACGTGGGCATCAGTCCGGCGATGACCTCGAACACGCCGAAGCCGACCGCGGCGAGCAGGAGGGTGCGCACGGTGGCCGGACCCCTCCGGCGGGCGGCCATGGTCGCTCCGGCCAGCGTCCCGACGGCCAGCATTGTCGAGAGCAGCCCGTAGCCGCCGGCACTGCCGTGGAACGTGCTGGCCGTGAGCAGCGCCAGCGACAGCGGGAAGTTGATCCCGAACGTCGACACCGCGAAAGCCACCACCATGACCGTGGCCAACTGCGGATGCCCGAACACGTAGCGCAGACCGTCGGCGACCGACCCGGCTACGCTCGCACGCGGCGACCGGTGCAGATCCCCCTCACTCATCGCCAGGAGTCCGGCGATCACCGCGAACGACGTGACGGTGTTGATGAGGAACACCGGTCCGGTCCCGACCAGTGTGATCAGCACGCCGGCGATCGCCGGGCCGACGATCCTGGCCAGGTTGAAGATCATCGAGTTGAGGGCCACCGCATTGGGCAACTGGTCGCTGCCGACCATCTCGATGGTGAACGACTGCCGGATCGGCGCGTCGACGGCCGACACGCAGCCCACCGCCAGCGCGAGGGCGTAGGCGTGCCACAGCGTGACCACACCGCTGGTGTCGAGCACACCGAGGATCAGTGCGCACACCGCCAGCGCCGACTGGGTGCCGATGAGGAGTGTGCGCTTGTCGAACCGATCGGCCAGACCACCGGCCGGGATCGACAGCACCGCGGTGGGCCCGAACTGCAGGGCCATCACGATGCCCACGGCCAGACCGTCGGCACCCGAGAGATGCAGAACCAGCCAGTCCTGGGCGATGCGTTGCATCCAGGTGCCGACCAGCGACACGATCTGGCCACCGGCCCAATAGCGATAATTGCGCACGCCGAGTGAGGAGAACATCATCGGCAAGCGCACGGAGAATTAGTTTACTCGGCCTAACTAATACTCCGGCGTCAGACGCGGGATGTGGTCACGCCGTGCTGGCCGCATCCGCGGCACGGACCGCTGCGCTCTCGGGGTGCGGTGCCTTGTTCGCGGGTTTGCCGTCCTCGCTGACCAGCGAGCCGAGGATCGCGACCGCCCGGGCGAGGACGTCACGCTCCTCTTCTGGCAGCGTGTCGAGGCGGCCGCGCAGCCACTCCTCGCGCGCGATCTGTTCGTCCTCGACGACCTGGCGGCCGTAGTCGGACAGAGTGACGATCACCTGTCGGCCATCGGTGGGATGCGGAGCCCGCTGGATCATGCCGAGGTCGGCGAGTGAGGCGATCACCCGCGTCATCGACGGCGGCTGCACGCGCTCGGCCGCAGCCATCGCACCCGGTGTCATCGGGCCCTCCCGCATGAGGGTGCTCAACGCCGAGAGCTGGGTCAGCGACACGAGCGCGGTGGCGCGACGCCCCCGCAGGTGACGCGAGAGCCGCACGACGGCCAGTGCCAGGTCGCCGGGCAGCCTGGGATCATTTGGGTCCACGCGGCAAGAATAGGTCACTCGACGCCGAAGAAGTACAGCTACGCGAACGAAATTTGCCGACAACTACGCTGATGGCCATGGCCGACACCGAGCCGCGCGAGCACACCACGGCACAGATCCCCGAACTGCCCCGTGCGCTGGTGATCCCCGAACCGGTGATCGCCGTCGGGATGACCATCTGGCTGATCGCGACGATCGTCGTCGGCGTGACCGGACTGGGAGGCACGAATGCCCTGTCCATCTGCATCGCCGGCCTGGTGGTGGGTGCTATCGGTGCTGCTCTGGTCGGCGCACAACGGGCCGCGGTCCGTCGCGGCGACCGCACCGCGCAGCGCGGCCTGCGTTGACCCACCGCCACCGCACGCCCAGGCCGACAGGGATCAGATCACGGCGATGACATCTACTGGGTTCGACCACGGTTCGGGACCTTGGTCCCGGTCCCGGTAGGTCTCATGACTCATCACCGCATTCGATACTCGCGCGCTGACCCGTCGGTCTTCAGCTGTCCGCGGTGATGTGCAGCTCGGCGTTGCCGTCGACCCACCACGGCACCGCCACGATTACGGCGTCGCGTTCTCCTGATCCCTCGCGCTCGTTCACCTGCACCTCGAGGACGTCGTGCACGTGGACCACCGGCCCCACCTCGCCCACCGGGTAGCTCAGCATCGCGCGCACGGCGAGCGAACCGGTACGCCGATACGGGCGCCCGACGCCGAGGACCCGCGCGTCGATCGCCTCCGACGCCGTCGGGAGGTCGAGGAGTTCGGCCAGGCGCCGCGCCCGCTGGTGCGGCTCGCCGGAGCCGCCGGTGACGACGACCAGTCGAGCCGGGTCGACCACATGGAGATACCAGGGTCGGTCGGCGACGATGCCGTCGGCCGTGGTGGTGCCGGCGAGCGTGCGCACCGTGGCCGGCGGGGCCAGCTGGTCGAGGCCGAACGCCCCCTCGACGAAGGCGTCGACCAGTTCACCGTGGACCAGTGCGGCCGTGCCGGCGTCGATGTCACGCGACGGGTCGCCGAGCCGGTCGAGCAGGTCGGCGGCCTGTGCGGCGTCGGTGGCGGATGCGCGGGCGAGGGCGCCGGACAACGCGTCGGCGGCCGGGTGGTCGAGTACCTCGTAGACACCCGCGAGTGCCTCGTCGGATGGCGCACGGAACTCCCCAAGGCGACGAGCGGTGCCCTCGGCGTCGGTCACGGTCGCGAAATGCCGCAGCCACCAGGCGGTGTAGCCGTTGCGGTCGGCGAGCGTGTCGGCGATCACCGGGTCCTCGGCGAGCATCGTCAGCGCCGCCGGCCACGAGTCGTCGGCGACCAGATCGAGGTCACGCACCGCGACCATCTCCGTCGGCGGCTCCGGGCGGGAATCCCACCACGACGACTCGTCGGGCAGGTCGTGATCGGGTGCTGTCGGATACTCCTCGTGTACGAGCGAAAAGCCCCACCCCGCACCGAGGCGGCGCAGCACCCCGACGCCGAAGCGGTCCACGATGTCGCGGCGCACGGTCGCGAACGGCGCATCGTCGACGAGCACCGCTGCCAGCGGCCCGCCGGGCAGCAACATCTCGTCGGCCGCCTCGACACCCCCCTCCTGCGCGGGCAGCAGCAATCCGCCGAGCCACGACGGCACGCGGGCCGAGTCGTCGGCGGCGAGTACCTCGAGGACCGCGATCGCGAGGTCACTCACGTCGTCGGCCTTGACATCGGAATCAAGGTCGGCGTCACCGTCGAGGTGGTCGTCGACGCCGTCTCGTTCGTCGTCGATCGCGGCGCGCAGCGATGCGTCGCCGAGCAGGGTCTGCGCATCGAGGTGTTCGATTCCGAGCCGGTCGAGCAGCGTCGACGAGGCATCCGGATGCACCATCGGAACCCACGAGACCGACGCGGGCACACCGTCTCCCGAGAACAGTCCGCGCACTCCCACATGCATCCGGCCGTCTGTTCGCGGCACCGGGAGAGCGCCGAGTTCACCGGCGGTGCGATCGTCGGAGATCAGCGGGGCCAGCGCGTCATACAGACGGCCCCACCATCGCGGCGGCCGGTGCACGTCGGCCAACCGTTCGACCAGATCGGCCAGCCCCCATTCGGTCACACCCAGCGACCGCAGGCGGGGCAGGTCCGCGGACTCGCTGACCACCGGATGCGCGAGATCGGTGAACAATTCGCCGAGCACCGCGGCGAGTTTGTCGGTCAGATCGGCGATCACGATCGCCCGTGAGGCGATGAGATCGGTTCCCGCCGCGCCGGGCAACCACCGACCACCGGCGAGTTCGGTCAGCAGTGCGCCGCGCAGGCCCTCATCGACCGCCCCGGCTGCCAGCCCTGGCTGCGGGACGAGTGACAGTCGCTGATCGGCGGGTAACTCCGCCAGCGCCGCCGCGTAGCCCTCGGCAACAGCCGCGAGCGCCCCGCTGCCACGCAGTGCCTCGGGGTCGAGCATCCGCCGATCGGGTGTGAGCGGCAGTTCGGCGACCAGTCGCGCGGGCAGCGTCAGCTCGATGTCGGTGCGGGTGGGTGCGCGCAAGACGTCGGGGCCGACCGGCCGGATGTGGTCGGGGGTACCGCGCACGAACCATCGTGCGACCGGACCGCGCAGCGCCACCCACTCCCGATCACGGGCCGGCGCACCGTCGAGGATCACCAGGCCGGCGTGCGAGAGCTGTTCGGCGACATCGGATCCGGCAGTGGAGCCGCTGCGCGTGCCGACCACCGTCAGCGGGACGCCGCGACGCATGAGGTACCTCTCTGCGATCGAGATACTCTGCAGCACAGGCAGTTCCAGCAGTAGATCGGCCGCCTGTGCGGAGATCTCACCGAGCAGCGCGTCAGCATTCAGGTCGGCACGCAGGGTCAGTATCACCTCGGTGTCGAAACCGTCGGCAGGAGGCGTGGACACCGGCCACGCCAAGCGCAGCATCGGCACCCCCTCCGGCGGAATCTCACCGATGCCGATTCCCTCGACAGCACGCATGGTGCCATCCCGACTGAACTCGACACCGCCTGCGCGCGAACGGATCTCCACGTCGTCGGCGACCGTGGCCACCGCATGGAAGCCGAGGCCGAACCGTCCAACCGGGGTGAAAGACGTTCGCCGATCCCGAGCATCTGCGGACTGTTTGCGCGACACCCGCATCGCTGTCAGTGCACGCACACCGGCGGCGGTGAGCGGCGCACCGCGATTGGCCACGTGCAGCCGGTCGCCCTCGAGCCACACGGCGAGCTCTCCGGCGATTCCGGCCTCGCCGGCCGCATCGGCGGCATTCGCGGCGAGTTCGGTGATCAGTCGATCCCGGTAGTCGATACGCACCACGTCGGATTCGACCGCGGCATCCTCGGCGAGCCGAGTCGGTGAACTCGACCACGACGACAACACCGACTGACGCAGCGATGCGGTAGCGAAGGGGTCGGAGGCGTCGGGGTCGATCAGCGCCGTGTTCAGGCCGGGCTGCCCGCAGTCACCTCGACGACCTCCACCGCACCGTCGTCATAGGGCGGATAGACCGTCGCCTGGTCGACATGGACCACCGCGTCGGAATGTGCGCCGCAACCGTATTCGGAGTGCACAACCCGGCCGTCGGCGGCGAACTCGTTGGTGCACACGCCGAACTCGGCGCGCAGCGCCCCGGTGACCGGCACGAAGAAGCCACACGACTGGCAGTGCAGTCGGGTGGAGTGGGCCATCTCCGAATCCGGCCCGTACTCACCACCGCTCCACCGGGCGGCCGCCTGGCTGCGGCCGTCACCGCTGAGCAGCCGCTTGCGACCGAGGCCGACCTCGAGCATGACCTCGCTGACCTGCGGGTCGTCGACGGGCGTGCGGTCGGCATTGTCGAGATAACCGGGCACCAACCGCGGATCATCGGGCGGCGACACCAGCACGTCGCCGGGCCCGAGATCGCCGGCACGCACGCGCTCGGTCCAGGGCACCCACGCCGGTGCGGTCAGCGCACCGCTGCCTGGCAGCAACGCGATCTCACTGACGGTCACCTCGTCGCCGCCCGGGTAGCCGGCGAGCACCGCGCACCAGTGCCAGCCGCGGTAGCCGGGGATCTCGGCATCGAAATAGTGGGTGACCGCGCAGTCACCCTCGACTACGGCGTCGAGGTGAACGCCCACACCGCCTTCGCCGCAGGCCTCGATGGCCCCGCGTGCCACACCGACCGCCGCGGCGAGCATCGCCACGGTGTCCTGACGCTGCACCCGTTCACGCAGTACGCGCGCGTGCTCGGCGACCAGATCGTCAGGCGTCCGCTCCTCTGTTCGCGCGGACGCAGCATCGATCGCCGGTTCGGTCGAAGAGGGGGAATCGATCACCGCATTCACGGTCTCCAGTGTGCCGCATCGGGCGCACGAACATCTCGGGAGGGGTTTACCGCCCCAGGCGACCGCATCACACCGCACACCGAAAACACCGATGCGGTGGTGGTCGCGTGCCCCACCGTGCGGAACAATGGAGCGGGTGAGCCGAGGACACAGACTGCGCGATCTCTCCACGCGCGCGCTGCGGACCTCCAGCGGACGTGGGCACCGCGACGACGGCTCGCCGTCCGGTGTCGACACTCGGGCCTCGGGTGGCGGCGGCAGCGCCGATGAGACCCGCGTACACCGCACCGGTGTCCGCCAACCCGGTCCCGGTCACCCCTCCCAGAACGCGCGGCCCCAGTCCACTCATCACGGCGGCAGCCCGCACGAGACCGCGTCCGCCGACCGCGATCCGCGGGCCGCTTCTGGTCCCGGACGACCGAACCCGCGACCGCATCCGGGCTATTCGCACTATCCGCCCGACGGCGCGAGCACCCCACGCCCGGCGCCCGGCGACTCCGGGGCGGCCACGGGGGCCGGGGGCACCGGGGGCGCTGACGCCTACCGCACCCCGCCCACCCACAATCCGCATCTGCCACCACTGAATGCCGACACCACCGATCGCACCACCGCCTACGCCGACGAGGAGCGTCGCAGCGGTCCGGCCAAACTGACGGTCACCCGCGTCGCGGCACACCGCACCCGGCAGTTCACCCGCCGCGTGTTCGGGCTGATCCACAGCGCCGCGACCGCCGACGGCGCCGTCGAATCCGGCCTGACGGCATTGCTGCGGCCGGTGGTGCTCAACTACGCGATCGACGCCGCGATGGCCGTCGCACTGGCCAACACCTTGTTCTTCGCCGCCGCGAGCGGTGAATCCAAGGGCAAAGTGGGGCTGTATCTGCTCCTGACGATCGCCCCGTTCGCGATCATCGCCCCAGTCATCGGCCCGCTGCTCGACCGCATCCAGCGCGGCCGCCGCATCGCGATGGCCACCACCTTCGCCGTCCGCGCGTTGCTGGCCGCAGTGGTCATCGCCAACTCGGGGTGGGATCCGGTCTCCCGACAACTCACGTATGACCCGTGGGTGCTCTACCCCGCCGCGCTGGGTCTGCTGGTGATGTCGAAATCGTTCGGTGTGCTGAAGTCGGCGGTCACCCCGCGCGTGTTACCCGAGGGCATCGACCTCGTGCGGGTCAACTCCCGGCTGACCACATTCGGTCTGGTCGGCGGGACGATCGTCGGCGGCGCCATCGCCACGCTCTTCGAGTTCTTCCTCGGCAAACTGCTGCCCTGGCATTTCCCGGGCGCGATGCTGTGGCTGGCGGTGGCCGCCATCATCGCCGGGATCTGCTGTCTGCGGATACCGGCATGGGTCGAGTCCACCGAGGGCGAGGTGCCCACCACCCTCACCTATCACGGCGAACCTGCCATCCATCAGGATTTCGACGGTCAGCAATCCCGCACACGCAAGCGCAAGTTCTCCCGCGCGGCGCTGACCAAGCACCTGCGCCAGCCGCTCGGCCGGGGCGTGGTCACCGGCCTGTGGGGTAACGGCACCATCCGCATCCTCACCGGCTTCCTGACCATCTACATCGCCTTCTACGCCAAGTCGAACGAACACCAGAGCGGTTGGGTGCAGCTGGCGATGGTCGGCGCGGTGGGTGCGGCCGCCGGGATCGGCAACTTCATCGGCAACGCCGCCGGCACCCGGCTCGACCTGCCGCAACCGTCACGGATCGTGCTGGCGACCACCACGGCCGCGGTGCTCGGTGCGATCGCCACAGCGGTCTTCGGGAACCTGCTGGTCGCGGTGATCGCGACGCTCATCGCATCGGGGACCAGTGCCATCGCCAAGGTCAGCCTCGATTCGTCGATCCAGGACGATCTGCCCGAGGAGTCCCGGGCCTCGGCCTTCGGCCGCTCGGAAACCGTCCTGCAGCTCGCGTGGGTGCTGGGTGCGGCGCTCGGTGTGCTCCTACCGCCTAATCTGCGCATCGGCTTCGGGGTGGTCGCGGTGGTGATGGTCCTCGGATTCACCCAGACGGTGCTCACCCATCGCGGCGGCACGCTGGTCCCCGGACTCGGCGGCAAACGACCCGAGCAGGCTGCGCCGAGCGGCGCCATCCCGGTCCCCGACGGGGACCGTGCGACCGATCAGTATCGTTGACACGTGCTGTCGTCTGCCGAGAAGAAGGCCATCGCAATCATCCTCATCGTCGCGATGGTGTTCGTTGTCATCGTCGGCTCCACCGTGGCCGCGCTCACCGTCGGCCACCACGACGAGAACGACGATCTGCCTTATCTGCAGATCGCCGCCGGCAAGAAGTTCACCCGCGTCGAGCCGATGGTGTGGTGTTCAGTGCAACTGACCGCATGCCACCCGGCCAACGTCAACAAACCCCACCCGCCCACACGCTTCGCCGTCGACCCGGGCGACACCGTCGTGCTGACGGTGTCCGACGAGCTGGCCACCGGGCCGTGGCGGCTGGTGAGCCAGTTCCTGACGCCGGCCGGAGGGATCACGAGGTCGCAGTACTTCCGGCCGAACAGCACCTACACCTTGACGATCCCCACCTCGCGTGACCGCACGCTGGTCACCCTCGAGGTGCAGGCACCGTCGCAGGTGCAGACCGCCGAGAACGAATTCGTCATCCGCGGCTACCTGGGCGTGGACACCCGGCCCGAGGGACTGGAACTCCCGGCCTG
The DNA here is from genome assembly GCF_014639795.1 of Gordonia jinhuaensis. Lineage (GTDB taxonomy): Bacteria > Actinomycetota > Actinomycetes > Mycobacteriales > Mycobacteriaceae > Gordonia_B > Gordonia_B jinhuaensis. The sequence continues at coordinate 13,899 of NZ_BMGC01000020.1, read as the reverse complement.
ACCCGCCTCACCTGACACGGCCGACGGACCCAGTGACCGGCGAACTCAGTGGTCGACGAACTCAGCGACCGGCGAAATCAGTGGTCGAGTTCGCGAGCGACCGCGCGCACGACCTCGGAGATCCGCTGAGCGGTCTTGCGATCCGGGTAGCGCCCCTTGCGCAGATCAGGCTGGACCTTGGCCTCGAGCAACGTGATGAGGTCGGCGACCATCCCATGCAGCTCGTCGGGTGAGTGGCGCTTGGCGTCACGATCACGCCGGGCCTGCTCACGCATGTTCTTCGACACGCTGGGGGTCGGGTCGAGGACCGCGACCGACAGGGCCTGCGGTCCGCGGCGACCAGCGGCCATGCCGAATTCCACACGCTGACCCGGCTTGAGCGCCTCGACGCCTGACGGAAGTGCCGACGAGTGCACATAGACGTCTTCACCGTCGTCCTGGGAGAGGAAACCGAAGCCCTTCTCCGTGTCGTACCACTTCACTTTGCCGGTAGGCACCGCGCACCCGTCCTCGTCATCGCAGATCGACATCATCGCCGACTGTCATCGTCACTGTCATCACTCGTGAGCGTCCCCCGAAGGAGTCGGCTCATGAGGAAAGCGCCCTGCATCGGGACCGAATGGCCCACGGCAGGACGCCTCGTTGTCACACAGTTTACCGGCCGTCGTCACCGAGGCACCCGGGACGTCGGTACGAACGCTGCCGAGGCTGTGATCAGCACCGGAGGGGCTACCGTTGTAGTCATGCGCATCCGACACCGGAACTGGCTTCTGATCCTGGCCGGGGTGGTCTTCGTGATCGGCCTGGTCGCGACCGCGTTGATGTTCCTGATACCCGCCGTCGACGGCGGCCACTCGGCGCCCACGCTCGTCTACGGGCTCTCGATGCTGACTCCGATCGGGTTTCTGCTCGGGCTGATTTTTGCCCTCACCGCCGGTCGGCGACATCCCGCGACCGTCGACGCGCAGGTCTCCACCGACCGCGCGGCGTCATCGGTCACCGACCGGGAGACCAGCGCCGACCGATGAGTACCCCGATCAACTCCCCCGACCTGGTTCCCACCACCGACGCCGCCGCACTGCGCGCGGCCTACTCCTGTTTCCCGTCGGGTGTGGTCGCCGTATGCGCCGACCCCGGAGAGGGTCGGCTGGGTATGGCGGCGTCGTCGTTCACCACGGTGTCGCTGACCCCGCCGCTGGTCTCGCTGTGTGTACAGAACACCTCGACCACGTGGCCGCGCCTGCGCAACGCACCGCGACTGGGCGTCAGCGTGTTCGCCAAGGATCAGGGCGGCCTGGTCCGCCAGCTCGCCGGTCCGGCCGAGCACCGATTCGACGACATCGAGCCGCTGACCACCGCCGACGGCGCGGTGTTCATCCCTGATTCCGCCGTCCAGCTCTCGTGCTCGATCTACAACGAGATACCTGCAGGCGACCACATCCTCGTGCTCCTGCGCATCGAGTCGTTGCACGCCGACGTCGGCGTGGACCCGCTGGTGTTCCACGCCAGCACCTTCCGCGCTCTGGAGACCAGGGCGATCCGCTGACCCGCCCGCAGCGAGGCGTCTGCGCCTCATTCGCCGGGCTACTAACCTCGACCAGGTGACCGCCACACACCTGGGACTGCCGCGCCTGCTCCCGCCACGTCCGGTGCCGACCGGGTCGGGTGCATCGTCGCCGGTGGAGATGCCGGTCGCAGGCCCGATGGTCGACACGTTCGGTCGCACGGTCCGAGATCTGCGGGTGTCGGTCACCGACCGGTGCAATCTGCGCTGCACCTATTGCATGCCCGCCGAAGGTCTCGACTGGCTCGACCGCGACGAGGTGCTGACCGCCGACGAGCTCGCGCGGGTCATCTCGATCGCGGTCACCCGCCTGGATGTCGAATCGGTGCGGTTCACCGGCGGCGAACCTCTCCTGCGCGCCGATCTCGCCGACATCATCGCCGCGACCGCCGCACTCGAGCCGCGACCGGAGATCGCCATCACGACCAACGGGCTCGCGCTGCGCAGGCGCGTCGACGCGCTGGCCGACGCCGGACTCGATCGGGTCAACGTCTCACTCGACACTGTCGACCGCGATCATTTCGCCGCCCTCACCCGACGGGACAGGCTCGACGATGTACTCGACGGGCTGGCCGCCGCACGCGATGCCGGACTGGCCCCGATCAAGGTGAACGCGGTGGCCACCGCGCCGCACGGACTCGACGATCTCCCCGATCTGGCGCAGTTCTGCCTGGACGAGGGGTATCAGCTGCGGGTGATCGAACAGATGCCCCTCGACGCGCAGCACAGCTGGTCGCGAGAGCAGATGTTCACCGCCGCCGAGGTGCTCGCTCGGTTACAGGAGTCGTTGGCACTCCTCCCCGATGACAACGAACGCGGCTCGGCACCGGCACAGACCTGGATCGTCGACGGGTACCGCGACCACACCGGCGCGCCGGCGCGCATCGGCGTCATCGGTTCGGTCAGCTCGTCGTTCTGCGGCGCCTGCGATCGCACCCGACTCACCGCCGACGGTGCGCTGCGCAACTGTCTGTTCGCGTCACAGGAGACGGATCTGCGATCGGCATTGCGTTCGGGTGCCGACGACGAGGACATCGCCCGGCTCTGGCGAGTCAACACCTGGGGCAAACTGCCGGGCCATGCGATCGACGACCCCGGCTTTCTGCAGCCGTCGCGCCCGATGTCGGCGATCGGCGGCTGAGAGTGCGCATCACTGTCCGCTACTTCGCTGCGGCCGCGGCTGCGGCGAACACCGACTCGGTGGTCGTGGACGTTCCCGATACCGCCACGATGTCAGATCTCGAAGATCTGCTCGGCCGCGGACACCCCGATCTTGCGAAGGTTCTGGCGCGGTGCTCATATCTGCGCGACTCCGTTGCGGTGCGCGACAAGCAGACCCGGCTGGCGCCCTGCACCGCGATCGACGTGCTCCCGCCCTTCGCAGGAGGCTGACAGCCCGCTCCCAGCCACGTGACGTTCGTCACATAACGGTAGAGTAACAGCCAGGACACGTTCCGAGCTCAGGCCGATGAGCAGCGCGGATTGCCACAGGCGTGCCGACCTGTCGGACATGCCCGAAATTCCCATCGTTTCAAAGTTGTGACATTCGGGCCGTCAGCACGTAGCGTCTGTCTCGACCGACAGCTGGTCATCCAAGACAACGCAACAACGGATCGTTCGCCGCGCCGAGCCTCACTCCGCGAACGATCAAGAACGACAACAGATTCAGGAGTGAGGACGGGGAACCCAATCCCTTCGGCAACGAAGATCGGATCTTCACGGAAGTGATCTCATTTCTGTAAAGGTCCTCGGGGTGTAGCCCTTGCGACAGCAGGGCCGAGCAACCTCTCGCTCGAACCCGACAGCTCACTTCGTAGGCGCGTGGAGAGAGGGAAAGACACACATGTCCGGACGTCATCGCAAGCAGTCCACCACCGGTCGCAACGTTGCCAAGGTCGCCATGACCTCGGCCGTCCTCGGCGGCGGCGCTGCTGCCGTCTTCGGCGCAGGCAATGCCAGTGCTGCCACCGATTCCCAGTGGGATCAGGTCGCGCAGTGCGAGTCGGGCGGCAACTGGGCCATCAACACCGGCAACGGCTACCAGGGCGGACTCCAGTTCAGCCCGAGCACCTGGGCCGCCAACGGCGGAACCCAGTTCGCGCCTTCTGCCGACCAGGCCACCAAGCAGCAGCAGATCTACGTCGCCGAGAACGTGCTCGCCTCGCAGGGTCCCGGCGCATGGCCTGTGTGCGGCACCGGACTGGGTGCGCCGACACCGCGCGCCAACCCGAGCGACGCTCCCGCTCCGACCCCCAAGCCGGCCCCGGCCGCGCCGAAGGTCGAGGCCCCCAAGACCGAGGCTCCCGCCGCTGACGATCAGTCGGCAGTGGTCGACGGTGTCGACGCCTACATCGCCGATGCGGCCAAGGCCGGTCACCCCGTCGATCCCCAGATCGTGAAGCTGTGGGATCAGGCCAAGGCCAGCGGCTACAAGGTGCCCGTCCAGGCCGACCAGCTGTACACCCAGTACAAGGACCAGCTGAACCTCCCCTGATCGACACCAGCCCTGATCGACAGGGCTCTCGACCACGGGGTCGTAGCAGCAGCCGCCACGGCTGCCCTCAGACGAAGGACCCCGCACGCGGATTCACTCCCGTGCGGGGTCCTTTTCCAATGGAGGGGGTCCGGATGAACCTCAGGCGCTCCCCACCCATTCGTCATCGCCGTCGGCAAAGATCTGGTGTTTCCACACCGGCAGCCGGCGCTTGACCTCATCCACCGCCAGTGCGCAGGTGCCGAAGGCCTCGGCGCGATGATCGGCGGCCACCGCGACCACGAAGGCGACATCCCCCACCACGAGATCGCCGATTCGATGGGCAGCGGCGATCGCACGCACCCCACGGGCTTCTCCGGCGACCTCGGCGAGCACCTCGGCGATGACCGCCGGTGCGCTCGGGTGTGCGGAATATCCCAGCGCCACGACATCGCGGTCGTGGTCGTGATCGCGAACCGCCCCGACGAAGCCGACGATCGCGCCGGCCGCACCGCCGGCGGCCTCGGCGACCAGCTGCTCATAGGTTGTCAGCGCGATGGGCTCGGAGACGATCTCGGCGCGGATCACCGCGGCTTGGGTGTCGGCAGTCACCGATGGTCACCGCCGGCGATCTGGTCGAGGGCGTGCGACAGCACCGCGTCGAGCACCCCGAGACCGTCGCGGACACCACCGGTCGACCCGGGGAGGTTGACCACCAGGGTGGCACCGGCGATCCCGGCCACCCCGCGCGAGAGGATCGCAGTGGGAACCACGTCGCGGCCGGCGTCGCGGATGGCGTCGGCCAGGCCGGGGATCTCCCGATCGAGGAGCGGTCGGGTCTGCTCGGGCGTCTGGTCGGTGGGCGAGAGCCCGGTGCCGCCGGTGGAGAGCACCACGGCCACCTGATCGCGGATCGCGCCGTAGAGCGCCGCACCCACGGGCTCACCATCGGGCACCACGTCGATGCGGTCGACCTCGAATCCCCGGTCCACCAGCCACTCGGTGATGACCGGTCCCGTCCGGTCGGCGTAGATACCGCGTGCGGCGCGGGTCGAGGCCACCACCACCCGCGCACGGCGACGTGGCGGCGCGATGTCAGCGGCTGGTTGGCCGATCTCGGCCATCCCCGCGATCTGCCCCGCCGCGATCTGCTCCGTCGTGCCGGGCGCCGAGACGCTCGTGTGTCCCGTCGCCGTCGTCTGTCCAGTCGGATCCGTCACGCCTCCAGTGTCCCCTCTTCCCACCGTCTTTCTCGAGAAGACGCACATTGTCCATGCGCGCGCGGGGGTCGAGGGCCTTGCACATGTCGTGCAGGGTGAGACCGGCGACCGACACTGCTGTCAGCGCTTCCATCTCCACTCCGGTGCGATCAGTGGTGGTCACGGTGGCGAGGACGTCGATCCGGTCGTCGTGGACGTCGAAGTCCACAGCCACCGACGCCAGCGCGAGCTGATGGCACAGCGGGATGAGCGATGAGGTCTGCTTGGCCCCCATGATCCCGGCGATCCGGGCGGTGGCGAGCACATCCCCTTTGGGCAGGCGGTTCTCCACCAGGAGATCGATCACCTGCGCGGTGGTGTGAAACGTACCTGCGGCCAGCGCACGACGACGCGTGTCGGTCTTGTGTGACACGTCGACCATGTGCGCCGCGCCGTCGGCGTCGAGGTGGGTCAGGCGACCACGGGAGGACTCGTCAGCAGCAGCGGCGTCGGCAACCCCGGACGCCGCCGCGGGCGACTCGTCCGCGGCATCGTCGTCGGTACGCCGGGTCACCGTCAGCGGTTGATGACGGTCTTCGGCTGGATGAAGGGGATGTGCTTCATCGGGAACTCGGTGTCGCCGTAGGGCGACAGCGCACCCGCGACCTCGGTAGCGAACTCGGAGACCGCGTGTTCGACGGCCTGTCCGTTCTCGGTGCGGGGCCAGCCGTTGTCGACGTACTTCTCGAGTTCCTTCTTGCCAGCGCTCTCGTTCTCAGCCACGGTGCGTATTGTGCCATGCCCCGCCTGGTGCCATACCCCGTCGGGCACCGAGTCGTCGTCGCGGACGTGACGTCGGCGACGGCGCATCTGAGCGCGCCGCGCCCGACGAGTCCGACCAACTAGACTGGTCGGCGATGACCGACGACGCCGGAACCACAGATCTGGCCGCTGACCTCACCTCCCGCAGCGACGACCAACTGGTCGAACTGCTGACGCTGCGGCCCGACCTCGCCAGCCCGCCGCCTGCGGGCACCGCCGTGCTCGCGCAGCGCGCGCAGTCCTCGGGGTCGGTCAATCTCGTCGGCGAGGACCTGGACCTGCTCGCGGTCGCCGTGCTGGAGTCACTGCTGCATCTGTCGGCGAACCCGCCGCAGGCGACCAGCACGGATTCGGCCAGCACGGGTTCGGCCAGCACAACGAACAAGACCAGCACGAACAAGGCGAAGAAGCAGCCCGCCGTGACGACGGTGGGTGTGCAGTCGATCGTCGACCTCCTCGACGGCCGCGCGGAGAAGGACGACATCGTCGCCCGTGTCGATCTGCTCCGCGATCGCGCCCTGATCTGGGGTACCGACGAGGCGTTGTTCACCGGTCCGCATGCCGCCGCCGCGCTTCCGTGGACGGCGCGCCACACCATCGGCCCGACAGCCGCGCGTTCCCTCGCCGAGCTGCGCGACGAGATCGCCGCACTCGACGATCGGCCACGCGAACTCCTCGACACGCTGGCCGGCGGTTCGCCGCTCGGCCGCTCGCGCGACGCCGCACCCGATGCCGACCCGGCACGCCCCATCCCCTCGCTCATCGCCGCGGGACTCCTCGCCCGTGTCGACGACCAGACCGTCGAGCTGCCGCCGGTGGTCGGCAGGCTGCTGCGCGACGAACCGGTCAGCGAACCCGCTGACCTGCGCGCACCGGTACTCACCGACATCTCGTCGGCGCGCGGCGCGCACACCCGATTCGGTCCCGCCGCCGTGGAAGCGGCCTCGGGCGGTGAGGCACTCGAACTGATCCGCCACGCAGGCATGATCCTCGACGCCCTCGCCGCCCGACCAGCCGCCGTCCTGCGGGCCGGCGGACTCGGTGTGCGCGAACAGCGCCGCATCGCCAAGGACATCGGCGTGGACGTGAACCGGGTGGCCCTGCTGCTGGAGATCCTCGGTGGCGATCACCTCATCGACACCGGTTATCCCGACCCGCCGCCCGCATCGGACGACGGCGAGATCGCCTGGACACCCACCACCGCCTTCGACGCCTGGGCCCACCAGAACCCCGCGGTGCGCTGGCACGGTCTGGCCGCGGCGTGGCTCGATCTCCCCCGGCGTCCGTGGCAGATCGGCGGCAAGACCCGCGAGGGCACCACGATCGCGGCACTGTCCGGCGACCTGTTCGACTCGTCGGCGCCGGTGGAACGCCGGATGGTTCTCGCGGAGCTGGCGACCGCGGCCGTGGGCACCCATGTCGACACCGACACCCTGGTGGCGGCGCTGGCGTGGCGGCATCCACGGTGGGCACGACGGTTGGGACGCACAACCGTCGCCGCGACGCTGGCCGAAGCGCAGTCGGTGGGGCTGGTGGCCCACGGCGCACTGACCGAATCCGGGCGTGCGCTGATCGGTTCGGATGCCGAGGCGGTCACCGCCGCGATGGCCGCGGCGCTGCCCGCACCGATCGACCACTTCCTCACCCAGGCCGACCTCACGGTGACCGCTCCGGGGCCGCTCATCCCGGAATTGGCAGAGGAGCTGGCACTGGTCGCCGAGCTGGAATCCGGGGGTGCGGCATCGGTGTACCGGGTCACCGAGAACTCTGTACGTCGCGCACTCGACGCCGGCCGCAGCACCAGCGAGATCCTGTCGTTGTTCACCACACATTCGCGTACCCCGGTGCCGCAGTCGCTGGAATATCTGGTCGCCGACGTGGGCCGCCGCCACGGACAGCTGCGGGTGGGTGTGGCGGGGTCGTTCATCCGTTGCGAGGATCCGACGATGCTCGCGGCGGTGCTCAGTTCACCGGCGGCCGAGGATCTGGCGCTGCGCGCGCTGGCACCGACGGTCGCCATCTCGCCCGCCTCGGTACGCGAGGTCCTCGATCGGCTGCGCGCCGCCGGCTTCGCACCGGCCGGCGAGGACGCCTCGGGTGCGGTGGTGGATCTGTCGGTGCGGGGATCGCGTGTGACACCGTCGCGCCGCACGCGCACCGCGCGCCCGCGCCGGCCACCGGCACCGGCATCCGACCAGCTCGCCGCGGTGGTAGGACGTATCCGCGCCCACGACGCCGCCGAGGCCACTGCGACGTCGGGCAAAGGCGGCGTGCGGGCCACGGGATCGGGGCCTTCGGTGGTCGCGCTGCTGCAGCTGGCGCTGCGCGCCGGGCGACGCGTGCGGGTCGACTATGTCGACGCCCACGGGGGCGCGTCGCGCCATGTGGTCGCTCCGCGCGGCCTGTCCGCGGGATCGCTGACCGCGCAGGACGTCCACAGCGGCGAGACCGAGCGCTTCCCCATCCATCGCATCCGCGAGGTCGAGCTGCTGGAGTGATTCGCCACGGGCGAACACCGAGATCACCGCCCGAGCGGGACAGATGTCGTGGCGATCTGGACAATGGACCGGGTGACCGATGGACCCCTGATCGTGCAATCCGACAAGACCCTTCTCCTCGAAGTCGACCATGAGAAGGCCGGCGAGGCCCGCGCGGCGATCGCGCCGTTCGCCGAACTCGAGCGTGCCCCCGAGCATGTGCACACCTATCGGGTGACGCCGCTGGCGCTGTGGAATGCGCGCGCCGCGGGTCACGACGCCGAGCAGGTGGTCGACGCGCTGGTGAGCTTCAGCAGGTATGCGGTCCCGCAGCCGTTGCTGATGGACATCGTGGACACGATGGGTCGCTACGGTCGGCTTCAACTCGTGAAGAGTCCGGTGCACGGGCTCACCCTCGTGAGCCTCGATCGCGCGGTACTCGAAGAGGTGATGCGGCACAAGAAGATCGCGCCGATGCTCGGTGCGCGCATCGACGACGACACGGTCGTCGTACATCCCTCCGAACGCGGTCGCCTCAAGCAGATGCTGCTCAAGGTCGGCTGGCCTGCCGACGATCTCGCCGGATACGTCGACGGCGAGGCACACCCGATCGACCTCGACTACGACGGCGTGGCGCCGGGATCGGCCGAGGGCGGCTGGCATCTGCGCGACTATCAGGAGATGGCCGCCGACACCTTCTGGGCGGGTGGCTCGGGTGTGGTGGTACTGCCCTGCGGGGCCGGCAAGACGATGGTCGGCGCCGCGGCGATGGCCAAAGCTCGTGCGACCACGCTGATCCTGGTCACGAACACGGTTGCCGGGCGACAGTGGAAGCGGGAGTTGATCGCGCGCACCTCGCTCACCGAAGACGAGATCGGCGAGTACTCCGGAGAGCGCAAGGAGATTCGGCCCGTCACCATCGCCACCTATCAGGTGATGACGCGAAAGTCCAAGGGCGAGTACAAGAATCTCGATCTCTTCGATTCCCGCGACTGGGGTCTGATCATCTACGACGAGGTGCATCTGCTGCCCGCGCCGGTCTTCCGCATGACCGCCGACCTGCAGTCACGCCGCCGACTCGGCCTCACCGCCACCCTGGTGCGCGAGGACGGCCGGGAGGGGGACGTGTTCAGCCTCATCGGCCCCAAACGCTATGACGCGCCGTGGAAGGACATCGAGGCGCAGGGCTGGATCGCCCCCGCCGACTGCGTGGAGGTTCGCGTGACCCTCACCGACGAGGAACGACTGCAGTATGCGGTCGCCGAGCCGGAGGAGAAGTACAAACTGTGCTCGACCGCGCACACCAAGGTCAACGTGGTGAAGTCGATCCTGGCCCGCCATCAGGGTTCGCAGACGCTGATCATCGGCGCCTACATCGATCAGCTCGAGGAGCTCGGCCGCGAACTCGACGCGCCGGTGATCCAGGGGTCGACGCGCAACCGGGAACGTGAGGTGTTGTTCGACAAGTTCCGGTCCGGGGAGATCTCGACCCTGGTGGTGAGCAAGGTCGCCAACTTCTCCATCGACCTCCCCGAGGCGTCGGTGGCGGTGCAGGTGTCGGGAACCTTCGGCTCACGCCAGGAGGAGGCACAGCGCCTCGGACGGCTGCTGCGGCCGAAAAAGGATGGCGGACAGGCACACTTCTACTCGGTGGTCTCACGCGACACCCTCGACGCCGATTACGCCGCACACCGCCAGCGCTTTCTCGCCGAACAGGGCTACGCCTACCGGATCACCGACGCCGACGACCTGCTCGGTCCGGCGATCGGCTGACGGATCGAATCCGCCTTCCGCGCAGCGGGGTTCGACCTCAGCTCCGCTGAACGGGTTCAACCTCAGCTCCGCGCAACGGGTTCTACCTCACCTCCGCTGAACGGGTTCTACACAGTAGACGACGCGCCGGGGTTTGAGGTATTCCAGGGCGTCGGTACAGCTGGACGGGTCGAGATCGTGGCCGCGCTGGGTCACGCGCACAACCACATTCGTCGCCCGATGCGGAGGTGAGGCGCAGGCGATGTCTCCGATGTCGACCAGTCCCCCACCGCCCGTACGCGAGGGGAACTGATAGCACTTATCGGCCTTCATATTCGGTGTCAGACACAGCAGGGTGTCGGTGCCGTGCTGGGTCAACACGTTGTATCCGTCATCGGAGCATCGCCCGCCGCGGGCGTACTTCTCGGCCACGTAAAAGCTGAATGTCTGCGCGTCGCAATCAGCCTTGCGGACGCGCAGCGCATCGGAGTCACCCCGAACGGTAATGCAGTCGCCGATCGTGGTCTGCGACAGCGCGGTGATGCGACCACCGGGGTGCCACAACCGGTAGATCCCGGTGCCCACGGCACCGGCGATCAGCAGCACGATCAGTCCCAGCGCGATCCAGATGGCCGGATGTCGCCGACGCCGCGGGCCCGGACTCGGGGGGATCGGCATCCACCCGCCGCCATCGGCATAGCCCAGACCGACGCCCGGGCCGGGCGGGCCCATCGGGGTGGTCATCGCAGGTCAACTCCTCGCCGGTCGTCTGGTGTGCAGGTGCACACCGTATCCCGACCTGCAGACATCTCCCGCCCCGCACCCCTCGCGGCGATCCACCGGGGAGATGGGATCCGCCGAGATGGCATTCCCCATACCGGGCGGCCTGCGACGGGTGGTCACGTCGTGACACCCTGAGTTCATGAGCGTCACCCGAACCACGGTTTCCCGCCTGCGCCCCTTTTCGGCGACGATCTTCGCCGAGATGAGCCGTCTCGCCGTCGAACACTCGGCCGTCAATCTCGGACAGGGCTTCCCCGACACCGACGGACCCGAGTCGATGCTGCGGGCCGCACGCGAGGCGATCGCCGACGGCGACAACCAGTACCCGCCCGGTCTGGGCATCCCCGAACTGCGAGTGGCCGTCGCCGCACAGCAGCGTCGTCGCTACGGCCTGGATTACGACCCCGACACCGAGGTCCTCATCACCGTCGGGGCCACCGAGGCGATCGCCTCCGGTGTGCTCGGCCTCGTCGAACCCGGCGAGGAGGTGGTGCTGATCGAGCCGTACTACGACTCCTACGCCGCGACGGTCGCGATGGCCGGCGGCGTGCGCCGCTCGGTTCCGCTGATCCCCCACGGCGACGGTTTCCGTCTCGACCACGAGGCGCTCGCCGCCGCGGTGACCGACCGCACCGCGATGATCGTGGTGAACAGTCCGCACAATCCCACCGGCACCGTGCTGACCGACGATGACCTGTCGGCGATCGCCCGCGAATGTGTCGACCACGATGTCATCGCAGTGTGTGACGAGGTGTACGAATACCTCACATTCGACAGCGTCCGGCACAGGTCGTTGGCGACGTGGCCGGGCATGCGTGAACGCACCCTGCGTATCTCGTCGGCGGGCAAGACCTTCAACGTCACCGGATGGAAGGTCGGATGGATCAGCGGGCCGCCTGCGCTGGTGGCCGCTGCACGCGCGGCCAAACAGTTCCTCACCTACGTCGGCAGCGGCCCCTTCCAGCCGGCGATCGCACTGGCTCTCGACACCGAGGAATCGTGGGTGTCCACCTCGGCCAAGGATCTCGAGCACAAGCGCGATCTGCTCTCCGATGCGCTGCGCGATGTCGGATTCGATGTCCACACCAGCCAGGGGACCTATTTCGTCTGCGCCGATCCGCGGCCGCTCGGATATCACGACGGCGCGCAGTTGTGCTGGGAACTGCCGGCCAAGGTGGGCGTCGCCGCGGTCCCGGTCAGCGCATTCGTCGATCCCGACGTACCACGCGGCGACGACGATCCCTGGAAACACATGGTGCGCTTCGCTTTCAGCAAGCGTGACGAAGTGATCGAGGAGGCCGCGACCCGGTTGCGCAGGCTGGGCTGAGTTCGTCGGCCGTCGCCCGCGTCAGCCCTTCATCACCCGGCCCGCGATCGTGATCAGGAGGCGGCGGGGAACAAACCTCGACCCGAGTTCGGATGTGATGCGGTTGAGCAGACCGTCGATGAACGTCGGTGTCGAGCTGTTGTCGAGTGTGTTCATGATGTTGTCGACCAGTTGCTCGACAGTGCGAATGCGTCCGAATGCCGCCGAATCACCTGTCACCTCGAAGAATTCGGTCGAGGTGGGTCCCGGACACACTGTCAGCACCCGCACCCCGGTGCCGTGCAACTCACCCCAGAGCGCCTCGCCGAACGAGCGGACGAAGGCCTTGGTCGCGCCGTAGACAGCCATATGCGGCAACGGCTGGAAGGCCGCGACCGACGAGAGCATCACGATGCACCCGTCGCCGCGGTCGACGATCTGCGGCAGCAGACGCACGGTCAGGCCCACCACCGCTGCACAATTCACCTGGACCTCGTCGGCCAGCCGCTGCGGGTCGGCCCCGAGCAGGTCGCCGTAGGTACCGAAGCCGGCGTTGTTGATCAATGACGAGACCTCGACGCCGGCGGTCGCGAGTTCACTCTCGATTCGAGCCGGGGCATCGGGATCGGCGAGATCAGCAGGTACGACGAGAACGTCGACACCGTGTTGTCCGCGAAGCTCCTCGGCAAGGGCATCGAGTCGCTCGACGCGCCGGGCGATCAGGACCAGCGACTCACCACGCGCGGCGAACCGTCTGCTGAGTTCCTCGCCGATTCCCGACGACGCCCCGGTTATCACTGTCCACATCGGCATGCCTTCCTGTCGATTTTTCCGGCCATTCGCGCGGAGATTTCTCCGGTTTGTCGAGAAACACTTATCGAAAAACTCGCTCAAATAGTCAATCCTGAAGACGAATTTCCTTGGAACAGGACAATCTTCACCAACAGATTTCACATCTGTACCACTATTGAGGAACTACGCACGTCCGTGACAACGAAAGGCATCCCAATGGCCTCGAGGCACGATCCCGCCAAACAAGGATTGGCGGGAGGGACAGTATTCCTTGCAGCAATCCTGTTGTTGACCGCATCGATACTCGCACTGCTGGAGGGCATCTCCGCGGCTGCCAATGACAAGTTGATCATCGTCGACAACGACTACGTCTACAAGTTCAGCACCACGTCGTGGGGCTGGATCCACATCATCCTGGGCATCATCGGCATCGCGATCTCCTTCGGCATTTTCGCCGGGCGCGTCTGGGCCCGCACCTGCGGCATCATCCTCGCGTGCCTGTCGATCATCGCGAACTTCCTGTGGCTGCCCTACTACACCTGGTGGGCACTGCTGCTGATCCTGATCGACCTGTTCGCCATCTGGGCACTGTCGACGTGGGATCCCTACGATGACGTGATCTAGCGCCAATACCGTTCAGTTAAGGGGTCTGGATGCGTAGACGGCTGGTTTCGTTGGTTGCGGCCAGGCGGCGTGGTGAGCCCGTTTGACGTGCCATTTCACGTACTTGC
>NZ_BMGC01000019.1 GCF_014639795.1 Gordonia jinhuaensis | reverse complement strand
CAACGGCTGGAACGACCGCAAACACCCCTTCGTATGGACAAAAACCGCAGACGAAATCCTGAAGAAAGCTCAACCCAAAACGTATTAACGAAACGAGACACTAGACTACGGTCGCGTACCGGGCCGGCCGATCCGGATTCGCGACTTCGTCACCGACCTGCCCGGCGGACTCGGCGGCAAAACTGAGGACGGGTTACTCCACATCCTCGAAATCGACCGACCCGAAGCGGAGTTCGATCGCACCCTGAGCGTGCTCGATCCGGAGGGTGAGTGCCTCGGAGTTGTGCCCGTTCACTTTTTCGCTCCGTGCGGCAATCACGACGGCACCGGTCTGTCGGTACATGGCGTGGACCCCTCGGGGGCGCTGGAGGTCGAAATACTGTCGAAGCACAACGAGGGCGTTTGGAATATCTCGTTTCATTTCACCCTCGGCGACATCACGGGTCGGTTCGTCACCGACATTGCCCCGGTCCTTACCTTCATGCACCATTTCTCCGCGCCGAACACACTGTGCATCGCCGACCCCCGTGTGCCCCGGCAGCGGGAGGATCGACCGATCCCGCCCAAACCTGACCGCAACGACGAAAGCCGTGCCGCGGAAATTCGGCACGACTACGTCAGAGCGTTGGCCACGGTTCAGGAATACGCCGACGTCGCTATCAAGGTTCCCGACCTCGCCAACGTCTCGCCGGACGTCGCCTCCGAAGTAATACGCGTCGGTCGACTGCTCCGCGACACCCGCATCACCGTCGATTGGGACAGGCTGACTGTCACCCTTCACAAGGGAGTTCCGGAACCGACCGGTCCGCAGTCGATGGTTACCGACAGTTCCCTCCAGCTGACCGTGGACGGAATCACCATCTCACTGGGCCGAATGCGCGCGGTCTATGAAGCCGCAGAAGTCGCCGAACGACGAATTGGTAGCAGCGGGGACCACGTAGTCGTGTTCCAACCAGCCCTCGGTAAGACGAGTGCCCAACTCATGTGGGCAGGCCCGGGGTCGATCGGCAGCTGAGGCGCATCCGAACCGTTCATCGGGCGTCCCATAATGTCTGCCAAACCGTCGTTGCGTTCAGATTGGAAACCCACTCCACGCGAGCATCGAGCGAAATGCATTGGAGCGCGGCGTGTTTGTTGCCATCTGGTGGGCATGTGCTTCGAAGTCTAGCTACTCGGGATGCGCTGACCGTTGTGTGCCAGCATGTTTCGTAGTTGAGGCAGCGTCGGTGCGGGGAGTTGCGTGACGTACTTGGTGAGGCCGTCGAGACTCTCGATACCTGCCGCTGCCATGAGCGCGTGAACGGGTATTCCTGACGCCAGGTGACCCATGATCCAGGTGTTTCGCATTCGGCGACTGTTGGGGGAGGGCTCCCCGTTGCAGGACTCGGTGAAGTGGCTGATCAGGTTCCCGCCCCGTCGAGCCGAATTCGCTCGGAACACGAAGTCGCCGGGACTCGACGCTGAGCGGGCGACATCGGCCAGGATCGGAGCCCACTCGGCCAGCACCGGCACCTCCCGTTCCCGTTCCCGTTCCCGGTCGCAGGTCACGCGCAGCACGACACCATCCGCGTCAACCGTCAGGTCCGCGATCCGGGCGGCACCGATTTCGGTTGGCGACAACCCGGCACCCAATCCGAGTGCCAGCAGGACCTGGGCGTTGTGTCGACGGTTTTCGGTGGTCTGCCCCGTCGCCCAGGCACGCAACGCGGCCACATCCTCGTCGGTGTACGGGGCCGATAACGCGGTGTCGGTGTTGCGTGGCGTGATCCTCGGTAGAGGAGTCGCTGAGGGGAGCAGGTGTTCGGTCATCGACGAAAGCAGTCTGCGGAGATTCGAGACCGACCGCGGAGCCACCGTGTGCTTGACGCCTTTCGCCAGGAACTCATCGATCGCTTCCTGCCGAAAGACCTCATCCCGTGTCAATGCGATTCCGGCTTCTTTCCAGCACCACCACACGTGGGACCTGCACGCCCACAACAAATCTCGTTTCGCCGACGGCGATGCCGGATCGCAGTCGGCGACAGCGGCCATCACGAAATCCTGGATGTGTTCCCAGTCCGCTTCCGGAATCTTCGGCGTGTACGACTTGTCTGCCTGCCCCATAAGTCACCCCCACCGGGAGGATAACGCCGGGTTCCGGCAGACGGGTCGGGTTCGGGGAATCGGTTGCGCGTTCTTCCCGGTGACGGTTGTGGGGCTACAGGTGTCTTGCGGCTTTGCGGCGACCGAACACCGAGCGGCACGGTCCCGTCAAGAGGTCGTAGGCGCATCCGTCCCAGCCCGCAACGGTGCTGAGTAGGTCGCGGGCGGCGATCGCTACCAACTCTTCACCGTAGAGACGTTTCGACGGATCGGCCCATACCCCGATGTCGGTGCCCCGCTGGTCGAGAGCCCGGACCGCCGCCTCGAAGGCCGTATGGGAGCCGTTGTGGCGTGCCACACCGCGTGCGGCCCGGTAGTGGTCGGCCTCGGCGGGGCGCACGATATCGATCTCCCGATGCAGGAGCCACGCGATACTCCGCACGCCAGCAGCCTGCGGGCCGAGCGTGCGGGACAGTGGAGCGATGGCCTCGATGCGCCAGCCCGATCCGACGCGCTGCGGCAGCACCGTCGCGAGCGCATAGGGCCCCGGATCGCGCATCTCGAAGTCGTACAACTCGAGTCCCAGATGCGACCAAGCCACACGCCGTGGGTCGATGGCGGGTCCGCGGGCAGGGATCTCCTCGGGCCGCACAGTGGTACCCACCTCGACTCCACCGCCGAGCGCTACATACCGAGGTTGAGCGCTGTGATCGACCGCCTCCGACGCAACGCACGCCCGTAGAGCAGGGGAGCGGCGGGAGAGAGGCGCTCTCATCGCGGGTTTCTGCTTGCTGCCGGAAGCCAGGTCGGGAGAGGTCCCCGCCGGTTGATCGGTCGTGGCGCGCACCGCACTCCTCCCGGTTCCGCCGGGATCAGTCGACGAAACACTCGATCCTTGCCTTCGAATCGACAGACTAGATCGAGTGACCGCGATTGTGCTGTGATCCCTCGCCCGGTAGTGGAGCGGATCATCGTTGACGTGAATGGAAGTCGTCATCGGTAATGTGTCGATGCGGAATGGACTCGGCAACAACAACATTCCGGAGGGCTGGATGAACGCACGTTAGAGACACGGGAATCTCGTCGGTGGTCAGAGTTAGCCTGCCGGCCATGACCATGACTCTGGACGACCTCGCCGAAGTAGTAACCAATCTTGCCGCCGTTGACACCGATATTCTTGGAGGGGTGATAGCGGAGATTGAGCGCATCACACGAACACATGGGGTCCCGGTGGTTCGGGCGACGTTGGAAATCGACGGCATCATGCTCGATCCCGGATTGTCGGCGACAGCGGTCATGGAGTTGGCCACCCGTGTCGGTGCCGGTTTGGTCTATCTCGATCGCAGCGTCGTAGATGCGGAATCGGTCGCGCACAGTCTTCGTGACGGTGACGGTGACGCTGAGGAACGCGAAGCCCGCAAAAAGGCGCTACGCGTGGTGAAAAAGCTCGACGGATTCACCTCGAGCATCGAACTCGGGTTCGCTCACTCCGGAATCATGCACACCTGGGAACAGATCGCGCCATGGTCCGACTATGTCGAGGAACTGATGGAGGGCATCGAAACGACAGCAACCTACACACCGAACGAACCTGAGCAGGAAGGGTACGGCAGCGAGCTTGTCGAAGGGCTCGCCGCCGATCCGGCCTTCCGCTGTGCCCGTTCCAACCATGAGCGTGAGCTGGCCGCGACGTCCTATATGTCGACCACCGGATCGGCCGTCGCCGAGGAGCGGTGGCTGCTCTATCGCACGATGCGTGACGCGCAGAACCTCATTCAGCAGCGAACACTCGAGCTGGAGGACAAACTCAAGCCGCGACTGAAAGAGTTGGCGATGGCGTTGGCGGCAACCGATAACTTTCGGTCAGCTCAGACTGCGGACATGCGCCGTGATGTCGCACAGCAGTGGCTCGCGGCCAACCACACCGAAGGTCTGCGGGTGCGTCGGAGTTTGGTCAATGAGCTCGCAGTGACGGCGAAGAAGCATCCAGACGGCCAACTCGGCCTCGTCTGAATCGCATCCCCAGACTCGCATGGCGCAGGAGTCCGACGAGCTTTCCATGTCTTGCCTGCCGTGCCGTCATCGAACGAATACTCATCGAGGCCACAGACGACTCGACTGAGTTCAAGACAGCAGTGGCAACGAGGGGCGATCTTCATTCGAAAGCGCCGAGCGGTCCGGTTCAGGCCACGTCGGGCCGTTCTCCAATGGCCCGCCGTACGCGAGGATCGTTTGGTCGGCGAGGTCGCAGCATGCTTGGAGGAAGCCTTCGACTCCCATGAGGCGCAGCGAAGCTCCCTTCTGGATCGTCCAGAGCGCACCGGACTTGTTGGTCGCCCGGTACGGGTCGCCGCCATGCCCGAGGATGTCGCGTAGGGACTTCATGTCTGCGAGATAAAGTCGAACCTTCTCCGGCCCGATGAATGTCTCCCATTCCGATCGATTACCCCGCTCGCCACTCATGGTGCGGGTCCTCACGCCCCAGTCTTTTGTGAACAGGTTCACGCTGTGACGTTCGGCGGCGGTTGCCCGAATCTTGTCTGGGTTCAAAGGCATTGGGCGACTTTGCTCCAGGGCGCGCCCCAGCGCACCATTGAAGAAGCCCTCGGCCGCGGCATAGGTCAGCAGGAACGCTCCCCATCTCAGGGAGTGCTGCTTTTTCGTACGGCCTGACATCGAGGCGACCTTGAGGTCGCGATGCAGGCTGATCATGTCGGCCGGGATGCACAACCGGACCGCCATCTCATCCGCCGCAGCGATGACGGTTGCTAGCTGTGAGTGTTCCGGAATCCCCATGCCGCCACTCTCACATAGGTCAGTCGGCTCGCGATCCCTCGACCTCGCGCAACGCCGGACATCACCGCAAGCCGCATCTGCACCGTCGTCATGGTTAGCCTGGGATAGGCGACGAGCTTGAGACCGGGGGGCGAGCGATGCCTGAGAAGGAACGAGTCGGAATACCGCGCGCACGGGACGCGAAGAACAATCTCTTTGAGCGTGAGGCAGTTGACGAGTCGCCGCAACCGTTCGTCAAGCCATTGCTCTGCGGAGGATGCACTGCACCCGTCGTGGCTGTGCCGGGCAGTACCCGCAGAAGTGGTGCCGGCTCGGTGTCAGTGATCCCGTACTACCGCTTAAAGAGCCGTGATGAGCACGACCATGACGAGGGTTGTCGCTATCACTTCGATGAGCGCGTGGGCGACATCGCAACCGAGTATCGGCAGGAAATTGAACGCGACGCGGACACCTATCTGTTGATCCTGCGTGACCCACAATCGCTAGCCGGGCCCGAGGACGACGAAGGCGAAGACAATGACGGGCGAGAGGTGCGCACCGACGTGGAGACCGCAGGCGGTGCGGCGTTGCATCCCACGATTCAGGCAGCCAGGGCAATCGCCCGCCTGCTGCGACACTTCCGGAACGACCCCGCCGCACAGGCTCGTTTCAAAGCCAGCTACCAAGGGGTGCGTATTGCATGGGAGGACTTCTTCTTCGACGCCGAACACGACGCACCCAGCCTCGCGGCCCGACTCCTCGACACCAGCCAATACCCGATCGCGGTCCTTGGCCGAGCGACACTGGTTCAACCATTCAAGAACGGGGACGGCCGTAGTGTGCACCTTCAAACTCCACCGGGCGCGAAAGGCCCCGATGGCCGGTGGGTGAACGCGGTCTTGCGTGCGTCGCAACCACGCTTTCTTGGCTACGAAGCCGACGACGTCATCCTCGGATACGGCAACTGGCAGCTGTATCCCGAGTCAGGAGGCGCGAGGGTCGACGCCCGACTGTGGTGTGATGTCGGCTCAGCAACCATCAAGTTCGAGTAGGCGATGGTCGCCGTCGTGCGTCGACGAGGCCGGCCGCGGTGCAAGCGGCTTTGAGAGAGAGAGGTCGAACAGCGTCTCGTCGGACAGGAGTTTGCCGCGGACAGCGAACACGTAGCGGGCTGTGCCGCGTCGGGGTGCAGCGGGACCGACCGATGGAAGCGGGCGAACTCGCCGCCGAAAAACCGTACTTGACGAGCCTCCGACCCGCTAAACTGGGACAATTCCGTATCTGGTTCAAGGTTGAACTATGGGATAGCGCGATGAGATGCATGGGATCGGGGCGTGCGGGGTCGGTCGGTACGTGCTGGTCAGGGAGTTTCGCAAACAGCCCACCGAGAGCGGTTCACTACAGTTTCACATTCGAGGTCACAGTCGTTCTCCGGCTGTGACCTCGTTCTTTTTCTCTGGGCTCTCTGTACAAGTCGCAGCTTTTCGATTCCAGTGATCTAGGCTGACTCGTGAGCATCGGGAAATCAGTGCGTCTCTTCCTCGCTGACGGCACTCCTGGTGGTTTGCTGACCGCGGAGATCATGAACTGGACAGGTCATGTTGTAGCGGCCCCGCGTTCAGATCTCGCAGCGCTCCTGAAACGACCCGAGGCATCTCGCACGGGCATCTACATCTTGCTGGGTGACGATCCAGACAGCCTCGGCGGGCAGATGGCCTATATCGGTGAAGGTGATGATGTCAGCAAGCGCCTATACCAACATGCACGGCCAGAAGGTCAGAACGGCAAGGACTTCTGGGATCGAGCCATCGTCCTCACGAGCAAGGACGCGAACCTAACCAAGGCACACGCCCGGTACTTGGAAAGTCGATTTATCAGTCTCGCGATCAGTGCGAGCCGCGCGCGGCTCACGAACGGCACCTCTCCCGCGCCGATTGTGTTGCCCGAGGCGGATGTGTCCGACATGGAGTACTTCATCGACCAGGCCAAGATCGTGTTGCCGGTCCTGGGCGTGAACCTCTTTCGGTCTCCGAGGACATCCGCGGCAGCGGCGTCCCCATCTTCTGGGGGTGGCCGTACGGACTCGCCGCTGTTCGAGATGAGAATCGCGAAGTCGGGGATCACCGCGACCGCGCAAGAGGTGGACGGCGAGTTCACCGTCCTCGAAGGCTCTCAGGCGCGTTCCGAGTGGATAGGGGCTCCCGGTCACAACTACATCGGGCTGCGCACGAAATTGGAGAACGATGGCACGCTCGTTCCCTCGCCCGATGGAGCCACCATGCTCTTCAACCGTGACCACCCCTTTTCCAGCCCGAGTGCAGCAGCCGCAGTTGTCGCCGGCCGAAACGCCAACGGCCGCATCGAATGGAAGGTGCAGGGCACACGCACAACCTACGGTGACTGGGAGTCCGAGGGGCTGGAGGAGGCCATGAGCGAGGGGTCCGATCATGAGTGAGGTAGTCCAGAAGGTACGCAGCACGCAGAACGCGCGGCTGACCTCTTCGGCAAGAGGCTCGGATACGACTACCTCGCCGGGACTGCCAGGACCGGCAGCTCCACTATCGACGATGGGCTATTGGTCAAGAATGTCCGTGCTCCGGGGCTATGGGCTACCTTCAGACGCTCTGAGCGCTGAGCACCGAGATCGGCACCGGCATGTGCAGTGCCGCCTGGGCGGAGGTTGTCGCGTCGAAGCTGATCGCTCGGATGGGTTTGAGCGAGCGAAGATCGTCGGACATCCGGCCCTCGTCGACGGTCAGATCGACGCGGCGCGGGAGTAGTTCACCACCACCACCGAATCGACGGGACGCATGACGACGCGCATTCTCACCGTGGTGACCAACGTGGGTCACTTCGACAACCCGGATCACCCCACAGGCCTGTGGCTCTCCGAGCTCACCCATGCCTGGCAGGCGTTCGACGACAACGGCTTCGAGCAGACACTCGTGAGTCCGGCCGGGGGGAACGTGCCCCTGGAACCGAGGTCGTTGAAGTTCCCCTATGTCGACAAGACCGCGAAGGCCTGGCGGGCGGATCCGGCGAAGATGGCACTGCTCGAGACCACAGCGAGCCCGGATCAGATCGACCCCGGCGACTTCGACGCGATCTATTTCACCGGCGGCCACGCGGTGATGTACGACTTCCCGGAAAGTCAAGGGCTGCAGGCGATCACCCGAGAGTTGTATGAGCGCGGCGCCATCGTGAGTTCGGTGTGCCACGGCTACTGCGGTCTGCTCGACACCACGCTGTCCGATGGCTCCTATCTCATCGCCGGAAAGACGATGACCGGCTTCTCCTGGCGCGAAGAGATTCTCGCGAGAGTGAACAAGGTCGTGCCGTACAACGCGGAAGCACGCGCGAAAGCGCTTGGCGCACAGTATGAGAAGGCCACGATCCCGTTTGTGTCCTACGTCGTGGTCGACGGCAATCTGGTGACCGGACAGAACCCGGGATCGGCGAAGGAAACGGCGACCGCAGTCGCTGCCGCCCTCCGATAGCCGATCGTCCCGGCGGCTTGCGTGCACCAGCCGTGCGTGTCGGCTGCGTCAGCGGCGATGAGCGGCTCCGCATATTCGGGTACTGGACTACTCATGCCGTCAGGTACCCGCGCGCCTACCGTTCGAATCGACCACTTGTCGTCGCGGAAGGAGTTGTCATGGCGATCACGTATGGGGTGGTGCGCGCCAAGCCCGATCGATACGTCCGCGAAGACGGCCAGTCCACACCGCATCTGCAGATCCGGGTGGTCGACGACACCGGCCAACCGTGGCGAGTGGCGGTCAACGTTCAGTCCGGCGACGGCAGCGACGTCGTCTACTGGGTGGTCGACCCACTGGTCGGCCACCCGGTGCTGGCGGCGTTGCCGGGGCTGCCAACCGGATTCTCGGTAGCGGGGTCGACGTCGGCGCAGTCACTCGACTACGTGAAGGCGCCGTTGTTCGATTTCTCGCGCGGTCGAGCGCTACCGCCGTCGGGCAGTGCGAGTGCGGATGATCTTCAGGACCTGCTGAGTCTGTACCTCGACCAGTGCAAGTCGGCGGGCGGAGAGCTGTACGCGTTCGGGTCGAAGTTCGCTACCAATATGCACATGCCCATCGACCGCGAGTTCGGGGACACCGACGGACTCCACGGTGTCCACGACATCCACATGAATCAGGGCAACGTCGGAGCCCACGCGGGCGACAATGCCGCCTTCCACGACGGCGGCTTGCTGTTGGTCTACTCCGGTCGGGTGATGGCCATCGCGCTGGCCTTCCAGACGCAGCGGATACCCACCGACGCCGGCGGCGACCCCACATCGACTGCCGTTCCGCTTTCGCGGATCATCGGCGACGGTCCCGGCGGGGGCCCGGCGACCGGCGCTGCCGCCTACCTCGAACGTGCGCTCATCAACCCGGTCGGCGCGGACCCGGGTCACGAAGCCGTCGTGGTCGGGAACCTCAGCACCACCGAGTTGGCTGTTCACGGCTGGCGACTGGTCGACGGCGACCAACGCGAGACGAAGCTGGACGCCACCCTCGGCGCCGGCGGGTCGGTGGTGATTCCTCTCGACGGCTCGGGCGTACAGCTGAGTAACGGCGGTGGCAACCTCATACTTCTCGATGCCTCAGGCGTCCAGGTCGACTCGGTCACCTACTCCGCGGCCCAAGCCGCCGGCGAAGGCCACTACGTGAGGTTCACCCGCTGAGCCGGCGAGCTTGTCGTGCCGGGCCCGGCGACGCCACGCGCGCCCGGACGGTTCAGTCGGATGCATGTGAACCCGCCGCCGGTATCACGGCCGCGATCGCCTCCCCGAGTTCTCCTACCGCGTCGGCACGCTCCCGCAACCGCTCGTCGAGATACACATCCCGCCGGACCTCGATCATGATCGCCGAGATGCGCCGGTCACTGCGATAGAAGCGCAACGGCACATAGCACCCGGCATACGGGGTGTTCTCGGCGACCGAACCGAACCCGGAGAACGTATCGAAGGCCTTGTCGCGCAACCACTGCGGCGTGTGGAAGTCGTCGGTGCCGATGCAGATCGCCGGCCGCTCGAGCGCTGGATCTTCGAAGCCCGAGGGTCGCGTGGGATAGGAGTGGATGTCGATGATCAACGCCGTACCGGTGGTGTCGAGCCGATCCTGGGTGAGGTCGGTCATGGCCTGGGCGTATGGATCGAACACCTCGGCCAGGAGTGACCGCGCGGCACCGGAGTCGGGTTCGTCGGCGCGCAGCGGACTGCCGTCGGCGCAACGCGTGTAGATCGCGCCGCGTCCGTGGGCGTTCATCGGCTCGGACTCGTCAGGGAAACGTTCGGGGTCGACCACGATTCGGCTCGTCTCGTTGACCAGCTGCCATGGCGTCACCTCACATCGGCGTGCAGCCTCGCAGGCTATGAGATCGGTTGCGGTGTCGACGGACTCGTCGAGTTCGGCGGTCAGCGCCGCATCCGACACGAGTAGCGAATCCCGCACATCTGGCGGGATGTGCCGTGAGGAATGCGGCACGTGCAGGATCACCGGCGAGCTTGCGTCGCCGGTGAGCACACGGAATGTCTGAGTCGATGTGTTCATCGAGTCGGGACGCTACCGGTGACCACCGACAACGATGACCACCGACAACGATGACCACCGACAGCGATGACCCCAGACAACGATGACGCCCGACAGCGCAGGGACAGCTCTCTGTTCAGCCGGCGAGTACCGCGTCGATCTGGCTGATCGCCGACGTCGCACCCTCGATCACGTCCATCTCCAACACCTTCTGCAGCGCCTCCACGGTGTCGAAGGTGGTGACGTAGGTGGCGAGTGTGCCCGGCTGCCCGGCATCGGTATCGGAGGCGACAAATGTGTAGACGTTCGTGGCCAGCGGCATCACGTCGTTGGGGACGAAGTCCTCGTCGGCGAATCCGTCGCGGAAGTCGAGACGATCGGGTTCATCGACGGCATCGACAAGCCAATAGCCGCAGAACTTCTCGCCCTCTGGGCTGGTCATGTAATAGGTGACCTTTCCGCCAGGGGTCAGGTCATGATCGACCACTGTCGCCGGGTACCCGACCGGTCCCCAGATCTGTTCGAGCTGGCGGGGATCGGCGTAGAGCTGCCACACCCGACTCGGTGGTGCGGCGAATTCGGCGATGATGGTCAGCGAGCGGCTGTCCACATCCTGTATGACGTCGGTGACGGGCATGCCTCAGTCCTCCAGAGGCTGGAACTCGGATTTCTTCTGTTGCAGGCCAATCGGGCTCGTCGACTCTTCGGCGAGCAGCTGATCGATGCGGCTGATGCGACCACGCCAGATCTGTTCGAGCTCGGTCAGCATCGATGAGACGTCCCGGACGGCGGTCACCTCGCCGGTGGCGAGCTGCTCGCGGCCCCGACGCCGCTTGGTGATCAGTCCGGCGCGTTCGAGTACGGCGACGTGTTTTTGCACCGCCGCAAAACTCATGTCGTAGCGCGCTGCGAGGGACGTGACTGAGTGCTCATCGATGAGCACTCGACGCAGGATGTCGCGGCGCGTGCGATCGGCGAGCGCGTGGAACACGGCGTCGGTGCGCTCCTCGGTGTCAATCACCATCTGAACATACAACCAATTGGTTGTATGTGTCGAGTCTCGCTTCTCGTGGCATTCGTGGCCGATCTCGTCGCGACGCAGGACACCCATGTGCGCGAGAACGTCGGTATCGACAAGCCGGGCACCGACGGCGACAAGCCCAGCTTCTACTGAGTCCGCCCACCTGGGTCCGGCGTCGTCAGCACGCGCACCGGACCCGCTCAGGCGACCGTGACCGGCAGACGCCAGAGCGGCGCATGCGGTTCGAGCAGCCACATGCGCACCGCGCCGAAGCGGATGATGCGTGTGGTCCCGACGATCAGGAGCGCCGCCAGAGGCAGTTCTGCGCCGAGCGCGGTGAGGATCGACACCCAACGGTCGGCAGGCGAGGCGGTCATCACGTCGAACCACGCATCACAGATCAGCAGGATGCCGGTGGCGAAGGCGGTCAGCACGAGCAACTGGCGACGCAGCCATCCGAACAGTGCGGTTGCGGCCATCATCGTGACCAGCAGGATGTCGAAGCCGACCCACGTGACCGACCAGTTATAGGCCACATAGTTCGTGGGCAGGCTGAAAGCCAGGAACACGATCCACGGGATCAGTCCCAGCACCGCGCCGGCCATCAGCCCGATACGCGCGCGGCGGATCCGGCGCCGAGCGATCGGACCTGGCGCGAGATCGTCGAGCGGCCGCTGCAGGCGCAGGATCAGATCGCGGCGATCGCTGTCGCTGAGCGAGGCGATCTCCGCGTCGGACAGGATGTGAGTGGTCATCGCGGGCTCCGGCCGAACGTGGGGTGGAATTGTCGCGATCCATCACACACCACCGGCGTCAGACAACCCCCGTCGAGTCCTGACTGCGCCTTCTCGGCCTGCGTCGTCTCGCCCGCGCCATCTCACCCTCTATGTGCCGGTGCGACCGGCTTCTCCGGTGCCAGCGAGTTGCCGGGTGCGATCGAGGCGCAGTTCTGCGGAGCCGGCGTGCCGGCGAAGCGGTCGGCGATCCAGCCGAACATGCCCGCGCCCCAGGCCGCAGCACCGGTGGTGTGGCTGAGCTGGTCGTACTGGGTGTACTGCACCGGCAGGCCGGTGGCGCAGTACTGCCGGGCCAGCGCGCGCACATCTCCGGCGACCATGATTCCGTCACCGGCCCCGATACCCTTGCCGCCCACGGGGGTTCCTTCGGCGATGCCGTTGGTGGCCTGCACGATCTGCATCGGGATGGTCGGGGCGGCTGCGGTGCCCATGTTGATGCGGTTGACCGCGTCGACGAATTCGGGCACCGAGTTCGGATCGGCGTACTGCGGCTTGACCATCTGTCGCCACGTCAGACCCGGGTAGTGGCCCAGCACATCGGAGATGATGTCGTCTTTCATCTCGTCGGTGATACGCGCGCCGACAGCGTTGAGGTAGGGACTGAAATCGATGCCGAACGAGCGCGCGATGCCCACCACGGCCATCGCCACCACACCTGCCCACTGCTTGCTGCCCGAGGCATAACGAAGGTTGTGCGCGGGATCGACGAGCACGCCGCCCTCGCTGACACCCACGATGTGCTTGTTCACCTCCGGCGCATACGACGCGCCGAGGATGGCGGCCCAGCCGGTGGCTATCGCGCCACCGGAATAGCCGATCAGCGCCGACGGGGTGTCGGCGCGGATACCGGTCGCGGCGACCTTCGAGACCGCCCGCAACGAGTCGAGGGTGGCCATTCCGTACTCGGGCCCTGCGGCGAAGTCGGCGGTGGGGCCTTCGGTGTCGGGGACCACCACGGTGACGCCTGCGGCCAGCAGCGGTGCGAAACCCACCGACTCGGCCGACAGGGTGCCGGTGTCGCGGGACTCGGCGATCGAGCGCGAGGGGCTGTCGGCGGGATCGAGGGAGTCATAGGCCGACTGATACGACACGACGCGGGTCGCAGCGGTGTGCACCGGTGGCAGGATCACCGAGGTCACATTCGCTGTCGGTTGGCCGCGACCGTTGGTCGACCGGTAAAGGATCTGTACTGCACGCAACCCGGTCGCGAGACCGTTTACGCGGTACGCCACGGTGCGGGTGGTGAGAACCGTGCCCGGTGCCTACGTGCGAGCGGTGTCGACCCGCGATAGCTGTAGAACTTATCACCGCCGGCGGCCTGGGCGAATGTGCCGGGTGCGGCGAATCCGGCTATCACGGCCCCGACTGTGGCAAGGAACACCAGAACAGTACGGAGTGATGCAGATCTCATATTCGGAGCGTAATCCGGAAGGTCGTCCGAGGGTGTCATTCGGACAGACGAACCCAAATCGGCCGCGTGGTGGGGCGAATGCGGCGTTATCAGAGCGTGACCCAATCGCAGTTGGGTCTCGATACGAATGGAGGGGTTCTCTCGGCGACGGACGCGGGGCTACGTTGTAGACACTCACAGCGATCCGGCGATTTCTTCAAGTCACTCGTCTGCACCCCTTGGGCGAATGCCGAACCGGACGCGACGCAAGCCCAGACACCTCTCATCTGTCGTCCGACCCGGCGGTGATGTCCTCACAGGAGGCGATATGGCCACAGTTCTGCCAGGAAAATCAGTTCTTCCCGGACGACCGCTACCGTTCGGACGAGCGTTGCGTGGGTCACGAGCCCAGTCGTCATCCCCGCAGACCCGATCGGTGTCGCCGGCCCCGTTCACCGACCAGGCCAACGCTCAGGCCACCGAGCACACCCGGGTGAGCGACCACGCCGAGCGCGGGTGGGTCGCGGGGTTCGTGTTCGCGCTGGCACTGCTGACCGCTGCGTTCATCGTCGCCCTGCCGGTGTTCGGATCCGTCTGGGTCACCGCGGCCGTGATCGGATTCTTCGTTATACTCGCTGGGACGACGGTCGTGCTTCTGGCCAAGCTATAGCGTCAAATCCGGGCGCACTCCTGCAGGTCTCATGCACCGTCCTCTCTGGACGAGGAGGCGCTGCGGTGTCTGTCATCAACCCCGACGAGACCCACGAGCCCGACGAATTCCACGAGCCGGACGATCCTTCTCGAGGGACACAGTCCGCCGCGGGCGGGCGTCGGATCCCGGCGCTGGCGAATGCCGGACACCACGAGCCGTCGATTCCGGCGGTCGACTCGACGTTGCTCGATTCCCTAGACATCACTCCGCGTTTCGCCCCGGTGGTGCGCTTGGCGGACCGGGCCGTGATGGCAGTCTCGCTGGAGTTCGCGGGTCCGGTCGGTGGCGGGCTGTCCACGGCCCACGACATCCGGCGCGCGGCACGACTGATGGAACAACAGTCCGCACTCGACGAGCGCAAGTGGGAGTACGCGAATGGTCCGGCGGCTCGGGCGTTCGCGCGGGTGCTGCCGTTGCTGGTCACCTACGATCTCGATGCGGTGTCTGACCCGTCGGAGATCACCGCTCACGCCGAGGCCGTCGCGGTGGCGATGGTGGTGCCGGATGCGTTCAATGCTGATCTGCAACGCGTGGTCGAACAGATCGCGAAGGCGCGCGCAGCCGGTCACCTGATCTGTCTCGGTCGGCTCTCGGACCCGGATCGATCGGCGATGATGCTCTCGGTGACCGAACCCGACATGATTCTGATCGGGTCCGAGTTTCTCACCGGCAGAACCGAATCCGGTGTCGGCCGGTTGAGTCACGCACTCGGTGCCTTCGCCGAGCGTAACCCGGGCGTATATCTGATCGCCGACGGAGTCGACGACGAGTGCACCCTTGTCACCGCCCGCACGATCGGTGCGACGCATGCCATCGGCGCGCTCTTCACCTCGCCGACGACGGTCGCCGACATCGACTGCACACACCTCGCGCCGCTGCCCGAACGTCGGGTCGCGCTCGACACCGGCGGGCACGTCACGCCGTTCGACCTGGTGGGCCAACGCCTGCCATCGCGTGTCGGATCGAAGCGAGCCCTGCTGGCGATGAGCAAGTCGCTCGAACAACACGCGATGCGCGATGGTGCGACCGTCGTGCTCGGGACGTTCCAGCGTGTCGAGAACTACACGTCGCGCACGGCACGTCGCTGGAACAACGTCGCCCAGGCCGCCGGCTTCGTTGGCGTCTACGGGGTCGGGATGAGCAGCATGCGCGACGGCGATGTCCGGCATGCGCCGTTGAGCGGCGACGATCCGCTGGTCCGCGAGTGGACCGTGGTGGTGGTGGCCCGCATTTCACGGCGATGTTGTCGGCGCGTGACCGCCGCGAGGACGCCGTCGGCGAGATGGAGCGCACATTCGACTTCGTGCAGACCTACGATCGCGAGCTGGTCACCAAGGCGATGTACGTGATCCTGTCGCGTTTCGTCTAGCGACGGGTCGGCATTCCTGACTCGACATCCGACCCGAGGCTGGACCCGGCGCCCGATCCGGCAGCGCCGCGCGAGGTGTCCAGTCCGGCGTCACGGAATCGTTCGAGTCCGGCGATGACGATGTCCAGACCCAACTCGAAGGCGCCGTCGGCGCGTTGCCGTCCGCTCGGTACTGCGGCTGCAGCCCTGGCCAATGGTGCGTCGGCGGGCAGGCCAGAGGTATCCCACACCACGTCGGGTGCGGCCATATCCAGTGCGGCGCCCAGCGCGAAGTCGTCGAGGAGGGTGATCACATGCAAAATCGATTCGACTCGGAAACCGTTGTCCTCCAATAGCTTCGAGATCCGGTCATACAGTGACACGATCCCCGGATTCGACACCGTCTGCGCCGTGAGCAGCCGGACCAGTTCCGGATGCGAGCCGAATACGTCCCGGTATTCACATACCCACCGACGCAACGTCTCCTGCCAGGGGGCGTCGTCGTCGATGCCGCTGAGCTGGGTGTTGAGCAGCGTCCCGCGCACCATCTCCAGGATCTGGTCGCGCCCGCTCACGTGGTGATACAGCGAGGAGACCGCGACGCCGAGGTCGCGAGCGAGCCCGGGCATGGTGAACATGCCGCGTTCGTCGATGGCCGACATCGCGGCGGCGGCGATGCGGTCGGTGTCGAGCAACGGCGATCTCGGGCGTCCCATCGGGCCTCCTGCTCGTCTGGTGCGTTCATCGGCGGGCGTGTCATCAGCGTGGATCGGCGCATGCCGACGACGGCCGGGCCTGCAGTCTAAGCGCGCCGGCCGGGGTCGCGGGACAATAGAGTCCCCGTGCCCCGACCCGCGCGCGCGATCTCACATCTCGAGGCGGTGGGTGAACGACCCGCCCATCACGGTGGCCACCACCGGCGTGTCGGCGACCTCGTCGGGCGGCGCGACCAGCGGGTCGACGGCGAAGGCGGCGATGTCGGCACGGGCACCCGGGGCCAACACACCTGCCCGACCGAGCACGCCTTCGGCGGCGGCGGCGTGGGAGGTGTAGCCCTCCAGTGCCATCCGGGCGGTCAGTGCCTGTTCGGGGACGATCGGACTCTCGTCGTGATGCCCGGCACGGCGCCGTAGCCGGGCATCGGCCATGATCGCTCGGGGATCGAACGGTGCGATGGGCCAATCGGATCCGAGAGCAAGTGTCGCGCCGGTGTCCCGGATGTCGCGGGTGCGCCAGGCGCGACCGGCGCGTTGGGGTCCCAGCCGCTGAGACCAGTTGTCGGACTGGTCGGCGCGCGTGTAGTGGGTGCAGTGGGTGGGCTGCATGCTCGCGACCACTCCGATACGCGCGAACTCGCCCACCAGGTCGTCGGGAAGGGTCTCGATGTGCTCGATGCGGTGGTGTGCGCCCGAGCGTGACGGACCGGCGGATTCGAGCGTCGCCAGCGCATAGCGGATCCCGGCGTCGCCGATTGCATGGGTCACCGTCGGCACGCCGTGTGAGGCCAAGAACGACACGGCCGCACGGTATTCGGCGGGTTCGGGCCAGAACGGCGCGGTCGACTCCCCGTGGGTGTCGGCCTCCTCGAGCCAGGCGGTGCCACCGTCGATCGTCCCGTCGATCATGAACTTCACGCCGTCGACCTGCCAGCGGCGTCCGCCGAGTTTCTGCTGTTCCACGATGTGTTCGAGCATGTCGCGGCCGAAGCCGGGAAAACAGAAGGGAGCAAACCGAACCCGGATCGCCAGCTCGTCGTCGGAGTCCAGTGATGCCATCAGCTCGGCGCTGTCGTCCTCGAAGTCCATCGCGTTACCCGAGGTGATGCCCACTGCGGCCATCGACTCGAAGAGTTCACGGAGTCGCCGCCGTCGCGCGCCGGGAGCGTCGGGGGGCATGATCGCCTGGACGATCGTCATGGCCTCCATCTCCAGCAGGTGCCCGGTGGGCCGTCCGTTGTCGTCGCAGACGATCTCGGAGTTGCCGGCAAAGCCTCGCGGCCCGGTGACACCGGCCGCGGCCAGGGCGGCATCGCTGGCGAGCAGAGCGTGAGCGTCGAACATCACGATCGCGACGGGGATGTCGGTGCCCACGGCACGGTGGATCGGCTCGTTGGTCACCGGTCGGGTGCCGAAGGTGTTGGGGTCCAAGCCCCAGCCGCGGATCCAGCCATCCACCACCGGTGCTGCCTGCAGGGCGGCCATGAAGCCGTCGAGATCGCAGACATTCGACAGGTCCACACCGGCGGTCATCGCGATGCCCATCACCGGATGGATGTGTCCGTCGACCATTCCCGGTGTGAGAACGGCCGATCCGAGATCGGTGACCTCGGTGCTCGCTCCCCGCAACGCATCGATGGAGTCGCGATCTCCGACGGCGACGATGGTGTCACCCTCGATCGCCAGCGACGTCGCCGGTGCCTCCTCGGCGAGCATCGTGTGGATCGCGCCGGCGTGCAGGATCAGGTCGGGGGTGCTCATACGGTTGCCTCGAGTTCGTCGGTTTCGGTGTCGGTGATCCCCGGCCGCGACCGACCGGGGAGAGGGACGTGTCGGATGTGGTGGTGGCCGCCGTCTCGGAGTCGTGATCACGGCCGATCTGCTCATAGACCCGCGGGCGGCGGACCCGGAACAGCTGTGCGGCAATGATTCCGGCGATCAGTACCGCCAGGACTGATCCCGACAGGGCGGCGTTGAGGGCCGTCGAGCCCATCGAGAACATGTCGAGGTTGGCCACCAGCACCCACAGCGACAAGATGAGCACGATCGATGCGACGACGCCGGCCACGATCCCCTTGAGGTCGAGTCCCTGATGCCGGGTGCGCACCAGGTAGCTCACCACCGCGACGGCGGTGATCGCCTGCAGCGCGATGATGCCCACGATGCCCGGGGTGTTCACGAGGATGAACAGCTTGTAGTAGGGGTCGGCGCCGGCGAGGGTGAAGGCACCCACCACGACGATGGCGAAGATCGCCTGGACATCGCCGGCGCGTGAGGGCGAGAGAAAGCGCGGGTGGGTGGTGCCCAGTGCCTTCGGCAGCACGCCGTCGTTGGCCAGCGAGTAGGTGTAGCGGGTGATCGCGTTGTAGAAGGCGATCTGCGAGGCCAGTGTCGAGGTGACGATCAGCACCGACATGAGATCTGAGGCCCACGTCCCCACATAGGTCTGCATCGCGGAGAAGAACAGGCCGGCAATGTCTTTGGAGGCGGCCTCCTGGACGTTCGCCGCACCGAAGCCCTGCACGATGGCCCACACCACGAAGCAGTAGAAGATGGCCATGAACCCCACCGCGACGTAGGTGGCGCGCGGGATGGTGCGCTCGGGGTCGCGGGCTTCGCGACGGTAGAGCGCGGTCGACTCGAAGCCCATGAACGCCGCGAACGCCGTTCCCAGCGTGGCGGCCATACCCGGGGTGGTCATCGCCGAGGGGTGGAAGGAGTCGAAGCCGATACCGGAGATGCCGACATGGAACAGAATCGACACGGCCAGCACCGCAAGGATTCCCGACTCGAGTACCAGGAGCACGCCGAGCAATTTCGCCCCCACCTCGATGCCGCGCCGCCCGATCGCCCACACCAGCACGATCGAGATCAGCGCGAGCCACGGCCAGGAGATATGAATGTGGAACAGTCGCGCGAGCGCGTCCTGCTCCTGCACCGCCATCAACCCGAACACGCCGATCTGCAGCGCGTTGTAGGACAGCAGCGCCACGAAGCCGGCGCCCAGGCCGAGATGTTTGCCGAGTCCGAGGGTCACGTAGGAGTAGAACGCCCCGCTGCCGCCGGTGCGGCGGGTCATCGCCATGAATGCCACGGCGAAGATCGCGAAGGCGATACCGGCGCCGAGGTAAGCAGCCGGTGCGCCGGCGCCGGCGATGGACAGGGCCAGCGGGGCGACGCCGGCCATCACCATCAGAGGCGCAGCGGCGGCGATGACCATGAAGGCGATACCGGGGGCGCCGAGCACGCCTTCTTTCAGTGCGGTCGACGTGCCGTTGGTGGCCGGTGAAGTGGCCGCGGCGTCGGATGTCGTCATGGGAGCGTTCCTCGGGGTGAAGTAAACCGAATGGGATTCGATTAAGAGAGTGCTGCCTGACCTGCGGCAACGTCAACCGAAATCGGTTACGAATCAGTAAGGAAGTATGACGGTGACGTTAACTAGCCGGACAGCGGCGTGTGGGAGCGCTGTGATACCCCGCGCGGAGCCGCGACGTGCGCGATCTCAAATCGCCCATCTCGGGCGTGAGCTACGGATCTTTGCCGAGCCGTCCGCCCCGACCTAGCGTCGAAGGTGGCACCACACCTTGCACCGACGGTGCGATGCCGG
The DNA here is from genome assembly GCF_014639795.1 of Gordonia jinhuaensis. Lineage (GTDB taxonomy): Bacteria > Actinomycetota > Actinomycetes > Mycobacteriales > Mycobacteriaceae > Gordonia_B > Gordonia_B jinhuaensis. The sequence goes on along the minus strand of NZ_BMGC01000019.1, from coordinate 55,701 downwards.
ACGCGACAACCGAATCCGAGGAGATGACCGATGGCACGCACCGTGGCCGATGATCTGTGGAACATGTTGATAGACGCGGGAGTTCGACGGTGCTACGGCATCGTCGGCGATGCACTGAATCCCACCATCGCAGCGTTGTCCAAACGCGACGAGATCGAGTTCGTCCACGTCCGTCACGAGGAGTGGGGTGCGTTCGCCGCCTCGGCCGACGCACGACTGTCGGGTGGTCCGGTCGCCGTCTGCGGCACCGCCGGCCCCGGCGTGACCCATCTGCTCAACGGTCTGCTGGACGCCAAACACGAGCGCAGTAGCGTCATCGCGATCGCCGGCGACGTGGAGACCAGCATCATCGACACTGCGGCAGTCGAGGAGATCAGTCCGTACGACCTGTTCCGGCCCGCCTCGCTCTACACCGGGCGCGCGGTGAATCCCACGCAGGCCCGCGCGGTGTTCGAGCAGGCCGTCACCATCTCGCTGCAACAACACGGGCCCACGGTCATCGCACTACCGGGAGACGTGGCGAGCGCCGACTCGCCGCTGGACGAGCCGCTGTCCTACACCCGGCCCGCCGAATCGACCGTGGTACCCGCCGACTCCGATGTCGATGCGGTCGCGCAGCTGATCAACGGCGCACGCAAGGTGCTGATCTTCGGCGGCGAGGGCTGTCGTGACGCCGCCGACGCGGTTGCGGCCCTGTCGGACCGGATCAAAGCGCCGGTCGGCTACTCGCTCAAGGGCAAGAACTGGCTGGAGACCATCACACCGAACGCCGTGGGCATGACCGGACTCCTGGGCTACGGCGCCTGTCACCACTGCATCACCGAGGCCGAGGTGATCCTCATGCTCGGCACCGACTTCCCGTTCCCCGGATTCCTCGACCGCGGCAACGCCACGATCGTGCAGGTGGACGTCGACCCATCGCATCTTGGCCGCCGCGTCGCGGTGGCCCAGGCCGTGCACGCCGACGTCGGAGCCTTCGTGGACAAACTCACCCCGCGGGTCACCCAGAAGTCCGACGATGACTTCCTCGCCAAGGCAACCAAGATCACTGCGCGGTGGCGTAAACGCCTGCGCCACTACGTCGATGACGGCGAGACCCGTTCACCGATCCGGCCCGAGTACCTCGCCGCGCTGCTCGATGAGCAACTCGACGACGATGCGATCGTCACCGTCGACACCGGCACCGCGGTGATCTGGGTGGCCCATCAGATGACGTTCGGCGGGCAGCGACAGCAGATTGGGTCGTATTCGTGGGCATCGATGGCCGACGCCTCGCCCTACGCCTTCGGTGCCACCAAGGCGTTGCCGGGCCGACAGGTGGTGGCGATGTGCGGCGACGGCGGATTCTCCATGCTGGGCATCAGCGATCTGCTCACCGAGGTCGCACATCGTTCGCCGGTGGTGCATGTGGTGCTCAACAACTCGCAGCTCGACTTCGTCAACATCGAACAGCAGGAAGCCGGGCTGGCGCCGTGGGGTACCGACATCCCGAGTACTGATTATGCGGCGATCGCAACGGCCATGGGCGCCAAGGGGATTCGCGCCGAGGATCCCGCTCGGCTGCGCGACCAGGTGGCCGAAGCCCTCGCACACCGCGGTGGGCCGGTGGTGCTCGACGTGCTGGTGGACAAGTACGCGCTGGCGATTCCGTCGTCACTGTCACCGGAGATGGCCAAGGACTTCACCTTGAGTGTCTTCACACGCATCACTCACGGTGAACTCGGCGAGGTCGTGCATGAGGGTCTCGACAACGTCAAATTGCTCTGAGAGCCACAGCGCGCCGGGGGTGTGTCAGTTCGAACCCAGTCCCGGCGGCGCCGACCGGTAGGTGGCCGGCGTGCGCGAGAGTGTGATCGGGTTGCGCACTTGCGGGGTCGCCGATCCTGGCACGTCGACGAGTGGTTCGAGCCCGAACTTCTCAGCGAAGGCCAGCGCCTCGGAGACGTCGTTGATCGGCCCGGCCGGGACGCCGCGTGCGCTCAACCGCTCGAACCACGAGTCGGCGGTGTCGGTGCGCAGTCGCCCCGACACGATCTCCCACAGCTCCTCGCGGTGAGCCACTCGCGCCGGGTTGGTCGCGAACCGCGGGTCGGTGGTCAACTCCGGCGCGCTGATCTCCTCGGCCAGCAAGCCGAACTGCCTGTCGTTGCCGACCGCCAGCGCGATCGGGCGGTCGGCGGTGTCGAACACCTCGTAGGGCGCGATACTCGGATGACGGTTGCCCATCGCGTGCGGGATCACACCCGCGCCGAGGTGGGCCGAGGCCTGGTTCACCAGCGAGGACAGCATCACCGACATCAGGTCGAGGTCCACCCGCTGGCCCTCGCCGGTGCGATCGCGGTGGTGCAGCGCGGCGGGGATCCCAGTGAGGGCATGGGTTCCGGTGAGCACGTCGACCAATGCGACACCGGCCTTGGTGGGGGTGTCGGCGTCAGGACCGGTGACGCTCATCAGCCCGCCCACCGCCTGTACCAGCAGGTCGTAGCCGGGGAGCACCGCACCCTCGGCGCGCCCGAACCCGGTGATCGAGCAGTAGATCACACCGGGATTGACCACCCGGATCGCGTCGTAGCCCAGGCCGAGACGTTCCATCGTGCCGGCGCGGAAGTTCTCGATCACCACGTCGGCGCGGGTGGCGATCTCGAAGGCCTCGCCGCGGCCGTCCTCGGTCGCCAGGTCGATGGCCACCGAACGCTTGTTGCGGTTCACCGAGTTGAAGTAGGTGGCCACGCCGTCGGAGTCGTGCGGCGGACCCCACTGGCGGGTGTCGTCACCGGAACCGGGTCGCTCGATCTTGATCACCTCGGCCCCCAGGTCGCCGAGCAGCATCGTGGCATACGGGCCGGCCAGTACCCGGCTGAAATCGGCGACGACGATGTCGTCGAGTGCTCCTGTGCTGCGCGGCTCGGACATGAGCTGATCCTAGGGAAGCGGCTGGTCGGATCGGGGAACTCGGGCGGTGACATCCACCCGGAATAACTCCTGCGGACGTGTGGTTGAGAATCGCGACGGTGCTCGATCCATGCCCCGGGCCTCACCCTTCGCCGCTGCGAGCGGCCTTTTGCCGAGAGGCGCACTGGCGGGCATCGTCCACCTACGATTCAGGCCGCGAACCCGATACCGGGTTCGCGGCCTGATCTGTCGACACGTGATCTGTGGAAGACCGGACCGGCCGGGTCGCGGCACACCCCTCGCTGTCGCGGCCCGGCCGGTCGTCGTGCAGACAGTCGATGACTGCGCATAAGGATCATAATCGGCATATTTGCTATATGCGACCAGATAGATGCGCGACGCCGCTATATTACCTTCACTTAGGCAAACCTAGTCGAACGACTAGTCGCGAGTCGGGTGTGGCTCCGGCGACGTCAGCTCAGCCGGTCAGGCGGGCACACCCTCCCCATCAGCGCGCTGTTGCTCGCCGCCCAGGAAGTCGAATGTCACCGCCCGCTCACGCCGGCGCCGTGGGCGGCCGGCGTCTGTGAGCGTCGGTACTGCATCGTCCCGTCGACCCAGGTCTCGAGCACCGGGATGTCGGCGATGCGGTCGGGAGCCACGCGGAGCGGATCCTCGGCGAGCAGGGCGAAGTCGGCGCGCTTGCCGGCGGTGATCGATCCGAGGTCGTCTTCTCGGCCCAGCACATGCGCGCCGGCCAGGGTGTGCGCATGCAGTGCAGTCGCGGGGTCGATACGCAGATCGTCGCCGCCGAGCTTGTGACCGAGGTGGGTCACCCGCAGCACGGCGGTCTGGATCGCTCGGAGCGGAAGTGGTTCTGCCACTGGGGCATCCGAGCTGAGCGTGACCGGGACACCGGCCGCGACGAATTCTCCCAGCGGGTTGAAGCGTTCTCCTGGGGTCCCGATCGCGTCGGTCACACCCTCGCCCCAGTTGTAGTAGTGCTGCGGTTGATTGACCGGGTGGATACCCAGCCGCGCCATCTCGGTGATCTGCGCGGGTGTGGGCAACCCGCAGTGCTCGATGCGGTGGCGCGCATCCTCGCGGGGGACGGTGCGCTGCGCCGCGGCGATCGCATCCACCACCACTCCGATCGCGGTGGGTGACTGTGCATGTGTGGCAGTCTGCAAGCCCGCCGCATGTGCGCGAGCGATGAGATCTCGGTACTCGTCGGGCTCGTGGTAGAGCTGCCCGGTGCGACACGGATCGCCCACGTAGCCGTCGGGGAAGTAGGCGGTCCACCCGCCCAGGGTGCCGTCGACGTACAGCTTGATGCCCGAGAACCACAGGCGCGCATTGCCGAACGCCGCGTGCATACCCATGTCCAGTGCATCGTCGAGCAGATGCGACAGCAGATACATCCCCACCCGGGTCTGCAGTCGCCCGCGTTCGGCCAGACGCAGATACATGTCGAATTCGCGGCGGCTCACCTGAGCGTCGCCGATGGTGGTCACACCTCCGGCCAGGAAGCGCTCCTGGGCGGCGAGGAGTTGGCGTTCATGTTCAGCCGGCTCGTCCTGGAGGTGGAAGTTCGGACCGTGATGGCCCAGCTTCACCCCGTGCACGCCGGTGAGGATGTCGCAGGCCGCATCCGACAGCTCACCGGTGAGATCGCCGTCGGCGTCCCGGAAGAACTCGCCGCCCTCGGGATTCGGTGTCTCGCGGGTGATGCCGTTGATGTCGAGCGTGTAGCTGTTGACCACACCGCCGTGTCCGCTGGCGTTCATCAGGTAGACCTCGCGGTCGGTGGCGACGGCGTCGAGCTCATCCCGACGAGGGTGACGACCCTCGGCGAGATTGCGGTGTTCGTAGCCGTACCCGCGAATCGGCCGTCCCGCGGGCGTAACGTCGGCAGCCCGCGCGAGGCGTTCGACGATCTCGGGGATCGTCGATGCCTTGTCGGGTCCGCAGTCCACCCAGCTCATCATCTGGCCGAACATGAGCGGATGCGCGTGCGGATCGATGAAGCCCGGCACCAGCACGCCGTCCAGATCGTGCACCGGCGCATCCGCGCGTCCGAGTGCCGCAGCAGCTGATCGGCACTGTGCGAGCGATCCCACTGCGGCGATCTGCGACCCGAACACCAGCACTGCCTCAGCCCGGGGGCGGTTGGCGTCCACGGTGATCACATCCGTGGGGCGCAGGATCGTGGCGTCCAGGTCAAGGGATGAACGCTCGAAGTGGTGCAGAGATCGCATCGCGGGGGACTCCATCGGCCGACAACAGTTCGGCACACGGTAGCGCCGCGATCCGCCGTTGAACAGCCGTTATTGCTGTTCAGAACCCCCATCTACCGCTGAGATGTACGACTGGACGCGCAGATCAGCAGAAATGACTCGTGTCGGGCGATACTGTGCGAACGATATGTCCGGGGGATGTGCTCGGAAAATTTTTGAGCGGGCATCGTCGACGTGGGTTGCCCGATGCCGATCTCGGTGTGGTCCGATCTCGGGGTGGTCGGTCACAGCAGCACGGGGGGTAGGGATGGATCTCGACGCACGACTGCTCGATGCACTGCGCCGGGACGGACGACTCTCGGTCACCGACCTCGCCCGCGAGGTGGGAAGTGTCCGCGGCGTGGTCTCCGCACGCCTGAACGCACTGCGCGCCGACGGCTCGGTCGTCGTGGTCGCCGCGGTACACCCGGATCTGCTGGGCCTGTCCAGCTTCGCGCACGTCTCTGTGCGCACGACCGGTCGCACCACCGAGATCGGCGAGCAGATCGCGGGGATGGCAGGCGCGGTGTTCGTCTCCGCGATCGGTGGCGACTTCCAGCTCGTTGTCGAACTGCAGCTCACCGGTCCCGGGGAGCTCTATGACGCGATCGCGAGCATCCGTGCGATGTCGGATGTCGCCACGGTGGACACCCTGATCTACCTCGAGGTCCTCAAAGGCGTCTTCCTGCCGCGGGGGTCGCTGCCGCGGGATCTGTCACTGGACTCGCGCGACATCACCCTGATCGGACTGCTGCAGCGTGACGGCCGGGCGAGCTATGCGGCCCTGGCAGCGCAAGTCGGTCTGTCGGCGTCGGCGACCCGCGCACGGGTCACCGCACTCATCGACGCCGGTGCGGTGCGGATCGCGCCGGTCTTCCGGAGGACGCATCCGGGCGACGGTGTGATCGCGGGGATAGGGCTCAACCTGCGCGGCACCGGTGAGAACGTGCTCTCGGCACTGGTGGCCGAACCCAGCGTCGAGTACGTGGCACGTACCTTCGGGCGCTTCGACGCCGTCGCGACGGTCGCCGCACGGTCGCCGGGTGACCTCCACCGACGTCTCGACCGGCTCAGCGGTGCACCCGAGGTGGCGGCGGTGCACACCTGGGTGCATCTGCATGTCCACAAGGAGCGATACGAATGGCCGCTCGTGGTGGCTGCAGACCGCTGAGGAGCCCATCCCCGACGGTTCAGGCGGCGTAGATCTCCAGTCGGCGGGGTTCGTCGATCACCGAGTAGTGCGACGCATCGCCGGTGATGATCTGGCTGCGCTGGCCGTTGACGTCGACGGGGACGTCGCCCGCGAGAGTGATGCGGTGCAGTTCGCGCTTCTGGTTGCCGAAGTCGGCGATCCCGTAGTGCTGGGTGGCGCGATTGTCCCAGATGGCCACGTCACCGACACTCCAGTTCCATCGGAAGGTGTTCTCCAGCCGGGTGATCCGGGTCTGCAGCAGCTGGTACAGGGAGGCGAATTCCGGGCTCTTGAGCCCCCGGAAGTCCTTGGCGAAGTGACCGAGCAGCAGACTGCGCTCGCCGGTCTCCGGATGCACTCGGACCACCGGATGCAGCGTCTCGTAGCGGGCGCTGGTGAATTCGCGGTAGTGCTCGGTACGGCGATCCGGGCTCACCCCGCCCTGCGGTTCGGTCTGCGCCGCATAGTCGTAGAGATTGGTGTGGGTGGCCCACAGGTTCTCGGCGAGGGCACGCACCGGTGCCGGCAGCTGCTCATAGGCGGCGACCGTCGACGCCCACGTGGTGGCACCACCGTAGGCAGGCAGTGTCACCGCGCGCAGGATCGAGGCCTTGGGGATCCGGTCGACGAAGGTGACATCGGTGTGCCAGCTGTTGGCGGCGCCTTCGATGTTGAGCAGTTGTTCGCCCCGCGAGGTCACCGTCGGGTGCGGTGCCGTGGGGTCACCGAGCAGTTCGGCGAATGCGTACTGCGAGCGGTCGTCGAGATGCTCCTGATCGGTGAAGACGATGGCCTTGTGTGCGGCCAGCGCCAGGCGGATCGCCTCCACCTGATCGGCGGGCACGTCGCCGCCGAGGCGGACTCCGCCGATACGTGCGCCGATGTTCTCACCGAGTCTGGTGACCGTGATGCCGGCCGCGCGGTAGACATCGCGCGCCGCGGCCTCCCTGTCGGTGTGGTTGTCGATCTGTGCCAGCGTCATGTGGTTCTCCTCTGTTGGTGTGCGGATCTACTCTGTGTGGATGTGCTCTGTGCGGTGGATCAGCTTGGTCGCGATGGTCCCGACGGCACGTGTCTGTCGCCGATCATGCTGCGGCCGAGCATATTCGAGTGTCTCGGCGACTCGAATACCCCGACATCACCAGGACAGCACCGGGGCAGCGGCGACACCAGGGAAAGAACCAGTCTGATCACAGCCGGTGCGATCGAGCCCGGTCAGATCCACGTCGGTCCCCGACTCAGTCGGCATCGAGTTCGGCCGCCTCGTCGATACGGGCGCGAACACCGGCGGGTACGCGAACCGGTCCCGGTCGGTAGGTCACCGCGCGCAAGCCGCCGGTGTACGCGAAGATCCCGCGCCGCTCCCGCAGCTCGCGGTCCACCGGGCCGCGGGCATCCCTGCCGACCGAGATCCCCGTCCACGGGGCCATCCCCACCAGCTGGAAACGGTCGGGCAGCTTGGTCACCACCGACACCTGGCCGCCGGCGGTGGCCTGCTCGGTGAAATCCCAGCGCACCGCTTCGGTCGCGGCGGCGTGCACCGTGATCAGCGTGGTACCCGACGCCAGCTCGCCCGAGGCCCGTGAGATCCGTCCGTAGCTGTTGAACACCAGGTGCAGTGCGCCGTTCTCGATGTACACCAGGTATCCACCCTGCGGATCGCCGTGCGCCACCAGCACTCCCTCGTCGGTGGGCTTGCACCCGTCGAGTTCGATGTCGATGTCGAAGTCGCGGTAGGCGATCAGGCGACTCGACCGGTATCGCTCCAGTGTCGGTGTGCCCGCCAGGATCCGCACCGGATCGGCGTAGCGATCCTCGTCGGGCCGGCGGCGGATGACGTCGGCGGGGCGATCGAGGAGCGGGTACACCGTGTTGTGCCAGGCGGCGGCATCCCAGGCAGCAGCCAGCTCGGCGACCTTCTCCGGGAATTGTGCTGCCAGATCGCGCGTTTCGGCGGGATCGGTGCGGACGTCATAGAGCTCCCACGCCGGATCGTCGATACGGGCAGGATCAGTGTGCAGCGACAACAACTTCCAGCCGTCGCGGTAGAACCCGCGATGCCCGCCGAACTCGGCGTACTGCTCACGATGCGGGGAGTCGACGCTCCCGTCGCGCAGGAATCCCGCGATGCTCACGCCGTCGCGGTCCTGGGCTGGGCGCCCGTGACGATGGCTGGGCGCATCGAGTCCGGCGAGGTCGAGCAACGTGGGTGTCAGGTCGGTGACGTAGGAGAACTGCCTGCGCACACCGTTGTCGCCGGAGTCATCGGAATCGTCACCGGCACTGGGGAGTCCGGCCGGCCATGAGATCACGAACGGCACCCGCACCCCGCCGGCGAAGGTCTGGCCCTTGTAGAAGCGGAACGGTGTGTTGGACGCCTGACCCCATCCGCGCGGGTAATGCACACCCAGCGCAGCTGAGCCGATCAGATCCTCGTCGTGCGGCACATCGCGCTCCCAGTCCTGCGGCACCGGGCCGTGCACGAACTGACTGAAGTACGAACGGGTCCCCACCGGGCCACCCTCGGCCGTACCCCCGTTGTCGGAGGTGAACACGATGATCGTGTTGTCGAGTTCACCGAGCTCGGTGAGGGTGTCGACGATACGGCCCACGCTCTGGTCGACGCTGTCGACCATCGCGGCGTAGACCTCCTGATAGCGCTGGTAGCGACGGCGCTCGTCATCGGTGAGCTCCTCCCACGGCGGCGCGTCATAACCGGGTTCGGTGTTGCGCTCGGCGATCGGGGTGTCCTCGTCGAACAGGCCGGCCGCGATCTGCCGCTCGAAGCGGTTGCGGCGGATCACATCCCAGCCCTGCTCGTAGCGGCCACGATACTTGGCGAGGTCGGACTCCTTCGCCTGATGCGGGCCGTGCATCGCGATGTGCGCGAAGTAGAGGAAGAACGGCTTGGTCGCGTCCTGGGCACGTAACGCCTTGATCGAGGAGATCGCCCGATCGGTGAGATCGTCGGTCACATAATAGTTCTCAGGGTATTCATCACCATCGACCATCGAATTGTCGCTGATCAGCTGATTGGGATGGAAGAAGGAGTTCAGGCCCTCGAGGGAGCCGTAGTAGCTGTCGAAGCCGCGCTGCAGCGGCCACGAATCCCGTGGCCGCCCCGGCCCCATGTTCGCATCGCGCACCAGATGCCACTTGCCCACCGCATAGGTGGCATATCCGTTCGCCCGCAGAATCTCCGGAAGTGTCAACACGTCGTCGGCGAGTTCCAGGCGCAGTCCCGGGAAACCCGGGTCGGAATTGGCCACGCTCCCATATCCGGCGCGGTGCGGGTTGAGTCCGGTGAGCAGCGCGGCACGGGCGGGCGAACAGACCGGAGTGGTGTGATAGTTGCTGAGCCGCAGACCGTTACGTGCGAGCCGTTCGATATTCGGGGTGTCGATCTCGGCGCCGAACGGGGAGATGTCGGAATATCCCATGTCGTCGATGAGGATCACCACGATGTTGGGGGCGCCCGCCGGTGCGACGGCCCCCCGCGGCCACCACGGCGTCGACTGCGAGCTGGTCCGCCCGATTCGCCCACCGAATCCGTCGTATCCACGGGCATTCGATGGCAGGTCGTCGGGGGTCTGGCTCACGGTGCGTCTCCTCTGGGCTGTACACGAACATGTGGAAACGACGCAGCACATCGCCCCCACGAGCACCGTGGACCCCGTCGGCGGGTACGGGCAATCCTTTCGCGCAGGCCAGATTTAAGGGCTTTGGCGCTTGCAGATCGAAATCGCGTGTGGGGTCCTGTCACAGGTCCGAGGCCGGGATAGTTTCACGGACACCCGCACCCGACCACATCCGATGAACGAGGAAGTAACCCGATGACCCGACGCCGCCCCGGTGGCATCCTCGCCGCACTCACCCTGGTGGTGGCGGCCGTCCTGGCAGTGGGCGGCTGCGCCTCGGCGGTGCATGCACAGCAGCGCGACAACGGTGGTGTTGCCTCGGCGGCGTCCGGACAGGCAGTGCCGCGTGGCGGCGACCTGCGGGTCGGCATCCTCGGCGATCTGTCCCCGAAGACATTCCTGCAGATCGGTACCGATTCACTCAACGGCCAGGTGATCGCCAACGTCTTCGACACCCTCATCCGGTACACGCGTGATGGCCTGACCGTCCGGCCGTCGCTGGCCACCTCGTGGACGCAGGCTCCCGACGGTCGTTCACTCACCCTGAACCTGCGCGACGACGTGCACTTCCACGACGGTCGGCCGTTCGTGTCCTCGGATGTGGAGAACTCGATCAAGGCCTACCTCGGTGGGCCGTGGACTCCGCAGTTCAAACGCACCGCCGCCGCGATCACCGGCTTCGACACCACAGATCCGCACCGGGTGGTGCTGCATTTCGCGCATCCGATCAGCAACATCTTCGATCTGCTCGACTCGGCGCCGATCATCGACATCACCACGCTCGCACAGCTCAAGGCCGGCAAGGTGTTCAACGGCACCGGCCCGTTCAGATTCGCCGGGTGGCAGCCCAATTCGTCGCTGAAGCTGGTGCGCAACAACGCGTACTGGGGTGGGTCGCCGCCACTGGCCTCGGTCACCTTCGACATCGCGACCGACCAGCAGTCGCTCTACACACGCCTGCGGACCGGGCAGATCGACGTGGCCTACGGACTGAACTACCACGATCAGCAACTCGCGACCTCGCGTTACAACTTCTCCGAGGTCACCCTCACGGGCGCCGAGTCGCAGGAGTACGTCGGCATCGACGTGTCCAACCCGGCATTGGCGGATGTGCGTGTGCGCCAGGCGATCGCCTACGCGATCGACCGCCGACGCATCATCGACGACGTGTTCCGTGGCAGCGGCTACGTGGTGAACCTGCCATGGCCGAAGTGGTCACCGGCGTATTCGGCGGCTGACAACGAGGTCTACCGGCGCGATGTGGCCAAGGCGCGCGCGCTCGTCGCCGCGCACGGTCGGCTGCCGACGCTCACACTCGACTACTCCTCCCAGGGTGTCGACAGGGTGATCGCCGAGATCGTGCAATCCAATCTCGAGGATGCCGGGATACCGGTGAAACTGGTCCCCAACGACCAGACGCAGCAGGCCACGAAGCTCATCGGGGGCAAGTTCGGCGGACTGTGGCTGCTGCAACACGGTTTCGCACAGTTCACGCCGTCGACGCTGGCGGTCTCGGCCTACCCGTTCAATGCGGCGAAGAACTCCTCGAACTACCAGAACCCCGACTACACGGCTGCCGCGACCGACGCGTGGACGCAGACCTCGGGCACCTCGCCGGCCGCGCTCGCCGCCTACCGGCGACTGGGCGACGTGATGCTGCGCGATCTGTTCCTGGTCGAGATCGGGGTGGTCTTCCAGAAACTCGCGACCACCCACGCCGTGGGAAACATCGACTGGGACAAGCGCAATCAGCTCCATCTGGCCACCACCTACCTCGGACGGTCCTCATGACGGGTTATCTCCTGCGACGCGTTCCCGCAGCACTCATCGTGCTGTTCGTCGCCTCACTGCTGATCTTCGCGATGGTCCGGGTGATCCCGGGCGGACCAGAAGCGGCTCTCGCCGGCGGCGACGCCTCGCCTGCCGAGCTCGCCGCGATCCGTCACGACCTGGGTCTGGACCAGAATTTAATCGTGCAGTACGGCCACTGGATCGGCGGGGTGCTCACCGGCGACTTCGGGCAGAGCTATCGCGTCGGCGGGTCGGTCAACGACCTCGTGGGTTATGGCTTGGCCAACACAGTGGTCCTGACCCTCGCCGCGCTGGTGGTCGCGCTGCTGTTCGCCGTCGTGTTCTCGTTGGCTGCCACCATCGTCGACAACCGCTATCTCACCGCGGTACTCACGGTGGTGAATGCGGTCGCGATCGCCGTGCCGCCCTTCGTGGTCGGCACCGTGGTGATCCTGGTGTTCGCGATCCATGCGCGGGTGTTGCCGGCCGGCGGCACCCCGCCGGGCGGCCTCACCGAGAACGTGTCGTTCACCCTGCAGTACCTGATGCTGCCGGCCATCACTCTCGGCCTGCCCGCCGGTGCGATGCTCGCGCGCTTTCTCACCGAAGCGTTACGCACCGAACTGCGCTCGCCGTATGTGATGACCGCGCGGTCGTTGGGAATCTCCCACCGCTCGATCGTGCTCAGACATGCGCTGCGCAATGCGCTGCCGTCGACGCTCACCGCACTGGGCATCACCGTCGGGTCGCTACTGGGTGGGGCGATCCTGGTGGAGTCGATCTTCGGCTGGCCGGGTCTGGGTCTGCTCACCGAGGAAGGCATCGCCAGCCGCGACTACCCCCTCGTGCAGGTGCTGGTCCTCCTCTCGGTGACCGTGTTCGTGACGCTGCAACTACTCGCCGACGTCGCCCACGCCTGGCTCGACCCGCGTATCCGACTGGGAGGACGACCATGACATCCACCTCATCCGGCGCGACCGCATCGCCGGAGTCCGTTGACGGCGTGCACACGGCGCTCGCGGGCAACGACTCACGTGACCGCTCGCAGGCGTCGTTGACCGTCGAACCCGGGCTGGTCCCCGAGAGCCCCGCCGACAAGGAACGCCCCACCCGCCGAGAGCCGCTGTGGCGCAGCCTCAGTCGCGGGACCGGACTGGTCGGCATGAGTCTGGTGGTGGTGGTGATCGCACTCGGTGTTCTCGCCCCGCTGCTCACCGGCTACGGGCCGACGCAGCAGATCGACGGCGCCTACCTGCTCCCGCCGAGTGGCGCGCACTGGCTCGGTACCGACGATGTGAACCGCGATGTGCTCACCCGAGTGTTGTTCGGCATCCGGGTGGATCTGCTGATCGTGTTCGTCGCGGTTCCGATCGGCGCGATCATCGGCACCGCACTGGGTCTGGTCAGCGTGGTCAATCCCGTCAGCGACGTGGTGACACAACGGTTCTTCGACGTGATCCTCGCCTTCCCGGCACTGGTGCTGGGGATCGCACTCACCGCGGTCCTCTCACCCGGCGCGGTGACGGTCGGGATCGTCATCGCCCTCGCGGAGATCCCGATCTTCGGTCGGCTCACGCGCACGGCGGTACTGCGGGTGCGGGAGATGCCCTATGTCGAGGCGGCCAGGGTGAGTGGCGCGAGCACCGCTCGGATACTCACCCGGCACGTGCTTCCCAACTCGGTGGAGGCACTCGGCGTGCAGATCGCGCTGTCGTTGTCGCTGGCGGTGTTCGTCGAGGGCGCGCTGAGCTTTCTGGGTATCGGCGTCACCGCACCCACCCCGTCACTCGGGTCGATCCTGTCGGCGGGCAACGATTATCTCGAGACCAATCCGTGGTTTTCCGTCGGGCCGCTGATCGTGATCTCGGCACTCGTACTCGGCTTCTATCTGATCGCCCAGTCCATCACCATCGGCCGGAGGCTCTGATGACCGATTCTTCTGCAGCCCAGCCCGATTCGACAGCCGAACCGTCCTCGACGGTGACGCCCGCCGGTGTCGATCCTGCTCGCGGCGTCCCCGCCCTCGTCGTGGAGGATCTCGTGGTCTCCTTCGACTACCCGCGTCCGGCCGTATCGGGGGTGAGTCTGAGCGTCGAGCGCGGTCAGATCGTCGCGCTGGTCGGCGAGTCCGGGTCGGGGAAGACGATGACCGCGCGTGCGGCGATCGGTCTGCTCCCCGACGGCGCATCGGCGCAGGGGTCGGTGAAGGTGGATGGCGTTGAGGTGCTCGGTGTGGCCGAGAAGGAGCTCAACGCGATCCGCGGCAGCAAGGTCGCGATGATCTTCCAGGAGCCCCAGACCGCACTGAATCCCGTGCGCACGGTGGGATGGCAACTGCAGCAGGCACTCCGGGCCCACGGCCCGGTTTCGCGCACCCGGGCGCGCGAGCGTGCCGTCGAGCTGTTGACGCTCGTGGAGATTCCCGATCCCCAGACCAGGGTCGACTATTACCCGCATCAGCTCTCCGGCGGACAGCGCCAGCGCGTGGTGATCGCGTTGGCGCTTGCGGGCGAGCCGGTGCTGCTGCTGGCCGACGAGCCGACCACCGCGCTCGACGTGTCGGTGCAGGAGGAGATCCTCAGCCTCCTCGTGCGGTTGCGCGACCGGCTCGGTACCGGTGTCCTGCTGATCACGCACAATCTCGGAGTGGTCGCCGACATCGCCGATCAGGTGGTGGTCGTGCAGCTCGGCGAGGTCGTTGAACGCGGCGATGTGTTCGACATCTTCGCCGCGCCCACGCACGCCTACACCCGCCAGCTCCTCGCGGCGGTGCCCCGGCTGCCGCGAGCGGAATCGGGTGCAGCACAGTCGGAGCCGGGTTCTGCCGACGCGCTCGTGGCGGGACCTGAGGACGGTGAGCGCGATCATAGCAGCCCGGACGAAGCCGTGCGCGTGCGCAACCTCACCGTCCGCTTCGGCGGCGGGCTCCACCGGGGCGGACATATCGCGCTGGATGCGGTGTCGCTGCATGTGCGCCGCGGGGAGGTGGTCGGTCTGGTCGGCGAATCTGGTTCCGGCAAGACCACTCTGGGACGTGCCGTGGGTGGACTGGTCCCGATCGCCGGCGGCACGATCGAGCTGGCCGGTACCGACATCACCGAGCTGCGCGGCCGACGACTGCGGGCGGCACGACGCCGGGTCTCCTTCGTCCCGCAGGATCCGGCGGCATCACTCGACCCGCGGTTCACCGTCGGCGAGTCCATCCGTGAACCGCTCGACATCCAGGGGGTGGGGGGCCGCACGTCGCGACGGCGACGCGTCCTCGAACTGCTCGACGCGGTCCGGCTACCCGAGTCCTTCGCCCCGCGGCTGCCCCATGAGCTCTCCGGCGGACAACGGCAGCGTGTCGCATTGGCCCGCGCTCTGGCGGTCGATCCGGATCTGTTGATCGCCGACGAGCCGACCAGCGCACTCGACGTGTCGGTGCAGGCACGGGTTCTGGACCTCTTCGCCGCACTGCAGCACGACATCGGCTTCGCCGCGCTGTTCATCAGCCACGACCTCGCCGTGGTGGAACAGGTCTGCGACCGTGTGGTGGTGCTCCGAGCGGGTCGGGTGGTGGAGTCTGGGGATGCACGCGCGGTCCTCACCGATCCCACCGCCGACTACACGCGGGCGCTGATCGACGCGGTGCCCTACCCCGACCCGGTCCGCCAACGTGCCCGGCGTCGGGGCTCTGCACAGCCCGTGTAGGGCGGCTGCGGTTCCGGAGCAGAGCTGGTGACACCGATCGGCCATGTGACAATGTGCGTTCGTGACACCTGCTGAGCAGACTCCGGCTACGGCACCGACTCCGGCGATGTCGGCGGCCGGTCTGACAGTGGCCGTTGTGACGGCTGATCCCGGCACGCGGGCCGCCGACCCCGACCCGGATGAACCGGTCGTGCTGAGCGCCTGTGCCGCTCGTGGTCTCGACGCCGCCCTGTGCGACTGGCGCGACGCTCGCATCGAGTGGTCCGGATTCCACCGCATCCTGGTGCGCAGCCCGTGGAACTATGCGGGACATCTCGACGAGTTCGACGAGTGGATCGAGCGTGTCGGCGCCGATGGCCGGCTGGTCAACAGCGCGCGGGTGCTCGGGTGGAACGGTGACAAGCGCTACGTGACCGATCTGGTCGCGGCCGGGTGTGACGTCGTGCCCACCGCATTCGCTGCTACTCGCGAGGAGGCGAGGTGCGCGATCGCCGGGGTCCGGTCATCGCGACTGGTGGTCAAACCCACCCGCTCGGCCGGTTCGGTGGACACCGGGCTCTTCGACAGCGGCGACGACCGGGCACTCGCCTTGGCGGCGCGCATCGTCGACTCGGGGCGGCATGCGATGATCCAACCCGCCGTACCCTCGGTCGCGCAGGTGGGGGAGAAGGCGCTGGTCTACTTCGGTGGCACCGGCAGTGATCTCGGGCGGTCGACGCCGCGGTTCTCCCACGCTTTCCGCAAGGGTCCGATCCTGGCTGTCGGCGGCGGCCTCATCGGCGACACCTACACCGAGAACGTCACCGCCGAGCAGGCCACCCGCACCGAGCGTGCGGTCGCCGAGAAGGCGCTGGCGACGATCACCGCGACCGTCGGGCCGCTCGCTTACGCGCGCGTGGATCTGGTCGATCTGAATGGTCGACCAGCCATCCTCGAAGTGGAACTCGTCGAGCCCGCGATGTACTTCTCCACCGCTGCCGACGGGGCCGTCGACCGCTATCTCGACGCGGTGCTGACCTACTCCGACGGATCCCGGTGACCGGGAGGCTCTGATCTCACAGCCGCACAAGGCGGTCACACCATTGGGTGCCGTGGTGACGATGCGCGACACCGCCCCGGCGTAGACGACATCGTCGACCAATGCCGCGCGCAGTGATCGACTCGACACAATCGGCACCGCTGACTTGGCCGGTTCGAGATATATGGCAACAATGGCTGGATAGGCGCATTTGTCGTCAGTAGTCGAGTCAGACCGTGGGGGGCGTAGTGATACTGGTTGTCACCACCAGTCTCTGCGCGGCCATGTTCTTCGCGATCGCGGCATTTCTGCAGCACAGAGCGGCCGCGTCGGGTGATTCGGGCATCGGCCTGACCAACTCGCCTGCGCTGCTGTCGCGGCTGGTCCGCACCCGTAGCTGGGCGCTCGGGTGGATCACCAACATTCTCGGCTTCGTGGTCCAGGCGGTGGCCTTACACCTCGGACCGCTGGTGGTGGTGCAGCCGCTGGCGTCCACGCAACTGCTGTTCACGCTGCCGCTGTCGGCCGTCGACGGCGGCCCGGTACGTCCGCGTGCCCGCGACTGGGGGTGCGCGCTGCTGGTGTGCGTCGGTCTGGCGCTGCTGATCGTCTCGCAGGGGGATGTGCAGAGTCCCGGGGTGGCCCACCCGGCGCGACTGGCCATCACGCTGATCGTCGCCGCTTTCGCCGTCGTGGTGTGTGCGGTGGCCGCGGGCAGCGTCGCCACACGGGTCGGGGCGCTGTTCCTCGCGGTCGGTGCGGGCATCTGTTATGCGGTCACCGCGGTGGCACTCAAACTCACCATCGAGGACCTCGTGTCCGGTGGACTCGTCGGCGCACTCACCGACTGGCCGGTCTACATCCTCGGCGTCAGCACTGCCACCGGCCTCGTGATGGGCCAGAGCGCCTTCGCCGCCGGACCGCTGCCGTGGGTTCTCGCCGCGATGAGCGTCACGAACCCGTTCGTCGGGTACATCGCCGGTCTGGTCGCCTTCGACACGCCATGGCCGCGCACGACGCTGGCCTGGGTGCTCACGGTCATCGCCGCGGTCCTGGTGGTCACCGGGCTGGTCGGCATCGCCTCCTCGAAGGTCGTGCGTGCCTGGTACGGCCCGATCGGCGCCGCTGCGGGCGCGGACGCTGCCGGCACTGACGATGCCGGTGCCGACGACGAGACGGGGAGTCGGCCGAAACTCCCCGCTGCCGTCGGCGACCAGTACACCGTCGACCTCCCTACCGTGCGACGTGCCACGGCCGACCAGCGTCCTACCGACATCGCCGAACGGCGGTCTGCGGGCTGACGTGGCCCGAGCGTCCACGTGTGCCGAAGTGAGTTGTCGGGGAGTCGAGTGGGGAAGAGTGTCCGGCGCCGGGTGGCTATCGGGGACGCCGCCCGATGGCCGCCCAGATCAGCTCCCGCACGGCCAGCGCGCGTTCGCCCCGGCCGGCTCCCTGCGCCTGCACCGTGGTCAACAGCAGGGCCAGCAGGATCGATTCGAGAGCGGTGGCCATCACCTCGCGATCGATGTCGGTGCGCACCGACCCCTCTTCCTGACCCCTGCGTAGTGCCACCGCCAACGCCGATCGCAGCCGCGCGGGAATCTCGCCGGTGGCCAGTCGGGGCATGAGCGTGGGTTCGAGGCCGCGGACCACCCGGTACACCAGCGGGTAGTCGGGTAACTGGGTGGCAAGCCCCAGCATCAGCTGTTCGATGAACCCGTCGCCGGCCGCCCGCGACGGATCGAGCACCACATCGGAGAGGCGACCGGCTTCGCGGTCGTATGCGGCGACGAACAGATCCTCTTTGTTCTCGAAGTGGAAGTACACCGCCGACGGCGTGATGGAGAGTTCGCGAGCGATCGCGGCGACCGAGGTGCGCCGATACCCGAGTTCGGCGAAGTGACGGGCAGCGACGTCCAGCAGCTTCTCGCGTGTCGACGCGTGGCTAGTCGACGCGCGGGTCGTCAATGCATTCGCCGAGGTGGAGGCCGAGTCCGGCGCCGGGGTCATGTGATGAGAATAACCAGCCGACGCCGTTTGACATATCTGCCCATTGTATAAGCGTTGGCTCGGGCCAGGGTCGTTCCCCGCATAGACCTTTGACCACGGTTTACCTGAGATTTTCGCTGACATTGCGTGTGCGCCGGAGGGTTGACTCGACTGAATTATTCGTATAATCATTAAGTCGAAGTTCGGCGTCGGGGGTCGCCACATCCACACCGTGGTGTTCGGTTACCAGGGCGTCGCATCGGCGCGGACCCGGGGTGACCGCGCCACACGTTGACAGGAGCCCGCATGGGGGAGATAACTCGTCGTTCGTTCTTCGGACGGTCAGCCGCGTCGGCGGTGGCAGCGTCGGCTGCCTCGGCTGTTGTCACGTCGAGCGGCGGCGTCGGCCAGGCGCGAGCCGATACCGATCCGAGCCGTCCGAACATCCTTGTGGTCATCGTCGACGAGATGCGTACGCCGCAGTGGTTCCCGTCGGAGCAGAAACTCGCGACCCTGCTACCCAACATCGCCCGTATTCGCGCGGGCGGGGTGAGCTTCGACCGCTACTACAGCGCCGCCACGATGTGTACGCCGGCACGCGGGACGATGCTCACCGGCCTCTACGCACATCAGACCGGCTGCATGCTGGTCAACCAGAGCACCCTGGCGTCGGGTTTCCCCACCTGGGGATCACTCGTCTCCGCACGTGGCTATCAGTCCTGGTGGTATGGCAAGTGGCACCTCGGACATACGCCCGACACCACCCCGGGCGGACTCGGGGCTTACGGGTTCTCCGGCGGCACATACCCATCGCCCAACGGATCGCCGAATCAGGGCATGCACGTCGACCCGTCGATCACCGGCCAGTTCATCGACTGGTTCGGCAGTAAGGCCGGTGACGGACCCTGGTGTACGACGGTCTCATTCGTCAATCCGCACGACATCCAGTGGTGGCCGCGCTGGACACATCTCGTGCAGCAACAGAACGCGATCCCGCAGATCATCACCTCGCTGCCGCCCAACTATGAGACGCCACAACAGCTCGAGAAGAACAAGCCCCGCCTGCAGACCGCACTGCGGCAGGTTGCGAACATCGCCTTCGGAGTGCCGGAGTACTCCGGGCCGCAGGCCGAGAAACAGTGGATCGCGATGGCCAACCTCTATCTGTGGTACCAGCGTCAGGTCGATGTCCAGATAGGTCGCGTACTCGACACCCTCGCCGCCCGACCCGATGTCGCCGCCAACACGGTTGTCGTCTTCACCGCTGATCACGGCGACTACGCGGGATCCCACGGTCTGCACGGCAAAGGCGGTGCGGTGTACGAGGAATCGATCAGGGTGCCGTTGGTGGTACACGACCCGCGCGGAAAGCTCAGTCGGGGAACCGGTCCGGCGCAGTCGCGGTCGCAGCTCGTCTCGTCCGTCGATCTCACCCCATTCATCCTCACCGTGGCCACCGGCGGCAACGCGTGGCGGTCCGAGCCGAATCTGGCGCACCTCGCCGCGCGTGCCGACATCGCCGCGATCTGCTCGAATCCCGATGCGGCTGGACGTCCGTGGATCGCGCACACCACTGACGAGCACACCATCGAGGAGGGGGCACTCGCCTTCGACGCCAATGCGCCCGCCCATGTGGTGGGAGTGCGCACTCCCACTGCCAAATTCGCCGCCTACTCGCACTGGAAGCGCGGCACCATCGACATCGACCACACGCAGACCCAGGAGTTCGAGCTCTACGACTATCGCACCACACGCGGCCCGCTCGAGGTCGACAATCTCGCGGGTGGCACATCGACATTGCGATCGCAGATGCAGGAGCTGCTGGCTACGGCGAGTGCCACCGAGGTCGACCAGCCGCTGCCCGCCTATCTGGCTGCCGCAGCGCAGCAGGGATTGCACGACTACTTCACGCAGGCCGGAAGTTTCGCGAACCCGTTCGCGTGAGGACGTGTGGAATTCGAGACCGCTCGACAGTCGGCGTTCATGAGAGTCCAGACACCTCAGACGTCCGAGCCGGATCAGAAGGAGTGCGCAGATGACCGACGGCCGTGACCAGCACATCGCCAACAGGTGGGTGCGCAGTGAGACGACCCACGTCGACCACGAGGCGTGGGGATGTGGGGCGCGGGGATGTACCGCCACCCATCACCCCGACGATCGCCATGTCGTTTGGGAGGACCCCGCTTCCGGCAATGCCGTTCTCCTGCTCGATGCACCCATTGCAGACCAGCGGCGGCTGCTGTGGCGGTCGCGAACCGGCACCGTCCGGGACATGAGCTCCTATGCCTTCGGATTGCCCGACCGCACGAGCGTCATCGCTGCCGTGGATGTGGCCTTGACCGGAAACCAGGACGAGATCGGACGATTCGAATGAGCACACGCACACGACGCGAGAACGGGCGACGCAGGCACCGGCCGGCGCTCGCGCGCACACTGGGAACTGCTGCCGTGTCATTCGGCGCAGTGGCCGGCGTGGTGGTAGGGGTGGGTACCGTGTCAGCGGCGCCGACCCTGCCCACGTTCTCGCTGGCCCGGAAGTTCACCGTCAATGTCAACGCACCCGGCGACATCTTCTACACCTCCGGCGCCAATGTGGCAGTTCCGTTGCCCATTCCAGGACTCGGACAGGGATCCGATCAGGGTCTGCTCATCGTCGACAAGACCGGGAAGGTGCTGTGGCACAGGCCAGCACCCGTCGGTGCGGGCTTCGCCAACTTCCGCACTCAGATGTATCAGGGCAAGAAGGTGCTCACCTGGTGGCAGGGTAGTGGCGTCGACGGGCACGGCACCGGTGTCGATTACATCGCCGACCAGAATTACCACGTCATCACCACTCTGACCGCCGGTGACGGCCTGCAATCCGACGCTCATGAGTTCCGGCTGACGCCCGGTGGTGAGGCCCTGATCACCGCATACCGTCAGATCAACGCAGACCTGTCCTCGGTCGGCGGCCCGGTCAACGGATCGATGATGGATTCGGTCGCCAGCGTGGTCGACGTGGCCACCGGTCGGGTGCTCATGCAATGGTCGGCGAAAGCGCATGTGCCACTCACAGATTCGAGTATGAAGCCTCGTGGCGGGCTGAACTCGATCGGCGGTCAGGCGACCTACGATCCCTACCACATCAACTCGATCTCGCTGGATCCCGACGGCGACCTCCTGATCTCGATGCGCAACGTCAACGCGCTCTACGACGTGAACATCCACACCGGTGCGGTGAAATGGATTCTGGGCGGCAAGCATTCGACGTTCACGGTCGGGCCGGGAGCGTCGATACTCGGTCAACACGACGCGGAATTCGCCGATGCCACCACCGTTCGCGTGTTCGACAACAACGTCGACGGCTCCATCCCGCAGGGCACGTCGGCCATCAAATGGATTCGGCTCGATCCGGCCACCCATTCCGCGTCGCTGGTGCGTGCCCAGGAGCATCCGAATCGTCTCGTCACGTTCGCGACCGGGAATGCGCAGGCACTCTCCGATGGCTACACGTTCGGCAGCTGGGGCACCGCCGGTCACATTTCGGAGTTCTCACCCACCGGACAGCTGGTCTACGACGCGAGCATTCCGAGCGGAACCTATCGCGCATATCTGGACACGTGGCCGTGACCCGCTGGCGGTGACAGGAGCGGGCCCACCGGGTCGCGATGATGAAGTATCCGGTGCGCAGCCGGTGATCTACGCAGTCCCTCGTGGTCCCTCGCGTGGCTGGGTGTCGGGTGGTGGCGGTGGTCGAATCGTTATGGGAACCCAGGAATTCGGTCGTATTCGCCAGATTTGCGCCATGCCACGATCACAACACGGTCACGCATGCGTCGATGAACCCCGATCATGTGGAATGGTGAATAGTGGATCTAGTTGTCATCAGCACACATTGAGCGACCGCGGTGAGTTCGCGCGATGCCGGGTCGAGCGCGGGAGGAGCCACGTCCTATGGCCAGCAAGAACAAGCGCGACAGTGAGATCGACAAGCTCAGCAAGACGGTCGACAAGTTGCGCGGCAAACTCGACGAGGCGCAGCAGGCCGCTCGCGACAATGTCGCGAAGATCCAGAAGGATGCACAGAAACGGGTTGCCGAGGCCGAGGGTGCCGTGAGCGCGATGCGTAATCAGTTGCAGAGCATGATCAACTCTCGCAACGGAACGGGCCCGAGCGCGAACGGGTCTGGTGCGGGCAACGCCTCCACGGCATCGACCAATCGGTCGGGTGCACCTGCGACCGCGGCGAGGACCTCCACCGCGAGCAACGCCACGGCGAGTACCAAACCATCGGCAGGCTCGAAGACCAAGGCCTCCAAGTCCGCCAAGGCCTCAGGCGCCGCGTCGACGGGCTCGACATCGTCGGGTGCTGCATCGACAGCGAAGAAGACCACCGGCTCCGGTGCGGCGAAGGCTTCCACGAACGGCTCGGGGAAGAGCTCGTCGGGCTCGTCGGGGAAGAAGTACAACCGCGATCAGCTCGTGTCGATGACCGTCGTCGAACTCAAGGGCCTCGCCCGTGATGCCCACATCCAGGGCTACTCGTCGTTGAACAAGGAAGCGCTGGTCGAGCTGCTGTCCGCCTGACGGTTGATCGATTCGTCGATTCGTCATGCGCCGCCGGGCGCTGATGCTGCTGGTGAACTGGTTGCGTTCGTCGTGAACTGGTTGCGCGGAGCTTCGCGCATCCAGTTCTTGTCGGCGCATCCATTGCACTGGTCGCGCCGTTGGAAACTGGTTGCGTTTGTGCCCGCGCATCCAGTTCATACAGCGCTAGCCGACTCGCGCAACCAGTTCGTACAGCGGCATGGGGAGTTGGGCGTCACTGCGCCTCGCGCATCCAGTTCTTGTCCGCGCAACCATTGCATTGGGTGCGCGGTTGAAAAGTGGTTGCGTCTGTACCCGCGCATCCAGTTCGTAGTGCGTCCGCCCGCCCGCGCAACCAGTTCGTACAGCGACATGGGGAGTTGGGCGTCACTGCGCCTCGCGCATCCAGTTCTTGTCCGCGCAACCATTGCATTGGGTGCGCGGTTGAAAAGTGGTTGCGTCTGTACCCGCGCAACCAGTTCATACAGCGCCCGCCCACCCGCGCAACCAGTTCACAGCCCGGAACCCTCGCGCACCCCGCGACCGCCGACCCCTACCCCACGTACTCGTCCAGGTCCCCGAATTCGGGCTGTGTCGCCTCGTCGGCGACGGCGGCTGCACCCACGGCGCAGGCGGCCTCCAGCGCGACCCGCGGCTCGTAGCCGCGTAGCAGTCCCACCACCAGCGCAGCGCAGAACGCATCGCCGGCACCGACACTGCTCACAGCCGTGGTCGGTACGCCCGCCGCACGGGCGAGCGAAGTGCCGTCACGAAGCAACTCTGCGCCGTCGGCACCGTAGGTCACGGCGACCAGGCAACCGGGCGGGATGTGGTCGAGGGCGTCGCGTTCGTGTTCATTGACCACGAGCAGATCGGTGTTGTCGAGGAGCTCACGTGGCAGATCCCGCACCGGCGATGCGTTGAGCACCACCATCCCGGAGGCGCGCCGCGCCGCGTCGAGTACCCGGTCCATCGGGATCTCCAACTGCATGATGACCGCGTCGTCATCGAAGTCGATCGAGCTGGTGTCGATTTCGGAATTGGCGCCGGGACACACCGAGATCTGGTTCTCGCCGTGGGAATCCACGCAGATGAGGGCAATGCCGGTCGCCGAATCACGTTCGGCGAGTGCGGATGTGTTCACCCCCGCGCGGCCCAGCGCGGCGCGCATCAGCTCGGCCTCGCCGTCACGGCCCACCGCACCGATCATGCGCACGTCACCACCGAGCCGAGCCGCGGCCGACGCCTGATTGGAGCCCTTGCCGCCGGGCATCCGGGTCAACACCCCATCGGTGACGGTTTCACCGGGGCCGGGAAGTCTGCTGGTGGTGGCCGTGATGTCCACATTGATGCTGCCGACCACAGCAATTCGCGGATGACGGGTGCCGTGTGCGCTGCTCACCTCTCACACATTTACCCGGCTCACTCCTCCTGCGCCACCAACCTGATCGCTGATTCCTGCACGTCGAGCTGTCGTTGCGCATTGGACACGGCCTGGGAGCTGTAGGCACCCGAATCGCGCGCCTTGATCAGCGCGTCGCGTTCGGCGTCGATCACCTGCAGCCGCAGTTGCCGGTACTCCCGGAACTGATCGATGTCGACAGCCTGGCGCTGTGCCTCACCCTCACCCTCCGCTTCGGACTGCTCCTCGGCGATCCGGCTGTCCGAACGCACCCGGTCGATCACCGCCACGCTCACCTGACCGCGATCGGCGGCCTCGTTGATCACGTCGCGTCCGGCCGACGACACCGTGGTGATGAGCGACTCGTAATCGCTGCGCAGCTTCACCGGATCGTCCGAGGGCACCTTGATCGCCTTGATCACCAACGGCAGTGTCCCGCCCTGGACCAGAAGCGTGAATGCGGCGACCACGAATGCGACCAGCAGCAGTTGCGCCCGATACGGGGTGTCAGCGGGCAGGGTGTTCGCGGCGGCGACCGTGATCGCACCGCGCATCCCGGCCCAGCCCAACACCACTCCGCCGCGCCACCCGACCCGCTGGTTCAGCAGGTATTCGATGTCGCCGCTGGCCCGTTCGACCCGCCGTTCGATGTGCGCGATACGTCGCGGGGTGAAACGACTGACGAAGTCGTTGTCCGAGAGTCGCTTCTGCCATTCCTGAAGCCGCGGCTTGTGTTCTTCGGCCTGTTGGGCGTCGCGGTGCATCACCCCGACCAGCGGTGCCACGAACACGATGCGGATGACGATCACCGTCACCGACATGATCAGCCCGATCCCGATGGTGTTCCACAGGTCGAGAGCGCCGGGATGAACGTCGTCGATCAGATGTTTCAGCGACAGCCCCATGTACAGGAACACGAAACTCTCGAGCAGGAATGACAGCGTCCGCCAATTCAGCGTCTGCGACACCCGGGCCTGCGCGTCGAGGTATTTGACGCCCAGATGCCCGGTGACCAGCCCTGCGACCACGGTCGCGAGAATGCCCGATGCGCCGAGATCCTCGGCGGGGATGAACGCGACGAACGGCACCACGAACGACACCGCGGTGTTGAGTACCGAGTCGTGGAGCACGGCACGCACCCGCACGGTGAGATAGCCCGCCACCGCGCCGATCACGATCGCCACCACCACCGAATACACAAAGCTGCCGACCACATGCCAGAGCGACACCGATGCCGCGATCGCCGCACTCGCCGACTTCAGCAGGGTCAGCGCGGCCGCGTCATTGATCAGACCTTCACCCTCGAGCACCGACAGCAGTCGAGACGGCAATCCCAACTTGCGGCCCACCGACGTCGCGGCCACCGCGTCGGTGGGGCTGATCACCGCACCGAGTGCGAATGCGGCAGGCCAACCGATCTCGGGGACCAGCATGTGACAGACCCACCCGGCACCGACAGTGGTCGCGACCACCAGGACCACGGCGAGCCCGCCGATCGCCTTGATGTCGCGCCGAAGATCCTGGGTGGGCATGTTGATGGCCGCCGAATAGATCAACGGCGGGAGCACCACCGTCAGAATCCATTCCGGGTCGATGTCCACCCGGGGTACACCGGGAACGAAACTCAGTGCGGCGCCGAACACCACCAGCAGCAGTGGCGCGGCGATGCCCAGACGCCGGGAGAACGACGCGATCGTCACGGCGACGGCCACGCCACCCACTGCCACCAGTGTCAATTCCACCGTGTCACCACCTGCCTCGACGCCCACTGTCGGCAACGAGACTACGAGGCCGAGAGCGAACACACCGAGTGAGCCCGGGTGTGGGTTCTCTCGGCATCGGCATCTCGCGTTCACGGCATGACACGAGCGGCGGCGTAGCGTGAGGTGATGGACTCCGCTGACCTGTACCAAACGATTCCGACACGTGAGTTGTCCGACGGCACCGCACTGCCGGTCATCGGCCTCGGTACCTTCAGTCCCGACGACACCGACGTGACGGCCATGGTGGCCAGCGGCATCGACAATGGCTACCGGCTGATCGACACTGCCTTGCGCTACGAGAACGAACCCGAGGTCGGTGCCGCGATCGCCGCATCCGATGTGGATCGCAACGACATCCTTATCACCACGAAAATCCCTGGGAGACTGCAGGGTTACGATGGTGCCATCGAGTCGGCCCGCACATCGATGGCCAATCTGGGGGTCGATCACATCGATCTGCTGCTCATCCACTGGCCTCTGCCGCGCCTGGACAAATACGTCGACACCTGGCGCGCGATGATCGACATGCGCCGCGACGGCCTGGTCACCTCCATCGGTGTCTGCAATTTCGAACCCGCCCACCTCGACCGCATCTCCGGGGAGACCGGGGTGATGCCGGTGGTCAACCAGATCGAGATGCATCCCTTCTTTCCGCAGCGTAAGCTCCGAGAATTCCACGCGCGCAACGGCATAGCCACCGAGGCGTGGAGCCCGTTCGGGCGGGGCAGCGCGATCATGGAGTGTGAGCCGGTGACGTCGGCTGCCACTGCGCACAATGTGTCGCCGGGGCAGGTCATCATCCGCTGGCATCATCAGCTCGACGCGGTGCCGTTGCCGAAATCGGCACACAGCGAACGCCAACGCGAGAACCGTGACATCTTCGGATTCGCCCTCACCGATGAGGAGATGGCGGCCATCTCGGCGCTCGAACGCGGCCGCATCCAGGACCAGGACCCCAACACCTACGAAGAGTTCTGACCCACACCGGGTCTGACGCACAGAAGCCCTGATCCACGAGAGTTCTGACACGGGAGGCCACGTACATCATGGTTGACGTCGAACGCACGTTCACCGTCCAGGCCGCGATGGAGGAGGTGGTGGCATATCTGCGCGACTTCGCCCACACCGAAGCGTGGGATCCGGGCACCGTCTCGTGCTCGCAGGTCGGCGACGGTCCGATCGTCAAGGGCACCCAGTGGCACAACACCTCGAAATTCCTGGTGTTCACCACCGAGCTGACCTACACACTCACCGTCGACGAACCCGACCACCTCGTGTTCACCGGTGTGAACAAGACCGCCACCACCAGCGACGACCTGTCGTTCGCGCCCGATCCCGCCGGAGGGGGCACGCGCATCACCTATCACGCGTCCGTCGAGTTCAACGGGGCGGCGAAGCTGGGCGAGCCCATCGCGGCGCTGGCGTTCAAGAAGCTGGCCGACGAGACACAGCACCAGCTCACCGCCACCCTCGAGGACGTCGTGGGCCGGTGACCGACCTGAGCGTGGGTGTCATCGGCGGGGGAATCGCCGGTGCGGCAACAGCATTCGCACTCGCCCGACGGGGTGTGTCCGTCGAGGTCTTCGACAGTGATGCCACTGGCCGGGCCACCGCCGCTGGTGCGGGCATCATTCAGCCGTGGTCGAGTTCTCTCACCGGCCCCGCCTACGACCTGTATTCAGCAGGGGCGCAATACTATCCGACGCTGCGTGAACGACTTGCCGACGTCGGCCAGGATGAGATCGGTTACCGCATGTCCGGATCGCTGGTGGTCGACAACGATCCGGCGCGACTCGACGCCACCGAGGCCAGGATCCGTCAGCGCACTGCTGTGGTACCGATCGCGGGGCGCGCAGAGCGCATCGACGCCGCCCAGGCGGGCGCCCTGTTCGCCCCACTGGCTCCCGATCTGGAGGCCGTGTTCATCCCCGGCGGCGCACGCGTGGACGGACGCGCGCTGTGCGCGGCGCTGCTCGCCGGTGCGCGTAGCCACGGTGCCACGGTGACCGGCAGGCAGGTGATGGTCGGGGAGATCGACGGCGCAGCGGTCATCGTCGACGACTCGGGCACTCCGAGCGAATTCGATTCGGTGGTGGTCGCCGCCGGCGCCTGGTCGAATCAGGTGCTCTCGGGAATCGGGCCCGACGGCCCCGGCACCAGGCTCCCACTCGAACCGCAGCGCGGCCAGATCGCCCATCTGAACCTGACCGGCACCGCGACCGGGGACTGGCCGTCGATCATCCCGCCGGGCAGCCACTACCTCGTGGCCTTCGACGACGGGCGGGTCGTGGCCGGGGCCACCAGGGAGACCGGCAGTGGCTACGACCCGCGGGTCACCGCCGCCGGCACCGAGCAGGTACTCGCAGATGCACTCGCCATCGCGCCGGGCCTGTCCGAGGCGACCCTGGGTGAGATGCGGGTGGGGCTGCGGCCGATGACCACCGACGGGCGAGCCCTGGTCGGGGAACTCGACGTGCTCGACGGACTTTTCGTGAACGCCGGATTCGGCGCCGCCGGTCTGACGATGGCGCCGCTGGTGGGCGAGGTACTCGCCGACCAGATCCTCGGCACCGGCACCACCGCGCAGGACTTCGGGATCGACCCGGCAACGCTGGCACCGCTCGGACGTATCGAGATCGTCGACGACAGTGCTCGAGGGTCCAGATCTCGGCAACGCACCGGCATGCGCGACTAGACTTCACGACTTGTGAGCGCACTCAACGGATTCGACCGGGAGATCTCGCATCAGGGAGTGCCGATCTCCCTGGTGAACGACGAGCAGGCGGGCAGCAACGGCGCGGGGATCATCCTCGTGCAGGAGGCGTGGGGTGTGGACAGCTACCTGCGCGACGTGGGCCGGGCGCTGGCCGGGCGCGGGTATCTGGTGGTCATCCCGCATCTGTACTGGCGCGGCGGCGACCCGGTGATCCGCGACTTCGACGAAGCCCGCCCGCAGATGAAGGCGCTGACCGGGGAGACCATCTCCCACGACGTCGCCGCCGCTTGCGACCTCCTGGCCCAGGAACCGGTTTCGTCGGTCGGGATCCTCGGCTTCTGCATGGGCGGTTCGGTGTCGCTGTGGGGTAGCGCCTCGGGAGTCGCCGACGCGGGTGTCACCTTCTACGGCGGCGGACTGGGGGCCTCGCGCTGGTCGGGAATGCCCTCGGGTCTGGAATCAGCGGCCGAACTGAGCGTGCCGTGGCAGGGGCACTACGGGACGGCCGACCGTTCGATCCCCGAATCCGAACTCGATCAGCTCGATGAGGTCAAATCCGACACGGCAGTGGTGTTCCGCTATCCCGGCGCGGGACACGCATTCGCCAACCCCAACTCGCGCGCCCACGACGCGAACGCGGCGGCGCTCGCGTGGGGACGCACTGTCGAGTTCTTCGCCGACACCCTGCACGGGTGAGGCAATGGCCACGACGGGGGACGTCCTCAGGCGTGGCCTGAGATCGGCACGGCCGGCATGGATCTCCGGGTATCGACGAACCTGGATCCGCCCGGACCTGATCGCCGGCATCACGCTGGCAGCCATCACCATCCCCGAATGTATGGGCTACGCGTCCATCGCCGGGGTGCCCGTGGAAATCGGTCTCTACACGATCCTGTTGCCCACCATCGCCTTTGCGTTCATCGGGGCGTCACGGCTGCTGGTGGTGGGTGCGGACTCGGCGACTGCGGCGCTGCTCGCCTCCGGATTGGCCGGACTCGGTCTGGTGGGGTTGCGCCCGCACACGGGCGAGTGGATCTCGTTGTGCGCGATCACCGCTGCGGTCACCGGGGTATTCCTGCTGCTCGCATGGTTGTTGCGGTTGGGTTTTCTGGCCGACTTCCTCTCCGCTGCGGTCCTGATCGGATTCCTCAGCGGGGTGGGGGTGCAGGTGGCCATCGGGCAGATCCCCGACATGCTCGGGATCCCCAAACGCCACGGCGGCGACTGGCTTCTCCAGCAGTGGTATCTACTCACCAACCTGTCACATACCCGGGTGATCGACGCCTGTTTCGCGGCCGTGGCACTGCTGGTGATGCTCGCGCTGCGCAGGTGGGCGCCGAAAGTTCCTGGCGCAATTCTGGTTCTGGTGATCGGCATCGTCGTGGTTGCCGCCACCGATCTCGATGCGACCGTGGTGGGTCATCTGCGTTCGGGCCTGCCGCCGCTGGGAATACCTCGCCAGCTGGACTGGACACATCTGGTGCAGGTGGGCGGGATCGCTTTCGGCTGCTTCGTGGTGATCATCGCCCAGAGCGCGGCGACCGCACGCAGTTTCGCCACCGCACACGGCGAGCGTGTGGATATCAACCGGGATATGGCCGGACTCGGTGCCGCCAACGTGTTCGCCTCTCTCAGTTCGGCATTCGTGGTCAACGGCAGTCCAACCAAGACCAAGATCGCCGATTCCGCGGGTGCCCGGACTCAAATGTCGAGTCTGGTGATGAGTGCCTGCGTGGTGGTCACCCTGCTGTTCCTCACCGGGATCCTGGCGAACATGCCCACTGCGGTCCTGGCGGCGGTGGTGTTCCTGATCGGCATCGACCTGGTGGACATCAGCGGACTGCAGCGGCTGTGGCGCGAACGTCGCATGGAATTCGTGGTCGCGCTCCTCACCGCGGTCACCGTGTGCGTCATCGGGGTGGAGCAGGGCATCTTCCTGGCGGTGATCGCCTCGATTGTGGCGATGTTGCGCCGGCAGTACCATCCCGACCAGTTTGTGGTTGGTGTCGGCAGACCCGATCACGACGGCAACCCGGTGCGCACCTACACCCCCGCCCAGCCGGGACTGGAGTCCGCGCCTGGACTGCTGGTGTTCCGCTACGACGCCGATCTCTTCTTCGCCAACGCCAACCGCTTCTCCGATGATGTTCAGCAACTCGTCACCGCTGCGCCGCACCGGGTGATCTGGCTGGTGCTCGACTGCTCGGCGATCGGTGACGTCGACTACTCGGCGACCATAGTCCTCAACCAGTTGATCGACTTCGTGCATTCGCGCGGCGCGGCATTCGTGTTGGCAGGTCTCGATCCTGAACTCCAGAAGGATCTGCGCATACTCGGTGTGCTGTCGAGGCTGCGGTCGGATCATGTGTTCACCACCGTCGACGGTGCGATCGATGAGTTCCATCGACGCCACCCCCAGGTAGCCGGTGACTCCTGAGATGTCGAGGCGTCCGCGTCGGCCGGTGACCGGTGATGTCGGGGGATCGTGAGAGGCTCGGCCCCGATGGCATCTGCAGACCCGATGACGCTGGCGGCGGTGGTCGACACCTCGGCCGCGGTCGCCGCCACGCGATCGCGGACCGCGAAGAAGGCTGCCCTGTCGCAGCTGCTGCGCGGGGCCCGCGCCGACGAGCTGCCGGTGGTCGTGTCGTGGCTGACCGGTGAGCTCACGCAAGGACGCATCGGCGTGGGGTGGCGGAGCCTCGCGGCCATCGACGCCGCACCCACCGACGGTGAGCAGGTGGACGCCGGTGCGACGACGGTCAAATGGGTCAACGCGCAGCTGAGTGAACTCGCCGCAAAGTCCGGCGCGGGGTCGACGAGGCGTCGTCGCGAGATCCTCACCGCGCTGATGGGTGCACTCACCGACCGCGAACGGCAGTTCGTCTCACGGCTGCTGGTCGGCGAGCTGCGGCAGGGGGCGTTGGAAGGGCTCATGGTCGATGCGATCGCCGAGGCCACCGACGCACCGCCGGCCGCGGTGCGCCGGGCATTCATGCTCTCTGGCAGCCTGGCCGGGACCGCCGCAGCGGCGATGGACGGTGCCGAGGCGCTCGGCGGGATCGGTCTGGTCGTCGGCCGGCCGGTGCGCCCGATGCTCGCCTCACCGGCCGACTCGCTCGCTGCCGCAGCCGACGATCTCGGCGCCGAGATCGTGGCCGAGTACAAACTCGACGGCGCGCGCATCCAGGTCCACCGCGCCGGCGACGAGGTGCATGTGTTCACCCGCACGCTGCGTGAGATCACCGACAGCGTTCCCGAACTCGTCGATGTGGTGCGCGGGCTGCCGTGTCGGTCGGTCATCCTCGACGGCGAGACCCTGGCACTCACCGACGCCGGTCGACCGCGACCGTTCGCCGAGACCATGAGCCGGTTCGGGTCGGCGGAGGGTGACTTGTTGCTGCACCCGTTCTTCTTCGACTGCTTACACCTCGACGGCGTCGACCTCATCGACGAACCTCTCGCGCGTCGGCTCGACGTTCTCGAGCATCTCGCCCCCGCCCACCGCATGCCGGCCATCCGGCGCCCCGATGCCGCACAGCTCCAGGCGCATTTCGACGCCGCGATCGACGCCGGCCATGAAGGTGTGATGGTCAAGGATCTGGCGTCGCCGTACATGGCAGGCAGGCGCGGACGTGCCTGGCAGAAGGTCAAACCTGTCCACACTCTCGACCTGGTGGTGCTCGGCGCGGAGTGGGGATACGGCCGCCGTACCGGTTATCTGTCGAATCTGCATCTGGGTGCGCGCGATCCGCACGGCGGTGCCCCGGTGATGGTGGGCAAGACGTTCAAGGGACTGGCCGACGCGTTACTGGCTTGGCAGACAGAGGAATTCCCGCGTCACGAATCGCATCGGGATTCCCATACCGTCTATCTGCGACCCGAACTCGTCGTGGAGATCGAACTCGACGGGGTGCAACGCAGCCCGCGGTATCCCGGCGGTGTCGCGCTGCGGTTCGCGCGGGTGCTGCGGTATCGACCCGACAAGACCGCCCTCGACGCCGACACCATCGACACCGTCCGCGCGATGCTCGTCGGCCAGACGTGAGAGGTGGCGCGCGAGATGGGTGTGCTCAGTACTCCGGTGAGGCGAGGAAGTCGTCGCTGGAGACGATGCGCGCGCCCAGCGGCATCAGCGACACCGGGATCAGTTTGAAGCTCGCGATGCCCAGCGGGATGCCGATGATCGTGATGCACATGGCGATGCCGGTCACCAGATGCCCCAGGGCCAGCCACCATCCGGCGATGATCAGCCAGATGATGTTGGTGATCAGCGAGGGTGCGCCCGCGTCGGGGTCGCGGACCACCCGGCGGCCGAACGGCCACAGCGCGTAGTTGCCGATGCGGAAACAGGCGACGCCGAACGGGATCGTGATGATGAGGATGAAGCAGAGGATGCCGGCCACGGCGTATCCGATGGCCATCCAGAACCCGCACAGCACGAGCCAGATGATGTTGAGGATCAGATTCACGAGCTTCACCACTCCAGTCAAGCATCACGCGTGTCGCGCAGCGACGTGTTTGTGCGGTCCGCCCGCATAATGAGTAGCTGTGAGCCGTCGTGAGCAGGTCAGCGAGATCCTGTGGGGTGTCGCGACCTTCTTCATCCTCGTGATCAGGGTGGTCTCCACGCTGGTCGTGGCCGTCTGTGTGATTGCCTGGGTGGTTGTCGCGGTCACCTCGTCGCTCAACAACGACTGGTTGTGGCCGGCCATCATCTCCGCGATCGCGGTGCTGGTCAGCACCTACCTCTACTCCTTCGTCAAGGGGCGGCATTAGCCCGGTCGACGAAAGGGGTGACCCCCTGGCGCCGGTGTCGGCGGACTGCGGGACATGTGTCGTCGAACTGGCCCGAGTCGGCTGAACCGGACAACGGACCAGAATTGGGCATAGTTGGCAATCGATGTGATGCAGTGCACAATGGGGACACTCGCCGGGAGGCTGGTCCGGTGAGCGTCCAGTGGAGGGTGCATGGCCGACACGACTGCGCTCGGGCACGACGAGGTGTCCGGTGACGATCGGGTGCGTGCCGCATACGAGCGCGTACGCGCCGATGGCGATGCCCCCGGTGCCGACGGATCGGCTGTCCGCTCGCTGGTGTGGGATTCCTGGCGACGGTCGTTGCGATCCGGGGCCGACCCGCATGCGTCGAAGGCGCTCGGCGGGCAGTCTCTCACCGAC
This sequence comes from Gordonia jinhuaensis, assembly GCF_014639795.1. Lineage (GTDB taxonomy): Bacteria > Actinomycetota > Actinomycetes > Mycobacteriales > Mycobacteriaceae > Gordonia_B > Gordonia_B jinhuaensis. The sequence goes on along the minus strand of NZ_BMGC01000019.1, from coordinate 21,584 downwards.
ACCGAGTTCGCCCAGTACCGCGCCCATCACCCGATGACCTCGGTGCGCCCCGTCGTCCAGTCGCTGCTGCTCGACGACATCGCCGACTCCGGGGTGGTGCTCGCCCTCACCGACGAAGTCGGCAGACTGCTGTGGATCGAAGGCGACTCCGGTGCGCGCCGTCGTGCCGAGCGGATCAACTTCGTGGAGGGTTCGCTGTGGAGCGAGGAGATCGTGGGCACCAACGCCCCCGGTGTCGCGCTGGCTCTCGATCAGTCCGTGCAGATCCGTGGTCCCGAGCACTTCGCCGAACCGGTGCAGAAATGGAGTTGTGCGGCCGCTCCCGTCCACGATCCGGCCACCGGCCACGTGATCGGCGTGGTCGACGTGACCGGCGGGCGTGAGGTGTCGGCACCGTTCGCCTTGTCGGCGGTACGTTTGGCTGTAACCGCGGTGGAGAACGAATTGCGTTCGCATGCCATCGATCTGGCCCGGCTGGACAGTCGTCGACCACATCTGTCGGTGCTCGGCGGCGGATTGCGCTGGACCTCGCGCGCCGGGTCGACCGCACTGTCGCGACGGCATGCTGAGATCCTGTTGCTGCTCAGCCATTTTCGTGAGGGGCTGAGCACCGAGGCATTGGCGTTGGCGCTGGCCGAGGATGGTGTCGACCCGGTGACCGTGCGCGCTGAGATCTCGAGACTGCGCCGGGATCTGGGTACCGAGCTGATCGGCTCACGCCCCTACCGGCTGGCCACCGCCATCGACTCCGACGTCGACGAGCTCACCGAGTCCATCCGGCGTCGTGAACTCGTCGACGCGATCGGTCGCTTCGGCAACGGCGGTCTGCTGGCCACCTCGACCGCACCGGGAGTGGTGGAGATGTTCGAGGAGATCCGCGAAGACCTCCGCTCGGCTGTCATCGCCTCCGCCGATGCTAATGCGCTGCGCCTGTGGACGGAGTCGCCGCATGGCCGCGACGACGTGACCGCCTGGCACCGACTCGGATCCGTTCTCCCCCAGGGGCATCCCGAGCGTGCGCTGGTCGGCGGGCGGATCCGAGTGCTCGACCGGCGTTTCGGCGTATGAGCTCCTCCGGGGAGAGCCTCCGGAGGAGTCGTCCATCACGTCACGGTCTCTCGGCGCGACCCGCGCCGAATCGGCCATTACTGTCCTCGGAATGCGTGAGAACCTGCACCTGCGGTTGCTGACCCGACCGCTGGCCGCTCTCTTCCTCGTCGTGGGTCTGATGATGTTCACGGGGGTCGCTGCCGGCATCGGCACGGCCACCGCACATGCCGATTCGCTGCGCACCGGGCGATGCGCGTCGGTGTCGGTCATCTTCTCGGCCTACCCGGGAGAGTTGTCCACGGTGCTCGCACAGGCCGCACCGGTGCACCAGACGTGGAGCGAGGACGGCGTGTCGATGTATCGCACCGCCGTCGGAAGCCACGAGGTGATCGCCGTGATGACCGGTGTGGGTGGCGCGAATGCCACTCGCACCGCGCGCACCGTGTTGGGTTCACTCACCTGCGCCCGCCACGGCGTGACCGTCTCACGAGTGCTCTTCTCGGGCACCGCCGGCGGCGCTGCCCCGGCGAGAATCGGCGACGTGGCCGTTCCTCAGACGTGGTCGCTCGGACGCGCCGCGACTCCGATACCCGCCGATCCGCATCTGCTGAGCCTCGCGCGCCGCGCCGCCGGTGTGCGGTTGGCGCACGCGACGTCGCAGATCAATCCGCTCTCACCATGTGGGTGTGAGCTGCCCTGGCTTCCCGAGGTTGACCTGCACCGCACGCCGACTGTGATCGTGAATGGTCGTGGTCTCACGTCGGATCCCTATCAGGGCAACGCTGTTCCGTGCCTGCCCGACGGCGGACAGATTCTGGGCTGCCGCCCATGTGTCTTCGCCTCTTCAGACACCGACGATGCCGACGCCAAGCGTTTGCGCGATCTCGACCCACGGGTGCTGGCCACGCTGCTCGCGCCAGTCGACTCCGGGAAGGGATATCTGGTCTCCGATCAGGAGACGGCCGCAGTGGCCACCGCCGCGCATGCCTATGGCCTGCCGTTCCTCGGTATTCGCGGGATCTCCGACGGTTCCGGCGATCCGTTGCACCTGCCGGGGTTCCCGTTCAGCTACCTCGCCTATCAACAGCTCGCAGCTGCCAACGCCGGAACCGTTGCGGCTGCGGTGATCTCAGCGACGTGAGGTCATGTCTGACCACAGCGCGCTCGTCCGTCGCCTGTGCGGCGATTCAGAAGCGAACCTGCGGGGGTTGCTGCTGTCCCTCCTGCGCGCGGTAGAACTCGCGGGTCCGCACACCCGCCATGCCCGCGAAGAACATCCACGGGATGGTCTGCACCAGCTGGTTGAGACGCGCGACGGTGTCGTTGTAGTACTGCCGGGCGAATGAGAGCTTGTTCTCGGTGTCGCTCAGCTCATTCTGCAGCGCAGCGAAATTCGCCGACGCCTTGAGGTCGGGGTAGTTCTCGGCGACGGCCAGGACATTGGCCACCGCGCGGTTGAGCCGCTGGTCTGCCTGCGCCTTCTGATCGATGGTGCCCGACTGTGCGGCGTGTGCGGCGTTGGCGCGCGCGGCGGTCACCTCGTCGAAGACGGCGCGCTCGTGGGTCGCGTATCCGCTCACGGTGTTCACCAGGTTCGGGATGAGGTCGGCACGGCGGGTGAGCTGAACGTCGATGCCGCCGAGCCCCTCCTGGGCGCGGATGTCGGCGCGTTTGAGCTTGTTGTAGCCGGCGATCACGAAGGCGATCAATGCGATGACCACCACCACGACGATCACTGTGATGACTATGCCCATGGGGCTCTTCCTTTCTCAGGTCCGCGGTGCGGATACGTGTGACTGTGCGTTCGACGTCGGTGGGGTGCGTTTCGACGTCTGAGGGTCGGTGTGCTCACCAGGTGCCGCCACCGCCACCGCCGCCACCGCCACCGCCGAATCCGCCTGATGACGATCTCGATCGCGATGTCGAGTACGCCGACAGCGAGGCCGAGATGCTCGTCGACATGGCATTCATCGCGCCCACGCCCTGCACGCCCCAGAGGCCGCCGGTGCCCAGCCACAGCGGTGTGACAGCGTCACGGCCGGTGGCGTTACGGAACTTCCGGGCCCACTTGTCGGCACAGTCGAAGGCGATCGCATACGGGATGTACTCGGTGAACAGTTCTGCCCGGGAGGAGAAGTCGAAGCGGTCCTTGGCCGAGTCGGTGGACAGCATGCGCTCGAATCCGGCGGCGCGGGCCCACGCTTCACGGCCCACCCCCACTCGCCGGGTCTGGGCATTCGATCCGATCAGTGGCAGACCGGCGACGGCATATCCATAGAAGGGCAGTAGCGCAAAGGTGTAGGGCACGAAGGAGTTGAGGTTGCCGGTCGCGGTGAACAAGCCTACGAAGATCACGAACGGCCAGCACAGGATCGCCGCCAGACGTGCGGTGGCCTCACCGGGGGATCGGACCACGGTGTGGCTGGTGGCACCCCACTCGCCGGCGGCCTTGCGCATCTCGGACTGCGCATTCTTGAACGTCTTGCCCGCGCGCTCAGACCGGTCGGCGTCGAAGCGTCCGCCGCCGTAGACGCCGATCGCACGCGCGAGTGCCGCCGAGATCGGGTCGAGCGCATTCCACGCATTCATGTCGTTGCCGCCGAGCACGGTGAAGGCGGAGTTGTCATGCCACTGGATCAGCACGAGTTTGCGTTCGGCGAGGTAGAACAGCGTGGACTGCAGGGCGTGGTCGCTGATCTCCTCGTATTCGATGAAGTAGGTCTGCTCGGGGCTCATCAGCCGGCCGGGCGTCGACGGATCCAGTGGCGGTTCGTACATGACCGGTGCGCCGGGATCCTCCTCGCGGCTCTTGCGGAAGAAGATCAGCGCTGCCGCGGCCGCGGCAACGGTCACGATCGCGACTGCCACCAGCTGCCAGACCGAACGCCCGAGGACCTGATCCCACTTCGCCGACCACGGCAGAGTGTCGCGGTCGGGTGGACGGATGGCGGTGTCGGCGCGCAGGCTCACCCCGGTCCAGGCCGGCAGCGAGCCGGTGCTGACGGTCACGCGGTTCTGCCCGGTGACACTGGCCGAGCATGTGAGGCCGCTGTCGGACTCGCAAGCCGCATTCGACACAGCGGCGGGGAAGGTCACGGTGGACTCGGTCTGACCGATCGGGAGTTGCCAGCCGTTGGCGACCACGCGCCACAGGAATCGCGAACTGCCCGGATCTCCCGAGGATCCCAGCACGCCGGGGACCTCGTAGGTGAGTACATAGGTGTAGCGACCCGGCGGGATGGTCTTGTCCGGGTCGCCGGCCTTGGCGAGCCGAAGGCTCCGCCCCTGCTCCCAGCTCATCTTCACCGGGATGGACTGGCCGTCGCGAGTGATCGTGACATCGCGAGGGATGTAGCGCACGTGGGGATTCGCCGCGTCGCTGACATCCCAGTACCGGAAGATGCCGTGACGTTCCACCCGCGACTCGACCACCGCTGTCTCGGTGGCGTGCAGGGTTCCGTGGTCGTCGATCGTCATCGACGTGCGTAGATCGTCGATGCGCGAATCAGCCTCGACCGTCCGATCTCCCGAGCCGGTGAAGAAGACCGGGGAGATGAGGATGAGCCCGGCGACGATCACGGCCACCACTGCGACCACAATGCGCAAACCGGATTTCATCACGGGGTACGAGACTAAGCGAGCGGCTGACGGTGGGGAAGTCGAGTCATCTGGCTGATGGACATGCGCGGACGTCGTCGCGAAGCCCGTTGCTCGGCATCTGTGGAGGTCGGTCGGATTGTCCGTTGCAACGTTGTTGCAACCAGGACGCTCCTAACGTGTGCAGCAGATCACAGAAGCATGTCTGAGTGGCATGCGATACAAGTTGCAACGAGGAGACACCGCTATGACTGTCTACGCGAATCCCGGTACCGACGGCGCCGTGATGAACTACGACACCCGGTACGAGAACTGGATCGGCGGAGCCTGGACGCCGCCGGTCAAGGGGCAGTACTTCGAGAACCCGTCGCCGATCAACGGCAAGGTGTTCTGTGAGGTCGCCAGGTCGACGTCGGAAGACATCGATCTGGCACTCGACGCCGCACACAAGGCCGCGCCGATGTGGGGTAAGACCCCGGCCGCCGAGCGTTCGCTGACCCTGCTGCGTATCGCCGATCGCATGGAGGCCAACCTCGAGAAGCTGGCCGTCGCCGAGAGTTGGGACAACGGCAAGGCCGTCCGTGAGACCCTGGCCGCCGACATCCCGCTGGCGATCGACCACTTCCGCTACTTCGCCGGCGCGCTGCGCGCCCAGGAGGGGTCGATCTCCGAGATCGACGAGGACACCGTGGCCTACCACTTCCATGAGCCCCTCGGTGTGGTCGGCCAGATCATCCCCTGGAACTTCCCGATCCTGATGGCCGTGTGGAAGCTGGCTCCGGCGCTTGCCGCCGGAAACGCCGTGGTACTCAAGCCCGCCGAGCAGACGCCGGCCTCGATCATGTACCTGATCAGTCTGATCAGCGACCTGCTGCCTGCCGGTGTTCTGAACGTGGTCAACGGTTTCGGCGTCGAGGCGGGCAAGCCGCTCGCCTCGTCCAACCGCATCCGCAAGATCGCCTTCACCGGTGAGACCACCACCGGCCGACTGATCATGCAGTACGCCTCGGAGAACCTGATCCCGGTCACCCTCGAGCTCGGCGGCAAGAGCCCCAACATCTTCTTCAACGATGTGATGGCCTCCGACGACGGCTTCCTCGACCGTGCGCTCGAAGGTTTCACGATGTTCGCGCTGAATCAGGGTGAGGTGTGCACCTGCCCGAGCCGCGCGCTCATCCAGGGCGACATGTACGACAAGTTCATCGACCGCGCGGTCGACCGTGTCGAGAAGATCAAGCAGGGCAACCCGCTCGACACCGAGACGATGATGGGTGCGCAGGCCTCCAACGACCAGTTCGAGAAGATCCGGTCGTACCTGTCGATCGGCAAGGACGAGGGTGCCACGGTGCTCACCGGCGGCGAGGCAGCCGATCTGGGTGGCGACTTGTCCGGCGGCTACTACATCAAGCCGACCGTGTTCGCCGGACGCAACGACATGCGCATCTTCCAGGAGGAGATCTTCGGACCGGTGCTGTCGGTGGCGACGTTCACCGACTACGCCGACGCGATCCACATCGCCAACGACACCCTCTACGGTCTCGGCGCCGGCGTGTGGACCCGCGACGCGGCCACTGCCTACCGAGCTGGTCGGGAGATCCAGGCCGGACGTGTGTGGACGAACACCTACCACGACTACCCGGCCCACGCCGCCTTCGGCGGCTACAAGCAGTCGGGTATCGGTCGCGAGACCCACCTGATGATGCTCGAGCACTACCAGCAGACGAAGAACCTGCTCGTGGGCTACGCGCAGAACGCCAAGGGCTTCTTCTGATCTCGAGTCCCTGCCCTGGGTAGCACGATTGCGGTGACACCCGGACTCGACAACACCGCCGCGCGGCCGAGCTGGTCGCGCGGCGGATGTTGTCGGCGCGGTGAGGCGCGGTGCGGGTTGGTTGGCGCGGTGCGGCTTGTCGGAACTGGTTGCGTTTGTGGCGCGTCCCGCGGAACTGGTTGCGTTTGTGTCCGCGCAACCAGTTTTCGCCTACGCAACCTTTGCAATGGGTGCGTCCGCGAGAACTGGTTGCATCTGGCCCCGCCCCCCACACGCCCACACCGCGAGCAAACGCGACCGCGCGCGACTAGTCTGTGGTTCAGATCACATCATGGAGGCGAATGTCATGACCGGCGAAGAACGCAGCACCCCACAGGCTTCGACCGAGCCGCCGCGCGTGGTCGCCACCGACTCCGCGGTGGAGCTTCTGACCAAGCTGTCGGAGCTCCACGGCGGCCTCATGATCCACCAGTCCGGCGGATGCTGCGATGGGTCGGCGCCGATGTGCTACCCGGTCGACGAATACCGCGTCGGTCAGCGCGACGTGCTGGTCGGCGAGATTTCACTTGCGGATCCACTGCCCACGGTCCGGGTGTGGATCAACGGCGACCAGTTCGAGCTCTGGAAGCACACGCAGCTGATCCTCGACGTCGTGCCCGGTCGCGGCGCCGGATTCAGTCTCGAGGCACCCGAAGGCGTCCGGTTCCTGTCGCGCTCACGCGCGTTCACCGCCGCCGAGAACGAGGCGCTCGCCGCGCATCCGCCGCTGACCGGCGCAACGATCGGCGTCTGAGCGTGTTGTAATCCGATCGGTTTAACTTTTGGAAAGATTTACCTATGGATTGTTCGGACTGCTAGCTTTCGGGCGTTGTCATCGACGACGTCGGGGGATGAAGCGCTAGACAGAGGGACGAACAAAATATGAAACGCACGATCAGTTGCGTAGTGGCTCTCGGAGCCATGGTGGGAGCCGCAACCCTGGCGATGCCGGCCACGGCGTCGGCCGCGCCCGTTTCGGAAACGAACTGCGCGAAGATCGCCACGCCGACCAACCCGAACGGGTGGGGCAACAGCGTGAGTGACGAGCAGGGTCAGGCGGGCAAGATCACCGCCACCAACGTCAAGGACGCCGACGGTTCGCTGGAGTTCGCCACCTCGGCATCCATGCCGCGTCAGGCGTCTTATCATTCGGCGGGCAGTTTGCCGCTCTCGGCTCTCAAGGACGCGAGCCTCACTTTCGAGAAGTCGGCCGGTGCGGCAGCCTGGCAGATCCGCGTCACCGGTGCGGACACCGGCACGGCGAGCGGTTTCGCCACTCTGGTGTGGGATGCCCCCGTCGGCGCGACCCTTGCCGATGCGAGCACGTCGAGCCAGTGGTGGGCGACCCGCGATCTGGGAGCCATCAAGAAGTATCAGAACGGCACCCTCGACCAGCTCATCGACGCCGCCAACTCCGACGGTAAGACGGCAACGGTCGATCTCTACGGGATCTCCAGCCAGCCCGGTGGGACCGCTGACGCGAAGGTGAACGTCGACAACGTGACGTTCCACGGTTGCACGACCAACTTCGCCGTCAAGGGTGGCGACAGCGGCCTGGGCAGCGTCGAGTTCCCGACCTTCGGATCGTCCTAGTCGGCGCACGGCACAACAGGAATGCGGGCTCCTCATTTGAGGGGTCCGCATTCTCGCTTGGGACCGGTACGGGAGCCCAAGGTGGCAGAGTTGCCCGTGGGGTCCACCGATCGGTGGAGTCAGACGTCATCCGTCCAATCCGCCGGGTGGCGTATGGGGAAAGACGCTCGAAGCGACGAAAGTCGGTGTTGTTCAAGGAAACAACACTTCCGGGAGACCGGGGAATCGAGAACCGCCGCCATGACCGCCAACACGCCCCTCCGCAACTCTTCCGACCAGACTGCCGGTGTCTCCGGCGCGGCCGCTCACATCCAGGACGTCAGCAAGCCCAGGCGTAACCGTGACTTGGTCATCGGCGTGATCGCGGGCATGGTGTTGGTCGTCGCAGCGGGCGTCGCCATGATGCTCCTCGGTAACAGCGGGACGAGCCATGCGGCCACCACCCCCTCCACCAGCACATCGTCGTCGACGAGTGGCGGCGGATCGTCACAGCCGTCGTCGGCAGGCGATGTGTCCCCCGCGAATCCCTCGACACCCGGTGGATCGGTGTCTCCGGCGCATCCTTCCACGCCGACCGCTGGGAACATCTCGCCCGCACAACCGTCCACACCTGCGGGAACGGTCTCCCCGGCCAACCCGGCCATCCCGACCGGCGGCACGGTTTCCCCGGCGACGCCGTCGACACCCTCGGGCGAGAACATCTCGCCGGCTCAGCCCTCCACGCCGAGCGGAACAGTGTCACCTGCCGGCTCGTCGACCTCCACGGGCACTGCTTCGTCGTCCACAAGCTCAGCGACGCCGTCCACAAGCGCAGCCGCCTGATCCGTCCTGCGCCAACCGGTGCGATGAGTGGCATGACCGACCGAGGTCATGCCACTCATCGCTGTGGTGCTGTGCGAGCGCACTTGCGGCGATTGACCCGACTCTGAGAAATACCGGGTAAGTCTTTACTTCTGTTCGATCGGCAATTTAATGGGCATCCACCGCAATTGGGGCGAGCAATCGCAGTTGCGGTCAGATTTCAGGTCGAATTGGCCTAGTCCAGATTCAACGGCCCAGGATCAGTAAAGGATTTGCCGGAATTTGTTATGGAGTTCGCCGCCGCCTGATCATGTTGCTGGTAGGCAGTCGCCGATTCGATGAACTTGCGTGAGTGATCGTCGAGACGCTCGATGATCTCCGCGCCAGATGCCCGCATGACCTCGAGCGCCGCCTGCATTGCCTGCGCAGATGATCCGATCCACCCCGATGCCACGGCGTCGTCGATTCGCGCGTGCCCCTGCGTGAACACCTCGTGGCTCTCAGTGCGCAGCGTTGCGCACTGGTGACCGGAGATGTGCAGATCCTGTGGATCTACGGTGAAATCCGACATCACTGTCTCCCGATCGCAATTCTGTCCTCTGTGGTCTCTGTCCATAATGTGGCATAAAGTCTCGATTGCGCGCGGTGATGTCGTCTGCGCGAATGTGGTCGTGAGGAGTGGGTCTGCGGTGGGAATCTCGATGGCTGAGGTCCAGAAATGGAATCCCGACGATATCGCCGCAGTGTTCGGGATCTCGTCGAACATCGCCGACCATGCGTCTGTGACCGCGCTGAGGGTGTCGAACTTGCCGGCCTTCGAGTCCTGGACCGGCGACGCCGCCAAGGATGCGACAGAAGCCACCGAGAAGACCAAGAAAGCCCTCGAACTGCACGGAAAGAAGGCTCAGGACGTCGCTGATGCGGCGCGGGCGGCCGAGATCGAAGTGGTGCGGGTCAAGGCCAGCCTCAAGAACTTCATCGAATCGTGCGATTCCCAGGGATTCACCTTCGACCCGGTCACCGACACGATCACGCCCATCAGGACCTACGTCGGCCCGCTGACGCCTGACGAGGCAGTGGCCGCGCAACGCCAGGCGCAGGCACTCACGACGTTGGAGAAGAGCCTGCTGGCCTTGGAAGATCAAGCCGACTGCGCAGACAAGGCGCTGGCCGAAGCGATAGCCAAGGCGGCCGGACTCGACGACGTGAAGTTGATGCCGTCGGAGACCGACGTCGTCCTCGGGTCGGCGGCAGCCCTGACCGCCGCCAAAACCGACATCATCGCCGACATCTGGCGCGCCGAGATGGGGGAGGCCCCGACCGGTCTGGAGGCCAAGGTATTGCCGTGGCTCGAGGAGATCTCTGATCTCGGGACGAGCAAGATCGGTGTCGGGATGGGTGCGGTGATGGCCGTGCCCATGGTGTTCGCCGACATGCACGAACACGAGTCGTTCGCTGAAGCCGCGACGAGGGAGGCGACCGGAGTTCGGGCGGGATTCGCTGCGTCGAAGCCTGCAGCAGCCGAAGTGGAGAAGCTCTGGCCGAAGGCCGTCCAGGTGTTCAAAGCGGGGACTGGCGTCGAAGACGCCGCAGAAGCCGGCGAGAGTGCAGCATCTGCTGCAAGCGACGCCGCACTTGGGGAAGCGGCGACGGATGTCGGGACCGGTGCCGCGGCACTGGCTGAGGCCGGTGAAGGTGCGGCTGATGGGGCCGCCTTAGGATCCGTCATCCCAGGAGCGGGTACTGCTCTGGGCGCAGTCGTCGGCGCGGCCGTCGGTGGCATTGCCGCGTACGCAGGCTCGAAATTGATCCAGGAGCTGTGGTGATGGGCAGCGAAGTGCGTGTGACCACGTTCGCTTGGCAACGCTACGCAGCGGATCCGCCGGTCGATACTGGGCCGCGCATTTCCTGGAGTGTGGTTGGTGTGGGCCTGCTTCTCATCGCGGTGTTCGTCTATTTGAAGTTGTACTGGTTGAGCGTTGTTGGCGTTGTACTGCCGTTGCTCGGTGTGCCGCTCGTTGCGCGCAATCGGACGAAGGTGACGGTGGTCGGTGACGAGGTGGTCCTTCACCCGCAGCACATCTACGCGAACGTTTACCCCTGGCTCACTTGTTGTTTCGGATTGTTCTTCATGGGAACCGCTGTCCAGATGTCGATCAGCGGGGTGCTCGATATTCGAATTCTGTTCGCCTCGGTCTTATCCGGTGGGCTGGCCGTGTTCTTCGGACTGTGCAGCTTCATGACGCGTGGTCCGGTCCGCATCTCGGCGTCGCAGGTTCGTCTGCCTGGGCGTAAACCCATGAAATGGGAAGACAGTTTCATCGGCTACGATCCGCCCGGTAGGTCTGCCGGAGCGATAGCCGTTCACCTCAAAAACAATCCGAAACCGCACCGTCTCAGGATGTTCGACTATCTGCGATTCGGAACGAGTGCCTACAACCTGGACTTCAACACCGTCGTCTCGACCTTGGCTCAATTGCGGACGTGGCAGCGCGAGGGCATCACGCCGTCTCCCGACCAGATTCGCGCGATGCTCTTGACCCCTGCACCCGATCCACTGCCGGCGGTCGGCAAGAGCGTCGAGGTCCCGATCGACGTCCGTCGATGACGGCGTTCAACGACGCGACCCTAGCGGTACTGCGGAGTCCGATTGGCACACACCGCATCTCCATCGAATCATGAGTTTCCCACAGAAAGTAGATCGATGACATTCGTCTGGACACGCTTCGCCGGAGACAATCCGAACGAGAAGAACCTCGCCGGCAAGGGTGTCTTCCTTGTGGTCGCTGGACTGATCGCGTCGGTGCTTTTCGCTGCCTTCGGGCTGTATTTGCTGATTCCTGCAGGCATCGCACTGATCTTCGTGGGCGGGGCAGTCCTTGTGCCCAGCCGCGCGCGGATCTGGTGCGACGGTGACTGGGTCAAGATGCGTCCACAACCCCTGTACGCGTGATCCGCATTCATGCCAGTCAGGGAGTTACCCGATGAATCTGATCGACCATCTCGCCGGTACACCCACCGCCAGCTGGAGAGTGCTCGACAATCCACTCGCGTATGGCTTCACAGTCACTGGTATCCCCCGCGAGTGGCGGCAGACCGTGATGGCCTCGGTGACGGGAAATCCCGGCCCGGCGTGGGTGGATGTCGACACCGTGAGAACCTCTGAGGCACGCGGTGACGCCACGTCCGAGGTTCCTCCGTTCGCCTCCCACGCGACGCTGATCGGCTGGGAACTCGCCGACGCAAGGCTGATTTCCGTCGAGTTGGTGGGGATGGCCGCCGAGATGACCGAGGCGACGCCAGGCTGGAGCCGGCGCGCGAGTGAGCTGAAACATTATGATCACCAAGCTGTTTCGCTCCCACTCGGTGGTGAACTGGCGTCGCCGTACGGCACACTCACGTCCAACGTCGACAGCGTCGTGATCCCGCAGACCGGTGACACACTGCTACTGCTCCAGTTGGCCGTCACCACCACGGACCGGTAGGCATTCGAGGCAGCCCGGATCCGGTTGGTCCCGCTGCGCTGAGTGACAGCCGAGGCTGGGGTGCATGGCAAAAATCATCCCCGACAGCGGCGCAGAGGGAACATTGCCCTCGGCGCGGCTCAGGGGGACGATTTTTGCCACGCACCTGACTTGCCACCACCTGACCCGCCGGAAGTCACTTCTGAACGGCTGCGCCCCGCGACCGGAACGACAGTCCCAGCCCGATCAGCACCAACACCCCGACATACACCGCCACGCCCGACCAGCCGAAGGCGGTGAAGGGCAGACCACCTAGTGCGCCGACCACCGAGCTGCCCAGGTAGTAGTTGAACAGGTAGAGCGACGACGCCTCGGCGCGATGATCGCTGGCGCGCGCCGAGACCCAGCCGCTGGCAACCGAATGCGCGGCGAAGAAGCCCGCGGTGAACAGCAGCATCCCGACCAGCAGCGTGGGCAGGTAGTCCGGCACGGTCAACGCGAGGCCGCCCAGCATGAGCACCACTGCGACGGTGAGCACCTGCTGCCGGCCGATCCGGTCGGCGAGCCGACCAGCGTAGGTGGAGGAGAACGTGCCGGCGAGGTACATGAAGAACACTGTCGCGACCGCGGCCTCGCTGAGATTGAACGGGCTGCGCAGCAAGCGATATCCGAGGTAGTTGTACACGGTCACGAACCCGCCCATGAGCACGAATGCCAGCACGAACAGTGGTCGCAGCCCAGGGTTACGCAGGTGAGTCAGCAGGTTGTGCAGCGTGATGCGCGGCGAAACCTGTTGCGGGAAGAAGAATCGCGACGCGGGAACGAACTTCCAGAACAGCAGCGCGAAGCCGAGCGACACCAGGCACGCGATCTCCAGCGCCCACTGCCACGACACCGCGTCTGCGGCGAAGCCGGGCACCAGACGTCCGGTGAGACCGCCGATCGTGGTGCCGGCCACGTACCGGCCCATCGCCGTTCCCAGCGACGCACCGTCGATCTCCTCGGCGAGGTAGGCCATCGCCACCGCCGGGACGCCGGCGCAGAGCACACCCTGCAGCGCGCGGCCGGCGAGCAACACCTCGAAAGACGGCGACCACGGAAGGAAGACGCCGATCCGCGACGCCGCGAGCGCGGAGATGACCATCACCCGCACACGGCCGTAACGTTCGGACAGCACACTCGCGGGGATGATCGCCACCGCGAGGAAACCGGTGGTCAGCGACACCGCCAAGGCCGAGTTCGCCGGCGACACCCCGAAGTGGTCGGACAGCTGCGGCAGCAGCGCCTGCACGTAGTACAGCGCCATGAACGTCGTCATGCCGGCCGCGAACAGCGCCACCGTCGCCCGCCGGTACCCGGGTGAGCCGAGAGGGTGGCGTTCGTAGGCGGCCAACTGGCCCTGAGCTGAGGTGTCTTGAGTCGCTGTCACTCCATCTACGTTCCCACCAGATACTTCGCATGTGAAATGAAGTATCTTGGGTTGAGCGATTCATATATGAATAACAGCAGGTAGTGTGGTCTGCATGCTCGACGAACTCCGCTGGTTCATCGCCGTCGCCGACCAGGGAAACCTCACCGCGGCGGCCGACGAGGTCCACGTCTCGCAGCCGACGCTGTCCCGGATGGTTGCGCGACTCGAACGTGAACTGGGCGTCGCGCTGTTCGAGCGCACCGGCCGCGGGCTCGAACTCACCCGCTACGGTCAGGTCTATCTCGACCGTGCGCGGCGTGCGAATGCCGAACTCGACGCGGCCAAACGCGAGATCGACGAGTTGCGCGAACCGGCGCGCGGCGGTCTGCGCCTGGCCTTCCTGCATTCCTTCGGCGTCGAACTCGTCCCCGAACTCATCCGCCGGTTCCGCGCGGAGAACCCCGGCGTGCGCTTCACGCTCTTTCAGGACGCGGCCGAGACCGTGGTCGATCACGTCGACGCCGGCGATGCCGACCTCGCCATCGTCGCGCCCCGACCGATGCGCACGGACATGGCGTGGCGACCGATCATCGACCAGCGTCTGGCGCTGGCAGTTCCAGCCGATCACCGCTTCGCCGAACGTCCCCAGATCGGTATCGCCGAGGCAGCCGACGAGCCGTTCGTGGTGATGCGCAAGGGTTTCGGTATGCGCAGGATCCTCGACGAGCTGTGCGCGCAGGCCGGCTTCGAACCCAACATCACCTTCGAGTCGACCGAATTGGCAACGGTTGCAGGGCTGATCGGTGCCGGACTCGGCGTCGGGATCCTTCCCATCGAGGACTCTCCGCGCCAACCGAACCTCGTGATGGTCCCTCTCGTCGGCCCCACCCGTGAGGTCGGGTTGGTGTGGCAGACCACACGCCCGCTGCCCAGTGTCGCCAAGCAGTTCGTCGACTTCGTGCTCAACCGCCACACCGCAGACGCCGCCACCCCATTCACAGATGCCCCGGCCGACTGAGCGACCACCGCGATCCATGACATCTGTCATGGGCGATACATGACATTTCCCCTCAGCAGACGCCCATACCAGGCGTGAGAGTTGTTGTCATGAACACCACCGCGATCAGGGCAACGGGGTTGTCCAAAGAGTTCAAGGGGCAGCACGGCAGCACCGTCCGCGCCGTCGACGGGATCGACCTGTCCATCGATGCCGGCGAAGTGGTTGCGTTCCTCGGACCCAACGGCGCTGGCAAGACCACCACCATCGACATGATCCTGGGGCTGAGCGAGCCGACCAGCGGATCCGTCGAGGTCTTCGGCCGACCAGCGACCGAAACGGCATCGACCGGGCGGGTTGCCGCGGTCACCCAGACCGGCGGACTCCTCGCCGACTACACCGTGGAGGAGATGGTCCGCGTGGTCGCCTCGATCTTCGCTTCCGGCGCACCCGATCGCGAGATACCCGACGTCGCCGACGCGATGGCGCGGGCCAACATCACCGGGATCGCCGACCGCAAGGTCTCCAAATGCTCCGGCGGCGAACAGCAACGGCTCAAGTTCGCCCTCGCGCTGCTGCCCGACCCGGATCTGATCGTCCTCGACGAGCCGACCGCCGGGATGGACGTCGAATCGCGTCGCGCGTTTTGGGCTGCGATGCGCGCCGACGCCGGACAGGGCCGCACGGTCCTCTTCGCGACGCACTACCTCGAGGAAGCCGACGACTTCGCCGACCGCATCGTCATGATCGCTCACGGCAAGGTCGTCGCCGACGGTTCAGCGGATTCCATCCGGGCCCAGGCGTCGGGTCGCACCGTCTCGGCGATCATCGACGACGCCGACCTCGACACCGTGCGTGTCGCGGTGCCCACGCTCACCGACATCACCCGCCGGGGTGGGCGCGCGTATCTGACCTGCGCAGATTCGGATGCGCTGGCTCGCTATCTGCTGGCCAACACCGGTGCCCGGGATCTCGAGATCACCGCGCACAACCTCGAGGACGCCTTCGTCGCCCTCACCTCCGACGCGTCGGACCCCTCCGACTCGGCCGAGCCCTTCGAAGCTTTCGAGAGGAACTGAGACCATGGTCGCCATCCCCACCACCACACAATCGCGTCGCGGCCTGTTCGCCAGGGGCCCGTTGCGCGGATTCTCGCCCACCTATGTGGCCACCGACATCCGCCGGGTGACCCGCAATCGACGCGCGATGATCTTCAGCGTCGCGCTGCCGACCCTGATGTACATCATTTTCGGGTCCACACAGGGTTATTCGAAGGACATGATCGGGCACGCGAACGTGGCCGCTTACGTGATGGTCCACATGGCTGTCTACGGCGCGATCATCGTCACCACCACCAATGCCGCTGCGGTCGCTTTGGAACAACAGGCCGGGTGGACCCGGACCCTGCGGCTCACACCGCTCTCCCCGCTGGGTTACATCACTACCAAAGCCGCTGTGGCACTGGCGGTTGCAGTGCTGCCGCTGCTCCTGCTGTCCGTGGTGGGGGTGGCCACCGGCGCCAAGGCCCCGGTGGGGATCTGGATCGGTTCGGTGGTGCTCGGTTGGCTGGGATCGGCGGTCTTCGCCGCATTCGGGTTGGCGCTCGGGTCGGCGTTTCGGTCGGAGGCGGCGATGCAGGCCGCCGGCGGCATCCTGACGCTGTTGGCGTTCGCGGGCAACGTGTTCGTGCCGCTGACCGGGGCGATGTTCACCTTCTCCCAGTTCACCCCGATGTACGGCGTGAACGCAGTGGCCACCTATCCGCTCACCAACGGCTGGTCGTCGCAGCATGAATACGCACCGCTGTGGGTCGGGCTGCTCAACATGGTGGTGTGGGCGATCATCTTCAGCGTCGCGGCCGCGTATTTCTACCGTCGAAGCACCGACCGGCAGTGAGAGAATCACAAGCGTGAGCGAGGACGTCCACACCCGACCGCACGGCTGGAAGGCCTGGCGCGACACACGCTGGGCCTTCGCGGCCGTGTGGTTGTTCTTTCTGGCTTATCCGCTCGTCGCCATCCCCCAGTCGCACCATTCGCTCGGCACCAAGATCTACGGCATCGCGCTGGTGGTGCTGTTCGCGGCCGCCTACGTGGTGTCGTCGGTGTATGTGCTGACGCCGATCATGGGGGGCCGGATCGCGTGCGGCCCGGTGTGGCTGACCCTGACGGTGTTCGCGATCATCGCGCTGGCATCGATACCGGTACTGGGGTCGGAGTTCTTCGTCTTCGCGCCCTATGTTTGCGCGATCGCGGTATTCACCCTGCCGCTGGCCGCCGGTGTGGCGATCGTCTTCCTCCTGCTCCTGGGCATGGTGGTGATTCCCGAATGGGTTCCAGGCTGGTCGGTGGACACCGGTTTGCTCATCGCGGTCGCCATCACGGGGTTGACGCTGCTCATGGTGAAGGTCACACAGGTTCGCGAGATCGCCAGGGAGAAGGCGCAAGTACAACAGCGGGAACTGAAGTCGCAGCTGGCCGTCGCGGCCGAGCGAGAGCGGGTGGCCCGCGACGTCCACGACATCCTGGGTCATTCGCTCACGGTGCTGACCCTGAAATCCGAACTCGCCGCGCGGCTGGTCGATCGGGACCCCGAGCGGGCCAAAGCCGAGATGACCGAGATCAACGACATCTCCCGGCGTGCCCTGGCCGAAGTGCGCGCCACCGTGGGCAATCTGCGCTCACCCGATCTGCGCACCGAGCTAGCCTCGGCGCGAACCGCGTTGCGCGCGGCCGATATCGACGCAGAGTTGCCCGATCCCGACAGTGCTCGCGACAGTGATCCGACGTTGGCGTGGGTGCTGCGTGAAGCCGTGACCAACGTGGTGCGCCACAGCGACGCCACACGGTGTCGAGTCGAGATCGAGGAGGGTTCGTTGTCGGTGAGCGACAACGGGAAAGGGATCAACGGATCGGTGTTCGGCAACGGTCTCAGCGGGCTGGCCGCGCGGGTCGCCGATGCCGGTGGTGTGCTCGACGTGGCTGAACCAGAAGACGGCGGAACGCGGGTCACAGTCCGGATGAGCGATGCGAAGGGTGTTGCGGGTGAGTGAGATCCGATTGCTGCTCGCCGACGATCAGGCTCTGGTGCGCGGTGCGCTGGCCGCGCTGCTCGAGCTCGAACCCGACATCGTCGTGGTGAGTCAGGTGGGCCGTGGCGACGAGGTGGTCGACGCGGCGCGGGAGAGTCGCGCCGACGTATGTCTGCTCGACATCGAGATGCCCGGCATGACCGGGATCGAGGCGGCCGCCGAGCTGCGCCGCGACGTACCCGGCGCACGATCACTGATCGTCACCACATTCGGTCGGCCTGGCTATCTGCGTCGGGCGGTCGACGCCGGCGCGTCGGGATTCGTGGTGAAGGACACCCCGGCTTCCCAGCTCGCCGACGCCGTCCGGCGGGTGCATGCCGGTCTGCGCGTGATCGATCCGACGTTGGCGACCGAAAGCCTCACCGCCGGTGACAGTCCGCTCACCGAGCGGGAGACCGATGTGCTTCGCGCGGCGCTCGACGGTGCGACGGTCGCCGCGATTGCCCGTGAGGTACACCTATCGCCGGGGACCGTGCGCAATTACCTGTCGTCGGCGATGGGGAAGACCGGTACCGACACGCGGGCGCAGGCTGCACAGGTCGCACGCGAGCGTGGGTGGTTGTGAGGGGGCTGTGTGCGCGTGATACCCGGTGATGGAAAGCTGGTCCGGTGAGCGCGCCGGGATGGTATCCAGATCCGTATTCGTCGAGTGGTGGTCAGCGCTGGTGGGACGGCCGGCAGTGGACCCAAGCTGTCAACGTGCCGGGCGGTGCCGGAGGTCCGCAGCAGCCGCGCCGAGGACGGCTGACGCGTGCACAGAAAATCCTGCTGGCGGTCTTCGTTGTCATCGCGGTGGCAGTCGTGGCGTGGATCGTCTGGTGGAACGTCACCGATCACGACGACGGGTACACCGGTAGCAGCTACCACCACACTCATATTCGTCACCACCATCACTGGTAGCCGACTGGGCATCCACAACTGGCGCGGGCGGTTGTTCGATCACTTCACCTGCGTGCCCGGTGCCGTGTGGCGCAGTGCGGGATCGATGAGTTTGACGATGTAGGGGATGGACAGGGGCGTGGGAAGGTTGATCCCGGTGATGTCGGCAACGGTGAGCCGCGCGACCGCGTGGTGGCGGACGGACGGAAGAGTTGAGTATCCCGGTAGCCGTTCGAACTGTGTTGCCAGATCAGGTGTTTCGAATGCGATCACCAGCAGGTCGGAGTCGAGGTAGGGCACGTTCTCGGTGCTGATCGGGAAACGCGGCTGCCCTTGGCTTTTGGCCACGTTGAGCAGTGTCGGTGAGAGTGCGGGCCCGAAGGAACTCATCAACTGTGCGGCGCCGTCGGCGGGATCGGCCATCACCTGGATCTGGTCGGCGGAGTACATGTAGGCCAGTGCGTATGTGGAGTGACGCAGCGCTGGATTCTGTGATGCTTCCTCTGCCACAGTGGCGTTGACGTCGCGGATCACCTCGGATGCCTTGTGCTGTCTGTTGAGTACGGTGCCCAGTGCTGCGACCATCTTGTCCCACGGATCCACCTGCGCGCCCGTGACGGTGGTGACTGTCGGAGCGAGCGCGTTGAGCTTGTCGAGGATGTCGGGTCGGGCACCGAATCCGGTGGCGAGAATGAGATCTGGTCGCGCGGCCGCCACTTGGGAGACGATGTCACCGGCCGGATCAATGCGGGTGACACCCGCCAATCGCTGCCCTGACCAGGGCGATTCGCGCCCGGAGGCCATTCTGACGTTGTCGATGTAGGCAACCGGGGTGACGCCCAGCGACAGCGACACGTCTGCCCACTGGCTACCCAGCGCGACAATGCGTTTGGGTGTGTCGGAGATGTGGATTGTCTTGCCACCAAGGGAAATTGCGCGTGTTGCGGCGGCGGTGTGGCCGTCGGGACTGGAGCATCCGACGACCACACCGAGTATCGCGACAAGCAGAATGGTGAATGCCGACCGCTTGTGCGAGATGCGCAGCATCAGGCCGGGCACTTCTGTCCGAGGTAGTAGGCACCGACATTGCAGACGGTGGAGTTGGAGATCCGCCACTTGCCGTTGACGTAGATCCAGCTCGCAGCGTGTACCTGATCTGGGTAGCCGGGCAGCGACGTGACGAGGTTAGCGGTTGCCGTGTTGCCGGACACCCGCACGGGGCCTGTCACGCGGAACGACCAGCCCGCCTTGGCGTGCCAGTAGCTGTAAGTGCCTGCCGCGGTCTTCGCCAGTGGCGCAAGGGAATACCCGCCCTGAAGCTCAGCAGCCCGCTGGGCGTCGCTGCTGCGTGGGTTGAGCACGGTTCCCAGACTGTTGTTGAGTTGGGTCGCCGTTGGAGCGGGTGCCGCGGCGGCAATAGCGTCGTCGGCGATAGCTCCGGCAGTGAGGGTCACGACTAGCCCGACCAGTCCGGCGGCGAGTGCGAGAATGAACTTCTGGGCGGATCGAAGTGTCCGCCCCGATGCGAATGTTGTCACGCGACAACATCAGCACAGGCAAGCCTTACCTATCCAGCAAAGTGGCGGGCATCTCCGGCCGAGAAGTACTGTGCCGTGGGGCACGTGTGGGGCTGATGTGTGGCGGGGTCGTGAGCTGATGTCGGCGTTCAGCGGTCATGGAGATTCGGATGGCAGTCGTCCCATTGTTCCGCCATTACTGAGAATGTTGTCATTACCTGAGCAGTTCAGGATAGTGCAGAAATCACCGAAGCTCAAATCGGGCTCGGTAGAGTATCCTTTGCGTTTGACATTGTCGAGGTTGATGGAGTTGTTGCCTTCAGCCTCCTGAGTGGCTTTTCCAGCTGCGCGCACGGCATCTCTGATCTTTGTTGCATTTCACTGATACCTCTGAAAGTGTGGTTGAATCCGACGTCATACACAAAGACCAATCACTAGTGCTGCGGTGTCGGTAAGAAAGTTACTTCATCCCCACTTTGGCTCACGAGTGTGCCATTTCCGAGGGGCGGGTTGGAATATAGGGATAAAGCGCGCGAGCGACCTTCGTTACCTCGTCGCATGGTTGCGACGTGCTCGGACGCTTCTGTGCGGCACCGAACAGGGCAGTCCCGAAAAATGTCCCGTAGGCGAGATGGCACTCAAGTTGCCCCTGCGCCGGGCTTGTGTACGTATATCCCTGGTGAGGGCCGATTGGGATGTTCTTTTGAACCACGTGGATAATCCCTTGATTCAGGAGGTCATTGATATTTGTCACCGCTATTCCAGCGCCTCCAGTCAGAATGAGGTCGCCATTGTCCGGGTCTGCGGCATTGAATGAACACG
This sequence comes from Gordonia jinhuaensis, assembly GCF_014639795.1. Lineage (GTDB taxonomy): Bacteria > Actinomycetota > Actinomycetes > Mycobacteriales > Mycobacteriaceae > Gordonia_B > Gordonia_B jinhuaensis. Next base: position 552 of record NZ_BMGC01000019.1, on the reverse strand, counting down.
ATTGCACGATGCTCGACGCCTCCTTGTACTGGAGAGGTTGCCGACCGAGATTGACATCGAAACCAGCGGCCGCTACCGCACTATCCGGGATCCGCTTGCACATATCGGGCAGCGAGTGGAAGTACGGCGACAACGCGCCGTCGACCGTCGCCGTCACTGTCGACATGTCCTTTGTCGACGTCGTGTTCAGCGGGTCGTCCTCGGACAGAGACTTCGACGCGGTGCCCGAGGTGCCGTCGGCCGACCCGGTGCCGCCAGAGCTGGAAGAACATCCTCCCACCAGCAACGCGACAGCGAGTACCACACCAGTAACTGACGTCCACGACTTTGCCCCCACCACGGTCCAACACCCTACATAGCGTCGACTGGCCAAACCTCGGTCGCTCCCAGCGGGATATGACGACGTGACATGGGTTCCCGCAGCCGTTTCGAGAAGCCGTCGGCCAATCTAGTGTCTCGTTTCGTTAATACGTTTTGGGTTGAGCTTTCTTCAGGATTTCGTCTGCGGTTTTTGTCCATACGAAGGGGTGTTTGCGGTCGTTCCAGCCGTTG
>NZ_BMGC01000018.1 GCF_014639795.1 Gordonia jinhuaensis | reverse complement strand
ACCGAGAACTCGCGGCGCCGGATACGATTCCACTGCACCCGCGCCCAGCGGGCCAACATCCAGCAATTCCACTGCTGAGCAGTGCCCGGCTAACTTCGAAGAGCCACCGAACCCGTCGATCACGTGTACGACCTCGACGGTCTGCGTGTGATCGCGCTGGATTCCACCGTCCACGGACAGCACCACGGTGAGATCACCGACGCCCAGCTCGAGTGGCTCTCCGATGTTCTTGCCACCTCGGCGCCGCACGGCACCCTGCTGGCGCTGCATCACCCGCCGCTGCCCAGCCCGATCGGCCTCATCCGTCTCGTGGAGCTGCGCGAACAGGAGCGTCTGGCTCAGGTGCTGCAGGGCACCGACGTCCGCGCCATCCTCGCCGGACACCTGCATTACTCCACATCGAGCACATTCGCCGGGATACCGGTCAGTGTCGCCTCGGCGACCTGCTACACCGAAGACCTCAACGCTGAGCATCCGACCATGCGCGGCCAGAACGGTGGCCAGTCGTTCAACCTGGTCCACGTGTATGCCGACCGCGTCATGAACTCCACCGTCCCGATCGGCGATTTCCCGACGCTGTACGAGATCGGCACCGAGCAGCTGGCTGCGCTGGCCGGACTCGACCCCGACGAGCTGCTCGCAGCTGTGGCGGACTCACTCATCCACTGAAATCATCCTGACTCGACTCATCCCGACTCGATCCACTAGCTCACCGAACAGGGGAATCCGCGACATGTTTGTCACCCTGGATGAGGGCCCGGCCACCGGGACCTGCGAAACCGACGACACACCAGGCGTGTTCGCCGACACCGTGTCGGCGGCGACCGCAGCCCCCCGCGGCCGGGCCGGGGCGCGCAGCCTCATGCGCCGGCTTCGGAGAATCCCGCTCGCCCCGTACCTCTACGTGCTGCCCGCGGTGGCACTGCTGGTCGCCTGGACCTACCGACCACTGGTCCAGACCTTCCAGTTGTCGTTCTTCGACTGGAATCTCGTTCCCACCCAGCCGATGACGTTCGTCGGAGGTCACAACTACCAGCGCGTGGTCACCGATCCGGATCTGCGGCAGGCGGTGATCAACACCATCATCTACATCGTCGCCTTCATGCTCTTCTCCCTCGTACTGCCGGTGATCATCGCGCTGGCGGCGCGACGGGTACAGGGTCGTGCCCGAACCGTCTATCAGGCGTTGATCTTCCTGCCCTTCCTGGTGACCCCGGTCGCCGCGAGCGCGGTGTGGCAATGGCTTCTCGCACCCGACAGCGGCGCGATCACCGTGGCGCTCAACGCCATCGGAATCCACATCGGGGATGTGCTGCGCGATCCGAACACCGCTCTGCTGGCCATCGTGGTGATCGTCGGGTGGCAGATGCTCGGCTTCGGCGTGCTCGTGGTGTCGGCGGGTATCGCCGGGATCAACCCCGATTACGCCTCGGCGGCCTCGATGGACGGAGCCTCCAGACTGCGGATCACCCGCCGGATCACACTGCCACTGCTGTCGCCGACACTGGTGTTCCTGCTGCTGATGACCATCCTGCTGGCCGCGCAGTGGACCTTCCCCATGATCGACGTGCTCACCCAGGGCGGTCCGGGTAATTCGACCACGAACATCTACTACATGCTCTACCAGATCGGGTTCCGTAATTTCGACGCCGGACTCGCCGGCGCGGCGGGCGTGCTGTTCTTCCTCGTCTTCGGTCTCATCGCCATCGGGCTGGTGAAGCTCGCCGACCGACTCAGCTTCTACGACAACTGAGTTCGATCACCACACCTCCCACAATTTCTGCTCGCGAAAGGGACGCAATGTCTTTCGTGCTCACGCCCGATACCGACACGACACCGCTGACAGACTCCCCCACGGCCACGACAGATGACTCGTCGCCGAGCACGGCCACTGGACTGGTGCACCGCATCGCACGGATCCCCTACGCCGGTCACATCATCCTGGCGGTGATCGCGCTGGCCTGTGTCTTCCCGGTGTACTGGATGTTCGCGACCGCCTTCCGGCGGCCGGAGGACACCTTCAGCACCACTCTGATCCCCTGGCCGCTCAGCGTGGAGAACTTCACCACGGTCTGGCACCAGATCCCGATCCTGGCCATGATCGGCAACACCTTCCTCATGGCGCTCGCGGTCTCGTTGTGCCAGTTACTGATCGCCGTACTGGCGGCATATGGGTTCGCCATGTGGGACTTCCCCGGTAAGACCATCCTGTTCGTGCTGTTCCTCGGGTCGTGGCTGGTGCCGTTCCAGGTGACGATGATCCCGAACTATGTGGCGATATCGAAGTTGGGTCTGCTCGGCACCATCGCCGGCGTCGTTGTTCCCAACCTGTGCTCGGCATTCGCGGTGATGCTGATGCGCCAGCACATGCAGGCATTTCCCCGCGAACTCATCGACGCCGCGCATATGGACGGCCGCGGCCACTGGTCGATCCTGTGGCGAGTGGTAATGCCCAGTATGCGACCGGCGCTCGCCGCGCTGGCGATCATGCTGTTCATCGAGGCCTGGAACAACTATCTGTGGCCTGCCCTGATCTTCCAGCATCAGTCGAATGCACTGATCCAGGTGGGAATTCGCAGCTTCCTCGGCGCCGAGGGCGACAACTGGGGCGCGATCATGGCGGCGTCGGGCCTGGCATGTCTGCCGATCTTCGCCGTCTACGTCATCCTGCAGCGCCACATCGTCGATGCCTTCGTCCGTTCCGGACTGCGATAGCCCAAGCCCGTTCCGGACTCCGATAACCCAAGCCCCGACAACCGCTCCCGACAACCGAACGAGGAGAACATCTCATGCGCGTCATCCAGATCTCTGACACCCACATCTCCCATCTCGGGGGCGCGACCAGCGATGCCATGGCGGCCTACATCGAGTTGATCAACGCCTATGAGCCCGACCTGGTGGTACACAGCGGCGACATCGTGATCCTCGACCCGGACAACGAGGACGATCGCCTCGCGGCGCGCACGCTGCTCGACAAGGTGAACGCCCCCGTCCGCGTGATCGCCGGCAACCACGACGTCGGCGAGCCCGGCGACCATCCGTGGGCGGGACTGGCGGTCAGCAAGGAACGTCTGACGGCTCACCGCAGCGTATTCGGCGACGACCGATGGCTCGAGATCGGCGACGACTGGGCGATCGTCGGCCTCAACAGCGAAGTGCTCGGCAGTGGATTGCCCGACGAGGAAGAGCAGTTCGACTGGTTGGCAACCCAGGCGCCCCGGATCGGAAACCGCCAGGCGATGGTGTTCACGCACAAGCCGTTGTGGAATCCGCTGCCTGTCGAGCTCGAACACAACATCTCCGTCCCCCAGCAGGCACGTGAGCGACTGCTGGGGGCCCTGAACGGCGTCGATGTGAGAGTTTTCGCCAGCGGCCATCTGCACCAGTTCGCTGTTGCCGCTGCCCCTGCCCCGTTCTCGTCGGCGTTGACGGTGTCGGCGCCCTCGACGGCATTCACCCACCCCGAGATGGGGCTTCTCGGCGCCGGCCTCACCCAGCTCGGCATCGTCGACTACGACCTCTCGAGCGATCGGGCCGCATCGGTGCGCCCGCTCTACCGCAGCCTGCTCTCCGTCGTCGAGGCCACCTCACATGATGTTCCAGAGCTGGCTGCTGCGGCACAGGGACTCGGCGTGACGGTCTGACGTTCATACAGACCGTCAGCGAAGTCACGACCTCGGTTTCGCCGCCGCTCGCACGTCGAGCGGCGGCGAAACCGTTGGCTGTCACACTCTGGAGTTGTCAAGGAACAAAGGGAAGTTCAGGGGATGGGCAGCTCAGGGCTGGCCAGTTCAGGGGATGGGACGTCTCGGTCAGGCGGCGATGGTCATCGTTCGTCGGTGAAACGACTTCAGCGGCGTTCGCTTCGGGTCAACGCTGGTGGGCGGGATCAGCCACGGGTGTCCGTCGAATTCGATGACGACATCCCACCCATCGTTGTGAACAGCCGCATGACAGGCCGGACACAACAGGCACGCATTCGAGATGTCAGTGTTCCCACCGTGCGCCCAGTGACGAATATGGTGAGCGTGCGCCCACGCCGCCGGTGCACCGCACTTCACGCAACCCCGGTCACGAATTTCCAACGCCCGCTTCATCGCTGGCGAGAAGGTACGTTCACCTCGCCCCATCGCCAATGGCACGTTGTTGCCGTCGACGACGATCGCCTCCACGCGTGCGTCGCATGCCAGCACCGCGGCGGTCGCAGTCGGCACCACTCCCATCCACGCCACGCGTGGCAGGTCCGGCGCGTCCGCGGGTACGACCATCGACACCTGCGCTCTGGCGATCGTGGAGCCCGTCATCGATGCCAACTGAACCAGTGCGTCGACCCGCCGTTGCCCGGCATTGCGCGCATCCGGGGACCCATCAGGTTCCGGTCGGGGTTTCGCGAGCCCTTCGATCGCCGCCATGATCACCGCACCGCTCGTGGCGTCTACATCGGCGGTCAACGCGACCCGACCTTCGGGTGTGCGAGACAGTGTGAACTCATTCGCACCCCGATCCGTCGCCGGCTCAATGCCACTGTCACTCTGCGCAGCAAGCTGATTGGCGATTCCGCGCGCAGTGTCGGCCAGCTGCGCGGGACTCGCCGCCGACCGAGCTTGCGCAACCAGAGCAGCTTCGTACTTCTTACGGGAGTCGTCGTCGAGACCACCGGAGCGTCGTTCGATCACAGCCATCCCGGCGCCGATCGCATCTGCCACTTCCGCGCCCATCCGCCCCTCGGCGAGATCGCCAGCGGCACTGTCAAGCCCGACGAGGCGCGTCGACACTCGCGCTATCCGCGCGGCCACCGACGGAACCAATCCGACCGCGACCAACAGTTCGGTCAACCGTCGCCCGTGCCGACGAGCCATCCCCCGACGGTCCATCTCCGTGGCCGCCTCGACCAGCCGCGCATCTGCCATATTACGAATCCGCACCCATGCCTGTGCATCGCCGAACACGCCGGCATCAGTCGCTGGCACTCCTGAATGTTGCTCTGTTGCAACAGACTCGGCCATCAGGTTGGCCAGTGCATCCGGGGTCATGCCTCAATAGTAGTCGAACACGTGTTCTATACAAGGCCTGTCAGCAGAATCATTCACGTGAATGACACGGCGTCAATCGGCCTGCACCTTCCCGGCATCCGCCGTTGGGCCGTGGGAAACCGCTTTGGTCGCCGAATCCGAGTCGATGACGGCCACGGCCTCGTCCACGAGCCTGGATCTCGATCCGGACGACTGAGCCGACCCCGATGAGTAACGACCCCTACGATTTCAGCTGAGCATGGAACCAATCGGCCGTCTGCATCCCGAATAGATCCGGCCCCCAGCCGTACAGGTTGGTCAGGAACTGCGTCATGCTGCAATCCGACGGCTGGTAGCTGACGTCGACGCCACGCTTGCGATATCCGGCGGCGAGATCACGAGAGTCCTTGGCGGGCACCAGCGACATCGGTGAATCGTCGGCGCGGCACGAGGTGATGAGCACCTTCGACTTCGGGGTTCCCCTGCCCAGCAGGTTGTCGTCGAACACCGGCTGGAAATCGGCGATGTCGGCGGGTGACTGGCCGTTCTTGAACAGAGCCTTCAGCGGCACGAACGGCAGCGTGAAGTACGCCGGTGTCTGGCATTGCGTGCGGTAGGCGTCGGCGAGTGCCTTGCCGGCCGGGGTCAACTTCTCATCGAGCTTCATCTGCGGGTACCAGGGCTCGAGTCCGAGCAAGGTGGCGAAGGCGAAGCCGGAGCCCACCGATCCGTCCGCGGTCCGCATGAAGTTGCGCTGGTTGATCACCATGCCTTCGAGAACCGTTGCCTTGATGTCGAGTTCGGGCGCATACGTCGGAGCCAGCTCCGCGGCGAAGCCCGAACCCACGCCGCCACCGGCGATTCCGAACAGCCCGATGCGCGGCTTCGGGTTCAGTCCCGTGCCCCGGATCGAGGAGACTGCGCGCAGACCGTCGAGGTTGGCGTGTCCGGAGAACTTGCCCGCGAACACCCCGTGGGGCTTGCGATCCCCGCTGATGCCCACGTCGGAGAAGAACACCGCGTCACCCTTGCCGAGCATCTGAGCGAGCGGTCCGAGCGCCGACCATGACGAGCCGTCGAGCGGATCGCCGCCGGTCCACATCGTCGACGGGTGGCAATAGGCACCCACACTGTCGTTGGCCATCTGGTAGCCCACGAGCGCTCGATCGGCATCCTTCCTGCCGTCCTGCGGGATCATCAGCAATCCGGTGCTGATCGCCGGCTTGTCGTCGGCGCCGGTGGTGACGTACATCAGCTTGTACGCCCGGACATTGCCCGGCCGAAAACCGGTGAACTGCACCGCAACCGGCTTCGACTTCAGCAGGGTCCCCGGCTTCTCGTCGCCCGTCAGTGTCGGCTCGTTGTAGAACGCGTCCCCTGACGTCAGCGGCGAGATGACCTCACCGGGTGAGGCAACGCGGCCATCGCGGAAGGTGCCCACCACGTACCCGTTGAACACCTCCCCGAGCGCGGGTGTGCGTACTGGCGTGTCCGAGGGCGCAGCCTCCGCCACTCCGGCGGGCACCCCAATACCGAGACCGACCAACGCAGCGCAGGCCAGCGCCGTCACCATCGACCGAACACGCATCACGACACCGTCACCTTCATCGTCTGCAGTGCGGACTGCATGGTCGGCACAAGATTCATGATCGGACGGTGCGAATCGAGCTGCTGATCGTAGGGAACCTGCAGCGCGGCTTGTAGTTTCGACCAGTGATTATCGACGAGATCGCGATACTTCGGCAGCAGCTGATCATTGATGTACTCCCACCGATCGTCGAAATCCGACCAGTTCCAGCTCGGCAGCGGCAGGGTCAGCGTCGCGGTACGCCCGTCGGCGAGCGTGCCGCTCACCTCGATCGGCCGATACGACCGCATCGGGATCACCCCGGCCACCGACGGCGACCCGGCAACGGTGCTGGCGTAGGTCAGCGCCTCACCGACGGGCCCGTTCCCGTGTTCACCGCGATAGTTGCGGGTGAGGTCCCACTGATCCTTGATCACCTCGCCCTGCTCGCGCATCAGCAGTCGCGCGTTGCCGGCGGCCACGCGCGCGGGGTCCTTGGAGGCGATGTTGCGCCAGGCATCGAGGATCTCGTCGTTGAACAGCCCCGCCTGGTGCATTTCGGTGAGCGCCGGGAGTCCAGCCTGCACGTAGGCGCGGTGCATCGGCATGAGGTCGGAGAAGATGTTCTTCTGCATTACCAGGATCATCCCCTGCACGTACTTCAGATCGGCCGCCGAGATCACCGCACCGACCTGGGCGAGGGCGCGAACCCCGTCGGGGAGCGTGTCTACGAACACCGGTCCGAGGTCTTTGTTCGTCTGCGTCACAATGGCATTGGCGATCGGCTGCAGATGACCCATCTCGTAGACGGTGGTCGCCAGGTCGAAGTCGAGGAGTCCGCCGCCGAAGTCGGCGCCGACCTGGCCGCCCATCCCGGCCCACTGCAGTTCGCGATGATGCAGCTGCAACTGCTCGTAGAAGGTGTACGAGCGCACGAGGTTCTCGCGGTTGGGCAGCACGCCGGCACGCGGATTCCACGCGGCCAGATCGATGCCCGCGGCCTGCGTGGTGTCGGCGAGCCAGTACTGATACAGAAGTGCCGCATAGCGTTTCGGCTCGACACCGTCGGCACGCGCGGAATCGAGTGCACGCCGCAGGGCCTTCGGATCGGTGGGCAGTGCCGGATTCACGCCACCCGGTGACACCGAGGCGTCACGATTGGTCAGCGGCAGGTCCAGATAGCGCTGATAGCTCGGGGCGGCACCTGCCGTCCCGCCGGCGAATGCCAGCGATACGGCCAGCATCACCAGCACGACAATTCCTGGACCGATCCGGCGCAATGACACCCCGCGACTCCCCCTTGTGATAGTAACGAGCAGGTAACGCGAACGTATCACACAGGTGTACGGTTCAAGGCCGGCGCACGACAACGGGCGCCCCCTCGACGAGGAGGCGCCCGTTGCGCACCGAACACGAGACCCGGCGGCGACCTGTCCACCGAGCTGTCGACCGGCCTACTACTTGGCGATGCGGATGAGCTTCTTGTTCACGAACTCGTCCATGCCGAAGTGCCCGAGCTCGCGGCCGTAACCGGAGCGCTTCACACCGCCGAACGGGAGCTCGACGCCTTCTGCGCCAACGGCATTCACGAAGACCATGCCGGCCTCGATCTGATCGGCGACCCGCAGCGCCTGGTCGGGATCGGTGGTGAACACATACGAACCGAGACCGAACGGGATGTCGTTGGCCAGACGGACCGCCTCATCCTCCGAGGAGACCTTGTAGACCTGCGCCACCGGACCGAAGAGCTCCTGTTTGGCGGTCGCGGATGCCAGGTCGATGCCGGTCAGCACCGCGGGCGGATAGAACGCGCCCTTGCGGTCACCCGACGAGGCGATCGTGGCACCGTCGGCGACGGCGTCGTTGACCTGCCCCTCGAGACGTTCGGCGGCGGCCACCGACGAGAGCGGCGCCAGACCCTCGGCGGCGGCGAGCACCTTGTCGGTGAACTTCGAGACGAAGTCGTCGTAGACACCCTCGTGCACGATGAAGCGCTTCGCGGCGTTACACGCCTGACCGGTGTTCTCGAAACGCCCCTCGAATGCGGCGTCGACGGTGGCGTCGAGATCGTCGGTCGACAACAGGATGAACGGATCGGATCCGCCGAGTTCGAGAACGACCTTCTTGAGGTTGCGTCCGGCCACCTCGGCGACGGCAGCACCGGCACGCTCGGAACCGGTCAGGGACACACCCTGCACACGCGGGTCGGCGATGGCCTCAGCCACCTGCTCGTTGGTGGCCCGGATGTTGACGTAGGCACCCTCGGGATACCCGGCGTCGAGGAAGATCTGCTGGATCGCCTCGGCCGACTCCGGGCACTGCGGCGCATGTTTGAGCACGATGGTGTTGCCCAGCGTGAGGTTGGGGCCGGCGAACCGGGCCACCTGGTAGTAGGGGTAGTTCCACGGCATGATGCCGATCAGCACGCCGACCGCGCTACGACGGACCAGGGCGCTGCCCTCACCATCGAGCAGGTCGATCTTCTCGTCGGCGAGGAACTTCTCGGCGTTGTCAGCGTAGTACTGGTAAATCGCCGCGCTGAACTCCACCTCACCCACCGACTGGGCGTAGGGCTTGCCCATCTCGCGCTCGATGATCTTGGCCAGCTCGTCCTTGCGCTCGGCGTGCAACTCACCGACGCGACGGATGAGCGCGGCACGCTCGGCAACCGTGGACTTCTTGGACCATTCTTCGTAGGCATTGCTCGCCGCGTCGACTGCGGCCTTCACTTCCGCGTCCGTGGCGGTCGGGTATTCCTTGACCACTTCACCGGTCGACGGGTCGACCACCTGGTACAGGCTCATGGGCGAATCTCTCCTCATCGTCGTCACGCACATAGGCGTCATCAGGGGGTATCACGTTGCGCCGTCGTTTCCGCGCACGGCACGTCCGGTCACTACGCACATGCGCCGTCACTCCCCTCTCATTAGATCGTCCCGCCGCCTTTCGCACCCGTCAAGCGCGCCGGGAATCGGAATCAGTCGAGCAAGAGGCACCGAACTGCGAAATTCGCAGAAATATCGCGGGTCGGTGAGATTACTCGTAGCCTTTTCCCAACTCATCTCGACCATTCGACCCGCTTGGTGTCCAGACATCACGAAGAGGGAGTGGCCATGACCGCACCTGCGTCAGGCACCACATCCACCAGCACGACCGGCGACGGCGGCGCGACCGGCAACGAGGTGGAGAGCAAAGGACTCAAAGGCGGGGCGCTCGGGCTGCTCTCGAGCATCGTGGTGGGCGTCGCGTCCACCGCACCCGCCTACAGCCTCGCGGCCTCCCTGGGGTTGATCGTGGCCAGTGGCGGGTCGCTACTGGCCGGCGTCAAAGCACCGGCGATCGTGCTCATCGCGTTCATCCCCATGTACCTGATCGCGGTCGCCTATCAGGAACTCAACAAGGCCGAACCCGACTGCGGCACCAAGCACCACCTTCACATGGGGCAGCCGCGCATTCGGCCCGATTCTCGGCTGGATCGGAGGCTGGGGGATCGTGGCCGCCGACGTGATCGTGATGGCCAACCTGGCCCAGATCGCCGGCTCGTACTCCTACACCTTCCTCGGCGACCTCGGCTGGCACTCGGCTGAGTCGCTGTCGAGCAGCACCCTGTGGTCGACCGTCGCCGGTGTCATCTGGATCGCAGTGATGACCTGGATCTGTTTTCGCGGCATCGAGGTCTCGGCGCGGCTGCAGTACGGCCTACTCGCCTTCGAGGTGGTGGTGCTCGTCGTGCTGTCGGTGGTCGCGCTGGTGAAGGTCTACACCCACCACGCGATGAGCTACTCGCTCACCCCGTCGTGGTCGTGGTTCTGGCCGGGTGGACTGGACTTCGGCAATGTGGTGGCGCCGGCCCTGCTGACCGCGATCTTCATCTACTGGGGCTGGGACACCGCGGTCTCGGTGAACGAGGAATCCGACGACCCGGGGCGCACACCCGGTCGCGCGGCGGTGATCTCGACGTTCCTGCTGCTGGCCACGTACGCGATCGTGTCGGTGTCGGCGGTCGCCTTCGCCGGCACCGGGACACAGGGTGTGGGCCTGGGTAATCCCGACAACTCCGATGACGTGTTCTCCGCGATCGGCCCGGCACTGTTCGGCCATAGCTTCATCGGACACATCGGCCTGCTGTTGCTGTCGGCGTCGATCCTCACCTCGGCCTCGGCGAGCACCCAGACCACGATCCTGCCGACCGCGCGCACCACGCTGTCGATGGGCGTCTACAAGGCGCTGCCCAGCGCCTTCTCCCGTATCCACCGCACCTACCTCACGCCGTCGGTGTCGACGATCGTGATGGGCGTGACGTCGATCGGGTTCTACGTGCTGTTCACCCTCATCAGCACCAACCTGCTCACGGCGCTGATCGGCTCGGTGGGCCTGATGATCGCCTTCTATTACGGACTCACCGGCTATGCATGCGTGGTGTTCTACCGCAAGACGATGACCCGCTCGGTACGCGACTTCGTCATGCGCGGGGTGGTCCCGCTGCTCGGCGGCCTCATCCTGACGGTGGTGTTCATCTACGGCCTGATCCAGTACGCGAAGGCCGACTGGCTCACCGACGACAGCGGCAAGAACGTCACCATCCTCGGCTTCGGCGCGGTAGCGGTGGTCGGCGTGGGTGCGCTGATCCTCGGCGTGATCCTGATGATCATCTGGTGGATCTTCGCACCCGACTTTTTCCGCGGGAAGACGCTGCCGATGCGCGCCGACCTCGTCCTGGAAGGCCCGAACCGTCAGCCGCCCCACGCGGGACTCCCCGACTCGGGCGTCATGGAGACGGTGATCGCCCCCGACCTGTCGAATCTGCCCGACGGCGATGTGGCCGAGGACCCCGAGACCGGCGAGGAGTTCGAGAAGTCCGGCGACTCGCGCGACTGACGTCGGTCAGGCGCCGGTGTCGGTCAGGCGCCGGTGTCGGTCAGGCGCCGGTGTCGGTCAGGCGCCGGTGTCGGTCAGGCCCGGGCGCCGACGTCGGTCAGGTTCAGACGATCTCGCGGCGCACGATCGTCTGGTCGCGACCGGGGCCTACCCCGATGCAGGACATGTGCGCACCGGAGAGCTCCTCGAGCCGGAGCACGTAGTCCCGCGCATTCGCGGGCAGATCGTCGAACGTCCGGCATTCGGAGATGTCTCCCCACCAACCCGGCATGGTCTCGTAGATCGGCTTGGCGTGATGGAAGCCGGTCTGGGTCATGGGCATGTCGTCGACGCGTTCGCCGTCGACGTCGTAGGCAACGCAGATGGGCACCCGCTCCATGCTGGACAGCACGTCGAGTTTGGTGAGGAAGTAATCGGTGATGCCGTTGACGCGAGTGGCGTAACGCGCGATCACGGCGTCGAACCAGCCGCATCGACGGGCCCGGCCGGTGGTGACGCCCACCTCTCCGCCGTTCTTCGCGAGGTATTCACCCCACTCGTCGAACAGCTCGGTCGGGAACGGTCCCGACCCCACCCGTGTGGTGTAGGCCTTGAGGATGCCGAGCACGGTGGTGATCTTGTTCGGTCCGATACCCGAACCCACAGCGGCACCGCCGGCGGTCGGATTCGACGACGTCACATAGGGGTACGTGCCGTGGTCGACGTCGAGCAGGGTGCCCTGGGAGCCTTCGAGCAGGATCGTCTCGTCGCGTTCGAGGGCCTGGTTGAGCAGCAGCCGGGTGTCGGCGATGCGGGGGGCGAACTTCTGCGCCTTCTCCATCACCTCGTCGACCACCTGCGCCGGATCGAGCGCACGACGGTTGTAGATCTTGACCAGGATCTGGTTCTTCAGCTCAAGCGCGGCCTCGACCTTCTGCGAGAGGATCTTCTCGTCGAGGACGTCGGCGGCCCGCACGCCCACCCGGGCGATCTTGTCCTGGTAGCAGGGACCGATTCCGCGGCCGGTGGTGCCGATCTTGTTGTTGCCGAGGAAGCGTTCGGTGACCTTGTCGATCGCCACGTGATAGGGCATCAACAGATGCGCGTCGGCCGAGAGCATCAGGCCCGAGGTGTCGACACCGCGCTCCTCGAGACCGCCGAGTTCTTCGAGCAGCACGCCCGGATCGACCACGACACCGTTGCCGATGACGTTGTTGACTCCGGGTGTGAGGATGCCCGACGGGATGAGGTGCAGCGCGAACTTGTCGCCGTTGGGCAGGACCACGGTGTGGCCGGCATTGTTGCCACCCTGGTACCGGACCACCCACTGCAGCTTCTCGCCGAGCAGGTCGGTCGCCTTGCCCTTGCCTTCGTCTCCCCACTGGGCGCCGATCAGTACGATCGCAGGCATCTGGTCGCTCCTTCCGGTTGCAGAATAGTTCCACAACCGTGGGACAACCCTACTGGTTCGTCTCGTGAAGGTCCTGGTCGGCACCGGGTCGCGCGAGCACAGGCATCCGATGGACACGCTCGACGCGAGCCGTCTCGGCATTGCGGGGCGCCCATCTGACGAGGAAAGGACGAGCGTGAGCCTTGCGGTGCTGCGGGCATCTCCTGAGGAAGGGGGCGACGAGACGCACGGCAATGGCGGGTCGCCTCGGCGTCTCGATGTCGACGCCGAGCGGGTGTTCAGCTCGCGCAACGAGCGGGGCGAGCTCAAAGAGGTGATGGGCACGATCCTGGCCGACGAGTCGCTCACGCGCGTGGTGGTGGCGGCCGGCGGCGGGGATCCCGACGCATTCCTGGCCGCGGTCCTGGCCCGGCTGATGGCCATCGAACGCCTCGACGTGGAGATCGGCTACGTCACACACACGACGACACCTGCCACGGAGAACTATTCGCTTCCCGTCGGCGAGCAGGCCGCGGCGTTCGCGGTGTCGGCCCCGGCGGTGTCCACCCCCCTGATCCGCGACGACACGGGTGCCGCGCTGGTGGGGATAGGCCATCACCGCGGACGCGACGGCCACAAGCTCGAGGGTGAGGGCATCGTCGACGACACCAGACTGTTCGCCGGGGAGACCGCCGGAGTGACCGTGCGGCCGACCCCGCAGGCGCCCGGGGTGCGCGCGAGCCTGGACCGGCGCTGGCGGCGCCGGTGGGTGGCCGGGCGCGCGGCGCAGACCGGCGGTCCGGCGATCGTGGTGGTGCGCGACGGTGTGGTGGCACCGAAGACGGTGCGGCGCTCGACCTTCTATCGACACCACGACGACTGGAAGCTGGTGCGGCCGTGACCACGAGTGCGCGCGAGGTGGTTCACGCCATCCGCCCGGGGCCGGTGTTCGCGGGTCTGGTGATCGCGACGGTCGCCGGCGGTGTGCTGTTGTGGGGTTCGGTGCCCGATCGCAACACCCGTTCGATCGTCGGCGCGCTGTTGCTGGTGCTCGGCGGCTGGGTGATCTCGCTGTGCCTGCACGAATTCGCGCACGCCGTCACGGCTTTCGCCTTCGGCGACAAGAACGCCGAACTGCGCGGATACCTGACCCTCGACCCGCGCAAGTACACGCACCCCGGGTTGTCGCTGGTGTTGCCGCTGCTGTTCATCCTGATCGGCGGCATCGGATTCCCCGGCGGCGCGGTCTATGTCAACACCGCCGGTTTCACCAGGCGCCAGAAGACACTGGTGTCGCTGGCCGGTCCGGCTGCCAACATCGTGTGCGCGATCGTGTTGCTCGTCGCGATCCGCGGCAACACGATGACCTACGAGACGCTCAACTTCTGGGGCGCGCTGTCGATGCTGGCGTTGCTGCAGATCATGGCCGCACTGTTGAATCTGCTGCCGATCCCCGGCTTCGACGGGTACGGCGCGATCGAACCGTATCTGTCCTACGAGACGCGACGGTCCATCGAACCGTTCGCGCCCTACGGATTCCTGCTGATCTTCGTGATCCTGCTGTTCCCGCCGCTCAACCACCTGTTCTTCGGCATCGTCAACTGGTTCTTCGAGCTCAGCGGGGTCAACTCCGATGTGGCGTCATGGGGCTGGCATCTGGTGGTGTTCTGGCGCTGATCCGGGCCGAGGCCGACAGGCGATCGGCATACCGGTCACCTCAGCGGGCCGATCCCCTCATATACGGCCCATCGCCTCGCTGAGGTGACCAGTATGCGCACTGTCGGGCTCACCAGGTGAGGTCGCGGTGGCAACGACGCTGTTCCTCGGTCGATTCGATCTGGACCGTGGCATGTGGCAGACCGGCCTGCTCGAGGATCTCGCGCGCGTCGGCGAGGACCTCGGCGTTGTCGCGCACCGCGCCCAGGTGCACGGTCGCCACATCCATCCCGGTGGTCAGCGTCCACACGTGCAGGTCGTGAACGTCGGTCACACCGGGGATCGCGGCGAGCCGATCTCGCAGCATGTCGATGTCGATGTGGGTCGGCGCGCGCTGGGCCAGGATCCGCAGCGCGTCGATCGCCAGCCGGCCGGCGCGCGGGGCCACCCACACCGCGATGAGGATCGCGACGACCAGGTCGGCGTAGGGCCAGCTCGTGGTCATCGTGACGACACCGGCGATGAGCACCCCGACACTGCCGACCGCGTCGGCGACCACCTCCATATAGGCACCGCGGATCGCGATGCTGCCCTCGGCGTCGACCCGCAGCACCACCATCACCGCCACGTTCACCGCCAGCCCGACCAGTGCCACGATCACCATCGGCAGGCCGGGTACGTGGGGATGATCACCCACGCGGTCGACCGCCTCCACGAGAACGAAGACCGCCACCGCGACCAGCAGCACGGCGTTGATGACCGCGGTGAAGACCTCGGCGCGATGCCAACCGAAGGTCTTGTCACCCTCGGAACTGGAATGCCGGGCGAGCAGCAGCGCACCCAGACCCATCACCAGCGCGACCAGATCGGTGGCCATATGGCCGGCATCGGCGACCAGTGCCAGCGATCCGATCACGAACCCGACCACGAGTTCGATGACGAAGAAGCTGCCGATCAGCGCGGCTGCGATCCCCATCGGCCACACGCGGCGATGTGCCGACTCCGGCCCGAGTGAATGGCCGTGATCGTGACTGTGTCCCACGGTTGCACCCCTCCCCTGCCCGGCCGGCAGACCCGATGTTGTGGCTCTAATCTATGCATGAATACGCATATATGACAAGGGTCCGTCGGCCCGTCCGCGCGACACGCCCCGTCGGAATCGATTCCCGGCGTCAGCGCAGCGTCGCGACGGCCGAGGTGCGTCGCAGGCCGGCGACCATGAGCAGGTCGACCAGCGTCGACCGGATCTGGCCGAGGATCACCGTCTCACTCAACCCGGAGTCCTCGACGAGTTCGGCGCGCGCCTCACGGGCGATGTGGCGCAGCACCCGCGCCGCGTCGGCCTCGTCCGGGTGGTCGCCCGGATCGGCGAGCAGCATGTCGCGCAGAACCTCGAATGCGCCGCCCAGCTCGGCGACCAGGTCGATCACCCTGGGCGAGACCGCGGTGCCGTCGTCCAGCGACCCCAACGCGCGCCGGCACAGCACGCGGATGTTGCGCACCGCATTGTCGATGGGATCGGCGGTGGCGTTGAGTCGGGCCAGGCGTTCACGGGAGTTCCAGTACAGCGGGGATATCCGACTGATGTCGCGCCCGCCGCTCATATCGCTGCGCATCGCGTCGATCGCCGACTGGGTGCCGCGCGCCCGATGCAGCGCATCCGAGACCAGGTCGTGGTCGCGGTCGCGCAGTCCCTGCGCGGTGTCGACGACCACCCCGCGCATGGTCTCCATGACATTGGCCGCATCCCGGCGTGCCCGCCGGACGGGGTGAGTCGGGATCAGCGCGACCACGAGGATGCCCACGACACCTCCGACGAAGGCATCGATCATGCGGTTGATGCCGCCGGACCCGCCGGGCGGCAACAGCGTGGCGACCAGACACGCCGAGCTCGCCGCCTGCAGGCCGACCAGTGGGCTGCGGTCGAGCAGGGTCGCGACCGACATGGCGAGCGCGACCACGACCGCGATCTGCCAGGTGCCGCTGCCGATCTGTTTGACGATCAGGTCGCCGACACCGATGCCGACACTCACCCCCACCACCATCTCGAACGACCGTCGCCAGCGCTGTCCCAGTGAGGTGCCCAGCGAGATGACGGCGGCGATCGGCGCGAAGAACGGGTTGGTGTGTCCGATCAGCTTCTGCGCGATGAACCACGCCAGTGCCGCCGCGAGTGCGCACTGGGTGATCGGCAGCAGTGAGAAGTAGAGCCTGCGCAGCGGGGCCCGCACATGTACGGGCAGCCGGTGGAAACCGCTGCGTAGGCGGTCGAGGACCGTTGAGGATCTCCAGGCGCGCTGTGCGTGCTCGGACATCGGCGCGCTGTCAGATGAGTCCGAGCTCGGCGGCGGCCGCGGGATCGGATTCGTTCAGCAGCTCGAGGCACCGCAGATACTCGTCCTCTTCACCGATCGACTGCGCCGCGCGGGCCAGCGCACCCACACAACGCAGGAAGCCCCGGTTGGGTTCGTGACTCCACGGCACCGGGCCGAAACCCTTCCAACCGTGGCGCCGCAACTGGTCGAGGCCGCGGTGGTAGCCGGTCCGCGCGTAGGCGTAGGCCTCCACGGTCTTGGCCGTGGCCACCTCGGCGTCGGCGGCGGCGGCATCGAGCGCACCCTCGGCAAGGTAGGCCCAGGCGATCGACGCGCTGGGATGGCTGGCCGCGACCGATGCCGGGTCGGCATGGTTGAGCAGGTCGGACTCGGCGTCGTCGTCGCCGGTCAACAACGTGGGCTGCGGGCCGAGAAGATCTCCAAATGACGTCACGACGCTCATTGTGCCCCGTCGTGACAACCAGGCGAGCACATCCACCCCATCCACCGACACCGGTCCCACCCGCGCCACGATCGGTGAACAGCACGGCAATCGAACGTGAACACCACCACGCGCCGCGCCATAAGGCCCGCCACAGGGTCGTTGGTTAAGCTAGACCGCGCATCGCAGGCGCGGCGCCGCACTCCACGCCTGCGCGGCGTTGCTTTGCCAGTTCGGTTCGACCCGGTTGAGCTGCGCCCATGCGAAACGACAACGGGGGGAGGCCACGGGATGTCGCATCCACTCGACGACGGAAAATCGGCCGTGGGACGAGCACTGTCGGCCATCAGGTCCCGGACCCACCGCTCGCCCGGCCCCGACGACAGGTCAGCAGAGGCCGCCGCTCCGAACGGCCGCGACACCACACTCGGGGCCGACAACACACTCGGGATCGACACCGACCAGAACGACCACGACCAGAACGACCACGACGCGCCGAATCCCTCGGCGACCCACGATCAGGAGCCCGACACCGCGATGAGTGCCTCAATCGACACCGACCGCGACGGCGTCACCGATGCCACCGACGTCGAACCGGTCGACACGACGGATGAGGGCACCACCACAGCAGCCGAGGGCGACGACGCGGCCATCACGGACGCCAGTGACGGCGATGCTTCAGCTGATGACGCAGCCGACGACGCGGCCCATGACCAGGCCGAGGACGCGGACGACGTTGCTGACCCAGAGGTCACCGGCGCACCCGAGCTCAGCGACGGTGAGTTCGGCGGCAGCGAGGTCAGCAACAGCGAGGTCAACGACAGCGACGCAAACGACGGTGAGGCCAACGACTCAGACGCACCGGCGACCCCGGGGGTCGAGAGCGACGACGTCGAGTCCACCGGGGCCGAGGATCTCGAGAACCCCGCCACCGACGAATCGGCGGCCGACGAATCCGCAGTAGACGGGTCCAGCACCGAGGAGACCGGCGGTGAGGACACCGCAGCCGAGGACAGCGCAGCCGAGGACACTGGCACGGCGGTGAACGCCGAATCGGGCGCAGAACCCGAGGGCGACACCACCCCCGATCCCGCCACTGACGATGCCGACTCCACCGACTCGGTCACCACTGATTCGGACACCGCGGATACCGACAGTGCCGAATCCCACAGCACCGAATCCCACAGCGCGGACACCGACACCGCTGATTCGCCCACCACGGATCCGGAGGCGTCGAACGCCGAGACCACCGAGGCACAGTCGACCGGAGCAGAGTCCGGCGAGGAGCCGGTCGAGGCCGAGACCAGAGCACAAACGTCGGGGCCGGTGGTCTCCGGAGGCGGCGGCTGGGCCGAGACGCAGACGATGCGACCGGCACAACTCAAAGAGTGGTACGCCACCTCGCATCCCGAATTCGCCCCTGCCGACAGCGCCGCTGCCGAATTCGCCACTGCCGACAGCGCCGCTGCCGAGTCCGACCGCGCGCCATCCGCCGAGTCCGAAGCCGAAGCCGACACCACGCAGACTTCCCTGCGGGACGCGCCGGCCGCCGAGGAGGTCGACAGCGATGCCCCCACTGCCGCAATGGCTCTCGCAGGGTCCGGGGTCGCAACACGTTCGGCGGGTAAGGGTTCGGGCACCGCGACCGCATCACTCGACGCGCGAGATGACCTGCGCGACACCAACGACACCAGCACCAACGGCACCGATACGAAGGGCACCGATGGCGGCTGGCGCACATCCGCCGCCTCGCCGGAGTACATCAGGCCCGCCGACGCGCAATCCGGCCGGTCGAACGACTCGAAGGACAAGCCGCGCCGCGGAGTGCTGATCGGTTCGATCCTGGCCATCGTGGTCGCGGTGGTGGTCGTGGTCGCGGTGGTGGCCGTGGTGGCGACGAGCAACCGCCACAAGGAGACTCCTGCCGCCGATCAAGCCGCAGACGCCGCGCTCACCTATGCGCATGCGCTGCAGAACGGCAACCTCACCACATTGCGCAACGTGACCTGCGGTGATCGCAAGCGCGTCTACGACGCAGCCGACGATGCCGCCTTCGCCCAGCAGTTCCAGACCCAGAAGCAGCTGGGGCAGCTCGTCGAGGTACACGGCGTC
Organism: Gordonia jinhuaensis; assembly: GCF_014639795.1. GTDB lineage: Bacteria > Actinomycetota > Actinomycetes > Mycobacteriales > Mycobacteriaceae > Gordonia_B > Gordonia_B jinhuaensis. The sequence continues at coordinate 56,943 of NZ_BMGC01000018.1, read as the reverse complement.
AACGCGGCCAAGGTGACCGGCTCAGACACCGCGATCGTGGAGGTGACCGCCAGTCGCGTGTCCGATCCCGCTGCGACACAAGACGTTCGGATGTTCCTGCACAAGGAAGAGGGTCAGTGGAAGGTCTGCGGGACCCGATGACCCATCTGGGGGGGTGCCGGGCATGGGGAGTGGCCTCCTGCCGGACCGGCCGGCGATCCGCGGACCACGCCACTGCCCGTGGTCACCGATCGCGCTCACCTTCCCGATCCGAATACCTTCCCCAACCAGTACGTCGGTGAGATCGGCCGCCACCCAGCCGAATTCAGCCGCAGACCGTATCTGGACCCAGACTGGGCTCCGGAGAGACTTCCCCGCCACGCGCCCAGGCGCCGGGTGCAGCCGTCAGTGGTACTGGCCGCAGTGGCCATGGCCGCTCTCGCGGTGGCCGTCATCGTGGGTCTGGCGATGCTCTGAGCACTGCGCTCAGAGCATCGCACACACCACCCTCGAAGCAGGCGTGTCTCTCGAAAAACCCTGCTTCACAAGGATTCTCGATGTCGATCAGCCGAGCGGGATCACCTGTCCATTGCTGGCGTAGCACCCCTTGAGTGTCTGGAAGTCGCCGGAGAAGGCGAACTTTCCGGTGCACACCGGACCCTTCTTGCCGTCCACCGTCACAGTGCTGTCGGCGCCGGCGATGCCGATTGCGAGACCGGGCTTGACTCCATTCATGGTCACCACGGCACCATTGCCGAGCGCGATCGCGGCGGGACCGGAGTAGTTGTCAGCCATCGACGTGGCCTTGCCACCACCGGAGGTCACGGCCAGTGCCAGGCCAGTGGGTCCGGACTTGGCTTCACAGGTCGCCTTGGTCACCATCTGACCGGGCAGCGCCGGACACAGCTGGAGTCCCTCCGACGGCGCTGCCGACGCGGTGGGGGCGGCTCCGATCGCGACTGCGGCGGCCCCGGCGGCGACAAGCATTCCGGCGCCGATGCGACGCGTGTTGGTCTTGGAGAAACGTGCCATGTCGAACTCCTCACGTAGTGCGGATGTCCAGCTCCGTCCTGGGCTGTTGCTACGAGTTCGGTGCCGCCCACCACGCGGATGGGTCCGATCGGGCATCTTTCTGACCGCGCCCGACATCCACCCAGGCCACGAGACGCACCCTCTCGATCCACCACCCACCGACTCGGGCAAAAACCTGAATCCGGGTTCAGCTGATGATTATGATCAGCGTCACACTCATGCAACGGCTCAGAACGCAACGTCTCAAAAGGCAACGCCTCAGAACGCAATAGCTCAGAAGGAAGTGGATGCAGGCCATGACCGATACCCAGGACACCGGAGTCCAAAGTGCGCAGAACCGCGGCGCGGAAATCCAGGGCACGTGCGACCCGCACTTCACCGCCCTGCGAGAGGTGCTGCGCGCCAACGTGGAGTCGGGTGCCGACCTGGGCGCCTCGGTCGCCGTCACGGTCGACGGCCGGCCGCTCGTGGACATCTGGGGCGGCTGGGCCGACACCGATCACACCACCGCCTGGGGGCGCGACACGCTCACCAACGTCTGGTCGTGCAGCAAGACCGTCACGGCTCTGGCGGTGCTGATCCTCATCGACCGGGGCCGCATCGACCCTTACGCTCCGGTGGCCACCTACTGGCCGGAATTCGCCGCGAACGGCAAGGACGATGTGGCTGTCCGCCACCTTCTCTCGCACACGTCGGGTGTGGCCGGCTGGCAGGAGCCGATCACCCAGGAGCAGGTCTACGATCTCCCCTTCGCCTGCGCGCGTCTGGCCGAGCAGGCACCCTGGTGGACGCCCGGTACCGCGTCGGGCTACCAGGCGATGAACCACGGTCATCTTCTCGGCGAGGTGGTCCGTCGCGTCGACGGACGCGGTCTGGGCACATTCGTCGCCGAGGAGATCACCGGCCCCCTCGGTGCCGACTTCCGGTTCGGCGTCGCCCGCGCCGACTACGGCCGGGTCGCCAATGTCGTTGCGCCGCCGCCGCGTTCGATCGACGTGACGAAGCTCGATCCGGAGTCACCGGCCGTGAAGACGTTCGGCAACCCGGTCGCCGACGCGACCGTGTCGTGGACCGACGGCTGGCGAGCAGCCGAGATCGGCGCCGCCAACGGCCACTCGAACGCACGGGCCCTGGCCCGCATCCAGTCGGTGCTGGCCTGCGGGGGCAGCGTCGACGGGGTCCGGCTGCTCTCACCCGACACGATCGATCTGGTCTTCACCGAACAGTCCAACGGGGTCGACCGCGTGCTCGGCGCACCGATCCGGTTCGGTATGGGCTTCGGCCTGCCGACGCCGGCGTCGGTGCCCTTCGTCCCCGAACGACGGATCTGTTTCTGGGGCGGCTGGGGTGGGTCGCAGATCATCATCGACACCGAGCTACGCGCGACCATCTCCTACACGATGAACCGGATGGGGTCGGGTCTGCTGGGCTCCGACCGGTCGGCACAGTATGTCGCCACGGCATTCGAGGCGCTCGAATCGCTCTGACACACCACAATTCGAGCAACCCTGCTTCTCACCGACGATGGGCCGCCGCTCCACCCGGGAACACAATCCCACCAGGAGCAACGGCCCATCGCCATCACAGCTGTCGGCCCGGACCGATCCGGTTCGCAGACTCGGCCCGGCCCGGCGCGGTCATCACGCGGTGAGCGACTTGCCCACCGACTTGAGATCCTGACATGCCTCCACGACCCGGTCCGACATTCCGGCTTCGGCCTTCTTCGACCACGACCGCGGGTCGTAGACCTTCTTGTTGCCGACCTCGCCGTCGACCTTGAGCACTCCGTCGTAGTTGGCGAACATGTGTCCGGCGACCGGACGCGTGTAGGCGTACTGCGTGTCGGTGTCGACGTTCATCTTCACCACGCCGTAGCTCAGCGCCTCCTCGATCTCACTCTTGAGCGAGCCGGAGCCGCCGTGGAACACGTAGTTGAACGGCTTGGAGCCGTCGGCGAGCCCGAGCTTCTTGGAGGCCACCTCCTGACCCATCTTCAGCACATCGGGGCGCAGCTTCACGTTGCCCGGCTTGTAGACGCCGTGGACGTTGCCGAATGTCGCGGCGAGCAGGTACTTGCCCTTGTCGCCTGCACCCAACGCGTCGATCGTCTTCTCGAAGTCCTCGGCGGAGGTGTAGAGCTTCTCGTTGATCTCGGCCTCGACGCCGTCTTCCTCACCCCCGACGACTCCGATCTCGACCTCGAGGATGATCTTGGCCGCGGTGGCCTTGGCGAGCAGATCCTGGGCGATCTCGAGGTTCTCGTCGATCGGGATGGCGCTACCGTCCCACATATGCGACTGGAACAACGGGTTCTTGCCCGCGTCGACGCGCTCCTGGGAGATGGCGAGCAACGGGCGCACGTAGGTGTCGAGCTTGTCCTTGGGGCAGTGGTCGGTGTGCAGGGCGATGGTGATGTCGTACTTGGCGGCCACCACGTACGCGAACTCGGCGAGCGCAACAGCGCCGGTCACCATGTCCTTGACGCCCAGGCCCGAGCCGAACTCGGCACCACCGGTGGAGAACTGGATGATGCCGTCACTTCCCGCGTCGGCGAATCCCTTGATCGCGGCGTTGATGGTGGACGACGAGGTGCAGTTGATCGCGGGGAATGCGTAGCCACCCTCCTTCGCCTTGGCGAACATCTCTGCATACTGTTCGGGCGTTGCGATGGGCATCGTGCTCGTACTCCTCTACAGATCGGTGACGTCACTAGAGCGTGAGAACTCAACGCTAGTATGACCGTCTCCGGTGGCCCTGACGAGGCCGGTTGCCGGGTTGGCCGGGTTGGCGAGGACTGTCCTCCCGAATGCTCTCAACCAGTCCACAGGCGCCCCCGGTAACCTTGCTCACCGTGATCGATCTCGCCCTCGCCCATACGGCCGCCCTGTCCACGCAGGAGGCGTTGCTCCCGGGCTTCCTCGACCCGATCAAGTTGCTCGGGTACTTCGGCACCTGGGCCTTCGCCGGCCTGCTGCTCGTGATCTTCATCGAGTCGGGAATCCTCTTCCCGGTGTTGCCCGGTGACTCGCTGCTGTTCACCGCCGGGATGGTCGTCGCCGCCGGCGGCAAGGACAACATCGAGAGTTTTGCGACGCTGTGGCAGCTGATGATCTTCATCCCGATCGCCGCGATCCTCGGCGGGCAGGTGGGGTACTGGATCGGCCGCTACGCGGGCACCGAGATGTTCACACCCGACGCCCGCTTCCTCAAGGAGCGCTACATCGTCGAGGCGCACGAATTCTTCGAGAAACACGGTCCGATCACGATCTTCCTGGCACGCTTCGTGCCCATCGTCCGCACGCTGGCACCCATCGTCGCCGGTGCCGCCCGGATGAAGTTCTCGGTGTTCACCATCTACAACGTGGTCGGCGCCATCGTGTGGGGTTGCGGTGTGACGCTCCTCGGCTACTGGCTGGGTCAGTTCTCGTTCATCCAGAAGGCCATCGAACCCATCTTCATCATCATCGTGCTGGTGTCGGTGCTGCCGATGTTCTGGGAAGGCTACAAACGCCACCGCGCCGGCAAGCGCGCGGCCGAACTCGCCCTCGCCGACGACCCGGCCACACCCACGGCGCCCTCCGCACCCACGGCCTCCACGCCCGCCACACCCACCACGCCCTCCACGCCGGCGACGTCCGATGACGAAGAGCGCAGGACCGACAGCCGACCCTAGGGATCGTGCGTCGTGACGTCGGTCATCACCACCTGGGTTGCCGCGATCATCGCGGTCACCGGCTGGTTGATGACCATCAACCGCACCCGTGTGGCACCCGACGACGCCGACCTGTTTCTGGCCGTCCAGACACTGCGCAGCACGCCGAACCCGAGTTCGGCCGATCTGAGCACCGTCATCGACCGCAAACACCGGGTGGAGAACGCCGCCTCGCTACCGGCGATGATCGCGGTGGCGGTAAGTGTCATCGCGGTGGCGGTGGCGCGGCCGTCGACCACTCACACGGTGGACACGTGGCTGATCAGCGGGGCATTGCTGCTCATGTCGCTGGTGGTTCTCGCGGTGTGCCGAATGGTGGCCGCGCGGACGCTGCACCGGCGGGTGGTGCGCTACTTACCGCACGGGTGAGGAGAGGATCCGCGCATGGCATCGGGGTGTGACTCCTCGACGGGCACCCACGCCGCGCGAACCCAGGTCATCGTCAGGAAGCCGAGGATGATGGCCGCGACCAGCGCCCACACCGTGATCTCCGAGGTGTCCAGCGTCTTCACCGACCAGTAGGCACCCAACATCGCGACCGTGGCGATGCCGCACAGGACGATCGCGCAGAACACCATCCGAAAACGTTGCCACACCAGGGCGATCAGCGAGGCGAGACAGGCCAGGCCGGCGATGATGGCCGCGACCAGCCCGACCGTCGACGCGTGATGATGGGACAGATCCGACAGGACCATGAGCCACGGGATCTCCACTGCGATCACCGCGATCGTCATGACCAGCGCGAACAGTCGCCGGTGACCCAGATGCACCTCGTCGAGGACACGTTTTTGCACCGAGCGCAGAACCTTGTCGACCTCGCGCTCGATGTCATCAGTGGGTGTGTGGCGAGCCATCACGTTCGACCTTCCCCCGCCGGGGCCCGATACGCAAACCAGACCTCAGCTCGCGGCCCAGTTCTCACCACACATCAGCCACCATGCCGGCTTGTCACCATGCCGGCTTGTCACCATGCCGCTTGTCACCATGCCGCTTGTCACCATGCGCTGTCGAGATCGGCGTGCGCCGCGATCCAGGAGTGCATGACGACCCCCGCGGCGACACCGGCGTTGATACTGCGCGTCGACCCGAACTGAGCGATCGACACCGTCAGATCGGCGCGGCGCTGGGCGTCCTCGCTCACGCCCGGGCCCTCCTGCCCGAAGATCAGCACACATTCCCGGGGCAGCTCGGTGGTCTCGAGCCGCGAGGCGCCGGGCGTGTTGTCCACGGCGACCACCGCCAGACCGGCCGAGCGCGCCCAGTCGACCAGATCGGCGATCGACTCATGATGGCGCACATGCTGATACCGGTCGGTGACCATCGCACCACGGCGGTTCCAGCGCCGCCGGCCGACGATGTGCACCTCGGCGGCGAGGAAGGCGTTGGCGGTCCGCACCACCGTGCCGATGTTCGCGTCGTGGGCGAAGTTCTCGATAGCCACGTGGAAGGGGTGTCTGCGCTCGTCGAGGTCGGCGACGATCGCCTCGCGCGACCAGTAGCGGTAGTGATCGACCACATTGCGCCGATCCCCGTCGGCGAGCAGTTGCGGGTCGTAGCGCGGGTCGTCGGGTACGGGGTCGTCGTGTTCGACCGTCCACGGCCCCACACCGACGGTCGGCGCGCCGATCACCCATTCGGTGGGCCCGATGCCGGCAGCGTCGTCGGCGGTGTTCTCTGGATCGGCGTTCTCGCGATCGGTGTTCACGCGATCGGTGGAGTTGTCCGGATCGGATACGAAGCGCTCAGCCAAGGCCGAGATCGTGCAGGCTCAGCAACGAGCGGTACTCCACACCCTCGGCGCGGATGACCTCGTCGGCGCCGGTCGCACGGTCGACGACGGTCGCCACCCCTACCACGGTCGCGCCCGCCTCACGCGCGGCGCGGACAGCGGTAAGCGGCGAGTTGCCGGTGGTGGTGGTGTCCTCGACCACCAGCACACGCTTGCCGGCGATGTCGGGCCCCTCGATCTGGCGCTGCATACCGTGCGCCTTGGCGGCCTTGCGCACCACGAACGCGTCGATGTCACGGCCGCGGGCGTGCATGATGGCCGTCGCGACCGGATCGGCCCCGAGGGTCAGGCCACCGACCGCGTCGAAATCCCAGTCGCCGGTCAGCTCTCGCATCAACGACCCGATGAGGCGTGCGGCCTCGTGATGCAGCGTCGCGCGGCGCAGGTCCACGTAGTAGTCGGCTTCCTTGCCCGACGACAGCGTCACCCGGCCGTGCACCACCGACAGCTCGGTGACCAGCTCGGCCAGTCGCGCCCGCGCGAGCGGATCCCGATCGGTCCTGTTCGATTCGGATTGCTGCTGCTCGCCTGCGGCGCTCACTCGTCTCCCCTCACGGGCCGGATGTGTCGATGATTGTCCCGGCGATCACGGTCGCGGGGATCGCGGTCGCGGCGATCACGGTCGCGGGGATCACGGTCCAGGCGGTCCTGCTCGTCGCGGCGCCGATCGACCGACCGCTCACCGTGCCGGCTGTCTGCCGAGTGGGGGTTCTGCCGATAGTCCGACGGCTGACGGCGCGGAGGCGCTCCGAACATCCGGGTGTCGGGCTGCGGCTGTGTCGGCGGCCGGGTGGGGCGGCCCCCGGCGGGCATCCACGCCTGGGTCTCGTCGGGGTCAGCGGCACCCGGCTGCGGCGAGCGGGGTTCGCCGGCGACCGGTCGCGCGAGGGGTGCTGGTCGGGAGACCGGCGGCTGCGCGCTGCGTTGGGTCGCGGGCATCCGGCGTGCACTGTCCGCGCCCGGCGAGGAGTCCTCACGGGTGGCCTCACCGCGAGAGCGTGGGGTGCGGACGGGATCGGCGACAGCCGCCGCCCGACTCGCCTCCGGACGAGCCGTGTCCGAACGCGCCGTCTCAGCACGAGTGGCTTCCGAGCGAACACCGGTGCCACGTCCGCCCTCCGACCGACGAGCAGGGTCGGAAACCGCACGCATGCGGCCGCTGACCGGGGCGTGCGGGTCACGGGCGTCGGCACGCTGGGCGGCCGGCGGCTGGACGGGGGGCAGTACACGCAGCAGATCGCCGTAGCGGCGCGCGGTCTCCAGCGCGGTGTCGATGCGGTCGGCGTCGTCGGTGCGCGGCATCGCGGCCAACGCCCACTCGCCCTCGTTCCAGATCACCTCGAGATATCCGGGCGCATTGGTGGCGAGCGCGATCATGCGCCGGTCGCAGACCCGGCGGGCGATCTCGAGGTCATTGGCGAACATCACCCGCTCACCCATCGCACCCAGCGGAGCCAGATCCTCGTCCGACGGAGCGAGCGCGTCCTCGTGTCGCAGGTCGACCACCACGTCGGAGGCCACGCTCCCCTGCACACCGGCCACGGTGAGGGCGTCACCGAGATCGAAGACCAACGCATGGCGACCGTGGTAACGGCCGTCGGCGACCGCGAGCACCCGTGCATCGGTGACCACGTCCATACCGCCGGCGTGGAAACGCCTGGACACGGCTTGATCAGTGGCCTGATAGGTGAAGTCGTGGGAATCGGCCCAGGACGCGCGCGCGTCAACGCCATGGCTGCGTCGCCGGTCGAGCCACAGGAGGATGCCGGCGCCGATCAGGGCCAGCGCAGCGATCACGAAATAGAGGGCGGTCATCGCGCTACAGCCTAATCAGTAGACGGCGTCGGGGTGTCATGGGCGCTGCGCTGCGCCGGGGGTCGGCGCGCACAGCATGCGACGACGCGGGTGATCGGTACTCGTCGCCGGTCACGTCGCACCTCAGCCAGTGGGCATGCCGGCGCTGATACGACTGTCGATCACTAGATCTGCGGTCATCTCGTCACGTCGGGCCATGGCGTGGACGACCACCATGTCGCCCGGTCGCACGCCCGAGAGCCCCCCGGCCTTCATCGATTCGTACCTGGTCTCGCCGTTGACGTCGACCACCAGCTGACGTCCGTCGGTCAGCCGGAGTGTGAGGTGCTGCGCATCGATGTCGACGACGGCACCGAAGAGCACCTTGCCGCGTGAGACGTTCGACCCGATCTGCTCACCGGCGGCGACCGCCGCCGGTGTGGTGGGCTCCTCGGTGGTGCCGTCGGGGGAGACGACCTTGAACTCGGCGGCGGTGCGCGGCTCCTCGTCGGCCTCTCGCGACGCCCCGAGGTGCACACAGTAGGACAGACCGACGGCGACCACCGCGAGGCCGAGGGTGCACAGGAGAAGTACCCGGCGCCCCGACGACCTCGGGGTCGACTTCGGGGTCGACTTCTGGCTCACCACCACTCCTCATCCAACAGAGAGTTTGCCCCGGAGGGATATCGGCCCCGAGGGGATCTCCCGGAGTCCTGACCGCGATGGACTCCGGCGGCCGTGCAGCTGACCGGCCAACTGATGTCGGACGTTACGAGCGAAGCCTGAGATGCATCTGTGAGATGCGTGTGCGAAACGGACATTACCCCCGTCTCGCGTGTCGGATGGAGGCAACTTCTCGCAGGCACCGGCGATGGGTGAGGATGTGGGGGTGAGCAGCCCCGAGGACGACCTGACCATCGACACCGAGTTCCTGGTGGACCTCACATGCGCATTGGTCGAGGCGCCGAGTGAGAACCCCGGAGGCACCGAGGGCCAGGCGGTGGCGGTGCTGGAGAACGCCTGCCAGGCGCTCGGATTCGACATCGAGACGATCGAGGTCGACGACGACCGGCCGAACCTCGTCGCGACGCTGCCGGGCGGCCCGGGACCCGGCCTGATGTTCCTCGGCCATTCCGATGTGGTCCCCGCTGGCGGCGGCTGGACCGGAGATCCCTACATCGCACGCGTGGTCGACGGCCGCATCATCGGCCGGGGCAGCGCGGATATGAAGGGCGGTCTGGCCGCGATCGTGACGTCGATGGCCGCGCTGAGCAGGCGCGCACGCACCGGCCGCGGACTCGCCGGACCGGTGACCCTCGTGTGCACCGTCGACGAAGAGGAGCACGGTTCGGGTGCCCGTGATTTCGTGAGCCGCAGCCGGCCGGGGTCCTATCTCGGCTGCGTGGTCGCCGAGCCGACCGACCTGTCCACCGTGATCGCCTGCCGCGGGGCGTCCTACATCGAGATCACGGTCACCGGGCGGGCGGCGCATTCCGGGCGGCCGTCGGACGGGCGCAGCGCGATCAACGCCGCCGCCCGGATCATCGACCTCATCGTCGCCGACCACGATGCGATGCAGCAGACCCTCGACCCGCTCCTCGGAGCCGGGACGTGGAACGTCGGCACGATCTCCGGTGGGCAGGGCATCTCCATCGTCGCGCCGATCTGCGAACTCGGCAGCGACCGACGGCTGATGCCCGAGGAGAACGCCGGCGACATCGCCCAGTGGCTTCGTGACCGCATCCGCGCCGAGGGCATCGACTCCGACGGGATCGAGGTCGACGTGCGGTTGACGATGGAGATGCCGGGCTTCGCCACGCCGGCCGACCATCGCCTGCCGGTCACCGCGGTCGCAGCGCTGGCCGATCTCGGTGTCGACTCCCCCATCACCGGTTGGACCGCGGCCTGCGACGGCGGCTACATCTCCCGGGACCTGGGCATCTCCCCGATCGTGCTCGGCCCGGGAAACATCAACGAGCAGGCACACAAGCCCGACGAGTCGGTGGCCATCGACGACCTCGTGACCGCCGCCCGCGCGTACGCCGACATGGCCATCCGCCTCGTCGGCTGAGACCGGTCGCGCAGCACGTCCCGCCCAGACCTCTCCCCAACAGTCATTCCGGATCGAGGCCCCCCGCACGACGCCCGGGATGTCCGCCCCCACGCCTACCCTTGCCAGGCGTGAACACTTCCACCGCCTGGACCCGCCAGCAGAACGACGTCGCCGACTCGGTCATCCAGGCACTCGCCGGTCCCTCGGCACGGCTGCGCGACGACCAGCGCACCGCCGTGGACGCTCTGCTCACCGACGCCGCACGCGTCCTGGTGGTGCAGGCGACCGGCTGGGGCAAGTCGGCGGTGTACTGGACCGCGACCGCGATGCTGCGCGCGCAGGGCGCCGGCCCGACGCTGGTGGTCTCCCCCCTGCTGTCGTTGATGCGCGACCAGGTCAGCGCCGCGCAGCGGGCGGGGCTGCGGGCCGCGACGGTGAACTCCTCGAATGTCGACGAGTGGTCGCAGATCGAAGACGATCTGCGCGCGGGTGTTCTCGACGTGCTGCTCGTCTCGCCCGAGCGCCTGGCCAATCCGGGATTCGGGGCGCGGGTGCTCGACACCATGGCAGGACAGATCGGGCTGCTGGTGGTCGACGAGGCGCATGCGATCTCCGACTGGGGTCACGACTTCCGGCCGGACTACCGTCGCGTCTCCGACGTACTGCGTGAGCTCAACCCGTCGAGTCCGGTGCTGGCCACCACCGCGACCGCCAACGCCCGCGTGAGCGCCGACGTCGCGCATCAGCTCGGCGAATCGACACTGGTGCTGCGCGGTCCACTCGCCCGATCCTCGTTGCAACTCAACGTCACCGAGGAGATGACGCCGCTGGACCGTTACGCCTGGGTCGCACAGCATCTCGGCGATCTGCCCGGCAGCGGGATCGTCTACGTGCTCACCGTCGCCGACGCCCAACGCCTCACCGCCGCAATCCGCGCGGTACACGGCGACGCCGTCCCGGTCGCCGCCTACACCGGCCAGCTGCCGCCCGACGAACGACACCGGCTCGAGGATTCGTTGCGGGACAACGAGATCAAGGCACTGATCGCCACCTCCGCACTGGGGATGGGGTATGACAAGCCGGATCTGGGATTCGTGGTGCACGTGGGTTCGCCACCGTCGCCGGTGAGCTACTACCAGCAGGTCGGGCGCGCCGGGCGCGCGATCGACCACGCCCAGGTGGTGTTGCTGCCATCGGCATCCGATCGCGGCATCTGGGACCACTTCGCCACGGCCACGATCCCCGACCCCGAGCAGATGTCGGGGCTGCTCACCGCACTGGCCGACGAGAACGAACCGGCGTCGGTGGTGTCACTCGAGGCATCCACGGGACTGCGCCGCACGAAGATCGAACTGATGCTCAAACAGCTCGCCGTCGACGGCGCGGTCAGCCGCGAGGCTGCGGGCTGGTCGGTGACCGGCCGCGAATGGTCTTATGACGCAGAGCATTACGCGGGAATCATCGCCACACGGCAACGTGAGGCCGACATCATGAACGCCTACATCCGAGGTGAGCGCTGCCTGATGGCGCTGCTCACCGAATCCCTCGACGACCCGTCGGCCGCCGCCTGCGGGCGGTGCTCGGTGTGTGTCGGCCACCTTCCGGGTGCCCTCGGCGACGCTCCCGATCCGGCCATCGCCCGGACGATCTCGCTGGCGTTGCGTTCGCGCGCACACGTTCTCGAGCCGCGGAAGATGTGGCCGGGAGGCGCCTTCGGCACCCGGTCGAGGATCCCGGCGCATCTGATGGCCGAACCCGGTCGGGTACTGGTGCACGCCGATGCCCCGGAGTGGGCCGACACGCTCGCCGCCGCCCACCGCGGCGATGCCGAGGCGATCACCGAGATCGGTGATGCCGGCGTCGCGGCCCTGGCGTCGTGGAAGACCGAGTGGGTCGCTCGGCCTCAGATCGTGGTGTCGATGCCGCTCACCGACACCCGGCTCACCGAGGGGGTCGCCGATCGCATCGCCGAGGTGGGCCGACTGCCCAGGGCCACACAGGAACTCACCGACACCCGTCGGCCGGGCAGGGATCTGTCCGGTGCCGACGAGGCTGCGATGTGGCGCGCGCTGATGGCACCACAGGCAGCCGAGGTGTCGGGTGCGACGGTCCTGCTGGTGGCCGACGCCTCGACCACCGGCTGGCCCGTCACCGTTGCCACCGCGGCCTTACGCAGCGCCGGCGCCGGCGCGGTTCTGCCCCTGCTGATCCACCGCACCGTCTGAGGTCTCCTCGCCAGGAGTCTCGGTGCCGCGGATCGAGACGCCGGCCGTCTCGGTGAGGAATTTCAGCGCGACCATGCCCACCACACAGGCGGCCATCATGTACGCCGCCGGAAACAGATCCCACCCCGAGTTGGAGGTCACCGCATCGTTGATCAGCGGAGCGGTGCCGCCGAAGGCCGCCGTGGCGACGTTGTAGGAGATCGCGAAGCCCGCATACCGCACCTGCGTCGGGAACATCGCGGGGAAGGTCGCCGAGATCGTCGACAGCTGCGGGATGTAGAGCAGCCCCAGCACCACGAATCCCACGATGGCCCGACCGAATCCCTGACCCATCAGCCAGAACAGCGGCAGCGCGAAGATGAACAGTCCGATCAGCGAGGCCCACCACATCGGTTTGCGCCCAGTGCGGTCCGACCAGGCGCCGAAGATCGGGATCAGCGCCATCATCACCAGCTCACCGATCAGGATCACCACCGAGCCGGTGGTCGCGGTGAGGCCGATGTTGTTCTGCAGGTAGGTCGGCAGATACGCCAGCAGAGTGTAGTTGGCGACGTTGAGCGCCACCACCATGCCGAACATGATGAGGATCGGGCGCCAGTAGTTCTTCATCAGGTCGACAAAGCGCGACCAGGCCGAGCCCACGATCTCCTTGCCGGCCTCCACCTCGGTGAACACCGGGGTGTCCTCCATCTGCGAACGCAGATACAGGCCGATCAGTCCCAGCGGCAGTGCCAGCAGGAACGGGATACGCCATCCCCAGGTCTCCATCGAATGATCGCTGAGACCCAGCTCCATGAACAACACGATCGCGGTACCCATGACGAACCCGGTCAGTGTGCCGAATTCCAGGAAACTGCCGTACTTTCCGCGGCGCTTGTCGGGCGCGTACTCGGCCATGAAGGTCGCCGCACCGCCGTACTCACCGCCGGTGGAGAAGCCCTGCACCACGCGCAGCGCGATCAGCAGAATCGGTGCCCACACGCCGGCCACGGCATAGGTCGGCAACACACCGATGAGTGCCGTTGCCAGCGAGATCAGCAGAATAGTGGTGGCCAGCACCGCTTTTCGACCGACACGGTCGCCGATCGGACCCCACACCAGTCCGCCGAGCGGACGCAGGATGAACGAGACCGCGAAGCCGAGCATCGTGCCGATGGTGCCGAGGTGGCCCGGGAAGAAGGCGTGGGTGAGGTATGTGGTGGTCGCGGCGTAGACGCCGTAGTCATACCATTCGGTCGCATTGCCGATGGCCGAGGCGGCAATGGCTCTGCGGAGGGTCTTCCTGCCCTCGGGTGAATCGGGATCGGGTCTCTCGGTGATCTGACTGTCTGCCGGTGCGGATGTTCCCATCCGGTTTGCGTTGGAGCTGTATTCGGTCGCGGGCATTCTCCCTCTCCCGTTGTTGTTTTCACGCGCGTCGCACTCGTCACGCATCCACGTGCGATGACCTCGTCGGTCGGCGCAGACGCGCGACGCGACTGTGCCGGGCGCGCCCGCAGCGGGATCTCCACGGACTCGGGAGAGCGTCGCCAACGCCAGTCCGACACTTCGGACGAGCCGGGTGTTCACCGTAACGCGGGTAATCAATGAGTCAAGTCACTCAAAGCCCCTCGACCAGCTGCATATTCACCGGATCACACAGCTGACCTGCACAGATGACAGACGTGAAATTAGTTCGAAAAACTTCTCATCGCCGGGTCAGCAGGACGATTCCGTCGTCCTGCGCCATGAGAACATAGCCATCGTGAGCGGTCGAGTCCGAGATCGCTCGTCGCACACCGCCGGCGTTGGTGGGAAATCGCTCGGCCGTCTCGGTGTTGGCGATGATCCACGCCGGCGTCGAGGTGTCGCGACGTGCATTGCCACCGCTGCGTTTCGGGTACAGCGTGACGGTGTGATCGGGTACCAACAACGCCCCGAGATCGTTCGTCGCCGCCACCGAGGCGCCGTCGGGGATCTGTGATCGGATCCGCGAAAACGCTTCGTACTGTGACGAAGCGGCATAGAATTGCGGGCGCAACAGAGATCGCAGCGGGCCGCCGAGAGCCAGCCCCACTGCCACGATCAGGGCAATCGCACACAGCCCCATCAATTTTCGCGAGGACAGGCCACGTTGACGCATCGTCGACAAGGCGTCGATCATCGCCACGAACATGATGGGCATGAGGGTCGCACTGTAGTGATAGCCCGGCGACCAGTACAGGAAATTGACGCTGAGGAACCGCCACGCGAGCGTCGGGACGGCGACGAGTGCCACCGGTGACCGCAACGCCAGAAACACCGTGATCACCAGCAGCAGAAAGGCCGTCGAGCCGCGCTGGTCGCCGTCGGCGAGACCCACGAGGAAGCTGTGCGCGGCATCGTGCAGGCTGGTCGGGAACTTTGCCTCATAACTGTAATTGCCGGCACCGATGGCGGGGACGATCACCTTCGTCGCGAGGATCGTCCACCCCACGCCCCACACCGCGGTGAGCGCGGCCGGGACATACATCTGCCGTCCAGCGCGCCAGGCGACCAGTGCCGCGATCACCGCGACCGTGACGCCGAGGTCCTCCTTGCAGAAGACGAGCGGCGCTGCGTAGAGAAGGCATGCCCGCCAACGCTGTTCGCACCATGCGACGAGTGAGAAAGCGATCAGCGGGACGGCCAGGGCGATCTCGTGGAAGTCGAACGACAGCGCACGTGCCAATCCCCACGACAGCCCATAGCTCAGGGCGACGAGAATCCCGGCCGGCGCCCCGAACCGGTCGACACCGAGGCGGGCGATCGGCACGGCGGAGACCGCGAAGAGCAGAGCCTGCACCACCAGCAGCGTCATCGGCGACGGGAACACCCGGTAGACCGGTCCGATGGCGGCTATCCACGGTTGGAAGTGGTCGCCCATGAGGTTCACGTTGTCGCCCTCGAGCGGGACCATCGGCGCGTGCAGATGTCCGTAGGCCTTCACCGCCTGGGTGAAGATCCCCAGATCCCACGCCGAATAGCCGAGCCGCCGGTACTCGGCGACGACGTAGAGCAGGTAGACCGCGGCGAACACCACGCCACACACCGCGGCGACCACCCACGACCGGGTGGTTGCCGCGGTGTCGTCTGTCTCGGCGGTCGAGTCGATCTCGCCTGCGTACACGGCCACGCTGACATTCCTATGCATCCGCGTGCCACGATGCAAGCACCATCGGGGCTCGATCCGGGCACTCAGGACGGGCGGTGGAAGTCGCGTCGAGCATCACTCACGCGATCGCGCGCCTCACAGCCGGCAACGTGGTCGTTGACCAGCCCCATCGCCTGCATGAGCGCATACATCGTGGTGGGACCGACGAACTTCCATCCCCTCTTCTTCAACGCCGTGGACATCGCGGTCGACTCGTCGGTGATCGCGACGAATCCCACCGGCACTGTGTCATCGACCGACGGCTCGAACGACCAGAAGAATGCGGCCAGCGAACCGAACTCCTCGACCAGCTCCGGTACCCGACGAGCGTTGTTGATGGTGGCCCGGATCTTTCCGCGGTGGCGGATGATCCCCGAATCGGCCACGAGCCGTTCGACATCGCCGTCATCGAAGTCGGCGATCGCGGCGACATCGAAGTCGGCGAACGCCTTTCGGAAGTTCTCCCGTTTGGCGAGAATCGTCCGCCAGCTCAGCCCCGATTGGAATCCCTCGAGACACACCTTCTCGAACAGCCGCCGGTCGTCGGCGACCGGAAACCCCCATTCGGTGTCGTGGTAGCGGATCTGGTCGGGGGCGCCACCCCATCGGCATCGCACGATCCCGTCGTCCCCGGTGACCAGATCGGGTGGCTGGTCCGCGACCAGATCGGCTGCCTCGGACTCGCTCATGGCGTGCTCCTTCTATCTCACCCGGCTCGTCATGCCGCGCGTGTCGCAGCCCGGGCAGGCGACACTCCGTCACCGTAGACGAGCTCCCCGACACCTCGTCGGTGACCGCTGACACGTCGACCCGGAACTGAATGCATGCACCGATGTGCAGCGATATCGACGCAGGAGTGGATACGGTGAACACGTGAGCCGACCCCACGAATACGTGATCAATTCTGTCGACACGCTCCTGTCCGACGCACTGCGCGGGTTCGTCGCCGACCACAGCGACATCGCCTGGGAACGCAATCCGGGATTCCTCCACCGCCGCACGCGGCCGAACACCAAGAACGTCGCGGTCATCTCCGGCGGCGGTTCGGGTCATGAGCCGATGCATGCGGAGATGATCGGCGCGGGGATGCTCGACGCCGTGTGCCCGGGACTGGTGTTCACTTCGCCCAACGCGCTGCAGATCGTCGCGGCCACCCGCTGGGCCGACGCGGGCGCCGGGGTGGTGCATGTGGTGAAGAACTACACCGGCGACGTGATGAACTTCCGCATCGCGCGCCATCTGCTCGACGACGAGGTCAACACCGACAAAGTCCTCGTCGACGACGACGTCTCCACCGAATCGGAGTCCGGCCCGGGGCGACGCGGCACAGCCGCCACGATTATCGTCGAGAAGATCTGCGGTGCGGCGGCAGCGCGCGGCGACGACCTGGCGCGGGTCGCCGAGCTGGGCAGGCGCACCGCGGCGAACGCCCGCAGCATCGCCGTCGCCTACCGCGCCTGCACCATCCCCGGCTCGTCGGCACCCACCTTCGATCTCCAACCGGGACAGATGGAGTTCGGCGTCGGCATCCACGGTGAGGCCGGTGTCGAGCGGACCGATCAGGTCCCCGCCTCCGAACTGCTCGAGCGGATGGTCGACCGTGTGGCAGATGCGATGGAACTCGCCGAGGGCGAGGAGGTCATCTGTCTGATCAACGGCCTCGGGTCGGCGCATCCGCTGGAGCTCTACCTGGCCTTCGGCGAGGCCGTGGCCGCGCTGAAGCGGCGCAACATCACTGTGGTGCGATCGATGGTCGGCGAGTTCGTCACCGCACTGGACATGGATGGCTTCTCGCTCACGCTGGTGCGGACCGACGACGAACTCCTCACACTGTTCGACGCGCCGACAACCGCGCCGGGCTGGCCCCGCGACATCAACCGCTCCCCCGCCGAAATCGTCGATACCTCGGTGGTCAACCCCGACGACTCCGCCGACGAAGGTGACGAGTCCCCGTGGCTGACCGCTTTCGTCCAGCGTGTGCAGGAGTCGATCGACGACCTCACCGAACTCGACCAGCGTGCTGGCGACGGCGACTTCGGCACGAATATGCGTTCAGCACTCGGGCATTTCGATCTGCCGCTGCGCGGCTCGGACACCGACGTGCTCACCGCGATCAGCCGGTCGTACTTCGTACGGTCGGGCGGTACGTCGGGTGCGGTCTTCGGCGCGATGTTCCAGAAGTTGTCGGAAGCATTCGCCGATGAGGAGGATTTCGAGTCGGCACTGCGCAGCGGCACCATCGCCGCCCTCCAGGAAATCCAGGATCTCGGCGGTGCACAGGTCGGCGACAACACCGTCGTCGACTCACTCAGTCCTGCTGCCGACGCACTGCGCGACGGAGCCTCGCTGGAGGAGGTCGCGCGCAAAGCCGCCGACGGTGCCGAGTCGACCCGCGACACCACCGCGTCGAAAGGCCGCGCGAGCTACGTGGGCGAGAACGCCCGCGGGGTGGTGGATCCGGGAGCACTGGTCGTGTCGTGGCTGTACGCCGCGGCAGCCGACGACGCTTCGTGACGCACTCCTGACGCATACGCCTCTCAGAACCCACAGATCACAGGCGTCCCGTACCGCAGAAACCTCGCGCAGACTCCACGCGGCGACAAAACCGGTTCACCGGTTCGTCGACGTGGCCCAGAGCGAGTGAGGAATGACTCCATGAACAACAACATCAACCCGGCTTTCGTTGTGATCGACGCCCTGATCCTCGGCGGCTCACTGCTCGAGTCACCGCTCGAGCTGCCCACCACCCTGCTGCCGAGCGTCGTCGAGGGCCTGCAGAGCCTGGGCAGCAGCTTCGGAAGCTGACCCACCCCCACCGCGCGTCGATCAACCGAACGACAGCCGCGGTCACCAACTCTTTACTCGCGCTTTTCCACTGCTAGGGTCCGATACGGACATCGCACCCGACAGTGGAGATCTACCTGATGAGCATGCGTGTTGACCCCACCGAGCTGCGTGGCGCCGCAACCAGCTTCAATGGCTTCGCCGGCGACATCCGAGGCATCGCACCCGTCACCGCGTCTCCGACGACATCTGGCATGGAGTGGTCTGACACTGCAAAGGCGCTCGGGCCCGTCGACGACACGTGTAAGCGTGCTCTCGACGTACTGGCGAATCGGATGTCCTCCATCGAAGATCTCCTCAACAAGTCGGCTGCCGACTATCGCGACACCGACACCGACGCTGCCGACAAGCTCAAGTCTCTGGGTGGCCTCGCACCTGAGGTGAAGTAGAACAGTGGTCAGACCCACGTGGAGCCAAGTACAAGCGGCCAACGCGAACGGCCTCTATTCGGCGTCGAACAGCGTCAAGCCCTCGGTGACCACCACCGACAAGACGGCACAATCCGTTCGTTCCACCATCGAGAACTTGGACTGGTCCGGCACCGCCCACGAGGCGGCGATCTCTCGAGCCGACAGTGAGCGCAAGGAGATGCTCCGCGTCTCCGACGCGTTTGAGGCACTGCAGAAGGCATTGTCGAACGGTGCCGCGCACCTACCCGAGCTGATCACCAGCGTGCGCAATCTCGGTCATCAGGTCGAAGACAACATGTTCAGCATCGCAGACGATTACACGGTCACCGACGACTACAACTACGCGCTCGCCCTCGTCATCGCCGACGGGAACAAGGCGACGATCAAGCAGATCAACGACCTCAAAGCCAAACGTGCACGTGAGGCAAAGGAAGCTGCGGCGGACTTGACTCGCAAAGCGACAGCGCTCGGGGATGAGGACAACGCGGTCGCCCAAGCCATCAACTCCGCACTCGCCGAGTTGGGAACGGCTGCACCACAATCGAGTTTGTACAAGGGTGCGTCAGCCAAAGACGACCTTCGTGCGATGGCGAACGGCAAAGCATCGCCCGAGCAACGTGCGCGACTGCGGGACGCCTGGACACTCACCGACGATCAGAAGTCGGCACTCGCCAACGGCAAGCCGGTGACACTGGCCCCTGGGCAGATGGAGTACCTGAAATCACTGTCCCACTCGCTCGATGACATGCCGGCAAGCGAGATCGCGAAACTGGGAGAGGGTCACGATCATGACTCTGTGCAACGCGGCGTAGCCGACACCATGCGCATGGTCTCGACCGCAGGCATCAAGGATTCGAGCGGTCACGGCGGATCGATGGACAATCTTCCCACGCGCGTTCAGACACTGCTCAAAGAAGACCCGGTGGTGAAGACGTCGAAGGATGTCGGAACGCTTTTCAATCCTGAGACGAAAGACCAGTTCGGGGTTTCACATACGAGCGATTTCAACGCACTCGCGTCGATTCTCGACAAGGGTTCTCCCGGTACCGCAAGCGGGGCTTTCGTCGACAAAGGCATGCTCAGACAGTCCACAGCCATCGCTCAACTGGCTGACAAACCGTACGACGAGCTCACCAACTTCCGTGGCGAACTCAACAGCACCGCAAGCCATATGCTGTCCGCTGCGAGCAAAGATCACGTCGCTGTCCATGACGTTCTGACCGGTGTCAACATGGATCAGACGATGGATGGCGGACACTTCGACAGCAATGCCAATCTCAAGACCATGCTCACCCACGAGTGGGGCAGCAACGATCAAGGCGTGAAAGACGTACTGGCGTCGGTCGGATCGGATGCTCACAATGGCGCCGGCTTCATGCGAGATGA
This sequence comes from Gordonia jinhuaensis, assembly GCF_014639795.1. Classification (GTDB taxonomy): domain Bacteria; phylum Actinomycetota; class Actinomycetes; order Mycobacteriales; family Mycobacteriaceae; genus Gordonia_B; species Gordonia_B jinhuaensis. The sequence goes on along the minus strand of NZ_BMGC01000018.1, from coordinate 36,568 downwards.
AGCAGGCCAGTCGGCCAGCGCCATCGCTCATCACATCGCCGCGAATCAGAACGACTACCTCAACATCCCCGGACAGAACAATGACTCGATCGGAAAGGTGAATCCCGGTATCACCCAGGAACTTTCAAAGACCCTGTCACCGTATATCGGCAGCATGGCACAGGTCGGAGACGATTACACCGGAACAAGCGGCTTCACTCCATTTACCGGAAACAAGGAGATGTCTGCCGTCTTCTCTGTGATAGACAGCAATGACGAGGCCGCAAAATACTTCAACCACGCCGCATTCGCAGACGTGCAAGACATCGACCACATGGTCGGCGCCGACCCCGAGCATCACACCTCGATAGTCGGGAACGCTGCTCATATCGCCTATGCAGCCCAAACGGGAATCGACCAGACGGCCGCCGACCATGACCACGACTCGGCTGCGGCGCACGCCGGGAAGGCCAGGCTCATCAACCTGATCTCGGATACGACAGTCGGCAATGTCCCCGGACTCGGTGGTACCGCTAGTGCTGCACTCGATTACAACTCCGACGACATAGCAAGCAGCCTCTTCGGCGTCACACAGCCGTCTGATGGAGGCCCGATGTCGACCGAAGTCCACGAGGACGCGCTTCTGCAGCGTCAGTACTACGAGGTGTTCAAGAGCGGGGTGGAGTCGGGGACGATCGACCCGACCGATCCCAAGCTCGCCCAGTGGGTAGATGAGAATGGCGTGCCCGTTCCATTCGAGTCCGTGACGGGAATGGATCACGCCGGCCAGAACTACAACGCGTTCAAAGACACGCTCGATGACGCCGACGTCCTGCCGATGAGCCGAATCTCGGATAATTGGGAAGAAGGCTCGAAGGACGACTGGGCGCGATGACAAAGCGATTCGCGACGATGCTGGCAGCGACCTCCCTACTCGGGGTCTGCGCGATGACGGCATGCTCAACACCCTCAACACCTACGCCGAGTAGCTCGTCGGCGGCGATCACCAGCAACATCAACGGCCCCTATCAGCTTCCCGACAACATCGGGACCACCTTCCGCTGGACCGCCGCACCCGGCATCGACCTACTCTCCCCGATCGCAGTCGTCACGCGCGCATTCATCGAATCCGACTACATCAAAACCATCAGCCAATTTCGCGGGGCCTACCCGGGCTGGTACCGAGTCGTAGCAGGCCAACCGAGATTCATGGAATCCGCTACACGTTATGTCGCCCCGGTCAATGGCACTGTCTATCACCGTTTACAGAAGGTGCAGCGGCTTCCCCACAACGAATGGTCCACGGTTGCGTGTACCTACAAATACGACGCGACAACCACTCGACAACCAGATGGCAGGTTTCTTGCCCTGAGGCACTCCTCATACTCGACCGAAATCCTGTGGCGCCAAACCTCGGATTCGAAGATCGACTACCGCGCTGTGGGACAGGGAACCGCACGCTACCCCGTCACCGACGTCTTCACCGGATGGACAGTCATCCGGTCGGCGCCCCAACATATCGAAGACATTTCGGCGGCTGAAGCATGCCGAGATCCCCGCAACGATCCCGCACCATACGGCACACACCGCACCGAAGAAACCTATGTCGACCAACCTGCCGAAGCCCTACCCCCATACCCCGGCTGGGCACGAGCAGGAGACTGAGAAGTGAAGCACGGTACCGAGGATTCCGTACTTACAATCGTTCGTGCACTTCGCGTTCCGCGCTGCCGCACAGATGTCCCTGACGACAGCTCAACGGACGATTGGGTGCGATGACAAGGCGATTCGCGACGACGCTCGCAGCAACCTCCCTACTCGGGGTCTGCGCGATGACGGCATGCTCAACACCCTCAACACCCGCGCCGAGCAGCTCCTCCGCACGGGTCACCAGCAACATCAACGGCCCCTACCAGCTTCCCGACAACATCGGGACCACCTTCCGCTGGACCTCCGCGCCCGGCATCGACCTACTCTCCCCGATCGCAGTCGTCACGCGCGCATTCATCGAATCCGACTACATCAAGACCATCAGCCAATTCCGAGGGGCCTACCCGGGCTGGTATCGAGTCGTGGCCGGCCCACCCGGCTTCATGGAATCCGCAACACCCGGGACTGTGACGGTCGACGGCACCGTCTACCACCGACTACAGAAGGCACAAAGGCTTCGCCACAACGAATGGACGACAGTCACCTGCACGTATCCCGATGAGGCGACAACCACTCGACAACCAGACGGCAAGTAAGTCGCACTCAGCCAGTACACATACTCGACCGAAATCCTGTGGCGCCAAACCTCGGAATCGAAGATCGACTACCGCGCTATAGGACAAGGCCCCGCCCGCTACCCCGTCACCGACGTCTTCACCGGATGGACAGTCGTACGTTCCGCTCCACACCACGGCGAAGACCGTGCAGCGGCCGAAGCATGCCGAGATCCCCGCAACGATCCCGCACCCTATGGCAAGGACCGCACCCAAGACACCTATGTCGACCAACCTGCCGAAGCCCTCCCCCCATACCCCGGCTGGGCACGAGCGGGAGACTGAGGAGTGATCTCATGAACTCAGACCTCGAGAAGCTGCCATCCGACATCATTCGGGCCCTTCACACCCCGAAATCACAGACACCCGAGCTCTATCGTGACGATGCAGACGAGCCGCCCACGACCGTGAAGGACCGCCCGATCGCGGGCGCTCACCTCACCGACGACGAATACGACGTGGAGACCCACTACCTGGGTCGCTACCAATCCCTCGATGAAGAGGTTGACGAATGGGTGGACACCCACGACGGCCGACCCGTGCCTGACGACGTTCTCGCCGACATCCTGGCCAACCACCGCGCCCACCTGAAGAGCCTCGGAATGTCCCGATGACGTCACTGCGACCTTCCTCCAGCACCCCCACCTCATTCCTGCTGCGCGGCGATGATGCCCGAGGGAAATCGTTGTGCAGGAGCCGTGTGGATCACTGGCTAGACTCCCCACGTGTCCGATCGCAAGCCATCTGAAGCCGACGGCGCCATGCCCGCGGATGTCGGGGCCGCGCTGCGACGAGCCCGCAAGGATCGCGGCCTCACGCTCGTCCAGCTCGCCGAGCGATCCGGAGTGTCCCAACCATTTCTCAGCAGAGTCGAAAACGGTTCTGCGACACCCAGCGTCGCGCGGCTGTACTCGATCGCCGAAGCGCTGGGCGTCAGTGTCGGAAGCCTGCTCGGCGACCAGCCGCCCACCGGCGAACCATCGGTCACCCGGTCTGGCGCCGCACGCACACTCGCCCACAGCGACAACACGTCGGTCGGCGACTCACTGGTGCTCACCGACCCCACCAGCGGCACCCTGCTGACCGGACTGCTACACACCATGCGGCCGGGTCACCTCTCCGGCGACACATTCACCCATGCCGGCGAAGACCTTCTTCATGTCATCTCAGGCCATGTCGGCGTTCGCATCGGCGAACAGACCTACTACCTGGGACCCGGCGACTCCATCCATCACTCCGGCGAACTGCCGCACACCTTCGTCGACTCGCCCGACACCGCCGACGACGAGACGATTCGTGTCCTCATCGTCACCGCGTCGGGCCATCCGACCTCCCCTCAGCAGCATTGATCTGCCTCCCGCCCGGAGTCACTGCGACCGCTGCGAGCTTTAACATCGCGGTAACACCTGCGAGTATGCATATTGGTTATATTTGATGCAGACCCCCAAACATGCACATCGCAGAGGAGCCTGATGAACGCCATCCCCGTCATCGACATCAGCACCATCGACACACCCCAGGGCCGCAAGCAGGCCGCGGCCGCGATCTACGACGCGATCGTCGACGCCGGGTTCTTCCAGATCGTCGGACACGGTGTTCCGATGGAGTTGATCGATCGCGCGTATGCCATGTACGACAACCTCTTCGACCGTCCCGACGAGTACAAGGAGGCGCTCGAATCACCTAACGGCAATCCGTTCCGGGGCTATTTCCGCGCCGAACGCGCTGCGAACGCCGGCTCGCGCGTCGAGAGTTATGAGATCGCGAGCATCGCAACCCCTGAGGAAGCTCAGGGGCTGGGCATCGACCCGGCGTTCACCGACTTCTTCGAACCCTGGACCTGGCCCGACATCGACGGCTTCGCCGACACCCTGCTGGAGCTGCGGGATCGGACGCGTGGTGTCGGAGCGACCGTGATGTCGCTGTTCGCAACGGCTTTGGGCCTTCCTGACAACTACTTCACCCGTTACGTCGCTACCGACGGATCGAACTTCATGTGTCGGTATTACTCCACCACCAGTGCGGTCACCGACCAGAACGTCCTGCTCGATGAACACCAGGACAGCGGGATGCTGACCGTACTGCACCAGCGCGGCACATACGAAGGGCTGCAAGTACTCTGCCGCGACGGCGAACGCATCACCGTGCCGGTCCGCGACGACGCCTACGTGATCAATGTCGGGCGCCTGATGACCCGGTGGACCAACGACCTGTTCCCGTCGACCCCGCATCGCGTGATCGACGCCCCCACTGCCGACGATTTCCGGCGCTCGATCGTGCTGTTCTACATGCCCTCTCCCGATGCGGTGATCACCCCGATCGCACGCTGTGTCGGCGCCGACGGCCCGCACTATGAGCCGATCACCCCATACGAGGCGCAGAAGATCCCGGCCAAGGAACTACAGGAGTACGGCAACTGACCTCGAGAAGTACTGTGGTTCAGTCGTTCTCGTCGGCGCGCATCAGCACGATCTTGCCTATCGTCGATCCACTCTCGGATCGACGATGGGCGTCGCGCAGAGTGTCCACGGTGAATTCGTCGTAGACGGTGGTCGCCGTCGACTGCAGGTGTCCGGCGTCGACCATCCTCGCGACCTCATCGAGGATTCGGTGCTGGCTGTCGTCCTCGGGCAGATACAGCGGCTTGGTGAACATGAACTCCCACAGCCAGCTCTGGCTCTTCTGCTTGAGCGGCATCGTGTCCAGACCCTCCGGATCATCGATGGCGACCACCTGCCCGTGCACGCCCAGAATGCGCGCATAGCTCTCCACATTGCCCGCCGAGTGCGACGAGAAGACGGCCGAGACCCCGTCGGGAGCCAACGGCGGTACCGCGTCGCGCAATTGCCGGTGATCGACCACCTCGTCGGCACCCATCGAGCGCACCCAACTCTCCGACACGTCGCGAGATGCGGTGGCGATCACCGTCATCGCGGTGAGTCGACGCGCGAGCTGGATCACCATCGAGCCGACACCGCCGGCGCCTCCCACCACGACGAGCGTGCCGTTGCCTGCCTTGTCGAGATGCAGCCGATCGAACAGGCACTCCCATGCAGTCAGAGTGGTCAGCGGCAGTGCCGCGGCCGAGCAGAAACTCAACGACGACGGCTTGTGGCCGACGATGCGTTCGTCGACCAACTGCAGTCGCGCATTGCTGCCGGGACGGTTGATCGCACCGGCGTAGTACACCGCGTCACCGACCGCGAACCTGCTCACCTCACTGCCGACGGCGACGACCACGCCCGCCGCGTCGTAGCCGAGCACCTTGGGCGCCTCGAAACCGTCGAAGCTCGCACGCGTCTTGACGTCGACCGGATTGACCGACACGGCATGAACCTCGACCAGCAGGTCGTGAGGACCGGGATCGCCGACGCTGATCTCCACTTCGGCGAAGGACCGATCCGCGTCGACCGGTCCGGGGGCGAGTGAGGCGATTGCCGATGCTGTGTGAGCCATGAACTTCACGGTAATCATCAGACCGCCGATGCGCCGTGGGCCGGACACCGGAAAGCACGTATTGCGAATGATGCGAAATCGAGGAGGTGACACCGGGTCGACGACGCGTCGACCGGTCGGCATTCGACGGTATTGTCCTGCGCCACAGCAGTTGACGAGTTACCGACCGCCTCACATATATGCCCGTGGTCCATGGACATGAACCCCCGTCGCATGCGATTGTCTCTTCAGTCCCATACGCCACACCGCTGCCATCACGGGTAGGTGGCCATCACGGGTAACAAATGAAGGAGTGCAACCTTGGCCGCCCTGTCCCACCGCGTCAACCGGTTGCGCATCGTGGTCGCGGCACTGGCGGTCACCGCGGCGGCGGCAGCGGCTACTCCCGGCATCGCCTCGGCCGCACCAGTGGCCACGCCGGCCGCCGCCCGCGCCAACACGACGGCGATCGACGCTGCGGTGTCTGTGATCTTCGGCCTCCTCGACTCCGCGGGCAGCACCAGGCTCGAGAATCAGCTTGCTCAGGACCTTGTCGCCCAGCCGGTGCAGATCCTGCGAGCGGCCGGGGTCGATCAGATCGCTCTGCAGATCGCCAAACAACTGCTGACACAACTGCGCAAGGTCGACAAGGGCTCAGACACCACGCTCGAGAACGACGTCCGCGACCTGATTCGCGCACTCGCCGTCCTGCGCTGAGTTCTGTCGCACCGATACTTGTCCCGCCCACCAGACGTGCGTCCCCCCGCACGACAACAGGGCCTGTCCTCCACAAGAGGACAGGCCCTGTTTCGTATCACTCGATCACGCTGCGTGGCAGAGTGATCGGCCGACGACGAGGGTCTCCTTGTCGGGGCTGACGTCGACCGGCACGACATCTCCGTCGTGGATCTTGCCTGCCAGCAACTCCTTTGCCAGGGCGTCGCCGATCGACTTCTGCACCAGCCTGCGCAGCGGGCGAGCACCGTAAGCCGGTTCGTAGCCGCGCTCGGCGAGCCAGGTCTTGGCCTCGTCGGTGACCTCGAGGTCGAGGCGGCGTTGCGCCAGACGGCTCTTGAGCTGTCCGAGCTGGATGTCGACGATCGACACGAGCTGTTCGGGGCTCAGCGGGTCGAAGATCACCACGTCGTCGAGACGGTTGATGAACTCCGGCTTGAAGGCCGAACGCACCGCCATCATCACCTGGTCCTTGTCGCCACCGGCGCCGAGGTTCGAGGTGAGGATCAGGATCGTGTTACGGAAGTCCACGGTACGACCCTGCCCGTCGGTCAGACGGCCCTCATCGAGCACCTGGAGCAGCACGTCGAACACATCCGGGTGAGCCTTCTCCACCTCGTCGAACAGCACCACCGTGTAGGGGCGGCGTCGAACCGCTTCAGTGAGCTGTCCGCCCGCCTCATATCCGACGTACCCCGGAGGAGCACCGACAAGCCGTGCCACCGAATGCTTCTCGCCGTATTCGCTCATGTCGATACGGACCATGGCGTGTTCGTCGTCGAAGAGGAACTCCGCAAGCGCCTTGGCGAGCTCGGTCTTGCCCACACCGGTCGGTCCGAGGAACAGGAACGATCCCAGCGGACGATTCGGGTCGGCGACGCCGGCACGCGCACGGCGTACAGCATCGGAGACGGCCTCCACGGCTTCGTGCTGGCCGATGACCCGGGAACCGAGTTCGTCTTCCATCCGAAGCAGTTTCGCCGATTCACCCTCGAGCATGCGGCCGGCCGGAACGCCGGTCCACGCCGAGACCACCTCGGCGACCTCGTCGGGGGTGACCTCCTCCTTGAGCATTACGTCGCCGTCGGCAGGATCGGCACCGCTCTTCTCGATCGCGGCCTCGTACTGCTTCTCCAGTGCGGGAATCCGCCCGTACCGCAACTCGGCGGCACGACCCAGATCGCCGTCACGTTCGGCGCGTTCAGCTTCTCCGCGCAGGCTTTCCAGCTCTTCTTGGAGTTCGCGAACGGAGTCGATGGCACCCTTCTCGCTCTGCCAGCGCGCGGTCAGCTCGTTGAGCTTCTCGCGGTGGTCGGCGAGTTCGCCGCGCAGCTTCTCCAGACGCTCCTTCGAGGCTGCGTCGGTCTCCTTCTGCAGTGCGAGTTCCTCGACCTCCAGGCGACGCACGATGCGCTCCTGCTCGTCGATCTCCACCGGGCGAGAGTCGATCTCCATCCGAAGCCGCGACGCGGCCTCGTCGACGAGGTCGATCGCCTTGTCGGGGAGGAATCGAGACGTGATGTAGCGATCCGACAGTGACGCGGCAGCGACCAGCGCCGAGTCGGTGATCCGCACGCCGTGATGCACCTCGTAGCGCTCCTTGAGTCCACGCAGGATGCCCACGGTGTCCTCCACCGACGGTTCGCCGACGTAGACCTGCTGGAAGCGGCGCTCGAGGGCGGCGTCCTTCTCGATGTACTGGCGGTACTCCTCCAAGGTGGTCGCGCCCACCAGACGCAGCTCACCGCGGGCGAGCATCGGCTTGATCATGTTGCCGGCGTCCATCGCCGACTCACCGGTCGCACCGGCGCCCACGATGGTGTGCAGCTCGTCGATGAAGGTGATGATCTGGCCGTCGGAGTTCTTGATCTCGTCGAGAACAGCCTTCAGGCGCTCCTCGAACTCGCCGCGGTACTTCGCACCCGCGACCATCGAACCGAGGTCGAGGGAGATGACGGTCTTGCCGCGCAACGACTCCGGGACGTCGCCGGCCACCACGCGCTGGGCCAGGCCCTCCACGATGGCGGTCTTGCCGACGCCGGGTTCGCCGATGAGCACCGGGTTGTTCTTGGTACGACGGCTCAGCACCTGCACCACACGACGGATCTCGGTGTCACGGCCGATCACCGGATCGAGTTTGCCCTCGCGAGCACGGGCGGTGAGGTCGGTCGAGTACTTCTCGAGCGCCTGATACGTCGCCTCGGGATCGGCGTTGGTCACGCGGGCGGTGCCGCGAACCTTGACGAATGCCTCCTGCAGCGCCTGCGGTGTGGCGCCGACGTTGGCCAGCAACTTGGCGACGTCGGAGTCGCCTTCGGCCAGACCGACCACCAGATGCTCGGTCGAGACGAACTGGTCGTCGAGCGTGGTGGCCAATTTCTGTGCGGCGGTGACCGCCGCGATGGACTCACGCGAGAGCTGCGGGGTGGAGCTGGCGCCGGAGGCCTTGGGCATCCGATCGACGAGCGCCTGCGCCTGAGCGCGAACGGTCGACGGTTCCACACCCACTGCCTTGAGCAGCGGCGATGCGATCCCGTCGGACTGATCGAGCAGGGCGACCAGAATGTGCGCCGGCCGGACGTCCGGGTTCCCCGCGGCGGCAGCATCCTGCATGGCCGAAGCCAGCGCAGCCTGCGCCTTGGTCGTGGGGTTGAAGCTATCCACTTCGCGGACCCTTTCTGTTCAGTACCACTAAGTCTTCATGGTCCCCGGCTCTCGATATCAACAGAGAGCCGAGGTCAGGCACGGTGTTCGCACCTGTCACAGGGTGTAACACCATCAGACTTGAGTCTGTTCCGCTCAGGGTAATGAATCTGCAGAAATTTCTCCAGCAGAGTTGAGTCTTGTGGACTCATGTGGGTCCTGGCTCCGCCAGACATACACCGCCGGGCATACACAGGCGGGGTGGCGGCCCGATTCCGGGCGCTCAGCTCCGCTGATACACGCGCACCGCGGCGTCGGCGACGATGCGGGCGGTGTCACAGTCATGAGCAGTGGACTGAATCGTCTCCACCATGGGCTGAGGGGATTCGTTGCTCAAGAACGGAATGAGCACCGAATCATTGACCTTCACGTAGGAGTTGATCTCGCACAGAGTTGCCACCCCGCTCGGCGGAACCACCCGGGAGTCCACCCCGCGAATCGTTTCCCACATCGGATTCATCAGCCCGGGTGGAGCCCCGGGATCCGCCGGAAGATGCACGGTGACATCTTTGTCCTGGTACCACAGCGACACCCCGATCCGATCGGAGTCGTCCCTGCGGTATCCGTCTGTCCAGATGTCGCATTCACTCAGCGCCGTCGAGGCTCGATGAGTACTGCCGTCCGTACCGAACGACATATGGGGATAACGCCATTTCAGCAGCGTCGAGATCGCACACGGATCCATCCGCGCGAGCTGAAAATTCACCACGTGCGTCGATGTGGCGCGCAATGGACGGGTCGTGAAGAGCGGCAACGAGGCCGCCACGATCTTCTTCAGACTCGGGCAGTGGTCGACCTGAGTCGGCGTGCTGTCACTGTCGAACATGTTGTAGTCGTCGGATTCATAGAAGAAGAGTCCGCGCTCGCCCTGATAGGGAATGGCTGCCGAACATGACGTTCCTCCACCATTGAAATTCGAATCGGCAAGGGCCGGCACATCTGCGTCGTCCAGTTGCACATCGGGGCTCACCGAGATCGACGCGATCCGCTCACGATTCTTGGTGGGATCGATCTTGACCTCGCACTCACTGGGCTTCTGATCTGTGCCGACCCATGTCGGCGGCGACAGAACGGCACCGACGGCGCGGAGGTCGATGAACCCACACGGATCGAGTTCGCGCACCTTGGCAAAGGATGCCGTTTCCGCTTCGTCCGGCCCTGGTATGCCGAGGACGCCCGAACGCAAGGCAGGGGCCGCCTGCCCGTGGACGACCTCACTGCAGCCGGCGAGTGTTATCACTGCGATCAGTACGGCGAGGATCGCCGCGCACCGTCCACCCACACGACCCTCCGTATACGACACGGCGGAGACGATATCAGCTGAACAGAGCGCCAAAATCCCACGTCGAGCGCTCGAATGACAGCGTGTCAGTCGCCCACGAAGCCGCGCAGCGGGAGTACGCCGCCGCGGTCAAGGACACCCGCCGACCCCCCGGGGCAGCCCAGAAACTGTTCCTAGGAACGATCCTTCCCAGGAAAGAACTCTTCCTGTTGCCTGCACCGGAGCACGCCCACAGTGGATGAGGAAGGGGCAGTGGCCAACGATGGCCAACGCCGCGACCCGACAGACACCCACGAGGAGGGCCAACCGTGGCAACCGACAGCATCGAGCACATCACCTTCCGCAACCCGGACATGTACTGGGACATCGCGGCCGACATCTATTTCCCGCCGAACTTCAACACGTCGACGACGTATCCGGCGATCGTCACCGCACACCCCATCGGCAGCTGCAAGGAGCAGACGTCGGGCAACATCTATGGCACCGCGTTGGCCGATGCGGGCTATGTGGTCATCGCCTTCGACGCCAGCTTCCAGGGCGCCAGCGGCGGCACACCCCGCTTCCGTGAGGATCCCGCGCAGCGTGTCGAGGACTTCCGCCGCGTGGTCGATCACCTGGTGACACTGCCCTATGTCGACGCCGACAGGATCGGTGTGCTCGGCATCTGCGGCGGTGGCGGATACACCCTCAACGCTGCGATGACCGAGAAGCGGTTCAAGGCCGTCGTGTCGATCACCGGTGTCAACTACGGCCGGATGATGCGGGAGAACCAGGGCTCGGCCGACGGTGTTGTCGCAGCTCTGCGGGCCATCGACGCCCAGCGCACGAAGGAGGCGCGCGGCGCTGACTCCGCGGCCACCACTCTGCTGCCCGACAGTGCCGAGGCCGCGGCTCAGATCGGCGACATCGACATCGTGGAGGCCTACGACTACTACCGGACACCGCGCGGCCAGTCGGCGAACGGCTGCGTACTGTTCGACACCGCGCACAATGCCGCAGCATTCGGGTGGGACGCATTCCATCTGGCCGAGGAACTGCTCACCCAGCCGCTGCTCGTGGTGGTCGGAGACAAGCCGGGCGCCTTCGGCGCCTACCGCGACGGTCACGAGATCATCGACCGGGCCGCATCCAAGGACAAGCGGCTACTCGAGCTCACGGGCGTCTCCCACTACGACCTGTACGACCAGCCCAAGGGCGCCGGCGAGGCATTGAAGACGGTCATCCCGTTCTTCGCCGACCACCTGTGACCACAGCGCCCGGTACCGGCGACGACTTACTCTGACGTCATGCCGGCAACCACCTCCGAGGCTCAGCTCAAGGAACTCGGCGCGTTCCTACGAACGCGTCGAGGTGAGCTGACCCCACGCGACGCGGGGCTGCCCGATCACGATCGTCGGCGTCGGGTGAGCGGGCTGCGTCGAGAGGAGGTCGCCGCGCTCGCCTCGATCAGCACGGACTACTACACCCGGATCGAACAGGGGCGTCTCGCTCCGTCGGCCCCTGTTCTCGCGGCATTGATCAACGCGTTGCGTCTGGACCCCGACCAGGCGGAGTATCTCGACGAGCTCGCCAATCGCGCCGGCCACCAACCGGTCTCCACTTCGGTGCCGCGCACCACGTCGAAAATCAGACCGCAGGTGCGACGAATCGTGGATCGCCTCACCGACACTCCCGCGATCGTGCTCGGGCCCCGCATGCAGATACTCGCCTGGAACCCGTTGGCGGCCAAGGTCTATGTGGACTTCAACGAACTCGGCGGCCACGGGCTCAACTTCGTCCGGCTGGTGTTCGTGGATCCGCGCATGCGTGAGCTCTTCGTCGATTGGCAGGCCGTTGCGCGGTCCTGCGTGTCGATCCTGCGGCGAGAAGCCGTCACCAATCCGGGCGACCCGGCACTGGCAGCGCTGGTCGGTGAGCTGACGATCGCCGATCGCCAGTTCGGCCAGTGGTGGTCGGCGCGCAACGTCGCCAGACAGGACTTCGGCACGAAAGTCCTCAACCACACACAGGTCGGCGAGCTCACTCTGGACTGGGAGATCTTCCGGTACGCCGGAGCACCCGAACAGCAGTTGGTCCTCAATATCGCCGAAGAAGGCTCGGCCACCGAAGAGCGCTTACGCGAGCTGATGCGCTGACCTGCCCGCCGTGACCAACTTGTTAGATCCCCTAAGGAATTAATCCCTCGCACCCGCCGTTGTGCCATCAGTAACGGGACAGGTCAACGGCGACCTCAAACGCACACAGCGAGTGAGAGGACTCTCCGATGGCCGATCTCGGAACCGAAAACAGTGCCGCTCTGGTTCTCGGTGGAGGTGGACTCACCGGGATCGCATGGATGGTCGGCCTGCTTCGCGGCCTCGAGCACGCCGGTGCACATTTGCGCGACTCCCGGACACTCATCGGCACCTCGGCCGGATCGGTGGTGGCCGCACAGTTGGCCAGCAACACCTCACTGGAGATGCTGTTCCGCTGGCAGCTCGAGGGACGCACCCACGAGATCGCCGGGCCGCGCGGCGGCTTCAAGCGGATGATCAGCACCGTCCGCTCGGCCCCGGACAACCACGCCGCGATGCTGGCCGCCGGGCAGCTCGGCCTGGGCATGGGATTCCGCAACGCACACGACCGACACCGCGTGATCGAGAGCCGACTCCCGCAACGCCGCTGGCCGATCGACCGCGATCTGCGCATCGTGGCTGTGGACGCCGACTCCGGAGAGCGCGTGGTGTTCGACGCAGCCGGACCCGCGGGCCTGCTCGAGGCCGTGGAGGCCTCGGCGGCTGTCCCCGGTGTGTGGCCGGTGGTACCCATCGACGGTCGCCGCTACATCGACGGCGGCACCTGGTCGCCGACCAACGCCGATCTGATCACCGACATCGAACCCGAGAGTGCCGTGGTGATCGCGCCGATGCCCGGCGCCATGCGGCCGGGAACCAGTGCGCACGAACAGGTGTCAGCGTTGACCATTCCGACGCAACTGATCGTCCCCGACGAACAGAGCCGCAAGGCCATGGGACGCAACGCACTCGACCCCGCCCGCCAGGCGAGGGCAGCCCGCGCCGGATATCAGCAGGCCATCACCGAGGCCGCCTGGCTCAAGCCGCTGGTGGAGTTGTGACTCATACCGTCACGAACCACCGGTCCGTAGACGGTGCCGCATAACCCAGACACGTTGCAGCACAGGCATAGACGACATTCCCGTCAAAGCGCCAGAACATCACCTGACACGGTAACAGTCGTCACGCCACGGCGTATACGTAGATTATGAATCCATTCTTTGCTGTAGTTGACGGAGTTCTGGTCGTACTGACTGTGCTCGCATCCCCGTTCGATGCGGTGATGGGTTTGATCCCGAGCATCGCCGAAGGCATCGGCCAGCTCCAGTCGACATACTCAGGCTGACCGCCTCTCGACTTCTCCACCCCACTCGACCCCGCAGTTCGGGTTCGCCCCCGATCACTCGGTGGCGGTGAAGTCTCCAGCCGCTTGCCGTCCGGCCGCCTCCCCCGCGTGTGCGACGACCTCACCGATCAGAGTCGAGGCGTTACTCACGCCGCACCCGGCGAGCACGACGCCGACCATCGACATCGCCACGTCGAGGTCGATGGCAGGCTGTGGTATCACCCGGACCATGTCCGCGCCACCTATCAGCATCGACGTCAGCGTCAGCGCGGCCGTCCCACTGGGTACACCGGCGCTGCGCTCCCCCACCTGTAGCGCCGCGTCGAACATCTCCTGATAGGTGTGCTGCCACCACGCAACGCCGCCCGTCGCCGGGAGTCCGGGCACCGCGGGGCCGAAGGCGATCGAGTTGCCCGCCGCCATCAGAGGGTCAGCCAAGTGCACGGAGACCACGTTGTAGAGGAAATCGATCAGCTGACGGACACCGCATTGGGGATATCGGGCCTGCGAAGCAGCCAACAACGCCTGGAGAGTGGCCGCCTGACGCTCGAGCAGGGCTGCGGCGATGTCACTCTTCGCCGGGTAGTGGTACGCGAGCGCGCCTTTGGTCACGTTGCGTCGGGCCGCGATCGCCGACAGTGACGCGCCCGCATAGCCGGTACCGAGAATCTCCTCTGCCGCTGCACGAAGGAGAAGCTCCCTCGTACCGTCACCCTGGTGCCCCGATGTCACCACGACAGGTTAGAACCCTTGTGGCACTGGGAATTTATACGCTCGTCTAGCGATAGGAAGGCCGATCGGATGCCGTTGTCTCGTTGTTCGAACATGGCAGTCGCCCGATTCACTCAGATGCGCGACACGGCCGGCAGACCACGCAAAGACGGCCTCGTCCACGAGAGTCGTTGACTGCCAAGCCAAGACGCACAAAACGGACACTTTTCGATTGAAGGGAACATCAAAACCGTTCGCGTGAAGCAACTTTGTGCCACCGCGACCCCTGACATCGCCGACCGTTGCAACACCGCGCCACGCGAGCATCTTCATGTGACTGAAGTCACATCGTACAGATGTCCGACGACGAAATTTTCCCACTCTGCGGGATGAGAGGCCGAGGTCCCGCAGCCCGGCCGCAGGCGAGGAGCGCGCCGGGGACCACGCTCACGGTCACAACCGGAAACCAGTTGCCATAATGGCGGAGTGAGCGCGCCGGGAACGACCCCTACCCCCCAGCCGATCCTGTCCCCGATGACCGAGGCCGCGATCTTTCTCGTGGTCACGGTCGACTCGGGCGCAGAAGACGTGGTCGCCGAGACGCTGCCGGATTTCACCGGCCTGGTGCGATCGGTAGCCTCACGCTCGGTCGAGGCCCACCTCACCTGCGTGGTCGGCATCGGCTCGGCCCTGTGGGATCGACTGTTCTCCGGCCCGCGCCCCGACGGTCTGCATCCGTTCATCCCGCTCGCCGGCGACATCCACACCGCCCCATCCACTCCGGGCGACATGCTCTTTCACATCCGCGGCGGACGTATGGACGTGTGCTTCGAGATGGCCACACAGCTGATGTCGGCATTCGGCGACGGTGTCCGAGTGGTCGACGAGGTGCATGGATTCCGGTACTTCGACATGCGCGACATCATCGGATTCGTCGACGGCACCGAGAATCCGGACGGACCCGCGGCCACGGTGGCGGTCTCGATCACCGACGAACCCGACTTCGTCGGCGGCAGCTACGTGATCGTGCAGAAGTATCTGCACGACATGGATGCATGGAACGCGCTGTCGACCGAGGAGCAGGAGAATGCGATCGGGCGGTCGAAGTGGGACAACATCGAGCAGGATGACGACACCAAACCCACCAACTCGCACACCGCACTGACCGTGATCGAGGATGAGAACGGCGTGCAACAACAGATCATGCGTGACAACATGCCGTTCGGCCGGGTGGGCAGCGACGAATTCGGCACCTACTTTATCGGATACGCGGCGCATCCCTCTGTCACCGAGGAGATGCTGACCAACATGTTCATCGGCAAACCTCCGGGTAACCACGACCGCATCCTGGACTTCTCGACCGCGGTCACCGGCGGACTGTTTTTCGTGCCCTCCGTCGAATTCCTCGACGATCCACCGCTTCTCGACGATGAATCGGCGACCGATCAGACGACCGCCGAGCCAGACGAGTCACATCGCGACGCCGATCCGAGCGCTGCGGTGACCCCGTCCACCCCGAGCGACCCAGGCGACGGATCCCTGGGGATCGGCGCACTGAAACCGCGCTGACCGACCCACTGACTGCCACCGCGCGTACCCACCACCGCACTTCCTCGACCGTCACACCCGACTCCTCCGGAGGGACACGATGAACAACCTGCACCGCCAACTCGCCCCCATCTCCGATGCGGCATGGTCCGAGATCGAGGAAGAGGCGAAGCGCTCGTTCCGCCGGAACATCGCCGGGCGTCGGGTGGTCGATGTGACAGGACCGGTCGGGCTCGACGTCGCCGCCGTGACCACCGGTCATCGCGCCCCCATCGACGCTCCCGGTGAGGGCATCACCGCCTCGATGCGACTGTCTCAGCCGCTGATCGAATTCAAGATCCCCTTCACCGTGAGCCGCGCGGCCATCGACGACGTCGATCGCGGCTCCAAGGACTCCGACTGGGACCCGGTGATCGCCGCGGCGCGTGCCGCCGCGCTTGCCGAGGACCGTGCGGTCTTCGAGAGCTTCGCCGCCGGTGACATCGGCGGCGTGCGCGATCACGTACAGGCCGAACCGATAGCTCTGCCCGCCGACGTGCGCGAATACCCCGAGGCGTTCAGCCACGCACTGTCCACCCTTCGTCTGGCCTCGGTGAACGGACCGTACTCGTTCGTCCTCGCGGCCGACGTCTACTCCCTGGTCAACGAGACCTCCAACCACGGCTACCCGGTGCGCGAACATCTGCAGCGACTCATCGGCGACGGCGACATAGTGTGGGCACCCGCCATCGACGGAGCCTTCGTGATCAGCACCCGCGGCGGCGACTACGAGCTGACCATCGGCCAGGACCTGTCGATCGGCTACGACTGGCACGACGCGACGAACGTGGGCCTGTACTTCCAGGAGTCGTTCACCTTCCAGGTGTTCACCGGCGAAGCGGCAGTGGCCCTCACCTACGACGGCTCCGCCACAGGGCTGGACTGAACCCGAGCACCGTCGGCGATCCCGACCCACCGTAGGGTGGCTGTCCGGAACATGCCTATGGTCGGGTTCGCCCCGAGCGGGACTCGACCGACACGAAAGGTGCACCACTCGATGAAGAAGATCATGGTGTCCGCGGCCTTGCTGCTCGCCCTCGCCGGGGCTGCCGGCTGCTCGTCGAACACGTCATCGGGGACGGCAACGCCCGCGACATCCGCCGCGACCACGTCTGCGGCTGCGGAGTCATCGGCCGAAGCCGACGCGCCGACGATCAACAACATGGACGACTTCTTCGTCTCGGCACTGCGTACCGAACACCTGACCTTCGGCGACGAGGCGACGATGGTCGCCGCGGGCAAAGCGGTGTGCTCCGGCTTGAGCAACGGCAAGTCCTCCGATGAGGTCGAGGAGGGTATGCGCCAGGCCAGCGGTCTGGATCCCGAGGATGCGAGCAAGGTCGTCAAGTGGTCGCTGACCGTCTACTGCACCAGCGAGATGCCGCACTACTACGGCCTGGGCTGACCGTCGGGGCACCGGCACCGGCGAACATCGACGTCACGCGCACACGTCGGTAATGCCCGAAAAGCGCTCGGCGAGGGCTCTTTCACTGCCGCTTCACTGCCGCTCGACCATCCCATCCCGAGTAGCGTGGGTGCCATACCTTTGACCGGGAGGAGCACTACGTGGCAACCACTGTGGCCGATCAGCTCGTCGCAGGCCTCATCGAGGCGGGAGTCCAACGGATCTACGGGATCGTCGGCGACAGCCTGAACCCGGTGGTCGACGCGGTACGCCGAACCGGAGGTTCCAAGCAGGGCGGCATCGACTGGATACACGTACGCCACGAGGAAGCGGCAGCATTCGCCGCATCGGCCGAGGCGCAGACCACCGGCCGGATCGCCGCCTGCGCCGGCTCCTGCGGCCCGGGCAACCTGCATCTGATCAACGGCCTCTACGACGCCCAGCGCTCAGGCGCTCCGGTGGTGGCGATCGCCTCACACATCCCGAGCTCGGAGATCGGCATGGGGTACTTCCAGGAGACCCACCCCGACCGGCTGTTCGTGGAGTGTTCGCTCTTCCGCGAGCTGATCAGCACCCCCGAACAGGCTCCGCGCGTGATCCGTTCGGCGATCCAGGCCGCCGGCGCCGGCGGTGGCGTCTCGGTGATCACGCTGCCTGGCGACATCGCCTCACAGACCGCGGCGGCCGCGATGGATCCGCTCGCCATCCCGTCGCATCCGGCGATCACACCGCCCAAGGAGGTGATCGACCGCCTCGCGACCGCGATCAACGACGCCGAGAAGGTTGCCATCTTCGCCGGCTACGGCGTGGCCGGCGCACATGACGAGGTGGTTGCTCTCGCGGAGAAGATCGGTGCGCCGATCGGACACTCGTTGCGCGGCAAGGAGTTCATCCAATACGACAATCCCTACGACGTGGGGATGACCGGCCTGCTGGGTTACGGTGCGGCACATGCGGGTATGCACGACGCCGATCTTCTCCTGATGTTGGGCACCGACTTCCCGTACTCGCAGTTCTTGCCCGAGAAGGTGACCACCGCGCAGGTGGACATCGACCCCACGAAAATCGGTCGCCGTACCGCGGTACAGATCCCCGTGCACGGCGATGTCCGGTCGACACTGCAGGCAATCGAACCGCTGGTGGCGCGCAAGTCCGATCGCAAATACCTCGACCGGTGGCTGCGCAACCACGAGAAGGCGATGAAAGATGTGGTGGGCGCCTATTCGGGCAAGAAGGCCGCCGATCTGGTGCCCATCCATCCCGAATACGCCGCGTCGATCCTCGACGACGTCGCCGACGACGACGCGATCTTCACCACCGACACCGGCATGTGCAATGTGTGGACTGCGCGCTACATCAACCCCACCGGCAAGCGGAAGTTCATCGCCTCGATGTTGCACGGATCGATGGCCAACGCGCTTCCCCAGGCAATGGGCGCACAGATGGCGTCGCCTGGGCGACAGGTGATCTCGATCTCCGGCGATGGCGGCCTGTCGATGCTCCTCTCGGAGATCCTCACCGTGGCGATGTACAAGATCCCGGTGAAGATCGTGCTGTTCGACAATTCCACACTCGGCATGGTCAAGGCCGAGATGCTCGTGGACGGCTATCCCGACTACGGCGTCGACGTACCCCACGCCGATTACGCCGCACTGGCCGAGGCGGCAGGCTTCTGGGGGCGAAAGGTGGAGCAACCCGGCGACATCCGCGCCGCACTGGAAGCGGCGTTCGCAGTCGACGGACCAGCACTGGTGCAGCTGGTCACCGACCCCGACGCACTGTCGGTACCGCCGAAGATCAGCGGTTCACAGATCAGCGGCTTCGCCATGGGGCTGAGCAAGGTCGTCCTCAACGGCGGTGCCGGAGAAGCGGTTCGGATGGCCAAATCGAATCTCCGCAACATCCCCAAGCCGCACACCACGCGATGACCTCGCGCGAGGCCGGGTCGGCGCTGACGTGGCCGCAACTGCCCGTGCAAGTGTGGGAACCCACCCGCGACACCGTGCACCTGTGGACGCAGATCGTCGGGAAGACCCGACTCGCCCTGGCGCCCACCGAGAACCACTGGTGGAATGTGACGCTGTATGTGAACTCACGCGGGCTCACCACCTCGCTGATGCCTTACGGCGACGGTGGTCTGGAGATCGTGTTCGACTTCCTGTCACACCGGCTGGACATCCTCACCACATCCGGCCAGTCACGCAGCATCGCGCTCGAACCGATGTCGGTGGCGCAGTTCTACGACCGATACATCGGCGCACTCGACGAGCTGGGTATCTCGGTGCCGATCCATGCCGTTCCGGTGGAACTGGCTCATGCGATCCCCTTCGCCCAGGACACCGTGCACGACAGTTATGACGCGGTGGCCATTCGCGCATTCTGGTATTCGATGGTCAATGCCGCGCGCGTGTTCGCCGAGTTCCGGTCACGCTTCCGCGGCAAGGTAAGCCCGGTCCATTTCTTCTGGGGCGCAGTCGATCTCGCCGTCACACGATTCTCCGGGGCGTCAGCACCGACCTATCCGGGTAGTGTGCCGAACTGTCCGGACTCGGTGATGCACGAGGCGTATGACGCTCAGCTGTCGAGTGCGGGGTTCTGGCCGGGCGGCGCCGAAGAAGGCGCGTTCTACTCCTACGCCTATCCGGCACCGGACGGATTCGAGTCGTATCACGTGCTGCCCAATCAGGCCTACTACGATCACGATCTCGGCGAGTTCATCCTGCCCTACAAGGCAGTTCGCGAGGCGGCAGATCCTGACGAACTCGCATTGGAGTTTCTCGAATCCACCTACGCCGCGGCTTATGACCACGGCCACTGGCCGTGTACGCGCGACGGCATGCTGCGCGACACGGCGACGGAATGACGACCGCCCGGCTACCCAGACGGTCATCACTCCTCAGGTCAAGTTTCTTGACGAGACTCGTTTCTTGACGAGACTCCTCAGATCATGTCGTGATGAATTTCAGGATGTCGGCGTTGATCGTCGCAGCCTCGGTGGTGGGCATGCCGTGCGGGAAACCCGGATAGATCTTCAGTGTGGAGTTCGGCAAGATCTCGGCTGATCGAACGCCCGCATCTTCGTACGGCACTACCTGATCGTCGTCGCCGTGCAACACCAGAACAGGAATCGTGACGGACCGCATCTCGTCGCTGAAGTCGGTCTGGGAGAACGCAACCACGCCGTCGTAGTGGGCTTTCGCCCCACCCATCATCCCCTGCCGCCACCAGTTGGCGATGATGCCCGCAGACGGCGTGGCATCGGGCCGGTTGTATCCGTAGAACGGGCCCGATGCGAAGTTCCAGAAGAAGTCGGAGCGGTTGGTCGCCACCTGCTCCTGGATACCGTCGAAGACGTCCTTGGGCGTACCGCCGGGATTGGATTCGTCTTGAACCATGAGCGGCGGAACCGCGCTGATCAGAACAGCTTTCGCGGCTCGATCATGCCCGTGACGGGTGAGATACCGGATCACCTCACCGCCACCGGTGGAGTGACCGACGTGTACCGCGTCGTGGAGATCGAGATGGTCGACAACAGCGGCCAGATCGTCGGCGTAGTAATCCATGTCGTGGCCGACGGCCACCTGAGCCGAGCGTCCGTGTCCGCGTCGATCGACGGCGACAACACGAAATCCCTTGGCAAGGAAGAACATCATCTGGGCGTCCCAGTCGTCCGACGAGAGCGGCCATCCGTGGCTGAAGACGATCGGCTGACCCGATCCCCAGTCCTTGTAGAAGATGTCGACGCCGTCTGATGTCGTGATCGTTGGCATGACGAGCCTTTCACCGAAGCAATGAGGAGGAATTCTCGGGGTGTTGCCGACACGGGCGTGTCGGACTCAGGAGGCGGCGGCTGCACCCGCGATGAAATCGGCGACCGCCGCCGGATGGGCGACCAGCGACGCATGAGACGAGTCGATCTCGCGTGTGTGAGCATGCATCCGCGTCGCGTAAAAGCGCTCGGCCGCAGGCGGAATCACCCGGTCCTGCCGGGATACCAGATACCAGCTCGGCGTGGTGGCCCACGACGGCGGACCGCTGGGCTCGATATTCGTGTACGCGGCGATCGACCGCTGATGGGCGATCATGGTCGCCACCGTCGCGTCGTCGACGTCCTGCGCGAACACCTCTTTGAACTGCGACGGTTCGATGTAGCCGTCCAGATTGACGCCGATTCTCGTCGTCGGGTCCGGCACCACTTTCAACGCCAACGCGGGCGGGACCAACCTGCTGCCGGGGAACTGCAGCGGATCGATAGCAAACGAAATCGGCTCGCCCGCAGCCGGCGCGAACGCCGCGATGTACACGAGCTTCACCACGCACGCATCGTGGATATTCGTGATCACCGCACCACCATAGGAATGACCGACGAGGACGACGGGTCCCGAGATCTCCCGGACGGTCCGCTCGACTGCGGCGGCGTCGTAGGACGGCGAACGCAGCGGATTGACGGGTGTGAGAACGCGGTATCCATCATGACGCAGGTCGGCGGCGACGCCGTCCCAACTGGTCTGATCGGCGAATGCGCCGTGTACCAGCACGATTGTCGGCCGAGTGGCCGCGTCGGCGAATGCCGTCGACATGAGTGCGAGGACACACGCCGCGACCACACACAGACATGTCCACACCGTGGCCGCCGCGTACGACAGCCGACGATCCGGCCGATTCTTTCCCGTCATCGAGCGAACCTTTCCAGAAAGTCGAGTGTCGTCTGGGCGACCTCACTCCAGCCGTGATCGATGGTCAGCGAGTGCCCACGGTCGGCCATCACCACGAATTCGGTGATGCCGTCGTTCTTCGACTGGATCTTGTAGGCCTGCTCGGTCGGTTTGACCGGCACGGTGTGATCGGACTCGCCACCGATCAACAGCAACGGGCCTCGGTCGGGATTCTTCGTGTCGACGCGGACCTCGGTGAACGGATTGAGGTTGGCCGTGACGGCCTGGAAGATGGGGTTTCCCGCGGCCGCGACATGGAATTCGTCGTACAACGCATGTGCCTCGTCCTCATCGAGGGCATTGGCCCAGCCGTAGCGGAACTCGTCGAACGACAGTGTGACACCGTGACGAAGGCTGCTCAGATGGGAGACGACCGGAGCCGACGACTTCAGTGACGACAGCGGTACCGACAGCACGCCGCGAAACGGGGCCGGGTCGATGGCGACAGTGGCCAACGACGCTCCTTCACCAGCGATCTTCTGCGCGATCAAGCCACCGAAGGAATGCCCGACGACCGCGGGCTTCATCGTCAGTTCCGCGATGGCCTCCAGGTAGTGGTCGGTCACCTCGCCGACCATCGTCGCGGCGAACGCGTCCGGATCCGCTCGTGCCTGCTCGACAGATGTCGGGTCGTTCGGCCACCCGGGCGCGACGGCCGCATAGCCGGCGTCGTCGAACATCGCACGCCATCGATCCCAGCTACTCGACAGCAGCCAGAGACCGTGGACGAAGACCACCGGTCGCCGTCCAGAATCATTGGCCGAATTTACTTCCGCCCGTTCGGTTTCGGTGAGAGTTGATGCGGTTTCGGGCACTGCGCCCTCCTGGTGTCGTGGCCCGCTCGTGACGTCTGTCATCGTCAGCCCCCCGCATGCGGGCCGTCTTGACCTGACGTGCACAAGCCTTGCACCACACCGCACTGCCTTGACGACGAGGCTAAAGTGGTCACCATCCGAAGGGAGCGCAGATGAGTGCGATCATCGACGTCGAGGGGCTTCCGGTCACCGATCGGGTCGAATTTCTGCGGGAGCGGATGTTGACCGCACCGGTGCCGCTGCAGCTGGATCCCCATCCCGAATCCGACATCCACGTACATTCCCGCGTCGCCGAGCTGGGCTGCGTCCACCTGTTGTCGACAAAAGCCAGCGGCGCCGACGTGGTGCGCAGCGCACGGTTGACGCGAGCCACCCCGAGGCACAGCGCTCTGATCACGGTGATCGAATCCGGCACGTCGGTGATCGACGGCGACCAGGGCACCGTCACACTGCGCGCCGGCGACATGGCGGTCTGTATGACCGATGAGCCCTATCGCCTGCGCTTCACCGACGGCACACACGGGCATACGTTCCAGGTCTCGTTCGACGATCTCGACCTCACCCCGGGGGCGGTATACGAGCAGCTCGGACGGGTGATCCACCCCGACCAGGCAACGACTGCCGCGGTGTCAGCATTCCTGCGCAGCACCGCACGCAATGCACCTCGTGCCCCACTGGCCGAACAGACCTCACTGGAAGCGCCAGCCCTGGCGCTCATCCGCCTGCTGCTCACCCGGGTCGACGCCGCGACGACCGGCGGCCGCGAATCGGAGAGCCGGTCGCTCGCGACGCGCGTCGAGGAATACGTGCGGTCGCGACTGGAGGATCCGCAGCTGTCGATTCGTTCCATCGCAACGACATTCGCGATTTCCGAGCGCTACGTCTACACGATCCTGGAGCGTCGCGGCATCGACCTGGGTGCTCTCATGCGGCGGCACCGACTCGCTCGTGCCGCACGGATGCTGGAGGATCCCCGCGCGGAAAACGCCACGATCGCGACCATCGCCCATCACTGCGGATTCGCCGACCACGCGCATTTCTCCCGAACATTTCGCGGTGAATTCGGGATGTCACCATCGGAATGGCGCCAGCGTAGTCGCGCCGTTCACAAGCTCCCTGCACAGGAGTAACCAGCTCATCAAGACCGGGCGTCGGCGCTTCCCACCGCATCTACGTCTACAGCTACATCTGCATCACGCCGACAGCCCGAACAGTCTCTCCTCATGCGTCACACCGTCAGTGGTGAACTGCAGCGCCGCCGCGACACCCTCATGGTCGTATTCGGTCCATCGCTGCGAATGCTGACGCTGATATTCCGACCAGGACTCCACCACGAACTGCTCGACGGCCAGATTGTCGTCGTCGGCGCTGCAGTAAAGCCGCCAACTGCGCCCGCCGGTGCGTCGACGCGAACGTCCCACTCGCGCCATCGCTTTCGTGAAGTCCGCGAGGGAGCCCGGTTTCAGGTGATAGGTGATCGATACCAACACCGGCCCGTCGTCGGGTGCGGGCTCGAAGATCAGCGTGGGCGTCGGCCAGGCCATCGACAGATCACGGTTCATGGTGCCGGTGGTGGGTTTGAGCGGCCAGAACCAGACGCTGACCGCCGCGAGGATCAACAGCAGTGCGGCAATGAACAGGGCGTCGCGGAATCCGATCGCCGAGGCCACAGCACCCCAGATGAGCGAGCCGATCGACTGCGACCCCATGAAGACCATCAGATACATCGCCATCCCCCGGGCGCGCACCCACGCCGGCAGGGTGAGCTGCAGGCCGGCGTTCAGCGTCGTGAGCGTCTCGATCCAGGCGATGCCGGCGATGAACAACACCACCAGGACAACCCACAGTGGTGCGACGGCGAGTGCTGCGGTGGCGATGGCGAACAGCAGTGCCGACACGGCGAGGATGACGCTGCTGGGCAGTTTCCGGCGTGCCCACCCGACCACCACCACACCCATCATCGCGCCGACACCCAACACCCCCAGCACCAGCCCATAGCCGGAGGAACCGAGGTGCAGATGCTTCGACGTGGCCACCGGCAGCAGCGCCCACAACGCCGACCCGGGGAAGGCGAACAGAAACGACCGCAACAGGATTCGACGGACCGTGGGGGCCGCGAGCAGATACCGCACCCCCACCCGCATCGAGGTGCCCAGGTGTTCGCGCTCGACCACACGTTGTTGGGGTTGCCGCCGCCAGGCGATCAACGCCGCGACCACCGCCAGATAGCTCACCCCGTTGAGCGCGAACACCGCAGCCGGCCCTGCGGCGGCGACCAACACCCCGCCGATCGCCGGCCCGATCGCCCGCGCCGCGTTGACGGTGAAGCTGCCCAGCGACGAGGCCGCCGGGATCTCGTCGCGGTCGACGAGCTCTGGCTGGATCGCCTGCCACGGTGGCGATGTGAGCGCCACCCCGACACCGAGGAGGAAGGTCGTCACCAGCAGACCGACCGCGGTCAGCACGTCGGTCCAGGCCAGAATCGCCATGACGAAACCGACGATCGCCGAATACAACGACAGCCAGATCAGCAGGCGCCGCCGATCGAAGGTGTCGGCGAAGACACCGGCGATCAGTGACAGCAGCAGCGTCGGCGCGAGACTCGCGGTCTGGACGAGTGCGATGACCACTGGTCCGGCGTGGCGGTCGACGAGAAACCACTGTGCACCGACGGTCTCCATCCACAGCCCGATGTTGGACACCAGTTGCGCGATGAAGAGCGCGGGAACCACTTGCGGCGCAACGGAGCCCACGCCGAACCCTCTTCCGCGGTCTGCGCCGTTGCCGTCATGACTGCTCGCCGGTCACCCGAGCGCGCCCTGTGCCCACTGTGCGAATGAGGTCCAGCCGATCGACGGGTAGCGCGAGTGCAAGTCGTCGATGTCGACGAAAGACCGGTGATCGGCGTAGTACTTCCACATCGTGCGCATGTCGACGTTGTCGATGCGATCGGGGTCGTAGGACTCGGCCTGCACCCGGTGACCGAGCACCTCGGTCAGGGTCTGCGCCATCTGCGTCGGAGTCACCGAATCAGAGGCCAGTGAGATCCGCTGGCCCCCGAAGTCGTCGGGTGCGTCGAAGACAGCGGTCACGAACTGCCCGAGGTCATCTCGTGACATCTGTTGCAGTTGCGCGTCGGTGGGGATCGGCATCATCAGCACGCCCTGATCGATGGCGTCGCGATCACCCATCATGTTGTCGTAGAAGTACGTACATCCCAGGATTGTGTACCGCAACGACGTCTCCTGCAACGCCACCTCGATGCGGTGTTTGGTGTCGAAATGCGGGACGCCGGTGAAGGCGGCGGAGGCGGCGACCGACGAGAACACCAGATGTCTCACCTCCGATCGCGTCGCAGCGGTCAGGATGGCGTCGCCCTGCGCGAGTTCGGCATCCTCGCCGTCCTCGAACGGCGTTGTGACCGCGAACACCCCGGCAGTGTCGGCGAAGGCCTCGGCGAGCTGATCGACCTTCGTCAGGTCGGCGACCGCGAGCTGGGCACCGGCCTCGACGAGCTCTCGCGATCGCGTCGACTCGGGGTTTCGCACGACCGCACGAACCCTGTGTCCGGTGCGCAGCAACTGCCGCGCGACCGCACCACCTTGGCCGCCGGTGGCTCCGAGGATGACGAATTCATCCGACATGAGTTGACCTCCTGGTGAGGTGGAGAGGACTAACAGATGCGGGCGCGTCAGCCCTGTGCCGCGGTCTTCGATCCATCCGCATGTGAGTACAGCGACAGCGCGTTGTCGCGGAACACCTTTCGCAGCACCGACTCACCACGTGGCTGAAGTGTGTCGTAGACAGCCCCGGCCAGCATCGGGACGGTGGCGTTGGCCCGGTCGATCGGGAACCCAGTGGCGAACATCAGGCGCCGCGGTCCGAAGTGCAAGAGCAGAAAGTCGATCAGCGGTCCGATCATCTCGGCCAGTGTCTCCTGAGAGCCGATGTTGCCGCGCCGCTCGGGCCCGTAGCCCAGCAGCGGATGTGCCAGACCCGCCAGCTTGACCATCACATTGGGATGGTGTGCGAGCGCGGCCATGTCCTCACGCCAGCGCCGCAACAGTTCGGCGCGAGCGGCAGCGGTCACACCGGTCCGCTCACCCACCGGGCCGAACAATCCGGGCGCCAACGCCGCGTACTCCAAGACGAACGTCGACTCGGGATACTCCCTGACCGGCGCCAACATGTCACGCAACTGATGGGAGTACAGCGGCACCTCGAACAGCAGATCGCGTTCGGCGACGGCAGCGAAAGATCTGAGGAAGTCGGGGCTGAGCAAGATCTTCGGGCGACTGGCGAAACGGGTGACCTTGGGGTCGGGGTGCCAGGCACACCCCATCCGGATCCCTCGCAGACTCGACGTGGTCATGAGCGCGGTGTCGATCGCCGGGCCGAAGCCGTCGTCGCGCGGATCCGCATGGGCGATCACACCGAGTAGTGACGGCGCACCGGCTGCCCCGAATCCCAGCGACTCGACCCACATCACGAACGACGCGGTGTCCGGGTCGGTGAGACCGTCGCGTGTCGGTGCGGCAACCAGTACCGAATCGACCGTCGTACCAGGTTCGGCAGTCAGCTCCTGGAGATCGGTGAGATAGTCATCCAACCCGTACCCGCGGATCAGGCGACGACGCGACAACCCGACGATGCGATTGTTCGAGTTCATCGACAGCGCCACCGCGCGTCGGCGAGCCCGCGCGGCCCGTCGGGTGCGTTCCGCGAGCGAATCGCGCGCCTCATACGGCCAGCCCAGATCGAACAATGTCAGCTGTGTGTCGACGATCCCTGCACCCACCGACTCGCCGAGACCACACGCCGAGGATCGGAACGCCGGTCGTGAGCCGTCCTCGATGTAGGAGAGTGGAAGCGGCATGTACCCGACTGTATCCATTGCCACGAGTGCGGACCGCAGATGCGGCAAGTCCACAACGCCGTGGACACGACGCGGGGACACTCTGCGGCACAGCACAAACCGGTCAACACTGGCATTGGCTCTATCGTGGTCTGGCAGGCCACAGGGCAACAGGCCACTGGGCAACAGACCACAGGCCACAGGCCACAGGGCAACGGCAAGGCAGTACGGGGGAACACACGCGATGACCACTCACGCACACACCGAGATCGTGGTGTTGCGTGACCACCTGCGCGCGGGGTCACACGATTTCGTCGATGGCGTGTACATGCGATTGTTCGCGGCGCACCCGGAACTACGCGCGCTGTTCCCGGCCAACCTCGAGCAGACGCGCCGCTCGTTCGGTCTCGTGCTCGACCACGTGCTGACCGCGATCGCCGACGAGACCGATCCGACCGAGCTGGTGGAGTTCCTCGGTCGGCTCGCCCGCGACCACCGCAAGTACGGTCTGACCGACGTTCACTACACGTGGATGTACGAGGCGCTGATGGCGCAGTGGCCACAGCTGCTCGGATCGGCGTGGACGCCGGAGGTGGCCGCGTCGGCGCAACATTCGATGCTGCTGCTCACCGGGGTGATGCGTGGCGCCGCCCTTTCGGCGCAGGGCCCGGCCTGGGTCTCGGCCACGGTGGTCGAGACGTATCGGGTGAGCCGCGACGCCGCGGTGATCAGACTCATCGCCGACGCACCGTTGCTCCACCGCGCAGGCCAGTATGTGGAGGTCTCCATCCAGCAGTGGCCGACCAGCTGGCAGATGCTGTCCCCGGCGACTCCGCCCAACCCGGCCGGCCAGCTGGAGTTCCACGTGCAGAGAGCATCCGGCCAGGAGGGGGCGGGGTCGGAGGTGACCGGTTCGATCGTCACCGAGACCCGGCCCGGCGACGTGTGGCGGCTGGCGCAGGCTCACGGCGCGCTGCACATCAAACCGCACCGGCCGGTGATCATGATCGCCGAGGGCGCCGCCGCGGCCCCACTGCGGGCGATGGTCTTCGAGATGGCCATGCGCGCCGACAGCCCGCTCACCTGGTTCTTCTACTGCGGACGCCACCCGGGCGATCTGTTCGACCTCGAGACTCTCACCGCGGTGGCCGCGACCAATCCCTGGCTGCGCGTGATCGCGGTGACCGAGCATCGGGAGAACCCGTGGTGGCTCGAGGATCGCCCGACACCCGACGATCTCGGGGTGGCCTGGCGGGACGGGATCGGCGTCGAGGCCGTATTGCAGACCGGCTCCGAACCGGGCGATCACGTCGCCGACCATCAGGCACTCATCGCCGGATCAGCGGAGATGATGGCCGCCACACGTGCTCGGCTGATCGCCGCGGGACTGCCAGCCCGCTACATTCAGCTGGATCCGCTGTGCGCCGAGGGACGCTGAACGGGGCTGGGTGCTACTGCGACGGAGTCGATCCGCTGCCGGACTCGGCTGGGTCGCTCTCGCCGGAGCCGTCGTCTGTGTCGGTGTCGGGTTGCGTCGCCTTCGTCGTCGGCGGCGTGTAGGTGTAAGTCATCGACGGACCCGAGACACCTCGCGAAGGGACAGTGACGTCGCGGTCGGGCCGGCGCGCGACCGTGGACGTCTCGGTCTCGGTGGGTGTCGGCTCGACCGACGACGTGACCACCGGCGGAGCCTCTGTGGTGGTCGGCACGATCTCGGTGGTGGTCGGCGTCTCGATCGGCGTCTGCACCGGGGTGATCGTCCGGCGCGGTGTCGGCCGCTTCGTGTGCGTCACCGTCGAGGTCGGTGCGGGCGCAGCAGAGCTCGTGGTGGAGATCGTCTGCGTCTCGGCGACGTTCTGGGTCTTGTTGTCGTTGCCCGTCAGCAGCATCGCGCTGGCGACGCCCGCCGACAACAGCACCGCGGCAGCGGCGACCGAGCCGGCCACCAACCAGCGCCCGGCCATCCCGCGTGCGGGTGCCGGGGCGGCGGCCGCCGCGAGCGCGGCACCGGTGGCGGCGCCGAACGCGGCATCATCGGCCACCTGCACCGGCATGTCCAGTGCCGCCTCGAGGGCAGGTGTGACACCGGGCAGGTCGGCACCGACACCGCACGCGAGCAGAGTTGTGGCGGCCTGATCGCCCACCGGCATGAGCGCGATGCCATCGGCCAGACTGTCGGCGCCGGCCGGATCGGTCACCGGGACACGGTGCGCGTCTGTGGGTGTGGACGCCGCGCACACCGGAGACGAGGTGGCGGTGTCGACCGCCGCGACCGACAGGTCGGGATACGGTGCACCGTCGGCGGCGAGATCGGCAACGATCGCGACGCCGCGCGAGCCGAGGACGGACTTGGCCAGGAAGGCGTACGCCACAGGCGATTCGGAGAAGACCACCTTCGCATACCAGTCCGGCGCCTGCTTGTCCGGTGTGAAGGCCGAGGCCAGCTCCGCCTGATGTGCGGGGTCGCGGACGGTGACGCCGACGCGTTCGATCGGGAACGGTGAGGATTCCACGAGTTCGGTGACCACCGACCGCGCCTCGTCGGCCGAGTCACCTGCGGAGTCGACGACGTTGTGGGCGAGCAGTTCCCCGCTGTCGGCGTCGACCACCACCGACGACACCTGATCACCGTCGAACGAAATGCCTAGAACATCGGGCACCTGTCATCCCCCAAGCTCTCGTGCCTACTCAACCCCGCACACGGCTACGCATGGCAAAGGGCGCCGGAGTCGGGCAACTCCGGCGCCCATAGAGTAGCGGCGGACGTGGCGCCGCTCACGCCGACCTCCCAGGTGGAGGCATCTGTGTAGTCCGTTCAGATGGTCGATCTGATCACACCGACGGGTTCACCCTCAACCCGACACTCGCCGATGGCGTGGCTGCCACACCACCAGCGCGCTGGTGCGCGGGATCGGCACCAATTCGCCGCCACCCGTGGGATGACGGTGCGGTGCCCGCAGCTCGGATTCGAGTTCGGTGATCCGCGACCGCAACGCGTCGACCTGATTGGACAGATCGATGATCCGCTTGATGCCGGCGAGGTTGACTCCCTCGTCCTGCGAGAGCCGCTGCACCTCGCGGAGCAGTTCGACGTCACGTTCGGAGTACCGCCGACCTCCGCCTGCGGCACGCTGCGGGCGCACCAGCCCGAGCCGGTCGTAGTTGCGCAGGGTCTGCGCATGCATTCCGGCGAGTTCGGCGGCGACGGAGATCACGAAGGTCGGTCCCTCATATCCGCTGGCATGTCCGGCGCTCTCGTGAGGATGATCGCTCATCGTTCACCTCCCCACCCGCTGCGCGGCTCGAAGCCGCTCGCGCGTTCGGCCGCCTGATACTTGCGCAGCGCCTCGGTGGCCGCCTCGTCGAGAGTCGGCGGAACGGCGACCTTGAGGGTGACCAGCAGGTCTCCCTTGGTGCCCGACCGCTTGGGGATACCCCGGCCGCGTACGCGCAACGTACGACCGTCGGACGTGTTCGGCGGGATCTTCACACCCACCGATCCCTCCAGTGTGGGCACCGAGACCGTCGCACCGAGCACGAGTTCGGAGAAACTCACCGGTAGCTCGACTTTGAGGTCGTCACCGCTGCGGGTGAAGATCTTGTCGCGCGTGACGTGTACCAGCACGTACAGGTCACCCGAGGGCGCGCCGCGCAGGCCGGCCTCACCCTGTCCGGCCAAGCGGATGCGCTGACCGTCCTCGACGCCGGCGGGGATGCGGACGTTGATGGTGCGGGTACGCACCGTCACGCCGTTGCCGTCGCACACCGGGCAGGGATCGTCGACCTTGGAGCCGGTGCCCTGACAATCCGGGCACGGTTCACTGAAGCCGAAGGCACCCTGGTTGCGGCTGATGACGCCGGCACCGTTACAGGTGGGGCACACCCGCGGGCTGGTACCGGGCTTCGCGCCGCTGCCATGACAGTTCGTGCACGGCGCCGGGCTGGTCAATGTGATGGGCGTTGTGGTGCCCAGGGCTGCGGCACGGAACGGCAATGTGGTCTCGGTCTCGAGATCGTTGCCACGCCGGGGGCGGGTGGCTCCTGCACGCTGACCGCGGTTGAACAGTCCGCCGAACAGGTCGCCCAGACCGCCGCCGTCGTTGCCGAACAGATCCTCGACGTTGAAATCACCGCCACCGGTGGAGAATCCACCGGGGTAGCCGCCCGACCCGGGGGTCTGACCGCCGAATCCGTTTCCGCCTCCGCGGAATCGGCCGCCGGCGAACATCTGGCGGGTCTCGTCGTATTCCTTGCGCTTGTCGGGATCCGACAGGATGCTGTTGGCCTCCGACACGCGCTTGAATCGCTCCTCGGCCGCGGTGTCACCGGGATTGGCGTCCGGGTGCAGCTCGCGCGCGAGTTTGCGGTAGGCCTTCTTGATCTCGTCGGCCGAAGCGTCCTGGGCAACGCCCAGGTCCTTGTAGTAGTCGTTCTCGAGCCATTCACGCTGCGGGGCCACCGGGCGTCACCTCCTCATGTCTGAAAAGTCTGTGTATGTGGTGATGGGTATGTATCGCTATGTCTGTATGTATAGCTGTTTTCACTTGTCTGTGACGGCTCACGAGTGCGGGAGAGGAGAGTTCAGGCGCCGCCGTGGCGAGGCGGCGCCTGAACTCTCACAACTCAGTTCTCCTGACCGGAGGTCGCCGAATCGGCGGCCGGTTCATCGACTCCGTCGGTGACGGTGACCATCGCGGTGCGCAACACCTTGTCGCCGAGGCGATAGCCCTGTCGGTACACCGACCCGATCACCGGGTTCGATCCGTCTCCCTCATGCTGCACGGCC
This sequence comes from Gordonia jinhuaensis, assembly GCF_014639795.1. Classification (GTDB taxonomy): domain Bacteria; phylum Actinomycetota; class Actinomycetes; order Mycobacteriales; family Mycobacteriaceae; genus Gordonia_B; species Gordonia_B jinhuaensis. The sequence continues at coordinate 3,897 of NZ_BMGC01000018.1, read as the reverse complement.
TCGTGCAGTGCCGGGTCGAACGCGTCACCCTCGGCGCCGAAGGCGATGACGCCCTGGTTGCCGAAGACGCCGGCGATCTTGTCGGCGACCGACTTCAGCGGCCCGGCCTCGAGATCGCCGTGTGCACGGGCGCGGTCGAGATCGTCGAGAACGGGCAGCAGTTCGGAGATGAACGCCGCTTTGCCGCTCTCGAAGCCCTCACGCTTGTCGTTGGCCGTGCGTCGCCGGTAGTTGGCGTATTCGGCCTGTACTCGCTGCAGGTCTGCGGTGAGCTCAGCGCGCACCACCTCGACCTCGTCGGCCTCAGGCGAGACCTGCGCCTCGTCGGCGGCTCCCGCGGTGTCGGCACCGCCGCCGCGGACCTCTCCCGTCTCGGGATCGATCCGTCGGCGATCGGTGACCGTCACCGGCTCGGCAGCCCCGTTCTCCGGCTCGGTTGCGCCGTCGTTGCCGGGCTGCGCTGATGTCACTTCTTCTCCTCGTCAGTGGCGCTCTCGTCCACGACCTCAGCATCGACGACACCGTCGTCGGCAGCGGTCGCACCGGCAGCACCCTCGGATGCGGCACCCGCGGCGGCAGCCGATTCGTAGATCGACTGTCCGAGCGCCTGGGACTCGGTGTTGAGCTTCTCGATCGCGCTCTTGATGGCGGCGATGTCGTCACCCTTGAGCGCCTCGTTGGCTCCGGCGATGGCCTCTTCGACCTTCGCCTTGCCCTCGGCGGGCACCTTGTCCTCGTTGTCCTTGAGGAACTTCTCGGTGGTGTGGACCAGCGACTCGGCCTGGTTGCGGGTCTCGGCCTCCTCGCGACGCTTGCGGTCGGCGTCGGCATGAGCCTCGGCATCCTTGATCATCCGGTCGATCTCGTCCTTCGAGAGGCCCGAGCCGTCCTGGATGCGGATGGTGTTCTCCTTGCCGGTGCCCTTGTCCTTCGCGGTGACGTTCACGATGCCGTTGGCGTCGATGTCGAAGGTGACCTCGATCTGCGGAACACCCTGCGGCGCAGGGGCGATACCGGCGAGCTCGAACGATCCGAGCAGCTTGTTGTGCGCGGCGATGTCGCGCTCACCCTGGTACACCTGAATCTGCACCGACGGCTGGTTGTCCTCAGCGGTGGTGTAGGTCTCCGACCGCTTGGTCGGGATGGTGGTGTTGCGCTCGATCAGCTTGTGCATGATGCCACCCTTGGTCTCGATACCGAGGGACAGCGGCGTCACGTCAAGCAGCAGAACATCTTTCACCTCACCACGGAGCACACCGGCCTGCAGTGCGGCACCCACGGCGACGACCTCGTCGGGGTTGACACCCTTGTTGGGCTCACGGCCACCGGTCAGTTCCTTCACCAGGTCGGTGACGGCCGGCATACGGGTCGAACCGCCCACCAGCACCACGTGGTCGATGTCGCCGACGGAGATGCCGGCGTCCTTGATCACGGCCTGGAACGGAGCGCGGGTGCGCTCGAGCAGATCGTTGGTGATCTTCTGGAATTCGCTGCGGGTCAACGTCTCGTCGAGGAACAGCGGGTTCTTGTCGGCGTCGACGGTGATGTAGGGCAGGTTGATCGAGGTGGACTGCGATGCAGACAGTTCGATCTTGGCCTTCTCGGCAGCCTCACGCAGACGCTGCATGGCCATCTTGTCCTTGGTCAGGTCGATGCCACTGGTGCCCTTGAACTTCTCCACGAGCCAGTCGACGATGCGCTGATCCCAGTCGTCACCACCGAGGTGGTTGTCACCGGAGGTCGCGCGGACCTCGACCACACCGTCACCGATCTCCAGCAGCGACACGTCGAAGGTGCCACCACCGAGGTCGAACACGAGGATGGTCTGTTCCTTCTCGCCCTTGTCCAGGCCGTATGCCAGTGCGGCAGCGGTGGGCTCGTTGACGATACGGAGCACGTTGAGGCCGGCGATCTGGCCGGCTTCCTTGGTGGCCTGACGCTGCGCGTCGTTGAAGTACGCCGGGACGGTGATGACCGCGTCGGTCACGTCGTCGCCGAGGTAGCTCTCGGCATCCCTCTTGAGCTTCATGAGGGTGCGGGCGCTGATCTCCTGCGGGGTGTACTTCTTGTCGTCGATCTCGACGTTCCAGTCGCTCTCGCCCATGTGGCGCTTGACCGAACGGATGGTGCGGTCGACGTTGGTGACCGCCTGGTTCTTGGCGGGCTGGCCAACCAGCACCTCGCCGTTACGGGCGAAGGCGACGACGGACGGAGTGGTACGCGAGCCTTCGGCGTTGGCGATGACGGTAGGTTCGCCACCTTCGAGTACGGACACCACCGAGTTGGTGGTACCGAGGTCGATTCCAACAGCACGAGCCATGTTTGTTTGCCTCCTGATATGGGCTGCTCCGGCGTCCGGAGCAGTTCGTGTGTGCACGTCTGATGCAAAACTTCAGCGCGTCCGACTCAAGTCCTACCCGGCGAGGATCACCTCGTCAAGTAGCCCTGAGCCGGTCACGCTCAAGTTCGTCACAGGGTGCAACTCAGGAGTCTGGGAGTCCATTCCCGATCTGGAGAAAAAAGTTGAGTCGATGTCGATCAAGTTTGGTCCGGTGGTCGATATGGGCCGGGCGCGATGCCGCGGCCGTCAGCAATACGGGTACGACGGCCACGGCGTTGACCCCGATTCCGCGTGATCACCACTTCAATAGCTGAACGCGGTGGCGCCGTCGCCGATCCACTCCCACAGTTGCACCGTGCCGCCCATCTCGGCTCCCGAGATGAAGGTCGACGGATCGATCTGTTTGGAGTTCACACAGATCGGACAGACGAGGTACCGGCCACCGGCGGACTCGTAGCGCTCCATCAGACTCTCCAGCGACGGGCACTCCGCGCAGGCGGTCCCCAGTGCCACGCCTTTGACCGCCAGCCGGACGGCCTCCTTTGTGAGGAACATGGTGGTGGGACGACCTCTCCTGGACGGCGCCCAGTTTGTTGCCTGGCAGTCTTTCGAGCTGCCGGCTTCGACACGATCAACGCTAGGAAAATGTGGGCGCGGGCTAATCCGTGTCGGACGCCATCGAGGCTCTGGCGACGGCGGGTGACACGCACCCAGGTGGGACGTAGGTTCACCCTCGAAGCAGGCCCCGACGGCAGCCGCCCGCGCCGAACGGCCGGTGAGCCCCCACTTCGAGTAAATGCTTCCGATATGACGCTCGACCGCGCGGACCGACAACGACAGTTCATACGCGATCGCCGAGTTGTCATAGCCACTGCTCGCCAGACGCAACACGCCGAGTTCGCCAGCACTGAGGCTGCGCAGGGCTGGGTGTCGATTGCCGAGACCGCGTCGCTGGCGATGAACGACCGCATCTCGTCGACCACGTCCGGCTACACCGCCTCGTCGGCGAGAGTGATGTGGTTGTCGCTGTCGAGCGTCATCAGCCGGGCGTCGGCGATAGCACTTGTCGAGGCCGGCGGCGTCGGTGACCGCGGCGAGTTCGGCAATGCGGGCGTCGAGACCGAAATCCTCCACGTTCCGAAGCCCCGGTTATCGTAACGGATCACCGTCGCGATCCGGCCAAGATAAGTGAGGAAGTGGTGCCAGACCGGGCTCTCCCAATCGAATTCGAGATGGCTGAGCCAGCATGACGCGAGCAGCAACGGCGGACCCGCGCCGTGCACGGCCTACGAGATCCGGGTGCCATCGGCGCTGCAGCTAGTATCAAGGGCGCGAGAAGAGTTCAGCATTCGGGCGAATCCGAGAGGCATCGAGCACGACAATCTCTACGTTAGCGGAGGGTGGCCTTCTCTCTACAACCAAATTCCTTAGACTCTGTTCGAGATGGTCTAAGCCTCGATCCACCGATCGGCTTTTGAGGTGTGATGAAAGGTGTTGAGCACGTTTAGGCCGGTGATGGGCATGAGTATGTCGCCGATCTCTGATGTCGGCTTGTT
>NZ_BMGC01000017.1 GCF_014639795.1 Gordonia jinhuaensis | reverse complement strand
CACGAAGTGCCGGATGCATCACCAGATGAAAACCGACGGCGTGTTCCTCGATGACCAGTACATCGACGCCACCGGCAAAGCCCGACAGGTCTTCTACACCCAGAATGGTGCAACGATCCACGGTTACGCCGAATCCGGCGATGATTTGTTTCCGACCCTGCGGGACATCACCTTCACCGACCCCGAGCCCGACCCGCAACCGCCGAAACACCCACCACCACAACCGAACACAGAATCACCCACCAGACGCCGACCACGCCTGGCAGACACACACGCCCGCCGACGCCAAGAACGAGAACGCAACCGAAAAGCCCTCGAAGGCGAACAGGCGGGGCAAGACCGGCGCGCCATTGACGACCCACCACCCTACTGACGGGTGTGGTGGGCGCCGCCGGACGCCGAGGAACTACGCCTCGACCGCAGCCACAGACTGACGGGCGATCGACAGTTCTTCGTTGGTGGGCACCACCAGAACGGTGATGCCCGAGTCGTCGGTGGTGATCTTGCGAGGCTCCTTGGAGCGCACCGCGTTGCGGTCGGGATCGATCTTGATCCCGAACTGTGCCAGATGCCCCATGGCGTCAGCGCGCACGTCCGAGGCATTCTCGCCCACACCCGCGGTGAACGTGATGACATCGACCCGGCCGAGAGTCAACATGTACGCACCGATGTACTTGCGCAGCCGGTGAATGTAGACGTCGTAGGCGAGCTTGGCATCCTCATCGCCGGCGGCAGCCTTGTTCGACAACTCGCGGAAATCGTTCTCTCCGCACAAACCCTTGAGCCCGGACTGCTTGTTGAGCATCTTGTCGATATCGTCTGACGACATCTTCGCTGCCCGCGCCAGGTGTGTCAGCACACCGGGATCCACATCGCCGGAACGGGTTCCCATCACCAAGCCCTCCATCGGTGTGAGGCCCATCGAGGTCTCCACCGGCGAACCACCGCGGATCGCCGAGATCGATGCACCGTTACCCAAGTGCATGATGATCTGGTTCAGATCGCCGACGTCACGACGAAGGAATTCGGCAACCTTGCCCGACACGTACTGGTGGCTGGTGCCGTGGAACCCGTACCGGCGGATCGAATACTCCTCGGCGATCTCGCGATCGATCGCGTACGTCGACACCTCCTTCGGCAGGTTGTGGAAGAACGCCGTGTCGAAGACACAGACCGACGGAGTATCCGGGAGCAGTTTGCGCATCGCTCGCACGCCGTCGAGTGCGACCGGATTATGCAGCGGCGCAAGGTCGGACAGCTTGTCGATGTCGTTGATGACATCCCCGTCGACCACGGTCGGCTTGTAGAACATCTGCCCGCCGTGCACCACCCTGTGCCCCACTGCGGTCAGCCCGACCGTGGTCAGATCGGTGCCGTTGTCGGCGAACAACGACAGCATCTCCTCGAGCGCTTCCTGATGATCGGCGAGTTTCCGATCACGCGTGATCGACTGACCGTTCTGCTCGTGGGTGATCGACGACGACTCCTCGCCGATGCGCTGAGCGACACCGTCGGCGAACACCTTCTCCGACTCCGGTTCCAGCAGCTGATATTTCAGCGATGACGACCCCGCGTTGAGGACCAGCACCAACGTGGTGGACGAGACGGGATCGGTGGTGGCGATGTCTGCACTCATGGAACTGCTCCGTTCACTTGGGGTCGTCGGATCGGCGGTTATTCTGCGGCGTCGGCCAGCCCTTGCGCCTGAATCGCTGTGATGGCCACCGTGTTCACGATGTCCGACACGAGCGCCCCCCTGGACAGGTCGTTGATCGGCTTGCGCAGACCCTGCAGGACGGGACCGATCGCGATGGCTCCGGCGCTGCGCTGTACCGCCTTGTAGGTGTTGTTGCCGGTGTTGAGGTCGGGGAAGATCAGCACCGTGGCGCGGCCGGCGACCGGTGAATCGGGCATCTTCCCCGCGGCCACCGAGGGGTCGACCGCAGCGTCGTACTGGATCGGACCCTCCACCAGCAGATCGGGAGTGCGCTCATGGACCAGATCGGTTGCCGCACGGACCTTCTCGACATCAGCTCCTGAACCCGACACACCCGTGGAGTAGGAGAGCATCGCTACCCTGGGGTCGATGCCGAACTGTGCGGCAGTGGCCGCCGACGAGATGGCGATGTCGGCGAGTTGTTCGACCGTCGGGTCGGGAACCACAGCGCAGTCTCCGTAGGCGAGCACCTTGTCGGCCAGGCACATGAAGAACACACTCGACACCGTCGACACCCCGGGCACCGTCTTGATGATCTCGAACGCCGGGCGGATGGTGTGCGCAGTGGTGTGCACCGCACCCGAGACCATGCCGTCGGCCATCCCGGTGTGCACCATCATCGTGCCGAAATAGGAGACATCCTTCACGATCGCCTGTGCGCGTTCGTAATCCATACCCTTGTGCCGGCGCAGCTCGGTGTACTCCTTGGCAAACACGTCGAGCTGCGGCGAGGTGGCCGGATCGATCAGTTCCGCGCCCTCGAGCGAGATCCCCAACTCCTGGGCTCGATCGGACACCGCGGCCGGATCGCCGAGGATCGTCAGGTCGGCAACCTTGCGCCGCAACAACATCCCTGCGGCACGCAGAATCCGATCGTCATCACCTTCGGGCAGCACGATCCGTTTGCGGTCGGCACGTGCGCGGGCGATCAGCTGGTACTCGAACATCTGCGGGGTCACCACATCCGGTGCGCGCAGCTGCAACTTGTCGAGCAGGGTCTTGGAGTCGACATGCTCCTCCATGGTCGCCAGCGCCGCGTCGATCTTGCGGGCCGAGTTGACCCCGACCTTGCCGCGGGAGTGCGCGGCCGCGCGGGCGGCCTCATACGTCCCCATATCCGAACAGATCATCGGCAACGACGGCTGCAATCCCTCGATGAGCGAGGCGACCATCGGGTGGGGTTTTAGACCACCGTTGAGGATGATCCCCGAGAGTTTCGGAAAGCCTTGTGCGCCATTGGCCATCACGAGTCCGATCAGCAGGTCTGACCGGTCGGCCGGGGCGATGACGGCAACGCCTTCGGACAGCCGCTCGAGCACATGCTCGATGGTCATGCCGCCGACCATCACCTCGAGCGCCTCACGCGAGAGCAGTTCGGGGTCACCGCTGTAGAGCTCACCGTCGACAGCCTCCATCAGCTCACCCATGGTCGGGGCGATGAGCAGCGGCTCCTCGGGCAGCGCCCACGACTGCAGCCCCGTGCTCGACAGTGCCGCCCGGTACTCCTCCAGCCGATCGACCGGACACCGGTTGGCGATGAGCGCGGCGGTGGTCGCATGCATCGACTCGATCTCGGCCAGACACACCTCGGCCAGCGACAGCACCTCGGCCGGGCTGCGGTCAACGGCCTTGAGAACCAGCAATACCGGAGTGCCGAGGTTCGCGGCGATACGCGCGTTGAACGTCAGCTCCGAGGCGTTGCCCACGTCGGTGTAATCCGAACCCACCACCAGTACCGAATCGCAGCGATCCCGCACGGAGTGGAACCGGTCGACGATCTCGGCGATCGCGGCATCCGGATCGGCGTGGACGGCCTCGTAGGTGACGCCGATGCAGTCGTCGTAGTCCAGATCGACCGAATCGTGTTCCATGAGCAGTTCGAGGATGTAGTCGCGTTCACCGGCCGCCGCCCGCGAGATCGGGCGGAAGACGCCGACCCGCCCGCCGGTCGCGGTCAACAGATGCAGGACGCCGAGCGCCACCGTCGACTTGCCGGTGTCACCCTCCGGGGAGGCGATGTAGATACTGCTCGACGTCTCATGCTCGGCCATGGCACAAGCCTAGTGCGCGCCGAGGCGGGATCGGTCGGGGAGCAGCACTCCCGGACCGATCCCGCCCGTCGATCACCGATGCCGGTCATCCGGCACACGATCAGCTCGTCAGCGTGTAGACCGTGCTGTTGCCGACCGTCGTCGCGGTGTAGTGCGCGGCGACCCACTTCTGGATCTCACTCGCGGTGGAGGTGCCGCCACCGGGACCGCCTCGCGAACCGCTGCTGATGTAGTAGCCGATCTTGCCGTCCTTCACGTAGGTGATGAACTGCGACAGCGTGGGTGCCGGATCGCTCGACCAGCCGCCGATCGCCATGATCGACTTGCCGGTGGCGATCTCCAGCGAGGCCGCCGACTGCGAGCCGTTGACCGCCGCCGCCCACGTGGCCGACGATCCCTGCAGCAGCGCGGTCAGCTGCGAGTCGCTCTGCCCGCCCATGCCGGGCGCCCCCATACCGGAACCGCCCATACCGGATCCGCCGGTGCCGCCACGGTTCGCCGCGGTACCTGACGGCGCCGAACCCGTCCGTGCGCCATCGGTTCCGCCCGCCGGCCGGCCACCGCCCGGCCCGCCCATGCCGCCACCGGACATCGAGGTGTGCACGGCGGTGGGGATCGAACCGGTGTGTGCGGTATTCGCCGTCGCGACCCCGAAGATCGCGGTACCGGTCAACCCGGTCAGCGTCCCGACGATGACCGCCGCGGCCACTGCCTTGCGCACGCCGAGCATGCCGGCGGCGAGGATCACGACCACGCTGAGGACCCCAAGCGCGCCGATCAGCCAGCGCACCCACACCGGGCCGTAGTCGTTGCGGTCGAGCAGCACGATCGCCCAGATCACCGCCGCGCCGATCATCAGCGACATCCCGATGCGACCGTCAGCGTGATCGCGTCGCCGCCAGGCGAACAGTCCGCCGAGCCCGACCATCGCGGCGATCGCCGGGGCCAGCGCGACCGTGTAATAGGGGTGGATGGTCCCGCTCATATAGCTGAACACGAATCCGGTGACGATCAGCCAGCTCCCCCACACGACCACCGACGCGGCCTCGAGGCGGTTCACCCCGCCGGTGTAGTTCTTCCACACCATCGACCGGATCGAGATGTAGACGCCGAAGGCGATCGCGATCAGCGCGGTCGGGAGCAGCCACGAGATCTCGTTGCCCATCTCCGAGGAGAACAGCCGGTCCAGGCCGGTCGAGCCGCCGAAGCTGCCGCCCGCGCCGCCCATTCCGCCGCCACCGCCATTACCCTCGCCACCGTTGATGCGACCGAGCCCGTTGTAGCCGAACACCAGGTTCATGAACGAGTTGTCGGTCGAGCCGCCGATGTAGGGGCGTGCCGATGCCGGGACGATCATCGTGACCACCACGAACCAGCCCGACGACACCACCAACGCGACCGCCGCGCCGACCACCTGCAGGATCCGCCGGCGCCACCCGTTATTCGCGAACAGCAGGTAGGCCAGCGCGAACCCGGGCAGTACGAGGAAGCCCTGCAGCATCTTGGTGAGGAAGGCGAAACCCAGCGCCACACCCACCAGCGCCAGCCAGCGCCCGGAATTGGTCGCGATGGCGCGTACCAGGCAGTAGGCCGCAACGGTCATCAGCAGCACGAGCAGCGCGTCGGGGTTGTTGAACCGGAACATCATCGCCGCGGCCGGGGTGAGCGCGAGGACCACACCAGCGAGCAGACCTGCCACCGCACCCTGGCGCGGATCGGTCACCGCACGCCGGATCGCGCTGTAGACCAGCCAGACCGAGGCCACACCCATGATCGCCTGGGGTGCCAGCACAGCGAAGGAATTCATCCCGAACACCCGCACCGACAGCCCCGTCACCCACAGTGAGGCCGGCGGTTTGTCCACGGTGATGAACGAGCCCGGGTCGAGTGCACCGAAGAACCACGCGCGCCAGCTCTGCGAGCCGGCCCACGCCGCAGCGGCGTAGAACTCGTTGCCGTAGTTGCTGTCGGTGAGCTTCCAGAGATAGAGCGCCGCCGTCGCGACCAGTAGCGCGATCAGCGCCACCGGTGTCCACCGGGGCGCCGAGGCGCCGCCGGATCGTCGGTCGATGCGAGCATTGTGGCCACCCGAGGGCGGCGTCGTGTCACCTGTGTTTCCACTCGGCGGGTCGCCCTGATGGCGATCGAGCACCGCGGTCATGTGTCCTCCTGACATTCGTGATCGAGGACAACTCTCACGTTCCGGACTGCGCCGACCCTGCGCTGGTGCTGGGAGATTCCTGTGAGCCGCGACGTGCGGCGACGTCGGCGTTCCCGGGTCTGCGGACGTGTCGTGCACCGGGCAGCGTGCGCATCCTGCTGATCGCCACCCCGAGCAGGCACAGCACCCCACCGACGAGACCCACCGGCGTGGGCACCTCCCCCAGCGTCACCCACGAGAGCAGGATCGCGATCGCCGGCACGCTCAGCGTCATCGCGGCGGTGGCGCCGGCGGTACTGCGGCGCAGCACATATGCCCAGGTGGTGAAGGCCAGCGCGGTCGGTCCGAGACCCAGGAAGGCGACCAGTATGAGCTGTCGGGCGCCCGCCTGCGAGACCTCGGCGCCCAGCGACGGCACGGCGAAGGGGATGGTGACCACCAGCCCGGTGAGACACCCCAGCCAGGTGGCCGCGGTGGAGTCGACGGTCCGCAGGGCCACCTTCTGCAGCAGCACACCCGAGGCGTAGAGCACCGCGGCGAGCAGTCCGAGCCCCACCCCGAGCAGGTCGCCGCTGCTGCTGCCGTCGCCCAGCCCGATCACCACCACCCCGGTGAACGCGACGATCATCCCGAGGATCAGCGGCGGGGGGAAGCCCTCGGCGAAGACGACCCCCGCCACCGCGGCGACGAGGATCGGCGCGAAGTTCACCAGCAGCGCAGCGGTCCCGGCGTCGAGGTGGCGCTCGGCCCAGTTGAGCACCATCGTGTAGAAGCCGAACCACAGCGCGCCGTAGGCCAGGACGAGCACCAGGGCTCGACCACGGGGTATCCGCACCCGCACGATCGCGGCCATCACCGACAGTGCGATCGCCCCGACAGCCATCCGGAGAAAGGCCATCACCGCAGGCGAGAAGGCATCCGCGACACCGCGGATCACCACGAACGACGACGCCCACATCAGCACGGTGATCACCGCGGCCGCCACAACTCGTCTGTTCGTCATGCGTTCAGAATCCATGCTTCCGCAATTAAGTACAAGCGAATCTACCTACGGTTTCATTCAGTGCGACTGTATGGTCGAGGCATGGTCGATCTGCATCGCCTCCGGATCCTGCGCGCGCTGATCGCCGCCGGGTCGGTCAACGGCGCGGCGGCCGCGCTGCAGTACACGCCGTCAGCGATCAGCCAGCACATCGCCGCCCTGCAACGCGAGACCGGACTCGTCCTGGTCGAGCGGGTGGGTCGCGGGGTGGTGCCCACGCCGGCCGCACACACCCTCGCCGCGGCCGGCGACGAGGTGTTCGACCGTGTCGCCGAACTCGACCGGGTGGTCGCCGATCTGCGCGATGCACGCCGAACCCGCTGCAGCGTGCGCTATTTCGCCTCGGCCGGCGGTGCGTGGATCCCACCGATCATCGCCGACGTGGTCCGCACCCATCCCGAGGTGTCACTCGACCTGATCCTCGACGAACTCCACCCGCTCGCGCCGGGCGAACCGGGCCCCGACATCGACATCACCGTGACCACTGCCATGGACCAACCCACCGGACATCCCGGCGATCCCTATGACGTCCACCCGTTGCTGGTGGACCCGTATGTGGCCGTGGTGCACAGGGATTCGCCACTGGCCCAACGAGAGTCGATCCGCGTGGCCGAGCTGGCCGAGGTCGTGCTGGTCGACAACGACGCCGCCCGCGGACCCTGCCGTCAGGGTCTGCTCAACGCCTGCACCGCAGCGGGCTTCACCCCCGAATTCGCCATCGAGACACACGATTACGCCAGCGGCATGTCCGTCGTCGCCGAGGGTGTGGGGGTGACCATCGTGCCGAGGCTGGGTCTGGTGAACGTCCCCGAGGCGGTGGTGGCCATCGAGCTGACCGACCCCACCCCCGAACGGCACATCATCGTCCGCATACGACGCAGCAGCCGCGACAATCCGGTGGTGACAAGGATTCTCGAGCTGCTGCGTGCACGCGTGGCGGTATCCGCCGTGGCGGTCACCCAGAACTAGCCGATGCTGGCGACGCTGAGCTTGCGCAGCCGTGGTTCGAGATCCTTCTGGTAGTTCTCCAGGAACCGCAGCTGGTCGTGGCCGGGCGCATGGAACACCAGGTGATTGAGTCCGGCGTCGGTGTATGCCTTGACCTGCTCGACGGCGTCGTCGGGGTCGGATGCCACGATCCACCGCTTGGCCACCTGCTCGATCGGGATCTCGTCGGCCAATCGCTCCATCTCCGAGGACGAGTTGACGCTGTTCTTCTGGTCGGGCGTCAGTGACAGCGGCGCCCAGAATCGCGTGTTCTCCAGTGCCAGTTGAGGATCGGGATCATAGGAGATCTTGATCTCGATCATCTTGTCGATGTCGTCGACGTCGCGTTCGGCCTTGGCCGCACCCTCGGCGACCGCGGGCAGCAGCTTGTCGGTGTAGAGCTCCATCCCCTTGCCCGAGGTGCAGATGAAACCGTCGCCCGCCCGGCCGGCGTACCGCGCGACCACCGGACCACCGGCGGCCACGTACACCGGCACCGGCTTGTCGGGGATGTCGTACATGTAGGCGCCCTGCGTGTGATACCACTGCCCGTCGAAGGTGACCTCCTCGCCGGTCCACAGCTCACGCATCAGCGCGATCGCCTCCCGAAGGCGGGCGAACCGCTCCTTGAAATCGGGCCACTCGCCCTGGAATCCGGTGGCGTACTCGTTGAGCGCCTCACCGGTGCCCACGCCCAGCATGATCCGATCGGGATACATACACGCCATCGACGCGAAGGCCTGGGCGATCACCGCCGGGTTGTAGCGGAAGGTCGGGGTGAGCACCGATGTGCCGATCTGCACCCGCTGGGTGCGCTCACCGACCGCCGCCATCCAGGTGAGCGAGAAGGGCGCGTGTCCGCCGTTGTGACGCCACGGCTGGAAGTGGTCGCTCACGGCGACCGAATCCATGCCGTGCTCCTCGGCCGCCACCGCGATCTCGACCAGTTCACGAGGTGCGAACTGCTCCGCGGACGCCTTGTAACCGAGCTTCAATTCCTGTGCCACCACGGGCTCCTTCGACTTCGGTGCGACAACAACGCTTTCCCCTCACGGTAGTCACGCACCCCGCTCATACGTCGCGAACGCACCCCACCGCCCTTCGCGAGCAGGGAAACGGCCGGAAAACTGCAGGTGAACGCCGCCATCCCGCCGATCCCGCCCCGAATCGGTGGTCCTAGGCTGGCCCGGTCAGCCGACCGATCAGGGTCGACGGCATCACCACTGAACGGCATCACCGCAGAAGGCATCACCACCGAAAGGCACACCATGCGTCGATTGATCGCCACCACGTCCCTGGCATGCGCGCTGGCCGTGTCGGCGACCGCGGCACCGGCCCTGCTCGCGCAGGCGTCGGCGGCTCCCGTCTCGTCGGCGCCGGTCTCCTCGGCCGCACCGACAGCAACTGCCACCCCGCGGGCCGTCGAGCTCGCCGGGACGTCCAACACGCGCACCTTCGGCAACTACCGCACCACCAGCGGGCAGGGCATCCGCAACCTGGTGATCCGCAGCGACCAGCTTTCCGCGATCACCCCCGCCGATGCGCGCACGCTCCACACGCTCGGAGTCACCGAGATCCTCGACTTCCGCACGGCCATCGAACGCGGCCTGCAGCCCGACCGCGCCGTGCCCGGCGCTCGCAACATCTCGCTGGATGTGCTCGGCGGTGGCGGCGTCGATCTGTCGAGCCTGCTGCAGTCAGTCGACATGAACGCCTCCTATCGCAGCTTCGTGACCAGCGCCTCGGCACGTGCAGCCTTCGGCGCGGCGCTCCGCCACATCGAGGCCCAGGCCGGGCAGAGACATACGGTGCTCTACCACTGCACCGCCGGAAAGGACCGCACCGGCTGGATGTCGGCGGTGCTGCTGACCATCCTCGGCGTGGACAGCCACACCGTCGAAGCCGACTACCTGGCGAGCAACACCTTCCGCCACACCAGCGCGAACGGGTCGATCGACGGTGTCGACGTGTCGTGGCTGCGGTCGTCGTTCGCCGCCGTCGACCAGAGGTTCGGCAGCTTCGACAACTATGTGCACACCGGCCTGGGGCTGACGACCACCGACGTCAACCGGCTCAAGGCCGAACTGCTCATCCCGCGCCGCTGAGCAGGGCAGGGTTGCGCCCTGAGCGGTAGTACGCGACAACGGTTGTCCTCAACCGCACTCGAGGTCCTAGCGTTGTATGCATGAGCATGGAATCCGTCGCGTGGGGCCAGATGTACCGCTCGATGAACGCACCCAAGAGCGGTCCGCGCGGTGAACGCGGGTCGATCCTGCGCAGGATGGCCCGCTTCGCCCGTCCCTACCGGGGCCGGATCGCGGTGTTCCTGGTGGCCAGCGTCGCGGCCGCAGTCCTCACGGTCCTGACGCCGCTGCTGGCCGGGCGGGTGGTCAACGCGATCACCGAGGGCAGGGCGGCGGGCGTGGTGGTCACGCTCGCCGTCATCATCGCGGTGATCGCAGTCGCCGACGCGGGCCTGGACATGCTCACCCGATGGCTGTCGTCGTCGATCGGCGAGGGCCTGATCTACGACCTGCGACGCGCGGTGTTCGACCATGTGCAACGCATGCCGGTCGCATTCTTCACCCGCACCCGAACGGGCGCACTGGTCAGCCGCCTCAACAACGACGTGATCGGCGCGCAGCGCGCGTTCAGCGACACCCTGGCCGGAGTGGTGTCCAACATCGTCACGCTGGCACTGACCCTGGTCGCGATGTTCTGGCTCAGCTGGCAGGTCACCCTGCTGGCACTGATCCTGCTGCCGGTGTTCGTCCTGCCCGCCCGCCGCATGAGCCGGCGGATGGGTGCGCTGAGCCGCGAGGCCGCCGAGTACAACGCGCAGATGTCCACTCAGATGACCGAACGGTTCTCGGCGCCGGGCGCCACGTTGATCAAACTGTTCGGGCGACCGGAGTCGGAGTCGCGTGACTTCGCCGCGCGAGCGGTCAACGTTCGCGACATCGGCGTGCGTCGCAGCATGGCGCAGGGCTACTTCGTGACCGCGCTGACACTGGTGTCCTCACTCGCACTGGCGCTGGTCTACGGGCTCGGCGGCTTCCTGGCCGTGCACCACCATCTCAATGCGGGCGCGGTCGTCGCATTGGCACTGCTGCTGACCCGGATGTACGCGCCGCTGACCGCGCTGGCCAATGCGCGGGTCGAGATCACCTCGGCGATGGTCAGTTTCGAGCGTGTCTTCGAGATCCTCGACCTCACCCCGCTCATCGACGACGCCCCCGATGCACGCACGGCGCCCAGCGGCGCGGCCGGTATGGAATTCGATCACGTGTCGTTCGCCTACCCGTCAGCCGACAAGGTCTCGCTGGCGTCGCTGGAGGAGGTCGCCACACTCGACACGCGCGGCGGCGAGCAGGTGATCCACGACGTGTCGTTTCGCGTCGAGCCCGGGAAGATGGTGGCGCTGGTCGGCAGCTCCGGCGCCGGCAAGTCGACCATCGCGCAACTGGCCACACGGCTCTACGATGTGGATTCCGGATCGATCATGCTCGGCGACACCGATATTCGCCAGATCACCGGCGAATCATTGCATCGCACAGTCGGTTTGGTGACCCAGGACGGACATCTGTTCCACGACACGGTCCGCGGCAATCTCACCCTCGCCGCACCGGAGGCCACCGATACCCAGATCTGGGATGCGCTGGGCAGGGCACGCCTGGACGAGCTGGTCGGCTCGCTGCCCGACGGACTCGACACCGTGGTCGGCGAACGCGGCTACCGGCTCTCGGGAGGTGAACGCCAGCGTCTGACGATCGCGCGACTTCTGCTGGCCTCGCCGTCGGTGGTGATCCTCGACGAGGCGACCGCACATCTGGACTCCACCTCCGAGGCCGCGGTGCAGGAGGCACTCGCCGAGGCACTCGCCGGTCGCACCTCGATCGTGATCGCGCATCGACTCTCGACCATCCGCGCCGCCGACGAGATCCTGGTGATCGAGGATGGACGGGTGGCCGAGCGCGGCTCCCATCTGACCCTGCTGGCTGCCGACGGCCGCTACGCGCAGCTCTATCGCACCCAGTTCGCCGACGAACGGCCCGTCGCCGCGACCGCCGACTGCAGCTGCAGGTGACTGGCCCGACCTGACGTCACCGGCGCGCCTCAGTCCTCGGCGCTGGTCGAATTCGCCTTCTGCACCAGCTCGAGTGCCGCGGGCAGCGAGAGCCCCTTGTCGACGCGGCGCAGCGTGCGCACCTGAGCGGCGTCTCCGACGATCGGCGCGATCACCTCGCGTACTTCCTCGACGGTCCAGTCGCGCGGTTTGGGCCGCGGCTTGAGTTCGTTGAACAGTACGAAGACATTGAGCGCGATGAGGATCGCCCCGAAGATCATCCACGGCCAGCGACCCTCGTCAGCCCACCGCACCATGAAATACGCGACGCAGGCGATGATCAGGACCGCCCCCGCGCAGGTCATGACCTTCGACATGCTCGACACCGTGCTTCTCACGGCCGCAAGTGTAGCGGCCATGACAGTGCCGACCGGCCGACCTCGTGCGGCTGTGCCCGGCTGTGCCCAGCGGAAGACTCGGCGGAAGCCTCAGCGGAAGGCGTCGTATCCGGTCAGCGCCTTGCCGATGGTCAGCTGATGCATCTCGCTGGTGCCCTCGTAGGTGAGCACCGACTCGAGGTTGTTGGCGTGGCGGATCACCGGGTATTCGAGGGTGATGCCGTTGGCGCCCAGCAGAGTCCGGCAGGTGCGTGCGATTGCGATGGACTCGCGCACGTTGTTGAGCTTGCCGAGGCTGATCTGTTCGGGCCGCACCCCCGGTCCGCCGGAATGTGCGGAATCCTTGAGCTTGCCCAGGTGAACGGCCAGCAGATAGCCCTTGGCCCATTCCAGCGACATGTCGGCGATCTTGGTCTGGGTGATCTGGAACCCGGCCAGCGAACGGTCGAACACCTCGCGGTCGGCGGTGTAGTCCAGCGCGGTCTCCAGACAGTCACGCGCGGCGCCGAGTGCCCCGAACACGATGCCGTAGCGCGCCTCGTTGAGGCAGCTCAGCGGTCCGCGCAGGCCGGCGACCTCCGGCAGCATCGCATCGGCGGGCAGGCGGACCCCGTCGAGCACCAGCTCGGCGGTCACCGATGCCCGCAGCGACATCTTGTGTTTGATCTCGGGCGCACTGAACCCCGGGGTGTCGGTGGGCACCACGAATCCGCGGATGCCGCGGGCGCCTTCCTCCAGGTCGGTCTTGGCCCACACCACCGCGACATCGGCGACCGAGCCGTTGGTGATCCACATCTTGGTGCCGTTGAGCACCCAGTCGTCGCCGTCGCGTTTGGCGAAGGTCCGCATCCCCGCCGGATTCGACCCGAAGTCCGGCTCGGTCAGACCGAAGCAGCCGATCGCCTCGCCGGCGGCCATCTTCGGCAGCCACTGCGTCTTGTGCTCTTCGGAACCGAAGGCGTGGATGGCGAACATCGCCAGCGATCCCTGCACCGAGACGAAACTGCGCAGACCGCTGTCGACGGCCTCGAGCTCCAGACAGGCCAACCCGTAGCTGGTCGCCGACATGCCGGCGCAGCCGTACCCGTGCAGATGCATACCCAAGACGCCCAGTTCACCGAGTTCGGCGGCAAGCTCACGTACGGGCAGCGCGCCGTCCTCGAACCACTGCGCGATGTGCGGACGAAGCCGTTTGTCGCCGAAGGCGCGAACGGCCGCGGCGATCTCGGCGTCGTCGGCGGACACGGTGTGTGCCACGCCGACCAGCTCGTCGAGCGACTGCTTCTTACCCGGCTTGTTCTGTGAGGTTGACGCCATGACAGAACTGTCTCACGAACTCAGCCCGCGCGACCACGGACCGCCGGATCCGAGTCGTCACTCTTGGCCGCGCGGATCGACTCGCGGACGAACTCCGCGGTGAGCTCGATGGCCTCCCCTGATTCGGGATGGCGACCGGCGAATGCCGGGAAGGCGTGCACCTGCCAACTGAAACTGTGCAGCGTCGCCTCGGCCCCGGCGGCGTCGAGATCCTCGACCAGCGCGACCATGTCGGGTTCGAGCATCTCATTCTCGGCGCTGAACAGCAGCGTGGGCGGGAAGATCTCGGCGGGCAGGTCGTTGATCCGGCGCACCCCCGACATCGGCAACGGCCCCCTGTCGAACTCCGGTGCGAGCACCTTCATCTTCGATTTCGGCAGGTAGGCGTCGCTGCGGCTGCTGCGGTCGGGGTTGTCGGCGAGGTCGAGATCGAGCAGCGGCGAGTACCCGATGAGGGCCGTCGGCGTGCGGAGTCCCCGCTCGGCGGCGGCCTCGACGATCTTGGCGGCGAGGAAGCCACCGGCGGAGTCACCGGCCACCACGACGTGACGGAAACCACGGTCGTTGACCAGTTCCGCGTAGGCCTCGACGGCATCGATTACCGAGGTGCCCACACCCGCCTCGGGCAGCTGCCGGTAGGCCAGCGAGTACACCGGTAGCCCGACGCGGCGGGACAGATGGGTGGCGACGGTGCGGTGGGTGGCCAGGCCGCCGGCAACGAAGGCGCCCCCGTGCATGTAGAGCACGGCGGCATCGCTGTCACGGTTGGACGGACCGGTGGGAACCGCCAGTTCAACCGGCCTGTTGGCCAGTTCCATCTGCTCGAGGACCACCCCGTCGGGGCGCGGTCCGAGTGCGACGACGGCGTCGATGTAGCGCAGCGCGTGCAGACCGGGGCCATTGATGGGCCAGAGTGTGAGCAGCGGCTTCAGCACGAGCCGGGAGGCCATCCACAGCGGATAGGAACTCAGGCTCGGATGTCGGTGGGAGATGACCGGCACGGTTGTTCACCCTCCTTCGTGGGGGTACTTCTGGCGCCGAACCTACCGCAATCGCGGCATGCCGGAGCAGGCAGATGCTCTCCGCGGCCCATCCCTGAGACACTGTGTGCGACCAGTTCCGCCCATGCCAGCACGCTTTCGTGCACGAGCGAAAGGACATCGGTGAGCCACGCGGTTCCTCCGGAGTTCCTGCAGTCCTCGCAGGCGAGCCCCGCTCGCACGCTGATCGACATCCTCACCGAGACGGTCGAACGCTTTCCCGACGCCTCGGCCATCGACGACGGCGAGACCACCCTGTCCTATCGCGAACTCCTCGACACCGTCGAGGAGGGTGCCACATGGCTCGCCGAGCAGGGGGTGCGCCGCGGCGACCGGGTGGGTATCCGCATGCCCTCGGGATCCCATCGGCTGTATTCCGCGATCCTGTCGGTGATGCGCGCGGGTGCGGCCTACGTACCGGTCGACGCCGATGATCCCGACGAACGCGCCGAGCTGGTGTTCGGCGAGGCCGCGGTGGTCGCGGTGATCGACGCGGTCGGCATGCACTCGGCGCCGGCTCTCAAGGAGCGACTGTCGGCGGGCGGCGAGCAGTCGGCGACCAGCGACGAGGCGGCAGCCGGCACTGCCCCGCCGCCGCCCACCCCGGCCGACGACGCGTGGATCATCTTCACCTCCGGATCCACCGGGACGCCGAAAGGTGTTGCGGTGACCCATCGCAACGCGGCGGCCTTCGTCGACGCCGAGGCACGGATCTTCCGGCAGGACGAACCGATCGGACCGGGCGACCGCGTCCTCGCGGGCCTGTCGGTGGCCTTCGACGCCTCGTGTGAGGAGATGTGGCTGGCGTGGCGCACCGGAGCCTGCCTGGTGCCGGCCCCGCGCGCACTCGTGCGCAGCGGTATGGATCTGGGGCCGTGGCTGGTCTCCCGCGACATCACCGTGGTGTCCACCGTCCCGACGCTGGCCTCGCTGTGGCCGGCCGAGGCACTCGAGGCCGTCCGGCTGCTGATCTTCGGCGGCGAGGCCTGCCCGCCCGAACTCGGTGAACGACTCGCCGTGGAGGGTCGCGAGGTGTGGAACACCTACGGCCCCACCGAGGCCACCGTGGTCGCCTGCCTGGCGCCGCTGGACGGGTCCACGCCTGTCCGTATCGGATTGCCGCTTCCCGGTTGGGATCTCGCGGTGGTCGACGCCGCAGGCGAACCGGTCGCCGAAGGCGAGACCGGCGAGCTCGTGATCGGCGGGGTGGGACTCGCGCGCTACCTCGACCCGACCAAGGACGCCGAGAAGTACGCGCCGCTGGAGTCGCTCGGGTGGGAGCGCGCCTATCGCAGCGGCGATCTCGTGCGCCTGGAACGTGAAGGGCTGGTGTTCGGCGGCCGCGCCGACGACCAGGTGAAGGTGGGCGGACGGCGGATCGAACTGGGCGAGGTCGACAACGCAGTGCAGAACCTGCCCGGTGTGGGCGGTGCGGCGGCGGCCGTGCGCACCACTGCCGCCGGCAACTCGCTGCTGGTCGGATACCTGGTGTCCACCGATCCCGACTTCGACCTGTCGGCGGCGCATGCGCTGCTCGTCGAGCAGCTGCCCGCCCCGATGGTCCCCCGGCTGGCGCTGGTCGACGAACTGCCCACCCGCACCTCCGGCAAGGTCGACCGCGCTGCGTTGCCGTGGCCGCTGCCCGGGGTGTCGGCGGGTGAGTCCACGGCACACCTCAGCGAGACCGAACAGTGGGTGGCCCAGCGGTGGACGGCGGTGCTCGGCGCCGAGATCACCGATCCCAAGGCCGACTTCTTCGCCGAGGGCGGCGGGTCGCTGGCCGCGGCGCAGCTGGTGACGGCCCTGCGCGAACGTTTCCCCGACGTGACGGTCGCCGATCTCTACGACCATCCGCGGCTAGGTTCGCTCGCGCAGATGCTCGACGAGCGCAGCCCCGACATCGTCACCGATGACCGCGAGATCAGGCCCACCCCGGCGAGAACCGGCCTCGCGCAGATGGCGTTGTCGATCCCGCTGACCACGCTGACCGGGTTGCAGTGGATCACCTGGCTCGCGCTGGCATGCAATGTGCTCTCCTATGCCACCGACGCCGCGTGGGTCACCCGGGTGGACTGGTGGATCGTGATCGTCGCCTTCATCGTGTTCATCACCCCGCTGGGACGGATGGCGATCGCAGCAGGCGGATGCCGGCTGCTGCTGCGCGGCGTGACGCCCGGCGACTATCCGCGCGGCAGCGGGGTCCATCTGCGGCTGTGGGTCGCCGAGCGACTGTCCGAGGCCAGCGGCGCGACGAACATGTCGGGCGCGCCGTGGATGATCTACTACGCCCGGGCCCTCGGGGCCGCTGTGGGCAAGGGCGTCGACCTGCACACGTTGCCGCCGGTGACCGGCATGCTCACGCTCGGCGACCGGTGTTCGGTGGAACCCGAAGTGGACCTCGCCGGCTGGTGGATCGACGGCGACATCGTGCACATCGGTGAGATCGAGGTCGGCGACGACGCCGCGATCGGCGCACGGTCGACGCTGCTTCCCGGGGCGAAGATCGGGCGCGGCGCGCAGGTCGGTGCGGGTTCGGCGGTGACCGGGAAGGTCAAGGCCAAACAGCACTGGTCGGGCTCGCCCGCACGCAAGGTCGGCAAGGCATCGGCGCCGTGGCCCGCGCATCGCCCGCCTGCCCGGCCGTACTGGGTGGCTGTCTACGCACTCTCGTCGATCGGGATCGCAGCGGTGCCGTTGATCTCGATCGCCTGCGGGCTGTTGCCGATCGCGTGGTGGGCCGGTCAGACCGACTCGATCGCCGGTGCCGCCGGGCGCGCCTTCGCCCTCGTGCCGGTCGCCGCGATCATCAGTCTGGCGGTGTTCGCGGTGATCACCGCGATCGGTGTGCGCGCGATGTCGCTGGGGCTGAGCCCCGGATATCACGCGGTACGGTCGCGTGTCGGCTGGCAGGTCTGGGCCACCGAGCGGCTGCTCGATGCCGCACGCACCTACCTGTTCCCGCTCTACGCCAGCCTGCTGACGCCGTGGTGGTTCCGGGTGCTCGGGGCCGACATCGGCAAGGGCACCGAGATCTCCACCGCGCTGGTGCTGCCGCGGTTCACCACGGTGGGCGACGGTGCCTTCCTGGCCGACGACACGATGGTCGCCTCCTATGAACTCGGCGGCGGCTGGGTGCACATCGGCGAGGCGAAGATCGGCAAACGGGCCTTCCTCGGCAACTCCGGTATGACCGCGCCGGGTCGACGGGTGCCCAAGAACAGTCTGGTCGCGGTGCTGTCGGCCACGCCGAGCAAGGCGAAGTCGGGGTCGAGCTGGCTCGGTTCGCCGCCGGTGCGGTTGCGCCGGACCGCCGCGACCACCGACAGTTCGCGCACCTTCGACCCGCCGCGCAAGCTGAAGATCGCGCGCGCGATCGTGGAGACGCTGCGCCTGATCCCGGTGATGGTGAGCTTCGCGATCGGGCTCGGGGTGCTGTTGACGTTGCAGTGGATCACCGTGGAGACCAGCGTGTGGTGGGCCGCACTGCTGTCGGGTGTGGTGCTCATCGTCGCCGGTGCGGTGGCCTGCTGCGTCGCCGCGGCGGCCAAGTGGATCGTGGTCGGTCGGATCACGGTGTCCGAACACCCACTGTGGAGTTCGTTCGTGTGGCGCAACGAACTCTCGGATGCCTTCGTCGAGACCGTCGCCGCACCGTGGTTCGCCAACGCCGCCACCGGCACCCCCATCCTCAACGTGTGGTTGCGGATGCTCGGCGCCACGATCGGGCGCGGGGTCTGGTGTGAGACCTACTGGCTGCCCGAGGCCGATCTCGTGACACTCGGGCCGGGTGCGAACGTCGCCCGCGGCTGCGTGGTGCAGACCCACCTGTTCCACGACCGCGTGATGGCACTCGACGAGGTGACGCTGGGGGCCGGGGCGACGCTCGGACCGCACTGCGTGGCGCTGCCCGCGGCGGGCCTGGGTGAGGGGACCATCGTCGGTCCGGCGTCACTGGTTATGCGCGGTGACGTGGTCCCCGATCACACCCGCTGGCAAGGCAACCCGATTGCACCCTGGCACGAGTGAGGTGGCCGGGCGGGCCGGTCAGGCTCGCCTGAATCTGCGCAGGGCGTAGTGGTCGACACCCGCGCGGCCGCTGCCGACGAAACCGACGACGAGTAGTCCGGCGATCAGGGCGAGCGGGAACTCGTAACCGCCCTCGCCCGACCAGAAGCCGTTGCCCGCGTGGACGTAGTAGATCGCACCGATCATGTCGATGATCAGGATCAGCGAGACCAGCGGGACCAGGATCCCGAGGATCAGCAGGACTCCGCCCACCAGTTCGGCCCAGGTCGCCAGATGCGCACTGAATGCGGGTGCCGGTGTGCCGATGGCGCGGAACATCGCCTCGGTCTTGTCCATGCCGTTGGTCACCAGTTTCTGCCAGCCGTGCATCACGAAGATGACACCGAGGATCACCCGGCCGGCCAGCGCACCGAGATCGGCTGCCTTGAAGGAGGTTTTCGTCATGGCAGCCAAGCTACCGGACCGTGGTCCGTTTATCTGCGTGTCCTGTGTCACGCCGTCTGCCCGGCCTGGGTAACAGCCGAACGGGTCATAGCGCGCAGGCTGCACTCTGCATCGTGGCGCCCGGTAACGTCGTGAGTCACAGGGTCACGGCCGCAGCGGCCGTACACGCTGTCGTCGGTCCCGGATGACGGGAGACCATCAATCAGGATCGGAGGGATCGGTGCCGCATTCAGGCTCATCTCGGAGTGGCAGTTCGTCGGACACCGGCGGAGATCGCGCTCATCTGGGGCACCCGAATGACGGCATCGACCCGTATCTGCCCAACAACGGCAATCTGGGCTATCGGGTGTCGCGCTACGACCTCGACCTGCAATACAAGGTCGCCAGCAACCGGCTCGCCGGGACCGCCACCATCACCGCGACCACGCTCAATGGGATCGGGCGGTTCAGTCTCGACTTCTCCACCTCGTTCAAGATCGAGAAGATCACCGTCAACGGCAAGCGGCCCTCGCGCTACTCCCACCACGACAACAAGCTATCGATCACGCCGTCGCACTCCATCGCCCCCGGCGCCGCGATGGAGGTCCAGGTGCGATATTCGGGTTCCCCCAAGCCGATTCGCGGCCCCTGGGGTGAGGTCGGCTGGGAGGAACTCACCGACGGCGCGATCTGCGCGAGTCAGCCCAACGGCGCGGCATCGTGGTTCCCCTGTGATGATCACCCGAGTTCGAAAGCGCCGTACCACATCTCGATATCGACCGAGTCGCAGTACTACGCGGCATCCAACGGGGTTCTGGTGAACAAGCGCGCCAAGGCCGGCTACACCACCTGGGAGTACGAGCAGACCGAGCCGATGTCGACCTATCTGGCGACGATGCAGATCGGTCCGTACGAGCGAAAGACCCTGTCCGAGGGCGACGTCCCGATCTACGCGGTTCTGCCCGCACGACTGAAGAAGAACTTCGAGTCGTCGTTCGGCAGGCAGGTGCAGATCATGGACACCTTCCGCGAGATGTTCGGGCCGTATCCGTTCCCGCAGTACACCGTGGTGGTCACCGATGACGACCTCGAGATCCCCGTGGAAGCCGAGAGCCTGTCGGTGTTCGGCGCCAACCACTGCACCGGGACCCGGCGTTCGGAGCGGCTGGTCGCGCATGAGTTGGCCCATCAGTGGTTCGGCAACTCGGTGACGCTGCGTCAGTGGCGCGACATCTGGTTGCATGAGGGATTCGCCTGCTACGCCGAGTGGTTGTGGTCTCAGGCCGCCGGCGACGACTCGACCGAGGCATTGGCCAAGAAGTACTACGACAAACTCGCCTCCTCACCGCAGGACATCCAGGTGACCGATCCCGGACCCGACGACATGTTCGACGACCGGATCTACAAGCGCGGCGCACTCACCTTGCACGCCTTGCGAAATCGCATCGGCGACGACAAGTTCTTCGAGCTGATGAAGAAGTGGACCAGTGATCACCGCTACGAGAACGTGAGCACCGACGACTTCACCGCGCTTGCCGGGCGTTACGCCAACGGGTCGCTCAACGACATCTGGCAGAGCTGGCTCGTGGATACCCGGCTGCCGGCGTTCCCGTATTCGTGAATTACCGCCTGTGACAACCGTCGTTGTACATCAGTGACACGTATACGCATCACGAACCGGCTATAGGCGGTCGGTGACCCGCAGACGTGTCATCTGTGTACAGACCGCGATCAGAGCCCGACCGCGTCCACTCATGCTCGGCCCCTGACCGTCGCTCACTCCGGCAGCGCGCCCGCCTCGCGCGCCTGCGCCAGCGACGGCGCCTCCTGGTCTTTACCCGACACGATGTAGTTCAGCGGCGCACCGTCGCGGTCGTGGGTGGGCCACTCGATCCCGATCGCCGGATCCATCGGGTTGATCCCGTGTTCGGCGCCGGGGTTGTAGCCCGTCGAGCACAGATAGGTGACCACCGACTGGTCGTCGATCGCACAGAACGCATGACCGAGACCTTCGCTGATGTACACCGCACGCCGGTCGACGTCGTCGAGCAGAACCGAATCCCACTGGCCGAATGTCGGTGAGCCGGTACGGATGTCGACGATGACGTCGAGGACCGCACCCGCCGGGCACCAGACATATTTGGCCTGGCCGGGCGGTACGTCGGCGTAGTGGATCCCGCGGATGACACCTGCCGAGGACACCGACATGTTGGTCTGGGCGAGATCGAATCGGTGACCGATGGTCTCGGCGAGTACATCGGCTTTGAACGCCTCCAGGAACATCCCACGCGTATCAGCGAACTGTTGCGGCGTGAATTCCCAGGCACCCTCGATCGAGAGCGGACGCACCTTCATCTCATGACCACTTTCCGCGCTGCAACAGCGACAACAAATAATCTCCATAACCCGATTTCGCGAATTTCGCTGCACGGCTTTCCAACTCGTCGTCCGAGAGGTATCCGCGTCGCCAGGCGACTTCTTCGGGTACGCCGATTTTGAGTCCTTGGCGTTGTTCGATGGTGCGGACGAAGTTGCCGGCGTCGAGGAGGGAGTCGAAGGTGCCGGTGTCGAGCCAGGCGGTGCCGCGGGGCAGGACTTCGACGCAGAGTTTCTGCTGGCGCAGGTAGGTGGTGTTGACGTCGGTGATCTCGAGTTCGCCGCGTGCGGAGGGTTTCAGGTTTTTGGCGATGTCGATGACGTTGTTGTCGTAGAAGTAGAGGCCGGGGACGGCGAATTTGGATTTCGGGTCGGCGGGTTTTTCTTCCAGGGAGATGGCCTGGTGGTGGTCGTCGAACTCGACGACGGCGTAGGCGGCGGGGTTGTCGACCCAGTAGGCGAAGACGGCGGCGCCGTCGATGTCGGTGAAGCGGCCGAGTTGGTCGCCCAGGCCGGTGCCGTAGAAGATGTTGTCGCCCAGCACGAGGGCGACGTTGTCGTCGCCGATGTGGTCTTCGCCGAGGAGGAACGCTTGGGCGAGTCCGTCGGGGGAGGGTTGGACTTTGTAGGTGAGGTTGATGCCGAATTGGTCGCCGTTGCCGAGGAGATGTTCGAAGGCGGCCGCGTCGTGGGGTGTGGTGATGATGAGGATGTCGCGGATCCCGGCGAGCATGAGGGTCGTGAGGGGGTAGTAGATCATGGGTTTGTCGAACACCGGGACCAGTTGTTTGCTGGTGCCCAGAGTGATCGGGTGCAGCCTCGACCCCGTCCCACCGGCCAGAATTATCCCTCGCACGAGCATGACGATAGCGCGACCCGGATAATGATGCCCATGCGTGTAGTGGTGACTGGTGGTGCGGGCTTCATCGGCAGCAATTTCGTGTTGCGGACCCTGGCAACACGCCCGGATGTGCAGATCAGCGTGCTCGACGCGATGACCTATGCCGCCAACCCGGCCACCCTGGCCCCGGTCGCCGACCGGATCAACCTGGTCGAGGGATCGATCACCGATCCACTGCTGGTCGACGACATGGTCGCCGACGCCGACGTGGTGGTGCATTTCGCCGCCGAATCCCACAACGACAACTCACTGCGCGACCCGTCGGCATTCGTGAACACCAACCTGGTGGGCACCTACACACTGCTCGAGGCCGTACGCCGCCACCGCGTGCGACTGCACCACATCTCCACCGACGAGGTCTACGGCGACCTGGAACTCAACGACCCCGCCCGGTTCACCGAGTCCACCCCCTACAACCCCTCGAGCCCGTACTCCTCGACCAAAGCCGGATCGGATCTGCTCGTGCGGGCGTGGGCACGGTCATTCGGTATCGAGGCCACGATCTCCAACTGCTCCAACAACTACGGCCCCTACCAGCACATCGAGAAGTTCATCCCCCGCCAGATCACCAACGTGCTGGCCGGACTGCGACCCAAGGTGTACGGCACCGGCGCCAACGTGCGCGACTGGATCCACGTCGACGACCACAACGACGCGGTATGGACGATCATAGAACACGGCCGCATCGGCCAGACCTATCTGATCGGCGCCGACGGGGAAACCTCCAACCTCGACGTGGTCCGCATGATCCTCACCGAACTCGGCCAACCCGACGACGCCTTCGACTTCGTCACCGACCGCCCCGGCCACGACCTGCGCTACGCGATCGACTCCACGAAACTACGCACCGAACTCGGCTGGACCCCCCACTACACCCACTTCCGCGACGGCCTGGCCGACACCATCGACTGGTACCGCACCAACCGCGACTGGTGGGAAAACGACAAATCAGTCGTCGAAAACGCCTATGCGGCAAGCCAAGAAGTCATCCGCCGGTAGGCGTCTTATCGGCGCAGCGATCGCACCGAGGCGGGTGGCTCGTCGCCGGTGGCGGTCACCGGATCGCCGAACTGCAGCGACACCGGGATCACCCCGGTCCAGGTGTCGCCGGACCCCTCGGCGGGTCCACCCGAGCGCGCCTTGCACAGCCAGTTGTCGTCGCCGATCGCCATCGACAGGGTCAGAGTCGCGGCGGTCTCCTTGCCGGTGATGGTCGGCACTTCACTCGCCCGACCCGGGATCAGCTTGTCCGACAACGACCTCAGCACATCCGCCTCGTCGGCCTCGACCATCTCCAGACAGCCGCGGATCACCGCCGAACGGTAGTTCGCCGAGTGGTCGAACAACGTCTCGGCGACCACCAGACCGTCGAGGGCGAACACCGTGAATGTGGCCGGTGCACCCGTGGCCACCTGGCGTAGCGCGCCGGCGCCCGTGGAGCCGTGCAGCAGGATCCGGTCACCGACGCGGGCGAAGAGCATCGGCACCGACCAGGGCAGACCGTCGACCACAGTCGAGAGCACACCGACCTTCACCTCATCGAGCAACGCATCGAGGACATCCCGGTCGGCACCTCGGCTGCGATACCGGTTGAGCTCGTCGAGGGCGGTCATATCTCTCCTATCGGGCAGAATCTCTGGTGGCAGTCTCCACTCCTGCACACCGCGCCGCAATTCGGTTTCTATGACGACCTCGCCGCAAAGCACGTTGTGGTGAAGTGGACTTCGGCGGCGCGGTAGCCGCGTAATGTCATCGGTGACAACACATCGGCAGGACGACGGGGTCGGGCCGGGGACGTTTCGGACAAATCGCTCAGCACACCCATTCTCATCCATACGCTCGGAAGGCGCGGCATGACGACGATGAAGGCAGCAGTGGTTCACAAACTCGGCAACCCGCTGACGATCGATGAGGTCGAAATACCCACTCCCACAGGGTTCGAAGCCCTCGTTCGGGTCGACTACACCGGTGTCTGCCACACCGACCTCCATGCCGCACACGGCGATTGGCCGGTCAAACCCTCACCCCCGTTCATCCCCGGCCACGAGGGCGTGGGCACAGTCGTCGCCGTCGGCGACCAGGTGACCCGCATCCACGAGGGACAACTGGTCGGAAATGCCTGGCTGTGGAGCGCCTGCGGTGAGTGTGAATGGTGTGAGACCGGCTGGGAGACGTTGTGCCCGTTGCAGAAGAACGGCGGATACGCGGTCGACGGGTCGTTCGGCCGTTACATGCTCGTCGACTCGCGGTACTGCCCGATCATCCCCGACGGCGTGGATCCCAAGGCCGCCGGTCCGATCCTGTGCGCCGGGGTCACCGTGTACAAGGGCCTCAAGGTCACCGATACGAAACCCGGTGAGTGGGTGTTGATCTCGGGTATCGGAGGTCTCGGCCACATCGCCGTGCAGTACGCCATCGCGATGGGTCGGCGCGTGGCCGCCGTGGACGTCGACGACGAGAAACTGGCACTGGCCAAACACCACGGCGCGGAGGTGATGGTCAACGCCGCGACATCACCCGACGCGGCAGCCGAGATCCAGGAGGCCACCGGCGGTGGCGTGCACGGCGCACTGGTGACCGCGGTCAACAGCCACGCCTTCCCGCAGGCGGTCGGTGCGCTGCGGCGAGGCGGCACGGTGTCACTGGTCGGGCTGCCGCCCGAGCAGTTCCCGCTCGACATCTTCACCACGGTGCTCTTCGGACTGACCGTGCGGGGCTCCATCGTGGGCACCCGCAAGGACATGAGCGAAGCCCTCGACTTCTTCGCGCGCGGCAAGATCTCACCGACCTACACCATGCGTCGACTCGACGAGATCAACGAGATCTTCGACGAGATGGAACACGGCAAGATCGAGGGCCGCATCGTGATGGACCTCGAGAAGGACCTCGGCTGAGGGGCGCTCGGGCGTGGGCCTAGTGTTGCCGTCATGGCACTCAGTCCCACAGTTCCCGCAGTCGCCGCCGGCCTGATCGGCGGATACGGAGTCGCACGCTTCACCAAACGCCGCGAACTCGGCGGCGTGGTGTTGGCTGCCGCCGGCGCCTACTGCGCCAAGGAATGGTCGGCGAAGGGTCCCGCGGTGACCGCAGGGCTGCTCGCCACCTACGTCGGAGCGTTCGGCCTCTCTCACCCGCTGGCCAAGAAGCTGGGGGCCTGGCCGTCGGTGTTCACCGTGACGGCTGCGGCCACCGCGGCGACAGCCGCTGCCACCCGGTAGAGGCATCATCAGCAGCACCGACGCGCGACACTCGTCGCGCGTCGGTGGCGTCATTACACTTTCTTTTATGTCGACCCAACCGCGCCTGTCGCGGGCTCTGGCCTGGACCGCCCTGATCCTGGCGGTGTGCCAGGCAGCGGCGGTCTTCATCCCGCTGGTGCAGTTCGGTGGCGAACCCAACGACTCCGGCGTCGATCTGTACATCAGCCCGGCCGGATACGCCTTCGGCATCTGGGCGGTGATCTATGTGCTGTCGATCGTCGTCGGGGTCATGTTCGTCAGGAATCAGGCGACCGGGACGCGCTCACCCCGACGCCTCGCCATCGACCTCGCACTCACATTCGCCGCCGCGGCCCTCTGGCTCATCGTGTCGGCTGCGGATGTCGGCTGGATCCCGTCGATCCTGCTCACGGTCATGGCCGTGGCTCTCCTCGATGCCGCGCGGATCGCCGCCGGGCCGGCAGATGACACTGCCCCGCACTCGCTGAACACCACGGTGCGGATCACCGTCGGCATCTACGCCGCGTGGGCCACCGCCGCGGTGTTCGTGAACTGGGCGTCGGATCTGGGTCGCACGGTCGCCGATCCGGATTCACTCGGCTGGCAGCTCGTCATCCTGATCGCGGCAGCGGTGGTCGGCATCGTCGCAACGTATCTGGTCGGCGGCGCGCTGCCCGCCTACCCGATCGTCCTGGTGTGGGCCTTCGTCGCGATCGCGGTCAACGCGTGGTCGACGAGCACGGTCGTGGTGGTCTGCTGCGCGATCGCGATCGTCGCGGTGATCGGCGCCTACGTGCTCGCGCGGGGCCGCGTCGTTCGCCGGGCACATCCGCTGAGTCCGGCAACCGGGTCCTGACGCCCGGTGTGCGCGGGGTGCCGGTCACTCGACCAGCGCCGCCAACTGCCTGACTTCCTCGGGCGAACCCGGCGACACGAGCATCGTGGTCACGCCCGCCTTCTCCCAGAGCGCGATCTGCTCGCGCACGTGGTCGACATTTCCGACGATCGCTCCGTCGTCGACCACGTCATCGGGAATCACCAGTGCTGCTTCGTCTTTACGACCACTCCGGAACAACGCCGTGACCTCGTCGACGAGATCGGAATACCCCATCCGGCGGTAGACCTCGGCATGGAAGTTGGTGTCCTCGCTGCCCATCCCGCCCATGTACAGGGCGATGTTGGGTTTGAGCGCGGCGAGTGCGGCGGGGCGATCGTCGGTGATCACGATCCGTGCGGTCGCGCAGATCTCGAAGTCGGCACGACTGCGGCGAGCACCGGGACGGGCGAATCCCTCGTCGAGCCACGAGTGGTAGGTGTCGGCCATGCGCGGGGTGAAGAACAACGGCAGCCAGCCGTCGGCGATCTCCGCGGCGAGCGCGACATTCTTCGGTCCCTCCGCGCCCAGCAGGATGGGGATGTCACGGCGTAACGGATGTGTGATCGGCTTGAGCGGCTTTCCCAGACCCGTTGCACGCTCCCCGTCGAGCGGCAGCGGGTAATGCTCGCCGGAATTGGTCACCGGTGCCTCACGCGCCCACACCTGGCGCATGATGTCGATGTATTCGCGCGTGCGGGCAAGGGGTTTCGCGAAGGGCTGGCCGTACCAGCCTTCGACGACCTGCGGACCGGACACTCCCAGACCGACCATGTGCCGGCCGCCGGAGAGATGGTCGAGGGTCAGCGCGGCCATCGCACAGGCCGTGGGCGTGCGCGCCGACATCTGCAGTACCGAAGTGCCCAGGCGCATCGTGGTTGTGGATGCTCCCCACCACGCCAGCGGCGTATAGGCATCCGACCCCCAGGCCTCAGCGGTGAACAGGCTGTCGAATCCGGCGGACTCCGCCGCAGCCACGAGTTCGGCAGTGCCATGTGGCGGTTGAGCACCCCAATACCCCAGTTGCACACCTAGTTTCACGACAAACTCTCCATCCGTCAGCACAGCGGCACCATCGACTCGCTCGACCGGTGCCCTCGCACGCCGCTCCCTCGGTGAGGCGGTGGCGTTCCCCAGTGTGACCGACGATCACACCGACTGTTCGCAGAGTCGACGAATTCGCCGGAAAGGAGCATCGCCGACATCTGAGATCTGTTGCGCACACGGGCGAATCGGAATCCGCGCACGAACCGGCGGTTTCGGCCAGTCACGGTTGTGTCTCACGACGACGAAGCCGCTAACGAGTCCCGTTGAGTCGGCGAAAGACTGGAGACAGAGCTCGTTCGACCTTCCACAGCAACGGAGTTCCCATGACGCGCACTTCTGCACCCAGGCGAGGTACCGCCGTCGCACTCGCGACCGTGGCCGTCGCCGGTGGCCTGAGCTTGTCTGCCCCGATCGCGCAGGCCGCACCGCCTGTCGCCCACTCGACGACTCAGCCCGCTGTCGCCCGCAACACGACTCCGGTCGGCAGCGTGGAACAGCTTGCCGACCTTCCCTACCAGGCATTGTTCGCTGCCGGGGTGCAAGTGTACGAGTTCGCGACGATCTACAAGCAGACATCCCCGGCACCGACCGTCTACTACACGGTGCTGCGGCGCCTGCACAATGCGCACGAGGGCACCCCGGGCAGCAAGCGCTACGGCTTTCTCGGGTTCGGTCCCGGCGTCACGCTTCCGGAGGTCTTCGGCATGTACCCGCGGTCGACACCGTCGACGACCATCAGCTACAGCTACACATTCCCCTTCGACCCGCGCACGATGACACCGATCCCGCAGGGACGGCAACAGTGCATCACTGCACCCAGTGTCGGACCCATCGGGCCATTGACCGGTGGTGGTTCCTGGGTTCGCAGCGTCTGCCCCGGATGAGAAATCCCAGGGGTGGTGGCGACCGCGGGATCACGCGATGGTGGAGCCGCCTAGGAGAATCGAACTCCTGACCTATTCAATACGAGTTCTTCGTGACGATGCGACCAGCGGAAACGCTGAGAGTCGCTGTGTGTCCACGAATGTCTAGGACACATTGCGGCGCAGTGGACCACGGCGTTTGATTCGTCGTCGACTGTCCATCGGTGACCGCTGAGGTCGAGCCGTTGTATGTGCTCCGTGTGTGCTGGCCTCGATCTGCGCGACGGCCGCGAACAGTACGTCATCGCCACCGGCGTGCGCGTAGACGCGGCTGACCAGCGTCGAGTCGGCATGTCCGAGCAGGTTCGCAACGCGGGTGTAGTCGACACCACTGGCGACAGCGTGTGCTGCCCAGGCGTGCCGCATGGCGTGCGTGGTGACCTTGTCGACCCCCGCGGCCTCGCACGCGGTTGCCAGCGCACGATTGACGTTGGACCCCCGGAACTGTTTACCGCGTGCTGTACGGAAGATCAGGACATCGCCATAGAGCACGTTCAGAAGGTCATCAACCTCGCTGCCCTTGCGCGCTTTGAACTTGGGTAGTCGGCCGCGTTCGGTCTCGGTCGCTTCGCGCAGAACGGACACAGCGTCACCCGTCAGCGGCACGCGACGAGAGCGGCCGGACTTCGTCGCGCCGATCACAAGGCCACCTTTGGTCTCGACAGCGGACCGTCGGATATTGATCACGTACCGGGTGCCGTTGCCGTCTGTCACGGTCTCGATGTCCTTCCGCCGCAATTGGCTAACCTCACCGATACGCAGCCCGGTCAGCGATTGAAACCGCACGAGTCGCCGGGTGTGCTCCGGGGTTGTCACCCCTCCCCGCCTGCGCGCGCAGGAGCCCGCCGCGTACTGTCCTCGAAAGTACGTACGAGTCTGGGTAAACACCGAAACCGGATCTGAACAGGAATTTCAGGGCCTTGAGAGGCCTGTCGGCGGGCTAGGGGCGGCCAAGTGGACTTGAAAGGCTTTGCCGCGCAGCACGATGGCGTACTAGACGGACCGTAAGGTGATGGCGCGGTGCACTTCATTTGCGACGTAGAACTTACGATAGGTTCCGTACGGTCCGTTGAGCACCCCGACCTTTACAAGTTTCTGCACAGCTTGGTCGACCCCTTGGGGGGACTTTCCAAACCGTCGCGCGAGATTGGGTACTCGCACAATCGGTGACTCGACCAGTATCTCGACTATGTCGCGCGCCAGGCCGCCGCGGTAGCCAGAGTCTTGTAGCCGCTGGGAGTACTCGCGCTGGGCGTCTAGCATCAGGTTGACACGGTTGGCGGTATCGATAGCGGAGGCCTCGACGCCAGCGCTGAAGAACTGAACCCAGGAGTCCCATTCGCCGGAGACCGATACTTTCGCAAGTTCGTCTTGATACTGGCTCCGGCGCGTTTCGAACCACGGCGACACGCTGAGGAGCGGTTCCTGTAGGAGACCATCGACCATCAGTTGCAAGACGATGAGCAGACGGCCGATACGGCCGTTCCCGTCGTTGAATGGGTGAAGGGTTTCAAACTGATAGTGGGACATGGCCGCGGCGACTAACGGGTCACGCGCGGCGGTCGAGTCGTTCATCCACGTCACTAGGTCGCGTACCGACGCTTCGAGATCGGGTCCGGGAGGCATCGGAACGAAGCGAGAAGATTCGATAGTTCCGTCGGGACTGCCGATGGCTACTTGGCAGCGTCGCACACGCCCAGCATCGCGGGTTTCGGACTCCGTTCCCTCGACAAGCTGTTTGTGGGCTGTTTCGATCAGCGATGTCGTGATGACACGTCGCTCCGCAACGAAATCGAACGCTTCGTCTGCTGCGCGGATGTAGTTGATCACTTCAACCAGCTCCGCGCTGTAGTCCTCGGTGTCGCTCTCGTCCGCCGCCAAGACTTCATCAATCGGCGCAAACGTTCCTTCCAGCGCCGACGTGCTCTGAGCCTCGCGACTGAGTGTCGGACGGCGGAGGATGCGGGGGTTTGGTACCTGTCGGGAAGCTTGATCTAGCTGTGCGAGAGCCCTGCTGGCGCTGGTGACTGCACGCCAGGTCTGTCCGGATAAAACGGGCTCGGTCGACAGTGGGTGTGCTACATAGGCGGCGTGTTCGTAGGTTCTGCCGTTGCGTCCATCGGTCCCAGAGATCGGTCGCAGGTTCCCAATCGGACTGCTAGCGAAGCGTTCTAACTGCACAAACCAAGTGTAGGCGGCTTTCGGTTGAAGTCACATCTATGAAACTCAACGTCACTTGGTATTGGCTATAAAAGATCAACTGAAGGGCGCCGTTGCTTGTCATTGTGGGCTGCGCTGGGCAAAGACGGGTTTGCCGCAGTGCGCATGAGAATCGTTCTTCGAACTTCCGGCGGTTTGTGTGCTCAGTGTGTGCTGGCAGCCTCGCTACCGTTGGGGCTGGCGTCGTAACGAGGCTCAGAAACCTATGCTCACCTGCATTTTCCAATGGAGCCGCCTAGGAGAATCGAACTCCTGACCTATTCATTACGAGTGAATCGCTCTACCGACTGAGCTAAGGCGGCGTGCTGCCCGTGGGCAGCGCGGATCAGTCTATCGACAACCTCGCGAGCCACCAAAACGCGGGTGCGAGGCAGGCGAAACCGCAGCTCAACGGCGCAGAGCCAACCCGATCTCGGCGATCATCGCGTCGACGGCGAACCGGGGTTTGACGTTGGTGTCGAGGGCCTCGCGGCAGCGCAGCACCGTCTCCACGCAGGCCAGAAGCGATTCCGGCGGGGCGTAGCGCGCCATCGCCGAGGTCTGGTCGGACATGTCGGGATGCACCAACTCCACTCCCCCACCCCACGACATGGTCAGCGCGTCGCGGAACAGGCCGGCGAGGTCGACGAGGGTGCGGTCGAGTGAGTCGCGCTCGACTCTGGTGACCCGCGACTTCTGTTTCTGCTCCAGGGCTTTGAGCACGCCGGCCGAGCCGCGCAGTGCTCCGGCAGTCCCCTTGCCGGTGCCACCGGCGCCGAGTGCGGTCCGCAGCTCCTCGGTCTCGGCGACGTCGAGGTCGGCGGTCAGCGTCTTGGCGCTCTCCTTCGCCCGCGCGACCAGACGCTCGGCCGCCTCATAAGCGGTGGAGTCGCGGGTCGCCGCCCGGGCGATCCCCAGTGCTTCCACCCGCTCGGCCCGCGCCTCGGGATCGGTGGCCAGACGCCGCGCCCGGCCCACATGGCCGGCGGCGACCGACGCAGCCCAGGTGGCCATCTCGGGGTCGATGCCGTCGTGGTCGATCAGCACCCGCGCGACGTCGGCAGTGCGCGGCATCGTGAGAGCAACATGCCGACAGCGCGACCGGATGGTCACCGACACGTCCTCGGGGTCGATCGAGGGGGCGCACAGCAGGAACACCGTCGACTCCGGCGGTTCCTCAACCACTTTCAGCAGCGCGTTGGCCGCACTCTCGGTGAGCCGGTCGGCATCCTCGATGACCACGATCTGCCAGCGGCCGGTGCTGGGCGCACGACTGGCCGCGGCGACGATCTCGCGGATGGTCTTGACCGGGATGCTCAGGCCGTCGGGCACCACATGGCGCACATCGGCGTGTGTTCCCGACAGGACGGTGGTGCAGGCGCGGCATCGACCACATCCGGGCACCTCGGGATGCTGGCATTCCAGTGCGGCGGCGAAGCATCGTGCGGCCACGGAACGCCCCGAGCCGGGCGGACCGGTGAACAGCCATGCATGCGTCATGGCCGACGCGGCACGCGTACGGGTACGGCTGGCCACCGCGGCGCGGACGAGATCGTCTAGGATCGCCCGCTGCCCGACCAGTC
The DNA here is from genome assembly GCF_014639795.1 of Gordonia jinhuaensis. Classification (GTDB taxonomy): domain Bacteria; phylum Actinomycetota; class Actinomycetes; order Mycobacteriales; family Mycobacteriaceae; genus Gordonia_B; species Gordonia_B jinhuaensis. The sequence goes on along the minus strand of NZ_BMGC01000017.1, from coordinate 51,371 downwards.
GCCGGAAAACCGGGGGCACCTCGACAGCGGTGTCGTCGAGGCCAGGTGCATTCACCGGGCCAACCCTACCGGCGCGCACCGACACGTCGACACGGTCATCGGGCGGTCTTCGAGGAGGCCACGTAGTTCGTTTGGATACCGTTATCACGTGAGCGCGCAGGTGACCCGGTGGGCGAAGACCGTCCACCTACTGAAATGGGTCAGCCATACGCCGTGGCCGGTGCTCGCGTTGCACCAGCTGCGCGCGAACATCATCGGCGCATTGTTCACATTCGCGTTCCTGCGATTCGGCATGCCGACCGAGGTGTCACTCTCGGAGATCTCGTCGCCGTTCCAGATCGTGTTCGTCGCCTACCTGGTGGTCACGATGGTCGTGGGCGCCGCGGTGAGCCTGAAACTGAGCCTGCCGGTACTGGTGTGGCATCGCCGCCGTACCCGGCTGGACAACGGCATCGCTCGACACCGTGCGCTGCGACTGCCCATGCTGCTGACCATCCTCAACCTGGTGTTGTGGCTGGGTGGCGCGGTGATCTTCACGGCGCTGATGAGCGTCTACTCGGGCCGCGCGGCGCTGGTGGTGGCGCTGGCCAGTCTCATCGGTGCGCTCGTCACCGCGATCCTGGCCTACATGCAGTCCGAACGGGTGATGCGTCCGATCACCGTCGCCGCGATGGCCAACAACCCCGAGGACGCGATCGCACCGAGCGTCACCCAGCGGATCCTGATGTTCTGGCTGGTCAGCGTCGTCACACCGCTGTTCGTCATCATCATGCTGGTGGTCGGGCAACGGCTGGGGATCATCGGGACCGATGCGGTGGGTATCGAGCGGCCGGTGCTGTGGATGGCGGTGGCGGCGCTGGTGTTCGGCACGCTCGGGGTGACGCGCCTGGTCACCGCGATCACCGACCCGATCAAGCAGTTGCGCCGTGCGCAGCACAAGGTGTCGCTGGGTGATCTCGACACCTCGGTGCGCATCTACGACGGCAGCGATCTGGGGCTGCTGCAGGCCGGCTTCAACGACATGGTCGAGCAGCTGCGCGAACGTCAGACCCTGCGCAACCTGTTCGGTCGTTATGTCGGTGAGGATGTGGCGCGCCGGGCGATCGAGACGGGTACCGAACTCGGCGGCGAGGAACGCTATGTGGGCGTGCTCTTCGTCGACATCGTCGGGTCGACCCGGCTCGCGGTGAGCCGGCCCCCGCGCGAGGTGGTGGAGCTGCTCAACGAATTCTTCCTGGTGGTGGTCGAGGTGGTGGGTCGCCACGGGGGGTTCGTCAACAAGTTCCAGGGTGATGCCGCCCTGGCGATCTTCGGCGCACCACTGGATCTCGACGATTTCGCCGGTGCCGCGCTGGCCGCCGCACGTGAACTGCGCGTCGAACTCGATGCGCGCGTCGGCGACACCGACATGGGGATCGGCGTGTCGGCGGGCAAGGCGATCGCCGGACACATCGGCACCACGCAACGGCTGGAGTACACCGTGATCGGCGACCCGGTGAACGAGGCCGCGCGGCTGACCGAGCTGGCCAAATACGAGCCGAGCCGGGTTCTCGGTTCGGCCCGCGCGGTCTTCCTCGCTTCCGACGCCGAGGCCGAGAACTGGGAAATCGGGGAAGGTGTGGAGTTGCGCGGGCGCGGCATCGAGACGCGGCTGGCGCGCCCGAAACAGCGCTGAACCGACCTGCGGCGGACGCTGGTCGGTCCGCCGCATCATCGGTCACCCCTCGGAGCTGCCCCCGCCGGCGGTCTTCTTCGCCGCCGACTTCGTAGCCGTGCTCTTCTTCGCCGTGCTCTTCTTCGCGGCCGTCGTCTTCTTGGCCGTCGTCTTCTTCGCGGTGCTCTTCTTGGCCGGCGCCTTCTTTGTCGCCTTCTTCACCGGTCCGCGCGCGCGACGATCGGCCAGCAACTCCGAGGCACGCTCGTCGGTGATCGTGGCGACCTCGTCGCCCTTGCGCAGGCTGGCGTTCGTCTCACCGTCGGTCACGTAGGGACCGAAGCGACCGTCCTTGATGACCATCGGCTTACCGCTGGCGGCATCGTTGCCGAGTTCACGCAGCGGCGGCGTGGGGGTCGACCGGCCCCGGCGCTTGGGCTCGGCGTAGATCTTCAGCGCCTCGTCGAGCGTGATGTCGAAGATCTGGTTCTCGGTGGCCAGCGACCGCGAGTCGGTGCCCTTCTTCAGATACGGGCCGTAGCGGCCGTTCTGCGCGGTGATCTCGTCGCCGGATTCCGGGTCGGCGCCGACCACACGGGGCAGCGACAGCAGCTTCAGGGCGTCGTCGAGAGTGACCGTGGAGATGTCCATCGACTTGAACAGCGAACCGGTGCGCGGCTTGGGTCCGGCCTTCTTCGCTGCCTTCTTGGCGGTGGTCTTCTTCGCGGCTGCCTTCTTGGCGGTCTCGGTCTGCGTGACCTGTTCGGTGCCGGTGACCGTCTGGGTCGCGACCGCCGTGGCAGCGCCGCCCGAGCCACCGGATGAGGCCGCCGCGGGGGTCGGCTCGACGGGTCCGGGCGTGGGTCCCACCGAGGCGCCCTCACCGGAACCGCTGTCGTCATCGTCGTCGGGCAGGATCTCGGTGACGTACGGGCCGAATCGCCCTTCCTTGGCCACGATCTCGTGGCCGCTGGTCGGGTCGACGCCCAGCGAACGCCCCTCCTGCGGAGTGGCGAACAGTTTCTCGGCGACGTCGAGGGTGAGCTCGTCGGGGGTCATGTCGTCGGGGATGTTGGCGCGCTGCGTCTGCGGTTCGCCGTCGACGATCCCGGTCACGCGCTCGAGGTAGGGACCGAACCGGCCCACGCGCACGAACACCGGACGACCCTGCTCATCGTCGAAGAGCCGGATCGAGTTCACCTCGCGGGCGTCGATCTCCTCGAGATTCACCCCGACCAGCTTCTTGAGCCCCTCGGCCGAGTCGGCGGCGTCGGAGTCGTCGCCGAAGTAGAACCGGCTCAACCAGTGCGTGCGGTCGGCCTGACCGTTGGCGATCTGGTCGAGATCGTCCTCGAGTGAGGCGGTGAAGTCGTAGTCGACCAGCCGTGAGAAATAGCCTTCGAGCAGTCCCACCACCGCGAACGCGATCCACGACGGCACGAGCGCACTGCCCTTGCGGTGCACATAGCCGCGGTCGGTGATGGTCCCGATGATCGACGCATAGGTCGAGGGTCGGCCGATGCCGAGCTCTTCGAGCACCTTCACCAGCGACGCCTCGGTGAAACGTGCCGGCGGGCTGGTCGAGTGACCGGCCGGATTGAGTTCCTCGGCGGTGAGTTGCTGCCCCTGGGTGAGGTTGGGCAGGCGACTCTCCTCGTTGTCGGCCTGACCGCCGGCCTGATCGTCAACCGTCTCGACGTAGGCCGACAGGAAGCCCGGGAAGGTGATGGTGCGACCCGACGCGGCGAAGGTGGCGCGCTCACCGGTGGTCGCGGTACCGGTGATCCGCAGACTCATCGTGGTGCCGCGCGCATCGGCCATCTGCGAGGCGATGGTGCGCTGCCAGATCAGCTCGTAGAGCCGGAACTCGTCGGTGTCGAGCGCCGATGCCACCTGACCGGGCGTACGGAAGGTCTCGCCGGACGGGCGGATCGCCTCGTGTGCCTCCTGGGCGTTCTTGACCTTGCGGTTGTACTGACGCGGCGTGGGGTTCACGAACTTCTCCCCGTACAGGTCACGTGCCTGCGCGCGGGCCGCGTCGATCGCCGACTCGCTCAGCGTGGTCGAGTCGGTACGCATGTAGGTGATGTAGCCGTTCTCGTACAGCCGCTGCGCGATCCGCATCGTGCGGTCGGAGGTGAATCGCAGCTTGCGACCGGCCTCCTGCTGCAGCGTCGACGTCATGAACGGGGGGTACGGCCGGCGGGTGTAGGGCTTCTCCTCCACCGAGGAGACGCTCATCTGCGCGCCCTGCAGGCCCGCGGCCAGCGCAGTGGCACGCGACTCGTCGAGAATCGTGACGCCCTGCGACTTCTTCAGCGTGCCGGTGGAGTCGAAATCGCGGCCGGTGGCCACGCGGTCGTCGTCGACCCCGACCAGACGTGCGTGGAAGGTCCGCGGGGAGGCCTCGTCGCCGGCATCGAGCAACGCATCGATATCCCAGTAGTCGGCAGAGACGAACGCCATCCGCTCACGTTCGCGGTCCACGATGATGCGGGTGGCCACCGACTGCACACGGCCGGCCGACAGCTTCGGCATGACCTTCTTCCACAGCACCGGTGACACCTCGTAGCCGTAGAGGCGGTCGAGGATACGGCGGGTCTCCTGCGCGTCGACCAGATCGTCGTCGAGGTCGCGGGGGTTTTCCGCCGCGGCGCGGATGGCCGGTTCGGTGATCTCGTGGAACACCATGCGCTTGACCGGGATCTTCGGCTTGAGGGTCTCCAGCAGATGCCAGGCGATGGCCTCACCCTCGCGGTCACCGTCTGTGGCGAGGTAGAGCTCGTCGGCGTCGCGCAGCAACGTCTTGAGCTCGCTGACCGTCGACTTCTTGTCGTTGGAGACCACGTAGAGCGGCTCGAAGTTCTCCTCGACGTTGACGCCGAGGCGGGCCCACGGCTGCCCCTTGTATTTCGCGGGCACGTCGGCAGCACCGCGCGGCAGGTCGCGGATGTGTCCTCGCGAGGACTCCACGACATAGTTCGGCCCGAGGTATCCGGCGATCTTGCGCGCCTTGGTCGGCGACTCGACGATCACCAGCCGACGGACGGGACCATCGGTATCACTCGGGGCAGTCTTCGTATCGGCCACGTTGAGTTGCCTACACCTTCTTCCATGCCTACGCTTTGCACGCCTACGGGCAGCGGGTATGCGGTAGGCCCGTTCTACCTTATCGACGCCCAGTCCAGCACATCGAATACACGCTGTTGCATCCGGAGGGCACCGGGCCAGAGGACACCACGCTACGCGCCTGCACAGCGGCCACCGATATCGTCACCGGCCGTCGCGGCCGCGTCGAACCTCCTCGAGGTGGGGCCGCGAACGCAGATCACCCCTGACTCCGACCTGCGGAATCAGGGGTGATCGTCAACGGACGGGCGGGCGGTTCACGCCGGCGCCCATGCTCGCGAAGTCTCAGATGGCGCGGACGCCGGTGGCCTGCGGGCCCTTGGTGCCCTGGCCGACCTCGAACTCCACGCGCTGGTTCTCCTCGAGAGAGCGGAAGCCACCGCCCTGGATCTCGGAGTAGTGGACGAACACGTCATCCGAGCCCTCATCAGGTGCGATGAAGCCGAAGCCCTTCTCCGCGTTGAACCACTTCACAGTTCCCTGTGTCATATCTCTGCTTTCCTTGCGTTCACTGGACCGAGACGCATCTCGCGTTCGGTGGCCGATTCCGATCGCCATACTTTCTGGCGATGTCCCATCGGAGTTCCATGAACTCCAGCGGGACCGACCTCCAGTACCACGCTCGCAAACCGTTCGGCACACGTCTGGTCGACATAGAATGTCGATCGGGGAGTGTGCCGAAGCTGCGACCTCCTATAGTCAACCACGTCTGAGCCCCAGAGTGAACACCGGTGGGGCCGATGTACTGCATCTGACCGACATTCCGCGCATATCGCCCAGTCGGGGGCGGATCTGACACCGCGTTCAAGGTCAATCGACGGTCAGGCTCACTCGGCGGGCCACACTGCTTGCGCATCCGCAGCCTCCGGCGGGGCCCCGACCGTCTCGGCCAACCGCGTGAGGCGTCGACGCCCGCTGATCCGCAGCGCCGCGCGGCCGCGCGTGCCCACAAGTGTCGGCGCGACGCCGGCGCGCATGAGCGAGGTCGCCAGCGCCGGATGAGTGTCGGGACTGCGCGGGTCGAGTCCCAGAAGGTAGCCAGGACCCTCCCGACGGCCCGAGGCGATCACCCACAGCCGCAACGCCCGCGCGCTGGGAACCCAGCCGGCCGGCACCACCTTCACCGCGCCGCGGGTCCACGGCCCCGCGACGACGGCCAGCGCCTGTGAGGTGTCGGTGCGGGCCATGGGCGAGTCCTCGTCGGACCGCGACGTCTGCGCGCCGACCCCGCACCGTATGATCTCGTCGACCAGAGCGTCGGCCCGCCAGTCGGCATCGACCACGATCGAGATCCGCACCCCGGCGGATGAGGACGCGGCCTGACCGTTGGTTGCGAGCAGGCCGGAGAGATCGCCCAGGCCAGGTTCGGCCACCTCGGCCGAGAAGAAGGACAGTTGACCCACGCGCACACCTTATTCATCCCCGAACGCACATCACCCCCGACCCGCGGGGGCGGAATCGGGGGTGATGATGATTCGGTTCGGTCGGGGCGGTGGTGTTCACCCGCGGCCGATCACCGGTTGCAGGACGAATCAGAGTGCGCGCACACCGGTGGCCTGCGGACCCTTGGTGCCCTGGCCGACCTCGAACTCAACGCGCTGGTTCTCTTCGAGAGTGCGGAAACCGGATCCCTGGATCTCGGAGTAGTGGACAAACACGTCGTCCGGTCCATCATCAGGCGCGATGAAGCCGAAGCCCTTTTCCGCGTTGAACCACTTCACAGTTCCCTGTGCCATTCTTCTTTGTTCCTTTACTTCATTCACCGGGATCGACACGAATGTCACGTGCCGTGGCCGATTCCGACCGCCATACTTTCTGGCGACGTTCGCGGATATCCGCGCACTAACCTCAAGTACCACGCTCGCAACCCGTTCGAAGGCTGTCTGCTCGACCCGAAGTCTCACGATGACAGCTCCCCGAAGCTGCGACCGCACATAGTCAATCACGTTCGCACCGCGCGCGATAGTCAAGGACTCAAGTTGGGTGAAACGAGACCGGAATTCGGTGCCCGGACGCATCGGTGCCACCCCGTGACACGGGGATCGCGGCCATGACCAATGATCATTCATTCGGCGACGAGATCCTCGAACGAGCGCTCGCCGGCACCGACCCGAACGAGAGCCCGCTGACCTACAAGGCGGTCGTCGAGCCGCGCGTCGCCGCATTCGCATCGTGGCCGGAATGGGTTGCCCCCGAAGTGATTCGGTTGTTCACCGGCATCGGCATCGAACAGCCGTGGTCTCACCAGGCGGCGGCGGCCGATGCCGCCTTCACGGGTCGGCACGTGGTGGTGTCCACGGGTACTGCGTCGGGGAAATCGGTCGCCTACCAGCTCCCGATCCTGACCGGACTTCTGTCCGATTCTCGTGCCACCGCCCTGTACATCTCACCGACAAAGGCGTTGGCGTCCGACCAGATTCGTTCGATCGTAGGACTCATGGCGGGGCGTGCGGAGTTCACCCACATCGCGCCGTGCGCCTACGACGGCGACACCGACCCGCAGATCCGGCAGTGGGCGCGGGAGAACTCGCGCTGGTTGTTCACCAACCCGGACATGCTGCACCTGGGCATCCTGTCGGGCCACGCGCGCTGGCGCCGGTTCCTGCGCAACCTGCGCTACATCGTGATCGACGAATGCCATCACTATCGCGGGGTTTTCGGCTCGCACGTGGCACTGGTGTACCGCCGGCTGCTGCGCCTGGCGCGGGCCGCCGGGGGCGACCCGATCGTGATCGGCGCGAGCGCCACCGTCGCGCAGCCGGGTGCGGCGCTGTCGCGGCTCATTGGTGAAAAGTGCGTGGAGGTAACCGAAGACGGTTCCCCGCACGGAGCGCAGACCGTGGCCCTGTGGGAGCCGCCGTTCGTGCCGGAGCTGCGCGGCGAGAACGACGCACCGGTGCGGCGGCCCGCCGGATCAGAGGCGGCCCGGCTGCTCGCCGACCTCGTCCTCGAGGGTGCCCGGACACTGTGCTTCGTGCGCAGCCGCCGGGGTGTGGAGCTGACCTCACTGTCGGCGAAACAGATACTCGGCCACATCGATCCGGCGCTGGCCGAGCGGGTCGGTGCGTACCGCGCGGGCTATCTGGCCGACGACCGCCACGCCATCGAACACGCGATCGCCGACGGGGCGCTGCTCGGGGTCGCCACCACCAACGCACTGGAGCTCGGGGTGGACATCAGCGGACTCGATGCGGTGATCATCGCGGGCTACCCCGGCACCGTCGCCTCCTTCTGGCAGCAGTCCGGCCGGGCAGGCCGACGCGGCGAACAGTCCCTGGTGGTGCTGGTGGCGCGCGACGACCCGCTCGACACCTACCTCGTGCGCCACCCGGAGGCACTGCTCGAACGTCCGGTGGAGGCAACGATTCTCGATCCGTCGAATCCGCATGTGCTGGGACCGCATCTGCTGTGCGCGGCCACCGAACTGCCACTCACCGAGACCGAGGTCGACGCTCTGGGCGCTCGCGAGATCGTGGACAGCCTCACCGCCGAGAGACTGCTGCGGCGGCGCAAGGCCGGCTGGTACCCGGCCGCAGGCATCACCCCGCACGCCGACATCGACATCCGCGGCGGCATCGGCGGACAGGTGATGATCGTCGACACCACCACCTCAGAACTGCTGGGCACCACCGACACCGGCCGCGCGATGTCGACGGTGCACCCCGGTGCCGTGCACATCCACCAGGGCCGGTCGTTCGTCGTCGACGAACTCGACCTCGACGACGGCCTGGCGCTGGTGCACCCCGAGGAACCCGAGTGGACCACCACCGCACGCGAGGTCACCCACGTGGACGTGACCGCCGTACGCGCGGTACGCAACCACGAGATCGACGGACCCGGCGCACTCCCCCAGGTGACGGTGCAATTGGTCGACGTGGACGTCACCCATCAGGTGGTCGGATACCTGCGCAAGCTACCCGGCGGCGAGGTGCTCGACTCGGTGGAACTCGACATGCACGAGCAGACCCTGTCGACCCGTGCCGTGATGTACACCGTCGACCCCGAAGCGCTCGAGGCTGTCGGGGTCAGCGTGGGCCGGATCCCCGGTGCACTGCACGCCGCCGAACACTCCGCGATCGGGCTGATGCCGCTGATCGCCACCTGCGACCGGTCCGACATCGGCGGCCTGTCGACCAACCTCCATCCCGACACCGGCCTGCCCTCGGTGTTCGTCTACGACGGACTCGACGGCGGTGCGGGTTTCGCCGATCGCGGCTTCGAAGCGTTCGGCACATGGATCGCCGCCACCCGCGAGGCGGTGGCGGCCTGCCGATGCGAGGCGGGGTGTCCGTCATGTGTGCAGTCACCCAAGTGCGGCAACGGCAACGCCCCCCTCGACAAGGACGGTGCGGTCAGGGTGCTCGATCTGCTGCTGCGGGCGATCAGCGCCGGCGAGATCACCGAGACGGCGATCACCCCACCGGCGTGATCTGGTCGGCAGGACCGGCTCTGGCCACCGCATGCGACTGACGCATCCCGAACAGTCCCAACCTCACCGTGGCCGATGTCGCGACCACCACGTCGCGGCCATCGACGCGGCAGCCGTCGGCGTGGACACCGTTGGCGGCGGCGACCTCCCGGGCACGCGCGCAGGGATCGTCGGCACCGCGTTCGAGTGCACCGGCCGCCGCCAGCGCGGCGAGGTCGGCCCCCGACTGGGCCGAGTGGCGAACCGAGACCACCACCCCGACGTAGGCCACCAACCCGAGGACCACCACGATCCCGGCGATCACGAAGGCGCCCAACACCGTTGCCATGCCACGCTCGTCGCCCGCAGCCCGGCCGGGCCGCGTCCTGACCGATCGCCTCATGAGCCGGCCGGGTCGTCGGATTCGGCCACCGCGACCGCGACCGCACCCAGATCGACGCCGGGCAGGAATGTCACCGACATCCTCACCCGCGCCGAGACCCGCTCACCCGACCGGCTCACCTCGACCTGCGCCGAGGCAGGGGCGACCGCCGAGCCGGCGGCACGCGCCCGCGCGTCGTCGGCGTAGGCGGCCACCCGCGCCGTCTCGCGTGCGGCGTCGACACAACGGATGTGGCAGATCATCCCGACGATCAGGCCCACCCCGATCACCACGACCGTGACGATCGCCGCGATCGCGAAGGCCGCCTCCACGGTGACCATCCCCGCCTCGTCGCGAAGACGCCGACACGCGACCGGAACCGTCAGCCGACGGGGTCCATCTGCCGTCAGCCGACGGTGTTTGTCTGCCGTCAGCCGACGGGGTCCATCTGCCGTCAGCCGACGGTGTTTGTCTGCCGTCAGCCGACGGGGTCCATCTGCCGTCAGCCGACGGCGGTGTCGAGGGCCTTCGTGATGATCCCCGTCAGCGCCGACACCACATTGTCGCCGCTGATGACGGTGTAGAGAATGGCACCGAATGCCGCCGCAGCAATCGTGCCGATGGCGTATTCGGCGGTACTCATACCCGCTTCTTCGACGCCCATCGACCACATCCGCGCAATGAATCTCTCGCGCAGCCGCGTCATCCCCGCCGTATCCGCACGGGCACCGTTCGCCGGCGCTTTCTCGGTCTCCGCAGTTTTCCCGGTGTCCGCAGTTTTCCCCGTGTCCATTGTTGTCGCTCTCATGGTCGTCCTCCCCGGGTTTCCCCATTCGCGCCGGGACGGTCCCGGCGACGTCTGTGCCGCGCCGCGGCCTGCCGGCCGAACGCAGGGCGGTCCGTGCCGACGCGTTCACAGCAACCCCGACCGCATGACGCTGCCCGCGAGGCCGACCACCACCGGCACGATGCCCAGGACGACGAAGGCGGGCAGAAAGCACAGTCCCAACGGGCCGCTGATCTTCACACCGGCTCGCTCGGCTGCCACGGTCGCCGCGTCGTCGGCTCGCCGACGTTCGGCCTCGGCGAGTTCACGCAGGCCGCCGACGATCGAGGCGCCCGAGCGGGCGGACCGTCGAGCGGTGGTGACCAGCGCGCGGACCGGTTCCGAGGAGTCGGCCTCGGCACGCCACGCATCGGCCGGATCGGCCCCCAGCGTGAGCAGATGTGCCGCTCGGGCGAAGACCGCCGCCAGCTCCGGCGGCGCCGATTCGGCCATCACGTCGGCAGCGGCGGGCATCGTCATCCCACTCGCCACACACACCGCGCACAGCTCGAGCGCGGCGGCCACCGCGAACGGATCGGCGTCGAGAGTCCGGGCTCCTGGAGCGGGCCGGCGCACCGCCGCGGACCGCCACATCCGCCGTCGCGATCGGCGCTCGAACCCGGCACGGCGCAGATACTCCGACGGCCCCGGCGCGACCAGCAGCCCCGCCGCGACGAGAGCCGCCGACAGCGCCAACGCCGCACCTGCGGTCATCCGGCCACCGCCCGACGTGAGATACGTTCTGCCCATTCGACTCCCATCACGGTCAGGGTCACCCCGATGAGTAACAACACCGGCCCCACGCCAGCACCGAACAAGGTGCTCAGCGGTGCCGCGCCGATCGCCTGCCCCAGTCCGATACCGAGCAGAGGCAACAGTGCGAGTACCACCGACGTCGCCCGCGCTCCGGCCAGTGATGCGCGGGCGCGTTCGGCGAAGCGACCTCGGGCGGCGATGTCGGTGCGCGTGGCCGTCAACAGTTCCGCCAGCGGCAGACCGTGGCGCTCGGCGATGGCACAGGCATCTGCCACGGCCAGCCACTCGGCACCCGGGCTGCTCGCCGCACCGAATTCGTTCGCCGCACCGACATTGTTCGCTGCGCCAATGGTGTTCAGCGACAAGGCTGTTCGTCTGGTAGCACCCTTGACGACCAGGCCCGCCCGCACGTCGCCACCGAGTTCGGCGTTACCCACCATCCGGGTCAGCACGGCCAGTGTCTGTTCGTCGGCGCCGGCATGCCGGGCCTCGATGCCCGCCTGACGGAAGGCGTGCACCGGATGCGCGCCGACGGACAGCTCGGCGATCAACACCTCCAGTGCCGCGAGCACATCCGCGCGGATGACGGCGTGCCGGCGTGACTGCCGGGCACGTCGCAGGCGGATCAGCAGATAGCCGCCGATGATCACCACCGCCGCGCCGACGAGCGGGCGAGCGGCGAGCACCACGGCGACTGCGAGTGCACCTACAGTCGTTGCAATACAACGCATCTGGTTCCCCGTCAGCGCGCGGGTCGGCTGTGCCGACGAGTCGACGGCTCGACACAAGCGATTCCGCGGCCGTCGGTCCGCCAGGACGAGAAGCGCCAGTCCCGCACACATGACGCTGACCCCGATCACCGAAGGATCCCGGAGCTGTGCAGGCGGGTGTCGATGAGGGCGGCGAGTACCGGCGCGGCATCGGTGAAGCCACCGTCGCGGGTCCAGGCGGCCGTGATCGACACCTGCCCGCCGGGCGTCCGCGACAACGTCCCCACCTCGGTGAGCATCCGCCTGCCGTCACCGCTGCGGGTCAGCCCGAACACCACCTGCACCGCGGCCGCCAGTTGACTGTGCAGTGCGGCACGGTCCATCCCGCCGAGTGCGGCGAGCGCCTCCATGCGAGCAGGCACCTCGGTCACCGAGTTCGCATGCACGGTGCCCGCGCCTCCGTCGTGTCCGGTGTTGAGCGCCGAGAGCAGATCCACCACCTCCGAACCGCGTACCTCCCCCACGACGATCCGGTCGGGACGCATCCGAAGTGCCTGCCGCACGAGGTCGCGCAGCGTCACCACCCCGGCCCCTTCGACATTCGGTGTGCGGGTGACCAGTCGGACCACATGGGGATGGTCGGGGTCGAGTTCGACCGCATCCTCCACGCACACCACCCGCTCACCGGGATCGACCCGACCGAGCAGTGCCGAGAGAAAGGTCGTCTTGCCCGACCCGGTACCTCCGGCGACCAGGAATGCCAGTCTGGCGGCGATCACCCCGGCGACGGTGGCGGCGATCTCGCCGGGAACGCTGCCCGACTCGATGAGCGAGGCCAGGTCGTGGCGGGCCGGGCGCAGCACACGCAACGAGATGCAGGTGCCGTCCACCGCAACCGGCGGTATCACCGCATGCAGCCGGACCCGGTACCCGCGCCGCCCGATCTGGTCGAGCTGCGCGTCGACCCAGGGCTGCGCATCGTCGAGCCGACGACCGGCGGCCAGGGCCAGCCGCGCCGCCAGCCTGCGCACGGCGGCATCGTCGTCGAACCGCAGGTCGGTTCTGACCAGCCCGCGCCCGCGGTCGACCCACACGTGATCAGGCCCGACCACGAGGATGTCGGCGACATCGGGCTCGGCGAGCAGCCCCTCGAGTCGACCCGCGCCGATCAGCTCGGTCTGCAGGAACCGCAGCGCCTCGAGGAGGTCGGTGTCACCGAGCACGCCGCCGGACTCCTCGCGGATCGCCTCGGCCATCATCTGCGCGCTGGGCACCGACACGTCGGTGGTCGACTCGCCGGCCAGTCGCATCCGCACCCGAGCCAACAGCTCGTCGCGGTCACCGGCTCGCATCCCGGTCATGCCGTCACCTCCGCACTCACCCCGGCCAGCACCGCGGCGGCCGCGCGACGCAGCGGCGACCGACGCGCAAGCCTCAGCGCCCCGGCCTCGACGGCGCCCGCGAGTCGCGGTTCGGCACGGCATCCCGCCAGCAGTGGCAGGCCGAGTGCCTCCTGCACCTGTCGCACGGTCAGGCCGCCGGGTGCGGGCCCCCGCACCACCAGCCCGACCCGGCCGCTCAGGCGCGTCAGTTCGCGAGTGAGCTGACGCGTCGCCGCACAGCCACCCACCGTCGCGGTGGTAACCACGACGACCGAGCCCACGGCGGCGAGTAATTCGGCCGCGGTGTCATCGATCCGACGGGGCAGATCGACCACCACCACGTCGCCGTCACCGGCGCCGGCGTTCATCACCGCGCGGGCGGCGACCGCAGACACCGGCGTGCGGTCGCCACGGCGGGGCGCGAGGACCGCGACCCCGCCCGGCCCCGAGGGCAGAGCCGCGAACAGCGCGGCGGCGTGAACGTCACCACCCTCGACGCGCAGGTCGTCCCACCGCAGGCCCGGATCGTCCTCGAGCCCCAGCAACAGGTCCACGCCGGGACCGTACGGGTCGACGTCGAGCAGCATCGTCGGGCGCGGACCCTCGGCCGCACAGATCGCCGTCGCGGCGGCGAGGGTGCTCGCTCCCGCCCCACCGTGACCGCCGATCACCGCGATCGTCACTCCGCCGCGTCGTTGCGGCGCTCTCAATGCCGTGAGAGCCCGCACCAGCTGCGCGGCGTCGCGTCCGAGGACGTATCCGTCCTGCGCACCGAGCCGCAGTGCACTCGGCCACAGCCCTGCGGCGCCGGGTCGCATGGTGGAATCGGTCTCCGACTCCACCACCAGCACCGCATCCCGACGCGGCATCTGCCGGTGCGCCAGCGCCGAGACAGCGCTCAGGTCGACGATCACCACGGCGGCCTCGTGCCACGCCTGACGACTCGGCCAGAGGTCGTCAACGAGTCCCGCACGCCCCCGATAGCCCGCGGCGGCCACACATCGTGCGACCTCCTCGCGCAGTTCCTCGCCGACGATGACGAGCGCGTCAGCCCCGTGCGGCGTGCGCCCAGTCACCGATGAACGTGCCACCGAGGGATCCACTGCGCCGAGATCGGAAAGGTGCGACGGGTTTCCCCGCGGCGATGCGAGCGCCGGATCGGCTGGGCCGCGGTGATCTCGACGGTGGTCCCGGTCACGAAGATGGTCCCGGTCACGACGATGGTCCCGGTCAGGAAGATGGTGGGCGCGACGATGGTGGTCGGGCAGGGTCATGGACCGATCCTGGCCCGAGGCCGGGACCCGAGAACCGCTGCCGACCAGATTCACCTCACGCCTGTGGATCGATCCTCATCTGTGGACAAACCCGGCCGTGAAGAACCCGGTCCGGAAGAATCTCACCGTGCCCTGTCGAATGAACAGCCGACAGCACATTCCGGTCGCCTGTACGACAATGTCGACTCCGAATTGTTCGCCGTCGGCGTCGATGAGAATATATCGTCCGGAATTCCCGCGAATTAAACATTCTCGACACATACCGCCGGCTCAACAGGAGCGATTTACGAACCACCACCAGATAATCGGTCATTCGACCGATCTGACCATGGATGGGTCCGGACAGAAAACGACCCTGGCCAGGGGGGGGGGAGGAGGCCAGGGTCGTCTAGTTCAGCCCCGGGGGGTCGGGCTGAATCTCCCCAGCCAGATGACTGGGTACCTGTGACTATACACATGATTTGAGCTAGGTCGGCAAGCCCGAACGCAATTTTCGAATCCGTTCATCCCACGTGCGCAAGCCCACACACCCCGGCCGATGTTGCGAGGGCAGCACCGAGACCGAGCGGGTGCCGACATTTCGGCCCCGACCATCCCCAACACAATTTCGCGGGACCAAATGAAACAGCTGACACCGCCGACAAGAACCTCGACGAGAGTCTAGGCCCTGGGTCGGCGAAAGATTCTCGGGCGCCTGCCCCAGCGCGCCTATTGCCCAGCGCGTCTATTTGCACCGGCGATCTGTCGCCCGGACTATTCGCACGCGAGCCGAGAGAACTCCAGTCCGTATATCACCATCCCGATAGAACTCCAGTCCGCATAGAACCCGGGTCCGGATAGAACCACAGTCCGTATAGAACTCGGGTCCGCATAGACATAGTTCGTATGTGTCGGTCGAGTCCGTCCGCGGCCGATACCGTGCGATCGCCTCGGTGCGATCGATCGGCGGTGACGGTTGATCTGCGGTGACGGTTGATCTGCGGTGACCGTCGATCTGCGTCCGGTAAGTGCCTGGCCTCCAACACTATTCGTACTGCACCCAGGATCATCGGAAGCGGAGTCCACGCCGCATCCGGATCGTGATCGCAGCTGCGCCGCTTCGTGACCACAATCCGACGGCAAAACCCTTGAATCGCCAATCCCATTGGGTGTACAAAGAATTCACGGACGTCCGAGAGGCAACGTCAGATCCCGGAAGAGAAGGGATTGACCCCCTGTTCGGACCCCCGGCATGAACGACGAGCACCCACGCGGAGCTTGCTCCAAGCAAAAGTGTTGTGCGCCTGCGACTGTTCTCTCGTCAGATGACGATGGTCGCCTTGGGCGGCGACCATTCCGATGGCGAGGACACACCACCGCCGAGGCATACCCACACAACCCACCTGTGCACGCTTGAGTAACTCGCGTTCATGCCTGACGAACGGCGAACACCCCACTCCTCCGGGGGCGTTCGCCGTTCGTATGTGTGGGACCCATGTCTGTGCTGGGCGCGGAGTCCGTGCGGCCTCTGCTCCTACCGCGCCGCGTCGGCGATCGATCTCGCCTCAGCGGCACCGGTCTCGAAGGCGCGGGCACACATGATCAGCCACGCCGCAATCGCATCGGCATCTCCGGAGGCGAATCCGGCGGCCGCCTCACGGTAGCGTCCACGTTCCTTGAACCACGCGACCTCCGGGACACCGAGATTGTGCGGGTCGAGCCCGGTCGAGGCGGCGACCAACCGCGATGCCGCCCGGGCGATCACGCCACTGGTCGCGCCGAAGGCCTGCAGTGCCAGCAGTTCGCCGTGCACCACGCCGGCTAGGATCGGGGCGGGCACCGACGTACCGCCGGTCACCAACTGCGAGAGCAGGTCGAGCCGCTCCCCCACCCCGGGATCGGGGCGCGGTCGGCCGAGGTCGTCGGTGTCGATGTCGTAATCGGCGGCGGCCAGCACGTGCAGCCGTGCCAGCGCCTGTCGAGGCGCGCGCGTCCAGATCGCCACCGACCCCGACAGCGCATCCCCATCGAGGGCCTGTGCCACCCGCATCGCGCCCGCAAGCAGTGGGTCGGCGAGATCGCCGTCGCGCCGCAGTTCCACATCAGCACCGTCGATCGCCGCCGACAGCCGCGCCGCCCGCCACGAGGCCTCGGTGGCCGTATTGGTCCACCCGCGCAGATTGACCGGGTGCCTGTGTACCGCGGCAAGCGCGTCACCTGCAGAAACGGCGGCGTCGCGCACACCAGGCAGTTCCGCGAGCGGGGCAAGTGGATCCGTGGTCACATCGAGCGAGCTTATCGACGTCCCCGGCGCGCGATCCTCCGGGGACGAACCGGTACCCGGGGGCACACGTACCCGGGACCTGTGTCCTGTCGCACATTTGTCCGCAGCATTCATATGTTCGGGGGACCGTGTCGTGTTCTCGTTTCCACCGTGTTTCGGTTTTCGGCAGGAGTTGGCGGCGCGTCGGTCGTATGGTTCGCTGGTGAACGATGTGTTCACAGCCATCGAACGCATGAACGGTTGCTTCATACGTTTAACTTCACAGGGGGAGTTCTTTGAAGTCCACAAGACTTGCCGCTGCGGTGATCAGCCTGGTCTCGGCCAGCATGGTCGCCACCGCGTGCACCAGCTCGGATGACGATTCCGGCAGCAGCGGTTCGGGCGCGTCGGCGAACGCGTCGGGTAACAGCAACACCATCACCTACGCCACCGAGCAGGAGTTCTCGGCGTACAACAACGACAACGCCAGTGCGAACGCTGTCGCCAATGCCGTGGTTCTCAACCAGGTGCAGCCGTACTTCTCCTACGTCGACGCCAAGGGCAACCATCAGCGCGACACCGATTACGGCACGTTCGAGAAGATCTCGGACAACCCGTTGAAGGTGAAGTACACCATCAGCGACAAGGCGGTCTGGTCGGACGGCACGCCGATCACCGCCGACGACTGGTACCTCTACTGGCTGTCACACAACGGCAAGTACAGCGAGTTCCAGCCCGCCTCGACCACCGGTATCCAGGACATTCAGGCTCCCACCGAGGACCCGAACTCCAAGACCTTCACCGTCACCTACAACAAGCCGTTCGGTGACTGGGACGTCGCACTGGGTACACAGTCGTCGCCGCTGATGCCGGCGCATGTGGTCGAGAAGGCCACCGGGACCAACATCGCGCAGGCCGTGAAGAGCGACGACAAGGCTGCCATCGCCAAGATCGCCGACTTCTGGAACAACAAGTGGACGGGCTTCTCCCCCGGCCAGCTGCCTGCCGCCGACATCATCCCGTCGGCCGGACCGTACAAGATCGGCACCTGGCAGGCCGGCCAGTCGATCACCCTGGTCCCCAACGACAAGTGGTGGGGTGCCAAGCCGAAGAACGGCGGCATCACCATCAAGTTCATCCCGCAGGATCAGCAGGTCCAGGCACTGCAGAACGGTGACGCCGATGTCATCGAGCCGCAGCCGAACGTCGACCTGATCTCCTCGCTCGACAAGCTCGGCGACGCCGCCAAGCGCAACACCGGCTCGGGTTTCTCCTACGACCACCTCGACTTCAACTTCAAGTCGAAGTTCTCCAACCCGCTGCTGCGTGACGCGATCGCCAAGTGCCTCCCGCGCCAGGACATCGTCGACAAGCTGATCAAGCCGGTCAACCCCGACGCCAGCCTGATGCAGACCCGCCTGGTCTACCCGTTCCAGGACAACTACAAGGAGATCGCCGACGCCTCGGGCGGCAGCGCCTTCGACAAGGTCGACATCGCCGGCGCCAAGGCCGACATCGCCAAGTCGGGTGTCACCGACCTCACGGTCAACGCCATCTACCTGGGCAACCCGAACCCGCGTCGCGCACAGACCGAGCAGCTCATCGCCGACTCGTGCAACCAGGCCGGATTCAAGTTCAACGTGCGTGCGCTGACCCCCAAGGAGTGGGGCGACGTCACCACCTCGGGTGCCTACGACATGGCGCAGTTTGCCTGGAGCGGCAGCGGCACCGTCTCGGAGAACCAGCCGCTGTTCGCCACCGGTAGCGACCAGAACTACGGCAAGTACTCCAACCCGCAGGTCGACAGCCTCCTCACCGAGCTGGTGCAGACCACCGACAAGAGCAAGCAGACCGACCTGATCAAGCAGATCGAGACCATCCTGTGGAAGGACATGGTCACCATCCCGCTGTTCGCGTGGCCGCTGCTCAACGCGTACTCACCGAAGGTGTCCGGCGTGGTGCTCAACACCACCCAGACCATGGCCACCTACAACGCGTCGGACTGGGTCAAGACGTCCTGATCGTCACGGACATCTAGTCTCCGACTGATACGACCGGCCAACGGCGTCGGCGGCGAGGGACCACGCTGGTCTCCCGCCCCGGCGCCGGGTCGTGTCCGGTGCGGCCCGTCAACGCCGCCGGGCCGCACCATCCCTTCCCTCTCCCACGGCCACCGCCGCAGATACCGCAAAGAATTCATATGTCCGTCGAAACCCACGACACCAGCGCCGACACCACGCCGTCACCACGGCCACGGCGATTCGATATGAGAAGAGCGCTGCACAATCCGGCGCTGTTCTTCGTGATCCGCCGACTGATCACCAGCTTCTTCGTCCTGCTGGGCGCGACCTTCCTCATGTACATGCTCGTGGTGTGGTCGGGCGACCCGCGGCAGAACTTCGAGTCGTATCCAGCCAACATCCGCGAGGGCAAGATCCGCGCGGTCACCGAGGCACTGCACCTCGACCAGAACGTGATCGTCCGCTACTTCAACTGGCTGCGCGGCGCGGCCGGGTGCTTCGTCCCCGGCGTCTCCTGCGATCTGGGCAAGTCGATCGACAACACCCCGGTCACCGGCATCCTGGGCAACGCCATCACCACCACGTTGCGGCTGGTCCTGCTCGCGCTGGCGCTCGCGGTGATCCTGGGTGTGGTCGTGGGTATCCTCTCCGCGCTGCGCCAGTACTCCGCCTTCGACTACACGATCACCTTCTCCTCCTTCCTGCTGTTCTCGCTGCCGATCTTCTGGGTTGCGGTGCTGCTCAAGGAATTCGGCGCGATCAAGTTCAACAACTGGCTGGAGAACCCGAGCATCCCGATCTGGGTGTCGGTGATACTCGGCCTCATCATCGGTCTGCTGCTCGCCGCGGTGATCGGCGGCACGAGCCGACGGCGATGGCTCGTCGTGGGCGTGACGTTGGTGGTGATCATCGCGATCACCCAGTACCTCTCGGCCGTCTCGTGGTTCGCCCGCCCGGCACTGGGGCCGGGATTGATCCTGGTGTTCTCACTACTGGTCGCACTGGCCTCGACAGCGCTGGTGTCGGGGTTGAAGGCGCGGCCGGTGCTGTCGTCGACGATCATCACCGCACTGGTCGGCGTGATCTGCGGTGTGGCACTGCAGCCGGTGCTCAAGAACCCGGCCGTCGGCTTCCTGGTGATCCTGGGCATCATCGCGATCGTGGTGTCGGGGGCGATCGGATGGTTCGTCGGCGGCGCCGAATACCGCAGCCAGGCCGTGCGCGCGTCGATCTTCACCGGAATCGGTACCGGGCTGTTCATCCTGCTGGACAAGGTGCTGGTCAACTTCCACCGGTTCTCCGAGAAGAAGTACGGTCGCCCGATCCCCACCGTGGGCGATTCGACGCCGAACTTCCACGGCAACATCTGGCAGCACTTCCTCGACGTGAGCACGTCACTGCTGCTGCCGACCATCGCCTTGATCCTCATCAGCTTCGCCAGCTACACGCGCTACACCCGCGCGTCGATGCTCGAGGTGATGAACCAGGACTACATCCGCACCGCACGCGCCAAGGGCCTCACCGAGCGCACGGTCGTCATGCGCCACGCCTTCCGCAACGCGCTCATCCCGCTGACCACCGTCGTGGCCTACGACTTCGCCGCGGTCATCGGCGGTGCCGTCATCACCGAGAACGTGTTCGGCTGGAAAGGCATGGGCACGTTGTTCATTCAGGGGCTCAACGCGGTGAACCCGAACGTCGTGATGGCGTTCTTCCTCGTCACCGGCACGGCGGCGGTGTTGTTCAACCTCGTCGCCGATCTGCTCTACACCGCTCTCGATCCCAGGATTCGTCTCCAATGACCCAGCAACTCACCACGCAGAACGTCCCGAGCCCGGAGACCTCCGGAGTCGGTCCCGAACCCGACGTGCTGACCACCAAGGCGCAATCGCAGGGTCGGCTCGTGTTCAACCGCTTCATCCGCCACCGCGGCGCGATGATCGGCCTGGCCATCTTGATCCTGGCGATCATCCTGGTCTACAGCTCGATCGGCTTCGCCGGCCTGCCGGGCTGGTGGAAGTGGGACTACAAGGACACCGCACCGATCCTCAACGGCGGCCATCCCACCTGGAAGTTCCCCTTCAGCCTCGGTGAGCACCCGTTCGGGCAGAACTCCATCGGCGTGGACTACTTCGCGCTGACGATGCGCGGCGCGCAGCAGTCGATCGTGGTGGCCTTCATCGCCGGTGTCGTGTCGACCGTGGTCGGCACCGTGATCGGCGCCGTCGCAGGCTATTTCCGCGGCTGGACCGAGGCAGTGCTCATGCGCCTGACCGACGTCGTCATCACCATCCCGGTGATCGCGATCGCCGCCACCCTGGGCGCCAAGTGGGGCAAATCCGGTGTGGTGGTGATCGGTCTGGTCATCGGACTGGTCGGCTGGACGTCGCTGGCCCGCGTGGTCCGCGGCGAATTCCTGTTGCTGCGTGAGCGTGAATTCGTCGACGCCGCCCGCGTGGGCGGTGCATCCTCGGCGCGAATCATCTTCCGCCACATCATGCCCAACACGGTCGGTGTGATCGTGGTGTCGGCGACGCTGACCACCGCGACCGCGATCCTGCTGGAGACCTCGCTGAGTTACCTCGGCGTCGGTGTGCGCAGCCCCGACACCTCGCTGGGTCTGCTGATCACCGAGAACCAGGCGGCGTTCTCCACCCGCCCCTGGCTGTTCTGGTGGCCCGGCCTGTTCATCATCATCATCGCCCTGACGGTGAACTTCATCGGCGACGGACTGCGCGACGCCTACGATCCGCGCCAGCGCGTGATCCCGAAGGTCAAGTGGTACAAGCGGATTCTCGGTCGCTCCGCCGAGGAACGCCCCGAGTCCGACATTCCGGAGAAGCCCACGGGTGTGCCCGACTCGACGAGTACACCGACCGGCGGCGCCGGCGGTGACGAGGGTCCGGGCGACGGCCCGGCTACACCAGAACAGACACCACGGTCATGACGATGCCGACGACCACGACGCCGATCGAGGCGAGGTTGAGGTGTGTGCGCACCGGCTCGCCCGATCGATCGTCGAGTGCGCCGGAGGTGCGCGCGGATTCCCAGCGCGTACGGATCGCGGTGGCGGCGTCACCGGAGTCGGTGCCCGACAGGTCACTGGGCGAGATGGTGCCGTCGGGTCGGATCGCCGAGCGCGGCACCGATGTCCGGTCGGTCCGACGCTGCTTGTCGTCGCGTCCGGTCATCGCCCCGCGGCCCGAGGGCGAGGTCGCCGACCAGGCCACCACAGTGCCGTCGTCGGTGGCCAGCGTCAGCGCCCACTTGGTGGCAACGTCACGCAGCGCCGACAACGGCACCTCGTATGTACGCAGCGGATTGACCACGCGCACCCACGAATCGCTCACCTCCACATGGGGATTGGCGAGCAGCAGCCATGCGAGCGCGGCGAGCAGGATCATCGGCCCGAGTACCGTGACACCGACGCCCGCGTCGACGACGAAGGCGTACACCACCGCCACTGCGGCGATGACGAACATCACCGCGGCCATGATCACCGGCCCCTTGGGCCGGATGGTCACCACCTCACCGCGGGTCTCGGGTCCGGTGGCGTCGCTCATCTCACTCACCCGGCCATGCTCACCCTCGGGCATCGCGCATGCAAGCACCGGGCCTGCCGACGCGAGTCACCGCACGGCGAGGCCGGCTCCTCGATTCACCGCACCTCGATTCACAGAGGATCAGTAGAACCATGATCGATCTCAAGACACTTCTGCGCGGGGCTCCCGCCTCCGACGACATCACCATCGAACACGAGAAGTTCGACGGGCCGACACTGGCCGTGTCCGACCTGAAGGTCGACTTCTGGACCGGTAAAGAGTGGTTCGGCGCGGTGCGCGGCATCGACTTCACCCTCGGCAAGGGTGAGGTGCTCGCGATCGTCGGCGAATCCGGCTCGGGCAAGTCGACCGCGGCGATGGCGATGCTCGGTCTGCTGCCGC
This sequence comes from Gordonia jinhuaensis, assembly GCF_014639795.1. GTDB lineage: Bacteria > Actinomycetota > Actinomycetes > Mycobacteriales > Mycobacteriaceae > Gordonia_B > Gordonia_B jinhuaensis. Next base: position 28,643 of record NZ_BMGC01000017.1, on the reverse strand, counting down.
AGAACGCCCGGGTGACCGGGTCGATCGCGCTGCGCGGCAACGAACTGGTCGGCGCGAAACCCTCGGTGGTGCGCGGTGTGCGCGGCAACGACGTGGCGATGATCTTCCAGGAGCCGATGACGGCGCTGAACCCGGTGTACACCATCGGTTTCCAGATCTCCGAGGTGATCCGCAGCCACCGCAACGTCACTCCGAAGGCTGCGCTGGCACGGGCGATCGAGCTGCTGACGATGGTGGAGATCCCCGACCCCCAGACGCGCGTGGACTCCTATCCTCACCAGCTCTCCGGTGGTCAGCGTCAGCGCGCGATGATCGCCATGGCGCTGGCCAACGAGCCCGGCCTGCTGATCGCCGACGAACCGACCACCGCCCTCGACGTGACCGTGCAGGCCGAGATCCTCGAGCTGATGCGCGATCTGCGCGACCGCATCGACGCCGGAATCCTGCTCATCACCCACGACATGGGTGTGGTCGCCGACATCGCCGACCGCGTGATGGTGATGAAGGACGGCCAGGTGGTGGAATCGGGCCCTGCCACACAGGTGTTCGCCTCACCGCGCGATCCCTACACCGTGAAGCTGCTCGACTCGGTGCCTCACCTCGGCGAGCACCTCGAGACGTTCGCCGACGAGAACCCCGAGCAGGTGGCCCCCGAGGACCGCGGCACCGTCGATGCCGACACCGCGACGTCCCGGTCGGGTGAGTCGGGCAAGAGCGACACCCGGGTCCTCGAGATGCGCGACACCATCATCGAATATCCCGGCCGCGGAAGCAGTTCGGGCTTCCGCGCGGTCGACGGGGTGTCGCTGCACATCAACGCCTCCGAGGTGCTCGGACTCGTCGGCGAATCCGGGTCGGGTAAGTCGACCATCGGTCGTGCGGTCGTCGGGCTGCTCCCGCCGGTCGGCGGCGAGATGGAGGTGGTCGGCGAGAGCATGATCAAACCCGACAACGCCCGGTTGCGCAGGATCCGTGACGATGTGGCCATCGTGTTCCAGGATCCGGGTTCCTCGCTCAACCCTCGGTTCCCGATCGGAGAGTCGATCGGCGAGCCGCTGCGCCTCAAGCGCAAGATGCGCGGCGACGCGCTGAACAAGCGCGTCGAAGAACTACTCGAGGCCGTGAGCCTGTCGACCTCGATGCGCAACCGCTACCCGCATGAGCTCTCCGGCGGTCAGCGCCAGCGTGTCGGTATCGCCCGCGCACTGGCGCTCGAGCCCAAGCTGCTGGTCGCCGACGAGCCGACCAGTGCCCTCGACGTGTCGGTGCAGGCGACCGTGCTGGAACTGTTCGCCTCATTGCAGCGCGAATACGGCTTCGCCTGCCTGTTCATCAGCCACGATCTGGCCGTGGTCGAACAGGTCTCCGACCGCATCGCGGTGATGCACCACGGCAAGCTCGTCGAGGTGGGCACCACCGATCAGGTGCTCAACCACCCGCAGGACGACTACACCAAGCGACTGCTCGCCGCGGTCCCCGTCCCCGACCCGACAGCCCAGCGCTCCAAGCGCGAGGAGAGGCTCGCCGCCGGGGCGTGAGTTGGGTGTGGCGGGTTTACGATGCCCGGCCGCCCGGGAACTGGTTGCGTTTGTGAGTCGGGGTCCGTGAACTGGTTGCGTTTGTGACCCGAGATCCGTGAACTGGTCGCGTTTGTGTCCGCGCAGCCAGTTCTGCTAAACGCACCCATTGCACTGGTCGCGTCTGCACGAACTGGTCGCGTTTGAGACCCGAGATCCATGAACTGGTTGCGTTTGTGTCCGCGCAGCCAGTTCTGCTCAACGCACCCATTGCACTGGTCGCGCCTGCACGAACTGGTCGCGCTTGTGCCGTCTCGCCAAACCCGCAGCGAAACGTGACTCACCCCTGCAACGCACTACCAACGTGACTACCCTCACAATGGACGTCTCAGACGAATGTTCCTCCACGGAAGGCATTGCAGATCGTGTCCACAACAGAGTCCTCCTCCCCCGCCGACGCACCCGAGGACGGCAGCGTCCAAGCGGTCTACCCGCCATCACCGGAATTCGTGGCGCAAGCGAATGCGGGCCCGGAGCTCTACGAGCACGCCGATGCCGACCGTCTGAAGTTCTGGGCCACCCAGGCGCGCCGTCTCGATTGGGACACCGACTTCGATCAGGTACTCGACTGGCCGGATGCGCCCTTCGCGAAATGGTTCGTCGGTGGAAAGCTCAACGTCGCCGCCAACTGCGTCGACCGCCACGTCGCCGCCGGCAAGGGTGATCGCGTCGCGATCCACTGGGTCGGTGAGCCCGGCGACTCCCGTGACATCACCTACTCCCAGCTTCTCGACGAGGTCAGCCGCGCCGCCAACTACTTCACCTCGATCGGCCTGGAGGCCGGCGACCGCGTAGCCATCTACATGCCGATGGTTCCCGAGGCGATCGTGACGATGCTTTCCTGTGCCCGCCTCGGTCTGACCCACTCGGTGGTGTTCGCCGGCTTCTCTGCGACCGCACTGCGCTCACGCGTCGATGACGCACAGGCCAAACTCGTGGTGACCACCGACGGGCAGTTTCGCCGGGAAAAGCCCGCGCCACTCAAAGCCGCCGTCGACGAGGCCCTCGGAACCGGCGACGACGCAGCCGAATCGGTTGAGCACGTACTGGTGGTCCGCCGCACCAACCACGACCCCGACATGAACTGGGTCGAGGGTCGCGATGTGTGGTGGGACGACACGGTGGCCGAGTCGTCGCCGAAGCACGAGTACGAGGCATTCGATTCCGAACATCCGCTCTTCCTGCTCTACACCTCGGGCACCACAGGCAAGCCCAAGGGCATCGTCCACACTTCAGGCGGCTATCTCACCCAGACCAGTTACACCTTCCACTATGTGTTCGATCACAAGGAAGGGCGCGACGTGTTCTGGTGTGGCGCTGATATCGGCTGGGTCACCGGACACAGCTACCTTGTTTACGGGCCACTATCGAACGGCGCCACCGAGATCATCTACGAGGGCACGCCGAACTCGCCGAATGAGCACCGTCATTTCGAGGTCATCGAAAAGTACGGCGTCACAACGTATTACATTGCCCCCACGCTGATCCGTACGTTCATGAAGTGGGGTCGGACGATCCCGGATTCCCACGACCTGAGCTCGTTGCGCCTCCTGGGTTCGGTGGGCGAACCGATCAATCCCGAAGCGTGGCGCTGGTACCGAGATGTGATCGGGCACAATCGTTGCCCCATCGTCGACACCTGGTGGCAGACCGAGACCGGCTCGGCGATGATCTCGCCGCTCCCGGGTGTCACCGCGACCAAACCCGGCTCCGCCATGGCGCCGCTGCCCGGGATCAGCGCGAACATCGTCGATGACGACGGCAACAAGGTGGCCCCCGGCGAACAGGGTTATCTGGTCCTCGACCAGCCGTGGCCGTCGATGTTGCGCGGCATCTGGGGTGACGACGAGCGCTTCAAGGACACCTACTGGTCGCGCTTCGCCGAGCAGGGGTGGTACTTCGCCGGCGACGGCGCACGCTACGACGAGGACGGCGCTCTCTGGGTGCTCGGCCGTATCGACGACGTCATGAATGTCTCGGGCCACCGCATCTCCACCGCTGAGGTGGAATCGGCACTGGTCGGACATCATGCAGTGGCCGAGGCCGCGGTGATCGGGGCAACCGACGCAACCACCGGCCAAGGAATCGTGGCCTTTGTGATCCTGCGCGAGGGAATCGACACCGATCACGAGACACTGATTTCTGAGATGAAAAGTCATGTATCGGTGGATATTTCGCCGATCGCCAAGCCTCGTGAGATCAACATCGTGCCGGAGCTGCCCAAGACCCGCTCGGGCAAGATCATGCGCCGGCTGCTGCGCGACGTCGCCGAGGGCAACGAACTCGGTGACACCTCGACGCTGGTCGACCCGACGGTGTTCGAGGCCATCCGCTCACAGCGGAGCTGACCCCACAGGTCCTCGTCTGAAGCTCGCCCCCGCGACGCCCAGTGTCGCGGGGGTGAGCTTTGTGAAGAACAGGAGCGCGCGCGGCTCACACGAGTGCACCGAGCTGACGGCGTTCTGGTCGGGGATCGNGCACAAACGCAACCAGTTCACGAGGCCCCGCACCCGCACGCGCACAAACGCGACCAGTTCTCGTGAACGCAACCTTTGCACTGGGTGCGTACGTCAGAACTGGATGCGTACGCACAAACGCAACCAGTTCACGAGGCCCCGCACCCGCACGCGCACAAACGCAACCAGTTCACGAGGCCGACCCGACTGCACAGACCCGACTGCACACACCCCACCGACCGCCCATTCCAACACTCGGCAACCACCGCGGGTAGACTTTTACGAGATACATACGCGAACGAGGGTGTGCCGGGAAGTCTGGTCGGCGGAAATGAGCCCACGTCTATGTTCAGCACGATTCTGTGAGCCGGGGCACAACCGGATCCGCATTCACTCGCTACCTGCGCACCGAGACGACCGGTGGCGTGGTGCTGGTTGCCGCGACGGCGATCGCCCTACTGTGGGCCAACTCGCCGTGGAGTGCGAGTTTCACGACGCTGCGCGATGCCCACATCGGACCCGACATCTTCGGACTGAACATGTCGGTCGCCCACTGGACCGCCGATGGCCTGCTCGCGGTCTTCTTCTTCGTCGCGGGGCTGGAACTCAAACGTGAGCTGGTGATCGGCGACCTCTCGTCACGAGAACGCGCGATCTTGCCGGTGCTCGCGGCATTCGGTGGCGTGATCACGCCGGCAGTGATCTGTCTGGCGGTCTCGTGGGGCAGCCCCGGATTCGAGCGCGCGTGGGCACTTCCGGTGGCCACCGACATCGCCTTCGCACTCGGCATCCTGTCGCTGGCGGGGTCGCGCGTCCCGGTGTCGGCGAGGGTGTTCCTGCTCGCTCTGGCCGTGGTCGACGACCTCATCGCGATCGTCATCATCGCCGTGGTGTTCAGCGAGGGCCTCAACTGGCCCGCGCTGGGTGTCGCGGTCCTCTGCTGCGCCGTCTACGCCTACGCCCAGCACCGCCGGATCACCGCGTGGTGGTTCTACGTCCCGCTGGCCGTCGTCACCTGGGTGGCGGTGTTCAACTCGGGTATCCACGCGACGATCGCCGGCGTGGCATTGGCGCTGCTCACCCGAGTCCGCGCCGACCCAGGCGAGCGTGACGCGCCGGCGGTACGGCTGGCATCCCGACTCCAACCCGTGTCGTCACTCATCTGCGTCCCGTTGTTCGCGGTCTTCGCCGCCGGGGTCTCGCTCGACGCTCATTCCCTGACGGCGGCATTCACCGAACGCATCGCACTGGGCGCCTTCCTTGGTCTGGTGATCGGCAAGCCGCTGGGCATCGTCATCGCGACGGTCGCCGCGGTGCGGCTGGGCATCGCTCGGGCGCCGTCGGGGATGCAGAAACAGGATCTGTTCGCGGTGTCCCTGCTCGGTGGCATCGGATTCACCGTGAGCCTGCTCATCGCCGACCTCGCACTCGACGACGCCGGCACCGAGATCGCCACGGCGGCGGTGCTCATGGCGTCGGTGTTGATGTCACTGCTGGGTGCCGCCGCGTTGATCCGGCGTGGTCGTGTCCTCGACCGGATGGCCGCCGACTCCGACGTCGGCGCGCCCGACCTCGCCTCGACCCACGAGGGGCCCGACGAGACGTCGAAGGCGTATGCCGACATCGCTGTCCGGTCGCAGGATGACGAAGGCGATGATGCCGATCAGCAGCGCCCAGAAGGCCGACCCGATACCGAGTAGCGACACCCCCGACGCGGCGATCACGAAGGTGATCCCCGCGGCGGTGCGGGTGTGCGGATCGGCGAAAGCCCCCGAGATCGCACCTGCGAACGCGCCCAGCAGAGCGACACCGGCGACGGCCTCGAGCACCCCCTCCCCGGCCGCGAGCACGAGCGCCGACAGGGCGGCCGAGAGCGGGGCGATCACCAGGTAGCTCACCCCGGCGCTGACCGCGGCGATCCAGCGGCGAGAACGATCAGGTCCCGCGTCGGGTCCGGCGGCCAGCGCCGCGCTGATCGCGGCGAGGTTGATCGCATGACCGCCGGCGACGGCACCGAGCACGGTGCCCAACCCGGTGACCAGCATCGACGGGCGCCACGGCACCTCGTAGTCGAAGGTCTTCATCACCGCGACGCCCGGGATGTTCTGCGCGGCCATGGTGACCACGTACAACGGGATCGCGATACCGACCAGCGCCTGCCACCCCCAGCTCGGGGCGACGAATTCCAGTCGCGGGATCAACTCACTCGCCGACAGGTGCACGTCGCCGGTCGACGCAGTGATCGCGATGACGATCATCGCGGCGAGAAAGGCGCCCGGCACCGCCCACCGCGGAGCGGCCTTCACCAACACCAACCAGGTGAGCAGCACCGGCGCGACCGCGGCCGGATGATGTGCCAGCGAAGTGGCCGGTGCGATGCACAGCGGCAGCAACACCCCGGCGAGCATCGCCTGGGCGACCGGCACCGGGATGCGACCGATCAACGACGACAGTCCCGACCACAGGCCGGTGACCACGAACAACACCCCGGTGATGAGGAATGCGCCGACCGCCGCGGGCCAGCCGCCGGCGACCGCACCCGTCGCGGCCAGCAGTGCCGCACCGGGTGTCGACCAGGCCGAGGTGATCGGGATGCGGAAGCGGTAGGACAGCACGATCGAGGCGAGTGCCATACAGACTGTGACCGCGAGCAGACCCGACGCGGCCTGTACCGGGGATGCGCCCACCCCGCGTAGACCGGCGAGGACCACCGCGAACGAACTCGTGTAGCCCACGAGCGCACAGATGATCCCCGCGACGATCGGGATCGCGACCGACACCGCCGGGCGCGAGTCGCCGCGTCCGGTCACCCGATTGTCCGCTGCCGACATGTCCTCACCTCGTCTCGCTCGATCAGAGATCTCGTCTCCTACGATCAGAAGCGTTCCGCAAACAGAACGTTCCGTGGACAGAACGTATCATGACGCATATGACCACCGGCAACCGATTTCACGGCGACGAGACAGATGCCGGTCCCCCCGTCGCCGATGTCGGATCCCGCATCCGCGACCTGCGCACCGCCCGCGGGCTGAGCCTGTCGGAACTGGCACGACGGGCACACATCGGCAAGGGCTCGCTGTCGGAGATCGAGGCGGGCGGGCGCAACCCGACCCTGGAAACCCTCTACGCGATCTGCGCGCCGCTACAGGTGCCGCTGACCACCCTGATCGGCGGCGCGAACGGGGTTCGCAGCACCGCCGCCGGCGGGATGACCTCGGCGCTGCTCGAGCTGCGCGAACTGCCCAGCATGACCGTCGAGGTGTTCTGGCTCGACTTCCCGGCCGACGCCGACCACACCTCCCCCGGTCACGCCGACGCGGTCACCGAACACCTCACCGTCGTATCGGGTCAGCTCGCGGTCGGTCCTCTCGCCGCACCGCAGACCCTGTCGGTCGGCGAGTCGACCACCTGGCGCAGCGACGGCGAGCACCGCTACCGAGCCGTGGACGGTCCAGCACAGGCGGTGCTGGTGATCATGACGCCACGGGCCTCGATCTGACCGCGACCCGATCGGTGGTACCAGCAGCCCGGCTACCGCGACGGCAGATTCTGGCGCGACGCTCGCTTGGACACGCGCCTGAGATCCACACCAGTCGGGAACACCCCATACGGCGGCGCACACAGGCTGATCCGCCGCGGCGTGGCAACATATGACCCACATGCCTGCACGCGGGTTCGAGAGCTACGAGGGGACAACCGTGAACCTGGACGATCGACCGACCACCGGAGCACCGTCGACGGTCTCCTCGATCCCGCTGTCGGAGCCTGGTGTGAAATCCAACGGCGAGCAGAGCATCGGTCACCTCGTCAAGAACGCCAGCGCCCAGGTCTCGACCCTGGTACGCGCCGAGGTGGCGCTGGCCAAGGCCGAGGCGATCGAGGAGGCCAAGAAGGCCGCGATCGGCTCGATCCTGACGATCATCGCCGGCGTCATCGCGCTGTATGCGAGCTTCTTCTTCTTCTACTTCATCGGTGAGCTGCTCAGCGAGTGGCTGCCACGGTGGGCGTCGTTCGGCATCGTCTTCCTGATCCTGCTGGTCATCACGATCGCGGCAGCGATCGGCGGCGTGATCCTGTTCAAGAAGATCACCGGCCCGAAGAAGACGATCGCCTCGGTCAAGGAGACCTCGCAGATCCTGCCCGGCAAGGGTGATCATTCAGCCACGGGCGAGCATGCGTCGAGCTCCGGCTCGAAGGGTGCCAGCGCCACCAAGTGAGCGTCACCACCGACTCCCCGCCTCCCGACCCGTCGGTGGTGCGGGTCGAGGGACCCTGGCGTCATCTGGACGTGCGGGCCAACGGAATTCGCTTCCACGCCGCAGAACACCAGGCCGCCGAACACCAGGCCGGCGACCGCGCGGCCGTCGAGTATTCCGGGGCCACCCGTCCGCTGGTACTGCTGTTACACGGCTTCGGCCAGATCTGGTGGGCGTGGCGCAATCAGCTCGGTGGCATCGACCCACACCGGTTTCGCGTCGTCGCGGTGGACCTGCGCGGCTACGGCGACACCGACAAACCCCCGCGCGGCTACGACGGCTGGACGCTCGCCGGCGACGTCTACGGTCTCATCCGCGCACTCGGCCACTCCGAGGCCACACTCGTCGGTCACGCCGACGGCGGCCTCGGCGCCTGGGCGTGTGCGGCGCTGCATCCGCGCGCGGTCCACAAGATGGTGGTCATCGGTTCGCCGCATCCGCGCGTGCTGCGTGAGGACGCGTTACGCATACGCGGCGACCGCAGGCCGTTCCTGCGCGAGTTCCTCGGCAATCAGGTGCCGCGTCTGGCCGAACGCGCACTGACCCGCGACGACGGCGCGTTCATCGCCGACATGCTCAGCCAGCGTTCCGGACCCGCATGGCGGGCCACCGACGACTTCCGCACCGCCCGCGAGCTGTATCGCACAGCCGTGCAGATCCCCGGCGTGGCCCACAGCAGCCTGGAGTACCGCCGCTGGGCGTTCCGCTCGCAGTTCCGACCCGACGGCGGCCGCTTCGGTGAGGAGATGGAGTCCAGGATCGACACACCGGTGCTCGCGTTGCGCGGCGACCAGGACCCCTACATCGCCGCCGAACTCGTCTCCCCCGACGCGACCGCCGACTATGCCGCCGACTACCGACTGGTGGGTGTGGCGGACTCGGGGCACTACGCGCACGAGGAGCAGCCGGACGCGGTCAACACCGCGATCACCGAATTCCTCACGGCCTGAACAACACCGAACCGAACCCCTCCCCTGGCATCGTCTGCGGGCCGATATGAGCCCCGGTGTTCAGGAATGCACGCACGCCCCGGTGTCGACCGGGGAGTAGTCGCTTGACGAGAGCTCCAGATCTGCCTGCACGGTCTGGGCGGTCAGCGCGAAACCGGTCTCGCTGGTGGTGTCCTCGGCGGCGCCGAAGACCACGCCGAGCACCTCACCCTGGGTGTCGATCAGCGGACCGCCCGAGTTTCCCTGCCTGATCACCCCGCGCACGGTGTACACCTCGCGGGTGACCTGCCCGGATTCGTAGATGTCGGGTCCGGTCAGTCGTACCCGGTCGCGCACCCGCACCGGCGTCGCCGTGTAGGGACCGGCCTCGGGATAGCCCAGTGCGATCGCCTGATGACCCGACTCCACCGGCGAGGCCGCGAACGTCAGCGGCTGCTCGTCGAGTTGGGGAACCGACAGGATCGCGATGTCGGTGCGCGAGTCGAACAGGACCACGTGGGCGCGGTACTGGGTGCCGGCCGCTGTCACCCGCAGTGACCGCGTCCCGGCGACCACATGCGCATTCGTCATCACCCTGCCCGGCGCGACCACGAAACCCGACCCCTCGAGCGCCTGATTGCAGCTCGGGGCCACACCCTCGATCTTGACCACGCTCGCCTGCACCGCGATGACCACCGGCAGCTGGGCCGTCGTCTCGTCGGGGGGATCCACCTCGGCGACCGGGGTGTGGCCGAAGGGCCCGATCACCGACGGCAGACCGGATGTGTCGAGCAGGTTGGAGAAGTCCTTGGGGAGTTTGCGCAGCCACTGCGGGGCGACCTCGTTCACGCCCGACAGCACCCGCGAATTGCGCACAGCGGTGGCCACCTGCGGTTCCGACGAGCTGCTCACGGGGATCGCGAGCAACCAGGCGGCCACGAGCACCGCGATGCCCTGCAACAGCGACCCGATCACCGAGTCGGCGGCGCGCACCCCGCGCGAATGCAGTCCGCTGCGGGCCGCGCGACCGAGCACCATGCCCGACACCTCGCCGATGATCACCAGGATGACCAGCATCCCGATACCCACCACCAGCCGCCAGCGGTGGTCGGCCAGGTGGGAGATCACATGCGGCGCGAGCAGGATGCCGGCGACGGCGCCGAGCACCACACCCACGAACGCCAGCCCGGAGGCGAGAGCCCCCTGCCGGAAACCCGATGCCGCGGCCAGCAGTGCGAGGATCACGACCACCAGGTCGACCCACGCCGAGGCGCTCATCGGTACTCCAGTCCGTCGAGGGTCTCCGCGAGGTCGCGGACATCGTCATGATCCCAGGGGATGTCCCATCCGGCGACCGCGGTCATCGCGGCGAGCAGCCCGCCGGTGAAACCCCACACCAGCAACCCGTCGACGCCGAAGGCCGGTCCTTGATAGGCACGCCCGCCCAGAACGGTACGTCGAACCTGGAACCGGTTGGCCGGGTCCAGCAGATCGTGCAGACGCACCCGGGCGACGCGTTCGGTCTCGCCGGCGTCGACGGCGCGGATGTCGTGGGGGCGGTCCCAGTAGGAGATGACCGGCACCACGTCGAAACCCGAGGGCGGCACGGCCAGCGATCCGGTGAGCGCCAGCGGCGTCACCGTCTCGGGGTCGATCGCCGCCTCCTCGGCCGCCTCACGCAGCGCGGTACCGACCGGATAGTCCTCACCCTCGTCGCGCGACCCGCCGGGAAAGGCCACCTGACCGCTGTGATTGCGCAGCGTGGCCGCGCGCTGGGTCAGCACCACCTGCGCATCGGGTCCGGGTTTGGTGGGATCCGACGGGTCGGCCGCACCGCTGAACAGCACCAACACCGCGGCCTGACGCCGGCCCGGCAGCGCCGAGAGCAGCCGCATCGGGGTCCCGCCGCGCCGGGCGACCACGTCGGTGACGCCGTCGAGGTGTCCGACCAGTGGCGCCAGCCAGCTGGGTACCGCCTGCGGGTCGACCAGCAGGCGCGGTCCCCGCGTGGGTTCGGGACGCGCGTCGGCCCCCGATGTTCCGGACGAGTCCGACCCCGACGGGCCCTGCGGGCCGCGGGTTGTCACAGGCTCACCCCGAGCGCGTCGGCGACCGTCGAGCGGATCTGGTCGACCGAGGTGAACACGGTCGGGACCACCTTCGCCACCGACCCATCGGCGCGTATGAGCACGGTCGTCGGGAGCACCGGCGGCACACCGAGTGCCCCGGCGATCTGACCGCGCGAGTCGAGCACCGCGGGCAGGTGGACGCCCAGGTCACGCAGCAGTGCCAGCGCGGCGATCGGATCCTGCGCGCCGTCACGCGCGTGGACGGTCATCACCGTCACCTTGTCTCCCGACGCTCGCGCGAAATCCTGCATCACCGGCAGTTCCTCACGACACGGTGCACACCATGCGGCCCAGAAGTTGAGCACCGTGGGACGGCCCTGGGTGATGCCCGCCATCGCGACGGTGGCCGCGTCGCCGAGACATTCGGCGGTGATACCCGCGAGCTTGGCCACCTGCGGGCTCCCGCCGACCCGGCAGGGCTCCAGCGCGGCCGCCGATCGTGCCGCGGCCAGCTCACCCGGCGTGCCGGTCGGGGTCGCCACCCCGGCGGTGTTCGCGCCGTCGGTTGCCGAGCTCACCTGCGCTGACTGCGCATTCTCGGTCGATGAGCCGTCGTTGGAATCGCGCGGCCAGATCGCGACGACCAGGGCGACCACCACCACCGCCGCGGCGATCGTCCATCGCGCCGAAGCGCTGGGCATGGACAGCCGGGACCCGAACAGACGCTTCACATGCCCGCCAATTCCAGCAGGTGATCGCGCTCAGGACCCTTGACCAGCGCTGCGGCCGTTTCCTTGTCCATCGGCCCGAGTCCGGCCGACGGGCAGTCGTCGACGAGGACGCACACCCCGCATGCGGGGCGCCGGGCGTGGCACACGCGCCGACCGTGGAAGATCACCCGGTGGGACAACTCCGTCCAGTCCTTGCGGGGAAAGAGTTCGCCGACAGCCTTCTCGATCTTCACCGGATCGGTCTCCTCGGTCCACCGCCACCGGTGCACGAGTCGCTGGAAGTGAGTGTCGACCGTGATGCCGGGGATGCCGAAGGCGTTGCCGAGCACCACGTTCGCGGTCTTGCGACCGAATCCGGGAAGGGTCACCAGTTCGGCGAGAGTGTGGGGCACCTGTCCGTCGAACCGCTCGACGAGTTCGCGGCCGAGACCGATCAGAGAGTTCGCCTTGTTCCGGTAGAAGCCGGTGCTGCGGATCATCTCCTCGAGTTCGGTGCGATCGGCCCCGGCGTAGTCGGCGGCTGTCCGATACTTCGCAAACAACGCCGGTGTGACCAGGTTCACACGCTTGTCGGTGCTCTGCGCCGACAGGATCGTGGCGACCGACAACTCGAGAGGGTTGGTGAAGTCGAGTTCGCAATAGACATGGGGGAAGGCGACCTGCAGCTTGCGATACATCCGACGTGCGCGGCGAACGAGCCCGGTCGGCGTCTCGGTACCCCGCTGCGCTGCGGTCTTTCGCCGAGCCGGGGCGCGGGTGGATTGCTGCGCGCTCACTCGAACAAGGGTACGCAGCGCTTCCGGAGTGCCCGATCCGGGAGGTCGAGAGTCACCACCCGTTGCAATTCCGAGACCTCTGTTGTGTTTACTCATCCCCATGACCGGACTCGCAGCAATCGTCTTTCCGGCGGTACTGATGCTGTTCGCCCTCGCGATGGAACGCGTCCAGGGCCGGCTCGACAGTCAGGGCCTCGACCACGGCGACGTCGCCGCGATGCTCGACAGCGAACTGAACCACGAGGTCGAACTGAACCACGAGGTCGAACTCCCCCACGAGGCCGATCAGACTCACGGGTCCGAACAGACTCAGAATGTCGACACCGAGGCGAACATCGGCCTCGTCAAGGATCCCGTCGCCGGAAATGCGACCGATTCCGGGCCCGACGAGTTGTCCCGACGCCGGGCGAGCTGAACCGGAGCGCGCTCCGCTTTTTCTGCAGGTCCGGGGGGTATTTTCACCACCACAACCCCGACCAGCCCTCTACACCGGCCGCCCGACGGGTCCGGATCACGACACGTTTCCTCGGCGCAACCCGGTACTACATCACATTAAGCGCACTTCGAACCGTAGACTGATCGCGAAGTTGACCAAAAGCGACATGTGTCGTCGCACCGGGCACAGTGCCCCGGCGCGGCATCGTGACCCTTAGAAAGGGGCGCAGGTGGAAGAGGTATTGGCTCGCGCGGGCATTTTCCAGGGCGTGGAGCCGAGCGCGGTGGCGGCGCTCACCAAGGAGTTGCAGCCCGTGGACTTCCCCCGTGGCCACGTGATCTTCCACGAGGGTGAACCGGGCGATCGGCTCTACATCATCTTGTCCGGCAAGGTGAAGCTCGGACGGCACTCACCCGACGGCCGCGAGAACCTGCTGACGATCATGGGACCGTCGGATATGTTCGGCGAGCTGTCGATCTTCGACCCGGGTCCGCGCACCTCCTCGGCGACCACGGTGACCGAGGTCCGCGCCGTGTCGATGGACCGCGATGCGCTGCGCAAGTGGATCGCCGACCGACCCGAGATCGCCGAGCAGCTGCTGCGCGTGCTCGCCCGCCGCCTGCGTCGCACCAACAACAACCTGGCCGACCTGATCTTCACCGACGTGCCCGGTCGTGTCGCCAAGCAGTTGTTGCAGCTCGCCCAGCGTTTCGGCACCCAGGAGAATGGTGCGCTGCGCGTCACCCACGACCTCACGCAGGAGGAGATCGCCCAGCTCGTCGGCGCCTCCCGCGAGACCGTGAACAAGGCGCTGGCAGATTTCGCCCAGCGCGGCTGGATCCGACTCGAGGGCAAGAGCGTTCTCATCGCCGACTCCGAGCGCCTGGCACGCCGCGCTCGCTGATCCGAGCGCACGGAACACCGTGGCATCCCCGGCGATGCGCATCGGTCTGGTCGGCACCGGGCCGTGGGCGCGTGAGACCCACATCCCGGCGATGACCGCACATCCAGGGGTCGAACTGACCGGCGTCTGGTCGCGCGATCCCGCCTCGGCCGCGGGTATCGATGTCCCGCGCGTGGCCGACTTCGACGAGCTCCTCGCCGGCAACGACGCGATCGCCTTCGCCGTACCCCCGTCGGTCCAGGCGCGGCTGGCCGGCAGAGCAGCGGCAGCCGGAAAACACCTGATCCTCGACAAGCCGATCGCCGACTCGCTGACCGCCGCAACGGCCCTCGTCGACAAGATCGAGGCGGCCGGGGTCACCTCGATCGTCTGCTTCACCCGCCGATTCGCGCCCGAGACCCGCGCATTCGTGGCCGCCGCCGATGTCGCCGACGTCCGCAGCGGGTCGGGCACATGGTTGTCGGGATCGCTGCTGGGTGGCCGCTACGCCGCATCGGCCTGGCGCGCCGAGACGGGCGCACTGTTCGACGTCGGTCCCCATGTCATCGATCTGCTCGACCGGGTCCTCGGCCCGATCACCGGGATTGTCGGTGCGCGCCACGACGCCGAGTCCGACCTGTGGACCGTCATGGTCGGTCACGCCGCCGGTCCCGACACCGCCCGCACCTCGACCATGTCGTTGTCCCTGCGCGTGCCGGTGATCCCGACCGTGACCCGGTTCGAGGTGGCCGGTCCCGGCGGCCTGGTGTCGCTGAGCGAGCGACGCACCACTTCCCCCGAATGCTTCTCGGTGCTGCTCCACGAATTCCTCGCCGCCGTCGCCACCGGCCGACCCCACGAGCTCGACGTGCGTCGCGGACTGGCCGTGCAACGCGTCATCGACGCCATCACCCGCACCGTCTCACACCAGGATCGGTCCTCGATCGCTAGCGTGTGAGCATGACCGATTCGCCGACCTCGTCCGAACCTCCCACCCATCCGGCGTACGGGGTGCTCCGTGAGGTGACCCCGTTCGCGTCGGTGATGTTGTGCGACAACCCCGGGACGATGGAACTCGACGGCACCAACACCTGGGTGCTGCGCGCCCCCGGACATGACGAGATCGTGGTGGTCGATCCCGGGCCCAAGGGCAAGAAGGATCATCTGGACCGCGTGGCGGCACTCGGTCGAGTCGAACTGCTGCTGATCACCCATCGCCATCACGACCACACCGGCGGCATCAAGGGATTCCGCAAACGCACCGGCGCACCTGTGCGCGCGTGGTCGTCGAAGTTCTGCGTCGACGCGCCGCCGCTCGACGACCGCGAGGTGATCGAGGCTGCCGGACTGCGGATCACGGTGCTGCACACCCCCGGTCACACCGCCGACTCGGTGAGCCTGCTGGTCGACCACGACGGCGACCGTGCGGTGCTCACCGGTGACACCATCCTCGGCGCCGGCACCACCGTGCTCGATCCAGCCGACGGCGGACTGCGCGATTACATGAACTCGCTGAACCGGCTGATCGTGGAGGGCAGCGATGCCGCACTCCTGCCCGGTCACGGCACCGACCACGACGATCTGACCCCGGTGGCCCGGTACTACAAGAGCCACCGCGAAGGTCGTCTGGACCAGATCCGCGAGATTCTCGCGGAGATGAAAACCTCTGCGGCCGCGGCGAAACCGATGAAGGTGGTCAAACGTGCCTATGCCGACGTCGACAAGAAACTCTGGCCGGCCGCGCGAATGTCAGTGAAGGCGCAATTGACCTATCTGGCCCAGGAGCAGGAGAACCGCTGACGCCGACGCACCACGCAGCGGCGACTCACGCGGTCGGCGCGCTCACATCGCCGACACACGTTCGGCGATCGCCGCTGCGGCCGAACGCAATTGGGTGAGCTCGTCATCGCTGAGGTCGAGTTCCACGATCTCGGCGACCCCGGTGGGACCGAGTCGCACCGGCAACCCCACATAGCCGCCGTCGATCCCGTACTGGCCGCTCGGCGCTACGGTTGCCGAGATCGTCTCGCCCGCAACAGCACTGCGCCCGAAGCCGCCGGCCATGTCGAGCACCATCCGCGCCGCCGAGGTGCCCGGCGCGACGAAGGCGCTGCCGTTGCCGAGCAGTCCGACCACCTCGCCGCCGGAGTTGCGCGCCCGGTCGACGAGACCGTCGACCGTGTCGGCGTCGAGGACGTCGAGGATCGGGCGGCCGTCGATCGTGGCCTGCGACAACGGGAGAACCATCTCGTCGCCGTGGCTGCCGAGGGCGATCGCCGACACCTCCTCGTTGGTCACCTTGGCCTCGAGGGCGGTCAACGCCCGGAACCGCGCCGAGTCGAGCAATCCGGCCATCCCGATCACGCGTTCGGTGGGGAAGCCGGTGACGGCCTGGACGTGCTGGGTCATCTCGTCGACCGGGTTGGTGACCACCACGATCACCGCGCCCGGCGACACCTGCGCCACCTGTGCGGCCAGATCGCCGACGATCGCGGCGTTGACACCCACCAGGTCGGCGCGGCCCATCCCGGGCGTACGAGCGCGACCGGCCGTGATGATCACATACTCCGAGGCACCGGCCTCGGCGACGGTGCGTTCACCGCGCACTCGTGTGGAGAACCCGAGCAACGGACCCGAATGCGTGATGTCCAGGGCGATCCCGGCGGCCCGACCGCCGGCGTTGTCGACGAGAACCACCTCGTCGAACCGCCCGGATGCAGCCAGCGACATCCCCGCGATCGTTCCGACGTTGCCCGCACCGATCACCGTGACGCGACTCATGGCGCCACCCTACGTGGCGATCGCCACGCGACGACTCAGATCTCGACGATCAGTTCCACCTCGACGGGGGCGCCCAGCGGCAGCTCGGCCACACCGACCGCCGACCTCGCATGCTTGCCGGCCTCACCGAAGATCTCGTCGAGCAGATCCGAGGCACCGTTGATCACCTGCGGCTGACCGGTGAAACCGACAGCCGAGGCGACGAAGCCGGTCACCTTGACGATGCGCTTGATCGAGTCGATCCCCACCAGCGAGTCCACCGCGGCCAGCGCGTTGAGGATGCACTGACGTGCGGCCTTGGTGGCCACATCGGGCTTCACCACACCCTCGGCGCCCTCACAGACCTTGCCGGCCACGGCGAGTCCGCCCTGATGGAACGGCAGCTGGCCCGAGGTGTAGACGAGGTTGCCCGTCTGCACCGCGGGGACATAGGACGCCACCGGCGCGGCCACGGCCGGCAGTTCGATTCCGAGTTCCTTCAGACGCTCTGACCAGGTCATCTCGTGATCATCCCTTCGGTCGTTTGAGGTAGGCGACATGCTGTTCACCGGTCGGGCCCGGCAGAACCGTGACCAGTTCCCAGCCGTCGGCTCCCCAGGTGTCGAGGATCTGTTTGGTCGCATGTGTCAGCAGGGGCACCGTGGCGTACTCCCACGCGGTTGTCTCGCTCATGGCGTCAGCCTATCGGGACCAGCCCACAGATATGGTTGACCGGTGAGCAACTCGGTGACCGATGATGGCCAGCGGTGGTCGGCGGCGTCGGCCGCGGCTCGCCTGCACTTCGTGTCGGGCAAGGGCGGCACCGGAAAGACGACGATCGCCGCGGCGCTGGCACTCGAACTCGCCGCCGACGGCAAGAAGGTGCTGCTGGTCGAATGCGAGGGCCGACAGGGCATCGCGCAGCTCTTCGACATCCCACCGCTTCCTCCCGAAGAGGTGAAGATCGCCACCGCCGAGGGCGGCGGCCAGGTGTGGGCGCTGGCCATCGACATCGAGCATGCGCTGCTGGAATACCTCGACATGTTCTACAACCTCGGCTTCGCCGGCCGGGCGATGCGACGCATCGGCGCCATCGACTTCGTCACCACGGTCGCCCCCGGACTGCGTGACGTGCTGCTGACCGGAAAGATCAAGGAGACGATCATCCGCACCGACCGCGCCACCGGCGCGCGTGTCTACGACGCGGTGGTGGTCGACTCGCCGCCCACCGGACGCATCGGCAATTTCCTCGACGTCACCAAGGCGATGGCGAATCTGACCAAGACCGGTCCGATCCGCAACCAGTCCGAGGGGGTGGTGCGACTGCTGCACTCCGACGAGACGGTGGTGCACCTGGTGACACTGCTGGAGGCGATGCCGATCCAGGAGACCATCGAGGCCGTCGACGAGCTGCGCGGCAAGGATCTGCGGATCGGCAACCTGTTCATCAACCGGGTGTCACCCACCCACCTGCCCGCCGACTCCATCGACGACATCGCCGAGGGTGACATCGACGCCGTGCGCATCCGCAACAGCTTGCAGGAGGCCGGGATTCACCTCTCCGACAGCGATCTGGAGGGTCTGATGGCCGAGACCATCGAACATGCGACCCGCCTGCAGGCGCAGCAGGTGGCGCGCGCATCGCTCGACGAGATCAGCACGCGCGCAGGCGAAGACGGCCCTGCGACCATCGAACTGCCCGACTTCGACGAGGGCGTCGACCTGGCCTCGCTCTACGAACTCGCCGGACTCCTCGGAAAGGCTGGTGTGTAGATGCCGACCGATTTGAAGATGGGATCGATCCTCACCGACCCCGAGACGCGCGTGGTGATCTGTTGTGGCGCAGGTGGTGTCGGCAAGACGACCACGGCGGCGGCGATGGCGCTCTACGCTGCCGAACAGGGCCGCAAGGTGGTGGTCCTCACCATCGACCCCGCTCGCCGGCTGGCTCAGTCGCTGGGGATGGACTCGCTGACCAACGATCCGCAGCCCGTACAGATCGAGGGCAGCGGCAGCCTCCACGCGATGATGCTCGACATGCGTCGCACCTTCGACGAGATGGTCACGCAGTACTCCACCCCCGATCGCGCCGAGGCGATCATGAACAACAGCTTCTATCAGACCGTCGCCACATCCTTCTCCGGAACGCAGGAGTACATGGCGATGGAGAAGCTCGGACAGCTACTCGAACGTGACGAGTGGGACCTCGTGGTTGTCGACACCCCGCCCTCACGCAACGCACTGGACTTCCTCGACGCTCCCGGCCGGCTCGGCTCGTTCATGGGCGGCCGGCTCATGCGCATGCTGATGGGTGGTGGCCGTGGCGTGGGACGCGTGCTCACCGGCGCGATGGGCCTGGCCATGCGTGGGGTGTCGACCATCATCGGCGGTGACACCCTGCGCGATGTGTCGGTGTTCGTGCAGTCACTGGACTCGATGTTCGGCAACTTCGAGGAACGCGCCCGACGGACCTACGAACTGCTCAAACAACCCGGCACGCTGTTCACGGTCGTCGCCTCGGGCGAACGCGATGCGATGCGCGAGGCGGCCTTCTTCGTCGATCGGCTGGCCGAGGAGAACATGCCGCTGGCCGGCCTCATCCTCAACCGCACCCACCCGAACCTCACCACGGTGTCCGACGATGTCGCGCGTGCCGCTCTCGACGTGGTCGAGGATGAGCTGACCCGCGGCGTTCTGGCGATCCACGCCGAACGCACCACCACCGGTCGGCGCGAACTGCGGGTGCTGCAGAGCTTCACGCGCACACATCCGCGGGTGCCGGTGGTCGGCGTGCCGGCGCTGCCGTTCGAGGTGGCCGACATGCCGGCGCTGCGGGCCGTCGCCGAGGAGATCGTCGGTCGCGGCTGAGCGCGACTCGCGACCGACCGAACCCCGCAGGATCAGGGCTCACCACAACCGATCACCGGGCCCGACTGACTACACAGCGCTCTGACGCCGACGCTGCAACTCGAAGAACTCACCCCAGGAGGTCACCTCGGGGTGCTGACGAAGGAGTGCGCGGCGCTGACGCTCGGTCATCCCGCCCCACACGCCGAACTCCACACGATTGTCGAGCGCATCGGCCCCGCATTCGAGCTGAACCGGGCAGTGGCGACAGATCGTCGCGGCCTTGCGCTGCGCCGCCCCGCGGACGAACAACTCGTCGGGGTCGGTTCCGCGACAGCGAGCCTGCGCCACCCACTGCAGCCGGGCTTCGTTGTCGAACGGCTGCGACGCACCTGTCGCGATCGAAAGAGTCATGGTCGCTACCCCTATCTCCGCTGATACACCAGTTCAGAGCGCTGTCTGACACAAAAATCCAGATATGTAACGCGAGTCACAATCTGACTTTCAATCTATGTAGGTCTCACATTCACAGTCAAGTCCGGAGCCGAAGAATTTGGCACCGACGTACAAACCACAAACCGACACCCCGCCCTCGCCAAGGTCGGACCACTCGCCACGCGGCTCACTTCCCACACTCGCGGTGACAGGTGGCACACCCGACAACCTGCGGAAATCGGCTGAATCAGACGTCGGAGAACGCCGCCACGCGTCGGATTGGCGGTAATCCCCACGCACCGAACCCGTATCCTGTCGGGGTGTCGAAATCCCGGGGCCGCTCACCTGCCCGAGCAGTGGCCGGACTGGTCGTGTGCTTGGTGCTTGCGGGTGTATTGGTGGCAGGTCTGTTGTTCCCGTTGGCCGGTGGCTTCGGCGTGGTCTCCAACCGCGCCGCGAGCACCGTCGAGAACGTCTCGTCGGAGTTGCTCGACGGCACGGTCCCCGCGGTCACCACCATGACCGACGCCACCGGCGACCCGATCGCCTACATCTACGACCAGCGGCGGTTCCCCGTCGGCTACGACGACATCGCCCCCGACATGATCCGGGCGATCATCTCCATCGAGGACCGACGGTTCCTGCAACACGACGGCGTCGACTGGAAGGGCACGATCCGCGCGGCTCTGAAGAACTCGTCGTCAGGTGAGGTCCAGCAGGGCGCGTCGACCCTCGACCAGCAGTACATCAAGAACTATCAGCTGCTCGTGCTGGCCAGGACCGAGGCGGATCGTCAGGCCGCCGTCGCCGACACCCCCGCCCGCAAACTCCGCGAGGTGCGGATGGCGCTGACGATGGAGAAATCCCTCGAGGACCAGGCCCAACGCGACGAGAACCTCTCCCATGCGCAGGCCAAACAAGAGGCCAAGAAGGTCATCGTCAGCCGGTATCTGAACATCGTGCCGTTCGGCAACGGCGCCTACGGCGTCGAGGCCGCTGCACGCACCTACTTCAACAAGCACGCCAAGGATCTGACCGTCGGCGAGGCCGCGATGCTCGCGGGCATGGTCCAGTCGAGTTCGGCGCTGGACCCCTACACCAATTCCCAGGCCGTGATCGCGCGCCGCAACACCGTGCTCGACAAGATGATCGAGAACTTTCCCGCACGCACCGCCGAGCTCACCGCCGCCAAGAACGCCCCGCTCGGGGTGATCCCCGAACCGCAGACCCTGCCGCAGGGGTGTATCGCCGCCAAGGGCGCGGGCTACTTCTGCGACTATGCACTGCAGTACCTGTCCGACGCCGGGCTGAGTTCCGACCAGATCTCGCGCGGTGGCTACACCATCCGCACCACCCTGGATCCGCGCGTGCAGAACAGTGTGCAGAAGGCCGCGCAGAGCGTCGCCGGCCCGCATCTCGACGGCATCGCCAATGTCATCAACATCCTGCGGCCCTACTCCAAGGACCACCCCAGCCACGACCTGCTGGCCATGGTGTCCAGCCGCAATTACGGGCTGAATCAGGGCAACGACGAAACCGTTCAGCCCGAACCGTTCTCGATGGTCGGTGACGGCGCCGGCTCGATCTTCAAGATCTTCACCACCGCCGCGGCGATGGAGAAGGGCATGGGCATCTCGGCGACCCTGCAGGTTCCCCCGACACTCGCGGTCAAGGGGATGGGTTCCTCCGACGGCGCCTATGGCTGCCCGCCCGATTACTACTGCGTGAAGAATGCGGGCAACTACGCCCCGGCGATGTCGGTGACGCAGGCGCTGGCCACCTCGCCGAACACCGCATTCGTCAAGCTCATCCAGCAGACCGGGGTGCCCGCCGCCGTCGACATGGCGGTTCGCCTGGGTATGCGCTCCTACGCCAAGGCCGGCACGGCCGGTGACGGCGACATGAGCCTGGCCGACTACTTCAAGAAGTACAACCTCGGCTCCTTCACCCTCGGCCCGACCGCCGTCAACGCCCTGGAGCTGTCGAATGTGGCCGCGACGCTGTCCTCGCACGGCATGTGGTGCCCTCCCAATCCGATCATCTCCATCACCCAGCCCAAGCGAGATCGGTTCGGCAACATCGTCAACGGTCCCGACGGCAAGCCGGTGGTGGGTGCCACGGTGCCGGTGAACTCGCCCAAGTGCGAGCAGGTCATCGATCCGGCCCTGGCCGACACCTTGGCCAATGCACTGAGCAAGGACGACCAGGCGGGCGGCACCTCGGCCGGCTCGGCCGGAGCCGTCGGATGGAACCTGCCGCTCTCGGCGAAGACGGGAACCACCGAGACGCACCGCTCGTCGGCGTTCCTGGCCTTCACCAACAACCTCGCCGGCGCCTCCTACATCTACGGCGACTCCACCACGCCGTCGGGTATCTGCACCTCTCCGCTGCGTCAGTGCGGTGAGGGCAACCTCTACGGCGGCCTCGAACCTGCTCGCGCGTGGTACGCCGGTGTACTCCCGGTGGCGAACTCCTTCGGGCCCACCGCACTGCCCCCGACGACGCCGCGCTACGTCAACGGCGGCGCGAACGCGCAAGTACCCGACGTCAACGGGATGACCGTCGACGACGCGACAGCCAAGATCCGGGCTGCCGGGTTCAAGGTGGAGACCAACACGGTGCAGGGTTCGGCGGCCGCGGGCACCGTGGTGTCGACATCGCCGTCGACCTCGGCGATCCCCGGCGCGACGATCACGCTGAACGTCAGCGACGGGTCGACCGCGCCTCGTAGCACCGCACCCACGCCACCCACGCTGCCCAACCTGCTGCCCGGTGGCGGGACCTCACCGCCGACCACGATCCAGATACCCGGGGTGGGACCGATCGTGATCCCGGGGAACTGACGTCTGGTCGGTGAGCGGCGAGTTGTCCTCTGATCGTGCGTATCCTGGGGACGTGCTTCGTTCTCTGCGCGCTCTCCGTGAATTCACCGAACCGTCGTCCGGCCACCATTCGGTGCCGGTACCCGTACGCGTGGCAGCCGGTGCCGTGGGCGCGGCCATCGGCGGTCTCACGTACGCGACGATGATCGAACGCAACGCATTCACGTTGCGCCACACCACCATGTCGGTCCTGGAACCAGGTGCCACACCGTTGCGCGTGCTGCACATCAGTGACCTGCACATGATGCCCAACCAGCGCCTCAAGCAGGCCTGGGTCTCCGAGCTCGAGGCGCTCGAACCCGATCTCGTGGTCAACACCGGCGACAACCTCGCCCATCCGGCGGCCGTACCCGCGGTGGTGCAGTCCCTCGGCGGGCTGCTGTCGCGTCCCGGCCTGTTCGTGTTCGGCGGCAACGACTACTTCGGTCCGCGTCCGCGTAACCCGTTCGACTACTTCGATCCCGACCACGAGCGCATCTTCGGCGACCCGCTGCCCTGGCAGGATCTGCGTGCGGCGTTCACCGAGCGCGGCTGGCTCGACGCCACCCACACCACCCGCGAGATCGAGGTCAACGGCGTCCGCGTGGCCGCGGCCGGTGTCGACGACCCGCACATCGAGCGTGATCGCTACGAGACCGTCGCCGGTCGCCCCAACCCGCTGGCCCATCTGCGTCTGGGGCTCACCCACTCGCCCGAGCCGCGTGTCCTGGATCGCTTCGCCGACGACGGCTACGACCTGGTGATGGCCGGCCACACCCATGGCGGCCAGTTGTGCGTGCCGCTGTTCGGCGCACTGGTGACCAACTGCAACATCGACCGGTCGCGGGTCAAGGGTGTCTCCAACTGGGGCTCGCGGATGAAGCTGCACGTGTCGGCCGGACTGGGCACCTCCCCGTTCGCGCCATACCGCTTCTGCTGCCGACCCGAGGCCACCCTGCTGACACTTACCCCGGTGTCCCACGGCGACGCCGATTTCGACGAGGCCGCCTCGGTTCCCCCGCTGGCCGCCGAAACCCCCAGCTGACCGCAGAACCCGCCCTGACCAGCCGATTTATTTCTGGCGCATGGGCGGGGGTAAGCTATCGCAGGTTGCTCTCCGCGAGAGCGATCACGGGGTGTGGCGCAGCTTGGTAGCGCGCTTCGTTCGGGACGAAGAGGTCGTGGGTTCGAATCCCGCCACCCCGACTGGAGGAGAAGGGCGAAGCCCGGATCCGTCCACAAGATGTGTTGGTTGAGACACAGCAGAAGCCCTGACCAGGGGAAACCCGGGTCAGGGCTTCCTCGTTTCTCGGGGCCGGTTGGCGTACCCGCCGACCCGCGCGATACAGATAGTCGGTGGGGATTTCTTCCGAACAGCTGCGCACCTGGCTGCGCAGCACGTTCACCGGCTGGCAGAAACCCACCTCCCATCCTGTCGACAACAGCGGCGAGGGTGCCGAGAGTCTGATCGGTTTCGTGCTCGCCGCAGCGATCGTCGGCGGCCTGACCGGTCTGGTCGCGGCGACCTTCCGACTCCTGCTCGACGACGCCGCGGACTGGCGCAATTCGCTGGCCTCATGGGCGCACGGCACCTGGTGGGGATTGCTGATCGTCGTGGTGGTGTGCGCGAGCTGCGCGGCGATCGCCGCTGCCATGGTCCGGCGCATCGAGCCGCACGCCGAGGGAAGCGGCATCCCGCGGGTGGAGGCGCTCGTCGCCGGTCGCACCGAACCGAGCCGGATGCGCATCCTCCCGGTCAAATACGCCGGCGGCCTGCTGGCGATCGGCAGCGGACTGGCCCTGGGTCGCGAGGGGCCGTCGGTGCAGATGGGTGGCTCGATCGCCGTTCTCGTCGCTCGCATCACGCGCCGCAGCCGCGCCGACATGCAGGTGCTCGCCGCCGGCGGCGCGGCGGCAGGTCTGGCGACCGCGTTCAACGCACCCATCGCCGGTGGCGTGTTCGTGCTCGAGGAACTCGTCAAACGATTCGACCCGCGCACCACCGTGGCCACACTCATCGCCTCGGCATCCGGTTTCGCTGCGTCGTATCCGTTCTTCCACTCCCACACGGACTTTCACATGGAGGATCTGCACGAGCCGCATATGATCAACGCCGGCTGGGTGTTGATCGTGGGTGTCGTGGCCGGGCTGCTCGGCGTGCTCTACAACAAGGCGATCATGGTCGGCCTGCACACCGCCGACACGAGTCGGTGGCCTGCCGAGCTGCGTGCGGCATGCGTCGGCATCGTCGTCGGCATCACGGTGTGGAGTGCACCCGAGCTCGCCGGCGCCGGTGACAATCTCACCCAGAAGGCATTGCTGGGCCAGGGGACGATCCTCGCCGTCCTGGGCATCCTCGCCTTCCGTTTCCTGCTCGGGGTGGCGTCGTATGCGGCACTGACCCCCGGCGGCCTGTTCGCGCCGATGCTCGTGCTGGGTGCCGACATCGGACTCATCGTCGGACTGATCTCCCACCATCTCGCACCCCATTCGGCACCCGACGCCGGCGCGCTCGCCCTGATCGGGATGGGCGCATTCTTCACCGCGACCGTCCAGGCGCCGGTCACCGGACTGGTTCTGGCGATCGAGCTCACCGGCACCACCAACCAGCTGCCGCCGATGATCGGCGGCTGCGCCACAGCACTTCTGGTCGCCATGGCACTGCGTTCACGCCCGATCTACGACCTCCTGACCGAGCGCACCGCCGCTCGCAGCGCCCCACCGTCCGCCGTCAGACGCTGACGACTCTCACGCCCCCATCGTCTCTCGCACCTCCATCGTCTCGGGCGCCCCCATCGTCTCTGGCACTCCGTCACTTTCCGGCGCCTCGTGACGACCGCCCCCGGCGACCGGGGCGGGCGCTGAGGCCGTGCGACGCAGGGCTACCGTGCGACGCAGGGCAAGGGCGTAGAGCGCCAGTCCGACCAGCAGCCATGCGCACAGCACCACCACGGGCTGGGTGATCGCATGTCCGTTGAAGAATTCGACGTTGCGCAACAATGAACCGGTCGCACCGGGGGGAAGCAGCTGACCGATCGTCCCCCACGGCGACGGCAGCAGCTCCGGCGCGCTCGACAGCCCCGACAGCGGATTACCGACCACGATCAACGCCAGCGCCGCGATCACGAGTCCGGGTACACCCAGCAGGCTTCGCAACCCGATCACCCCGAAGGCAGTCGCCGCGAAAGCCAGTACCGCAGCCAATGTCACCGCCACCAGACCGGTGTCATAGGTGCCGATCACATAGCGCATCACCACCGTCAACGCGATCGCGCCGACCACCGAGAAGCCCACCACCGCGGCCACCACATGCGACGGCCTGCGCACCGCGGCCATGATGACCAGGGCACCGATCCAGCCACCGAGAGCCAGCGGCAGGGCACCCGCCGACAGGCCGACGCCGCGCGGATCACCCGACGGGAACGGTCGCACATTCAGCACCTGATGCGGCCGACCGGCCGCCACCGCAGAGCCCACACCCTCGACGGCAGTGGCCACCGACACCCCGGCCGCAGATCCGACGAGCGTTGTGACACCGGCGGGTTCGACCACGATCGCACCGTCGACGTCGCGATGGTCGATCATCGTCTGTGCCTGCTCCTGCGATCGAGCGGTGCGAAAGGAGATGGCCCCGGGTGTCGCCGACTCCACATGCTCGCGGATCTGCGACGCGTCCGACGCGCTCGCGACCAGCGCCACCGGGAGACGATGCGGGCCCGATTTCACCGCGGGCAGCGCGAACGCGATGAGCAACACCGACAACGTCGCGGCCAGTGCCGCGACCACCAGCAGTGCGCGCTTGGCCTCAGCCAGAACAGTCATGACACACCTCTTTTAGATACGTTGCGTTTCTTATCTAGGCCGATGCTAGGCTGACACCACTAGATACGCAACGTCTCTTATGGAGGAATCATGGCGACGCGGCGACGCGGAAGTGAACTCGCCACAGCGATCCTTGATGCCGCCGTCGAAGAGGTCGAGGAAAACGGTTACGCGGGAACAACATTCGAAGCGGTGGCGCGCCGGGCAGAGACGTCGAAATCGGTGCTCTACCGCCGTTGGCCCACCAAACCCGAGATGGTGATCGCCGCGATGATCCATCGCGGCACCCGCAGCGTCCCACTGTCGGATACCGGTTCCCTACGCGGGGACATGCTCGCTGCGTTGCGGGCGGTGCGCACCGCGTTGACCGCCATCGGCCGCGAGGTGACCCTCGGCGTCCTCGCCGACGTCGCAGCCGCGCCGTCGGCGAGCCCGCTGCGCCAACTGGGCATCGTGGGGCTCGAATTCGGCGACACCCTCCTCGAACGTGCGCGTGAACGAGGCGAGATCACCGACCTCCCCGCCGCGCGTATCCGGTCGCTTCCCTTCGACCTGCTGCGCTATGAATTCCTCATCAGCGGCGACCTCGACGACCAGACACTCACCGGCATCGTCGACGACGTCTTCCTGCCACTGGTCGTGCCGCACCGCTGATCTGGCCCCGCCCGCGCGACCTGACGTAACGTTGTGTCCGGAAACTGTTGCGGCACAATCGAAAGGTAAAATCGGACATGCCTACACGTACTGCGCGGACGGCCTGGAACGGTGGACTCGAAGACGGCTCGGGTCAGGTGGAACTCAACAGCTCGAAAGTCGCAACCTTCGACGTCTCGTTTCCCAAACGTGCCGCAGAGGATGCCGGCGGTGTCACCAGCCCGGAAGAACTGATCGCCGCGGCACATTCGTCGTGCTACGCGATGCAGCTGTCGGCACTCATCGCCGAGGCGGGCGGAACCCCGCAGAGTCTCGAGGTCAGCGCCGACGTGACCCTCGGACCCGACAACCCCGGATTCCGTCTCACCAAGATCGTCCTCACGGTCGTCGGTGAGGTGGACGGCCTCGATGAGGCCGGCTTCCAGAAGGCAGCCCAGGCCGCCAAGGAGACCTGTCCGGTGTCCAAGGCACTCACCGGGGTGCCGGTCACGCTGGTCGCATCGCTCGAGAGCTGATCGGCCGCGAGCGGTCAGCCGTTCTGGAACCAGCCGGTGCTGGCGATGTACCAGATCTGGTCCTGCCAGTAGCCCCAGGCGTGAGTGCCTGCGCCGGGGAACGACGTCCGTAGGCTGACACCGCCCAGTGGAGCAATGCCGGCGAAGTTCGCCGACTACGCCTTGGCCAGCAACTCGATCGACGTCGAGTCCAGACCGGTCTTGTAGTAGTCGAGCGTGTTCTGACCCTCGGGCTGATGGTTGGCCCACACCCCGTTGCCCGAATACACCCACATGTGCAGCCCCTTGAGCTTGCCCTGAAGGAGCGCCACAGTCGGATCGTTGTCGAAAGACTGCTGATTCGGTTGCGGGCCCCACATGTCGTCGAGGTTGTAACCACCGGCGTCGAGTGCCGCCAGCCGCAACAAAGTCTGCATGGTGATCCCGCAGACCAGACCCGCCTGTGAGATCGCGTAGGTGATCGGATCGATGCTCGCCAACGACTGCAGGGGGCAGCGCGCGGTCGGATTGAGCATCCCCGACATCGACACCAGGGCCTGGTGCACGGATAGGTGACAGGGTTAGTCACGCGGCCTGAGGGGCCTCGTGGTTGATGATGGTCTCGAATTCAATGGGGGTCAATCTGCCGAGGCGGTC
>NZ_BMGC01000016.1 GCF_014639795.1 Gordonia jinhuaensis | reverse complement strand
GCCTACACCTCCAGCGACACCGCCCATCACCCCGCGATCTTGCTCACCCCTACATCTTGTGGTCGCAAGAACCTGTTCCACGCACCGTCAATCAGGAAGAGGCGGTTCAGACCACCCAGTGACTACCGGGAAATAGTGCAGAGCTACGGCCCCGGTCGTTTTGCCAGCGAGATATTCGTCTTCACGCCGCGCGGTCCCGAGGGAATGAACATCTATGCCGAGACGCAGAAGTTTCGCGAGATCCTCGACGACCCCGGATGGCAAGAGACGGTTGACGAGATCGGCTACCAGTGGTGCGAACCCGACGGCAACGAATTCCCTATTCAGCTGGCCGGAGAGTCCTTCACCGCTTGGGGAGGCGCTTCGGCAGGCGCATATGGATATTGGCACCAGATCGGCGATGATCCCGACGACTGGCCGGCGATCTACACCGACTTGGGCGGCTTCTGGCTCTATGACCGCGGTGGACTGGCGTCACTGCTGGTCAATGCGCCGACGGGGCAATTCCCGCCCAACACAATCGATCCATCGGTCGCTGAGTATCCGGCATTCACGCGCTGGTTCTGATCAGCCCGTACCACCCCTCACTCCCCGTCGAACAACCGCTTCCAGTTCTCCCGACTGGTCAACTGCGGCATGGCTTCTCGCCAGGTGCGCTGGATCTCCGGCGCTTCGGAGCGGATCCGCAAGCACAGAGCTGCGAGCTCTCGGCTCTGGCGCACCACGGTGTCGCGATCACGTCGGCGCACGCGCACACCGCGCTGGGAGGCGTCGGTGACGATCGCATTGTCGAACTGCGAGACATGCCACCACTGCGCCGAGTCGGCCGGAATCGACACCGGTGCCCGATTGAGCTGTCCGGCAATCTGTTTCGCCAGACGCTTGGCGAGAACCAGCCGGACCTTCGACTCGTCGGGTTCGGGTCCCTTCAGCGCGATCCGGGTGTTGTTGTCGGCCTGAGCACCAACCTCAGACGCCGGACGTATCAGCGTCTCGGGATAGTCGGCGCGAAGCTTCTTCAACTCGCCCAATTTCGACTGGCCGCCGTCGTCGAGAACCGAAGGGCCTGCGAGGAAGTCGCTCACTGCCAGCATCAGGGTCTGCGCCAGGCCGTATTGCATCGCGGCGATGTGTGAGCCGATCTCGTCGGCGACGGTCTTGGCGATGGTGGTGCCGTCGAACCGGCCGTGGATTGCCGAGACGATCATGCCGTTACGCCAGCTGAAGTACCGCGACCAGTCGTCGTAGTCCTTGAGATGGAAATCCGCATGCCACACACCGGCATTCGGCAGCGTGACGGTCGGGAAGCCGGAATGGCGTGCGCGGATACCGAATTCGATGTCATCCCATTGGAAGAACAGTGGCAGCGACAGGCTCATCGCATTCACGGCCTCGGCCGGCAGCAGACATGACCACCAGCCGTTCCAGCCGGCATCAGAGCGACCGTCGAGGTGGTTCTCGAGCAGGTTCAGTCCGTTGCTCGCATATGCGGTGGGTTCACCAGCCTTGATCTTGTCGAGCACCTCCCACTCAGCGCCCATATGCAAGCGGGAGGTCTCCGAGAGCAACAACATCTGCGCGCCCACCAGCACCGGCGCCATCGAGGCGTTGGCGAATGACGTCATCCGCAGCACCGATTCGGGCTCGCAGAGGATGTCGTCATCCATCACGATGATGTCGAGTTCGGTGGTCCCGCCCGGCGACAACTCGTAGATACCTCTGTTGAATCCACCTGCACCGCCAAGGTTGGGCTGGGTGAGGTAGATCAGCTTGTCGCCGAGCAGGTCTGCCATCGCGGCGAAGCGCTCCCTGTCGGCCACTCGCTGATCACCCTGGTCGACAATGTGGATCGAGGCGATCGACGCCATCGCCACCTCGTCGGAAGCCAGTGCGGTGACGGTGTCGATGCAGTCCTCGGGCCGGTTGTGGGTGCACACCACCACCGCCGCCTGACGATTGCGCTCCGGCGTAGGGATACTCCACCGCACATCGGAGACGCTGACCGTGGCACCGAGAGCGACCAGGTCGAACCACACCGCGCCGCCGTCGACGAACCGGTCGATCGCGATGTCCAACGAGGCGTGGCCGGTGTTTGCGAACTCGGTGGTCCCGAGCGGACGTTGCCGACCACTGGGATCTGACGCCCACAGCTCGACGCGCAGAGCCGGGCCCGCCACCGCATCGGGCTGCGGCGAAATCTGATGGTCGAATTCCAGCCGCACCGACGCCAACTCGGCATAACGCTGCCAGAACGACGCGGCGAAACGCCCGAAATAGGTGTTTGTGCTCGCGCATGCACCCGGCGCCAACACGAGTCGTGTCCGAGTGCGGTCACTGCGCTCCCGGTCGACCTCGACGTACAGGCCGTCGGCCACACGAGCGTCGGGTCCGGTGAAAAAGGTGCGCTGCACCAATGTCGAGTGGCTGTCGGCGGCGTCGTTGTGGGACGCGGCGACAGGACTGGACACATGCACTGCTGCGGTAGTCATCGACAGCCAAGCTACCCGTCCACGCGGTGCGATCCCACACCGATCCCAGACCGAATAAACCGGTCATACGCTGGTCTTATGTCTTTTTGACTGGTTCTTACGGTTTGCTTGACCGTTCCTTACCGATGCACTCACTCGATCTTGAAGATCACCATGCGCTGGACCACGAAATTGATCACCGTCGCGGTGCCCTGCGCGATCACATAGGCGAAGAGACTGTAGATCGGCCGCTCCGGCCACACCTGTGCGAGCCCGGAGTAAATGCCGACCTGGATCCCGAAGGTGCACAAGTAGAGCAAGGCCACCGCGATGAACCGCCTGGCGCTGGGTGTCGCACGGAAGGTCCACCGCCGGTTGACCAGGTAGGCCGCCGTGGTCCCCAGGATCCAGCCGCAGGTCTTGGCCAGCCACTCCGGTGCGCCGACGCCGTACTGCAGTATCAGAGTCAGCCCGAAGTCGAGGACACCCGAACCGACACCGGTGACGATGAACCGGATGATCTGGGTCTTCAGATCGACGTTGGTCGAGGCTTCCTGGTCGTCGAGTGGCAGCTCGATCGGCATCGGCGCATGCGGCGACTCGAACTCCTCATGCGGCGATTCCGGCTGGTGCTGCTGCTCTTCGGACACAAGCGACCAGCGTAGAGGACGTCCCACCAGGGTCAGTGATGTGCCAGACGCTTGTTGACCAGCCGCGTGAGCCAGACCGGTGAGAAGCGTGAGCCGGCGGCCAGGACCGCGGTGTCACGTCCCACGGTGTAGTGCACCTGATTGACGGCCTTGTTCACCACGCCTGGTCGGACCGCAGTCACGATCACGTCGGCGACATCTTGCGGCCCGAGGTTGATCCCGAGCGAATCGGTGGTGCCGGTCTTGAGCGTCGCGGTCATCGCCGACTGCACGAACAGCGGCCAGATCGCGACCACCCGGATGTCGCGGTCGGCCCATTCGATGTTGAGGGCCTCGGTGAGACCGCGGACGAAGAACTTGGTGGCCGAGTAGTTGGCGAGGTCGGCCTGGCCGTAGATCGCCGACGCCGACGCCAGGTTCACCACCGTCGCCCCCTTCGTGGCCCGCAGATACGGGAATGCGGCGTGACACCCGTTGACCACACCCTTGGTGTTGATGTCGATCTCGCGATGGTGTTTGGCCACGTCGATGTCCTCGAACGGTCCGCTCTCGAGCACGCCGGCGTTGTTGATCAGCACGTTGAGCTTCCCGCCGTCGGCCTCGGCGAATTCGGTCACCCGCGTGGCGAATTCGTCGGCATCACGCACGTCGAGATGGCCGGTTCGCACTTTTCCGCCGGACCTTTCGATCTCCTCGGCGAGCGACGTCAGACCCGCCTCGTCGATGTCGAAGGCACCGACTGTGTAGCCGAGTTTCGACAGAGACAGTGCGGTGGCGCGGCCGATTCCCGCCGCTGCGCCGGTGATGAAGACATTCTGAGCAGTCATGACCATTGTTTTACCCGCGCATACGTGACGAGGCGCACAACAGGTATGGGTGGGGCCCGCGTCCGCGAACACCGGGTCCGGACTCCGATCGGGCATCGGAGCACACCGAGTAGTCTTGTCCGCGATGTCTACCACCGATCTGCCCATCGAAGTCCGCCACCTCGAAGGCTGGAACCGCACCACGCCCACCGATGGCCATGTGCTCGAGACGCCCGACGTCGAGGTCATCGCGAAGGCCGTTGCCGCCGTTGCCGATGCCAACGCCGACAAGCCCGACTACCTGCGTCGCGGGATCATCGCGCGCGGTCTGGGCCGCTCGTACAACGAGTCGGGTCAGAACTCCGGCGGTCTCACCGTCGACATGACGCTGGTGAACAAGATCCACTCCTTCGACGAGGAGACCGGGATCATCGAGGTCGACGCCGGCGTGTCGATCGATCACCTGATGAAGGTCGTCGTGCCGAGCGGGTTCTGGGTCCCGGTGATGCCGGGTACCCGCCAGGTGACCATCGGCGGCGCCATCGCCCACGACATCCACGGCAAGAACCACCACAGCCAGGGCAGCTTCGGCAATCACGTGGTCGAGATGACGCTGCTCGTGGCTGACGGCCGGGTACTGACACTGAAGCCCGAGGGCAGCGCCGACGATCCCGACGGCACCCTGTTCTGGTCGACCGTCGCCGGTATCGGCATGACCGGCATCGTGCTGCGCGCCAAGATCGCACTCAAGCGCACCGAGTCCGCCTACTTCCTTGCCGACACGTTCACCACGAACAATCTCGACGAGACCATCGATCTGCACCTCAACCAGCGCTACGAGGACGGTTTCGAATACGCCTCGGGCTGGTTCGACACCATCAGCGGTCCCCCCAAGCTCGGGCGTGGTTCGTTCAGCCGCGGCAACCTCGCCACCTACGACGAGTTGCCCGCCAAGTTGAAGAAAGAGCCGCTGAAGTTCGACCCGAAGCCGCTCATCACACTGCCGAACATTTTCCCGCGCGGTCTGGACAACAAGTTCGACTTCACGCTGATCGGCGAGCTCTACTACAAGATGGGCTCCAACAAGCGCGGCGTGATCGAGAGCCTGCCGCAGTTCTATCACCCGCTCGATCTGATCGGGAACTGGAACAACGCCTATGGTCGCGGTGGCGGATTCACCCAGTACCAGTTCATCGTGCCGGTGGGCAACGAGGACGAGTTCAAGAAGATCATCACCGACATCCAGGCGTCGGGACACATCAGCTTCCTCAACGTCATCAAGCTGTTCGGTGAGGGCAACAAGGCGCCGATGAGCTTCCCGCACACGGGTTGGAATGTGTGCCTGGACTTCCCGCTGCGCCCGGGTCTCGCGGAGTTCCTCAACGAGATGGACCTGCGGATCATGGAGATGGGCGGACGCCTCTACACCGCCAAGGATGCGCGCACCTCCGCCGAGCACTTCCACCAGATGTACCCGAAGATCAACGACTGGATCGCCACCCGTCGCTCGATCGACCCGAACAACGTCTTCATCTCCGACATGGGTCGCCGACTCGAACTGCTCTGAGCTCGTTCAGATCTGGCGTTCCCGACAGACAGACCTCCCCGCCCGCGGGCGTACCGCGAAGAAGAAGGAAGAACCGTACCGATGTTCAATGCCGTTGGCTCACCTCAGTCCATCCTGCTGCTCGGCGGCAGTTCCGAGATCGGTCTGGCGATCTGCGAGGAGTTCCTCAAGAAGGGCCCCGCACACGTGATCCTCGCGACCGTTCCCGGTGACCCGGTGGGCGACGCCGCGGTGGAGAAGATGCTCGCGGCCGGTGCCTCCTCGGCCGAACGCATCGACTACGACGCGCTCAAGCCCGAGACCCATCCGGCGATGATCGAGAAGGCCTTCGCCAAGGGAGATGTGGACCTCGCGATCGTGGCCGCGGGTGTGCAATTCGACGACGAGACCGTGTGGCAGGACCAGCCCAAGGCGGTCACCGAGGTGACCATCAACTACACCGCGGCGGTGTCGGTGGGCGTGCTGCTCGGCGACAAGATGCGCGCGCAGGGGCACGGCCAGATCGTCGCGATGAGTTCGGCTGCCGGCGAGCGGGTTCGCCGCTCGAACTTCCTCTATGGCTCCACCAAGGCCGGGCTCGATGGCTTCTATCTCGGACTCGGCGAGGCCTGCCACGACGACGGCGTGCGCGTTCTGGTGGTGCGCCCCGGTCAGGTGCGTACCCGCCTGTCGGCCGGTGTGAAGGAAGCGCCGATGACCGTCAACAAGGAAGACGTGGGCGCCGCGGTCTATGACGGTGTGGTCAAGGGCAAGGAGATCATCTGGGTCCCTGCCCAGTTCCGTCTGGTGATGGCGGTACTGCGTCACATCCCGCGCAAGATCTTCCGTAAGCTGCCCATCTGAGAACACGCCGGGGTGACGATCGCGTCACCTCGGACAAGGGGCCGCCTGGGCCGGCCCGGGGGTGAGTGACGGGAGTGGGACGTGCGGCGTGAGCATCGCGTCGGTGGCCATCTGATCGCCGGTCGTCATGCGGTCACCGTCTCAGAACTCATCGGTGCGGCGGTCATCGCACTGGTGGTCGCGGCGGTGGGACTCAAGGCGATCGCCGCAGTCGACTGGCCGGCGTTCAACTCCTCCAACGTCGATTCGGCGCTGACCACCACCGGACAGTGCATCTCGATAGCCATCCTGGTGATCGCGGTCGTCTGCGACCGCCGCGGCTGGTGGCGGTGGGCGGTGAAACCGCTGTCGTGGATCGGCATCGCCGGATTCGCGACGGTCACACTGGCCATGCCGCTGGGCGCCACCAAGCTCTACCTGTTCGGCATCTCCGTCGACCAGCAGTTCCGCACCGAATACCTCACGCGCCTCACCGATTCGCCCCATCTGGCCGACATGACCTACGTGGGTCTGCCGCCCTACTACCCGGCCGGCTGGTTCTGGTTGGGCGGTCGGTATGCCTCGGTGGCTGGTCAGGCCGGCTGGGAGGCCTTCAAACCCTGGGCGATCATCTCGATCGCGGTGGCCGCTGCGGTGTCGATGGTGTTGTGGACACGCATGATCCGCACCGACCGCGCGATCGCGGTCAGCCTGGCCACCACTGCGGTCACCCTCATCTACGCCTCGCCGGAACCCTACGGCGCGGTGCTGATCATGATCGGCACCCCGATGCTCGTGGTGATCTTCCACGCGCTGCGCAGTGGCAGTCGCGCGGGCATTCTCGCATCGGGGCTGTTCATCGGTCTCAGCGCGACGTTCTACACGTTGTTCACCGGGTACTACGCACTCACCGCCGTACTGATGACGCTGTGGTTGGCGGTACTCGCGTGGCGGCGCGCGGCCGACCCGTCGGCGCATCGTGCGGCAGTGCGCGCGCGGCGATTCCGCGACCTGCTGCGACTAGTCGGGCGGCTGGTGGTGATCGCGGTGATCGCGGGACTGGTCGCGCTGATCGTGTGGGCTCCATATCTGGCGAAGAAGCTCAGCGGTGCGCCATCGGGCGGCGGGACAGCCGAACACTACCTTCCGTCGTCGGGGTCGGTTCTTCCGTTCCCGATGCTGCACTGGTCGCTGGTCGGGTTGCTGTGCATGGTCGGGTTCATCTGGATCCTGCTGAGATTCGGACGCCGCACCGTGGCCACCGCGCTGGGCATCGCCGTGGTGACGGTCTACCTGTTCTGTCTGCTGTCGATGGCGGCTACCGCCGCCGGGTCGACATTGCTGGCCTTCCGCCTGGAGCCGGTGCTGGCAGTGGTTCTCGCCGCTGCGGGCATCTTCGGAGTCACCGAGCTCGCGGTGGCACTGGTCGGCCGGTTCGGTGACATTCGTACTGCGATCGCCGTGGTGGGGATCGCACTGGCGATCGCTGTCTCGCAGTCGATCCCGTCGAGTCTGTCCTCGGAGATCTCCATCGCCTACACCGACACCGACGGCAACGGCGTCCGCGCCGACAAGCGCCCACCGAGCGCGGAGTCGTACTTCGGTCAGATCGACAAGACCATTCGTGAGCAGACTCATGCACCGGCCAACCGGTCGGTGGTGCTCACCGCCGACTACGGTTTCCTGTCGATCTATCCGTACTGGGGTTTCCAGTGCCTGACATCGCATTATGCGAATCCGTTGGCCCAGTTTGACAAACGCGCCGAGGCGATCGAGAAATGGTCGCACGCAACAACTCCCGACGATCTCATCGACCAGCTGAACCACTCGGCGTGGGAGGCTCCCAATGTCTTCCTGTTCCGGTACTCGGCGGATGGCTACACGCTGCGCCTGGCCCGCGATGTGTACCCGAACGACCCGAATGTGCAGCGGTACACGGTGACTTTCCCTGCCGACCTCTTCACCGATCCTCGCTTCACCGTCACCGAGGTGGGGCCGTTCGTCGTGGTGGTCCGTACCGGCGAGCGCTTCCTGACCCCGGCTTGAGGGTTGTGAACGTGAAAGTGGGTCACTGGAATGAAACTCACCATCGAGTCCATCGACGTCGGGCGCGGATCTGAAGTGCACCACGTGTACACCGACCATGTGAACTGGACGCTGTTGCGCGATGATGACGGCATCACGCTCATCGACGCCGGATACCCGGGTCATGCCGATCTGGTGGTCGATTCGATCCGAATGATCGGCGGCACACCCGAAGCCGTGGTCGCCGGACTGTTGACCCATGCGCACGTCGACCACATCGGCGGGCTGGCGAAACTCGCTGGGCGGTACGGCTTCCCGGTGTACACCGACGAGATCGAGGTAGCACACGCCCGCCGAAAGCGCCTTGAGCAAGCCGGTCCGCTCGACATCGCGCGCATGGCCTACCGCCCTCGCGCCATCTCGTGGCTCGTGGAGGTACTGCCGCTGGGAGTGCTGAGCCGCGCGGGCGTGGACGACGCGCAGGGTGTTGCAGCGGGCGTGCCGCTGGATCTTCCCGGCCGGCCGGTGCTCGTGCCCAGCCACGGTCACACGAGTGGACATGCCGCATTCCTGGTCGCCGACGGTCGCGGACTCGTATCCGGCGATGCATTGATCACCGGCCATCGCGTCTCTGGAATGACAGGGCCACAACGGATTCCGCGGGGATTCGACCACGACCGGGCCGAGGCAGCCCAGGCGCTGATCGGCTTCACGCATCTGGACTCCGATTTGCTCCTCCCCGGCCACGGGCCATTCATGCGCGTGTCAGTGGCAAAGGCCGCCGAACAGGCGTTGTCACAGGAGTGAACGCCGACAGATCTGCTCTGTCATTCACGTGAATGATCTTTCGATGGGGTCTGCATTTGTCCTGTTTCCCTTGTCGGGGTGAGTTTTTCTCGGTAGACTCGAACATGTATTCGATAGATGATTCGAGTCGCGGTCATCCACCGGGGAGGGGGTTCCGATGTCTCTGGTTGAACAGTCTGTTGAGTCAGATCCGGATCTCTCGGTGTTGGGGCTGCCCGAGTCTCTCGATGAGGTGGATGCTGCTGGTCTGGGTGAAGTTGTTGTTCGGGCGCGGCGTGCTAGTGCGTTGATGGACTGGCACCGGTTGCGGGCGATGGCCGAGGTCTTCGAACGGCTGGTCGCCCCGTATGCCGGGGAAGACCGCCGCGTCTACGATGCTCACACCCGCGCGGCGAACGAGATCGCGATGATGCTCGGCCGCAGTCAAGCCGGTGTGGAAACCGAGTTGATGGACGCCGCGCACTTGTTCGCGGGCCTTCCGCAGGTCGCGCAATGCCTGCACGACGGGGTGATCACCGGCGGACACATCCGCACGATCATCGCCCGCACCGCTCTGGTCGGCGGCCAAGAGTATGCACCAGTGGTGGATGCCGAACTGGCGGAGGCATTGCGGCGGCAAGGGAGCTGGTCGCTGCAACGTCTGCGGGATATGTGCGATCGGATTGTGTTCCGCCACGACCCCGCAGCCGTGCGTGAACGCCGAAAGGCGTCGGAAGAAGGCCGTCGGGTGTGGGCCGAGAACGCGACCGACGGTACGGCGGTGCTGCACGCCTCAATGACCGCCGAAAACGTGCGCATCGCCGCAGCGCGCGTCGACGCGTTGGCATCGAGTGTGTGCGACGGTGATCCGCGTCGTGACGGCGCGCGTCGTTCCGACGCCGTGTTCGCCCTGCTGTCCGGCGAGTTGTTCGAGTGCCAGTGCGACCGCGGCGACCAGTGTGACGCCACCATCCCCGCGCCGGCGATGGTGCAAGCCGCCGAAGCACAAGTGATCATCCATGTGATCACCGAAGCCGCGACCCTCGAAGATCCGGAACCAGAGCCCGAGCCGGAGGCGACAGAACCTGCGGTTGGGGCCGCCGATGCCGAGCCCACACTGTTCGAGGGTTCCGATACCGGTACTGCTCCGGAGAACACCGGACCCGCTGAACCTGTTGCCGCTGAACCTGACTCGGCTGAAGAGCCCGAACCCAAGCCCACAACCGAGCCCACGACCAAGCGCGCCTATTCGGCTCGCCACTCCGGTGTGGGGTTCATGGACGGCTACGGCGTCATCTCCGGCGACTACGTGCGGGAGTTGGCCCAACGCACGGGGGCAGTCATCAGACCGATCAACCCGGCCGGGAAACCACTACGACCGCATCTGCCCTCAGACCCCTACCGGCCCAGCATCGCGATGAACCTGTTCATTCGCATCCGGGACGGCTACTGCACCGTGCCCGGCTGCGACAAGCCCGCCTTCGCCGGGGACCTCGACCACGTGCACGAATACGACCACGACAACCCCGCGGCTGGTGGCCAGACCACCGCTGCCGGGCTGGCGACCAAGTGCCGGATGCACCATCAAATGAAGACCGACGGCGTGTTTCTTGATGACCAGTACATCGACGCCACCGGCAAAGCCCGGCAGGTCTTCTACACCCAGAACGGTGCAACCATCCACGGTTACGCCGAATCCGGTGACGACCTGTTCCCGACCCTGCGGGACATCACCTTCACCAACCCCGAACCACCACCGAAACACCCACCACCACAACCGAACACCGCTGATTCACCCACCAGACGCCGACCACGCCTGGCAGACACACACGCCCGCCGCCGCCAGGAACGAGAACGCAACCGCAAAGCCCTCGACGGCGAACAGGCGCAGGAAGCACGGCGCGCCACCGAGGATCGGCCACCGTTCTGACACGGAGCTCGGCTCCGCAGTCGTGGTGCGAGAACACCAATTCGCGTTCGGAGATTCTTGCTCCCGTACGAAATGTCTGCCGGGAATCGCTTTCATGCTTGTCATCCGTAGCCGGTTCCCGCAGGCCCGACTGACGCAAACCCCCGCCGCAAGCACTCCGCGCAAAAGGAATGACCTCCACATGCCGTTCATCCGCAAGCCCCAACTCGCCTCTCGCTCATCGCCGTTGAACGTCAACCATGGACACTGGCATTCTCGACGGATATGGCGGTCGGTCGTGGCGCTCGTTGTCACGCTGCCGCTGGCCTTCTCCGCCGTCTACATGTGGATGATGTGGGACCCCTCCTCCACGATCGGCAAGATGCCTGTGGCCCTCGTCAACGAAGATCGTCCTGCCGTATCCGGCAAGTCCACTCTTTCCGCCGGCGATCAGGTGTCACGCACATTGCTGACGTCACGAACGCTCGGCTTTGTTGAGGTCACGCGACAACAAGCGATGACAGGACTCGCCGCCGGCAAGTACTACTTCGTCGTCGACATCCCCCATGACTTCAGCTCGACCCTCGCGAGCCTCGGGTCCACCAGCATGGCCCCAGCGTTGATCAACGTGATGTACAACGACAACAACACGTTGATGGCATCCAGTATCGGCGGACGGGTGATGTCGGCGATCGGCGCAAAACTGGCCAGCGCCACCGCGACGACCACAGTGGGAACCACCGTCCACGGACTGACCACACTCGGAGATGGACTACGCAGCGCCGCAACCGGTTCAGGTCAACTCCATACCGGGACCAGCGCGCTCGCCGACGGGGCGAGCAAGCTGGCGACAGGCCTGAGCACCAGCCTGGTGCCGGGCACAACCCAGGCGGCAGCCGCCGGTCACCAGCTCGCCGACGGCACCGACAAACTGTCCTCGGGCCTGCTCACGTTGCGGAGCGGAACCGACCAGTTGGGATCGGGAGCAACGCAGCTCGCCGACGGAATCGACAGCGTGGTGAGCCGTGTCGACACCACCGCGCTGTCAGCGCAGCTGAGCCGTCTGCAAGCACTGCTGCCCAGCGGCGCCCACGACCCGACTACCGCACAGGCCGCCGCCTCCCTCACCCAGCTCGAGGCACTCGTCAACGGTCTCGACGCACTGCGGACGGGTAGCCGTACATTGGCTCGGCAACTCAGCGATCCGAACGCCCAGTACCGCAAGGGTATTGACACTCTGGTGGACGGGTCCCAACAGCTGAGCACCGGCGCGACGAAACTGAGCGCAGGCCTCGACAAGATCAACACCGGCGAGGTTCAGGCCGCAGGCGGCGCACAAAAACTCAGCGACGGAACCCGCACACTCGACGCGGGTGCGGCCCGACTGTCCTCGGCGCTGTCGAATGGTGTCGGCTCCCTACCTGATCTTGGCGACGGCGCCCATCAGAAGTCGCTGGCCCAGCTCCTCGGCACTCCCGTGTCGACGCATACACAGAACCTGGCACCCTCGCGCTCGCACGGTCCCGGCGGCGCACCGGTGATGCTGATGATCCTCAGCGCGCTCGTGCCGCTGATCGTGTTCCTGTGCCTGCGTCCGCTTCGCTTCTCCACCGCGCACCCGAGAACGGTCGGACTGCGCCCCTGGCTACGCCGGATCGGTGCCGTCACGGTGCTGAGCATGATGGGAATGGCCGTCGCGGGAGCCGGAGTATGGGCACTCGTCGATCCGGCACCCAATCCGGCCCACCTGGGACAGGTGATCGTGGGCGTCACCTTCGCCACGATCATGAACTCCGCACTCGTCGGGCTGCTGTTCGCCGTGGGCGGGTACGTGGCCGGAGCCCTCGCCTCCCTCGCGTCGATCATGCTCCAGGTGTTCACCTTCGGAGGGGTTTGGATGGTCGAGACGCTGCCGACGCCGCTGCGCATCCTGCATCCGCTGATGCCGATGACCTACGTACGCGACGGAATGATCCACGCGTTCAACGGGTCCCCCGGATTCTGGAACGCACAGCTGACGGTGATCGCCATCGCCGCGGTGATCACCGCATGCCACGCGGCGGTCGTCAGAGCACCGCAGTCGACACGCAGCAGCGCCGACGACCGCAGCGACATCGGTGCACCGGCGCGGGTGACGGCGTGAGCGTGCCGTTCCCGCCACTCTCCGGCGTCGAACGCTCAGGCGTCGAACGTCGCGGCGTCGATCACGAAGCGGTAGCGCACGTCGCTGGCCATCACGCGCTCGTAGGCGTCGTTGATCGCATCGGCGGCGATGATCTCGATCTCGGCACCCACGCCGTGCTCGGCGCAGAAGTCGAGCATCTCCTGGGTCTCGGCGATGCCACCGATTTTGGATCCCGCCAGGCTACGGCGATTGTTCGCCAGCGAGAACGCCGGAACCTCGATCGGGTGCTCGGGCAGGCCCAACTCCACCAATGTGCCGTCGACGGCCAACAGTCCCATGTACTTCGACATGTCGAGGTTGGCAGACACCGTGTTGAGGATCAGGTCGAAGCTGCCCGCCAGCGCGGTGAACGTGTCGGGATCGGAGGTGGCGTGATAGTGGTCGGCGCCCAGACGCAGGCCGTCCTCCATCTTCTTCAACGACTGCGACAGCACCGTCACCTCCGCACCCATCGCATGAGCCAACTTCACACCCATATGGCCGAGACCACCGAGGCCGATCACCGCCACCCTCGTTCCCGGGCCTGCCTTCCAGTGGCGCAGAGGCGAATACAGCGTGATCCCCGCACACAGCAGCGGCGCGGCCACCGACAGCTCCAGCGAGTCGGGGATCCGGCACACATAGTTCTCGTCGACCACGATCGCACTGCTGTACCCACCGTTGGTGGGCTGTCCGTACCGGTCGACCGCGTTGTAGGTACCGGTGAAGCCGTTCTCGCAGTACTGTTCCAACCCGGCCGTGCACGGACCGCATTCACGACAGGAATCGACGAAGCAGCCCACGCCCACCCGATCGCCCACGGCGTAGCGGGTGACTCCCGATCCGACCTCGCGTACGGTGCCGGCGATCTCGTGACCCGGCACCACCGGGTAATTCGCCTGTCCCCACTCACTTCGCGCGGTGTGGATGTCGGAATGGCAGATCCCGGAGTAGGCGATGTCGATCAGCACATCGGCCGGAGCGAGGTCGCGGCGCTCAACGGTGGTGGGCGTCAGCGGTTGCGTCGCCGCGGTGGCGGCATAGGCGTTCACAGTCAGCATCACTTCATTCTCCTCGCCGATGGCACGAAGCGCTCGTCACGCACACGTCGGGAAGAACACAGATCAGGAAGAGCAGACCGGTGACTGCTCAGCGAGCACACCGCGCACGGTGAAACTGCCCTCCAGCGAATACCTGCCCGCCGATGGCACACGTAGCGTGATCCAGCCGCGCGGCGTCTCGGCGATGCATGCCGTCACCGACGAGTCGTCCACGCTGCGCGCGACCAGATATCGGTTCGGCCGGATCTGCACCGGATAGGACCTGTCTGCCGACGGCACATCGATGACCATCTGAGAAGGGCTGTCCGACACCAAGGTCAGCGGGGCCGGCACGATCGGCGACGGATCGACCACCCGGTAGAGCGTCCAGTCGGCGTTACGCCAGGTCTCCTGCAGATAATCCGGATGGGTGGCCACCAAAGCAGCCTCATCCTTCATCTGCCGCAACGGTTTTGCTGACACGGCCACATAGGCCACCGCATTCTCCGACAACCAGTCGCGGTAGGAGCCGATGGTCAGCGCACCCTCGTCGTAGAAGATCGGGTTGTATCGCGAATCCGACTGGTTCTCCCAGCCGCGTGCCAGCTTCACGCCGTTGCCGAGCATGTGGGAACCGGCATGTGTACCGGCATCGATCAACT
This sequence comes from Gordonia jinhuaensis, assembly GCF_014639795.1. GTDB lineage: Bacteria > Actinomycetota > Actinomycetes > Mycobacteriales > Mycobacteriaceae > Gordonia_B > Gordonia_B jinhuaensis. The sequence continues at coordinate 73,356 of NZ_BMGC01000016.1, read as the reverse complement.
CGACGCGATGATTGTCCAGTTGCCCTGTCTTGGTGAGCTGTTCGGTGAGCGGCGCATACAACTCGGTGGGCTTGCTCGCGTCGGCGACGGCGAATTGATCTGCGGCGGCGACGAATACCGCGTAGACGATGGCCGGGATCAACGCAATACCGATGAGCCGCAACGGTCGCCGCGAGAAGTACAGCACCAGACACGGCAGCACCAGACAGAAGAAGCGACTGATGTTGGAGCCCACCCCGTTGGGGAAGGAGAAGATCACGATCGCGGCCACCGTTGCCAACGGCGCGATCCACACCGACGGCTTGTCGGTCATGGCCAGACCCGCGGTGACGCCGATCAGCACGATCCAGAACAGTGTGGTCCACGGGAATCCCTGCGCGCCGGGGGCGCCGAAGAGCGCGAACGGCACCAGCACACCCAGCGCCGCCCCCACAACCATCGCCACCACTGGACGGGTGCGGGTCGGCCGGTAGAGCAGGAACACGATCGAGCCGAGGCCGACGAATGCCGGTGCCAACGGACTGGCCAATCCGGACACCACCAGTCCCGCGACACCGAGGATCGTCAGGTTGCGCTTGATCAGCAGCAACGATCCCAACGCGAATGCGACACCGACCGCGAACGCGACACGTCCGGACATCAGATTGAGAACCGCGGCGATCGCGATCGCCCATGTGGTCGCCATCGGATGGGTCGCCGACCGCGACAGCGGGTAGGCCATCGCCGCGATCACCACCGTGGCCAGGCACAACAGCGGCAACGAGCCGATGACCGTCGACATCGCCGGCACGATCAGCGAGTAGCTCCCCGGCGACACGCCACCGAACCAGCCGAACCAGTATTCGAGACCGACACCCGACCGTGCGGCTTCCTCGCGGGCGATCGCGGCCTGCAGATCGCCCAGAGTGGGACTGACCGCCCACAGAATGGCCGTGGCGAGTACCGCCACGGCCAACGGAGACCAGTCACGCCACACCCGGGGCGAGGTCACCGCAATACTCATCGTCGAACCCTCAGGATGCCGACACCGCCCGCTCCCAGGACCACGCCACGTACTGATGCCAGAGCAGACGAGCACCGAAGGTGATCACCGCACCGACGAACAGCGTGAACAGTCCGGCCAGGACGTCGAGGAAGTAGTGATTGGCCGTTCCCATCACCACGAAGTAGGTGACCAGCGGATACAGGACGCCCAGCGCCCGCACCCACACACGCCGCGCGGTGAAGGCCAGCACCAGACCGCACCAGGTGGCCCAGGCGCAGTGCAGCGACGGCATCGCGGCGAACTGATTGGAGATGGCATCCGAACCCGGAGCACCCGACGCCGGCCACCAGCCCCATGACGAGGTCTCGGACATGATGTCGTAGAAGCCCTCGCCGCCGAGCATCCGCGGCGGCGCGGTGGGGAACCAGTAGAAGCCGATGAGTGCGAGCAGCGTGGTGACGATCAGCACCGAGCTCAGCACGCGGTAGCGGTTGCGGTGGGCGATGAACAGCCAGATCAGCACGCCCGGGGTGACGATGAAGTGCAGCGACGCGTAGATCAGCGACGACACGTCGGCTACCGGCGGGGTGTTGTGGACGAAGTGGTTGAGCGCACGTTCGAAGGCGATGCCGAAGGAATCCTCGAAGTGCAGGATGTCGTAGGCGTTGGAGAATGCCCTGCCGGTGACCTCGCCGACCCCATTGCGGATGGCCGAATACGCGGCGTACAGGCCGGCGATGAGGATGAGCTCGACCCACCAGCGCGGCCGCAGGAAATGATTGACGATCGCGGCCACCACGTTGGCGCGGGTTCGAGCGAGATCCCGTTCGAGCTCCTCGACGCGCTCGTCGATCGACGAGCGGGACTGATTCTCACCAGCGACGTCCGCGACGGCCGCGGTCTCTGTGGCTGTGGTCTCGGTGACTGTGGACCGCTCCTGACGACCGTGCGGGTCATCGCGGTCTCTGCCTTCGGCACCATCCCGCATAACACCCTCCAGTCCTCGCCCCATCGCGAGCACGGCCACACGCTTCTTGGTGAAGGCCCGGATCGGCAATCCACCGACGAGCATATCGTCCGATGGCCAGGAGATTATTCCACCGATTCGGACAATCAGGCGATAACCCTGTCCAGCGGGCCCCGCGATCGCTCTGTCGCACGCCGTTCACCGTGCGTCGGCGCTGGTCGGCGGTGCCGCGATCGTACGGACTGCCGACAAGGTCACAATTATCCCTCGGGGCCCCCGGCGGCGAGTATCGCGGCGATCTGCCTGACCGCGTAGTCGTATCCGGCGATACCGCATCCGGCGATCACCCCCGAGGCGATCGGCGACACATAAGAGTGGTGGCGAAACTCCTCACGGGCGAACACGTTGCTGATGTGGACCTCCACGATCGGCACCTCGGGGACCACCAGCGCATCGCGTAACGCCACCGACGTGTGAGTCCAGGCGCCCGGATTGATCACGATGCCGCTGACCGCGCCCCGCGCCTCGTGGATCCAGTCGATCATCACGCCCTCGTGGTTGGTCTGACGGGCCGTCAGCGGGTAGCCGAGTCCCTCGGCTACCCGGCTCGCCGTCGTGACGACATCGTCGAGCGTGTCGGCGCCGTAGACATCGGGTTGCCGCACACCCAGGGTGTTCAGGTTGGGTCCGTTGAGCAGCAGGATCGGAAGCGCAGTCGCCATGTCGATCACCCTAGGTGTTCGCGCGACGCCGTCGGGCCATGAACCCGACACGACGAACCCGGCAAAGCAGAGAAAACAGTCCAGTACACGACCAGTCGGTGAACTGCGGGGAGACCGGCTCACCGGTTTGTCTTCTACGCGCCGTTAACATCTAAGTCTGTGCCCGATGTCAGCCAGCGACCCGGCGAGGCATCCGGGCAGATCACCGAGCCGACTGCCGCCCCCGACGGCGTCGTGTCCGACGAGGTGACGTCGGCCGGATCGAGCCGTCCGACCCGCCCGCGGTGGCGGCGCAGCCCGGCACGGCTGCTCGGTTCGATCGGGGTCCGCCCGGCCAAACGCATGGCGATCGTCTTCGGTTTCCTCGGCTTCGTCCTCGCACTGGCCACCCCGCTGCTCCCGGTCAACCAGTCGACGGCAACGTTGTCCTGGCCGCAGGCCGGGCGGGTGCAGTCGGTGCTCGCGCCGCTCGTGTCGTACGTGCCGACGCATTTCGAGGCCACCGTCCTCTGCTCGGCGGTCGATCAGCTCGACGATGACGACCACACGGTCCTGGTGTCGACCACACCGAAGGATGCACCCAAGGCCACCGCCCGCGGACTGTTCATCCGCCGGTCAGGAACCGCCGGCGCACCCGACAACCAGCAGACCATCGAGGTGCTGGTCCGCAACTCGCTGGTGGTGGCGACCACACTGGCCGACGTCCGCGCGCAGAACTGCCAGCGCATCGAGGTGACCGCCGACTCCGACAAGGTCAGCGCCCGCTTCGTCGGCATGACCGAACCCGACGGTTCGCCACTGGAGGGCGAGACCTCCGACGGCGACCAGCGGCCCCAGGTCACCGGCATCTACAGCGACCTCGCCGGGCCGTCGGCGGCCATCCCCGGCCTGAGCGCCACCGCCACCATCGACACCCGCTACACCACCTCGCCCACCCCCCTCAAGCGCACGTTGATCATCATCGGCATCCTCGCCACGATCGCCTCGCTGATCGCGCTGGCCCGGCTCGACGCCACTGACGGCCACGGCCATCGCCGGATCTTCCCGCACCGGTGGTGGCGACTGAACATCCGCGACGTGGTGGTGATCGGCGCACTGATCGTCTGGCATTTCATCGGGATCAACACCTCCGACGACGGCTACCTGCTGACGATGTCGCGGGTGGCCGAACACGCCCACTACACGGCCAACTACTACCGCTGGTACGGCGCACCCGAGGCGCCCTTCGGGTGGTACTACCAGGTGTTCGGCTGGTTGGCCCAGGTGACCACGGCCAGCCCATGGGTGCGCCTACCGGCCCTGGCGTGCGGGATCATGGTGTGGCTCATCATCAGTCACGAGGTACTGCCCCGCCTGGGTCGCGCCGCCAAGTCCAATGCGACGGTCGGCTGGACCGCGGCCTTCGTGTTCCTGGCCTGCTGGTTCCCGTTCAACAACGGGTTGCGACCCGAACCGATCATCTGCCTGGGGGCCCTGCTCACCTGGTGTTCGGTCGAACGAGCCACCGCCACCGGGCGGCTGCTGCCCGCGGCGATCGCCTGCCTGATCGGCGCCTTCAGCCTCGCTGCAGGACCGACCGGGCTGATGGCGGTGGCCGCACTGATCGCCGGCGCCCGGCCGATCATGGGCTCCTACATCAAGCGCGCGAAGGAGATCCGGCGCACCGAACGCTTCGGCAACCTCTGGTGGTCGATGGCCGCGCTGATGTTGCCGATCCTCGCCGCCGGGGTCTTCGTGATCTTCGTGGTGTTCTCGAGTCTGACGTTGACCGCATTCGTCGACTCGTCGCAGATGAAGACCGCACTGGGTCCCTCGTCGCACTGGTACAACGAGATCGCCCGCTACTCTGCGCTTTTCGAATTCTCCGCCAACGGTTCGGTGGGAAGACGGTTCGCGGTCCTGAGCATGTTCGCAGGTCTGGTGGTCTCCGCGGCGATGCTCATCCGCAAGAACCGCATCCCCGGCACCGCGGTCGGACCGTCGCGTCGCATCGTCGGCATCACCTTCATGTCGCTGATCTTCCTGATGTTCACCCCGACCAAGTGGACCCACCATTTCGGTGTGTTCGCCGGCCTGGCACCGGCACTCGCGGCGATCGCGGCCATCGCGGTCACCGGTGAGGCGATGAACGGCAAACGCAACCGGCTGCTGTTCACCTCGCTGGTGCTGTTCATCACCGGCTTGTCGTTCACCGGGCCCAATGCGTCCTTCTACTACTCCAACTGGGGGATGCCCTGGGGTGTGCAGATGCCCCATCTGGTGGTCGATCTCGGTAACGCCCTGCTCTACCTCTCCCTCATCGCCCTGGCATGCGCCGCCTGGGTGCATTTCCGAGAGCCGTATACGCAGCCCGCCGCGAGCCAGGCCGGCGCGGGTGACACCGCCGGGACCTCGGGCAACTGGCGCGCGGTCAGATCGTCGCCGTTGATGGTCCTGGCATTCCTGGTGGTGGTCTTCGAGGTGGCCACCGCGGTGGTGGCCGGAACCAACCAGAGCGGCTCGTTCTCGCTGCAGTCGTCGAACATCGCCGCCCTGTTCGGCCGACCGTGTGCGATGGCTGACAAGGTGCTCGTGGAACCGGACGCCAACGCCGGGATGCTCACCCCCGTGGATCCGCGCGCGGCGAGTGACCCACTCGCCGGACCCACCCTCGTCGCCTCCGACGGCGGACCCACCACCTACGGCTTCTCGGCCAACGGCATCCCCAAGAGCCTCGACTCCCACGCCAGCGCCGACTCCCTGGGCGTGCTGAGCTCGAACGTCGCCGCCTCACCGGATGTGCTGAACAACAACGCCAGCGGGACCGGCGGCGGCGAGTCGGGCACCGCCGGGGTCAACGGAAGCCTCGCCGAACTCCCGTTCGGGCTGAACGAGGCCACCACCCCGGTTCTCGGCAGCTACTCGGCCACCGACCAGTCCCCCGCACGACTGCAGTCGTCGTGGTATCGCCTGCTGCCCAAGGAATCCGACGAGCCGCTGGTGGTGATGTCGGTGGCCGGACGCTACGACAACGACAACCTGAAACTGCAGTACACGACCCAGCCGGTCAGCCCGACCACCCGCGACGCCGACCTCACCTCGGCCGGCGAGGTGACCATGATCGATCCGGGACCGTCCCCGTCGTGGCGCAACCTGCGCATCTACCGCTCGACACTGCCCAAGGAGACCACCGCGGTGCGGATCACCGCCGTGGACAACAACCTCTCCGAGGACAACTTCATGGTGGTCACGCCGCCGCGGACCCCGCATCTGCAGACACTGCAGAAGATGGTGGGCAGTTCCGATCCGGTGCAGATCGACTGGACATCAGGTCTCGCCTTCCCCTGTCAGCGGCCCTTCGACCACCAATACGGTGTCGCCGAGGTACCCAAGTGGCGCATCATGCCCGGCGCGGACCTGTCGGCAGCCGTGTCGGCGTGGCAGGACTCCTTCGGTGGTGGCCCGCTGGGCTGGATCGAGATCGCACTCGACTCGACCACGGTGCCCAGCTATCTGCAGGGCGACATCGGCCGCGACTGGGGGTCGCTGGAGCGCTACACCGCCTACGACGACCCGGTCACCGCGAAGCTCGACGTCGGCACCGCCCGCCGCAGCGGATTGTGGAGTCCGGCGCCGATCCGCTACTGAACGCAGCGCTGCGACCAGTGGCCTTTGATCCGGTACCGTGCGGAGTTTGACACGCTGAATGCCAGCTCACCAGCGGGTTCACCCACGCACAGGCACGTCGAATAGCATCATTGCTCGTGCCTGTGTCAGCTCGAGTCCCCAGCGCGGGGGTCCTCCGATCGATCGCTGTGATTGCCGGGCTGGTGGGCATTGTGCTCTGCATCGTCACCCCCCTGCTCCCGGTGACCCAGAAAACCGCGACAATCACCTGGCCACAGGGTCAGCAACTGTCCGAATCCACCCCGTCGGTCACCGCGCCGCTGATCGAACAATCAGCGCAGTCGATGGACGTGGTGCTCAGTTGCCGCACACTCGGCGACGTCGACCGCGACGGCGGGGTCATCTTCTCGACCATGCCGTCCACCGCGATGAAGTCCTCCTCGCGCGGACTGTTCGTCACCGCGAACGCCTCGACGATCACCGTGACCTCCCGCGGGGCCACCCTGACGCAGGCAAGCCGTGCCGATGTCGCCTCTGCGGACTGCCGTGAGCTGCACATCTGGTCGGACCCGACCGGTGTCGGCGCACGGTTCGTCGGACTCGGCGGCGCGAACACCCTCGGCCCCGACCGACGTCCGCAGGTGTCGGGCATCTTCTCGTCGCTGACCACCGACCAGATCCGCGCCGCCGGACCGGCCACCCACGTCACGATCACGATCGACTCGCGCTTCGACTCGCGTCCCTCGGCAATCAAACTGGCCGCGATCATCCTGTCGATCATCAGCGTGGCGATCTCACTGCTCGCACTGGCCGGACTCGACTACCGATTCGGCTATGTGCGCAGACGCCTGCGCAGACATCACGTGCTCTCAGCGTTGCGACCGCGCTGGACCGACACCGTGGTGACCCTCGTACTGGCGGTGTGGCTGTTCCTCGGGGCGGGCACCGCCGACGACGGCTACATCCTCACGATGGGCCGGGTAGCCCACGGCGCCGGCTACCTCGGCAACTACTACCGCTTCTTCGACGTACCCGAGGCGCCGTTCGACTGGTACTACAGCTTCTTGTCACTGTGGTCGCAGGTGTCGACCGCCGGACTGTGGATGCATCTGCCCGCGCTCGCGGCCGGTCTGGCGTCCTGGTTCATCCTCAGCCGTGTGCTCATCCCGCGCCTGGGTGCCGGTGTGCGGCGCAGCGCGTGGGCCACCTGGGCGGCCGCAGCGGTGTTCCTGGCCTTCTGGCTGCCTTTCGACAGCGGACTGCGCAGCGAATCGGTGATCGTGCTCGGTTCACTGATCACCTGGTGGATGGCCGAACAGTCCATCGCCACCCGTCGACTGCTGCCCGCCGCGGCCGCCGCGATCGCGGCCGGCTTCACCCTCGCACTCGCACCGCACGGTGTGATCGGACTGGCCGTGTTGCTGGTGTCGGCGCGCGCGCTGCTGTCGCTGCTCATGCGCCGCCGCAACGAGGCCGGACTGGCCGCACTGGTCGCGCCGATCGTCGCGGCCGCACTGCTGGTGCTGGTCATCGTGTTCCGCGACCAGACGCCGGTGACCGTGCTCGACGGCATGCGCCTGCGCCGCGCGGTCGGACCCACCCTGGGGTGGAGCCAGGAGTACATGCGCTACTACTTCCTCACCGTCACCTCCCCGGACGGGTCGCTGACCCGCCGCGTGCCGGTGCTGCTGCTGTTCGCCTCGCTGGCCGTCACCGTCGCGGTGATGTTGCGGCGCGGTCGCATCGGGCGCATCGACCCCGGGCCCACCTGGCGTGTGGTGGGCGCGACCCTGGTGACGATGCTGCTGCTGGCCTTCGCACCCACCAAGTGGACCGTGCAGTTCGGCATCTACGCCGGGTTCGCCGCCGCGCTGGCGGCCGCCGCGACGGTCGCGATCTCGGAGACCGCCTCGCGATCGGCGCGCAACCTGTGGGTGTTCGTCGCCGGGCTGATGTTCGCCCTCGCTGCGGCGACCGCCGGGTACAACGCCTGGCCGTGGGCATACAACCTGGGCATCTCGTGGTTCGACCGGGCGCCGGTGATCGCCGGTAAACAAGTCTCGACGATCTTCCTGGTCCTGGCGGTACTGGCCTGTGCGGTGGCGGTGTGGCAGCACCTGCGGCTGGACTACACCGCCAACAAGGGTCTGCGGCATCAGGGTGACGGCGGCTCGGACAAGGAGTCCACGGCCGACCGACGCCGCTTGTTCCTGGCGTCCTCCCCCATCGCGGTGATCGCCTGGCTGATGGTCGTGGTGATCCTCGCGCTGTTCCTCAAGGGCGCCGCCGCACGTCGGCCGGCCTACACGGTTCTCTCGGGCAACCTGCGTGCACTGACCGGCAACACCTGCGCGATGGCCGACGACGTACTGGTCGAGACGGATCCGAACGCGGGCATGCTCACCAGCGCCGAGGGCAAGTCGGCCTCGGCCGCGCTGGCCGGATCGGAGTCCACCGGGTTCACGCCCAACGGTGTGGCATCCGATCTGACCCCCGACTACGACCAGATGAAGGCCGGCATGGAGAACGTCGCCGTCGGCGGTGCCGCTTCCTATCCCTACGCCGGCGGCGAGGCGGGCACGCTCGGCGGCTATGGCCCCAAGACCGTCAACGGATCCACCGTTGCACTGCCTTACGCCCTGGACCCGGCGACGACCCCGGTGCTGGGCAGCTACGGCTACAACACCGGCCAGGCCAAACTCACCACCGGCTGGTACGCACTGCCCGACCGAGACGCCTCACCCCTCTTGGTGTTCAGCGCAGCCGGCTCGATCTTCACCGTCGACGAAAACGGCGTCCCCGAATACGGGCAGTCGCTGACCGTGCAGTTCGGCAAGCGCGGCGCCGACGGCGGCTTCGAGCAGATCGGCGGCTCGATCCTGCCCATCGACCCCGGACCCAATCCGCCGAACCGCCCGTGGCGCAACATGCGGGTGCCGATGGACCGGGTACCCGCGGGTGCGACCGCGATGCGCATCGTGGCCGACGACAACAACGTCAACCCCAAGCAGTGGATCGCGGTGACCCCGCCGCGTGCGCCGATGCTGGAGACGCTGCAGTCGGTGGTCGGCTCGGATGCACCCACCCTGCTGGACTTCGCGGTGGCCGCGCAGTTCCCGTGTCAGCGTCCGGTCGGCATCCACAACGGTGTGGCCGACGTACCGAAGTGGCGGATCCTGCCCGACCGCATCACCGCGGCGACACAGTCGAAAACGTGGCAGGAGACCGAGGCCGGCGGCATCCTCGGCATCTCCGAATCCACCACGAGCCCGACCACCATCCCCACCTACCTCGACCACGACTGGTACCGCGACTGGGGTTCACTGCAGCGGCTCAACCCGCTGGTACCCGACGCGCACGCCGCATCGGTGACCACCGGCGATCGTCGCGCCTGGGGCTGGACCCGCGACGGGGCGATCAGAATGGTGGCCAACGTTGATGACTGAGATGCGTTGATGACTGAGATGACGGTCGATGACTGAGAAGACAAGCGGAGATGACAGGCGCCAGGCGGGCGACACCGGTGAGACGACGGACACGGTTGTGAGACAGAGCGATTCGACAGGCGGCACCGACACGGCGGAGACCTCCGCGCCGGCGACCGGTCGGCGACGTTCCTATCGCACGGTGAAGATCGTGGCGTCGGTCGCCGGCATCCTCGGCTTCCTCATGGCCGTGCTGACGCCGTTCATGCCGGTGAAACAGACCACCGCAGAACTGAACTGGCCGCAGTCGGGCCAGGTGTCGTCGGTGACCGCGCCCCTCGTGTCGTTCGTCCCGATCGACATGACGGCCACCGTGCCGTGCTCGCTGGCCCGTGAACTACCGCGCTCGGGCGGCAACCTGTTCTCCACCGTCCCCACCAGTGGCGAGGACGCCAGCGCACGCGGCATGTTCATCAGGGTGTCGGAGCAGACGCTGACCGTGACCATCCGCGACGTGGTGGTGCTGACCGCACCGCGCGCGGCCGCCGAGGCCAGTCCGGACTGCTCGATCGTGGTGAACGCCGACGGAAAGCGCGTGTCCGGTCGCATCGAGGGGTTGGCCGACACCACGTCGGCCCCGGCCGGTGCGGCGGCGCCGCAGACCACGTTCGGCGTCAACGACCCGAACCTGCGCCCGCAGATCGTCGGCTTCTACACCGACCTACCCAAGACAGCCTCGTCGGCGGGGCTGTCGGTCCACGCCACCATCGACACCCGCTACGTGACCACCCCGACCGTGATCAAGCGGATCGTCATCGTCGTCGGCATCCTGCTGACGTTGATCTCCCTGGTCGCGTTGGGGATCCTCGACATGCGCGACGGCCGCGGCCATCGCCGCTGGCTGCCGGCCGGCTGGTGGCGTGTGCACCCCGTCGACGTGGTGGTGTTCGTGATCCTCGCGGTGTGGTGGCTGATCGGCGCGAACACCTCCGACGACGGCTACAACTTCACCGTCGCGCGAGTGGCGGGCACCGCCGGCTACCTCGACAACTACTACCGCTACTTCGGTGTGCCGCAGGACCCGTTCGGCTGGCACTACTACGTGCTCTCGGCGATGACCCATGTCAGCCTCGCCGCACCGTGGATGCGTCTGCCCGCCTTCCTGCTGGGGCTGCTGGGCTGGTGGCTGATCAGCCGCGAGGCGATCCCGCGCCTGGGCCGGACCGTGCGTACCTCGCAGGCCGCGATCTGGTCGGGGGCGACAGTGTTCCTGGCGGTGTGGCTGCCACTGAACAACGGTCTGCGACCCGAACCCGTGTTGGCCGTGGGAGCCCTGCTCACCTGGTGCTGCGTGGAGCGTTCGATTGCGACCGGCCGACTGCTCCCGTTGGCGATCGGCACACTCACCGCGGCGTTCACCCTCGCGGTGGCCCCCGGTGGCCTGATGGCCGTGGCGGCCTTGCTCGCCGGCATCCGCCCGCTGCTCAAGCGGGTGATGATGCGCCGCAAACGCGACGGGCTCATACCGTTGCTCGCGCCGATCCTGGCCGCGGGGACGGCGGTGTTGTTCGAGATCTTCGCCGACGACACCTTCGGCAGCGTGCTCACCGCCAATCAGGTGGCCTCCCAGGTCGGTCCGACGCTGGAGTGGTGGCAGGAACCTGTTCGCTACTACTACCTGATGCTCAACACCGTCGACGGCGGATTGTCGCGCCGGTTCGCGGTGCTGGTGATGATCCTGTGCCTGCTCGCGGTGATCCTGGTGATGCTGCGCAGGCGGATGCCCACGGGTATCGCCAAGGGTCCGGTGTGGCGCATCGTCGCCACGGTGCTGGGCACGATGTTCTTCACCGCCTTCACCCCCACCAAGTGGACCCACCACTTCGGCGTGTACGCCTGTATCGCCGGTGTGCTCGGTGCGGCGGCGGGTGCGATGATGGCCCCGGTCATCTTGCGCCGCAGGCGAAACCGCACGTTCTTCGCCGCGGCGGTGCTGTTCGTGGCTGGTCTGGCCTTCTCGGCGACCAACGGCTGGTGGTTCGTCGGCAGCTTCGGTGTCCCGTGGTGGGACCGCGCCCCGCAACTGGCTGGTATCAACGTGGGCTGGGCCATCCTCGCGGTCGCGGCGGTGGTGGCGCTGGTCGGGCTGTGGCAGCACTTCCGCGACGACTACACCGACGAGCAGACCCGTGAGGGCAAGACCAGTCGGTTCGGACGGCTTCACGTGACCCCGCTGCCGCTGATCGCCGGACTGGTGGTGCTCTTCGAGGTCGCCTCACTGGCCAAGGGTGCCTATGTGCAGCGCGACAGCTTCTCCTGGGCGTCGTCGAACATCAAGGCATTGCGCGGCGACATCTGCTCGATGGCCGATGACGTTCTGGTGGAACCGGATCCGAACGTCGGGCTGCTGCGTCCGGCGCGGCTGCCCGGCCAGGAGAACGTGAGCCCTGGAGATGCGCTGGCCGGCAAGGGGATGACCGGCTTCGACCCCAACGGTGTGCCCACCGATCTGAGTGTGGACTCCACGGTGAGTTCCGACAGTGACACCGCGACGTCGACCTCGACGGGCGGCAACTCGACCAGCGGCAATACGACCGGCAACACCACCTCGGGCACCAACAGCGCTGGCAACAGTGCCGGGTCGCAGGACACCGACACCAACAGCGAGTCGGCCAGTGCGGGCACCACCGGCGGCCAGGGACAGCGCGGCGTGAACGGGTCGACCGCGAAACTGCCGTTCGGTCTGAAGCCTTCGCAGACACCGGTTCTGGGTTCCTATGGAACCGGTGGCGGTGCCAAGCTCACGTCGGACTGGTACGACCTGCCGCAGCGTTCCGACGACCGCCCGTTGCTGACGATGTCGGTGGCGGGAACGGTGGCCGCCTACAACTTCCAGGGTGTACTCACCGGCGGGTCGAAGGTCGTCGTGCAGTTCGGCCGCACCGAGGCCGACGGCACGGTGCGTCCGCTGGGCACGATGTCGCCCACCGACGCACTGACCGCGCCGCAGTGGCGCAATCTGCGCTTCCCGATGGACAAGGCACCGGCCGGGGCCAATGTGGTGCGCGTGATCGCCGCCGACCCGACCGCCTCCGACGATCAGTGGGTTGCCATCACACCGCCGCGTGTGACGCAGATGCGCACACTCGATGAGGTGGTGGGCCGCAAGGATCCGGTTCTCATCGACTGGTTGCCCGCGTTCGTGTTCCCGTGCCAGCAGCCGATGCTGGTGAAAAACGGTGTGGCGCAGGTGCCCAAGTGGCGCATCCTGCCCGACGCGAACGCCACGAAGGTCAACAGCCAGACGTGGATGTCGGGTAAGGCCGGCGGGCCGCTGGGACTCACCGACGCGATGCTGACCCCGACTCTGCTGCCCAGCTACATGAAGAACGACTGGGCGCGCGACTGGGGAAATCTGCAGCGGTTCACCGAGATCGACCCCGCTCCCCCGGCAAAGCTCGAACTCGGGACAGCCACGCGGTCGGGTACGTGGAGTCCGGCACCGATGCGGTCGGTGGGGTACTGACGGTCGGGTCGTCCGTCCGCAGGCGGGAGCGGGAACTGGTTGCGTTTGTCTGAACTGGTTGCGTTTGTCTGAACTGGTTGCGTCTACACACACAACCAGTTCACCCGAGCGCAGCGAGTTCTGACACCAAATCCGAAGGCCCAGGACACAACCCCAACCGCACCCACCCCGGCACCCCGATAACTCCAGAAAATCACACCCGTGAACTGGTTGCGTGTGAGCGCGCGCAACCAGTTCTCACAAACGCAACCATTGCACTGGCTGCGTACGCCACAACTGGTTGCGTCTACACAAACGCAACCAGTTCAAACAAGCGCGACCAGTTCGCACACACGCAACCAGTTCACGCAGACGCAACCAGTTCACGCAGACGCAACCAGTTCACGACAACGACCACGGTCCCCGACGGCGAACCGTCGGGGACCGTGGTGTGAACTAGGTCAGCGTGATGTAACCGCGAAACCGCGATGCCTTACAGCGCCTTCAGTTCCTCGATGACCGACGCCACCGACTTCTTCGCATCGCCGAAGAGCATCGAGGTCTGCTCGGCGGTGAACAGCGGGTTGTCGATACCGGCGTAACCCGAACTCATCGACCGCTTCAGCACGATCACCGAACGTGACTGGTCGACGTTGAGGATCGGCATGCCGTGGATCGGCGACCCCGGGTCGTTGCGAGCGGCCGGGTTGGTGACGTCGTTGGCGCCGATGACGATGGTGACGTCGGTGCGGTTGAACTCACCGTTGATGTCGTCCATCTCCTTCATCGCGTCGTAAGCCACATCAGCTTCGGCGAGAAGGACATTCATGTGCCCGGGCATACGTCCGGCCACCGGGTGGATGGCGTATTTGACCTCCACCCCCTTGTCCTCGAGAAGGTCGGCCATCTCCTTGACGGTGTGCTGAGCCTGCGCGACCGCGAGACCGTAGCCGGGCACCACGATCACCTGGTTGGCGTAGGCCATCTGGATCGCTGCGTCGGCAGCCGAGGTCGCCTTCACCGCACCACCGGTGGCCGTGGCGGCGCCACCGCCGCCTCCCCCACCGCCGAAGGAGCCGAACACGATCGCCGGGATCGACCGGTTCATGGCGGTGGCCATCAGGTTGGTGAGGATGGTGCCCGAGGCGCCCACGATCATGCCGGCGACGATCATCGCGGTGTTGTTCAGCGCGATACCCGCGGCAGCAGCCGACAGGCCCGTGAGCGCGTTGAGCAGCGAGATGACCACCGGCATGTCGGCGCCACCGATCGGCAGCACCACGAACAGACCGAGCACACCGGACACCACGAGCAGCGCAACCATCCACCAGACCGATGTTCCCTCACCGGGTTTGGCCTTCACGCCGATGTAGATCGCGATCGCAACGGCCACGATCAGCAGCACGATGTTGGCGACCTGGAACAGCCGGGCGTTGCTGACGAAGAACTTCTCGACCTTCTTGTTCAGCACCTCCTGCAGCTTGAGGAAGGCGACCAGCGAACCCCAGAACGAGATCGACCCGATGATCGCACCGAACAGCGATCCCACCACCACGGCAACCGTGGGCTGCTGGTCGAGGCGGAAGTCCGAAAAGCCCTTGGACGAAATGAATTCGGCGAGGGCGATCAGCGCGACCGTGCCACCACCGAGACCGTTGAACAGTGCGACCAGCTGCGGCATCGCCGTCATCTTGGTCTTCTTGGCCGGCGGCACACCGAGGATCACGCCGATGGCCAGGCCGCCGATGATCAACACCCAGTTGATCGCATAGGTGTTGCGGATCAGCAACAGCGTGCCGATGATCGCGATCGCCATGCCGACTGCGGCGATCTGGTTGCCGCGCACCGCCGTCTTCGGCCCCGTCAGGCCCATCAGGCCGTAGATGAAGCAGGAGAAGGCGACGATGTAGAGGATGTAGACGAAGTAGGTCACTGTTCGGCACCCTTCACCGAATCCGAAGCAGCCGAAGAGTTTTCGGGCTTACGGGATTTGAACATGCCCAGCATGCGGTCGGTCACGAGGAAGCCGCCGACCACATTGAGGGTGCCGAAGATGAGTGCGATGAACGAGATGATCCGAACACCCCACCCCGCGTCGGCGGGAAGAGTGCCGAGCGTGATGAGCGCACCGAGCACCACGATGCCGTGAATGGCGTTGGTACCCGACATCAACGGCGTGTGCAGCGTGTTGGGGACCTTGGAGATGACCGCGAAACCCACGAACCCGGCGAGCACCAGGATCGCAATGTTCGCCAGCAGACCGTAATACATCAGGCGGTACCTTCCTCACGCGTCACGCACGACGCGGCGAGCACTTCGTCGGAGAAATCGGGGGTGATCGCGCCGTCCTCACCGAGCATCAGATCGATCAGCGCGTAGAGATTCTTCGCATACAGTTCGCTCGCATGCTCGGGCATGGTGGCCGGGAGGTTGAGCGGCGACGCGATCGTCACATCATGTACGACAACGGTTTTGCCGGGCTCGGTCAATTCGCAGTTGCCGCCGGTCTCACCGGCGAGGTCGACCACCACGCTGCCGGGCTTCATCCCCTCCACCGCAGCTGCGGTGACCAGACGCGGCGCCGGACGACCGGGCACCAGCGCGGTGGTGATCACCACGTCGAAGCCCTTGATCGCGTCCTCGAGCGCCTGCTGCTGCTTGGCGCGCTCGTCGGCGGTCAGCTCACGGGCGTAGCCACCCTCACCGGCGGCGTCGATACCCAGATCGAGCCACTGCGCACCGACCGAGCGGACCTGCTCGGCGACCTCGGGTCGCACGTCGTAACCCGTGGTGCGGGCGCCGAGACGTTTGGCCGTGGCCAATGCCTGCAGGCCGGCCACACCCACACCGAGCACGAGCACGGTCGCCGGCTTCACGGTGCCCGCTGCAGTGGTGAGCATCGGGAAGAAGCGAGTGGACTCGTCGGCGGCCACGATCACCGACTTGTACCCGGCAACGTTGGCCTGCGAGCTCAGCGCGTCCATCGCCTGCGCGCGCGAGATGCGCGGGATGGCCTCGACCGCGAACGCCTGCACCCCGGCCGACTTCAGTGCCGGGATCTGGTTGCGCTCGTTTCGAGGATTCAGGAAGCCGATCAGGGTCTGCCCCGACCGCAATCGCGACACCTCGTCGTCGGTCGGCGCGGCGACCTTCACCACCACGTCGGCGGAGTACGGATCGCCGATACGCGCGCCCGCGTCCACGTACAACTCGTCGGGGATCAGCGCACCGAGGCCGGCACCGCTCTCCACCACCACATCGACACCCTTGGACACCAGGGTCGACACCACTTTGGGAACGAGCGCGACGCGACGTTCCCCTTCGGTCGTTTCGCGTACGACTCCGACGCTCATCTCTGCACCTGTTCGTCGAGCGAGGCGCTGCGGGTTCCGGCGGCAATCCTTGTGGGGTGCCGGCCGAAGTGATCTCACAGCCCTCGCGGCGGACAAGCGACCCACGTCACGGGTTTTCACAGGTCGCGAACTGCCGACGAAGATAGCACGCCCGGTCAATTGCCCGAAGTGCCCCGAATCACCGAACATCCGCGCGGCCACCTGAGCGCCGGGTCCGAACAGCCCTGGCGCCCAACTAGTTAGCAGCGCAAACGTCTATCACCGGTGTTCTCCCGCCGGAAACAGACGCCTCAGAGCGCGACGGAGACGATGGGCGACGTCGTCGGCGCAGGCGACCCGTCGCGCGGTTCCACAGTGATGGCAACCTCGTCGAATCCGCTGAGATCCTTGAGCTTTGCCGTGACGGTGGGATCCATGTGGACCATCGTCCCCTCCGACCGCGGCTTGTGATCGGCACCCATCACCCAGAGCTGGTAGGCGTGTTCAGCCGGCGGCTGCGGAGCCGACGTGATAACCACCAGCGCCTGATTGAGCGACTTCGACGACGCGACGGTCACCGCGGCGGTGGAGCCGCCGATGGTGGTGCGATTGACCTGGGCGTCGGGCTCGGCCAGGATCGCCGAGATCTGTTCAGCCGCACCGGACGTCTGACCGGTAGAGGATCCGCCGCCCGGCGCCGGTTCGGCGACCGTCGTCGTGGTGGTGGAACCGCGATCGGGTGAGGTCACCCGACCGACCACGCCGCCACCGATCGCGACGATCACCGCCGCGGCCACCGCGATGCCGGCGATCGCCCACCGCCGCATCCGTGTCGACCGGGCGCGAGCAGCCGCCAGGTCGGTCACCTCCGCGCCCGCTGCGGGGCCGGTGGTAGCGCCGGTGAACCCGCCGCCTGTGTGCCCGCCATCTGGGCGCCCGCCATATCCCTGTCCGCTCGCGTCGGCAGCGGCGAGCACGCGCAGGCGCAGCCCGTTCGGCGGCGCCGTCTGCACCTGCGAGGACATCTGCGCGAGGGTCTCGCGAATGTCGGCGATCTGCGCACGCCGACGCTGCTGCTCGGACTCCGGCACCAGGTCGAGCTGCGACTCGAAGGCAGCAGTCTCCTGGGCATCGAGCGCATCGAGCGCATACAGCTCCACATATTCGTCGAGCAGACGACGATCGGGGCCGGCCCCGCCCGAACCGTTCCGGTCAGCCATCGCGACCCACCTCCAGACATGTACGAAGACGACGCAAACCGTCGCGAATACGTGATTTCACCGTCGGCAGCGCCGCACCGAGTTGCTGCGCGACCTGCGGATAGGTGAGGCCGCCGTAGTAGGCCAGCTCGACACTCTGGCGCTGCACATCGGTGAGCGTGCCCAGACAATTGCGCACCTGCGCGGTCTCGTCGTCACGCTCGAGACGTTCGGCGGTGTCGTCGACGTCGACCACCAGCGCGGCCACACCGCGCTCGAAGGTCCGCCGACCCGCGGCCTCCTCCGACCGCACCCGGTCAACCGCACGGCGATGCGCGATCGTGAGCAGCCACGAGATCACCGACCCGGCCTCTGCGGAGTACCGATCCGCGCTCTGCCACACCGACAGGTAGACCTCCTGCGCGGTCTCCTCGGCATAACCGGGATCTCGCAGCACCCGCAGGATCAGGCCGTACACCCGCGGACTCGTCTGGTCATAGAGCTCGGCGAACGCGCCCCGATCACCCTCTGCGACCCGCGCCATCAGCCCTGCCAGGTGAGACGATCGGTGCGTGTCGTCCGCCTCGTCGGCGCGGGTGGGTGCCGGTGCCGGGACCTCCGGCGGTCGTTCTGCCACACCGATGAGACTAATCGGAGCCCGATCGGGGACGAGCGCGGCGGAACTTCTCACATCCTGTGTTCGGTGCCGACAGGCGCACGGATCGCTGTGAAGTCGCGCAACAACCGCAACAACGAGGGTGTCGTTCCTCACGTCGGCTCGTGCGTGACGCTCACCCGTCAGTCACCTGCCGACCCCATCTCACCGCCTGGCCTCGACGCACGGCGATCCAGTCCGTCCGCGCGCGCCCAGCCCGCCTCACGCAAACCGGCGACGTCGGCGAATGCACCGGCGACCGGAGGCCCGATCCCCAGTCGATGGCCGGTCAGGAATCGTTCGAGGACCGGCTGGGGAGTCAACGGGACCGGTTTGGCACCCGGCGGCGCGAGGACTCCCCAGCGCGACCGATACAGCCACACCGGACCCAGCCGCGCACCGCTCACCCGATCGCGGAAGTAGTTGGGTTCGGTCGCATCGATCACGGCGAGTTGCTCGTCGTCGAGCATGGTGATCACGAAGGCATCCCGTGCGCCGGCGTCGGCGTACGGGGCGGCCGGGATGAAGCCCGGTCTCATCGACCCGGCGACCGGCAACCGCCGGCTGCGGTGAGCCCGGCTGCGGTGGGCTCGGCTGCGGTGGGCACTGTGTCCCACCGCCACACCGGCAACCACGTCGACGAGAAAGACGATGGGCCCGTCATGTCCGGCGAGCTTGTGGCTCATCACCGCCGCACACGCGTTGGAACCGACCGCCACCACCGGGGTGCGGTGCTCCAGTGGCGTGTGACCCGATTCGTCCAGAATGGCCCGGATGCGCGAGTGGTCGCAGCGCACATACCGCCCATCAGCGAGAAGGCCGGGCGCCCGTACCGACGGCCCGGGATAGCGCCACGGCTGACGCCGCAGGTCAAGAGCCGGTTGGACCACGTCAACCCCTTCTGCGTGCACAACATGCGCACGCGCCGCCGTAACCCGTCTCGATCATTACCGTTTGGCAAAGATGCGGTTCGACACTGTGCACAACGTTGCAGTTGTGAAACTCTGCAACTGCAGCGGTACATCTGGCCATCCACTCTCTAGGAGGCTCTGTGCTCACCCCACCCCCGATGTTCCACCGCCTCATGGCCGAATTGGTCGGCACCTTCGTGCTCGTACTCGGCGGTTGCGGCACCGCGGTGCTGGGCGCGAAGTTCATCTCCGACGGCATCTCCGTGGGTGTCGGCCATCTCGGTGTCGCACTGGCCTTCGGATTGACGGTTCTCGTGGGCGTCTACGCCTTCGGCACCCTCTCGGGCGGGCATTTCAACCCCGCAGTCACCCTCGGCGCGGCGATCGCCCGACGCGTCGAGTGGGACGCGGTGATCCCCTACTGGATCGCGCAGGTGGTGGGTGGACTCCTCGGCGGCCTGGTCGTGTGGGCGATCGCGAAGGGCAAGAAGGGCTTCGATGCGACCGGGAACATGGCCGCCAACGGTTACGGCGCGCATTCGCCGGGCGGCTACGCACTCTGGTCGGTGATCATCGCCGAGATCATCCTCACCGCGGTCTTCCTCTTCGTGATCCTGGGCGCGACCGATCCGCGTGCACCAGCAGGTTTCGCCGGCATCGCGATCGGCCTCACACTCACCCTGATCCACCTGATCTCCATCACGGTGTCGAACACGTCGGTCAACCCCGCCCGCTCCACCGGTGTGGCGTTCTTCAACGGCAACGGCGCGCCCGGACAGCTCTGGGTGTTCTGGGTTGCCCCGCTGGTGGGGGCGATCATCGCCGGCGTGCTCTACCCGATCCTGTTCGGTGAGGGCGAGGAGATCGCCGACGAACCGGTCAACGACGACGCACTGGCCTGACCGGGATCAGCCGGTACCAGGCGTTTCCCTACCCGGGCAGCTCCACGAGGTCGACCACCCGCACGTCGATGCGGGTGGCGACCTCGTCCGCTGTCACCGGTCCCACGACCTCGCCCAGCGTCAGCCGCACTGTCTCGCGGACGAGTTCGGCCATCGCCGAGATGTCGTCGCGGTATCCGACGGCGAGGTCCACGCCGATGTCGGTGATGCGGCGTGCGGTACCCGCCGGACTCGGCGCAGTGCCGATCCGCACCGCCGAGACCTCGCGACGGGTGACGGCGCGCACGGCGTCAGCCGCGATCTGGCCCGCCACCAGGTCGGTCACCGCAATGCCGGATACGTCGGTCATCAGCGGGACACGGGCCCTCGCGAACCGGCGAGTCGCCGCGCGTACCCGTCGCCCGACCGATTCGGACTCCTCAGGCGTGGGACCGAGCTGCGCCGACGCCGCGAGCAGCCACTCCTCGGTGCCCTGCTGCGTCCCGGTGCCCTGTTGCGTCCCGGTGCCCTGCTGCGTCATCTGATCTCCTCCCGCGAATCGCCACCCTCATCCGACACCTTTCCCGATCCGGGGCGCTCGCCGACGGCTTTCGGCCTCCACGGCTCCATCCGCCGCGCGATGTCGGCGCGTGCGCGCTGCAGATGTCCCCGAACCGAACCCGGCGAGATCCCCAGCGCGTCGGCGATCTCACCATGTCCGAGTCCTTCCATCTCGCGGAGCCACCACACCGCCCGAGATCGGGGGGCGAGATTGTCCAGTTCGGTGCGCAATGCCGCGAGAAGTGAACTCTCTTCGGCGGTCTCGGCCGGCCCGGGGCCGGGCTGGACGAATTCGGCGATGTCGGATTCGCCACCCGCGTCGTATTCCGCACGACGTGCCGCATCGTGGTGGATGTCGACGATCTTGCGGTGGGCGATGGAGAACACCCAGGTGCGATAGCTGCTGCGAAAACCGAACCGCGGCAGACCCTTCCACACGGCGACGAGCGATTCCTGCACCACGTCGTCGGCGACCGAGGGATCGGAGAGCATCCGTCGTGCATACCGCAGCAACAGCGGCACCGTCCGCCCGACCAGTTCGTCGAATGCGCGGCGATCACCGAGTCCGGCGCGACGGGCCAGTTCCTCGTCGGTCGGCCCATGCGACTCGCACTCACCCGACTCACGCCTACCCAGACTCGATTGGCCCGGATTCGATTGGCCCGGATTCGATTGGCCCGGATTCGCCTGGCCCGGAGTCGATCCGGTGACGACGACGCGCTGCCGGTCACCGTGTCCGACTCGGGCGTTTTGCCCGTCGATGCGACGATTCGCGCTCACAGGTGTCACCCCATCACGAACGATCTCAAATCGAAAGTCCAATCCGCGACTAGGTTGATGTGAGCGGGATCACCACACCCGTTGCGTGCAATCCGCACGCGCCGAGCGACTCAACACATGTACGAGGTACGCAGCTTCATCCCGCCCGAGCCGGTTCACACCACAGCCGCAGTGCTCGGGTCGAGTCACACGAGCACCGTCGCCATCCGACGGCCCGCTCACAGCAAAGGAGTGTTCTCATGAGCAGCCCTGACACCGGCGCCACCACCGACAGCACGAAGGCGAACTCCTCGTCGTCGGCCACATCCAGCGCGTCGACGAGCTCGGATCCCTCACGCGAGATCGCCGTCGGCGATTCGGGCAGCGCACTGATCGACGCACACGGCAAGACATCCATCGCCGACACGGTGGTGGCCAAGATCGCCGGCATCGCAGCCCGCGAGATCGATGGCGTCCATGACCTCGGCGGTGCCGCATCACGCATGGTCGGCCGAGTCCGCGAAGTCATTCCCGGCACCACACAGAATCTGACCCAGGGCGTTTCGGTGGAGGTCGGCGAGAAGCAGGCCGCCGTCGATCTCGGACTGGTCGCCGAATACGGCGTGGCGATCCATCAGCTGGCACAGGCGGTGCGCGAGAACGTCATCGGGGCCATCAGCGGCATGACCGGGCTCGAGGTCACCGAGGTGAACATCATGGTTCACGACGTTCACTTCGCCGACGAGGACGACGACAACGACGATTCCGATCGGTCCGAGCCGCGCGTCCAGTGAGCGTGATGTGATGACCTCTGAGACACCGGAATCCGACATCACATCAACGGACACGGCGCAATCGGGCGCCGGGACAGCCGATGACGCGGGATCTGACCGGCGCGCCGGTGACATCGCCCGCGACGTCTCCGAGGCGGTTCTCGCCGTCGACGGGGTCGCGGCCATGTCGGGCGGACGGTTCGGTGAGGTCGCCACCTACATGCCCGGACACCGCATCGTCGGTGTGAAACTGTCCGACGAGAAGGGTGAGGTGCACATCGACGTGGATCTGTCCCGGCCGATCCTCGCGACGGCCAACGAGGTCCGCGGGGTGGCGCAGGTAATCGCCGGGCGACCGATGGATGTGGTCGTCGAGGACATCGCAGAACCGAACACGGCTGGCGAGAACGCAGTGGGAGTCGAGAGGTCGTGACCGGGGAGCCCGAGGAGACCGCGGATGAACGCCGAAAGCGTATGCGCCGCGAGATCATCAAGGCCAACCACCCCGACCACGGGGGCGACCCGGATCGGCTGATCGAGGCGCTGCGGCGGTTCGACGCCCTTCATCCCGATCCGGGCACCCGCTCCGGCGTCGTATCGCCGCCGGCTGAGGCTCCCGCACCCGATGTCTTCGTCGCCGGCGGTCCGGTTCGCCGCTGGCGGCGGCAACTCGCCGCCCGGGTGCGGGCAGCCGACGCCCGCAGGGCCGACCTCAGCAGAAAGGTCCGCAGGTCTCACACCGCACGCACACGTGCCCGTCGTATCCGCGGCGGCCGCAAGTATTTCGACATCTGACCCAACCCACGTGACAACCAACCCACGTGAAACCAACCCACGTGCACCACATCTGATCCGAGGCAGGAATCATGAGCAACGCAATAATCGGTCTGTTCGTCGGGCTGCTGCTGGCCATCGCAGCGACCACCGGGGGTTTCGGGGGCTTCATCCTGGCGATCGTCCTGGGTGTCATCGGCCTGGCTATCGGTCTGCAGCGCGACGGGACGATCGACCTGATGGCCTTGCTGCGGAGCCGGAACCGTGGCTGAGCCGGCGCCGCACGGCGACTCGTCGTCGGCGGCGGACACCCTGCCGAGAGTCGCGGGCGACCGCGGCACCCTGACTTACAAGGACCGGGTCGGGGTGAAGATCGCCGAGACCGCGGCCCTCGAGGTCGACGGTGTGATCGCGCGCAGCGGTCAGGGATTGCTCGGCGGACGCGGTACACCGCATGCACTCGCCGAGATGCACGAGCCCGCGACCTTCTCCATCTCCATCGCGGTGCTGTGGCCCTCGCCGATCACCAAGGTGTGCAACGACGTTCGCGCCCATGTGACCGGACGCGTCCAGGAACTCACCGGTATCACCCCCACTCGCGTGGATGTGGACGTCGCCGAGTTGGTCGCGCGTAGCTCACTGCGCAGCCACACGGGTCCCGAATAGACCTGCACTCATCAACCACATGGATCTGCATCCGCCACACCACACCGCCGAGGACTTCTCCCCCGGCGAGGTAGACGACGTCGAAAGAGGCGCACAATGAGCGAGCATCACCATGAGTAGGACGAACGTGAAGAGCCTGAAGACGCCGACCGCGCTGCCGTCGGCCGTCTACTACGGCACGATCATCGCCATCGGCTTTCTCGCCCTGGCCGCCATCGCGGTGCACGATCTCATCATCGAGGCGGGCTGGATCTCGGGAACCGAGTGGTACGCAGCCGCTTTCCGCTGGTTCGGCCACATCAGCTGGTCGACGTGGATGTGGGTAGCTGCCATCGCCCTCGTGGTTGTCGGCCTGATCCTGGTGTGCTCCTCGCTGCTCCTACGACGACGCACCCACGTCGGCATCTACGACGAGTGGACCTGGACCCGACGTGGTGACCTCGCCCGGCGCGCGAGTGCGGTGGCCCGAACGGTCGACTCGGTGCACAAAGCGCACACCGTGGTCGGCAGGCGCCGCGCCACCGTACGGATCGTCACCACCGACGCCGCCGCCTCCGACGAGGTGTCGTCGAAGGTCACCCAGGCCCTGTCGGGAACAGTGAAACCGTTGAAGGTGACGGTGAAGACCCGTGTGATCCCGGTGACCACAGATGCGCACCACGGTACGTCAGACAGCGACACGAGCACGGGCACCAGCAGCACCGGCACCGGCACCGGCACCGAACACACCACGGAGGTCTCGGCATGAATCACGGACCAGCGGCATTCAATCGCCTCATCGTGTTCATCGTCGGCGCGGCCATGATCGTCGTGGGCGCCGCAGCCATCGGCTGGAAATCCAACGCGTCGTGGATCCATGATCGGATGCAGCGACTGGACCTCAACTGGTTTCGCACCGCCCCGGATTCGAGCTGGTGGGTGTGGGCACTCGTCGGGGTCGCGGTCATCGGTGTGGTTCTGGGAATCTGGCTGCTCGCGGTGAACGTTCGTCCGCAGCGCGCCCGCACGCTGTCGTTGCCCGGGTCCAATGCCGGCGGCAAGCTCACTCTCGCGCCGAACAAGGTGGCCGACGCCATCGCCGACGAGATCGCAGCGGCTCCGGAGATCACCTCGGCGAAGGCCCGCGCCCTCGACGACCGCAAGCGTGAACTCGTGCAGGTGACCGTCGTCGCGGCGCCGGAGGTGTCCTACGACGACATCATCGCCCGCCTCCGCGAAGCCGCCGAGAACCTGCGTGTCGCCCTACCCGATGAGTCGCTGCGGCCACGGTTCCTGGTCCACCTGGACGGAGCGCGTGACAGCGCCTCCCGCGTGCGCTGAGCAGATCAGCGCAGCGTACGAAACCTGGTGAGCCGCAGGCTGTTACCCACAACGAACGCCGACGACACGGCCATCGCAGCACCGGCGATCATCGGATTGAGCAGTCCGGCGGCCGCCAACGGGATCGCTGCCACGTTGTAGGCGAAGGCCCAGAAGAGGTTTCCGTGGATCACCCGCAACGTCGCGCGCGCGAGGCGGATCGCATCGACCACGCCGCGCGGATCGTCACCGACCACGGTCAGGTCGCCGGCGTTGATCGCGACATCACTGCCGGCCCCCATCGCCACACCCAGATCGGCGCTCGCGATCGCGGCGGCGTCGTTGACTCCGTCGCCGACCATCGCCACGCGGGCACCGGTGGACCGCAGCCGGTTGACAGCCTCCACTTTTCCGGCGGGGTCGACTCCGCCGATCACCTCGTCGACGCCCACGGCAGCGCCCACCTGCTCACCGACCTCCTGTCGGTCGCCGGTGAGCAGGACGGTCCTTATTCCGGAGCGGTGTAGTTCCGAGATCGCCGTCTCCGCATGCTCTTTCGGGGGATCGGAGATACTGATCACGGCCTCGACCCGGCCGTCCACGACAACGCTCACCACGGTGACCGCACTGTCGGCGCCGGATGCGAGGGCATCCTCGACGGCCGCGTGCAGGGCGTCGGGTAGGTCGCACCGGTCGGTTCGACCCACGCTGGCCTCGCATCCGTCGACCACACCGCTCGCACCGAAGCCGGGGGTGGCCACGAAGTCGTCCACATCAGCGATCGGTCCGTGCTCGGCCGCCGCCCGCACGATCGCGCGGGCGATCGGGTGTTCGGAGGCGTTCTCCACGGCTGCGGCCATCCGCAGCACGCGCCTGCCCTCGGGGGATTCACTACCGCCGCCGGTGCGCGTGGTCACGCGCTCGACCGTCATGTGGCCGGTGGTCAGGGTCCCCGTCTTGTCGAAGACGACGGTGTCGATCGGACCCGAGGATTCCAGCGCGGCAGGGCCTTTGATGAGGATCCCGGCGCGGGCGCCACGAGCGGTGCCGATCATCAGCGCGGTCGGCGTAGCCAAGCCCAGCGCACACGGGCAGGCGATGATGAGCACCGCGACCGCAGCGGTGAAGGCCGATACCGCATCCGCTCCCGACGCGATCCACGCGACAGCGGTGATGATCGCGATCACGATCACCGCAGGCACGAAATAGCCGGAGATGCGGTCGGCCAGTCGCGCGACATGCGCCTTGTCGTTCTGCGCCTGCGCGACCATGCGCGCCATCTGCGCCATCTGCGTATCCGATCCCACACGATCGGCGCGCACGATCATCCGGCCCGACGTGTTGACGGTCCCGCCCACCACCCGGTCGCCGGGTGCGGTCTCCACCGGGACCGACTCACCGGTGATCATCGAGGCGTCCACTGCCGAACGTCCCTGGGTCACCGTGCCGTCGGTGGCGATCGTCTCACCAGGGCGTACCACCATGAGATCACCGACCGACAAGTCCGACACACTGATCCGACGCTCACGCTGCGCATCCGGGTCGAGAATGCTGACGTCCTTGGCTCCCAACGACATCAGCGACCGCAGAGCTGCGCCGGCGTTGCGCCTGGAGCGCAGTTCGAAGTACCGACCCGCCAGGACGAATGCGGTGACACCGGCGGCCGCTTCCAGGTAGATCGCGTCGGCACCGCCGGAGGACGAGACCCATTCCAGTGAATGCCGCATCCCGATCATCCCGGCGTCGCCGACGACCAACGCGTACACCGACCACCAGAACGCGGCCATGGTGCCCACCGAGATGAGCGTGTCCATCGTCGCCGCACCGTGGCGCAGGTTCACCGCGGCGGCGCGGTGGAATCCGGCTCCGCACCAGAAGACCACCGGGATCGTCAGGACCAGACTCACCCACTGCCAGCCGTCGAACTGCCATGCCGGCACCATCGCGAGCACGATGACCGGGATGGCAAGGGCGACTGCGACGATCAGCCGACTACGCATCGAGGCGAGTTCAGCGTCGCGTGTCGCCGCGGTCTCATCGGAGGCGGCGTCGGCGCGGTGAGCCACCGCGGCGTCATAGCCGGCCGCGCGGACCGTGGCGATCAACTCCGACGGCGACAAGTCACCACGCGACAGCCGCACATGCGCGCGCTCGGTCGCATAGTTCACCGTGGCCTGCGCGCCGTCGATCTTGTTGAGTTTGCGCTCGATTCGCGACGCACACGAGGCACATGTCATGCCAGTGATGTCGAGATCGACGGCATCGACGGTCGCGGTGTCGGCGGCATCGGGCACCACCGGTGTGGCGCTCATCAGACCAGCTCGTAACCCGCCTCACGCACAGCGGACTCGACCGCGGCACGCTCCAGCGGCTCGGCGGAGGCGATCGACACCGCACCGGTGTCGAGGTCGACGTCGACCTTCTCGACGCCGGGGATCTCGGACACCTCTTCGGTGACCGAGGCGACGCAATGGCTACAGGTCATACCGGTGACGGTGAATGTGGCGGTGGCGCTCACGATCGAACCTCCTGAATTGTCTTCATTGATAAGGGTGCGGATGGCACGTGTCGTTCGACGAGAAGGCTGCGGTCAGGACTTCACCAGGCGCGCGATGGCGTCCATGGCTTCTTTGACCTTGAGCTGGCCGGCTTCGTCACTCTCCTGAGCGGCGTGGACCACGCAGTGGTTCATGTGCTCCTCGAGCAGACCGATGCTCACAGCCTGCAGCGCCTTGGTCATCGCGGTGACCTGGGTGAGGATGTCGATGCAGTAGGCCTCTTCGTCGACCATCCGCTGCAGGCCGCGCGCCTGTCCTTCGATACGCCGCAGCCGTTTGAGATAGTCGTCCTTGCGGTGGATGTATCCGTGCGGCGCATGCGCCTCGTCCGGCGTCACCGCTGCGGTCACATCCTGCTCATCCGGATCGGCCATGGCCCTCGCCCCTGTCTGATACTCGTGTCGCGGTACCTTCCCGCATACCCCCATCTGGTATAGCACGGCGCGTCGATAAATCCTACCCCGGTAGGGTATGTGCTCAGCCGAATGTGGTGGGCAACGACAACGCGCACCCACATGACGCGGCGAGGATAGGCGGCGAGCAGGATTACGGATATGAGTGATCGCGTCGCCACCGAGTTCACCGGGCCCCACACCTTTGCCTCGGACAACTATTCAGGAGCTTCACCCGAGATCCTCGCCGCCCTCGCGGCAGTCAACGTCGGTCACGACCGGGCCTACGGCGCCGACTCGGAGACGCAGCGGCTGCAGACGCTGGTCGCCGAACACTTCGGGACCGGCGCGACGGCGTTCCCGGTGTTCAACGGCACCGGCGCGAACGTGGTGGGCCTGTTGTCGATGCTGCCGCCGTGGGGCGCGGTGATCTGCTCGGCGACCGCCCACATCCACACCGACGAGGGCGGCGCACCGGAGAAGGCCGGTATCAAACTGCTGACCGTGCCCACCCCCGACGGCAAGCTCACACCCGAGCTGATCGCCACCCAGGCGTGGGGATACGGCGATGAACACCGTGCCCAGCCGCTCGCGGTCTACCTCACCCAGTCGAGCGAACTCGGGACGCTCTACACCCCCGAGGAGATCGCGGCGATCACCCAGTACAGCCACGCCGCCGGGATGCGGGTGTACGTCGACGGCGCACGCCTGGCGAATGCGGCCGCCGCCCTGGACCTCCCGTTGCGGGCATTCACCCGCGACGTCGGTGTGGACGTGGTGAGTTTCGGTGGCACCAAGAACGGCGCCCTGGGCGCCGAGGCGATCGTGGTGCTCGACCCGCAGGCCGCCACGGGGCTGCCCTATCTGCGCAAACACCGTATGCAGCTCGCCTCGAAGATGCGCTTCGTCTCCGCGCAACTGACCGCACTGCTCACCGATGAGTTGTTCCTGCGCAATGCCCGCGCGGCGAATGCGGCGGCCGCTCGGCTGCGCGCGGGTGTCGAGGCCGGGCTGGCCGATGGATCCATCCAGGGGGTCACGTTCACACAGCCGACGCAGGTCAACGCCGTGTTCGCGACGCTGCCCCCGGGTGTCGCCGACGAGCTACGCCGCGACTTCCACTTCTACGACTGGAACAGTGCGACCGGCGAGGTGCGCTGGATGTGCAGTTTCGACACCACCGACTCCGACGTGGACGCCTTCGTCGCGGCCATCGCGCGCTCGACCACCGCACTGGCCGGTTGAGCAGCGCGATCTCACATCTTGCGGATGGCCTGGGCCAGCTGGGTCAGAGCCGCGGCCAGCGCGTCGAGAGCAGCACCGAGTTCGGCCCGGTTCCCCGGCTCCGGTCCGACGCTCTCCTCGGCGGCGCCGGGTCGCGCATGACGGCTTCCCGTCACCGCGACCAGGTCTCCGGCGCTCGCCTCATGCGATCCGACAGCCGGGGCTGACTCGGCGTCGACGTCGGGTTTGTACCGTCGCCCGCCCTCGGGCCGCGCCCGCAACCCGTCGGGCCGCTCCGCCGGCGCCTCGTGGCGCGAGGCGTCCGGGCGCCGGCGTTGCGCCGGCCGGTCGACAGGTGACGCACGACCGGCCAGACTCCGGAACGGACGCGTGTCGGGAGCATCGGGATCGGTGGCCGGCGCAGCCTGCTGTTCGGGTGACGCGTCCTCGGATCCGACGTTCTCCCGCGCGGCATTCTCCGGTTCAGCATCCTCGCGCCCAGCGCTCTCCTCCACCACTGCCGGGTTCTCGGTGAGCATCGCGGTGTGCGGCACCGACAGGCGCGGCATGGTGTCGATACGCGGCTGCGGCGGCATCGCGGGGGCGGGTGCGTGGCCGTTGGTGCGGGCGAACCAGTGCACGCCCGGGTGGTCGGCGAAGAGCATGCACGATGTGCCCGCTGTGTTGGTCACCGGGCACGGGTTGCGCTCGATCAGGGAGAGCGCGTGATCATCGACGTCATTCCATTCCAGCCAGCGACGGCGGTCGTAGCGCGGCACCACCTCGGCATCGGTGGCGTGGTTGCCGCGATGACCGAGTCCGAGCCGACATCCGAGCACCCATCCGGGATCGCTGGTGTCGCCGAGCGCGGCACGCTCGGAACCGGTGCAGATGATCGTCGACCAGCAGCCATCACTCGACACGGTCGCACTCCCCCATCTGCCCACAATTCATCGTCGTCACCCCTTGCCGATCCCGCCGGTCGTTACAGAGTAGACCGGTTCGAGGGGAAATCCGTGTCCGGTTTCGCGGCGCACGAACCGGCCTCCGCATGTGCCGGAGTAGCGTCGTTTCGGGCGACAACCGCCACATCGGCGGTCGCTCCCGGTACATCACAGCAACTGAACAGGGACAAGACAACACCCGTCGGCGCTGCGTTCGGGAACCCGAACCACCCCGGTCCGACGTTGGGACGATCACACATTTTTCACCGTCATGCCTGATAGAAGCGATATTTCCACACCGAGCCCGCGGCCGGACGCGCCGGAGCCGCCGAGTACATCCGACTCCGACGCGCAGCCGCCAGGGCCAACCGACCGCACAGCGCACAGTGGGCTGCCGGCGACCTCTGCCGTCTCGACCGCGCAGCGCGTCGCGGCCACCGCAGTGCAGACGACCCTCGGGGTGGCCGAGTTCACCATCGGGAGTGTCGCCACGCGCGAGCTGTCACCACGCCGCGCCGCCCGCCAGGTGCGCACCGTGTTCGAACGACTCGGCCCCACCTACGTCAAACTCGGTCAGCTCATCGCGTCGAGTCCGGGCGTGTTCACACCGACGCTGTCGGGTGAGTTCGAGTCACTGCTCGATCGGGTGGCGCCGGCATCACCGGACACCGTCGCCGCGATCATCGCCGAGGAATTGGGCCAACCGGTCTCCGCTGCCTTCGCCGGCTTCGACGAGACGCCCATCGCCTCGGCCTCCATCGCGCAGGTGCACACCGCCCGTCTGCACAGCAGCGAGTCGATGGCAGGCGAATCGATGGCAGGCGAGTCGGTGGTGGTGAAGGTGCAGCGACCGGACATCGCGGGGCGTCTCGCCGCCGACGTGGAGATCCTCTCGGCGACCGCCCGCGTGGCAGAGCTCTCGCGCTACGGCCGGATGGCAGGCGCCCGTGGCATCATCGCCGACTTCGCCGAGAGCCTCGACGCCGAACTCGACTTCCGCACCGAGGCCGCGGCGATGGAGGAGTTCTCCGCACAACTGGCCACCACCCCGTACGCCGATCTCGTCCGGACCGCACGCGTCGATCACGCGCACACCACCCGTCGCGTGCTGACGATGGAACGCATCACCGACGCGGTCCGTATCGACGACGTCGCTGCCATCCGGCGCGCCGGACACGACGGCACCGCACTCGTACGGACCCTGCTGCTGACCTTCCTGGAGTCGGCGCTGCACGGCGGACTGTTCCACGGCGATCTGCACGCCGGAAATGTACTCGTCGACTCGTCGGGACGGATCGTGCTGCTCGACTTCGGCATCGTCGGACGTTTCGACGAGCGCACCCGTCGACTGGTCCGTGGACTGTTCGGAGATCTGCTGGTGCGCAACGACTATGAGTCGGCCGGCCGTGTCCTCGTGGAACTGGGTGCGGTCCGGCGGCCCGGATCCTCCACACGCGAGGGCGCCAAGGATCTCCGGCGGTTCGCCGCCCCGCTGGCCGGTAAGAACCTCTCCGACGTCTCCTACGGTGATCTCGGACGGCGACTCACCGAGCTGGCCGCGGTCTACGACGTGCGCCTGCCACGCGAACTCGTACTGATCGGCAAACAGCTTCTCTACGTGGAGAAGTACATGAAGCTGCTCGCACCGCGATGGCGGGCGTTCGCCGACCGTGCCGTACTCGAACTCATGGCCCGCATCATCAACGAGGACACCCACGCCGACGAGCAGGACGCCGGCAACAGCGGTGATGGGAACAGCAGCGGTGGCGGGGCCAGCAGCGGCAGCCGCTCAGATCACCGCGACATCCGGACACGCTGAGCCCACGGCGTCCGCGTCCGATTGCGGTGCATCCGAACGCATATGCGCGCCACGCGAGACCGTGTCGGCAGTCGCCGCGGCGATGACCGCACGTGCCACCGCCGTCAGCGCGGCATCCTCGAGCTCGCGCGGTGAGCACGGGATCCGGGGTGTCAGCCCGTCGAGTGCTCGGGCGGCGGCAGCGAGCCCTGCACCGTCGCGGACGATTCCCGCGTTGGTCGACATCAGGTCCTGGAGCCAGTCGCGATCGGCGATCGGCACCGGCGTCGATCGCGGCGGGTCGACCTCGCCGAGGCCCCCACCGAGATCCCCACCGACGTCACCGCCGGGTGCTCCCGATCCGACCGGAACAGCCTCACCCGCCCGGATCCCCATCACCACCGCTTCCAGAAGGCTGTTGGACGCCAACCGATTCGCACCGTGCAGGCCGGTGCGCGCCACCTCACCGACCGCGAGCAGCCCCCCGACGCTCGTGCGCGCACGGGTGTCGGTGACCACGCCGCCGCACTGATAGTGGGCACCGGGGACGACCGGGATCAGCCGCATGTCGAGTCCTCGTCCGGTGACCGCGGCGGCGATCATCGGGAACCGCTGGGCGAAGTCGTCGACCAGTGCGGTGTCGAGGAGGACGTGGTCGGCGCCGGTGCGTGCCATCGCCTCCGTCACCGCACGCGCCACCACATCTCGCGGGGCGAGGTCGCCGGACGGGTGCACGCCCGCCATCACCGGACGTCCGTGGATGTCACGCAGGATGCCGCCCTCACCACGCACCGCTTCGGAGATCAGCGGGCATCGTCCGCGGGCTCCGGGGGTGAACAGCATCGTCGGGTGGAACTGGATGAACTGCAGATCGGCGATCCGGGCACCGACCGACATCGCCAGCGCCAGACCGTCTCCGGTGGAGCCGAGCGGATTGGTGGTGGCCGAGTAGAGCTGGCCGCTGCCGCCGGTGGCGAGGATGGTGACGGGGGCGGCCAGCAGTTCGGGCTCCCCGCCGCGATCGGTGACGTCGACCGGTTCTATCCACGCGCCCACCACTCGCCCTGCGGCCGTGGCCAATTGACGTACCGGCGCGCCGTGGCGGATGCGGATCCGACCCGACGCCACATGGTCGGCGACACGCCGCTCGAGCACCTCCTGCATGCGCGCACCGGTCGCGTCACCGCCGGCATGCAGGATCCGCGCGACCCGGTGGCCGCCCTCCCTCGTCCGGTGCGGGGTACCCGCACCGATCCCGTCTGAATCGACACCGTCGAAACGCATCCCCCACCCGACGAGTCGGGCTATCGCCGCGGGGCCGTCGCCGATGATGCTCGCCGCGGCCACCGGATCGGTACATCCGGCGCCGGCGATGACGGTGTCGTGCACGTGCGCGCCGAAGGAGTCATCGGGATCGCTCGGATCGACCGCGGCGATCCCGCCCTGCGCGTAGGCGGTGGCGGTCGGGGGGGAATCGGGTGCCGTGACCGTCTCCGGCGACTTGACCACGATCGCCACGGTGGCGCCCCGCTCGGCAGCAACCAGCGCAGCGGTGAGGCCGCCCGCGCCACCGCCGATCACGACGACGTCGCTCGACCACCCCTCATCCATCCCGCGCCCAGCCACTCCCATCGCGCACCTCCGACTCATCCGACCAGTTTTCGACTCTCAGACGAAAACCATCTCCAGACGAAAGCTACGCCGACGTGAGACCGCGCGCCAGCCCCGGCCATGCGCCGGGGGCCTCGCCGGGCTCAGCTCTTGTACTTCTCCACCACGTCGGCGCCGCGCACCTGCGCGTCGGAGGGGTCTCGGCCGGCATCCCGCAGCGCCTGCCGCTGACGCAGCAGATCCCAGCACTGGTCGAGCTGGACCTCGATCTCCCCGAGCCGGCCGTTCTCGTCCTCGCGGGAGATCTCGCCGCGGGAGAGGCTGCCGCGCAGGTCGCGCTCCTCCTCGATGAGGTCGGTGATGTGGGCGTGAATCGACTTGTCGCTCATGACTGCGAGTCTACGGGCGATGCCGGATCGGCCGACCGATCACGGTGAGACCGGTGACCCTGATGCTCGTGGCCAGAACCATCCGGGTCGGAATGGCCGGAATGGCCCGAATCTCCAGGCTCCTGACTGTCCTGGAAGGTGAAGTGTGTGCGCCGCAGCAGCTGGGCATTCAGTGCGACCACCACCGTCGATATCGACATCAGGATGGCGCCCACCTCCATCGGCATCACGAATCCGATCGGCGCGAGCAGACCCGCCGCCAACGGCACCGCGATGAGGTTGTAACCGGCTGCCCACCAGAGGTTCTGGACCATCTTGCGCCGAGCGGCATCGGAGAGTTCCATCGCCGAGACCACGGTGCGGGGGTCGTTACCGGCCAGGATCAACCCCGCGGAGTCGATGGCCACGTCGGTGCCCGCGCCGATGGCGATACCCACGTCGGCGGTGGCCAGCGCGGGTGCGTCGTTCACGCCGTCGCCCACCATCGCCACATGGTGGCCATCGGCCTGCAAGGACGCCACCGCCTGTGCCTTGCCGTCGGGACGCACTCCGGCCACCACCTGATCGATACCCAGTTCCTCGCCTACCGCCTCGGCCACCGACTCGGCGTCGCCGGTCAACATCACCACCGACACACCCCGCGCGTGCAGGGCGTCGACCGCATCCCGCGACTGCGGACGGATCTCGTCGGTCAGCGCGATCGCCCCACGCACGTGTCGGTCGGCGACCACGTAGAGCACGGTGTATCCATGACGCGACCAGTCGTCGGTGTCCACCTCATGCCCGTCGAGATCGAGGTCGGCGAGCATGCCCGGACCGCCGACTGCGACATCGTGGGAGCCCGTGTGCCCGTCACCGGACATCTCGACGCGGGCACGGACCCCGGACCCGATGTCGGCGGAGAAGTCCGACACCGGGGGGACGGTGAGCCCGCGGCGAGAGGCTGCCTCCACGATCGCGCGGGCCAGCGGATGCTCGCTCGAGGACTCCACGGCAGCCGCAGTCGCGAGGATCTGGTCGGCTGTGTCAGCCGGGTCGGCTGGGACCACACCCACCACGGCCGGGTGGCCGGTGGTGAGGGTTCCGGTCTTGTCGAACACGATGGTGTCGACCGACCGCAACGATTCCAGCGCGGCGCGATCTTTCACGAGCATCCCCATCTTGGCGGCTCGTTCGGTGGCGATGGCCACCACCAGCGGGATCGCCAGTCCCAGCGCGTGCGGACACGCGATCACCAGCACCGTGATGGCGTGGGTCAGCCCGTCGTAGGGCTCACCGATGGCGGCCCAGATGATGATCGTCAGCAGTGCGGCGATGACGGCGTACCAGAACAGCAGCGCAGCGGCGCGGTCGGCGAAACGCTGTGTGCGCGTGGACGAGTTCTGCGCCTGCTCGACCATCCGGGAGATACCGGCCAGCGTGGTGTCCTCGCCGACGGCCTGCACCCGGACACGGATCGCGTTGTCGGTGGCGATGGTGGCACCGACAACGTGGTCTCCCTGCGCGCGACGCACCGGGGTGGATTCGCCGGTGATCATCGATTCGTCGACATCGGCGGCGCCGGTGACGATCACGCCGTCGGCGGGTACCCGCCCGCCGGGGCGAACTGCCACGAGATCGCCGACACGCAGATCGCCTGGTGCGACGGATTCGGTGTGCCCCCCGTTGCCGTCGTCGTCAGCACCCACCACACGTTCGGCCGTATCCGGCAGCAGTGAGGCCAGTGAATCCAGGGCCGAGCTGCTCTGCGCCAGCGAACGCATCTCGATCCAGTGGCCGAGCAGCATGATGACGATGAGAAGTGCCAGCTCCCACCAGTAATCCATCGACCGGTCGATCAGCCCCAGTCTCGCCGCCCAGGAGGCGAGGAACGCCACAGTGATACCCAGTGCGATGAGGAGCATCATTCCCGGTGTGCGAGAACGTATCTCGCTGACTGCTCCGGTGAGGAAGGGCCGTCCGCCCCAGATGTACATGATCGTGCCGAACACCGGCGAGATCCAGGTGACCCAACCGTGGTCGGGCACCGAATAACCCAGCAGATCGGCAAATCCCGGGCTGGCGGCGACTGTGGGGATGGCGAGTACCACCATGACCACGAACAGATTTCGAAACATCACGGCGTGATGGGCCGCATGACCCATATGGCCGGATCCCCCGTGCCCGTTCATGTCGTGACCACTCATGTCGTGACCACTCATGTCGTGACCACTCATGTCGTGACCACTCATGTCGTGATCGCTCATGTCGTAATCTGGGTGCTCGTGCTCGTGCATCTGATGACTCACCGTCCCGGCTGGTCGACGTATACCCCCTCTAGGTATACACCCGTCACGTTTGGACTGGCGGTCTACAGTCGTGTTGAGGGGTGGTCGAGCACGGGCCACCGGCACGTGGGGCGGGCGCGCTGTTCGTCACAGGCAGTGCAGCTCCAACCAGGCAGGGCAGCCGCCCGCGCAGTAGGCACCGGTCGATCGAGTCGATCGGCACCGGTGCGTCAGGAGGCACGATATGGCCATCGCATCCATCAACCCGACAACCGGCGAGGAATTCGCCCGTTTCGACGCGCTCGACGACGCCGAGATCGAGACCAGGATCGCGGCGGCCCACACGGCCGCCCAGCACTACCGTCTCACCGGTTTCGACGAGCGGGCTCGTGGTCTGCGCGCCGCGGCAGACATCCTCGACGCCGAATCCGACACTCTCGCCGCGACGATGACCGCGGAGATGGGCAAGACGCTCACCGCCGCGAAGGCCGAGATCGCCAAATGTGCACGCGGACTGCGTTACTACGCAGACCACGCCGCCGACCTGCTGGCCGACGAGCCCGCCGACGCCGGTGCGGTGAACGCCTCGAAGGCATTTCACCGCTATCAGCCCCTCGGCGTGATACTCGCGGTGATGCCCTGGAACTTCCCGCTGTGGCAGGTGATCCGGTTCGCAGCGCCCGCGCTGATGGCCGGCAACGTGGGGCTGCTCAAACACGCCTCGAATGTGCCGCAGACGGCCCTCTACCTCGGCGACCTGTTCCGACGGGCGGGATTGCCCGACAACGTTTTCCAGACCCTGCTGGTGTCGTCGTCACAGATCGAGTCGATCCTGGAGGATCCGTCCGTCGCCGCGGCGACCCTCACCGGCAGTGAGGGTGCGGGCCGCTCGGTCGGCGGTATCGCCGGCGGCGCACTCAAGAAGGTGGTCCTCGAACTCGGCGGTTCGGATCCGTTCATCGTCATGCCCTCTGCCGACATCGCCCGTGCCGCATCGGTCGCGACCACCGCCCGCGTCCAGAACAACGGCCAGTCCTGCATCGCGGCAAAACGGTTCATCATCCATGACGACGTCTACGACGAATTCCTCGACGCCTTCGTCGCCGAGATGGGCGCCCAGAAGTTGGGCGACCCCACCGACCCCGACACCGACATCGGTCCGCTGGCCACCGAACAGGGCCGCACGGACGTGACCGAACTCGTCGACGACGCGGTGTCACACGGCGCGAAGGTCGCACTCGGCGGGCATGTTCCCGGCGGTCCTGGCTGGTTCTACCCGGCGACCGTGCTCACCGACATC
The DNA here is from genome assembly GCF_014639795.1 of Gordonia jinhuaensis. Taxonomy (GTDB): domain Bacteria; phylum Actinomycetota; class Actinomycetes; order Mycobacteriales; family Mycobacteriaceae; genus Gordonia_B; species Gordonia_B jinhuaensis. Next base: position 35,853 of record NZ_BMGC01000016.1, on the reverse strand, counting down.
ACACCCGAGATGGACATCTACGGCGCCGAGGTGTTCGGCCCGGTGGCCGCGGTCTACCGGGTGAGCAGCCTCGACGAGGCCATCACACTGGCCAATGACACCTCATTCGGCCTGGGTTCCAACATCTGGACCACCGACGAGGCCGAGGCCGACACCGCGATCCGCGACATCGCCGCCGGGCAGGTCTTCGTCAACGGGATGACCACCTCCTATCCCGAGCTGGCATTCGGGGGCGTCAAGGACAGCGGCCACGGGCGCGAACTCACCAGGCATGGGATCGCCGAGTTCTGCAACGTGAAGACCGTGTGGATCGCGTGAGCGACCCGCCCGCGGCGATCACAACGAGATCGGTGTGATGAGGACCTTGCCGCCCGCATGGCCGGAACTGCTGAGGTCCTGCGCGTTGGCAGCCTCGTCGAGTTCGTAGACATCGGCGACCCGGGTGATGATCGTGCCCTCCTCGAGCAGTTCGAGGTTGCGCGCGAGCGTCTCCCGGCGCGATTTCTCGTCCTGACTGCCCGAGAACGTGACGCCCAGATCCGAGGCGCCGGGGTCGGCGATGGTCACCACCCGTCGTGCCGATCCGCACAGCGCCACCAGTTGCGGCAGCACCCCGTTGCCGACCAGATCGCAGGCGGCGGTGACCGGTCGCGGCGTCGCCGCACGGATGCGGTCGATCATCCCCTCGCCGTTGAGCACCGGGATCGCGCCGAGTGAGGCGACGAAGTCCTGGTTACGGGCACTGGCGGTACCGATCACCGTGGCGCCGGCGTCGAGTGCCAGTCCGACCGCGATCGATCCGACGCCGCCGCTCGCGCCGTGGATCACCACCACGTCGTCGGAGACGACCTCGACCTCGCCGACGGCTCTGGCCGCGGCGTCACCGGCGACCGGCACGGTCACCGCTTCCTGATAGGAGAGGTCATCGGGGATCGGCACGTAGACGCGGGCGACGCTGAACTCCGCGTAGGTTCCGTGATGCCCGGCTCCCCACCCGACCACCCGGGCACCGATCTCCACGTCGCCGACGCCGTCCCCGACCTCGTCGACCACACCCGCGAATTCCAGGCCGGGAATCGCCGGGAGAGGCAGCGCCATCACATCTGCCATCGCCCCGCTGCGCACCTTCACGTCGAAGGGGTTGACGCCGGCGAGGATCACCTTCACGCCGATCTCGCCGGCGCCCACCGATGGTCGGGGGACCTCACTGACTTCGAGGACGTCACTGTCGCCATACGCGGCGAATGTCACCGCCCTCATCTGCTGACCGGTGGACTGCGCTTCGGTGCTCATATCTCCATGATGCTCCCGCGGCACACCACAGCCTGCACACCGCGGGCGCACCCCGTTCGGTGACGGCGCGTCAGCTGCGACGCGCCAGGATCACCGCGAAACGGGACTGTTCGTCGACCCACACCTGCTCGGGCGGCAGCCCCGCGGCCTCGAGTTCGCCGCTGATCGACTCCAGCCGGAACTTCGCCGAGATCTCGGTGCGCATCTGCTCCCCCTGCGCGAACTCCACGGTCAAGCCCAGGTCACCGACGGTGACGGTCATGGAGCGGCGTGCCCGCAGCCGCATCTCGATCCATTCGTTGACCGGATCCCACAGCGCCACATGATCGAAATCCCCTACGGCGAAGTCGGCGTGGAGATCCCGGTCGAGCACCGAGAGCACGTTGCGATTGAAGCGGGCTGTCACACCGGCGGAATCGTCGTAGGCCGCGACCATCACCGCCGGATCGGTGATGAGTCCCACACCCAGCAACAGGGTCTCACCGGTGGTCAGCGATGCGGCGAGGTCGGCGAGGAAGGCGGCCCGTTCGTCGGGGGTGAAGTTCCCGAGGGTACCGCCGAGGAAGACCACCATGCGTTGCTCACCCGCAGGCAGATCTGCGACGGCGGTGGTGAAGTCGCTGACCATCCCGTGCACCCGCAGGCTCGGATACCGCGCGGAGAGCTGACCTACGGCATCGGTGAGTGCCGACACCGAGACATCCTGCGGTACATATTCTTTCACAGTCTGTGCGCGCACCCCCGCGTCGAGCAGAAGTTGCGTCTTCTCCGAGGAGCCCGAGCCGAGTTCGATGATCGTGCCCGCATGCGCTGCTGCGACGATCTCGTCGGCGGCCTCGGCGAGCAGACCACGCTCGGTGCGGGTGGGGTAATACTCGGGGAGCCGGGTGATCTGCTCGAACAGCTCACTTCCCGCTGCATCGTAGAACCACCTCGGCGGCAACGTCTTCGGTGTGCCGGTCAACCCGGCGGCAACGTCGGCGCGCAGTGCCGCCTCGACGTCGGCATCGGTCAGCATGATCTCCAGTACAGGTGTGGACACTTCCACCCTTTCGCCGGTGGTGTTGTGCGGTGGATGTTGTCGATCACAGCGCCGTGATCTCGACGCGTGCGCTCGTGGCCACCACGAGATGATGATCGTCGATCGGCTGCCACCGGGGGTCGCCATCGGTCGGCTCGGAGGCGATGAGCACGCCGTCCGCGTCGTGGCGTACCGACAGTGAATGACCGCATGTGGTGGCGAGCACCGAATCACCGTCGGACAGCAGCAGATTCAGCCGCGATCCGGGCGCCTGAGCGCACAGTTCGGTCACGACCCGGCTCAGCAGCGTCGCCGGGTCGGCACCCGCCGCCAGCTCGTGACGCACATAGGTCCACAGGGTCGCCGAATCCGTCGGGGCGGATGTGCGCATCCACTCGGTGACCGGCACATCCGGGGCCAGTCGCGCCAACGTCTGCGGCCAGCCGGCGATCACGCCATTGTGACTGAACGCCCAGCCGTCGTCGGTGAACGGGGCGCACGCCTGCGCCGAGATCGGCATGCCGACGGTCGCCGACCGCACTGCGGCGACGATCGCGGTCGCGCGCACATGCGTCAGCGTGTGACGCACCGCCGGATCCGACCAGATGGGGTGTTCGTCGCGGTACGCGTCGGGTCCGGCGGCGGCATGCGCCGACGAGGCCTGCGGCCACCACGCCACACCCCACCCGTCGGCGTTCATGACCGCGTCACAGCGCATATCCGTCGGTGCCCACGATTGTTCGAACAGCGAGTGTGTGCCGTCGGTGAGCGCATGCGAGACCGATCTCGGTGCGCCGAGATAGGCCAGATGGCGGCACATCTCAGGGGCGCTCCGATCGTTCGGAGTACACCGACGCACTCGATTGTTCGTCGTGGACGGTTCGTGCGCACCGGAACCCGGAGAAGATCTGTCGCCGGATCGGGTGATCCCAGTTGCGGAAGGTGTTGCGGATCGCGGTGGGCGACGTGCCGAACGAACCGCCCCGTAACACCTTGTAATCCCCGCCGAAGAAGACCTCGGAATACTCCGCATACGGAAAGGCCGCGAATCCCGGATAGGGCAGGAAGTCCGACGACGTCCATTCCCACACGTCGCCGAGCATCTGATGTACGCCGAGCGGGGAGGCGCCACGCGGATAAGCACCCACCGCCGCGGGCTGCAGATGTCGCTGCCCGAGGTTGGCGTACTCGCACAATGAGTTCGGCGAGAACAGCGACGGCGCGGTATCCCCCCACGGATACACCCAGGAGGTGTCGGTCGCGGGGTCGTAGCAGGCCGCCTTCTCCCACTCGGGCTCGGTGGGGAGCCGCCGGCCCGCCCAGCGCGCATAGGCGTCGGCCTCGAACCAGCTGACATGGACCACCGGCCGGTCGTACTCGACCGGGCTCAGTTCGCCGAAAATCCTCGTGTACCAGCCTATTCCGGAGTCGTATTCCCAGAACTTCGGTGCACGCAGGGAGTTCTCGCTGCGGTGGCGCCACCCACGGGAGGTCCACAGTTGTGCGCGTTCGTATCCGCCGTCGTCCATGAATTCGAGGAAGTCGCCGTTGGTCACCGGGTAGCGGTCGATGGCGAACGCCTCGACGTCGACCTGATGGGCGGGGCGCTCGTTGTCCAGGGCCCACAGGTGTGTGGAGGTTCCCATGGTGAACGGCCCGGCCGGGACGATCACCTCGTCCCGCTCATGCGCCGAGAGGTGGGGATGGTCGGTCGCCGACGCCGACGGGGTCGGCTCATCAGCGAGCACCCGCTCACCCGCACGGAGTTGATGTGTGGCGAGCATGGTCTCGTCATGCTGCTGTTCGTGTTGGGCGATCATCGAGAAGGCAAAGCCTCCCTCGAGGAGTCTCGAACCCGACAGCGCACTAGATCCGAGTACGTCGAATGCCTTGTCCCGTACCGAGTCGACGTAGGAGCGCGCCTCGTCGGGGCGCAGCAGCGGCAGCGCCGGTCGCGTGTTGCGCGGGTGTTTGAAGGCGTCGTAAAGGTCGTCGATGTCACGGCGCACCGCGTCGTGACCGCCGACGTCGCGGACCAGCCACAGCTCCTCCTGGTTGCCGATATGCGCGAGATCCCACACCAGCGGACTCATGATCGGCGAGTGCTGCGCGACGAGGTCGCGGTCGTCGACCGACTCGGTGAGTCCGCGCGTGCGCTCCCGCGCCTGCGAGAGCACGTGGAACATCATCGTGCGCATCTGTTCTGTCTCACTGCCCGATGGCTGCGCAGCAGGGGCTGGGCGTTCGGGGTCCGAACGGTCGGCTGGGGTGGTGGTCACTGCGACGCCTCCTGAGGTCGTGCGGTGTGGGATGTGCAACGGGGTCACCGCGCTGGCGGTGGGAGCGGTGGCCAGATCGAGCAGTTGTGCTGCGGCAGAAGCGATCAGCGGATCGGTGAGGCCGACCCTGGCAGCGGTGACCCAATCGACGTCGAGTGCGGCACCGATCGCCGACGCCTGTGCCGTGACCTGAGGGTCGGCGAACAGCGCACACACCACGGCAACGGGTACATCCCATCGGCCCGACGCCGGGGCGTCGAGATACCGCAGCTCCAGATGCCCCTGCGGACGCACCATGGGGAACAGGGTGGTGAGGTGGTAGCGCAGGTCGGCGAAGGTCGGTCGGCGCCCGACCAGATGGTCGAGACCCCCGCTGAGCCAGTCATCGAAGCTCGCTCCGGCCGGCGGCGCGATCATTCCCGCATCCAGGGTGCGCAGACACAGCATCGGCGCCTGCAGTGCCCACTTCGGGTAGTCGACGAACGGATCGTGGTGGGCACCGACGCCGGAGCCGTCGAGGCCGGTGCGGGGTCCGTCGAGATTGGCCCACGCGCGCAAGCGCGTCGAAGACCAGTCAGTGCCGGAGGTGTCGGCGAATGCGGCGACCAGCGCGGGTCCGATGAGGTGCGCGGCGCGCCATCGCTGGCGCACCTGGTCGGCCGAGGAGCCAGCGTCGATACTCACCTGCACGGCCGCGGTGTTGGTCATCATGTCGATGCCGTGCGGGCCGATCCGCGCGAAGTGCTGCGCCATCAACGCGTACCGCCGCGAATCGAGCACTCGTTCGGCCGGACGGCTGCGATCGTGTGCTCCCGCGCGCAGGGTCAGTCCGTACGCACCCACGAGGTCGCGGAGGTGCCGCTCGTCGGCGCGCAGGGCGGCGATCAGGTCAGCGGCGCCGGATGCGGGTGCGCTGGACAGTTCGAGCTGACCGCCCGGTTCCACGGTGACGCGGCTACCGCCGGGTAACGGCCGGTGCGGCGAGTGCGGTGCGATGGTCTGCGGAGCTGCGTCACCGAGTGCGGCGGCCAGCGCCGGCACGGACGGCCTGTGCCCGTCGCGATCATCGGTGAACCATTCCACCTCGGCGCCGACGAGTCTGGGCGTTCGGAGGGATAAGCAGGTGTCGGCGATCCAGGCGAGTGCGGCAGCCCTGGAGTCGACCTCGACCTCGGGATCGGTTCCGACCGCCGCCGCGGATGTGACGCACCGGTCTCGTACGGGGTCTGTGCTCGTCATATGCCCTGGTACCCCCCTGGCATGATGCGGGGTTCACACGTTCGGCGTTGGGGCCTCGGTGGGCAGAGGGGACGCTGTGCTGCATCCGGTCGCCGGCTCCGGGTCCGCGCGGCGCGAGCGCCGCACCGGTCCCGATGCTACGGAAACCGCGCCCTCGGGCACATGGGTTGCCCGCATTACCCGATTCCCGTATTTCGCCGGCTGAGGGCCACGCGACGACACCGTGCCAGCGGCAGGTCGATACGTGACGGGTTGATGCGGGGTGGGGCTGATAGGCGACAATGGATGCCATGCAGTGTGAGGTGGCGCGCGAGGCCTTGTCCGCGCGTATCGACGGCGAGCGTGAGCCGGTGCCGGCCGCGCGCGTCGACGAACATCTCGACGGATGCGCGCAGTGCTGCAGTTGGTATGTGCGCGCCCAGAACCACTCGCGGCGACTGCGGCTGCGGGAGGCCGAGTCGGCGATGCCCGATCTCACCGACGATCTCCTCGGCGCCCTGTCGGATCCGGCGCTGTCCGATCCGGCCCTGTCCGACCGGACGCTGGTGACCGCCTCGCTCGCGCGGCAGAACACGTCCCCGCAACGCCTCGCGGTGGGCTGGATCTCCTCGCACCGGGCCTCGGCCGTACTCCTCGTGGCCGGTGTGGCCACGCTCGTGGTGGCCCTGACCCAGTTGGCGGGGGTGACCTTCGGCATGGTCGACGGGCATCCCGGCGCGATGGCGAGTCCGGCGATGGACGGCGAGCACCTGATGCACGAGTCGGTGGCCGCGCAACTGTCGCTCGCGGCGGCGATGGTGGTGGCCGCACTGTGGCGACAGGTCCTGCCCGGTGTGGCCGTGATCGCGGGCACCTTCGCGGTGTTCCTGATCGGATTCGTGATCGCCGACGCCGTGGCCTGTGTGCTCACCGCAGCCCGGGTGGCCAGCCACCTGCCGGTGGTGATCGGCGCGGTGGCCGCATTACTCGCCTGGCGCACCGAACGCGATACCGCTCCCGATCAACGTGCCGCGACCCCGCCCCGCGTGGAGGTGCCCGCACATGCAAGGCTTGGTAAAAGGCGCACGCATCTGCGACCGACCGACGATTCGGCGGCGTGACCCACGCCGATCGTGGGCGTGTCGTTGGCGAGAGTGCCTGTGAGTAGCGATGAGTGAGGAACCTGCGGTGCGCGACGAGAGCACTGTGTCCGACGACGGCACCGTCGACGCTGACGACACGACCCCCACCGCCGCGGATTCGAGCCCGGCCGAGTCGGCTGGATCGGACGGCGCCGCCGGGCCGAACCCGGCAGTTCAGGACTCCGACGACGCGGTTCAGGACACTGACGACGCTGTTCAGGACTCTCAGGACCCCGACGACGCTGTTCAGGACTCTGACGACGAGGGACGCATCCCGACCATCCGGACGTGGCTGCCGGTACTGGTGATCGCGGGTGTGGCCGCACTGCTGGCCTACTGCGGGGTGTCGGGCGCCACCCGCTACGACGAGACCGGCGACAACTTCCCCGGGCTGTTCACCTCGATGGTGGCCACCGCCGGCTATTTCCTCGGCGCCCTCACGGCCACCGCCACACTCGGTGCGCTGGCATACGTGGTCCTGTGCGCCCGCCCTGACGACCACAACGTGATCGACCCGCAGGTCTACCGCGCACACCGGATCGCCGAGCGGGCCGGGGCGACGTGGGCGGTGGTCGCGCTGCTCATGACCTGGGTCTCGGCGGCCAACGCCGCCGGCGTCCCGCTGTCGAAGGCCACCGACCCGAACGTCTGGTGGCCGCTGATCGACGCCTCCGAGCAGTCACTGGGCTGGCTGGTGAGCGCATGCTGCGCAGCAGTGGTCGCCGTCTGCGCGCGGATGCTGCTGCGCTGGACCAGCCATGTGGTGCTGCTCATCCCCGCCTGCGCGGGTGTGCTCGCACTCGCCGTGACCGGCAATGCCGGGCAGGGCCCCAACCACGACTACGGCACCAGCGCGGTGATCGTGTTCTCGGTCGCCCTGACCGCCCTGGTCGGACTGCTGGCCGCCACCGGACTGACCCAGCCGACCGACACCTCCGACCACGACCTGCGACAGTCCTCCCGCCGCGTCTTCGCCACCGCAACCGGCCTCGGGGTGCTCACCCTGGTGTTCGGTGCGGTGCTGGGCGCTCTGCTGATCCCGGCGCGCTACGCCTTCACCACCGCCTACGGCCGCTGGGGTGTGGTCGCGGCGATCGCGCTGGCCGTGGCCACCGCGGCACCGGCCATCGGACTCACCCGCGCCACGAGCCGCCGGATGATCACCGTGGTGACCACCGTCGGCGCCGGTGCCGGCATCGCGGCCCTGGCTGCGATCGCGGCGATGGAGACCCGGTTCTCACCGGCGTTACTCGCCCACAAGTTCACCATCTGGGACGTGTTCCTCGGCTATCACCTGGACTCACCGCCGTCGGTGTCGACGCTGCTGGGGACCTGGCGATTCGATCTGTTCCTCGGACTCGGTGCGATCGTGCTCGCGGTGGCCTACGTGGTGGGGGTGCTACGCCTGCGCCGCGACGGGGTGAACTGGTCGGGCTGGCGGACACTGTCGTGGCTGCTGGGTTGTGCGGCACTGCTGTTCGTGACCAGCTCAGGTGTCCGCGCCTACGGGATGGCGATGTTCTCGGTGCACATGGCCGAACACATGGTGCTCAACATGTTCGTGCCGGTTCTGCTGATCCTGGGCGCCCCGGTGACCCTGGGGCTGCGCGCATTCCCGACCGCCGAACGCGGGGCGCTGCCCGGGCCGCGCGAATGGATCGTGTGGATGGTGCACTCCCGGTTCGTGGCGGTGATCAGCAACCCGCTGGTCGCGCTGGCAATCTTCGTCGGGTCGCTCTACGCGGTGTACTTCACCCCGCTGTTCGACGTCCTGGACCGCTACCACTGGGGCCACGAGCTGATGAGCGTGCACTTCCTCATCACCGGCTACCTGTTCTACTGGGCGATCATCGGACTCGACCCCGGGCCGAAACGGCTTCCCTACTTCGCGCGGCTGGGTCTGCTGCTGGCGGTGATGCCCTTCCACGCCTTCTTCGGCATCGCCACGATGACGATGCAGTCGGTCATCGGACACACCTTCTACACCTATGTCGGACTCCCCTGGGTCACCGATCAGCGCCACGACCAGTTCGTCGGCGGCGCGATCGCCTGGGGCGCATCAGAGGTCCCGCTGCTCATCGTGGTGCTCGCACTCGCGGTGCAGTGGGCGAGATCGGACCGTAGCGAGGCGAATTCGTCGGATCGACGGGTCGACAAGTACGCCGACGACGAGCTCGACGCCTACAACGCGATGCTCGACGAGTTGTCGAAGTCACGGCGCTAGGACATCGGCGGCGCTAGGAGATCGTCGGGGCCAGGAGATCGGCGGCCCCTACCTCAGCGCGAGGCCTGGGTGATCGCGCCCTCGTAGGACTGCCGCTGGTCGTCCGACAGCGACGAGGCGAACCCGGCCACCACGTTGCCGATCTGGAAACCGGTGCCCGGATCGGTCTTGCTGTAATAAATCTCGGTCTTGCCGGTGGTCGGGAATTTGGTGATGCTCACCGTGTCGCTGGCCACCTTGCCCGAACACCCGATCTTCGGACATTCGGTGCTGGTGACGTTGCGCCGATTGGGCATGGCCAGACCGTCTTTCTCCACCCGGTCGGCGATCAGGTCGACAGAAGCCGGATTGAGTTGTCCGCCAACGGCTGCCGCGTTGCTCTCCCGTCCCGCCGAGGCATCCTTGCGATCACTCGACGAACACGCTCCGATCGAACCGGCCGCGATGACCGCGGCCGCGCACGCGAATGCGATCCTGGTGCGACGGGGGCGCAGGCGTGGTACCGCAGAAGTGGTCATGGGGGAAGTATGCACGTCGGGTGCATCGCCGCCGGGCAGCGGTGTCACAGCGACCGCACCACAGCGCGATCTGCGCGATCGCCTCGGGTGTGGTGCCCGGCTTCGGGATCGCCCTGTGCCACATCGAGTTCTGCCGGCAATGCAGGCGTTCGCGATACCGTCGACGACCTGGTGGATGTACCGAATCGCTTGAGCCGCAGACTGTTCGACACCACGAACAGCGACGACAGCGCCATCGCCGCGCCGGCGATCAACGGGTTGAGCAGCCCGGCGGCTGCGATCGGGATCGCGGCCACGTTGTAGCCGAAGGCCCAGATCATGTTGGTGCGTATGGTCTTCCAGGTCTCGCGAGCCAGACCGAGCGCCTCGGGAACGGTGTGCAGACTGTGTCGGACGAGGATGATGTCGGCAGCTCCGATGGCAACGTCGGTACCGCGGCCGATGGCCAGCCCGAGGTCGGCGGTGGCCAACGCCGGTGCGTCGTTGATCCCGTCGCCGACCATCGCGACCGCACATCCCTGCGCCTGCAACTGTGCGACCACGTCGACCTTGCCGTCGGGCAGCACTTCGGCGATCACCTCACCGATCCCCACCTCGTCGGCGATGATCTGCGCGGCCACAGCGTTGTCGCCGGTCACCATCAGCGTGCGCAACCCCTGCCGGTGCAGTTCGGCGATCGCGTCGGCCGCGGAGTCCTTGACCGCGTCGGCGACCACCACCGCCGCACACACCCGCCCCTCGAGGGCTACGTAGACCACGGTGCGTCCGCGTCGCTGCTCGTCGCGGCGCGTGGCGACCAGCGCCGGGTCGACCTGCCGGGCATCGCCCACCCACCGGGGACTGCCGACCATCACCTCGACCCCGCCGACGCGCCCGGTCACACCGCAGCCGGGGACAGCGGTGAAGTCCTCGACGTCGGTCACCGAGGCGTCGGGGACAGCACGGGCCAGTGCCGCGCCGATCGCATGCTCCGACGACGATTCGACAGACGCGGCCAGCGCGGCGATCTCGTCGCGGTCGCGACCGCATGCCGGGTCGATCGTCATGTCGATCACCGACAGCTCACCGGTGGTGATGGTGCCGGTCTTGTCGAACACCACGGTGTCGATCTGTCGCGACACTTCCAGCGCCCGGTGCCCCTTGAGGAAGATGCCGAGCTGAGCGCCGCGTCCGGAGGCCACCATCAGGGCCATCGGCGTGGCCAGCCCGAGCGCGCACGGGCAGGCGATGATCAGCACGGCCAGTGCTGCCGCTGCTGCGCGTCCGACCGGCTCACCTGCCGCCAGCCACGCGACCAGGGTGATCAACGACAGGCCGATCACCGTCGGCACGAAGATGCCGGCGATGCGGTCGGCGAGGCGCTGCGCACCGGCCTTGTCGGCCTGCGCCTCCTCCACCAGTCGCACCATCGCGGCGAACTGGGTGTCGGGGCCCACTGCGGCCGCTTCCACGATCAGACGTCCGCCGATCACCACGGTGCCGCCGACCACCTTCTGGCCGGGTTCGACCTGCACCGGGGTGGACTCGCCGGTCATAGTGGACATGTCGATCGCGGCGCGCCCGTCGATCACCAGGCCGTCGGCGGCCACGGTTTCGCCAGGCCGCACGACGAAGCGCTGCTCTTCCTTGAGTTCGGCGACCGGGATCCGTAGTTCGCCGCCGTCGGGGAAGAGCACCGCGACATCCTTGGCGCTCAGCGCGGCCAGCGCGCGCAACGCCCCGCCGGCACGTGAGGTGGCCTTGGCCTCGAAGTAGCGCCCGGCCAGCACGAACACCACCACCCCGGCGGCGACCTCGAGGTAGATCGAGTCGGCGGCGAACAGCGCATGCCACACGCCGCGGTCGTCATCGCGGGTGTGGGCGCCACTGCCGAACATCGTGATCACCGACCACACCGTCGCCGCGATCGCGCCCAGTGAGATCAGGGTGTCCATCGTGGTGGTGCGGTGGCGCGCGGCGTTGACCGCGGCGCGGTAGAACGGCCAGGCGCCCCAGGTGACGATGGGCAGTGCCAGCACCAGCAGCAGCCACTGCCAGCCGGTGAACCGGGTCGCCGGCACCACCGCGAAGGTCACCGACAGATCGGCGAGCGGGACGAACAGCACCAGACACACCACCAGCCGGCGGAAGAGGTCACGGGCGCGGTCGGAGTCGTGGTCGCGCGGCGCCTGCGCCGAGTCGGTCCGCGGCTGCGCGTGGTACCCGGCGTTCTCGACGACGGCGCACAGCTCGTCGTCGGTGGTGTCGGCAGGCACCGATGCGGTCGCGACCCGCGTCGCATAGTTCACCGAGGCGCGCACGCCGTCGACCTTGTTGAGCTTGCGTTCGACGCGCGAGGCGCAGGCCGCGCAGGTCATCCCCGAGACGTCGAACTCGACGCGCCGCTGCGCCTGATCGGAAGCCGTATCGGCAACACTCATCTCTCTCCAGACCTCACCACACCGCAGGACTCACCACGCAGCCGTGTCCTGCTGATCCCGTCGAACAGTGGTCGTACCGGGTCGGCGAACAGTTCCCGCTCCCTTCACGCTATCGTTTCGGTTCGTGAGCACCTCCGGCGACGACCACCTCGTCACCGAATGGGCTTTTGCCGCCGGCCGGGGTGACCGCGGCGCGATGGAGTCGTTCATCCGCGCGACGCAGGCCGATGTGTGGCGGTTCATCTGCTACCTCTCCGACGCCGGCCGCGCCGACGACCTCACCCAGGAGACATTCATCCGCGCGCTGCGGTCGTTGCCCCGATTCTCCGGTCGATCGACCGCACGCACCTGGCTGCTGTCGATCGCGCGGCGAGTGGTGGTCGACGACATCCGTCGCGAGACCAGCCGCCCGCGCGTCGCCCACGACGACGTGGAGGCCGCGGCGACGGCACATCCCTCCGGTACGCATGGCCATGCCGAGCGCGTCGAGTGGGAGATGCTGATAGCGGGCCTGGACGCCGAACGGCGTGAAGCGCTGCTGCTCACCCAGATCCTGGGACTCACCTACACCGAGGCTGCCCAGGTGTGCGGCTGCCCGGTGGGCACCATCCGTTCACGCGTCGCGCGGGCCCGTGACGAGCTGCAGGCCGCCGCACGCGCGGATGATCGCGCGATCTGAGGAAATCCCCGGATCAGCGAACCTCAGATCAGGGTTTTCCAGTAGTACCAGAAGTGCTCCATGATCATCAGGAACACGGCAACGTAGAACAGCGCGAGGACGGTCCACATCCAGCTGGCGAACGTCCGCAGCCGCGGACTGTCCACCTTCTTGGCGATCACGTTGAGCACCGTCACCAGCAGCGCTGCGGTCATGATCCACACAACGATGCAGTACGGGCACAGGGCGTTGATGCGGTAGAGCGCCGAGTAGATCAGGAAGAAGACGAAGGCCATTCCGGCGAGCAGTCCGACGAACAGACCGATCCAATACCAGAGCGGCAGATCCACTCGCGAGAGTGCCAGCACACCGGTGACGATCACCACGGTGAAGCCGATCAGCCCGAGTAGCGGGTTGGGGAAGCCGAAGACTTCAGCTTGCCACGACTGCATGACCGACCCGCACGAGATGATCGGGTTGATGCTGCAGCTGGGCTTGTAGCTCGGGTCCTCGAGCAGGTCGATCTTCTCCACGGTGATGATCCACGCGCATGCGAGTCCGATCACCCCCATCACCAGGATGAATGCGGAGGTGACGATCCCCGGGCGGTAGCCGGTGGACCGATCGTCGGCGGGAGGGGCGCCCTGGTCGCCCCTGGCAGAGGCCACTGCGTCGGATGTGGTTGCCGTATCCGCGCCCACGGTTGATTCAGCCTCGACGGCTTCGTGAGATTTCATGACGTGCTTTCGACTTTGTGCGGCAGCTACGAAGCAGCCGACTTTACTTTCTCTACGAACTCATCCGGTGTCATCGAATTCCAGTCGACGGGCTTGCCGTTGAGGTTCACCGTCGGAGTGCCCTTGAACCAGCCGGAGTTCAGGATCGCCTTGGTCTGACTGTCGATGACCGCGGAATGCGTCTGGTTGTCAATGCAGGCGTCGACGGTCGCTGGCGCACCAGCTTGTTTGGCGAGTGCCTTCAACGTGTTGTCGTCGAGGCCGCTGCCACCCTCGGCCGGCTGCTGGTCGTAGAGGATCTTGTGGAAATTGAGCCACACATCGTAGTTGCCGGTTCTCTCCGCATCGGTGGCGTCGACAACGCACGCAGACGCGTTGGCCGACCGCGTCGAGTAGTTCCGGTTGTTCTCACTGTTGAGGAACGCGATGGGGTGGTACTCAACCGAGACGTTGGGTGTCTTGCGCAACGTGGCGATCGCATCCCCGAAGTTCGCCTCGAAGGATCGGCAGACGGGGCACTGGAAGTCCTCGTAAAGGCTGAGGATCGCCTTGTCGTTGGCCGTACCCGAGACACGGAACGCGTCCTTGTCATCAACCGGCGCAGCGCTCTGGGAGGTCGAGTCCTTGGAGATGATGATCCACGCACCGATCGCGACCGCGAGGATCACGACGATGGCGGTCGCACCCACCCGGAACAGGATCGTGCGGCGACGTTCTGCGGCCCGAGGATCGAGAACCGACGGCTTCTTCGCCGACTTGCCCTTGTTGCTTGCCATTGGTTTTCCGTGGTCTCCGCTTGTCTCGCGCCGATTCTGCCCGTGCACCCGCCGGCCCGGAACCGAGTGCAGCTGTGATGCAGTACAGCCCTGCTGCCAACCTGGCCGGGTCGAGGCCGCAGCCCACTGTACCGAAACGCCGCGGGCACCCCCATTCCCTCACCCTGACCTGCGAAGACGATGACTTTTCGGGGACTTTGGGAATCAGGCGAATCAGACGAACTTCTCTGGTGGGCCGCGCTTGACCGATCGCCTTCTCCGGGTGGTCACTGCCGGCACGTGCAGCCGGGGCTACTCGTCGGTATGCACATGTTAATCGCCTGTTAACAAACTCACACTCAACCGGGATGATCTGCGTAGACGCGCCCGTTAACGCAGAAGTAACATGGATTCTCGGTGTGTGTCGTCACCGGATCGAACGAGCCCTGTCAGGCATGACTGGGCATCGAATGAACAGGACATCCAATGCCTGGGGCATCCGACCGTGCGACACCGAACGAGAAATAGCCGAACGATCCATCCGGGATCGAATCATGAGGAGAGTGACCAGCAATGTCCTTCGCGGAGCTTCGCGCGAATGTCCGTCGAGCCAACAGCCGGCGGCGTATGTACGCGCGGATCAATGCGGTGCGCGACCCGTCCGTTCGCGACGAGCTGCTGGTGATCGCTCAGCGTCACGAGGATTCGCTGCGGTGACACACCGCTGACGCAGAGGCGACCATGACGCTGGTGAACAGCGTCATCCAGCGTTCGCACTCCGCACACACGACAGGGCCGGCACACCGAGGGGTTGCCGGCCCTTCTGCATCTCCATGACGCCTGCCCCGACGACCTGATCGCCGTACCGTTGGGTACGACGTCTCCGACACCTCGGAGAACCACAGTGGAAAACCCAGCCCACCAGCCGCGGCAGGAGTGACGATGACCGAACCCATCGATCCCGATCAAGGCAGCTCACCGGGTCCGAGCCCGTTCGCATTCGACGGTGATCCCGAGGTCGGCCGCACTCCCGAACTGCGCAGGCAGGAAGCCGTCTACGACGGCTGGCGTCACGAGTTGGCCGAGCCCGACGCCGATCCCGACCCGGCCGCCGACGGCGATTTCGACGAGGGCGCCCCGTCGGGACCCAGTCCGTTCGCCTACGACGATGCTGCTGCGATCGGCGAGACGCCCCGCATCAAAGAGGAACGCGAGGCCTACGACGCTGCCCAACGCGCGCCGCGCAACCACCGCAACCAGGCGGTCGGCGGGAGTTCAGGAACCGTCGACGGCGCCTGATCGCCCGATCCCTCACACCCGAGGGTGACCTGACCGGGTCGTTGACCCATACCACCGACCCGACAGACACCGACGCCGCCGATCTCGTCGATCGGCGGCGTCGGTGTTCGTGTTGGTGTCGTTGTGTTCGCTCAGCGCACCCCGAGGGCCGGGCCCAGCGTGGTCCGCCACGATTCGTGCAGACGCGCCTGCCAGTAGCTCCACCAGTGGTAGCCGTCCTCATTGGTGTGCGTGGTCAGGATCGCGCCGTTGGCCTGTGCGATCGGGATGAACAGGTCGGTGCTGATCCCCGAGGCGACCTCGAGCGGCACCATCTGGGTGAACCACATCGGGTTGAAGTTGCCGCTGAGCGGGTTGACCGTCGGGTCCACCGACCGGCCGTCACCGGCCGAGAGGTAGACGCGCTTGCCGCGCAGCGCACCCGCGTTGAGCGACGGGTCGTTGCGGAACCAGCTCGGCGACGGCCAGACGCCCCACATGTTGAGCGGGTTGCCGCCCATCTGCGCCACCGACACCTGGATGCCCTGCGCGAAACCCGGAGTGCTGGCGGTCGGGTAGCCGCTGTAGGAGGCCACCCCCTGATAGAAGTTCGGATTGTGGGCGGCGAGGTTCAGCGCCGAGGTGCCGCTCATCGACAGACCCGCGATCGCGTTGTGGACGCCGTCGCTGCCCTGGCCACGCATGTACGCGGGCAGCTCACGCGTCAGGAAGGTCTCCCAGCGCACGTGGCCCAGTTTGGGGTCGTCACGCTCCCAGTCGGAGTAGAAGGTGCCGCCGCCACCGAACGGGATCACGACGTTGACGTGCTTGTTCGCGAAGAACTTCACCACGTCGGTGTTGATCAGCCAGCCGTTGTTGTCGTCCGGCGCCCGCAGACCGTCGAGCAGATAAAGCGTCGGTGCAGGACCGCCGCCGGCGGCCTTGAGGATCTTCACCGGGATGTTCTTGTTCATCGACGTCGAGTGGACGTAGACGAGCGCGGAGTCCGCCGCGGCAGGACTGGTGCCGGCGACCACTGCGGACGACACCGCGGCGACAGCCGCGAGAACGCCCGCGAGCAGGCGGGTCTTGACTCGGCGGATCGACATTCGACAACCTCTGGTTTCGCTCTTCGTTCGATTGACCTTCGAGAGAGTAACAGGCCGATAACAGCTCGGCAGCACAGTCGCCGATATGAGCACAGAATGCACTGGACGACAGGTTCTGCATGAAAACTGTTGTGGCGCCGTTACTTCCACAGTGGTAATTGTTTACCCGACACCTGTTTGCCCGACACCACTGCAGACAATCACCGCGTCGACAGTGACCCCACGAGATTAAGTCACTCTAGTCACTTATGCATCATTCGTAACAGAGGTGAGATCTCGGGGTACCACCTCACCTCCATCTCACCCGCGGTCTCCGGCAGCCCTACGATCGACCACGTGGCGACCCCAGAATTCATCCTCGAACTGCGCGAGAAGGTCGGTCATGCACCGCTGTGGCTGTCCGGGGTGACCGCGGTCGTGGTGCGCGAGGGAGATACCGACATCCCCGAAATACTGATGGTCCGTCGCGCCGACAATCACGAATGGACGCCGGTCACCGGAATCATCGACCCTGGTGAGGAACCCGCCGTCGCCGCCGCGCGCGAGGTAGCCGAGGAGACCTCGGTCATCGCCACCGCCCAGGCGCTGACACTGGTTCATGTGATCCCCGAGGTGGTCTACCCCAACGGCGACCGCACCCGCTACCTCGACCTGGTGTTCCGGATGCAGTGGCACAGCGGCGAGCCGGTGGTCAACGACGACGAGAGTGTGGACACCGGCTGGTTCCCCGCCGACGCACTGCCACCGGTCTCGGAGTCGATGGCCGAACGCATCTCCTCCGCGCTCGCCGAACCGGGCCCGGCCCGCTTCCGCGAGGCGTGAACCAGGCCTTGCGGAGCTGTGGCCTCGACCTGCGCCGGCACTCGCAGGCAGTGGTGACGATCGCCTGATCGGCGTCTACCGTGAGGTCATGAGCACCGACGACGAGGGCATCAGCGAAAACGGGTCGGTTTACGACACCGATCCGGACAATCAGCTCCAGCCCGAGGACAGCCTCGTGGACATCGGCGTCGAGGACGCACTCGACGAGGGTTATTCGCCGCCCGACCGCTTCCCCGCCTCAGCGAACTACGGCGTCACCGCAGAGGATCAGGAACACGGGGAGGGTATCGAGCAGTACACGCGCGAGGAGGTCCCCGATCCGGCCGCGCGTGCCTACGCCGACGAGGACGAGCTGCCGTCGGATGACCCCGACCAGTGGCGTCCCGAGGAGGCCGACTCGAGCCCGGAATTCCCCGAGGACGATGAGGTGGGCGACCGCAGGTCGGGCCGGCTCTACACCGACGACGACTTCGGGGTCGAGGCCAGCTTCGATCAGGAGGAGATCGCCGAGGACGCCGGCATCGACGGCGGTGCGGCATCCGCCGAGGAGGCTGCCGTCCACGTGGTGGACGACGACCAGCCGCCGGCATGAGCGAACCAGGGGGCACCGCTGAGCGCATCGAGGTGAGCCGACGGATCCCGGTGCCGGCGGATCAGGTGTTCGCCGTGCTCACCGACCCGCAGGGTCATGTGGCCATCGACTCGACCGGCATGCTGATGGATGCGAGCGGCGAGCGGGTCACCGCCGCCGGCGACACCTTCACCGTGCACATGGACCGTGAGGCGCTCGGTGACCTTCCGATGGGCGAATACGACGTCGAGGTCACCATCACCGACTTCACCCCTGGTCGCGAGATCGCCTGGACGATCCTGGGCACCATCCGCCCACAGATCGGCCACGTCTACGGCTATCGACTCGAGCCGGTCGACGACGGCGCGGCGACGCTGGCCACCTCGTACTACGACTGGTCGCAGATCGATGACGTCTGGCGTGCCCGTGGCATCTTCCCGGTGATCTCGGAGTCCGCACTCAAGGGCACCCTGGGGATACTCGACCGCACCGCACGACGCGGATACACCTACGCAACCCCGATGGAGCCGGCCGGCACAGCCACCGCCGAATGACGATCGCCGACGCGGCGATCCTGCTCGCCGCGGGCTTCGGTGCCGGACTTGTCGGGTACATCACCGGACTGGCGTCACTGGTCTCTTACCCCGCGCTGCTGGCGGTCGGATTGTCGCCGGTGGCCGCCAATGTGACCAACACCCTGGCACTGGTCGCCGTGGGGGTCGGCTCGACCGCGAAATCCGGTCGGTCACTGATCCATCACGGACGTCTGCTCTGGTGGTTGATTGGCGCCGCTGCGATCGGTGGCACGATCGGGGCGATCCTACTCCTTCGACTGCCGCACAGCGTGTTCGGCGCTGTGGTCCCCTGGCTCATCGTGCTCGCCTCACTGGCATTGCTGTGCCAGCCGCTGGTCCGCCGGTTCTCCCGCAGCCGCGCCGAGGTGGGCGGATCGGTTCTGCGCCAACCGAATCCGATTCCGCATCCGGTTGCCTTCGTGGTGGTCGTCGGCGTGATCTCGATCTACGGCGGATACTTCGGCGCCGGTGCGGGCGTCATCATGTTGGCGACGACATTGCTCATGAGCACCGAACCACTCTGGCGTGCAACACTTCTCAAGTCGGTGGTACTCGGTGTCGCGAATCTCGTCGCCGCCGTCTACTTCGCACTGACCGGTCCGGTGCACTGGGCCGCCGCGGTGATCATGGGTGCGGGATGTCTGATCGGTGGTTGGCTCGGACCGCCCGTGGTCCGACGACTGCCCGAGGCTCCGCTGCGCACCGCGGTCGCCATCGCCGGCTTCGGTCTGGCCGCCTGGCTGGCCTTCTCCCCGACCAGCTGACCGGCAGTACGGCCCCCTGCGATGGTGATCACCGCCACCACGATCGTAGAATTGTGCTTCGCCACACATCCGGCGACCTCTGCGCCACGAAAGGGCTGACTGCCGTGTCCGGTCTCGACGTCCCACTGACCCCTCTGCGTTTCCTCGGCCGTGCCGCCGAGGTCCACCCGGACAAGACCGCGATCGTCGACGGGCCGCGATCGTGGGATTACGCGCAGTTCGCCCGCGACACGGTCCGGCTCGCCGACGCCCTGCGTCGCACCGGCGTCCGACCGGGGGATCGAGTGGCCTACCTCGCCTCCAACAGCGCAGAACTGCTCATCGCCCATTTCGCGGTCCCGCTGGTCGGTGCGGCGTTGGTGGCCATCAACACCCGGCTGTCACCCGAGGAGGTCGCCTACATCCTCCGGCACTCCTCGGTGAAGATCTTCATGGGCGAATCCGCGCTGCTCGCACCGATTCTCGCCGCCGGGGATGCCACCGCCGAGGTGGCGCAGGTGGTGGTACTGCCCGAGGCAGACGGCAGCGAACCAGCGCTCGACGAGGCGCACTTCGCCTCCGCACGGCGCTACGGCGACCTGCTGGCCACCGGCGACGCCGAGGCCCCCGCGCGCTGGGAGACCGAAGACGAGACCGCGACCATCACCATCAACTACACCTCGGGCACCACCGGACGACCCAAGGGCGTGATGTACACCCACCGCGGCGCCTATCTCAACGCTCTCGGCGAGGTTCACCACCAGGGCTTCGACGTCGACACCCAGTATCTGTGGTCACTGCCGATGTTCCACTGCAACGGCTGGTGCACCACCTGGGCGGTGACCGCGGCTGCGGGTACCCATCACTGTCTGCGTGCGGTCCGCGGGGAGGCGATGTGGGAACTCATCGACTCGGTGGGCATCGACCACATGTGCGGAGCCCCGACGGTGCTGTCGACACTGGTGACCGCCGAACAGGCGCATGTGCTCGACCATCCGCTCACGATCGTCACCGCCGGCGCGCCGCCGAGCCCGACCATCATCGGCAAGATCGCCGACCTGGGTGCCGAATTGGTGCATGTCTACGGTCTCACCGAGACCTACGGCCCGTATTCGATCTGCGAGCCGCAACCGGCCTGGGACCGACTCGGCGCGGAGGAACGCTCACGGCTGATGGCACGTCAGGGCGTCGGCTTCCTCACCGCCGAACCGCTGCGCGTGGTGCGCGCCGAGTCCGGACCCGACGGCCAACTCATCGACGTCACCCCCGACGGGATGGAGATGGGCGAGATCGTGATGCGCGGCAACAACGTGATGAAGGGCTACCTCGACGACCCCGAAGGCACCGAGAAGGCGTTCGCCGGCGGCTGGTTCCACTCCGGCGACCTCGGTGTGATGCACACCGATGGCTATGTCGCACTTCTCGACCGGGCCAAGGACGTGGTGATCTCCGGGGGCGAGAACATCTCCACCGTCGAGGTGGAGCAGGCCCTGTTCGCCCACCCCGAGGTGATCGACGTGGCGGTGATCGGGGTGCCGGACGAGAAGTGGGGTGAACGACCGAAGGCGTTCGTCGTGCTGGTGGAGGGTGCGACGGTCACCGAGGCCGATCTCATCGCCCACGTGAAAGCGAAGATCGCCGGGTACAAGGCGCCGCGCGACGTCGACTTCCTCGTGCAGTTGCCCAAGACCTCGACCGGCAAGGTCCGCAAACACGAACTGCGGGAGAAGGAATGGGGCGACGCGACCACGCGCATCCAGGGCTGACCGTTCTCGCGGCAGGGCAGCCGATCACCCGGTCCGCCCGGGTGTGTGGACCCAGCGGACTAGTCGGAGCCGTCTTCGAGTGCGGCGCGCTCCACCGAGAGCAGACTCTGCGATTCGTGTTCCGCGCGGAATGCCCTCTCGCCACCGCGCGCACCGAACAGGCGCTTGCTCCACACCAGATACACCACGGCGGCCACGTTGATGAAGAACACCAGAATCTTGGTCCAGGTGGCGTTCTCGGTGAGTTCGTAGATCTCGAACGGGAGGAACACACTGGTGGCGATCACGGCGAGGTATTCGCCCCAACGCTTCATCAGCCACAGACCCACCGACTCGGCCAGTGACAGCACGCCGAGTGCTATCAGTGCGATCCCCACCCACATGAGCACCGTCGGCGACAGCGAGAACGCCTTCTCGATCAGCCGCAGTATCCGCGAGTCGTCGATGTTCCAGCCCACCTGTCGAGCGAGATCGCGCCACTCCGGGAGATCGCCCTCGAACGATCGGTGCACGGCATCCTCGGTGTTACGGAATTTCAGCACCACATAGGCGGCGGCGACCATGACGACAGCACGCAAGAGTCGCTCGATGGCCAGCAACCGGAGGATCACCGCATCGCGCAACGACTTCCCACGCAGGACGTCGGGCGCCTCGTCGGCCGGGCCCGATCCCGCCGGATCGCCCGGGACGAAATCGCCGCAGCGCAGACATCGCCACGCCGTACCCGCCACCGTCACCACATGCAGTCGATCAGCGAGGTCCGCCTCATCGGGGCGGTAGGTTGCATGTCCGCGTAACGAACACGCCTGCAACGACCAGTCCACTCCCGCGAGATTAGGCCGCCGAAGCCCGCTTCACCGGCGCGACGGGTTCACCGGCGCGACGGGTTCACCGGCGCCACGGGTTCACCGGCGCTACGAGCGGCTCGGGTCGCCGACCCGGTCGTCTCGGGTGATCGTCACCGCGGCGATCACGATGCCGATCACCACACCGACGAAGGTGTCGAACACGCGGGTCAACGCCACACCGGAACTCAGGCCCGCACCCAGTGCGGTCATCAGCAGTGCCATCGGCGTCACCACCAGCGAGGTGATGCCGTAGTTACGCGGTGCCATGATCTCGGCGATCGTCTGGAAGATGACCACGAACACCACCGACCACCAGAAGCCGAGCGGGATCATCAGCAGTACTGCGGCGATCGCGGCACCGCCCACGTTGCCGAGCAGTCGCTGCACGCCGCGGCGGACGGAGTTGTGGTACTGCACGCCGACCAGTGCCGCCAGGGCGCCCATCGCGGCCCACATCGGGTGCTGCAGCCCCAGCGCCACCGCGACCCCTGCGGCCAGCGCCGATGCGACCACCACCCGTCCGGCCAGTTCGAGATGCCGGCGATCGGTGACGCGCACCAGCGATCGCGCGATCGAGTCGTATGCGACTCCCGCAGCGGGTTCGACGAGTGTCACGTCGCGACCGAACGCCCTCGCCACCTGCACCCAGATCCAGGGTGCGATGGCAGCGACGAATCCGACCGCCGTGCCGATCATGACCGACACCATCGCGGTGACCAGCCCACGCCAGTCGGCGACCGAGCCGAGCGCCGCGTTCGCCGCGAAGACCATCACCACTGCTCCGGGCCCCACCAGGTGCAGCGCGGCGACGACCAGTGCTCCCACGCCGCCGAGCAGCGCCATCACCACGATCTGGACTGCGATCGGGGCGTGCAGAACCGCGAGCAGTCCGCCGACGGCCACCGAGGTCCACAGCATCACCGCGACGAACACCAGCCGGGGCATCCGCACCCGATAGGGGTCGGGGCGACAGAACGCGGACACGATCGCGCCGAGCGAGGCGATTCCCGCCACCGAATACTGACCGGCCAGTCCGCCGATCACCAGCACCACGGCCACCGCCACACCCACGCGCAGGGCAGCTGCGGTGCTCGTGTCGGCAGCGTTCAGGCGCAGCGCATCGAGCCACGTCGACGGCCGGACAGCATGATGCAGGGCGTTGACGCGGTGCCGCGTGTGGAGGACGAGGTCGTCACGATCGATGGTGGGAGAACTACGCACATGAACAGTTTACAACTGCTTCACCAGTAAAACATATAGCGGTAGACTGCGATCATGAACACACTCGACGACCCGACGCCGCCGACCGCACACGGCGACGCAGGTCAGGTCGCCGCCGGTCAGGCCGCCGCCGAAGAGGCTTTTGTGGCCGGCAGCGGCGAACCCGGCACCGATGTGGTGGCCCGGATCCACGCCGAGTGGCAGCGCAGCCACCCCGATCTGGACACCACCCCCATCGCCATCCTCGGGCGTATCCAGCGGATCTCGTCGGTGGTCACCCATCGCCTCGACCGCAACCTCGACGAACACGGCATCTCGCGGTCGGAGTTCGAGGTCCTCGGCGCGCTGGTCCGCGCACAGCGACCGCTGCGCGCCAGCGACGTGGTGTCGACGACGATGCTCTCCGGCGCGTCCATCACCAAGCTCACCGAGGCGCTGGCCGCTCGAGGACTGATCGAACGCCGCCGTTCCGAACACGACGGACGGGTGGTCCTACTCGCCGCGACCGACGACGGCAGGGCGCTGATCGACCGGGTGCTCCCCCGCCGCCTCGCCGGCGACAACGACGTCCTGTCCGCGTTGACCGGTCCCGAACGCGACCAGCTCACCGCACTGCTGACCAAGATCACCCGCGACCTCGACGGCGCCGATCGCCTGCACTGAGTCCGCCCTCGCAGCAACTCTCGAGGGGCGTACCACCGGGCGCCGCGCACTTTTCGGGTAGTCGACTACGCATGTGACACCTCGGCACGGTCACGACCATGGATCGCGACCGCGGCATCTTCGCCACTGCCACACTCGAGGAGTCACCATGACCGCAACGACACCCCCGACCGCCTCGACACCGGTCGCGCAATCCGCGGCCACGTCGACTCCCGGCGCGACATCGACGTCCTGGGACCGGCTGACCGCGCTCGACTCCGCGACCGTGATCCGCGCACTGCTGTCGCTGGCCCTGTGCGGACTGCTCGTCTACGCATTCGTCGCGGCCTGGAACTCGCTGGCGACGCCGCCGGTGATCGACGCGCACGGCACGGTCATCGTCGACCAGTACCGGCGAGCGGTCGATCTCGCGCAGCTGATCCTGCCGTTCATCACCGTGCTGATGGGATTCTGGTTCGGCTCCGAGGGCAAGAAGCGCGTGGTGAAGCAGCGGGAATCCGCCGAGACCCGGCTGACCGCAGTCCTCGGCGCCTCCGACGACCCGCAGCTCTTGCGGCGCGCGGCCGCGTCGGCGCCGGAGGCTTTCAGCCAACGGTGACCGGCACCGTCCGCTCCACCCCGGGGCGTTACTCTGTTACGTGTGGAAGATACTGACGGTAATTCCATTACGGGTGCCGGCGACGGGCCTTCAGGGGACAGTGCCTCCTCAGGGGACAGTGCCTCCTCAGGGGACAGTGCCTCCTCGGGGGACAGTGCACTGACCCGATGGCTCGGCGCGCTACAGGCCCGCAGCAGCGACTTGGCCGCCAGCGAGGCCAAGGTCGTCCATCTGATCCTGACCGACCCGCTGTTCGTCGGCGCGGCCACCACCGCGCAGGTCGCCGCGCGCGCCGGGGTGTCGGCTCCGAGCGTGGTCCGCGCGGCACGCGCCATCGGGTTCACCGGGTTCACCGAGCTGAAGCTCGAGATCGCCCGTGCGCGCGGCACCACCGAGTTCTTCGCTCCCCCGACGGCACTCACCGCCGATGCGTCTGCGGCGACCATCGTGGAGGCGTCGATCCGTACCGGCACCGACGCGCTCACCGCGATCGCCGGCGCCATCGACCTCGGCGCTCTCGACGAGGCCGTCGACGCCGTACGCGGTGCCGGCCAGGTACTCAGCGTCGGGGCCGGCACCTCGTCGGCGATCGCCGCCGATGCCGCATTCCGACTACGTGTGTTGGGCGCCAGAGCATTCCACATCACCGACCACGAATCGGCGATGATCGCCGCGCGCCTGCTCGACAACGACGACGTGGTGGTCGCGGTCAGCGCGACCGGCCGCACCACCTCCACACTCGACGTCGCCGACGCCGCGTCCTCGGCGGGCGCGACACTGATAGCGATCACCGACCAGTACGACACCCCGCTGGCCACCCTCGCCGACATCGCCCTGGTGGTCGGCGGCTCCCCGCTGCCCACCCAGATGGCCGCCGCGGGGAGCCGATTGGCACACCTTGTCGTGATCGATTCTCTCGCAACGGCTCTGGCCCTACGCGATCCACAGCACGACACCCGCGCGGAACGGGCAGGTATCGACCTGCCCGACATCGGCTGATGCCGGCCGCCGCCATCGCGATCGTGCTGATCGCAGCAGCCGCACATGCGGTGTGGAACACCGTGTCCAAGTACAAGCGAGGCGACACGGTGGTGTTCGTCTGGGCCTATTCGGCTGCGTCGGCGCTGCTGTTCGTGCCGATCGGCATCGTGGTCATGGTGGTCGGAAACGACACCCTCAGTGGGCATCTGGCGATCGGCGCAGTCGTCTCGGCGGTGCTGCACGTGGCGTACTCGCTGTCACTACAAGCCGGCTACGACGCCTCCGAACTCGGTGTGGTCTACCCGGTGGCACGCGGCATCGGACCGGTGCTCACGATGGTGGCGGCCATCGTTCTACTCGGCGAACATCTCACCGCCGCGGCGGTCATCGGCG
Organism: Gordonia jinhuaensis; assembly: GCF_014639795.1. Classification (GTDB taxonomy): domain Bacteria; phylum Actinomycetota; class Actinomycetes; order Mycobacteriales; family Mycobacteriaceae; genus Gordonia_B; species Gordonia_B jinhuaensis. The sequence goes on along the minus strand of NZ_BMGC01000016.1, from coordinate 10,020 downwards.
CCCTCGTGGTCGTCGCCGGGATCATGGTCGGCACCGGGAATCCGTTCGGCGGCAACAAGAATCAACCAGCCCGGGGAGTTGCCTGGGGGATGACCACCGGCATCGCCATCGCCTCGTACACCCTCTGGGACAGCTACTGCGTGACCACGCTGCATCTGTCGCCGTTCACCTACTACGCGGCCACCATGTTGCTCGAAGCGCTGATCCTCACACCCGGGGCCCTGCGGCGGCGCAGCGAGATCGCACCGGTGCTCCGCGACAACACCGCGCCGATCGCGACCATCGCGGTCCTCTCGCCGATCGCCTACATCCTGGTGCTGGTCGCCATGCAGCACGCACCGGTCGCGCTGGTCGCGCCACTGCGCGAATCGTCCATCGTCATCGGCTCTCTCCTCGCGTGGCGGCTGTTCGGCGAATCCCATCTGCCCCGGCGCATCGTCGGAGCCGCAGTCGTCCTCACCGGCATCGCGGCAATCAGCTTCTGACTCCACCGGAGTTGATCCCCTCCGCGAGGCCCGTCTCGTCGTCGGTGTCGGCAGGTCCGGCGAACTGACTGATGTAGAGCCGGTAGTAGGCGCCGTGCATGGCGAGCAGTTCGTCGTGTGTGCCCTGCTCCACGATGTCGCCGTGTTCCATCACCAGAATCGTGTCGGCATCTCGGACAGTCGACAGCCGGTGTGCGATCACGAAACTCGTCCGGTCGGTGCGCAGATTCGCCATCGCCTTCTGGATCAGCAACTCGGTGCGGGTGTCCACCGAACTGGTCGCCTCGTCGAGGATCAGCACCGTGGGCCGGGCGAGGAATGCGCGGGCGATCGTGATGAGCTGCTTCTCCCCGGCACTGACACCCCCACCCTCCTCGTCGATCACGGTGTCGTATCCATCAGGCAGCACCCGCACGAAATCGTCGACATGGCTGACCTGCGCGGCCTCGAGGATCTGCTCCGGGGTCGCTGTCGGGTCCCCGTAGGCGATGTTGTCGCGGATGGTGCCCCCGAACAGCCATGAATCCTGCAACACCATGCCGGTGCGTTCACGCAGATCCGACCGCGTCATCTGCGATGTGTCCACGCCATCGAGGGTGATGGTCCCGCTGTCGATCTCGTAGAACCGCATGATCAGGTTCACCAGCGTGGTCTTCCCCGCCCCGGTGGGTCCGACGATGGCCACCATGTTGCCCGGCTCGGCGACCAGCGACAGGTCGGTGATCAGCGGGCGTTTCGAGGTGTAACTGAAGGCCACATGGTCGAAGACGATCCGGCCGCTGTCGGTGTCGGGGGTGCGCGCCGGGTCGGCGTCGGGACTCTGTTCGTCGGCGTCGAGGATGTCGAAGATCCGCTCGGCCGAGGCCACACCGCTTTGCATCAGGTTGAACATCGACCCGATCTGGGTGAGCGGCTGGGTGAACTGCCGCGAGTACTGGATGAACGCCTGCACCGACCCCAGACTCAGCGATCCCGAGGCCACCTGCAGTCCGCCGACCATCGCCACCAGCACGTAGTTCACGTTGCCGAGGAACATGATCGTCGGCATCACGATGCCCGAGGTGAACTGGGCTCGCCAGCTCGCCGCGTAGAGCTTCTCGTTCTGATCGTCGAAGCGCGTCTCGACAGCGTGCTGGCGACTGAACGCCTTCACCAGTTCGTGCCCGGTGTAGGCCTCTTCCACCTGGGCGTTGAGCGATCCGGTCGCCGCCCACTGCGCCATGAAATGGGGGCGCGACCGCTTGGCCACCAGTGCCGTGGCGATCACCGCGAGCGGGATCGTCGCCAGCGCGACCAGCGACAGCAGCGGCGAGATCGTCAGCATCATCACCAGGATCGCGATCACGGTGAACACCGAGTTCACCAGCTGGGAGATGGTCTGCTGCATGCTCTGCGACAGATTGTCGAGGTCGTTGGTGACGCGGCTGAGCAGCTCACCGCGTTCGGTGCGGTTGAAGTAGCTCAGCGGCAGGCGATGGATCTTGTCCTCCACCTGGGTACGCAACGTGCGGACGGTCGCCTGGGTGACCCGGTTGAGCACCAGACCCACGAACCAGCTGAGCAACGCCGACGCGGCATAGAGCACCACCACGAGCAGCAGGGTCATACCGATAGCATGGAAGTCGATACCGCGCCCGGGGGTCACGTTCATCGACGACACCATGTCGGCGAAGGTGCCGTGGCCCTGCTCACGCAGCGCGTCGACCGCCTGCTGTTTGGTCTGGCCGGCGGGCAGTTGCGATCCCACGACCCCCTCGAAGATCAGGTTCGTGGCATGGCCGAGAACCCTGGGGCCGAATGCGGTCAGCACCACCGAGGCGAGTGCGAAGACGAACACCGCGACGATCGCCAGCCGGTGCTCGCCGAGCAGGGTCACGATCCGCTTGACCGACGGACCGAAGTTGCGCGCCCGTTCACCCGGCGCCCGGCCGGCCGAACCGCCGCGCCCCGCCGCGGCCGCCGGCCCGCCGCCGCGACTCACCGTGCCCCCTCGGCCGCCGACAACTGCGACTGCGCGATCTCGATGTAGGTCTCGCAGGAGTCCATCAGCTCGTCATGCGTGCCCAGCCCCACCACCTCGCCCCGGTCGAGCACCACGATCTGCTCGGCGTCACGGATGGTGGAGATGCGCTGGGCCACGATCACCACACAGGCGTCAGCGGTCACCGGTTCCAGTGCGGCCCGCAGCCGGGCGTCGGTTTCCAGGTCGAGTGCGGAGAACGAGTCGTCGAACAGATAGATCGACGGGCGGCGGATCACCGCACGGGCGATCGCCAGGCGCTGCCGCTGACCACCCGAGACCGTGGTGCCGCCCTGTCCGATCGGGGTCGCCAGGCCGTCGGGCATCTCGGCGACGAAGTCGGCAGCCTGCGCGATCCGCAACGCCTCCCACATCTGTTCCTCGGTCGCGTCGTCCTTGCCGAAACGCAGATTCGACTCGACGGTCCCGGCGAACAGGTACGGCTTCTGCGGAACGAGACCGATCTGCGACCGCAGCGTGTCGAAGTCCAGATCGCGCACATCCGTACCGCCCACGGTCACCGAACCGTCGGTCACGTCGATCAGCCGCGGGATCACCGACAGCAGCGTGGTCTTGCCCGATCCGGTCGATCCGACGATCGCGGTGGTGGTGCCCGGACGTGCGGTGAAAGCGACTCCCGAGAGCACGCAACGGTCGGCGCCCGGGTAGCGGAACTCGACGTCACGCAGCTCGACGTGGCCGGGCGTGGTGGTGAACGGCTTGGGCGTGGCGGGCGGGACCACCGAGGTGTGCGTGTCGAACACCTCGCAGATCCGCTCGGCGCACACGCTGGCCCGCGGCGCCATCATCGCCAGGAACGAGGCCATCATCACCGACATCATGATCTGCATGACGTAGGCGATCATCGCCGTGAGCGCGCCGATCTGGGTCTTGCCGTCGGCGATCAGGTGTCCGCCGAACCAGATGATCGCCACGATCGCCAGATTCGACAGGCCCAGCACCAGCGGGAACATCACCGCCATGTAGCGGCCGACACGCAGCGAGGCGTCGGTCAGCTCGTCGTTGGCACGGCCGAACCGGGCTCGTTCGAAGTCCTCACGGACGAAGGCACGCACCACCCGGATGCCGGTGATCTGTTCACGCAGGATGCGGTTGACCGTGTCGATGCGCTTCTGCATCGCGCGAAACCCCGGGATCATCCGGCTGATCAGCACCGCCATTCCCCCGGCGAGCAGCGGGACCGCGATCGCCAGCACCCAGGCGAGCTGACCACCCACGCGGATACCCATCACGATGCCGCCGACACACATGATCGGTGCCATCACCAGGATCGTCGTGGCCATCACCGCGAGCATCTGGATCTGCTGGACGTCGTTGGTGGTGCGGGTGATCAGCGAGGGGGCACCGAAGTAACCGACCTCGCGCGCGGAGAACTCGTCGACGCGGCGCAGCAGGTCGCGGCGGATGTCGCGGCCGGCACCCATCGCCGCCCGTGCACCGAAGAACAGCGCGATGATCGTCGCGATCACCTGCAGCACCGACACGACGAGCATCCACACGCCCGTGCCGACGATGTAGCCGGTGTCGCCGCGGGCCACCCCGTTGTCGATGATGTCGGCGTTCAGCGATGGCAGGTAGAGCATCGCGATGGTGGCGCCCACCTGCAGGATCACGACCGCGGCCAGCTCTAGCCGGTAGGCACCGAGGTAGGTGCGCAACAGCCGGATCAGCATGGCGTCCCGCTCATCGCGGCCATTGACCGATTCACTTCCGCACCTCGCGCACCTGTCGACGGTAGCAACGCCAGAGGGGGCTGCGCCCGTCAGTATTGTCACCCCAGTGGAATACTTCTCGCGCGACCACGAGGGCGGACGACTCACCCTCGCCGCCCGGTGTACCGAGGGCCGGCGCGAACGCCCAGCGGTGATGGTGCACGGGATGGGTAACGACCACCACACCTGGCGTCGACTGAGCCGCCGACTCGCCTCGACCGGACGTCCGGTGATCGCCGTCGATCTGCGCGGCCACGGGCACAGCGGACATTCGGATCACTACCCGCTCAACGGATTCCGCGATGACCTGGCGTTTGTGGTCGACCAGTTGGGCCTCGACGACTTCGACCTGATCGGCCATTCCCTCGGCGCACACACCGCTCTGCGTTATGCGATGGAGTATCCGGATCGACTGAATTCGATTGTCCTCGAAGAGGTCCCACCGATGCCCCGCGATCAGTCCGACCTCGACGAGAAGATCGCGCCGTCACAGTCCTTCGGCGCGGCCGCGCGCGGATTGCTGGCCATCGCCGCCAACCCCGGACCGTTGCTGCGCTACGACCGTGCGGTCGGTCCCGAGGTCGGCGAACAGTTCGAGGTGGCCGATCCGGCCTGGTGGGAAACGCTCGAAGCGGTCAACCGCCCCACACTGGTCATTTCCGGCGGATCGGCGAGTTTCCTTCCGCCGCACCATCTGCGCACGCTCACCGACCATCTGCGCAACGGCGCCTTCGTCGAGATCGCCGCAGGTCACAGCGTGCATCGCGACCAGCCACGAGCGTTCGGCGACACCGTGGCGGCTTTCCTGTCAGCCCACCGGCAACACCGGTCATCGCGAGGCATCCGGCGCTCTCCGGCAACCGAGTCCGGACAAGACGCCCATCTCGACACATGATCACCGCGGACACACGCATAATCGGATGACGGGGGATCGAGTGCACGGGCAAGTCGACGAGAAAGACGGGCGATGGACACAACACCGGCGACCACACAACCGGGCGATCCGACACCGGATGCCATCACGACCGAAGACGGTCAGTGGTGCTACCTCATGGACATGGACGGCGTTCTCGTATACGAGGATTCGATCGTTCCGGGTGCCGACGAGTTCATCGAGGAATTGAAGTCGAACAACACGCCGTTCGCAGTCATCACCAACAACTCGATCCGCACGCCGCGCGATCTGCGTGCGCGGATGCTGGCCATCGGCCTCGACATCCCCGAGGAGTCGATCTGGACCTCGGGTCTGGCGACCGCGACCTTCCTCTCCGATCAGCGCCCCGGCGGAACCGCCTACACCGTCGGCGAATCCGGGCTCACCTCGGCGCTGCACGAGGCCGGATACATCCTCACCGAGAGCGATCCCGACTACGTCGTGGTCGGCGAGACCCGGATGTACTCCTTCGAGGCGATCACCAAGGCCATCCAGCTGATCGCCAAGGGATCGCGATTCATCGCGACCAACCCCGATGCGAGCGGCCCCTCCCCGAACGGGCCGCTGCCGGCCACCGGATCGGTCTGTGCGCTCATCTCCAACGCCACCGAGAAGGATCCGTACTTCGTAGGCAAACCGAATCCACTGATGATGCGCACGGCATTACGCAAGATCGGCGCGCATTCGGGGCATACGGTCATGATCGGTGACCGGATGGACACCGACATCATCGGCGGCCTCGAATCGGGGATGAAGACGGTGCTCGTACTCACGGGCATCTCGACCAAGGAATCGATCGAGACCTACCCGTACCGGCCGACGACCGTCATGAACTCGATCGCCGGCCTCGTCGGCCGCACCCAGCATCCCTTCGACGACTGACACGTAATTCGACTGCGTGCAGGTACTCAGGCAACTGCAGCCATACAGGCAACTGCACTCAGACAACTGAACACAATTCGGGCCCGCCTGGCAGGCGGGCCCGAATTGTTTGGTACGCGCCGTTCGGACACGGACTCGAATCCTCTTTCATGTCAGTGTCTTTTGTGTCGGAGATGTCCAATTACACAGTCGGATATTACAATTCGATCGCGACATAGCCAATGGTTGCCGTTGCAAATACTTTTCATATGGGTCACGATTCGTGATGGGTACGGGGGTCCCGGGTTCATGCCAGCGAGATTTCTGTCGATACAACGGAGTTGTCCCATATGCGCCTGTTCAGATCCGCATCCACTGCGGCCACCGTGATCTCGATGGCTGCAGCCGGTCTCATCGCAGCGACAGGCACCGCGCAGGCATCACCGTGCGGCAACGGCGGCACCGGATCGAGCCTTCTCTCGGCCATCGGCGTGGGCTCGACGGGATCGAGCGGATCAGCAGGCTCCAACAGCGGATCCACCATGCGACCCATCGGAACCCAGGGGCCGCTGCCCAGGTTCAGCGGCGCCAACACCAACACCGTCTCGTGGGTGACCGGCCCACTGAGCCCCAATTCGACGTTCAACCGCTTCGGTATTTCGGGAACCGACCTGGGCATCGCCTGGGACAACGGACGCGGACAGACGCTCATGGCCTTCGGCGACACCTACGGTTTCTGCGGCGCCGGCGATCAGCAATGGCGCCACAACGTGCTGCTTCGTTCCAATGACACCTCGCCTGCCAACGGCATCACCATCGGTAATGGCGTACCGGGATCGATCACCTCGGGTGCGTCGATCTCGGGGTTCGCACCGAACTACGCACAGAACATGATCCCCTCGCTCGGGCTGAACTCGGTGGAGATCACCACCATCCCGACCGCGGCCATCGCGCTGGGACCCAACCAGTTCATCAACTACATGTCGGTGCGCACGTGGGGTGTCGGACCCGGCCGCTGGCAGACCAACTTCTCTGGTATCGCCGTCTCGGGAGACAACGGCCAGACCTGGCATGCCGATCCGAAGTCGATCCGCCTCAACGCGGGCGGTAACGGCAAGTTCCAGCAGAACGCCTACGCCCAGGGCACCGACGGCTGGGTGTATCAGTACGGCACGCCGAACGGCCGTTACGGCGGCGTGTTCCTCGCACGGTTCCAGCCGGCCGACATCCTCGACGCGACCAAGTACCAGTACTGGACCGGCGACCCCAAGAAGCCGTGGACGAACAAGGTCGACGAGGTGAGCGACCGGGGCATGATCGTCCTTCCGCCGATCGGTGAGCTGTCGGTCGCCTGGAACTCCTACCTGGGGCGCTACATCATGCTGCACGGTGTGGGCGACGGGAACACCATCGTGATGAACACCGCGAAGAACCCGTGGGGTCCCTGGAGCCCGCCGCGCACACTGGTGCCGCCCAACGCGATCGTCGGGATCTACGCACCGTTCATCTATCCGAACGCGAGCGGCCCGAACCTGTACTTCACCGCCTCGAGTTGGGGCGACTACAACGTGATGCTGCTGCACACGAATCTGGCACGAATCCCCGTTTCGTGACCCCGGAGTGGCGATGATGTGGTCTCATTAGTCACATCCGTCACACCAGTCACATACTTCGGGGGTTCTCCGTGAAGGTGTCACGCACGGCAACACATGTCTGTCCTCGGCTGTTCGGACCGGTTCTGGCGGCGACACTGGTCGTCACCGCCTACACCACCGCCACTGTGCTCGCCGGTCCGGCCACGGCGTCACCCTGCGGGCGCAACGACCCGTTCGGTTCGAGCGGCCTGGGATCACTGTTCGGCAGCTCAGGCTCCAGCGGCAGCTCAGGCTCCAGCGGCAGCTCAGGCTCCAGCGGTAGCTCGGGCTCGAGCGGGTCCAGTGGGTCCTCACCCGCCACCGGACCGCAGGGTCCGTTGCCGGGGTTCAACGCGAACGGCACCCACACCATCGCGTGGGTGACCGGTCCCCAGAGCCCCAACGCCACGTTCAGCCGGTTCGGTATCTCCGGTACCGATCTGGGCATCAGCTGGCTCAACTCCTCCGGCCAGACGCTGATGGCGTTCGGCGACACCTTCGGCAATTGCAGTGTGAGCGGCCAGGAGTGGCGACACAACGTCCTGCTGCGCAGCAATGACACCAACCTCGCCGATGGCATCTCTGTCCCCGACGGTGTCGAGGGCGACACGACGTCAGGCACCGTCATCGCCGGGCGCCCGAACTTCGCTCAGCAGTTGATCCCGTCGCTGGGCATCGCCCAGGTCGAGGTCACCGACATCCCCACCGCGGCGATCTCGATCGGCGACACCCAGTACATCAACTACATGTCGGTGCGGTCCTGGGGATCGGCCGGCAACTGGGTCACCAATTTCTCGGGCATCGCGACATCACACGACAACGGTCAGACGTGGGATGCCACCAATCTCAACACGATCCGGGTCAACGCGGGGATCACCATCCCCACGCCCACCGGACTGCCGTCTGTGCACTACAACGACGGCAAGTTCCAGCAGAGCGCCTACGTGGAAGATCCGGCCGACGGGTACATCTACCAGTTCGGTACCCCCAACGGACGTTTCGGCGCCGCCTACCTCGCGCGATTCCGGCCCGGGGACATCATGGACTTCACCAAATACCAGTACTGGACCGGCAAGGTGTGGTCCGACACCATCGACGCGATCCCCGACGACGGGTCGGCGCGCGTGATCAACCAACCGGTGACCGAACTGTCGGTGGCCTACAGCCGCAAGCTCGGCAAGTTCGTCATGCTCGACGGCGACAACGGGATCCGGCTGCGCACCGCGACCACCCCCACCGGACCGTGGAGTGCGCCGGTCTATCTCGTGCCGCCGGGCGCGATCGTGTTGTACGGCCCGATGATGCAGCCGACCTCGCCGGCACTACTCGGCACCGGAAACGAGCTGTACTTCAACGCGTCTCGGTGGTCGGACTACAACGTGATGTTGCTCGGCAGCGATCTGTCGAAGCTGCATCTGACATAGCCAGAGAACACATCACTTTCGGTGATCACCCGACTCGGAGGTGTCGATACCGCCGGTCACATCAGGTACCCCGGCGATCGCTTCGGCCGCGCCGACGACCACCTCACTCGTGTCGGGAACCGATTCGTCAGCCGGTTCTGCCTCAGCTGCAGATGCGGCGGCGAATCGCTGCTCGTCGAAGCTCTGCGTCTTCAGCGCGACCTCGTGGATGAACAGGATGGCCACCAGGCTGATCGCGGCCATCACCCCGGCGATGAAGAAGATGCGGGCGATCCCGTCGCCGTAGGCACTGCGGACGATCTCGGCGATCGGCCCCGGCAGATCCTTGAGGTTGGACAATCCGGCACCCGAGCCGCCGCTCTGCGCCGGATCGACCCCGGCAGCGCTCAGTCCCTTGGAGATCAGGTCGGTGACGTGGCTGGCCAGCACCGCGCCAAGCACCGACACACCGGCCGCACCGCCGAGGGAGCGGAAGAACGTGACCGTCGACGTCGCGGCACCGAGGTCATCGGGGGCGACGTTGTTCTGGGCGGCCATCACCAGGTTCTGCATGGTCATACCCATGCCCAGACCCAGGATGAACAGGAACACCCCGATGATCACCATGTCGGTGTGCGCGTCGATGGTCGACAGCAGGAAGAATCCGACGGTCATCAGCACGCCACCGGCGACCAGGAAGCCCTTCCACCGGCCGAACCGGGTGATGAGCGCACCCGACACGGTGGCGGCGAGCATCGAGCCGATGATCATCGGCAGCGTCAGCAGACCGGCCGCCGTCGGGGAGTACCCGCGGGCGATCTGGAAGTACTGACCGAGGAACACCGGGTGGATTCAATCGGTCGTCGCAACACCTCGATGACGGAGGTGTGCGATGGGACGCAGCAACAAGCAGACACGCCAGGCGCCGGTGGGTGCCCGCCGGCAGTGGG
>NZ_BMGC01000015.1 GCF_014639795.1 Gordonia jinhuaensis | reverse complement strand
GTCGCGGAACTCCTGGGGATAGGGCTTGGGCACAGCTGGCATCCTTCCAGGCCGCCCGGCAGGGCAAGCCAGATCAGATGTCACCTACTCGTGCACCAGCCCCGATCGACGGGGTGCTGCACGGCGTCACCAGCCAGACACCTGCGTGAACACCCGGATGCAACACTGAAGCCATGACCTCAACTGCACACACCATCTCGTCCACCGACCGCGCGACCAGCCGCCGCGCGCGTGCCCTGTCGGCGCTGCTACTGAGCACGGGCGTGCTGCATTTCGCGGCCCCGGCGCCGTTCGACTCGATCGTGCCCGAGTCCGTGCCGCTCTCGCCGCGATCGGCGACCTACCTCTCTGGCGCGGCCGAGTTGGCGATCGGTGCTGGTCTGGCCACCTCGCGGACCCGCCGACTGGCCGGTGCGGCAGCGGTCGCACTGTTCGTGGCGGTGTTCCCCGCGAATGTGACGATGGCCGTGCAGTGGTGGAACAAGGGCGCGGTGCCGCGTGCCATCGCCATCGGGCGTCTTCCCCTGCAGATCCCGCTGATCGTCACCGCTGCACGCGTCGCTCGTTCACGCTGAGCAACTCGGCCAGCTCGGTCTCGCCGGGCAGGTCGCGAGGTTCGAGTGTGCGGCCGCTGCGGACGTAGTGGAAGGCCGCACGCACCTTGTCGACGTCGATCCCCCGCAACCGGGCCCACGCGATGCGGTAGGCGGCGAGCTGTATCGCCGCCGACTCCCGCTGATCCGGTGTCGGTTCGGCGCCGGTCTTCCAGTCCACCACCGTCCACCGCCCATCCGGCTCGGCGAACACCGCGTCCATCCGGCCCCGGATCTTGATGCCGCCGATGGTCGTCTCGAACGGCACCTCGATCTCCTGCGGTGTCCGGTCGGCCCAGCGCGATTCGAGGAATCTGCGCTGGAGCAGTTCGAGGTCGGCGTCGGATCCGTCCTCGGCGTCGGCGGCACCGGGGAGTTCGTCGAGGTCGAGCAGTCGGGTGGCGCCGAAGCGCCGCTCGACCCAGGCGTGAAATGCCGTGCCACGGCGCGCCATCGGGTTGGGACGCAACGGCACCGGACGGCGGATGCGCCGAGCGAACGCCTCCTCGTCGCGATCGAGGTCGACCAGCTGACTCACCGACAGATGCTTCGGCAGTTCCACTGCGGCGACCGTCGCGATCTGGCGGCGTTCGTTGAGGAGCGCCTCGAGCTCCCTGCGCCACGCGTCGATCTCCGGATCGGCACCGTCGGCGGCCAGCACACCGGGGTCGAACAGTGTCGAGGCCGCAGCGGAGTCCCGTGCCGCCCGTACCTGTTGCGCGGCACGTTCGTAGGCCTCGCGGTAGGTGCCGAGATGATCGACCGGCCACACCCGACTCTCATCGACATCGTCGAGCGGGTTGTCGGCGCCGTCGGCAATCGGGTCGGGCCAGCCGTGCACCCGCATGCCCGGCGGCGGGCCGACATCGGGCCCGCCCGAGACGATCTGGTGGAGTTCGGTGAGGAAGGCCGACGGTCCGCTGGGCTTCTTGCGACCGGGCATCCAGTGGCTGCCGGAGATGATCAACGCATCGCGTGCCCGCGTGAGCGCGACGTAGAGCAGCCTCCGGTCCTCGTCGAGACGCCGGTCGCGTAACGCCTGCTTGTGGTCCTCGATCGCCACCTCGAGCTCTTTGCGGTCGGCGACGCTGTCGATCTCCAGCGGGGGGAAGCCCTCACCGCCGACCTCCTCGGCCAGGTCACCGCGCAGCTGCGCCGGCAGTTCGGCTGCGCTGCCGAGCCAGGTGGTGTCGGATCGATCGCTGGGGAACACCCCGGCCGTCAGATGCGGGATGGCCACCACATCCCACTCGAGCCCCTTGGCGGCGTGCACGGTGAGGATCTGCACGCGATCGTCGGCGATGTCGATGCGACCCTGCTCGAGTCCGCGTTCGATCTCGTCGGCGGCGTCGAGGTAGGCCAGCAGACCCGCGAGTCCACCTGACCCGCGGTCGGCGTAATCGGCGACGTAGTCGGCGAAGGCGTCGAGATGTTCACGCCCGCTGATGTTCCCGCGCATCCGACGCGCCCGCACCGACACCTCGACGTCGAGCCCGAGTTCGTGTTCGACCTCACCGACGAGATCGGGAAGCGGGGCACCGACCCGGCGACGCAGCATGTCGATCATCTCGCCGAGCCGACGGATCCGCCGATAGCCGGCCGGGCTGTATCTGTCGGGCGGGCCCGGGTCGGCCAGCGCGTCACCGAGTCCGGCGACGTCGGCGAGTTCGCCGGGCAGTGCTGCGTCGAGGGCGGCGTCGAGTTCCTCGGGAGCGGTGACCGCGCCGGTGGTCGCCATGAACTTGTCGGCGGCGAGTTCGCGGGCACGTCGCCACAGTGCGGACAGGTCGGCGGCGCCGAGTTCGAACTTCGCGCCGGTGAGCAGGCGCATCGCCGCTGACCCCGCCAGCGGGTCGGCGATGAGCGCGAGCATCGCCACCACATCGGCGACCTCGGGGACTCCGAGGAGTCCGCCGATGCCGACCACCTCCACCGGGATCCCCCGCTTCTCGATCTCGGCGGCCAGCGGCGCCGAGTCCTCGTTGCGTCGCACCAGCACCGCGGTGGCCGGCGGTTTCTCACCGTTGTCCTCGGCCAGCGTCCAGCGCTCGGAGATGCGATCAGCGACCCACTCCCGTTCGGCGACAACGGTCTCGGCGAGCATCAGGTCCACGGTGCCCGCCGGCGCGCCGGGACGCGGCTGCAGCGTGGAGACCGGAACGCCACGCGCCCGCAGGTCCGCCGACACCGCGTTGGCCAGGTCGAGTGTGCCGGAACTGTTGCGCCAGCTGGTGAGCAGCTCGAGTCGGTGTGCGGGTCGTCGGTCGCTGCGGCGGAAGTCGCCGGCGAACCGGGGCAGGTTGGCCGCCGAGGCCCCGCGCCACCCGTAGATCGACTGGATCGGGTCGCCCACCGCGGTGACCGCGATGCCGGGACCTGCCGACGGGGACGCGCCGGGAGTTCCGAACAGATGCGACAACAGGATTCGTTGTGAGTGGCCGGTGTCCTGATACTCGTCGAGGAGAACCGCCCTGGTGTCAGCCCGCTCGGTCGCCACCACCTCGGGGTGGTCGCGGACCAGTCGCGCGGCCAACGACATCTGGCTGGCGAAGTCGAGCATGTTGTTCTCGCGCAACACCTCGGCCAGACGCACCACCAGCGGCAGCAGCGCCCGGCGTTCGGCGATGACGTCCTGATGTCCGCGCAATTTCGCACTCGGAGCATCGCGCTGTCCCTTGCCCTTGGGCAGCGCGTCGATGAGGTCGTACAGCTCGTCGCCGCTGCCCTGCAGCTCGTCGAGGTCGACGAGATGCTCAGCCGCCTCGCCGTAGAGATTGAGCACCGCACGAGTCACTCCGGCAGGACCGCGACTGGTCGCGATGTCCTCGGGCCAGGCGGCCACCACCGAGTAGGCCAACTGCCACAGTTCGGTCTCTGAGAGCATCGTCGACGACGGCTCCACCGGCAGCAGCAGACCATGATCGGCGACCAGTCGTCCCGCATAGGCGTGATAGGTGCTGATCTCGGGTTCTGCGCTGCGCAACTGATCCCGCAGTGATCCGTCGACATCCCATCGCGACAGTTCCCGGGTGCCCGCGAGCATCGCCAGCCGGGTGCGCACCCGCTGGGCCAACTCGGAGGCCGCTTTGCGGGTGAAGGTCAACCCCAGTACCTCGTCGGCGGTGACGAGGCGGTTGGCCACCAGCCACACCACCCGTGAGGCCATCGTCTCGGTCTTGCCCGCACCAGCACCGGCGACCACCAGCAGCGGCTCCAGCGGCGCCTCGATCACCGCGACCTGTTCGGGGGTCGGGGGCGGACGACGTAGGGCACGCGCGAGATCCAGTGCGCCGATCGTCGCCACCGGGCTCTGGCCGATCGTCTCAGTCATCGGTCACCGACTTCCCCGACGGACGCGCCGGACACGACGACGTGACCGGGCAGTGGCCGCATCCAGGATTCGGTGTCGCCGCGAATGTGGGACCGATGGTGCGCCGTGCGATGGCGCGGATGTGAGCGATCCATTCGTCGATCATCTCCGGGGTCATCGGACTCTGACCGCGTACGGCCGACCCCGTCTTGTCGGTACCGGAATTGACGTAGACCAGCTCTCCCCCACCGGGTTCGACCGCGCCGAGCTCGTCGACACCACCCAGCGCGATCGCGGTCTGGTAGGTGCGCAGCTGCGGATGCTCCTGTGCGTCGTCCTTGGTGACCACCGTCTTGCCGGTCTTGACGTCGACCACCACCGGGCGCCCCTGCTCATCGCTCTCGAGCCGGTCGATCCGGCCGACGATGCTCACCGGCAGGTCGTCGGAATCGTCGGGCGGCAGATCGGCGCGGACCTCGACCTCCACACCGAGTTCGGTGAACCGCGACCGCGACAACGTCAGCCACGCCCGAAAGTGTTCGAGCATCTGTTTGGTGCGCTCGAGCTCGTGCTCGGAGTACCACTGGGCACCGTTGTCGATACGTTCCCACACCGTCTCCAGCGCCGCATCGACATCCTCGGGCGGCACCTGACCGGCCAGCGCCTGTACGAGGGTGTGCACCACGGTGCCCGCGACCGCGGGCGAGGAGTCGTCGGCGTCACGACCGCCCGCGCGTTCGAGCATCCACCGCAGCGAACACCGTGAGAGCGTCTCCACCGACGACGGCGACATGAGCACCGGCGCCATCACCCCGTCCTCACCCGGAGCCCGCAGCGGCGCGTCGGTACTCGACCCGGCCAGCCCGAACCACTCGTCGGGATCGGCGCCCGCGACGCCATCGGCAGCCAGCCGTGCCAGCAGCTCGGTGGCCGCCTCGGCACGTGCCCGGACCGCCGGATCGGACGCATCGCCCCGGTATGCCTCGACGAGTTCGGCGCGCAATGTGGCGACCAGTGACGGCAACGACAGCACGCGCCGGACACCCGGATCCACCGGCAGCGACTCCAGCGGCACATCGGATCCGGAATCGCCAGTGCTGGGATCACCGGCGGCGGAATCGCCGGTGCCTGCCCCACTCACCGAAACCCGTTGGCGCGCAGCGATCTCACCGATGAACCGGGACGGCGCAGCATCCCCACCGGCGTCGTCGACGGCGGTCACCAGCAACCGGCTGCGTGCCCGCGAGCAGGCGACCAGCAGCAGCCGGCGTTCCTCGGCGACGGCGACCGCGTTACGCGAGATGGTCGCCAGCGCGGATGCGTCGATACCGTCGAGCAGATCCACCAGCTCCGCGGTACGCAGCACGCCGCCGCGGCTTCTCAGCGACGGCCACAACCCGTCGAGTACGCCGGCCACGGCGACCACGTCCCACTCCCGGCCCGCCGCGGTATGCGCCGAGCACAGCGTCACCGCCTCCGATCGCGCACCGACCGTGGGCGCCGAACCCCCGATCTGCATGGCGTTGACGTAGTCGATGAACCCGATGACCGAAGCGGCCGGCAGGTTGTCGCTGTAATCGGCGGCCGCGTCGAACAGCGCGATGGCCGAGTCGAGATCGCGATCGGCCTGATCTGCGGCGACACCGCCGCGCACCGACGCACCCGTCCACAACCGCTCCAGTCCGCTGGCTTCCCACACCGCCCAGAGGATCTCCTCGAGGGCGGCGTGCCGACCGGCGGCCGAGCGTCCGGCGGCCACCACCCGCAGTACCCGGTCGAGTTGGGTGCGTTCGATCTCGGTGAGTGCGGTGATCGCCGGCTCCTCCGACCCGGCGATTGCGTCGGCGATCACCTGCAGCGAGTCGCGGTCGTCACCGGAGCCGTCTGCATGCAGGCGGCGCACACCGCGCCGCAGGCGTCGCAGGGCGGTCGGGTCGGCGCCCCCGATCGGCCCGGTGAGCAGCGTGTACACCTCGTCGGCGTCGAGCGTCTCGACTGCCGCGCGCAACGCGGTGAGCAGCGCGACGACACTGCGCTGACGACTCAGCGGGGTCTCGCCGGATGCGGTGGTCACCGGGATGCCGACCGACCGCAGCGCGCGCCGCAACGGGACGGCCGTTCGTGAGACCGAGCGCACGATCACCGCCATCTGCGACCACGGCACCCCGCCGAACAGGTGCGCTCGGCGCATCGCGTCGGCGATCGCGGTCGCCTCCTTGGCGGCCGAACCGTAGACCGCGACGGTGACGGCGTCAGCGGACGCGTCCCCGGTACGCGCCGACACGGCCACCGGGTGGATCCGCGCTCCGGGCAGGCGTGCGGTGATCGACCCGGTGATCTCGCAGATCGGCTCGACCGAACGGAAATTCTCGGTGAGCACGATGTCGCGGTCGCTGCCGGCCGGCACGAGATCCTCGAGGAATGTCGACGACGCACCGCGGAAACCGAAGATGGACTGGTCGGGGTCGCCGGCGACGACGGTCTGCGCTGTTCCGGTGCCGATGAGTCTGATCAGCTGCGCGGCCTGCGGATCGAGATGCTGCGCGTCGTCGACGAGCAGGTGCCGGATACGCATGCGCTCGTTGCCCAGCAGCACCGGGTCGGTGGCGAACGCGTCGAGTGCAGCCCCGATCATCTCGGCCGCGTCGACCGCCGGCGCCGAGGCCTGCGGAGCCTCGGTACCCACCGACCCGCGCAGCAGGGTCACCTGCTCATACTGGCGATACTCCTGACCGGCTGCGATCCATTCTGGGCGAGAGTGCTTGCGGCCCAAGGCAATCAGCTGTTCCGGGCCGACCCCGCGTTCGGCGGCGCGCATCAACAGGTCACGCAGCTCCTGCGCGAAGCCGTCGGTGAGCAAGGCCGGCCGCAGGTGCTGCGGCCAGCGCACGCCGCTGCCGTCGGCGTCGCCGGCGAGCAGCTCCCGCAGCACCACGTCCTGTTCGGACCCGGTGATGAGCCGCGGCGGCGGGTTGTCGTGCGCGGCAGCCTGCAGCCGCAGCACGCCGAAGGCATAGGAGTGGATGGTGCGCACGAGTGGTTCCCGAGTGGCACTCACGCGTGCCGCGGCGCCCAGGACACCGTCGCTGATCTGCTCGCGAACCCGGGCCGCAGCACGCTTGTCGGACACCAGAACCAGGACGCTACCCGGATCGACCTGGCCATCTCGCAGCCGCGCGATGGCCAGATCGGTGATCAGCGACGTCTTACCCGTTCCGGGACCGCCCGTGACGCGCACGGGATCCCACGCGTTCTCGCTGCGCCGCACGCGATCGCCCGACGGCGTGTCGAGCAGTCGTGACACCTCCGGCGCCCAGGACCTCACCGGCGCCTCGGGCGGATCGCTGCGGACGAGTTGCATGGCGTCGATGCTGTCACGGACCCCCGACACCGTGCGATCGACACCGTGCGATCGCACCGACTCCGCACAGCCGAGCCGACCCCCCGCGCGACCGGCACCGTCGTGGCGCTGCGAGGAGATCAGCGGGCAAGATGTCGGACATGGCACGCCTGCACGTCGAACGCTACGGCGCACCCGACGCCCCGACCGTCCTCGCGATCCACGGCATCACCGGACATGGGAAGCGCTGGGAGTCGTTGGCGCACAACCAACTTTCCGACTACCGCGTGCTGGCCCCCGACCTGATCGGGCACGGCAGCAGCGACGCGAACCCGCCCTGGTCGATGGAGGCGCAGATCGCCGCGCTCGCCGAACTGCTCAGTGCGGAGCTGCCCGCGGGCACCTCCTCGGCCGACGTCACCGTGGTCGGGCACTCCTATGGCGGAGCGCTGGCCATACATCTGTCGCGCCACATCCCGGTGCGAGGCCTCGTCCTGCTCGACCCGGCCATGGCACTGGCTCCCCACCTCGCGCGGGCGATGGCCAACCACACCCTCGCCGATCACGACTACGCCGACATCGACGAGGCGCGGGCGGCGAAGAAGGCCGAGGCGTGGGGTGAGGTGGCCGATGAACTCCTCGACGCCGATCTGCACACCGACCTCGTCCCCACCGACGACGGCCGGGTCCGGTTCCGTTTCGACCCCGCGGCCGTGATCGCGACGTGGGGGGAGCTCGCTCGGCCCACCCAACTGCCTGCCGCGGGCATCCGGATCGAACTGGTCCGGGCCGCCAAGGTGGTACCCCCCTACATCCCCGACAGCTATGTCGATGCGCTGCGCGCCTCACACGGCGATCTGCTCACCGTGCACGACATCGACACCGATCACATGGTCCCCCAGGTCGTTCCCGACCTCGTGGCCGATCTCGTCGCCGCGATCGGCTGAGTCGATGGCGGCGATCACCGACGAGGATGTGGAACGCGTGCGCGCACTCGTGGTGTCGGTCCCGACCGGTTCGGTGACCACCTACGGCGATCTCGCGGCGGCGGCCGGACTGTCGAGTCCGCGCGTGGCGGCCACGATCATGCGTACCGACTCCGCCGACATCCCCTGGCATCGGGTGCTGCCGGTGTCGGGGATCCCGGCACCGCATCTGCGCGAGAGACAGCTGTCGGCACTGCGCGCGGACGGTGTGCCGATCACCGACGGCCGCGTGGTCATGCGTGTTGCGCGTCACCGATTCGATTGAGCCGTAACGGCGTCAGATCCGGTCCGCGCGACGATACTGAGATCATGAGCGGGGCATATGCGCGGCCACGGTCCGGGGTTCTCGTCGGCGTCGACGGGTCGGAGCCGTCGATGGCGGCGTTGCGATGGGGCGCCGAGACCGCCGTCCTGCACGAGACGGATCTGACCATCGTCGCGGTGGTCGCCGGCACCGCAGGTGCCGAGGTTGCCGACGCCCGCACGGCACTACTCGCGGAATCGCAGCGGATTGCCGCGAAGACCGCCGCCGAACTCGGCGGCAAACTCGAGATCACCACCGAACTGACCCGCGGCGACCCGGCAGATGTGCTGCTCAACCGGGCGCGGACATCCTGTGTGCTGGCCCTGGGTCCGCGCGGGCTCGGCGAGTTCTCCTCGGGTCTGCAGACCTCGGTCACCTCCCGTATCGCCGAGGTGTGTCCCACGGCGCTGGTCATCGTCTCCCGCTGGCCCGTTCCACCGACCGGCGCGGCAGATCTCACCGCCCGCGGGCCCGTGGTGGTCGGTGTCGACGGGTCGGCCGCCGGAACACCTGCGGTGGCGACCGCCTTCGATGAGGCGTCGGTGCGCGGTGTACCACTGGTCGCGGTCTACGCCTCGCGCGACGCGGCCTTCCACGATCCCAGCGGCCACGATCCCAACGGCCACCACCCGAGCGGACCCGACACCGACAGAGGCCCGGGCGCCGGCCAGGGGTCGGGTACCGCCGGTCCGGAGACGACCGGCCACGAGATCCTCGAGAACGCGATCGACGAGTACCGGGTACGCCACCCCGAGGTGAAAGTGATCACCGAGGTCACCGTCGACCGACCAGTGCGGCGGCTGGTGGAAGCCAGCGAGACCGCACAGCTGCTGGTGGTCGGCAGCCGGGGACGCGGCGGCTTCACCGGGATGCGGCTGGGGTCGGTGAGCACCGCTCTTCTGCACGCCAGCGCATGCCCGCTGATGATCGTCCGCGATCACTGATCCACCCGACCACCGACCCCTGCCCACCCGACCACCGACCCCTGCCATCCCTCCGACCCGTGCGCCCGACCACCGAATCGTGGTGTGCCTGGATGTGTCACTGGTTCCCGGGTGTACTAATGGTTAGTGCGATAAGTGTTGCCGGCCGACCACCGCGCCGCATCGCTGGTGACTGCATGCGCCACCACACCACCACCGCAACGACAACGACAACGAACAAGCAACAACAACGAGGGGCTGTCCCATGAACGCCAAGGCTGCAGCAGATCGGCCGAACATCGTTCAGTACGTGCTGTACTGCTACGGAAAGCGACTTCCCGCATCGATGTCGGACTGGGTGATCCGCGACCTCAGCGGCCCCGGCGCGGCGTTGCGCATGGTGATCCGGTGGGCGATCCCCTGCATCCTGTTGTTGCTGCCGTTCATGTTCGTGCCCGGCGGGTGGTACGTCCGTTCGGGGATGACCATCCCGATCCTCATCCCCTACATCTATTTCGCGGTCGCCTTGAACGGCGTCTATCGCAGGCATCGTCTGTCCCAGCACGGTCTGGACCCCGAACTCGCCGGATTGCAGGCACGCAAGCGCGATGAGCTCAGGCGGATCGAGTACGAGCGTCAGCACCGGTGGTGAGCAGCGACCGCGTGAACAGCGACGGTGTGAACGCCGACACCGACCCGCTGACGATCGAGCGGCAGGTGTGCTTCGCCCTTGCCGTCGCCAACAGGTCGGTGCTCGGGGTGTACCGCCCACTGCTCGAACCGCTCAACCTGACCCATCCGCAATACCTGGTGATGCTCGCGGCCTGGGAGTCCTCGCCGCGATCGGTCAAGGACATCGCCGAGACGCTGCAACTCGATTCGGCTTCCCTGTCGCCGCTGCTCAAACGACTCGAATCGCTGGGCTATCTCACCCGCACCCGTGCACCCCACGATGAACGGGTGCTGCTGATCGAACCGACCGCCACGGGGTGGGAGTTGCGCCAGTCCGCACTGCGGATCCCCGAGCAGGTCGTCGAGCGGCTCGGCGTACCGCTGGCCGAACTCGAGGAGCTGCGGGCGATGCTGCAGCGAATCAACCAGCAGGCGCTGTCGGCACGCGCGCGCTCGTCATCGGTCGGGGTCTAGCGGCTCTAGACCATCAGTCGCACGATGTCCACCACATGTTCCAGACCGGGCAGCGCCGCAGCCGTGGAACTCGGATGCAGTGCGTGGACGCCGAGTCGGAACATCGTGGCCCGCAACATCATCTGCGGCCACTCGGGCTGATCCGACCACCGGTCCACCAGATCGATGTCGGCATCCCCCCAGGCCAGCGCATCCACCACCACCACCGCGGCCGCCCAGGACGCCGGCCGCCAGTAGGGCACCAGATCGGTGATCCCGGGTGCGGCCGAACCGGCGAACAGCACCGTCCCGAACAGGTCACCGTGGACCAGTTGCGGCTGGACGTCGACATCCTTGCGCAGCGTGGCCAGCATCTTGAGCAGCTTGACGCTGCGCTGACCGTCCGGCGAGGTCGGCTCGGCGATCCCGGCCGCCCGCGCCGACCGCAGCGGCTGCTCCTCCCACGCGCCTCGGTCGGCGGCGCTGAACACGTCGACGTCGGTGATCGGCGGCGCCGGTGGCTGCAGCAGGAAACGCGGACGTTCGAAGTCGGCGGTCACCCGGTGCAGCCGGTCGGCAAGTGCCACGATCTCGTCGTAGCGCGGTTCGGGCAGACCCGCCACGTAGGTGTCCGCCCGCCACCCCGACACCACATAGCGTCCGTCGGTGGCGCGGACGGGGCGGGAGACCCGCAGACCGTCGACCGAGAGGTTCTCGCGGACCGCGGCAGACCAGGCGGCGCGGGCGTGATCGGCGACCGGCGTCAACACGATCTCGCCGACGCGGAAACCGCCCTCGGTCACGTCGTCGAGAGGCAGCGGCTCGGATTTCCCGAGGCCGAACGTCTGCAACACATGGGCCGGTGGTGGGGTCGTCGGTGCGGTCACAGACCTCAGGTTAAGCCAGGCAGTCGCGTTGACCGGGGATCTGGTCGCGCGATTGCGACACTGATCGTCTGGTCGCGCGATTGCGCCACGATCGCTCTGAATCCGGTCGCCGTGCACACGCCCGGTCCTCGAAGCGCCCGACACCGACCTCGCGACGCGTCAGTAGACGGGCAGCTCGGGTTCGATTTGGCTGACCCACGACAGCACGCCGCCCTGCAGATGCATCGCATCGGCGAAGCCGGCGCGCTTGAGTGCTGCGAGCGCCTCGGCCGAACGCACCCCCGACTTGCAGTAGAGCACCGTCGGGCGGTCATGCGGCAGCTTGTCGAGAGCAGCACCCGAGAGGATCTCGTCCTTGGGGATGAGCGTCGCACCGTCGATGTGGACGATGTCCCATTCCACCGGCTCGCGTACGTCGATGAGTTCGATCGGATCACCGGAGTCCAGCCGCGCCTTGAGCTCGGCGGCGGTCAGCGTCGAGCCGTCGGCCGCCTCGGCGGCGTCGGTGGAGACCACACCGCAGAAGTCGTCGTAGTCGATGAGGCCGGTGATCGGTTCGGCATCGGGATCCTTGCGGATCTTGATCGTCCGATAGGTCATGTCGAGTGCGTCATAGACCATCAGCCGGCCGAGCAGCGGCTCGCCGATACCGGTGATCAACTTGATCGCCTCGGTGCCCATGATCGATCCGATCGAGGCGCACAGGATGCCCAGCACGCCGCCCTCGGCGCAGGAGGGAACCATTCCCGGCGGCGGGGCCTGCGGGTAGAGGTCGCGATAGTTGAGCCCGCGTCCGTCGGGGGCGTCCTCCCAGAACACCGACGCCTGACCCTCGAAGCGGTAGATCGAACCCCACACATAGGGCTTGTGGGCGAGTACGGCCGCGTCGTTGACCAGATACCGGGTGGCGAAGTTGTCGGTGCCGTCGAGGATCAGGTCGTACTGGGCGAACAGCTCCACCGCATCCTCGGGTTCGAGTCGCTGCTCGTGGAGGTTCACCGTCACGAACGGGTTGATCTCGGCGATCGACTCGGCGGCACTGAGCGCCTTGGACTTGCCGATGTCGGACTGCCCGTGGATCACCTGACGTTGCAGGTTCGACTCGTCGACGACGTCGAATTCGACGATGCCGATGGTGCCCACGCCGGCCGCGGCGAGATACAGCAGTGTCGGTGATCCGAGTCCGCCGGCACCGATCACCAGCACGCGCGCGTTCTTCAGTCGCTTCTGCCCGTCCATTCCCACGTCCGGGATGATGAGGTGGCGGCTGTAGCGGGCCACCTCGTCTTTGCTGAGCTCTCCGACCGGATCCACCAGTGGCGGCAACGATGACACGACGTTCCTCCCAAGCTCGTCAGATGCTGATCGGACAACGCCGGGCACGCGGCGAAGATTCCGCCGGGCCGGGCGCGCGGCGAAGATCCCGCCGGGATCAGCGGTCGGGGTAGGGCCAGGGATTGGGGCGGCACACGAAGCTGGGGTCGCCGTGCAGATCCGGGTCCAGCGAGAGCACCTGTTTGTTGGCCACCCCGAAGGACTGCTGCATCATGACCGGGGCGAGCGCCCCGTTCTCCCGGCACGGTTCGTGGTGCGCGTAGCCGATCGCATGCCCGACCTCGTGATTGACCTGATACTGCCGGTAAGCCAGACCGTCGCCCCCGAAGGCCTTGGCCCCACGCACCCAGCGGGCCTCGTTGAGGACCACGCGCGTGTCGGGCGGGTAGTAGCAGGACGATTCGAGCTTGATCTCGTAGCCGCACAGTTCGCGCGTGGTGTCCGAGGAGCTCAGCGAGATACGGAAATCCGGGTCGCCGCTGTCGACGCGCTGAAAGGCGACCTGACCACCGCCGATCCAGCTCTTCGGATTGGACAGGGTCTGCGTGACCATGTCGGCGAACATGGCGTCGTCCCCGTAGTCCGAGGCATGCAGCCCGTCTTCCACTTCGATCGTGTAGCGGTACACCTTGGCCGCGGTCCCGATCTTGGGGGTGGTCCCGGGGACCACGTGGTAGACCCGTTCGCCGCTTTGTGAATACGGTCCGCCGGCGGGCAGTGCACCGGAGTCGGTGAGCGCGCTCTGGTCGATCTTGCCGACCGGCGAACCGATCGCCTTGGTCTGCGCCGACACATCGGTTTCGCGCGCCTGGGCCGGTGTCGCCGAGTGGTCATGCGATCCGGCGTCGCCGATCGTCATCACGATCAGCACCACCGTGAGGATCGCGAGCACCGGGATCGCATAGGCCCGCCAGCCGTAGGTGTCGACGAACCGCCCCACCGACGTGCGGCGGCGCACGTTCTTGCGAGCGTGCGGGTCGCTACGTTTACGACCGCCACCCGCCTCGATGGGGTCCCATTTCGCCCGCAACGGCTGGTCGTCGGCCGGTCGCCACCGCGGGCGGACACCCTCGTCCCGCGCCTCGTGC
The DNA here is from genome assembly GCF_014639795.1 of Gordonia jinhuaensis. Classification (GTDB taxonomy): domain Bacteria; phylum Actinomycetota; class Actinomycetes; order Mycobacteriales; family Mycobacteriaceae; genus Gordonia_B; species Gordonia_B jinhuaensis. Next base: position 74,420 of record NZ_BMGC01000015.1, on the reverse strand, counting down.
GGACCTACCCGGCTTCCGTCCGTGCGAGGGCGGCCTGCGAATGTGCCATCGGCGATCCGACCATCGGGAAATGCCCCGGCGGGAGATGTCAACGGGCGGTCGTCGAGCGGCCCGGAGCCGTACGACGGCTCGTGCGAGAACCTGTCGCTGTCTGGTCCCCCGTCGGACGTCGGCCCGGTACCGCGGTGTGCGGTGTCCACGTCCGTCAGCTTCTCACAACCGCCACATCGATCACAGGACTGCGCCCGGCCACGTCGGGCCCAGTCCGCGCGGGTGCGGACGGACATGTCAGCGCGGTCCGCACAGGAGCGTATGTGTCGCAGGTCGCATCACCGAGCCATTGTGCGTGAGCACCCATATCCGGCATCCGCGCTCATATCCCGACAGGTATTCTCGATCCATGTCCACTGCCGCAGGCGATTCTCCGACCCGCCGTGGCACGCGTATGCCACGTAGCGCGCGCCGGCTCCAACTGCTCGACGCCGCCAGCGAGATCTTCGTCGAACGCGGGTACCACTCGGCGGGTATGGATGAGATCGCGGTACACGCGGGTGTATCGAAACCTGTTCTCTATCAACATTTCCCGAGCAAGCTCGATCTCTATCTGGCAGTGCTCGACTCCCACGCCGAAACGCTGGTGTCCCAGGTCCGCAAGGCATTGCTGACCACCACCGACAACAAGCAGCGCGTGCGCGCGGCCGTCGGCGCCTTCTTCGATTTCGTCGACTCCGACAACCAGGGGTACCGGTTGATCTTCGAGTCCGACGCACTCGATCCTGCCGCGATCCGACGTGTGGAAGGTGCCACCGAGGCCTGCGTCGACGCGGTGTACGGCCTCGTGATGCACGACTCCGGCTTCGACCCCTACCGATCGCGGATGCTGGCGGCCGGTCTCGTCGGCGCCAGTCAGGTCAACGCGCGCTACTGGCTCGACGCCAAACGCCCCATCAGCAAGGAGGAGGCGGTGACCACCACCGCCGGCCTGCTGTGGGGCGGCCTGTCGCGAGTTCCACTGCAGGCGGGCTCAGGCGAACTCGACGACTGACCGGATACAGAGCTCCGGCGACCGCGATACGGCAACAGAGATGCGGCCGCCGGACCGAACACGGCCAGCACCACTACAGACAGCGCCACACACAGAAGGGGCCGGAGCGTCACACGCTCCGGCCCCTAATCTGTCTGGTCCTTCTGTCTGGTCGCCGCCCGCATCTGTCGTCACCCGTGCGGTCGTCGCATCTGCCACGGGCCGCCCAGCCGATCAGACCCGCACTCGTCAGACGGCGGTGCCGAATCCCACCCGTCGGCTCTCGGGGACACCCACCTCCACATAGGCGATGCGCTCGACGGGAACGAGCACACGAACACCTTTGTCGTCGGTGAGCGAGAGGATCTTCTCGTTTCCGGTGAGCGCGGCCTGGACCAGCGCATGCGCATCATCGCTGGACTGATCGGTGTGCACCACGAGCTCACGCGGACTCTCGGTGATTCCGATCTTCACGTCTACGGCCACAGCCACCCTCCTGATCGATCTGGTTCGGCGGATCTCGAGCATCCGCTCACCCAGGCTAGTGGAGCCCGACCCGGCACCTCCGAGGACTCCGCTCTCAGCGGAGCCGACGTGGCGGAAGCCGATCCCCGGCATCACCCCAAACCGAGGTCGGCCATCCGCGCAGCGTGGCGTTCCTGGATCGCGTCGAAGAACCGGGTGAGCATCGACAGATCCGACATGCCGCTGAAGAGCATGTCGGTCAGCGATTCCTCGGCCGCGAGCGCGTACTGCGTCTGGGTGATCGCCTCCCCGAGCAGTCGCCGACCCCACAGTGTCAGAGGCGAACGCAGCGCCGGATCGTTCTCGAGCGCGCGGTGCACCTCCGCGCAGGCGAATTCGGAGTTGACGGTGGCACTCATGACGTCGCGGACCACCTGCTGAGCGGGCGCCGGCAGTGCCTCGGCGACCTCGACGTAGAAGTCGGCGGCCAGCGCATCACCGATGTAGGCCTTGACCACCGACTCCAGCCAGTTCCTGGGCGTGGTCGATCCGTGGTAGCGCTCGATGACGTCGGAGTAGCGTTCGATCGCCGACATCACGTCGACACCGCGCTCCTCGAGTGCGGCACTCAGTGTCTCGAAGTGACCCATCTCCGAGGCCGCCATCCGCGCCATCGCGACCTTCGCGCGCATCGATAGCGCCATCGTGGCCTCGCTGGTCAGCCGGTAGAACGCGGCGATCTCACCGGCGGCCAACACTCCGAACAATGCGCTGATCCCCGGGTGGTCGACGGCGACGGAGGCGCGTGCCGTCCCGAGGTCGGTGGTCGGGGCGGAGACCGGGTCCCGGGACTCGTCGGTGGTCTGGGTGTCGGCAGACGATCGCGTGGTCATGACCGCATGCTACTGCCGTCGGGGGCGCAGATTGCGCCCATCGCCACACACCGCGCGGACCCGGTCGACACGGGTGTGGTGGCGCCCCGGGGCAGCGGGACGTACAACGCCATCCGGCGCTCGCCGGAGGGGATCCACGCCGCAGTCAGAGCCACCGCGTACCGGCACACATCGTCGAGACAGCTCCACGTGATACCTCGTGTCGGGGTGCTGCGGGTACACTTCGACGTGGTGGATCAGAAATGAACCCCACGATGCTCGCCGCCGTCGGTGGCACGGCCATCGGTTCTCTCGAGTTCCGATCCGCCGGTGAACCGCAGCGGATGGCGCATCGACGGGCGTTTTCCTCCACCGGGCAATGTGCGCGCACCCAGGTTCGACCCCGAACCGGGCCGACGCGATGTAGCAGGCGAAGTCCCTGTGCAACGTCGCACGACTCGCCTCCCGTCGCACCGACGGAATCCTCTTCGGCGAGATCCTCGGAAGCCTTATGTGCGCGCTGGCGCACAACCGAACGCAGTTATGACCTGCGATGAAAGGCTTTTCCGTGACCGAATCCACGTCCAGCACCCCCGCCACGGCGACGGCCGACGACCTCGAACCCCAGACGACGCTCGTCGACGACGAACATGTGGCCCCCACCTTTGCCGAACTCGGTGTCGACGCACAGATCGTCGAGGCACTCGAGGCCGACGGCAAGACCCACACCTTCGCGATCCAGGAACTGACCCTTCCGCTGGCCCTCGCGGGCAGCGACCTGATCGGTCAGGCCCGCACCGGCATGGGCAAGACCTTCGGATTCGGTGTGCCGTTGCTGCACCGCATCGCCCGGACCTCCCCCGCCGTGGACAGCGACTCCTCCGATGGCGAGTCTGACTCCTCCGATGGCGACTCCTCCGATGGCGACTCGACCGCGACCACCTCGACCGGCCTGCGTCCCCTCGACGGAACACCGCGCGCGCTGGTGATCGTGCCCACGCGCGAACTGTGTCTGCAGGTGACCGGCGACCTCGAGGTGGCCGCCAAGAACATCACCCTCAACGTCAAGGGCACCAACCGCCCGCTGCGCATCGCGTCGATCTACGGTGGCCGCCCCTACGAGTCCCAGATCGCCGAGCTGCAGTCGGGCGTCGATGTGGTGGTCGGTACCCCGGGCCGACTCCTCGACCTCGCCCAGCAGGGCCACCTCATCCTCGGCAAGGTCCAGATGCTGGTGCTCGACGAGGCCGACGAGATGCTCGACCTGGGCTTCCTGCCCGACATCGAACGCATCATGTCGGCGCTGCCCGCCGAGCGTCAGACGATGCTGTTCTCGGCGACGATGCCGGGTCCGATCGTCACACTGGCCCGCACCTTCTTGCACAAGCCGATGCACATCCGCGCCGAGCACGTCCACGACTCGGCGGTGCACGAGCGCACCACCCAGTACGTCTACCGCGCACACGCGCTCGACAAGGTCGAGCTGCTCTCGCGGGTTCTGCAGGCCGAGGGTCGCGGCGCGACGATGATCTTCACCCGCACCAAGCGCACCGCACAGAAGGTGGCCGACGATCTCGCCGAGCGCGGTTTCGCCGTCGGCGCCGTCCACGGCGACCTCGGTCAGGTGGCACGCGAGAAGGCGCTCAAGCGTTTCCGTGAGGGCACCGTCGACGTGCTGGTGGCCACCGACGTCGCCGCCCGTGGCATCGACATCGACGACGTCACCCACGTGATCAACTACCAGACCCCTGAAGACGAGAAGACCTACGTGCACCGCATCGGCCGCACGGGTCGCGCCGGTCGCACCGGCATCGCGGTCACCCTGGTGGACTGGGATGAGCTGCACCGCTGGGAGCTCATCGACAAGGCGCTCGGTCTGGGCATGCCCGAGCCGGTGGAGACCTATTCGAGTTCGGCGCATCTGCGCAGTGACCTCAACATCCCCGAGGGTGTGACCGGCCGCGTCGGCGCCTCGACGAAGGCCCCCGGCAAGGACGGCGGCACGGATTCCCGCAAGGATTCGGACTCGCGCGGTTCGCGTCGTGGCGGATCGCGCGGTCGCGGTGGCGCTTCCGACGGTGCTGGTGCTGGGTCCCACGGTGCCGGATCCCACGGTGCTGGGTCCCACGAGGCCACCGACGGCGAGCGCCCCTCACGCAATCGCAACCGGTCGCGCCGCCGCACGCGTGGCGGACGTCCCGCCGAGACCGCCGGCACCGCGACCGGTTCCGTTGCCGACGGCGCCACCGCCGCGTCGGCCGACGGATCGCCCGCGACCGCGTCCGGCGCACCCGGGTCGGGATCCGGGGAGTCTGCCTCGACCGGCGCACCGCGGCGTCGCCGTCGTCGCGGTCCTCGCTCCGGCGCCTCATCGACCGGCGCGGGCGCGACATCCACCGGCGCCGAGAGCAACACTGCACAGTGACACCGCCGCGTCGCTGATGCCGCCCCGATGGCACCATCGGTAGCGTGAATCGGCCACGCAGACGCCCCGGAGACAGATCTCCCGGAGACACGGGGCTGCCCCCGACGCCCGGCTGCGGAGTCCGCGCGTGCTGAAGAAGCGCGAACGGTCCGCGCCGGAGCGGCGCACGCGGCTGGACCTGACGATCTGCGCGGTGATCGCAGTGGTGGCGGTGGTCATCGGGGTGGTGGTGTGGCAGGTGTCCGACGAACGCCACTCGCACTCACACCCGGCAGACGCCGCCCTCACCATCCCGATGGCAGCCGCGTCTGCACCGGCGGTGCTGTCACCGGCGTGGTCGGTGCCGAGTCCGGCGACCAGTTCACCCGCGCTCGGCGGGGCGGTGTTCGTGACCGGCAACGGCGGCACGGTGTCGGGCATCGACCCCGTCACCGGTGACACCCGGTGGAGTTATGACCGCGACCACGAGCTGTGCGCAGTGACCGTGACCGGAAACGACACCTCCGCATTGGCCGTCGCCGCCTACCGCAACTCCCGGGGATGCGGCGAGGTGAGCACCATCAAGGCGCTCACCGGCACCCGCGGCCCCACCCGTTCCAGCGATGACGACACCTCGATCACGCTGTCGTCGGACGGCGACTACACACTCGCGCAGGGACCGACGCGCCTGGAGACGTGGGGAAACACCATGATCCGGGGCGTCGAGTACGGACGGGTCGACGCACCCGTCAACCCCGATGTCCAGCCCCGCAGCGGATGCACGCTGCTGTCCTCAGGTGTCGGGTCGGGGCGTGTCGCCGTCGTCGAACGATGCCCCGGCGACGTGGGCTATCGGCTGACCGTGATCGCCACGACTCTCGACAGCAACCAGAAGGTCCAGCAGTACGGCTCGCAGATCGTCACCGCATCGACAGACACCCCGGCACCCCGCGTCGTCGGCGTCGGCACGAATGCGGTTGCGCTCTACGACGGTTCGCCGACCGGGGTCAACGTCGACGGTCCGGTGATCCGGCTGTATTCATTCGAGGTGACGCTGATGAGCACCCATCGGGTGTCCGGCGCGGCGGCCGCACCGGCCGACAGCGTGCCAGTGACCTCCGAGGGTCTGACCTGTTTCTGGACCGGCACCGACACCGTGGTCCTCGACGCCAATTCGCTGGTGCCGACCTATCAGGTGCCCGGCACGCTCGGTCCGGGATCGATGATGGGCTCGGACCTGGTGATGCCCGAGCCGGGCGTACTGGCCGTTCTCGACCCGGCAACCGGTGCCAAGGTGCGCGCCATCGCGGTCGACCGCGGCGCACACACCTCGGGGGCGGTGTCTGTGGGCGTGATCGGCGACGTGGTCGCTGAGCTCTACGACCACACTCTGCACGGATTGCGATCCAGAACACCTTGATCGGCGTTCGGTAGGACCCGGACGGATGTCCGGCTTAGGGTTAGCTGGCTACTGCACATTCTTTCAGGAGGTCACACCCTATGCCCCAGCGAAGTCGTCGACGGGCATCGTTGCTCCGCCGTGCCGTTCTCGCCCTCGGGACCACCGCAGTCGTGGCCGCGACCTCGGCGACCACGGTCATCGCAACCGCCCCGGCGTCGGCGTCGACGCTGCCCGGCACAGTCACCGCGGTGGGCCCCCTGGCCCAGCAGGTGACACTGCCGGCAGCGGCGTACGGCAAGCGCATCACGTACTGGACCAAGGGCGTCAAGGATGCCCCGGCCCTGTCGAGTGCCGCGATCTACTTCCCGCCGGGTAAGCCGCCGGCGGGAGGCTGGCCCGTGATCGCGTGGGCGCACGGCACCACCGGTCTGGCCGACCACTGCGCCTACTCGATCGGCGGACCGATCGAGGTGCAGCGCGACTGGAGCTACCTGGGCACCTGGATGAAGCAGGGCTATGCCATCGTCGCCACCGACTACGTGGGTCTGGGCACCCCCGGGCTCATGCCCTACCTGAACGGCAAGGTCGAGGCGCACAGCGTCGTCGACTCGGTCAAGGCCGCCACCGACCTCTACCCGTCGCTGGCGAAGAAGTATGTGGTGATCGGTCAGTCGCAGGGTGGCGGCGCGGCCATCACCACCGCGCGGTACGCCACGCAGTTCCAGGCCAAGGGGCTCAGCTACAAGGGCGCGGTGGGCACCGGCGTGCCCGCCTACATCGAGGATCTCGTGCCGCTGGTCGCACGGCCGGAGGTGAAGGTGACACTGGGCGCCAACAGCACCAGCTACATCCTCTACATCCTCTCCGGGCTGCGGACGTCGTTCCCGGAGTGGAACCTCGACTCCTACCTCACCCCCTACGGCAAATACTGGGTGGACAAGAGCGAGACACTCTGCGACACCCAGGCCGAACTCACCGGACTACTCGATCGCAACAAGGTGCAGATCGGGAAGCTGTTCAGCCGTCCGCTCGACCAGATCCCGAATCTGTCGGCGACACTGAAGAGCTACATGGGCATCCCCGAATCCGGTTATGACAAGCCGTTCTTCATCGGGCAGGGCGGTCTCGACACCGACGTCAACACGCCGGGAACGCTGGCACTGGTCGCCAAGATGAAGGCCAACGGCCAGCCGGTGACCTTCCGGCTCTACCCCGACAAGGATCACGCCGGTACGGTCAACGCCTCGAAGGTCGACTCGGTGCCGTTCGTGAAGAACCTGTTCGCCCACTGACCAGTGGAGTGATCCTCCACCGCGCCCGCATCTGAAACGGCGGTCGGACATCGGTCCGGCCGCCGTTTTCGGGTACGAAGACACATCACCCGGGGCTCTGGGTGGCGCGGACCGTGCACCCGTCGCAAGATCGGCACAGTCGGTGTTGCGCTGCCCGCACAGACGATCACCGTGGTGGCACCCGACGGTCGCCCCCTTCCCGCCGGGGTGGCCGGCGAGGTCGTCATCAGCGCCACTGAGCGCATGCGGCACCGTCGTCGGATACGGCGACCGCGGGGTCGGGGTGATCTCATTGCTCGCCACCGACATCGAATCCACCAGGTCGTGGGTTGCCGACACGCTGGGAGCCCTCGCCGAGGACACCCCGGCCGCCGGCGTACTCCGCAGCACCCTGTCGTCGTTCTTCGCGAACGGGCAGAGCCATCTGCACACCGCCACGAAACTGAATCTGCATCGCAACACTGTCAGGTACCGGGTGGACAAAGCGCTGGCCGAGGTACCCGGTCACCGTGATCACCTCGACCTCGCACTCGCCCTTCGAGTATGCGAGCTTCTCGGCCCCACGATATTGGCGCCAGAGTGAGTCGGCTCCACACTCACCTGCCGGTCGGCGTCCGTACCGGTCGTCGTTGACGTCACCCCTCGAGGGTGAGCAGCCCGGTTCCGTTCTTCCAGAACTCGGTGAGGTTGGCGGCGAGGTCCCGATATGCCGTGGCGCCCTTGTTCTTTCGGCCCGACAACACCGTGGCGCCGGAGGCCGATGCCTCGGCGAAGCGCACGGTCCGCGGAATCGCCGGTGCCAGCAATTCGATGTGATAGCGATCCACGATGTCGGACAACACATCTCGAGAATGCGTAGTGCGCGGGTCGTAGAGCGTCGGCAGGGCGCCGAGCAACCGCAGCTCCGGATTGGTGATCTGCTGTACCTCGCCGACCGTACGCAGCAGCTGACCGACTCCGCGGTGGGCGAGCGTCTCGCACTGCAGCGGCACCATCACCTCGTCGGCGGCGGTGAGCCCGTTGAGGGTGAGGATGCCCAGCGACGGCGGGCAGTCCAGGATCACCACGTCGTAGTCGTCGCCGAGTTCGGCGAGGGCACGTTTGAGGGCGTACTCACGACCCGGCCGCATCAGCAACAGCGCCTCGGCGCCGGCGAGGTCGATCGTGGCCGGCAACAGTGTCACCCGGTCGCCGGTCTCCAGGAGCGCATCACCGATGTCGGCCTCGCGCAGCAGCACCTCATGCACCGACACCTCGAGTTTGTCGGGGTCGTGACCGAGGGAGAACGTCAGGCAGCCCTGGGGGTCGAGGTCCACGACGAGGACGGAGAGGTCCAGATCGGCCAGTGCCGCCCCCAGTGAGGCGACAGTGGTGGTCTTGGCAACCCCGCCCTTCTGATTCGCCACGGCCAGCACGCGCGTCATGAGCCGAGCATAGGTGCCTTCGGTGCGACGTGACCGCACACACGGCGAATCCCCCCGATCAGACGAACCCGAGTAATCACACTCCTGCGACGAACGAAACCCCGCACCGGTGCGGTGATGTCAGGATGGAGCCATCGACCACCGACAGCCAGCGGCGACAAGTGAGGATCATCAAGTGACGAGCACACAGGCGACATCGGCACCCACACACCGGCTGTTGCTGATCCGGCACGGGGAGACCGAATGGTCACTGAGCGGCCAGCACACCGGTAACACCGACAAGCCGCTCACCGAGAACGGCAAGCGGCAGGCGCAGGCGCTGGTCAAGCCGCTCGAGGAACTCGACCTGTACCGGCCCTACGTCATCTCGTCGCCACGTACCCGCGCCAAGACCACCGCGGAGCTGGCCGGGCTGAGTATCGACGCCGTCTGGGATGAGGTCCACGAATGGGACTACGGCGACTACGAGGGGCTGACCAACGCCCAGATCCGCGCCGAGAACCCGGGCTGGAACCTGTGGAGTGACGGTTGTCCCGGCGGCGAGTCAGTGGCGCAGATGAGCTCTCGCGTGGACGGCGTCATCGACGCGGCCATCCCGCTGATGTCGGATCGAGATGTCGTGATCGTCAGTCACGGCCACTTCTCCCGGTCGTTTCTGGCCCGGTGGGTGGAGGCTCCCATCGCCCGCGGCGAACGCTTCCAAATGCTGCCTGCCTCGGTGGCCGCGGTCGGCTTCAACGGTGAGTTCCACCAGCTGATGACCCTGGGCATCACCGGATACTCCAGCGCCAACTACGTCGACGCCTCGCGGCCGTCGCGCCCAGCCCGGTGAACCTCACGCGGCGAGAGCGCGGTGGCGAGACCGCGCACCCCGTACGGTGAGCCCATGATCCGGACCGCAACCCGCGAGGACATCCCGGCGATGGTGTCGCTGGTCTACGAGCTCGCCGAATACGAGCGCCTCGTCGACCAGTGCCATCTCACCGAGGACCAGCTCGCCGAGGTCATGTTCGGTGCGCGCCCCACCGTCTACGGACTGGTCGCCGTGGACGACGACAGTGCCGCCGACGGCCGGGACGACAGTGCCAGCCAGGGCGGGGACGACGTGGTGGGTATGGCGATCTACTTCCTGAACTTCTCCACCTGGGAGGGCGTCAACGGCATCTACCTCGAAGACCTCTACGTGCGCCCGCACATGCGTGGCAAGGGATTCGGCAAGGCGCTGCTGACGCGGTTGGCCGCCGAGTGCACGCGCAACGGCTACCGGCGACTCGAATGGTCGGTGCTCGACTGGAACACCCCGTCGATCGCCTTCTACGAATCGCTCGGGGCACGTCCGCAGTCGGAGTGGACCACCTACCGACTCACCGGCGACCCTCTCGACGCGCTCGCTGCGACCGACCGCTAGCGCCACGGGTGTTGTCCCGGCGGGCATCGGCGGCGGCCTGTCGGCCGGTGCGCGACGGGCCGCGCTCGGACTGGTCGGGCTCGGACTGGTCGGGCTCGGACTGGCCTGGAGAAGACCCGTCGGAATCGGACTGGTCCGGAGAAGAGTGGTCTGGGCCGGATCCGGCAGCCGGTGCGTCGGGGGCGTATTCGGCGGCGAACCATCGCAGCGCCGAGGGGCTGAACAGTGAGGCCAGTACTCCCACCACCACCACGAGGAGCGGGATACCCACCCAGGGCAGGTGACTGGCTCCGGCCATCGCCCAGCCCACCGGGATCAGCAGCAGTTGCAGCATCACCGCGATGGCACGTCCGCCGCGTCGGCCGCGACTGAGCGCGATGCCCGAGGCCGCCACGCCGAGTCCGATGACCCCGAACCAGCCCGCGGTCCCGTAGCCGTCGGCCACATTGCGGTCGGCTCCGGCCGCGGTCCGGATCACCATCACCAGCGCGACCACCACGAGCACGATGCCCTCGAGCGCCACCACGAGGCCGGCCCGGCGGATGGTCGCGGGCAGCTGCGCACGGGTGGGCGATGTCGACTGGTCGTTCACGAGGCATCAGCCTACGTCGCGTGGGGACCCCAGCCCACGTCGCGTGGCGGGCCGAGGGTGTGCGGCCGGACGGGCCCGCCTAGTGTCTACAGGTCGTGCGTGTCATGTTCATCGTCAACCCGTTCGCGACGTCGACGACTCCCGAGGGTCGCGACGCCATGGTGAACATGCTCGGCGGTCATGTCGAGGTGACCGTCGAACACACCACACACCGCGGTCACGCGGGCGAGCTGGGAGCATCCGCGCGCGACGGCGGGTTCGACGCGGTGATCGTCAACGGCGGCGACGGAACGGTCAACGAAGTGGTCAACGGCCTGATCGGGCGACCGGCGTGCTGGGCCCCGACCACCCGACGTCCACCCGCGCTCGGGGTGATCCCCGGCGGCAGCGCCAATGTGTTCGCCCGCGCACTCGGCATCGATCCCGACCCGCTGCGCGCCACAGCACAGCTGATCGATCTGCTCGAGGCCTCGTCCACACGCCGCATCGGACTGGGCCACGCCGACGACCGCTGGTTCCTCTTCAACGCCGGTATGGGTGTCGACGCGCGCGTGGTTCGCGCCATGGAGGAGTACCGGCGCGCCGGCCACCGCGCCAGCGACGGCTTGTATCTGCGCGCGACCGTGCGCGGATTCCTTGCCGAAGCCAAACGCGAACCGGCGTTGACCGTCACCGCCGACGACCTCGAACCCCTCGAGGACGTGTACTTCGCTTTTGTCAGCAACACCTCACCGTGGACGTATCTCGGTTCACGCCCGATCGAGGTGAATCCGGGCACCACCTTCGACGGCGGCCTGGGCGTGTTCGCCTCCACATCGATGAATGTGATGGGTAATCTGCCGCTGATCACCCGTCTGCTGATGAACCGTTCGCCGCATGCGCGACACGTGTTACGAGCAGATGACGTATCGGACATCCGTGTGGTTGCCGACCGGCCGGTGGACGTCCAGATGGACGGGGACTACCTCGGAGTTCGCTCCGCTCTGCATTTCGGGTGCCGCTCCGATGTCCTCGATGTGGTGGCTCCACGATCCTGAACAGGGATTTTCCGATAGATCTACGCCACATTCGACATTTCACCCTGTTGCGAGGACCCAGAGAGTAGTACAACGGATGTAGGTGCGTGTCGGGCACCCCCTGCACAGTGACGTTGGCCACGGTGTTAGCCCGAACCATTGACTTCGCCTGGATTCGTGAAAGTATTCACAAGCAACAGTGCGGAAACAATCGGTACGCACACATGAACAAACCGTTACACGGGATGCGGCTCACTCGCGCATCCCGTCGATGTGGTGCGACGAAGCACCTGAAGGAGCAAGAAAGATGGATTGGCGCCACAAGGCCGTGTGTCGCGACGAGGACCCTGAACTCTTCTTTCCGGTCGGCACCAGCGGTCCGGCCATCGCCCAGGTCGCGGACGCGAAGCTCGTCTGCGCACGATGCCCCGTCACCGCCGAATGCCTCTCGTGGGCACTCGAGTCCGGTCAGGATGCGGGCGTCTGGGGCGGCATGAGCGAGGACGAGCGTCGCGCACTCAAGCGTCGCAACAACCGCACCCGCACCCGCAGCACCGTCTAACTCACCACCGTCTGACCTACAGCGCGACCGCGCCGGATCGATTACCAGCCCGCAGCCCAACCGATTCCCGGCGGTCCCACAGACGAGCACTCGGCCCGACGATCTCAGCCTGATCGTCGGGCCGAGTCATGTCCAGGGTCCAAAGTCCCCGATCTCCCCTGCCCGGCTCGCCCTGCCGGCCCTGCCGGCCGGCTCAGCGCAGCGGCACGGTGAGCAAGGCCTCGGCGCCGGAGGCGGCGGTCTCCGCCGACTCGCGGTTGCGGATCTCCAGCGTGCCGCCGAGTTCGATCTCGGCGAGCGTGTGCACGATCTGCAGACCGAGCCGGTCCGAGGAGTGCGGGTCGAAACCCTCCGGGAGGCCCGCGCCGTCGTCGCGCACCACCACCGACAGTTTGCGTGTGCTGCGCTGACCGGCGATCACCACCTCACCGGTCTCCCCCGGCCGATAACCGTGCTCCACGGCGTTCTGGATCAACTCGGTCAACACCATCACGATCGGCATCGCCATCTCGGAGGCGAACACGCCGAGCGTTCCCTCCCGGCGCACCACCGGTCTGCCCGCCCCCGGCGCGACATCAGTCATGATGGGGAGCAGCCGATCGATGACCTCGTCGAGATCGACTTCCTCGTCCACACTCCCCGAGAGCATCTCGTGCACCAGTGCGATCGAGGCGACCCGTCGCACGGCCTCGTCGAGTGCGGTTCGCGCCTCCGCGTTGGAGGTCCGACGCGCCTGCAGACGCAGCAGCGCCGAGACCGACTGCAGGTTGTTCTTCACGCGGTGGTGGATCTCCCGGATGGTGGCGTCCTTGGAGATCAGCGCACGGTCGCGGCGTTTGACCTCGGTCACGTCGCGTACGAGCACCGCGGCACCGACGACCTGTCCCCGCGGGACCAACGGCAGAGCCCGGATCAGCACGCTCGCGCGGCGGGCGTCGGCCTCCATACGCATCCCGGCCTTGCCGCCCACGGCGGCGGTGATCACGCGGCGCGCATCGTCGGATTCGAACCGATCGGTCAGCAGCGACGCGGTGACCTCGGCGAGATCCTGACCGGCCAGGTCACGCTGCCAGCCCATCCGGTGATAGGCCGACTGCGCGTTCGGGCTGGCGTAGACCACGCGACACTGGGCGTCGACGCGGATGAAACCGTCACCGGCCCGCGGTGTCGACAAGCCGCGCGGGTTGCCCTCGTCCTGCGGGAAGGTGCCCTCGGAGACCATCTGGCACAGATCGTTGGCACAGTCCTGATACGACAGTTCCAACGGTGAGGGCATACGCAGATGTGACAGGTTGATCGAGCGCACGAGCACCGCGACCACCGCACCATCGAAACGGACCGGCACCGCCTCCCGCCGCAGCGCCGTCTGCCCGATCCAGGTGGGATCCTCTTCGCGCAGTATGCGTCCACCCGAAAAAGCCTGGGCCACTTGGGGATTCTCGGCATCGAGAACAACCGAACCCACCTCGTCGCGCGGGTGAACGGTGGGTGCGGTGTTGGGCCGGCACTGTGCGACACAGATGATGCTGCCGTCGTCGGCGCGCACGTACATGTGGAAATCGGCGAACGAGAGGTCCGCGAGCAGCTGCCACTCGGCGACCACCTGCTGCAGGTGCGCGGCCACCCGACCTGAGACATCGGTGTGTTCGGCGAGCAGATCCGACAGTGTCGACATGGGCGAGGGGCCGGTGGGCTATTCCATCACGGCGATGACGTCGCCGGCCTGGATCACATCGCCGACCTTGACCTTGATCTCCTTGACCACCCCGGGTTCCTCGGGATGCACCGGGATCTCCATCTTCATCGACTCGAGCATGACGACCGTGTCAGTGGTCTCGAGCCGCTGACCCGGCTCGGCGACCACATCGAGAACACTCGCGACGATCTCGGCAACCACGTCCTCAGCCATCTCCGGCTCCTCCCTGCAGACCCCACACCACACCGGTCTCCGGAGCGGCGGTCGGCCGCGCGCCGTGTGCAAGCCGATGCCCGCGCGCTGCCTAGACCCATAAACCTATCGCACGCGTGCGGTCACGGTGGCGAGCACGGCGAGGAGACCGAGCGGCGACGAGTCCGGCAGATCACGGGCCCGACGCCCGATTTCTGCTGTCGGCATCGGACATGGAACAATGGAGGGTCGGTACGGAAGGAGAACGTCATGGGAAAGCGCGGACGTAAGAAGCGCGCACGCAAGAAGAACGCAGCCAACCACGGTCGGCGTCCGAATTCTTGATGAGCGCATCACCGCAGATCGCGGTGCACAGACGATGAGAGCGACCCCGCGGGGTCGCTCTCATCGTCTGTATCGGGGGGGCCGTACGCCCCCGGCGTGTCAGGTGCGGTCGGGTCCGTCGATCTGTGTCTCGGTGATCGTCACCGACTGCCGGATCTGCACGGTGAGCCGTTCACGCAGACCCGCCGGCGCCTGGTCGCCACCGCACTTGCGGTTGATCAGCGCCTTGAGCTGCTTCTCGATCCCGTAGTGCTCGAAACACTGCTGGCAGGTCTGCAGATGTGCGGTCAGACGTGCCCGCACGTCCTGATCGCATTCGTTGTCCAGCAGAAGCCAGACGTCGGCGAGCACCGCCGAGCAGTCCAGGTTCTCCAGGTCGAAGGTGGGGTCGTGCGGCGGTACGTCGCCGCGGGCCTTCTCGTCGTGGGTGGTCACCGGGTCACCTCCTTGGAAGCGCCGGCAGCCGGCGTGCGATTGAAGCCTCGCTCCCGAGCCACGTCGGCGAGCAACTCACGCAGCTGCTTGCGGCCACGGTGCAGTCGCGACATCACAGTCCCTATCGGTGTGTCCATGATCTCCGCAATCTCCTTGTACGGCAGACCTTCGACGTCGGCGTAGTACACCGCCATCCTGAAATCCTCGGGCAGCGCCTGCAGCGCGGCCTTGATGTCGTCGTCGGGCAACGACTCGAGCGCCTCGATCTCAGCAGAGCGCAGGCCGGTGGAGGAATGCTCGGCGGTGGCGGCCAGCTGCCAGTCGGTGATCTCGTCGGTCGGATACTGCGCAGGCTGTCGCTGTCGCTTGCGGTAACCGTTGATGTAGGTGTTGGTCAGGATGCGATACAGCCACGCCTTGAGGTTGGTGCCCTTCTTGAAGGACCCGAACGCTGAGAAGGCCTTGACGTAGGTTTCCTGGACCAGGTCTTCGGCGTCGGCCGGGTTGCGGGTCATCCGCAGGGCAGCGCCGTACATCTGGTCGAGCAGCGGCAGCGCGTCGCGTTCGAAGCGACGCATCTGCTGATCAGCGGTCTCCTCGTCCTGGGGGATCGAGTCCTCGACATGAGCGGTCTCACCGATCACGTCGACGGGATCGTCCTGCGAGGACTGTGCCTGGGGTTCGCTCACAGCTATCCCTTCGGTCGGTGCGCCTGACGCGCGAGGCGTCGAGAAATCGTCTCTCGAGCCTACCGATACCTGCCCTCTGGGCAGTACACCGCCGACGATCGTCGGGTGGGTGACGGCAACACCGCCGGTCACCGGCGTGTCGGCGATCACAGAACGTGGCGCCCGTTCCGGGCACAACAGTGGCACCAGAATCCTCCCTCGTCGGCCGATGGCACATCTCGTCGATGCCCACCGGCGTCGCTGGACTACGCCCGAATATGCGGGCAGATCTGGAGATTGCAACAGCCCACGTCGTCCGATTGTTCCGTTACCCCGTCGATTCGTGCAGCGTGATCGGACCCACCGCTACCATCTGCGCATGTCAGCTACCGCGGCGATCGCAGCACTGGAATCGGCGAAGATCCCCCATGAGGTGCACCGATACGACCACGACCCGCGGACCACCTCCTTCGGCGACGAGGCCGTGGACGCGATGTGCGGCGCACTGGGAGTCGATCCCGACCAGATCCTCAAGACACTCGTGGTGGAGGCCGACGGTGCGCTGGCCGTCGCGGTGCTCCCGGTGTCCTCACAGCTGTCACTGAAGAAGGTCGCCAAGGCACTGGGCCGGAGCAAGGCGGCGATGGCCGACACCAAGAAGGTCACCCGCAGCACCGGATACGTCCTCGGCGGCGTCTCGCCGCTGGGTCAGAAGAACCCGCTGCCCACCGTGGTCGACGAGTCGGCGACCGGGTGGCCGAGCGTGCTGTTCAGCGGTGGGCGTCGCGGACTGGAGATCCAGGTCGACCCGGCCGAACTCGTGCGGCTGACCGACGCGACTGTCGCCGACATTCGAGCGTGAACGGAACGCCTGACATGCCGACCCGGCCGGGAAGGGTCAGAGCGACTCCCACAGATCGTCGAGGGAGTCGACGACGTCGGCGGGGTCGGTGAAGACCATCCTGGCTCCGGCGCTGAGCAACTCGTCCCGGGAGATGCCGCCGGAGAGCAGACCGATCGACCGCACACCGGCTGCGGTGGCCGCGATCGAATCCCACACGGCGTCGCCGAACATCAGCGCGGTCGATGCGTCGGCCCCCACCCGATCGAGCGCGACCTTCACGATGCCGGTGTCGGGTTTGGCGGTCTCGACGTCGGCGCTGGTGGTCACTGCATCGATCCATGCGTCGATGTCGAGTGCCGCACGCGCGGCATCGAGTTCATCGGCCGGCGACGACGACGCGAGCACCACTGTGGCGCCGCGATCCGAACATGCCTGCACCAGGTCGCGCGCACCCGGCAGCACCGACATGCGATCGGTGGTCGTGGCGAATGCGGTGGCATGCACCGTCGAGAGCACCGCGATCAGTTCGTCGTCGACCTCGATGTCGTGACGGGTCAGCAGATCGCGGACGAGAAGTGATCCGTCCTTGCCGATCTGGCGGTGGATCTCCCATTCCGGGATGGAGATGTCGCGCGAGTGAAAGGCTCTGTCCCAAGCATCCACATGCGCGTACACCGTGTCGATGAGGGTGCCGTCGACGTCGAAGAGGACGGTGGCGATGCTCATAGCAATGTCTCCTGTTCCGGCCGCTGGCCGCGGGCCGAGTCGGTGACCGGCGCGAGCAGCTCCGGTCCGTTGTTGGACACCCGGTTGACCAGTGGCGACACCTCGCGGATCGAGATCGCCGCGGCGACCTCCCGCGAGACAGGCGCCAGGAGTGTCGCCGGTGCCGGGTGATCGGGATCCAGCCACGCCGACCAGTTGTCGTAGGGCATGATCAGCGGCATCCGGTCGTGGACCTCGCGCAGGTCGCCCACCGCCTCGGTGGTGAGGATGGTCATGCTCATCACCGGCGGCGCCTGTGGCGGCAGATCACTCGGCCGCCACACCGACCAGAGTCCGGCCATGAACAACCGCGTGCCGTCCGACGGCGACATGTAGAACGGGATCTTCGCGGGCTTGGCTCCGGCCACCGCCGCACCCGGCATCCATTCGTACCAGCCGTCCATCGGGACCAGACATCTCTTGCGTGCCACCGCCGCGCGAAAGGCGCTCTTGGTGGCCGCCGTCTCGGCTCGGGCGTTGAACAGTAGCGGCCCCTTGCCCGGACCGTCGGCGATGCTGCCCTTCGTCCAGGGCGGGATCAACCCCCACCTCATCGCCCGGATGCGCAGTGTGGGATCGAGATCGGGATGCTCACGATCGTGGCGTTCGACCAGCGTCATGACCGTCTCGGTGGGCGCCACGTTGTAGCTCACCCCGGGATAGCTCACCCCCGGCCGGTCGGCGGCGACACCATCACCCGGCGGCGCGACCTCGTTGATCGCGTGAAGGTTGTTCGCGTCGAGCTCGGCGGCGAGTCCGGCCGGGTCGGTGGTGACCGCATAGCGTCCGCACATGACCCCATGCTGTCACGCGGCGCCGACATCGTGTGGCGCTCCGCGGCGCTGCAGCGCGTGTATGCACCGGCAATCGGGTCGAATCGCGCACGAACCGGACACCGGCACCGCAAGCGGCATCGGCGAGAACCGGGGAGCGACCAGATCTAGGGACCGAAGACGCGCTGGGGACCGGCTCTACCCGGCTCACCGAGTGCGTCGTCGGGGTTGGCCAGAGCGCAGGTCGCCAGCGAGAGGCATCCGCACCCGATGCAGTCGGTGAGCCGATCTCTGAGCAGCATCATGTCGTCGATGCGTGCGGTGAGCTCGGCTTCCCATGACGCCGACAGCCGCGCCCAGTCCGCACGCGTCGGGGTGCGTTCGGCCGGCAGTTCGTCCAGCGCGTTCTTGATCATCGCCAGCGGGATCCCGACCCGCTGGGAGATACGGATGAACGCGACGCGACGCAACGTGTCACGTGTGTAGCGACGCTGGTTCCCGCTGGTACGCCGGGAACTGATGAGCCCCTGACGTTCGTAGAAGTGCAACGCCGATACCGCGACACCGCTTCGCGCCGCGAGTTGCCCAACGGTGAACTCACGCCCGGATACCTCACCGGCCATGGTCACCGATCCTAGTGACCGTGATCGCTGGGTGCCCGGACCGATCGATCGGCCGCGGGCGCCCGCCACGATGTGCCACCTCGATCTGTCCCGTGGGCGCCGATCTGTCCCGTGGGCGCCGATGTGTCCCGAGGGCGCCGTGCGCGTCGTGAGAGACTGAACACATGAGTTGGTGGAGCGCACCTGTGGCAGCCGGGCCGGTGTCGGCAACGCTGGAACTTCCCGGCTCCAAGTCGATCACCAACCGTGCGCTGATCCTCGCCGCACTCGCCGACTCCCCCTCGACTCTCACCGGCACCCTGCGCAGCCGCGACACCGACCTGATGCTCGCGGGTCTGTCCGCACTGGGAATCGGCGTCGACCCCGATCCGCACGACCCCACCCGCGTCACCATCACGCCGGCGCCGATGCACGCCGCGAGTATCGACTGCGGCCTGGCCGGCACCGTCATGCGCTTTCTGCCACCGGCGGCCGCACTCGCCCAGGGCACGGTCATCTTCGACGGCGACGAGCAGGCCCGCAACCGACCACTGTCGACGATCCTCGACGCGCTGCGCGACCTCGGCGTGGTGATCGACGGGGATCGCCTGCCGTTCACGGTGCGAGCACACGGCGAGGTGCCGGGCGGCACGGTGACGATCGACGCCTCGGGATCCTCACAGTTCGTCTCGGGTCTGCTGCTGTCGGCCGCGCGATACCGCGACGGTGTGCGGGTGCGCCATCGCGGCGCCCGAGTGCCCTCGATGCCGCATATCGACATGACCGTCTCGATGCTGCGCGAGGCGGGCGTGGCGGTCGACACCGACACCCCCGACGTGTGGACGGTCGCCCCCGCCACCATCCACGCCGTCGACCGCCAGATCGAACCCGACCTGTCCAATGCGGCGGCATTCCTGGCCGCGGCCGCTGCCACCGGCGGACGGGTCACGGTGGCCCGCTGGCCGCAACACACCACCCAGCCCGGAGCCGAGATCACCGACATTCTCGCCGACATGGGTTGTCGCATCGACTATTCCGACGGGAATCTGAGTGTCACCGGCCCGCACCGGCTGTCGGCACTGACCCGCGACCTCCACGACGTGGGCGAACTGACCCCCACCATCGCGGCGCTGTGCGCGCTCGCCGAGGGACAGTCCGTACTCACCGGCATCGCACATCTACGCGGTCACGAGACCGACCGATTGGCCGCGCTGACCACCGAGATCACCGGACTCGGCGGGGTGTGCGAGGAGATCGACGACGGACTGCGGATCACCGGTGCGCCGCTGCACGGCGGACAGTGGCACTCCTACGCCGACCACCGGATGGCCACCGCGGGTGCGCTCATCGGTCTCGTGGTCCCCGGCGTGCAGGTGCATGACATCGCGACCACGTCGAAGACACTGCCCGACTTCCCCGGCATGTGGGACGAGATGCTGAGCGCGACGGTGGAGTCACACTGAATCGCAGGGATCTCGACGAGAGTGATGTCCGGATCCGTCCGGGCAAGGGAAGTCGTCCGCGCACCAAGATCCGCCCCACACACGCCGACGCCGCGAGTGCGATGGTGGTGTCGGTGGACCGTGGCCGGTGGGGTTGTGTGATCGACGGCGACCCGGACCGGCGCGTGGTGTGCATGCGCGCCCGCGAACTCGGACGCACGCCGATCGTGGTGGGAGACAACGTCTCGGTGGTGGGCGATCTGTCCGGGCGCCCCGACACCCTGGCCCGCATCGTCCGCGTCGCCGAGCGCACCACGGTGCTGCGGCGCACCGCCGACGACACCGACCCCTACGAGCGCATCGTCGTGGCCAACGCCGGACAGCTGCTCATCGTCACCGCTCTGGCCGACCCGCCGCCGCGGACGGGCTTCGTCGAGCGCGCACTGGCCGCGGCCTATGTGGGCGGGCTGCGGCCGGTCCTGTGTCTGACCAAATCCGATCTGGCCGACCCGCAGCCGTTCGCGCAGGCGTTCGCCGATCTGGACCTGCCCGTGGTCCTCGCCGGGCGCACCGACGATCTCGGCGAATTGATGGCGATGCTGCACGGTGAGACGACCGCGCTGATCGGCCACTCCGGTGTGGGCAAGTCGACGCTCGTCAATCGCCTTGTGCCCGAAGCAGATCGGGCCACCGGCGAGGTCTCCGGGGTGGGCAAGGGCCGGCACACTTCCACTCAGTCGGTGGCGCTCGCACTGCCCGGCGGCGGCTGGGTCATCGACACTCCGGGTATCCGGTCGTTCGGACTCGCCCACATCAGCCCCGAGAACATCATCGACGCCTTCGACGATCTGCACGAGGCGATCGAGGACTGTCCACGCGGCTGCACCCATCTGGGCCCGCCGGCCGATCCGGAATGCGCCCTCGACCGGCTCACCGGCGCGCCGCATCGGCGGGCGATGGCCGTGCGTCACATCCTCGCCGCGATCCGTGACACTCCCGTTCGTGACGCACCCGTGCGGGACACTCCCGACCGTGAGATGGCCGAACACGAACGGCTACAACAGAATCCACCGCAGGAGTGAATCGGCCGGCGCACTGCTGAGCCGATCCGCCCCAGCGCCACCCCTATCGGTGACAGCGGTCAGTGGTAGATCTTCTCGGCCACCGCGCGCTTGGTCTTGGCCAGCGTCGCGACCACGTCGGGTTCGAACCCACCCGCCGACGGCGGTGTGTCCCCGACGGCGTCGATGCCGATCCACTGCGACCCGGCGGCCATCAGCGAGCCGTGCTTGATCGGGTAGTAGTCGGCGCGACCGGAGACCACCACGCCCGAGGCCCCCGCCGCCGCGGCGACGAGGTGCAGGTGGAATCGCGAACTGACCCACACCTGGTCGGGATGGGCAGGGACGCCGTGATTCCACAGCGCGGTGAACGGCACGAAGGCCGCACCGGGCAGTCGCGGTGACAGTCGGTCGTAGAGGATCCGGTCGTTGCCCGGGATCCCCTCGACGAATGCGGCGTCGTCACCGGTGATCTGCCAGCGGTCGATGAGTTCGACGATCACCCGCTCGATGCCGTCGACTCCCCCGGCGTCCTCGACCAGATCCGACTGCAGACAGAACATGAAACGACGGTCGGCGATCGGCGAACCGGCGTCGTAGATGACCCGGGGATCGAGGTCGAGCCAGGCGTCGTCGGCCGAGAAGCCGACGGTGTCGCCGCCGATCACCGACATCGAGGGTTCGTCTCGCACATCGAACAGGTCGAAACGAGCACCGAGTGCGGCCAAGTGCTCGCCGCACCGTCCGTCCGGTGGCGGCATCAGCCCCTGGCCGGTAGCCACCACCCGGCCACCCGACACCGACCCGGCCTCCAGCGCCGATGCGAGCAACGCGGTGTGGTGGGGCCACACCGCGTTGAGGTAGCCGCCGCCGAGAAAATGGATCACCGACGCCGACCGCAGCAACTCCACGCCGTCGACCAGCCGCGGGTCGCGCCCGGGATTGCGGACCGCGTCGGCGGAGTACTCGACCGCGATGTCGACGGGCAGCCCGACCGTCGCGGCATTGATCCGCCAGATCGTGTCGGTGACGATCAGCCGCGGATGCGCACCGGCGAGCAGCACGGCCGCCTGTCCGGTGGTGTGACAATCGAGAACCACGGTGGCCTGCGGATGTTCGCGCGCCAGCCATCGCAGCCATCCGCGTGCGATGAGCTCGTCACCGAAGTTTGGGTTGCCACTCGGGGCCACCAGATAAATCACCGGATGTCCCGACGAGCGCCTGCGCAGGCGCGCATTCCATCCCCCGCGCCGGGTCATCGACGCAACGCCAGGCGCTCCCGACTGTGTCGGATCGCGGTGAGCAGACCGCGGCGGCGTGTCACGCCGTCGGACCGGCCGCGAGAATGGGTGTCGCCGAAGCGCCGTTCGGAGGCGGTCTCGGGAGCGTCGTCGGCGGTGGCCGTCAGGAACCGATCGGGCAGCGACAGCTTGTTGATGGTGCGGAAGGTCTGCCAGTACTGATGTGCGAGGCTGCCGGTGGTGTAGGGCAGGTCGTACTTCTCGCACAGCTCACGCACACGCTCGCCGATCTCGGCGTAACGGTTGCTCGGCAGATCAGGGAACAGATGGTGTTCGATCTGGTAGCAGAGGTTGCCGCTCATGAAGGCCATCACCGGACCTGCGTCGAAGTTCGCACTGCCCAGCATCTGCCGCAGGTACCACTGGCCGGGGGTCTCGTCCTCGAGCTCGGCCATCGTGAACTTCTCTGCGCCGTCGGGGAAGTGCCCGCAGAAGATCACCACATAGGTCCACAGGTTGCGGACGATGTTGGCGGTGAGGTTGGCCTTGAGGGTCGAACGCGCATTGCGTCCCGACAGCAGCGGGAAGAACACGTAGTCCTTGAACACCTGCCGCACGATCTTTTTGCCGAACAGCTGCGGCTGGGCCTCCTCGACGGACTTGTTGCCCTTGATGACCTCTTTGAGTTCGATGTCGTGCAGGCCGATACCCCACTCGAACAGCAGCGCCAGCACGATGTTGATCACCGGCTGGAACAGCTGTTTGGGGACCCACGGCTGGTCTCGGGTCACGCGCAGCACCCGATAACCGACGTCGTGGTCCATGTCGAGCACGTTGGTGTACTTGTGATGGATGAAGTTGTGGGAGTGCTTCCAGTGACTCGAGTGGCACACGATGTCCCACTCCCACGACGTGGAGTGCACCTCGGGATCGTTCATCCAATCCCACTGCCCGTGCATCACGTTGTGCCCGAGCTCCATGTTCTCGATCATCTTGGCCACCGAGAGCAGCGCCGTCCCAGAGATCCAACAGAGCCGATTGTCGCTGCGCAGCAAGATGATTCGCGACACGACCTCCATCGCGCGTTGCGCGGTGATCGTGCGGCGGAGATAGGTTGCGTCCCGGACGCCGCGATCGGATTCGATGTCGCGACGGATCTGGTCGAGTTCGACGCGCAGCGCCTCGACGTCGGCGTCGGTCAGGTGCGCGTAGGCATTGATATCGGAGATAGCCATCGTGACCATTCTGTCACTCGTTCACCTGCACGTCACCCGTGCGGTGCGCGAATTCCCTGACGACCCGGGCACCGACCGACGGTGGTCCCCCACCGGCGTGGGCATTCCAGCCCAGACGCGACAGCGAGGCGACCCAGACGCGCCGGCGGGGCGCATCGGGGCCGCCACCCGTCATGCCGCTTCGCGCGCCCCCGCATCCGCGGCGCGACGACGTGCGCGCAGACCCCGACGACCGCGCAGTGTCTCGATGGCGGTGCGCAGACCCTGCCGACGCCCGGTGGCGGGGTCGACGACGGCCTGCAGCCGCGACGACTCGCCGTCGGCCTTGAACCGACGCTCGGAGGCGGTCTCGGGAGCGTCGTCGGCGGTGGCCCGCAGATACTTGTTGGGCAATGACAGCTTGGCGATGGTCCGCCAGGACTTCGCGTACTGCACCGGCAGCGACCCGGTGGTGTAGGGCAGGTCGTATTTGTCGCACAGCTCGCGCACGCGCACCGAGATCTCGGCCAGTCGATTCGACGGGAGATCGGGATAGATGTGGTGCTCGATCTGGTAGCAGAGGTTGCCGCTCATGAAGGCCATCACCGGACCGGCGGTGAAGTTCGCGCTGCCGAGCATCTGACGCAGATACCACTGCGCCTGCGTCTCGGTGTCGATGTCCTCCTTGGTGAACTTCTCCGCACCGTCGGGGAAGTGCCCACAGAAGATCACCGCATTCGACCAGACGTTGCGGATCACGTTGGCCATCAGCGTCGCCGTGAGCGCCTTGCGCCAGCCGGTGACCGAGCGGGTGGCCACGCCGACCGCCGCCGGGTGGACCACGTAGTCCTTGAGCGCCTGCGTGCCCATCTTCTTCAGCGCCGTATCGAGGTCGGCGCGGAACTTCTCCTTGTCGACGCGTCCCTGCGCCGCCTTGCCCAGCTCCAGATGCTGGATGGCCACGCCGTATTCGAAGGCGACCGACAGGATCGTGTTGTAGACGAGGTTGCCCAGGTAGAAGGGCATCCAGCGCTGGTCGCGGGTGACGCGGAGCAGGCCGTAGCCGATGTCGTCGTCCATCCCGAGCACGTTGGTGTACTTGTGGTGCACGAAATTGTGGGTGTGCTTCCAGAACTCGGAGGTTCCGGCGTTGTCCCACTCCCACGTGCTCGAGTGGATCTCCGGATCGTTCATCCAGTCCCACTGCCCGTGCATCACGTTGTGCCCGAGCTCCATGTTCTCGATGATCTTGGCGACACCCAGGGCCGACGCGCCAGCCCACCACAGTGAGCGTCGGCGCGAGCCGTAGATGAGTGCCCGGCCGGCCAGTTCCAGGCCGCGCTGGAAGCGGATGGTGTTGCGCACGTAGCGTGCGTCGCGGTCACCCCGCGACGATTCGATCTCGCGGCGCAGCGCGTCGAGCTCGTCGCCCAGTGCGGCGACGTCGGCCTCGGTCAGATGTGCGTACTCGGGAACATCGGTGATTGCCACGGTGACCTCCCTGACGGATCATGATCGGATCCGACGGTTGCGTAACTTACGGTTTCGTAGGTTACTGCACCGTAGGTCGAGGTTCAACCCCTGCCATCTGCGATGTTGTCCGCACTCAGGTGCGGCAACGGGTGCACACCGATCACTCACACGTCGAGCGTGCAGTCTCCGGCGGCCACGCTGATGCAGGTCTGGATCCGCTCACCCTCCACGTGTTCGTCACCGTTGCGGAGGTCCCGGACAGCCCCCTTGTCCAGCGTCACCACACACGTCTGACAGATGCCCATCCGGCAGCCGAAGGGCAACTGGACACCCACCGACTCGCCGGCCTCGAGAAGCGTGGTGGCACCGTCGACCTCGACCTCGCGGTGCGCCTTCTTGAAGGTGACCGTCCCGCCCGCGGCGCCGACCGCACCGCGTTCGACCGCGAACCGCTCGATGTGCAGGCGGTCCTGGGCACCGATCTCACCGAAGTAGCTCTCGACCACCGACAGGAATGACTCGGGACCGCAGGCCCACACCTGCCGCTGGGCGATGTCGGGAACCAGTTCGGTGAGTGTGCGTGCATCCAGCCGACCCGACTCCCGCGTGTACTGCACGTGGGAGTCGATCAGTCCCGACTGCGTCATCGCCGACAACTCGTCGCCGAACAGCGCCGACGCGGCGTCGGGTGCCGAATGCACCACCACGATGTCCGCACTCTGTCCACGGTGTTCGATCGTGCGCAGCATCGAGATGATCGGGGTGATCCCGCTGCCTGCGGTCAGGAACAACAACTTCGCCGGAATCGGTTCGGGCAGAACGAATTCACCCGCCGGTGCGGCGAGCCGGACGATGGTGCCCGGCGTGAGGCCGCGCACCAGATGCCCGGAGAGGAACCCCTCGGGCATCGCCTTGACCGTGATCGAGATCTGCCTGCCCCGGGTGCGCTCGTCGGCACCGGGTGCCGACGTCAGCGAGTACGAGCGCCACGTCCACCGCCCGTCGACGAGTACGCCGATCCCCACGTACTGACCGGGCTGATAGTCGAAGGTGAAACCCCACCCGGGTTCGATGACGATCGTCGCCGAGTCCTCGGTCTCGTTGACGACCTCGACCACCTTTCCGCGCAGCTCACGTGCCGACCAGAGCGGGTTGAGCAGTTGCAGATAGTCATCGGGGAGCAACGGCGTGGTCAGTCGGGCGATCACGCCACGGGCGACGTTGCTCGTACGGCTCCTCGACGCGACCCCGCGCGCCGGGAGTTCGAGCTTCTCGAGCCAGTTCATATCCACACCTCACGACCGGGCCGACTACTACCTACGGGACCGTAGGTTACCTTGCGACCCCGGTGGTCCGACAACCCCGGCGGGGACGAAGGTCCACGAACTTACCGATGAGTAAGCTATACTCCCCCGATGTGAGACTCAAGACACATATGGCCACTGCTGTGGCTGCGCTTACGGCGCTCGGGGGGATATCTGTCGGAGGCGGGATCGCCGCAGCGGCACCACTGCCGACCCCACCGCAGCCCATCGCCCCGCACCCTGCACTCGCTCTCGGTTCGAGCAGCCCGGGCGGAGACTTCTACACACCGCCCGCGGTCGTCCCGCGAACCCCGGGCGCGGTGCTCAAGTCGGTGTCGACTCCTCTGCTGCTGCAGATCCCCGGACTCACGGGACAGTGGCCGGGCGACGCGAAGACCGTCATGTACTCCTCGACACTGCAGGACGGCGCCCCGACCGCGGTGACCGGAACGCTCATCGAGCCCAGCGCGGCATGGACCGGTCGCGGCGAGCGGCCCACCATCGTGTTGGCGCCGGGCACCATCGGTCAGGGCGATCAGTGCGCACCGTCGAAACTGATGACCTTCCCCGCCTCGGTGGACCTGTCGAAGCCCTCGCTCGGGGTGAACTACGAAGCGGTGTTCGCCTACGCACTGCTGCAGAGCGGCTACCGGGTGATGATGACCGACTACATCGGGCTGGGCACCCCCGGCATCCACACCTACGTCAACCGGGTGGAGGAGGGCCACGCCGTCCTCGACGCCGCACGTGCGGCGATCACCCTGTCCGGAGCGAAAGCCTCTGACCCGGTGGGTTTCTGGGGCTACTCCCAGGGTGGTGGAGCCGCCGCGTCGGCAGCCGAGATGGCCGCGACCTACGCACCCGAACTCCACGTGAAGGGCACCTACGCCGGCGCACCGCCCGCCGATCTGGCCAAGACGGTCTCCGGGATCGACGGCACCTTCATCGCCGGGGCGATCGGATATGCGATCAACGGGCTGGAGGCCCGCTATCCGCAGATCGCCCCGATCATCGACCGTGAGGTCAACGCGCGCGGACGTGCTGCGTTGAAGACGGTGTCGACCCAGTGCATCGTCGACACGGCCCTGACCTTCGGTTTCCAGCACACCCAGAGCTGGACGCGCAGCGGGACATCGCTGGCCGCGATCATCGCCGCGAACCCCGAGATCAAGCGGGTCGTCGACGAGCAGCGCATCGGCCGACTCAAGCCCAACGCCCCCGTCCTGGTGACCACCGGGGTCAACGACGACGTGGTCCCGCACGGCCAGGTGCTGCAGCCGGTGAAGGACTGGCGCGCGCAGGGTGCCGACGTGACGCTGATCAACGACCAGACGCCGCCGATCTTCCCCGGGCTGGTGGTCAACCATGTGCTGCCGGACCTGTTCACCTCGATCCCGGCGTGGAACTGGCTCAACGCCCACTTCCGCTGATCGCCAGGGCTCGTCTCATCGAGAGCTCGTCTCATCGAGAGCTCGTCTGATGGAGAGCTCGTCCGAGCTCGGGCAGCCCGCATGCGGGTTGCCCGCACCGCACCGCCCGCGCCGATGATGTCGCGGGCGGTGCTCTAGCGTCGCGGGAGTGATCGACTTCCCCATCGTGACCCGCCGTGTGGTGCTGTCGCCGCTGACGACAGCCGATCTGACCGAGTTCGTCGCCTACCGTCGCGACCCCGGCACCGCGCGCTTCCAGTCGTGGACCACCGATTACTCCCGCACCGACGCGGCGGAACTCGTGGCCGGACAACCGGACTCCATCGCCAGCCGATCGGGACAGTGGTTGCAGATCGGTGTGCGTCTCCGCGACGCCCCGACGCTGGTCGGCGATCTCGCGGTCCACGCACTCGCCGAGCAACCCGACACCTACGAGGTCGGCGTCACCGTCGCACCCGCAGGGCGCGGTCGCGGTCTGGCCACCGAGGCATTGGATGCACTTGTCGGTGAGCTGTTCGAAACCCAACGCGCACACCGCGTGTGCGCGATCACCGATGTCCGCAACGCCCCCGCAGCCGCTCTGCTCACACGCCTGGGGTTTCGTCACGAAGGGCGTGCCGTCGAGGCGGACTGGTGCAAGGGCGAATGGACGTCCACCGATTCATGGGCGATGCTGCGGCGTGATGCCGGTCAGAGCAGTTCGAGCAGGAACGGCAGCTCCTGCGTGGCATACCAGCCGAGGTCGTGATCCTCGACGTCGCCGATCACCAGTTCCGCATCCTCGTCGCCGAGGTCGGCGGCATCGACCACCTCCGTCGCCGCGCGCACGCTCGCCTCGGCGTCACCGCCGTCGACGTGAACCGAGGCCACCGACGACAACGGGATCGTCCCGCCCACCCGCACCACCGCGGCGTCGAGGTCAGGCCGCAGCGTCACGTCGTCGACGTCGGCGGCGACCACCGCGCGCCGCGTCGGCAGTGCACTCTCCCCCGCCGCCTTCCCGGATGCATCCGACTGCCCGGTGTCGTCGGACTGCCCGGTGTCGGAGTGCGCGGGCGCATCGGACTGCTCAGCGTCGGAGTGCGCAGGTGCATCGGACTGCTCAGCGGCCAGCAGACGCAGCGACGCCCGCGCCGCCTCACGCATCGCCACCTCCGACAACTCGTCGTCGTCGCCGGAGGTGTAGGCCTCGCGCAACGCGGGCGTGAGGGCGAAGCCCGTCCCGCTGACCGGCGTGAACTCCCCGGTCTCGTTCAACGCCATCAGCATCGCCAGTGTGGCGGGCAGATACACCCTCATCGTGTCCTCTCGTCGAGTTCGTCGAGCGATTCCTCGACGTAACCGGGCAGGGTCTCGAGATCCCACACCGCATCACGGTCGGCGGTGAAGGCGAAATGGAGGTCGCCGTCGTAGGCGGTCGCCCCGATCGCCAAGACGCGGTCGTTGACGAGCACCGGCACCGGGAGCGCGGCGAGCAGCCGGTTGCCTGCGAGATAGCGCGGACCCGACGAGCCGATCCCGACCGCGAACGGCACATTGAAGTCACCGTTGCGCAGCGTATGGACGGCGCGGGCGGCCAACGCGTGCACGGTCGCGGCCGAGGGCATCGGCCGCCCGTCGAATCTCCGGTCGAGAACCTGACGGTGTTTGGAACTCGAATGGGATATGTGGGCGATCCGGATCGACGGATTGGACTCTCCCACCGGCAGATCGACCACGGTGCCACGCAGCCCGTCGGCCACCCAGCGGCGGTCGATGTCGACGTCGTGCGGCTCAGCGGTCCCCGCCGGCCCGTCGGGCAACATCACGCGAACCGACTCCGAGGACGACACCGCGGGAACCCGCGAGGCCAACCAGCGGCGCAGTGCACCGCTGAGCGCGGCGAGCACGATCACGTCGACGCTCACCCCGTCGTCGGCGGCAATGGACTCGATCCGGTCGATACCCACCGAGACCACCGCGAAACGCCGGTGGTTTCCGACCGGACCGTTCAGTGCGTTCTGCGGCGCCGACGCCGAACCACCGAGCAGATCGCGGGCACGCCGAGTCACGCCCGCGATGGCCCGCCCCGCCAGCCATGAGGGCCCGAACAGATATGCGGTCTCGGCCACGCGCCACGGATGTGTCGCGAGCCGCATCAGCTCGGCGACCGCGAGTTCCACACCTCCGGGTTCGCGCTCGGGCAGCCAGATGTCCTCGGCGATGTGATCAGGGGTCACCGTGTCGTCGAGGAGCACCTCGGAGATGTCCGGCGACGACGCCGACACCACCGCTCGGTGCGTCTTGGTGATCACGGCGACCCGCCCACCGCTGAGCCCCTCGACGAGATTCATCTCCCACAGCGGCCTGGTGGGGTCCAGCGGCCGTGAGATCAGTCGTTCCACCAGGTCGTAGAGCTGCTCGTCGGCGCCGGGGCTGGGCAACGCCGATCGCCGTACGTGGTAGGTGATGTCGAAGTCGTGGTCGTCGACCCACGCCGGGTGCGACAGGCCGACACCGGTGCGCACACATTGCCGATAGCGCGGGGCGAACTGGAGCCGTTCCTCGACCGTGGTCATCAGCCGCTGGTAGTCGAGTCCGCGTTCACCGCGCTCGAGTACCAGCACGAACACCACGTGGTCGGTGGATCCGCGCTGATCCGCCTCGAAGAAGGCCGCGTCGTCGTCCGACAGCCGATTCACCATGTGGTGTCGGCACCCCCGGCCACCGTGATCCTGGGAAGGTCCGCACCCGCATCGTCGCGTCGGCCAGCGGATCCGGTCACCGCGAGCTCCGTCATAGGCATGAGGTGATGGTAGTGCCCGTCACCCCACCGCGAGGGCGACCACGGTCCATCGACGGACTTTGCGTCGCGGACCACCCGGCGTCACCCGCTCACGGACCTCACTGTGTTCGAGTCGGGCGGCGAGCGCATGGGTGCGCTCACCCCGCCGATAGGTGGCGAACACCTCGATGGCGCCGGAATCGCTGCGTTGCAGGTGAACTCGTGACACCACCGCGGCACTGCCGGCACCGGCCCGGCCGCGGGTGATCACGCGGAGCTGGTCGAGCACATGCGGCGCGCACATGGACGCGACCTGTTCGACGCGACGTCGCCGGTCGAGCACCTCGAGAATGCGCCGCACCGCGGTGGCCGCGAGTGGCCGCAGATCAGCATCCGGGGGCGCCGACACCGCCGCCGGCCGATCGGAACCGGCCGAAGCGGTACCGGCTGCGGGTGCGGCGTTGTGGGCTGCGGCGTTGTGGGCTGCGGCGTTGTGGGCTGCGGCGTTGTGGGCTGCGGCGTTGTGGGCTGCGGGCACAGCGAGGCCGACTGCGGGGCGACAGGTCGGCGCAGCAGAATCGATCAGCGCATGTGAGGTCATGCAACCTCAGACGCATGACCGGCGTCTGCGGTTGCAGATCGTCGGTTACGCGTCCGACAGTTGTCCGGTGACGCGCCCGCGAGCGGGCTCGGCGGCGCCTCTGAATCTAGCGGCGCTTCTGGGTCTCAGCGGCGCTTCTGGGTCTCAGCGGCGCTTGCGCGACTTGGCCGGCTTGTTGCGGCTGCCCCGTGCATCAGCGCGGGCGGCAGCGCGGCGTTCCCGGCGGCTCGCCGACGCGAGCGCTGTATCGGCCTCGCTGTCAGCACTCTCGGCGCCGCCTTCCTCCTCGGCGAAGGTGTGCGTCTGCAGACCGCCTCCCTCCGAGGGGCCGGAAAACAGCACCGCATCATCCTCGGAGTCCCCGCTGCCGTTGCCGCGCAACGCTTCCGGCAGCTGCGCATCGGCGATGGGACCCACCGCGGAGGCGATCGGCGCCTCGGCGGGAGCGGCCTCGACCTCCACGTGGAAGAGCATCTGAACGGTCTCTTCCTTCATGCCGTCGAGCATGCCGGTGAACATGTCGAAACCCTCGCGCTGGTATTCCACCACCGGATCACGCTGAGCCATCGACCGCAGGTGGATGCCCTCACGCAGATAGTCCATCTCGTAGAGGTGGTCACGCCACTTGCGGTCGATCACGGTGAGCAGCACGGTCCGCTCGAGCTGACGCATCGCACCCTCGCCGGCGATGCCGTCGATCTTTTCCTCGCGCGAATCGTAGACCGACAGCGCATCGGCCACGATGAGCTCGGTGAGGTCCTCGGGTGTGATCTCCTCGCGCTCACCGTATTCGTTCTCCGACACCACCTGCTTGTAGTCCAGGGTGATCGGGTACAGCGTGCGGATCGCCGTCCACAGCTCGTCGAGGTCCCAGTCCTCCACATATCCCTCGGCGGTCGCGCCGGTCACATAGGCCTCGATGACCTCGCCGATCATCCGACGGACGGTCTCGCTGTTGTCGGCACCCTCGAGGATCTTGCGGCGCTCGGCGTAGACGACCTTGCGCTGCTGGTTCATCACCTCGTCGTACTTGAGCACGTTCTTGCGGATCTCGAAGTTCTGCTGCTCGACCTGCGTCTGGGCGCTGCGGATGGCCTTGGAGACCATCTTCGCCTCGATCGGCACATCGTCGGGCAAGTTGACGCGGTTCATGATCGACTCGAGCGCGGCACCGTTGAAGCGACGCATCAACTCGTCGCCGAGCGAGAGGTAGAAGCGAGTCTCCCCCGGGTCGCCCTGACGACCCGAACGGCCACGCAGCTGGTTGTCGATGCGGCGCGACTCGTGCCGCTCGGTGCCGAGCACGTACAGGCCACCCACCTCGCGCACCTTCTCCGCATCGGCGGCCACCTCGGCCTTGACCTTGGCGTACACCTCATCCCACGCCGCCTCGTACTCGTCTGGGGTGTCGACCGGATCGAGACCAGCCTTGCGCAGCGCCATGTCGGCGATGATGTCGGGGTTGCCGCCGAGCACCACGTCGGTGCCGCGGCCGGCCATGTTGGTGGCCACGGTGACACCGCCCGTGCGGCCGGCCTGCGCGACGATCTGCGCTTCCTGCTCGTGGAACTTCGCGTTGAGCACCGTGTGCGGGATCCCGCGGCGTTCGAGCTGACGCGACAGGTACTCCGATCGCTCCACGCTGGTGGTACCGATGAGGACCGGCTGACCCTTCTCATGACGTTCGGTGACGTCGTCGACCACCGCGGCGAACTTGGCCTCTTCGGTCTTGTAGATGAGGTCGGTCTCGTCCTTGCGGATCATCGGCCGGTTGGTGGGGATCGGCAACACGCCGAGCTTGTAGATCTGGTCGAGCTCGGCGGCCTCGGTCTCGGCGGTACCGGTCATACCCGAGAGCTTGTCGTACATGCGGAAGTAGTTCTGCAGCGTGATCGTGGCCAGCGTCTGGTTCTCGGCCTGGATCTCGACGCCCTCCTTGGCCTCGATCGCCTGGTGCAGGCCCTCGTTGAACCGGCGGCCGTCGAGCACGCGACCGGTGAACTCGTCGACGATCATGACCTCACCGCCGCGCACGATGTAGTCCTTGTCGCGCTCGAAGAGCTCCTTGACCTTGATCGCATTGTTCAGGTAGCTGACCAGCGCCGAGTTGGCCGGCTCGTAGAGGTTGTCGATACCGAGCTGATCCTCGACGAACTCCACACCCGCCTCGTGCACGCCGACGGTCTTCTTGCGGATGTCGACCTCGTAGTGCTTGTCGAGCTCGAGCAGCGGAGCGATCCGCGCGAACTCCACGTACCACTTACTCGACGAGTCGGCGGGACCGGAGATGATCAGCGGGGTACGGGCCTCGTCGATGAGGATCGAGTCGACCTCGTCGACGATGGCGTAGTTGTGCCCGCGCTGGACGAGTTCCTCGAGGGAGTGCGCCATGTTGTCACGCAGATAGTCGAAGCCGAACTCGTTGTTGGTGCCGTAGGTGATGTCGGCGCCGTAGGCGACGCGACGCTCGTCGGGCTTCATCCCGGTGAGCACCGCGCCCACCTCGAGTCCGAGGAACCGGTGCACACGGCCCATCCACTCGGAGTCACGTTTGGCGAGGTAATCGTTGGTGGTCACCACATGGACGCCGTCACCGGACAGTGCGTTGAGGTAGGCGGCCAACACCGAGGTCAGCGTCTTGCCCTCACCGGTCTTCATCTCGGCGATGTTGCCGAAGTGCAACGCCGCTGCACCCATGATCTGGACGTGGAAGGGCTTCTGGCCCAGGACCCGCCAGGCCGCCTCACGGGCCGTGGCGAACGCCTCGGGCAGCATCTCGTCGAGGCTCTCACCCGCGGCGCTGCGCTCCTTGAACTCGGCGGTCTTGGCGCGCAGCTCGTCGTCGGTGAGGGCCTCGTACTCGTCGGACAGCGATTCCACATGCGTGGCCAACGCATCAAGGCGTTTGACCATGCGGCCTTCACCGACCCGCAGCACCTTGGTGAGAACTGACAAAATCCCTCGATCCGATCGACTTACACGTGTGACCCTCGGCAGATCGCCCACCATCGTACCGACCACCACACGGCCGTCGCCGCGACGGCCACCGCGCGCTGGGGTCGGGCATATCGCCCGACCCCAGCGCGCGGATCGTCGCCTCTCCCCCGGCGAATCGTCAGGCCAGCCGGATCAACCCGTAGTCGAAGGCATGGCGCCGGTAGACGACGCTGGGCCGGTCGGTCTCCGAGTCGTGGAACAGGAAGAAGTCGTGCCCGACGAGTTCCATCTGGTAGAGCGCGTCGTCGACGGTCATCGGCTCGGCCGGGTGGTCCTTGACCCGCACGACGTGGCCGGGTTCGTAGTGTTCGACCTTTCCCGCGTACGGGTCGGCACCGTCGAGCGGGTCGACCTCGACGTCGGCGTCGGCGGTCGCCTCGGCCACCGAGATCGGGGTGCGGCTGCCGTAGGACACCCGGCGCCGGTCCTTGATCCGGCGCAGGCGCGACTGCGTCTTGGCCAGCGCCGCCTCGAGTGCGGCGTAGAAGTTCTCCGCACACGCCTCCGCACGCACCACCGGCCCCTTACCCCGGGCGGTGATCTCCACATGCTGACAGCTCTTGGACTGGCGGCGGTTGCGTTCGTGGTCGAGTTCGACGTCGAAGTGGTACAGGGTCGAGTCATAGCGCTCGAGCCGAGCGAGTTTCTGTGCCACATAGCGCCGGAAGTGATCGGGGACGTCGACATTGCGTCCCTTCACCACGATCGTCGCGGTGGGCTCGGCCAGGGGTGACGTGTCGGTGTCGGTATCGCGCACATAGGTGGACGGAATCTCGAACGGATCCACGAGATCGCCGGGGTCGGTGGTTGTCTGATCTCGAGCGGATTGATCTCGAGTGGACTGGGCGCGGGTTGACTGGGCGAGGGATGATGACATCGTTACCTCCGATGTTGTCGGATCGACGCCCTCGGGACGCGGGTTCCGCAGTGCACGCCGCGCCGCTGCATCGCAGCGATGACTTCGCGCAGGGGAACGATTCACGCAGGCGTCTGTGTGCCACAGATACGTTGTGCCACAGATGAATTGGCGTCATGCCAATGATGTCGGCCCGCAGATGACACCACGGGCGACCTGGTGGTGAGTGATCACCTCCGTCCGGCTGCGGTGAGGGATTGTGCCGTTGAGTCGACCGTAGCGCCCAGACCCGCACCGCGCCATCATTTGGCCATGTCCAATTAGGTGACGATTGGCACGCGATTCACCTGTTGTCAACGCGGGGTGCGCGGTCCCCGCGCACGACCAGGCGGCAGTGATCAGACAGCAGTGATCAGGCGGGCGCGATCAGACGGCCGCGATCAGACAGCGACGATCAGGCAGCGGCGATCACCGCAACCACGTCGATCCCGATGCCGGCACCGGCGAGTGCGGCGATCGTGGCCGCACAGGTCGACCCGGTGGTGAGCACGTCATCGACGAGCACCACCGCCGCATCCGGTGGCGGTGGTGCGCGGCGACCGAGCACGTGTATCGCATCCGCCATGTTGGCGATCCGCCCGTCAACCGACAAACCGGTCGAATCGCGCGCTGTGGCAGCGGTTCTCACCATCGGCGATACGGTCACCCGGTCGCCGAGCAGTGATGCAGCCGCCCGCGCGACCCTGGTCACCGGATCACCGCCGCGGCGGCGCGCGGCCAGCACGCGGGTGGGGGCGGGCACGAGCACCAGCCGGTCACGGTCGGGGATCTGCCCGTGGCGGCCCATCCAGATCAGCAACGAGGCCAGACAGTGCGACAGCGGCCGCACCAGATCCACCCGCCGATATTCCTTGAGCTCGATGACCGCGCGGCGGTGTGGATCCCGATAGTGCGCCGCCGCCCAGACCGCGACCGGAAGTCCCACCCGAGGAGTGACGTGCAGCGGTGTGTCGCAGAGAAGATCGTCGCAACTGTCACACCAGTCCACACCCGGTCGTCCGCAGCCGCCGCAGGCGGCGGGGACCGCCAGGTCGACCAGCGCCCGACCGATCGCCGTCACATCCACAACGCAAGCCTCGCAGCACCCTCCCCCGTGCGGGGTGGGGTGGGCGCCCGGCGCGCCGGCTTGTCCACAATCGCCGGGATGTCCACAGCCGGGCCCGGCACTCAACCGCCGAGCGGCAGGGTCACTCAGGGCCGCGAGGCGGCAGGGTCACCAGGGCCGCGAGGCGGCAGGGTCAGTCAGGGCAACACCGGAATGGCGAGGGTGCCCATTGTCGGACCCACCTCGTTCCAGTACTGATCGGGCTCACCGTTGGTGGTTCCCAGCCGTAGGACGCCTCGGCTGTCACCGGCGTAGATCGTGGAGGTGTCGGCGACCACCGCCCGCACCGGCGGGGTCAGGTTGGTGTTGAGCAGGCCCACCGCGGGACTGCCGTTGATCGGGATCTGCACGATCGGGTTGTCCTGATCGTCGAGGGCGACCACCAGGGTGTCGCCAGACACCCAGTCCAGCGACACCGCCTCACCCGACAGATTCAGCCCGAGCCGACCCGGTTGCACCAGCGACATCTTGCCGTCGGAACCGTGCGCGATGGCGGCCACCACCACCTGCCCGCCGACGATCATCGCCGCCCGCGAACTGTCCCGCGACACTTGCAGCTCGGTGATCGCGCCGCGTGCGACACCCGGAACACTCGAGGCATCGACCGGATTGACCACTGTCTGGCCGGTCGTCGGGTCGGTGACCGCCGCGGTCACCCGCCCGTCGATCACCGCCCACACAGTGTTGTGGCCGCCCTCGAAGGACGGTCGGGTGATGGTCGCACCCCGTGCCACCTCCCGGTCGTCGGAGTTGTAGGCGCCCACCGCCAGGATCATGGCCCCGTTGCCACCGGCGCCGTCGTCGTGGATCACCCCGGCCGCGCGCTGGTCGTCCGAGGAGATCGCCGCCGACAACAGCCCTCGCGCGCTGCCCAAGGTCCCCGTCACCGGGGTGAGCGTCGAGTCGTCGACCTGACGCAACAATGCTCCGTCGCGGATCACGTGCAGCCCGATGGTCGAACTCGGCGCCGGCGACGGATCGTATTCGCCAACGTCACCGATCGCCCAGCCGTCGGCATATCGATCCATCAACGGAGCGCCGTCGGCGTCGATGCGGTAGGGACCGGCGACGTCGGCCTTGGCCAGCGTCCAGATCACCTCGGCGGCCAGCAGTTCCCTCGTCTTCTCCGACAGATCACTGAGACCCGAGAAGTCCAGTTCCACACCGCTTCCCGTCGCCACATCGATCGACCCGCGCAGTGACGCACCCGCGGGGATCGGATTCTGCACAGCCGGTCCGATACTGGCGGAGGGACCCTGCACGAGGTAGCCCACCAGCTGGTCGGCGAGCTGACTGCCCGGCTGGAACAGCCAGCGTGGGTCAGGTGTCAGCGTGTCGCCGTCGTGGTTGGGGAAGTACAGCTGCTGGGAACGGTAGAGCGACTGGAACACCGAACGGTCGAGCAACACACCCGAGGGCAGGCTGTCGATACGCCACTGACCGTTCTCGCGGATCAGGGTCAGCCGGGTCTCCACCCGGCCGCTGCCCGGGGTCAGATGACCGTCGGAGCCCAGGCTCCCGTCGTTGTCACCCACCACCCGTATCGAAAACGTGGTGTCACTGCGCTCGTCGATGAGCACGTTGATGTCGGAGATGATGATCGTGTCGCCGCGATCGTCCCAATCGCGCATCGCCGACGAGGTGAGGAACTGGCGGGCGGCGACATGCCCGGAGGCCGGGTTGGCGGTCGCCTTGAGGAATGAGCGCACCAGCGACTCGGGATCCATCCCCGGGCTCGGACGGGGCGCCGAGGGCACCACGTCGTGACGTTCCAGTGACTCGATCGGCTGCGGACTCGATGAATTCGGGATCGACACACAGCCACTCAGGACCAGCACCAGCAGCCCGACCAGTACGGCCGACACCGTCGCCGACCGTCGGCGCGCATGCCGCGGCACCGGACGCATCGACTTCTCAGATCTGCGACGACTCACGCCCCGACGCCCTTCCGCGAGTCCTCGCCACCGGCCCGCGGGCCGGTCACGGGCCCCGCCGGCGCGGCCTCGCCCACGACCGATGAGCCGGCATCGACGGGTCGCAGTGGCAGCGGACTCGTGTAGACCTTGTGGCCCCGCACCAACGGGAGGGTGAGGCGGAAGTTGGCGCCGTCGCCGGGCTCACCCCACGCCTCGAGCCTGCCCTGATGCAGCCGCGCATCCTCGATGGAGATCGCCAGGCCCAGTCCGGTACCGCCCGAGCGCCGGAACCGCGACGGGTCCGAACGCCAGAACCGGTTGAACACCAGCTTCTCCTCCCCCGGACGCAGACCGATGCCGTGGTCGCGCACGGTGATCGCCACCGCATCGTCGTCGGCGCGCATCGTCAGCACCACCGGCTTCTGCTCGCCGTGGTCGATCGCATTGGCCAGCAGATTGCGCAGTACGCGTTCGACCCGGCGCGGGTCGACCTCGGCGATCACCGGCTCCTCCGGCAGGTCGAGCACCACCTCGGTCTCGGTCTCCTGTGCCAGCCTCGCCACGGTGTCGACGGCGGCGTTGATCGGCAGGCTCATGTTGATCGATTCCGCCGACAGTTCTGCGACACCGGCATCGTGTCGGGAGATCTCGAGCAACTCGTTGAGCAGCATCTCGAATCGGCCCAGCTCCTTGTCGAGCAGTTCGACCGAGCGTTTACGCACCGGATCGAGTTCGTCGCGGCCCTCGTAGAGCACGTCAGAGGCCATCCGCACGGTGGTCAGCGGCGTGCGCAACTCATGACTGACGTCGGAGGTGAACTGGCGCTGGAGACTGCCGAACTCCTCGAGATGCTGGATCTGTTTGGACAGGCTCTCGGCCATGTCGTTGAACGACATGGCCAGGCGCGCCATGTCGTCCTCGCCACGCACCGGCATCCGTTCCTTGAGCCGGCCGTCGGCGAAGCGGACGGCAATCCGCGACGCCGAACGCACCGGGATCACCACCTGCCTCGACACCAGCCAGGCGATGGCCGCGAGCAGACCCAGCAGCACCAGGCCGCCGGTGTATAGCGTGCCGCGCACGAGTTCAACGGTGCGCTGCTCGTTGGCCAGCGGGAACACCAGGTACAGCTCGAGTCCGGCGATACCCGAGTTCACCGGCGTGCCGATGATCAACGCGGGAACCGTACGACCCGACTGCTCGGTGACCGTGGAATAGCGATAGGCCACCTGCCCGCCCTGCACCATCTCGCGCAGATTCTCGGGGATCTCACTCGTGGGCCCGACTCCGGTGAACGACGCGGGCCCGGAGTTGGGCACGATCAGCACGGTGTCGAAGGCGCCGATCACCCCGGAGGTGGTGCTGGTGGCGTCGGAGTCACGGTCGGTGAGGATCGAGCGGGTCTGGCGCAGCCGGTTCTCCACCGACGCCCCGGTCTCGGCACCGGAGAGGTCGCGTTCGACGGCGATGCGCGCCCGTTCGACCTCCTCGGTGGCCCCGCGCAGCTTCTGGTCGAGCAGCCGATCGGTGATCTGACTGGTGAGCACGAATCCGAGAACCGACAGCACCACCAGTGACAGCAGCAGGGTCGACACGACGACACGCAGCTGCAGCGACCGCCGCCACATGTGTCCGGCACGGCGGGCCCACGCCGCGATACGGCGCAGAACCCTTCCGAAGGTCCCGTTGACTCGTCTGCGCGATCGACGGATCACGGCGGGCCGGCCTTGTAGCCGACCCCCCTCACGGTCAACACGATTTCAGGATTCTCCGGATCGATCTCCACTTTTGCCCGCAACCTC
The DNA here is from genome assembly GCF_014639795.1 of Gordonia jinhuaensis. Lineage (GTDB taxonomy): Bacteria > Actinomycetota > Actinomycetes > Mycobacteriales > Mycobacteriaceae > Gordonia_B > Gordonia_B jinhuaensis. The sequence goes on along the minus strand of NZ_BMGC01000015.1, from coordinate 34,373 downwards.
TGTACGTGGACGTTCACCAGCCGGGTGTCGGCCGGATGGCGGTAGCCCCACACCTGCTCCAGCAGCACGTCGCGCGTGAACACCTGCCGCGGTTTGCGAGCCAGGGCGACCAACAGATCGAATTCTAGGGGTGTCAGCGAGATGAGCTTGCCGTCCCTGGTCACCTTGTGTGCGGGAACGTCGATCTGCACCGGCCCGATCGCCAGCACCTCGCTGGGCTCGTCGTCGGTGCGCCGCAGACGGGCGCGCACCCGAGCGACGAGTTCCTTGGGCTTGAACGGTTTGACCATGTAGTCGTCGGCGCCGGACTCCAGCCCGAGGACCACGTCGACGGTGTCCGACTTGGCCGTGAGCATCACGATCGGCACACCGGAGTCCGCACGCAGCACCCGGCACACGTCGATGCCGTTCATACCGGGCAGCATCAGGTCCAGAAGCACCAGATCGGGCCGGATCTCACGGACAGCCGACAACGCCTGCGTGCCATCGCCGACGACGTAGGGCTCGAATCCCTCGCCGCGCAGCACGATCGTGAGCATCTCCGCCAACGCCGCGTCGTCGTCGACAACCAGAATCCTCGGCTTCATAACAACATGGTGTCACTTCGCCGTAAGTTCGCGAGATCTGCCACGCCGATGAGCAGCCCGGCGACACCCGGCACCGGTACGTGCGTGGCGCGCGCGGCCTGCCGCCGATGGCGCCGCGGTGTGGTTACGATCGCCGACGTGGGATCTCTGGTGGCGATCGAAGGGCTCGACGGGTCGGGTAAGCGGACTCTCACCGAATCCCTCGTCGCACGGTTCACCGGTGCGGGCGCGCGCGTGGCGACGCTGGCCTTCCCGCGTTACGGCGAGTCCGACGCCGCCGACATCGCCGCAGAGGCACTGCACGGCGAGCACGGCGACCTGCGGACCAGTGTCAACGCGATGGCACTGCTGTTCGCCATCGACCGGCGCGACGCCGCGGCAGACATCCGCGGACTGCTCGCCACCCACGATCTGGTGCTCCTCGACCGCTACGTCGCCTCCAATGCGGCCTACAGCGCCGCACGGCTCGATGTCGGCGCCGACTCCGAGATCGTCGACTGGATCGGCGAACTCGAGTTCCACCGCTTCGGTGTGCCCGTCCCCGATCATCAGCTGTTGCTCGATGTCGGCGCCGAGGTGGCGGGTGTGCGGGCCAGCGGACGCGCCCAGGCCGACCCCACCCGGGCGCGTGATCACTACGAACGCGACGATTCGCTGCAGCGACGCACCTTCGCCGTCTACGAGGGGCTCGCCGCGCGGGGCTGGATGTCGCCGTGGTCGGTGGTGGACGCCGACACCGCGGCCGAGGCGGTCACCGCCGTCCTCGACTGACCCCCGGGACTGACCTCCGGCCGGCGCGACGGTCCGGCCACCCGCACCGGCCCCGCGCACAGCCGGTGGAGATTGAATAACGTTCACGTGACGGTCTGTACCTAAGCCGCAATTCACGACAGCGAACTCACACTTCGCTCCTAGCGTGGTGGATGTGCGGGGCGTTCCGACCCGGCGCATCACCGCTCGCCGCTCCCACCGTAGCTGGGAACGGTCGTGAGGAGGAGCGATGGCCACACCGTTGTCGTTGCCGACCATCGCGCTGCCCGGGCATCCACGACATGCCTCTGGTCGTGATGCAGCAGTCGGTGATGTGGCAGTCGCGAATGCACACCCGCACCACGAACGGGCCGCGCTCGTCGCGGTCCTCGCCGGGGTGGTGGTCACCAGCGTCGCTGTCATCGCCTTGGCCCTCGGTCTACGACCGGCCCCAGCCGGGCCGGCCACCCTCATCCGCAACGTCGTCGCCGAGCAGGTCGCCGCGCTCGAGTCGCGGGACGCCACCGCGCTCGCCGCGACCATGTGTCCGGCTCAGGCCGTGTCGGCCGGTCAGATCGTGGCAGCCCTCGGACCCGCCGGCGGACACCTGCAACTGGCCTCGGTGTCGGCGATCAGTGTCGACGGCGACATCGCCACCGCGACCGTGGCGCTGCGTCGCACCGGTGCCGCCGACTCGGCTCTGACACTCCCGGCGACCGGATCGACCACCACCTTCGTACACGGTGCCACCGGGTGGGTCACCTGCGACACCGCGCCCGCAGTCGGCCTCTGAGGGCCGCCTGGACGGGCGCGGATGCCGAGATCCCCGGCGGGCGATCAGTACCGGTAATGCTCGGGCTTGTACGGCCCCTCGACGTCGACGTTGATGTACTCCGCCTGTTCCTTGGTGAGCTTGGTCAGCGTGCCGCCGAGTGCCTCCACGTGAATGCGGGCGACCTTCTCGTCGAGATGCTTCGGCAGCCGGTAGACCTCGTTGTCGTACTCGTCGTTCTTGGTCCACAGCTCGATCTGCGCGATCACCTGGTTGGAGAAGCTGTTGCTCATCACAAACGACGGGTGACCCGTGGCGTTGCCGAGGTTGAGCAGACGCCCCTCCGACAGGACGATGATCGAGTTGCCGTTGTCGAACACCCACTGGTCGACCTGCGGCTTGATGGTGATCCGGGTGGCACCCGAGCGTTCGAGGCCGGCCATGTCGATCTCGTTGTCGAAGTGACCGATGTTGCCCAGGATCGCCTGGTTCTTCATCTTCTTCATGTGCTCGAGCAGGATGATGTCCTTGTTTCCCGTCGAGGTGATGACGATGTCGGCGTCGCCGATCGCGTCATCGACGGTCACCACGTCGAAGCCGTCCATCAGTGCCTGCAGCGCGTTGATCGGGTCGATCTCGGTCACCTGCACGCGGGCACCCTGACCGGCCAGCGACTCCGCGCAACCCTTGCCCACGTCGCCGTAACCGCAGATCAGCACCTTCTTGCCGCCGATCAGTACGTCGGTGCCACGGTTGATGCCGTCGATCAGCGAGTGGCGGGTCCCGTACTTGTTGTCGAACTTGGACTTGGTGACCGAGTCGTTGACGTTGATCGCCGGGAACTCCAGCTCACCAGCGGCGGCGAACTGGTAGAGCCGCAGGACGCCGGTGGTGGTCTCCTCGGTGACGCCCTGAACCGAAGAGGCGATCTGCGACCATTTGTTCTTGTCCGTCTCGAAACGCTCGCGCAGCAGGTTCAGGAACACCTTGTACTCGGCGGAGTCGTTGTCGTCTTCGGGCGGAACCACGCCGGCGCGCTCGAACTGCGCACCGCGCAGCACCAGCATGGTGGCGTCGCCGCCGTCGTCGAGGATCATGTTGGCCGGCTCGTCGGGCCAGGTGAGCATCTGTTCGGCGGCCCACCAGTACTCCTCGAGCGTCTCGCCCTTCCAGGCGAACACCGGAACACCCTTGGGTGCGTCGACGGTGCCGTGCGGGCCGACCACGATGGCGGCGGCGGCGTGATCCTGGGTGGAGAAGATGTTGCACGACGCCCAGCGCACCTGCGCGCCGAGTGCGACCAGCGTCTCGATCAACACAGCGGTTTGCACGGTCATGTGCAGAGAGCCGGAGATGCGAGCCCCCTTGAGCGGCAACACGTCTGCGTACTCGCGGCGCAGCGCCATCAGCCCGGGCATCTCGTGCTCGGCCAGACCGATCTCCTTGCGACCGAAGTCGGCGAGCGACAGGTCGGCCACCTTGAAGTCCAGTCCGTTGGCGGTGTCGGACGTGAGCTGTGGTCCCTGGACCGATGTCATGCACTATCTCCTGCGGCTCGATTGTGTGGGCGGGCGACATCCGCGACGCGTCGCGTGTTGGGTGGTCGCCGTACAGCACAAGGCTAACGAAGAGTCGCGCCCACCTGCGGCGGTACCCACACCCGATCGACCACACCCGTCCGGCGGGCACCGGCCCGCCAGTCCGAGGAGTGGCCCGTCAGTTCGAGGAGTGTGCCGTCGACACCGTCTCGGGTTTCTCGCCGCGGTCACGTCTGCCGACCAGTGAGTGGCGCATGCCGTAGAACACGTACACCAGCGCACCGATCGCCATCCACACCACGAACCGGATCCAGGTGAGCGCCGACAGGTTGAGCATCAGCCACAGACAGCTCAGGATCGCCAGGATCGGGATGAGCGGCATCAGCGGGACCCGGAAGCCGCGCGGGAGGTCAGGCTGCTTGCGCCGCAACACGATCACTCCGGCGGCCACCACGATGAACGCGAACAGCGTGCCCACGTTCACCATCTCCTCGAGGCGATCGATCGGGAAGAATCCGGCGACCACCGCGACGATCACGCCGATGAGGATCTGGATGCGCGCGGGCGTGCCGAATCTGCTGGTCTTGGCGAGTCCACGCGGCAGCAGGTTGTCGCGCGACATGGCGAACAGCACGCGGGACTGCCCCAGCATCAGCACCATCACCACGGTGGTCAGACCGGCCAGCGCGCCGACGGCGATGATCTTCTCCGCCCAGGTGACACCGTTCTGCCCGAACACATACGCGAGATTGCGCGAGGCCCCGCCCTCGGTGGCCAGTTGTTTGTAGTTGACCATCCCGGTGACCACGATCGTCACCAGCACGTAGAGCACGGTGACGATCGCCAGCGACGTGAGGATGCCGCGCGGCACGTCCTTGGCCGGATCCTTGGTCTCCTCGGCCGTGGTAGCCACCACGTCGAAGCCGATGAACGCGAAGAACACGATCGAGGCCGCCGCCAGCACGCCGTACCAGCCGTAGTGCTCGCCACCGGCCCCGGTCATCAGCGAGAACACCGTGGAGTCCACGCTGGCTTTGTCGCTGCCGCTGTCGGTGGCCGGCGGGATGTAGGGGTGGAAGTTCTCGGTCTTGATGTAGAAGAAGCCCACCACGATCACCAGCAGCACCACGCCGATCTTGATCGCGGTGATCACCGCGCTGACGGTGGAGCTGAGCTTGGTGCCCACCACCAGCAACGTGGTGACCACCGCGACGATGAGGATCGCACCCCAGTCGATGGTCCACCCGCCCACGTCGACCGCGCCGCCACTGAACCCGAACACCGTGCCGAGATAGCTCGACCAGCCCTTGGACACCACGGCCGCGCCGACCGCGAACTCCAAGATGAGATCCCACCCCAGGATCCAGGCGAGAACCTCACCGAAGGTCGCATATCCGAAGGTGTAGGCCGACCCGGCAACCGGTACTGCAGAGGCGAATTCGGCGTAACACAGCGCAGCGAACGCACACGCGACCGCAGCCATGACGAATGACAGCGAGATCGCCGGTCCGGCCTTGTCGCCGGCGGTGGAGACGGTCACGGTGAAAATGCCCGCACCGATCACCACCGAGACCCCGAAGACGGTGAGGTCCCACCAGGTGAGACTCTTCTTGAGCTTGGTGCCGGGGTCGTCGGTGTCGGCCATTGACTGCTCGACGGTCTTCACCCGTCGCCAGGGGCTGCGTGCTGTGGTCACGACGTCTCCTCGCACGTGGATACTGCCGGTGATGCCGAACCGTTCGAACGTACCTGGAATGTGCCTCTCACAACGGCATTCGACGAATGCGTGTGACACTCCGGCCCACGACGGTCTCGACGACCGGGCGACGCCTCAGCATGAGGACGGTGGGAGGGCCGCCTAGGAGGACGGCGGTGACGAGGGTGACGAGGGCACCGCCGCCTCGCCACGGTCGATGTCGGGTTCGAGATAGATGACCCGGGCCGCGGGCAGCGCCTCGCGGACACGCTTCTCGGCCCTGTCGATCGCGGTGGCGATGGTCTGTGCATCGGCACCGGCAGGAATCGCGATCTTCGCGGCCACCAAGAGCTCATCGGGTCCCAGATACTGCGTCTTCATGTGGATCACGCGGTCGACACCGTCGCCGGTGAGCGCGGCGCGCAGCACCTTCTCATCCTCCACGGTGACACCCTCGCCGATGAGCAGGCTCTGCATCTCCACGATGAGCACGATGGCGATCACGCCGAGCAGGATGCCGATGCCGATGGTCGCGATACCGTCCCAGCGTCCGTCGCCGGTGGCCGTCGACAGCCCCACACCGGCCAACGCCAGTACCAGACCCACCAGCGCGCCGGAGTCCTCCAGCAGCACGACCGGCAGCTCGGGGTTGCGGGTGGTACGGATGAAGCGCCACCACGAGGTGCCGTTGCGGAGCTTCTTCGACTCCTTGGACGCGGTGAGGAAGCTGTATCCCTCGAGCACGATCGCGATCACCAGGATGACCACGGCCACCAGCGGTGAGTCGAGTTCGTGGGGGTGCTCCACCTTCTCGATGCCCTCGTAGATCGCGAACAGCGAACCCAGGCTGAACAGCACCAGCGCCACCACGAATGAATAGAAGTACCGGCTGCGCGCATATCCGAAGGGATGGAGCTGGTCGGCATCCTTGCGCGCCTGTCGCTGACCGAACAGCAGCAGCGCCTGGTTGGAGGTGTCGGCAACCGAGTGGACACCCTCGGCGAGCATCGACGACGAGCCGGTGATCGCGAAGCCCGCGAACTTGGCCACGGCGATACCCGCGTTGGCCGTCAACGCGGCCAGGATCGCCTTGGTCGAACCTTCCGCGGACATACTGATCTCCCTTCGACGCGGATCGGACTCGCGAACCTTATCGTCGTTTTTCGCGGGCGGACGTGGCGGGCGGCCGCAGTCACGTCAGGGTCAGTCAAACGACCGATACCAGCGCATCCGGCTTCGCGAGCAGGCCTGATGACGCGCTAGTATGCGCTTCGTACTATGCGCGCGACAGCTGTGCGCGGTCTTTTCGGACTCCGCCGCAACACGTCACTACTGGGGGGGACGACTCGTTGAGCTCGAAGAATCAGGGAATGCCAGCCACGCCGCCGTGGCTGCAAGGCCGTACGCCGGAGGCCGACGCCCCCGCGCCGGGGACGGCTGCGTCGGAGGCTGCTGCAGAGCCGACGCCTGCCGCCGAGCCGGAACGCCCCGGAGCCGAGCCCGCCTCGGCGCGCCATCGCGACACCGCAGAGGTGCCCGAATCGGCGGCCACCGATGACGAGCAGGCAGGATTCGACGAGGCGATCGATGCCGGGCCGGGCGCACCGCGTCCGGGAACCGGGGTGAACCCCGCCGAGCTCTCCGAACGGATCAGTCCCCGGATCGGTGACGATGTGGTCGGGGGCGCGACCGCCGGTGGCGAGACGCTGCCGCCCACGGGTGCGCCCACTCCCTTCCCCGGGGCGTTCGGGCATACCGAAACACCCGGGACGGCCCCGTGGAACGTCGCACCCGAGCCCGGCCCCGAGACACCCGGGGCCCAGCCATCCGCGCCCCAGACACCCGCGCCCCAGACACCCGGCGCCGGACGCCACGACGGCAACACCGGCGCCTACGACCGGCCCGGATTCGACGGGCCGGGATATGCGCAGGGCGGATACGGGCAGCCCGGATACGATCAGCCGCACTCCTTCGATCAACCCCACTCGTTCGATCAGCCCCACTCGTTTGATCAGCCCCAGTGGGGTCAGCAGCGCCCCGGTTTCGACCAGCCGCCGGCACCCCGCTGGGATCAGGGACCTGACGCGCAACCGCCTTACGGCAACCCCGACCAACAACAGCCCTTCGGCGAGGCCCGCCCCTACGATCAGGGACAGCACGTCGATCGCGCGCCTCATTTCGAGCAAGGACCGCACTTCGATCAGGGACCCCAGTTCGCCGCCGGCCCGCAGGGCCCGCACGGCTTCGGACCCGGCCCCGGCACCGGACCGCAGCAGCGTCCCAGCGCCCCGCAGACGCCGCCGGGCCACGGTGCGGGTCCCAGCGGCATCGGCAACAGCGGCTCGACTCTCGACGAGGTCGCACTGCTGCGCAAGGCACGCCGCGCCCCGCAGAGCGGCTGGCGACGAGCGGTCCACAAGATGTCCGGCGGCGCGATCAACCCCGGTGACTCGGCCGACGACATCTACTACAAGCAGCTGGTCGAACGGGTGAACCGGCCGGTCCGCGGCGACTACCGCATCGCGGTGCTCTCACTCAAGGGCGGCGTCGGCAAGACCACCACCACCGTCGGCCTCGGCTCCACCTTCGCCTCGCTGCGCGGTGACCGCGTGATCGCCGTCGACGCCAACCCCGACCTGGGCACCCTCGCGCAGCGCGTCCCGCAGCAGACCACCTCCACGGTGCGTGACCTGCTCGCCGACGGGTCGATCTACCGCTATTCCGACGTGCGTGCACACACCTCCCAGGCGCCGAGCCGCCTGGAGGTGCTGGCCTCCGAGCGCGACCCCGCGGTCGCCGAGGCGTTCAGCGAGGAGGACTACCGCGGCGTCATGAAGGTGTTGCAGCGCTTCTACAACATCATCATCACCGACTGCGGTACCGGTCTGAGTCACTCCGCGATGAACGGCGTCCTCGACCTGGCCGATGCCCTGATCCTGGTGAGCTCGCCCGCCATCGACGGCGCCCGCAGCGCCGGTGCCACACTCGACTGGCTCGAGGCACACGGATACGGCAAGCTCGTGTCACGCGCAGTCGTGGTGCTCAGCTCGTCGCGGTCGGGTTCCTCGACCGTCGACATCCGCCAGCTCGGCCAGCACTTCCTCACCCGATGCCGTGCGGTGCAGACGATTCCGTTCGACGATCACCTGGCTGAGGGCGCGGAGGTCGATCTCGAATTGCTCAACAAGCACACCCGCCGGGCACTGGTCGAACTCGCCGCCGTGGTGGCCGACGACTTCTCACCGGCCTCGATGCCCCGCCAGAGCGAGCCCTTCTTCCAGTAGGGCTCGCTCGCGGGGCCAGGATCGTCCGCTGTCGGGTGTCAGACCCCGGTCAGCGGGTGATCCGAACCGGCGGCCGCACCGAAGGTGATCAGATTCAGCGAGCGTAAAACCGCAACCGGGTGTTTACTCGGGACCACAGGCGGCGTTGCGTCCGGACATATCCGACGTCGCGCCGTATCGGTTCATCTCGAGGAGCGACCACAGTGCCGGCGGACAATGGCGATGCCCAGCATGATGCGACAGGGCGTGCCCGGCTGCGTCCGGTCCCGGACATCGAACCGGGCGATCCTGCGGGTGGGGAACCGCGCGACGACGACCTGCCGCCAGCCGATGCCACCGGTCCGGCCACCACGGCGGTACGCATCGAGTACCGGACCATCCACGGCTACCGGCGGGCATTCCGCATCGCCGGCAGCGGTCCGGCGCTGCTGCTGATCCACGGCATCGGCGACAACTCCTCCACCTGGAACGGCATCATCGAGGAGCTCGCCGAGAACTACACCGTCATCGCCCCCGACCTGCTGGGCCACGGACGGTCGGACAAACCACGCGCCGACTACTCCGTTGCCGCATTCGCCAACGGCATGCGAGACCTGCTGGTGGTGCTCGGCTACACCAAGGTGACCGTGATGGGCCATTCTCTCGGCGGCGGGGTCGCGACCCAGTTCTGCTATCAGTTCCCGCGCTTCGCCGAACGCCTCATCCTGGTGGCCGCGGGTGGAGTGACCCGCGAGGTGAACCCGCTGCTGCGACTGGTGTCGATGCCGCTGGCGCATGAGCTCATCGAGGTCGTGCGCATCCCCGGCGTGCTGGCCGCCACACGCATGATGACCCACCTGATCGCCAAGACCCCCGACATTCCCGGACTGCCGAAATCACTGTCGCCCAAGCACATCCTCAACGACTCCGAGGACATGATGCGGGTCGTGAGTGACATCGCCGACCCGGAGGCCTATTCGGCGTTCGTCCGCACGCTGCGAGCCGTCGTCGACTGGCGGGGCCAGGTGGTCACCATGCTCGACCGCAGCTACCTCGCCGAACGCCTCCCGGTGCTGATGATCTGGGGAGACGAGGACCATGTCATCCCCTACAGCCATGCCCTGCTGGCACATTCGGCCATACCGCAGTCCGAACTGGTGACCTTCGAGGGTTCGGGACACTTCCCTTTCCACGACGATCCGAACCGATTCCTCGCCGTGGTCACCGCATTCCTCGCGGCGAACCCGCCGGCGGAATTCGATTCGACCCAGTGGCGTGAATTGATGTCGCGCGGTTCGGCACATGCCGAGCTCGTCGGCGACGACGACGCCGTCGAGGCCGTTCTCGAGGCCATCGACGATGAGCGCAACGCCACGTGAATCCGGTTGACGCCCTGCGGATCTCGGACCGACCCTTCTGAAACCCGCGCCGTCGGGACAGCCACGCTTCATCGCGAACCCCGAGCCTTCGTCACACCCGCGGCGACACCTCAGCCGATGGCGTGACCGGTCAGCGTGCCGATTCCGTAGGTGACGGCCATCGCGATCGCGCCGCCGAGGGTCACGCGCACCACCGCCTTGCGTCGGTCGGATCCGCCGATGGTCGCGCTGAGGAATCCGGTGAGCGCCAGCGCCAGGCACACCACCACGAAGGTCACCGGGATACGCCAGGACGCCGGTGGCACCAGGATGGCCACCAGCGGCAGGATGGCACCGGTGGTGAACGACACCGCCGACGACAACGCCGCGGCCCACGGATTGGTGAGAGCGTCGGGATCGATACCCAACTCGGCTTCGGCATGCGCGGCGAACGCATCGTGTTCGGTGAGTTCCACAGCCACCTGGTGTGCGGTTTCCGGACTCAATCCGCGGTCTTCGTAGATCGCGGCGAGTTCGTCGAGTTCCTCTTCGGGCATATCTCGTAACTCGGTGCGCTCCTTGTCCAGCAGCGCACGCTCGGTGTCACGCTGGGTGCTCACCGACACGTACTCCCCCAGCGCCATCGACACCGCACCAGCGGCCAGGCCGGCGATCCCGGCGGTGAAGATCGGGGCCCGGTCGGTGGTGGCGGCGGCCACGCCGACCACGATGCCCGCGGTCGACACGATGCCGTCATTGGCGCCGAGAACCCCGGCCCGCAGCCAGTTCAGCTTGTCGCCGATCCCCTCGTTGTGGGGTTCTGCCTCGTGAGAGGAGGTGCGCGTCCGTGTCATCCCGCAAGCCAACCAGCGGCCGGTCGCCCCTGTCCAGCAAGGCAGGCCACACTGACCTCCACGAACCGTCCGAGTCCAGTGGTTGCGGACTTTTGCTCTGTGACATCGATTGCTGGTGTACGGCGCGGGCTGCACTTAGCGTGCATCATCATGCGTCTGCACTCCGCGATCCGCCGCACACTCATCCCGCTGGCCGCCTCCCTCGCCCTGTCCCTCGCTGCCACCGGCATGGCCCTCCCCGCCGATGCGGCCACACCGACCGGCTATCACGTTGCGGTGGACCGGCTTTCCGCCGGCGAGGGCGTGATCCTGCTGGCACCGAACTCTCTCCTCGACAACCCCGCCGTCCCCCGTCTCGGCACGGTAGCGGAGTCGTCTCCTGCCGAACTGGACGTCCGTGAACCCTCGGGCCGGCTGGTCGCGCGCCACACACTCCCGCGCGGCGTGACGGCAGGCAACTTCCAGATCCAGACCCTCGATGGCCGGCCGGTGTACACGTGGTGGCAGGGGCAGACCGGCCTCGGACACGGTTCGGGCCGATACGTGGTGGCCGACAGGAACTTTCGAACACTCCACGAATTCGGCCTGCCGGCCGGGGCGTCCGGCGACATCCACGAGTTCCGTCTGCTCGACGGCGGTCGTGCTGCGGTGACGAGCTACGTCCCGGCACACACCGTTGTCGGCGGCGTGCAGGTACCGGTGATCGATTCACGCTTCTACGTCGTCGACGTCGCGACCGGTCACGTCGACGTCGAATGGAGTTCCCTCGCCCACGTTCCCGTGTCGAGAACCGTGACCGCCCTCGCGATCCCGGGCCAGGGGCTGGACTACTTCCACATCAACAGCGTCTTCCCGGATGGTCACGGCAACTATCTGGTGTCCTCACGAAACACCTCGGCGCTGTATCTGGTGGACGGACGCACGGGCGGCATCCGCTGGACGATCGGCGGAAAGGCGTCGACGCTGAAAGTGAACCCCGATGCCACCTTCGGCTTCCAGCACGACGCCGAATTCACCGCCGGCGGAAGCGAGATTCGCGTCTTCGACAACGACTCCGGAGCTCCCGGGACCGGCCGGCCGTCGTCGATCCTGACGATCCGACCGGATTTCGCCACCGGGCGCGTATCCCTCGTGTCCCGGATCACCCACCCGACCCACATCACCGCGTGGGCGATGGGCAACGCCCAGCAGCTCTCCGACGGCACGGTCTTCGGCGGATGGGGCACGACCGGCCACGTCTCGGCCTTCGATTCGCGTGGACAACTCGTCTACGACGCGACGCTCGACTCGGGCCAGACCACCTATCGCGCCTTCTACTATCCGCAGGGGATCTGAGGGCTGCGTTGGTGAGTCTTGCACGCCATCCCTTCGGTCCCGCCGGGCAATGACATTCGGTCCCGCCGGGCAATGACGGGGTAATCAATCGGCCATGTGACGGCATGCGATTGGTCACGGTACCGTCGAATGCGGCCAGGATGCACACGATCCCGTGATATCCACAGGTTCTTGACAGCAACCACGGATCGTTCGATCAGCAAACCACCGCAGCATCGAGTCGTGACCGCAACCGTGACATCGCCTGTGGGCGAGGACCATCCACACAACCTCCCCACCGCCCCGCACGCCGCAACGGCTCGAGACCGCATCCTGCTCGGCGTGTTGCTGATCGGGACCGCGATCCTGTATCTGGTCAACATCACCGCCAACGGCAACGCCAACACGTTCTACGCGGGTGCGGCCTGGGCAGGTTCGCGGAACTGGGAAGCGCTGTTGTTCGGTTCGGTCGACCCGTCGAACTTCATCACCGTCGACAAACCGCCGGTCTCCCAGTGGATCATGGGCCTCTCTGGTCAGCTGTTCGGCTACTCGTCGGCGGCGATGCTGATCCCCGAGGCACTGATGGGCGTGGCCACCGTCGCGCTGATGTATGCGATGGTGACCCGCATCGGCGGCCGCACCGCCGGTCTGATCGCCGGCACCGCGCTGGCGGTGACACCGGTGGCGGCCTTGATGTTTCGGTTCAACAACCCCGACGCGGCAATGGTGTTACTGATGACGGCGGCCGCCTATTGCACCGTCCGGGCCACCGCGTCGGCGTCCGCACGGTGGCTGGCACTCGCCGGTGCCGCATTGGGTTTCGCATTCCTGGCCAAGATGCTCGAAGGCCTCATGGTGCTGCCCGCGTTGGGTCTTGTGTACCTGATCCCCGCACCGAGTGGTCTGGGCAAGCGCATCCGCGACCTGCTGCTCTCGACCGTCGCGATGGTGGCGGCCGCCGGATGGTATGTGTTGCTCACCCTGTGGTGGCCCGCCTCGTCGCGGCCCTATCTCGCCGGGTCGACCGACAACAACTTCATGAACCTCGTGCTCGGGTACAACGGACTCGCGCGCATCGAAGGTCACACCGGCGCACACGGCGGCACAGGGGGCGACTTCTCCGCACGGATGTCAGAGCTCACGCGCGAGAACCCCGGCTTGGCACAACATTTCAGCGGCGGCGAGATGTTTGGTGCGAAGCCCGGTATCACCCGGCTGTTCACCGGCGAGTTCGGCGCAGAGATCTCCTTCTTTCTTCCGATGGCGCTGATCGCCTTCGTGCTGCTGCTCGTCCTGCGCGCACGCGCACCGCGCACCGACGCCGTGCGCGCCGGTGCGATCCTGTTCGGGATGTGGCTGCTCGTCGACAGCATCGTGCTGTCGTATATGAACGGCACAACTCACCCCTACTACTCGTTGGCGATTGCGCCGCCGATCGCCGGTCTGGTCGGACTCGGCGTCACCCAATGCTGGGCAGCGCGTTCCTCCACGGTCGGCTGGAAGGCACTCACCGGGCGCCTCGGACTCTCGACTCTCGTTCTCGCCGGCGGCGCCTGGAGCTTCGTCCTGCTCGACCGCGAGGCGGTGTGGCAGAGCTGGCTCAGGTGGGTGATCCTCATCGGCGCTGTGGTGGTCGCCGTCCTGCTCGCCGCGCCGGGACGAGTCGGTCGCGGTGTCGCGTTGGGCGCCGCAGCACTCGGCGTATTGCTCACTGCCGCTGCCCCGGCCGCCTTCGCGATCAACGGCGACACCGTCGCCCACACCGGCGGTTCGCCGTCGATCATCCCGAAAACGTCGGGCGCACACCCGTCAGCGGGTACGTCGGGATCGCGGCGGGAGACTGCAGCTTTCGGTGGAATGTCGGGTGGATTCGGCGGAGGTCGGGGCGGCTTCGGTTCCACCTCCTACCCCGCCGCAGTGGTCGCACTGGTGCAGAGTTCGCACACACGCTGGTCGGCGGCGGTCGATCGGACCGAGGCCGCATCGGGTCTCGAACTCGCCGCCCGGGTGCCGGTGATGGGCGTCGGGGGGTTCTCCGACGACCCAGCGCCGAGTCTCGCCCAGTTCCAGAAGTACGTGGCCGACAAGGACATCGGCTACTACGTGATGTCCGACACCGCCGGCGTCTCGCGGACCGGATCCGGCGGAACAACACGGGGCGAATCGACAACCGGCACCGGCACATCGGCGGCGCGGGGTCAGTTCGCCGACGCCAGGGGCGGAAAAACCACACGGGCGATCGACGCGTGGGTCACCGCCGAGTTCGCCGGACGCAAGGTAGGTGACTTCACCGTCTACGACCTCACCGTCGCCCCGTCACCGCAGTCCGACAGCGCCGCGACCACCGGCGGTTCACACGACACCAGGTCGTCGTCGAGTTCGATTGCGGCCCCGGAGCGCTCGACGCGCACACACCACCACCGCAGCGGTGAGGGCAGCGGTGAACATGCTGGCACGGTCCACGTCTGAAAGCCGCGGACCCACAGCGCAGCCGACTCGTGTACACAGATGACACGTGTACGCGTCACCGACCCGCTATACGGGGTCGGTGACCCGCACAGCTGTCATCTGTGTACATCGGCCGCGCGTACATCGCCCGTAACGGATGACGGGCCCGGTCACCCGCCGCAGCAGTCCCCGGAAATCGCATCGCGCACATCGCGCGTGACGGCGTTGCGCGCAGCCAACTTTGACGCATCCGGGTAGTTCACCCCGACCAGCGTCAGTCCGCGCGCCTGCGCGACCGGTACCTGCGCCGACCGGCTGCGCTCACGCAGCAACCCGGCGCACCAGTCGACGTCACGACGGCCGTCGCCGACCACCGCGACCGCGCCGACCAGTGACCGCACCATCGACCAGCAGAAGGCGTCGGCGACCACCGCGGCGACCAGCACTCCGTCGTCATCGCGTCGCCACGCGAAGCGCTGCAGGTCGCGGACCGTCGTGGCCCCCTCGCGGAACCGGCAGAAGGCGGCGAAGTCGTTGAGGCCCACCAGAACACGCGACGCGGCGTTCATCGCGTCCACGTCGAGAGGTCGCATCCAGTCCGCGGTGGTCCGCGCCGCAACCGGCTCGGCGCCGTAGCTGGCATCGGTCAGCCGGTACTCGTAGTGACGGCGCAGCGCCGAGAAGCGCGCGTCGAAATCGGCAGGCACTTCGGCGATGTTCTTCACCCGCACGTCGTCGGGCAGCATCTTGGCGAGCCGGCGCACCAGCCGTGACGGATCGCCGCCGATGGATCGAGTGTCCAGCGACTCCCGCGGCACGTCGCAGTGGGCCACCTGACCCGTCGCGTGCACACCGGCGTCGGTGCGCCCGGCGACGGTCAACCGCACCGGCACCCGCAGCACCGTCGCGAGCGTGTCCTCAAGGGTCTCGCACACCGTGCGCTGGCCGATCTGACGGGCCCAGCCGGCGAAATCGGTGCCGTCATAACCGATGTGCAGACGCAAACGAACGGACCCGCCACCTTCGAGGGTGGCGGGTCCGTTCGGCGTTGACGTGTTCAGGCGTCCGACTTACTTGTCGTCTGCCTTGTCGCCGTCGACGTCGGCATCGGCTGCCTGTGCCTCCGGCGCGGTGGCAGCGGTCGACTCGTCGTCGACAGCCTCGGCAACCGCGTCGGCGTTCTCGACAGCGGCGTCGGGAGCGTCGGCCTCGACGGCCTCGACGACGTTCTCGGCCTCAGCAGCCGGAGCGGACTCGTCGGCCTTCTTCTTCGACGCGGCCGCACGGGTGGCGCGGGTCGCCTCGGTCGACGCGGTCTTCTCGCGCACCAGCTCGATCACGGCCATGGGGGCGTTGTCGCCCTTGCGCGGCACGGTCTTGATGATGCGGGTGTAGCCACCCTCGCGATCGGCGAAGAACGGGCCGATCTCGGCGAACAGCGAGTGCACGACGTCCTTGTCACGGATGTCCTTGAGCACCTCACGACGGTTGGCCAGCGAGCCGCCCTTCGCATGGGTGATCAGCTTCTCCGCATAGGGACGAAGGCGCTTGGCCTTGGCCTCGGTCGTGGTGATGCGACCGTGTTCGAAGAGCGAGGTGGCCAGGTTGGCCAGCATCGCCTTCTGGTGTGACGCCGACCCGCCGAGACGGGCTCCCTTCGTGGGCTTGGGCATTGAACTAACTCCTAGGTGGGGCTCACGGCCTCTCGGCCGGGAGGAAAGTGGTTACAGCTGCTCGGTTTCCGCGTAGTCCTCGCCCGAGTCCGCATCCGAGAAGGCTGCGTCGTCGTGCCAGGTACCCGTGGCGGCGTCGTAGCCGGCCACCTGAGAAGGATCGAAGCTCGCCGGCGAATCCTTCAGCGACAGCCCCAGCGCATGGAGCTTGACCTTGACCTCGTCGATCGACTTCTGCCCGAAGTTACGGATGTCGAGCAGATCCGATTCGGTGCGTCCGACGAGCTCACCCACGGTGTGCACACCCTCACGCTTGAGGCAGTTGTAGGAGCGCACGGTGAGTTCGAGGTCCTCGATCGGCAAGCTGAACGAGGCGATGTGATCTGCCTCGGCCGGGCTCGGGCCGATCTCGATGCCCTCGGCCTCCACGTTGAGCTCGCGAGCCAGACCGAAGAGCTCCACCAGCGTCTTGCCGGCCGAGGCCAGCGCATCGCGTGCGGTGATCGAGTTCTTGGTCTCCACGTCGAGCACCAGACGGTCGAAGTCGGTGCGCTGCTCGACGCGGGTGGCCTCCACC
This sequence comes from Gordonia jinhuaensis, assembly GCF_014639795.1. Taxonomy (GTDB): domain Bacteria; phylum Actinomycetota; class Actinomycetes; order Mycobacteriales; family Mycobacteriaceae; genus Gordonia_B; species Gordonia_B jinhuaensis. The sequence goes on along the minus strand of NZ_BMGC01000015.1, from coordinate 17,540 downwards.
TTGTAGGTCACCTTGAGGACCGGCGAGTAGATCGAGTCGACCGGGATACGGCCGATCTCGGCGCCGGTCGCCTTGTTCTGCACAGCCGGGACGTAGCCACGACCACGCTCGACGACGAGCTCGATCTCGAGCTTGCCCTTGTCGTTCAGGGTCGCGATGTGCAGATCCGGGTTGTGCACGGTGACGCCGGCCGGCGGCACGATGTCGGCGCCGGTGACCGTGCCCGGTCCCTGCTTGCGCACGTACATGGTGACCGGCTCGTCCTCATCCGAACTCACCACGAGGCCCTTGAGGTTCAGGATGATGTCGGTGACATCTTCCTTCACACCGGGGACGGTGGTGAACTCGTGCAGCACGCCGTCGATACGGATGCTGGTGACCGCTGCGCCCGGGATGGACGACAGCAGGGTGCGGCGCAGCGAGTTGCCGAGGGTGTAGCCGAAGCCGGGCTCCAACGGCTCGATGATGAACTTCGAGCGGTCGTCGGCGAGGACTTCCTCGGACAGTGTGGGTCGCTGTGAGATGAGCATTGATTCTTCTCCTTTGGCCGCCCGCTATATGACGGCCTCGAGGCGGAACCGAGCAGCGTGTGCTGCTTGGCGGTGAGTACGGCTCGAATTACTTCGAGTAGTACTCGACGATGAGCTGCTCGGAGAGCGGGACGTCGATCTGCGCGCGGTCGGGCACGTTGTGCACGAGGATGCGCAGGGTCGACGGGACCACCTGGAGCCAGCCGGGAACGGGGCGCTCGCCCTGGATCTCGCGGGCGATCTGGAACGGCACGGTCGACGCGGACTTCGACCGGACGTCGATGATGTCGTACTGGCTCACGCGGTAGCTCGGCACGTCGACGCGCACACCGTTGACCAGGAAGTGGCCGTGGGTGACGAGCTGACGGGCCTGACGACGCGTACGGGCCAGTCCGGACCGGTAGATGACGTTGTCCAGACGGGTCTCGAGGATGCGCAGCAGCTCGTCACCGGTCTTGCCGGAACGACGGTTGGCTTCCTCGTAGTAGCGACGGAACTGCTTTTCCATGACGCCGTAGGTGAAGCGTGCCTTCTGCTTCTCCTGCAGCTGGAGCAGGTACTCGCTCTCCTTGATCCGCGCGCGGCCGTGCTGGCCGGGCGGGTAGGGGCGACGTTCGAACGCCTGATCTCCGCCGACGAGGTCGACGCGCAGACGACGAGATTTACGGGTGGCGGGGCCGGTATAACGAGCCATTTTCTAGTTCCTCTTCCCTTCCCGCTCTAGACCCGACGACGCTTCGGCGGACGAGTGCCGTTGTGCGGCTGGGGGGTGACATCGGAGATGGTGCCGACCTCCAGGCCGGCGGCCTGCAGCGAACGGATCGCGGTCTCGCGGCCCGAACCCGGGCCCTTGACGAACACGTCGACCTTCTTGACGCCGTGTTCCTGCGCCTTGCGGGCAGCGTTCTCGGCGGCGAGCTGCGCGGCGAACGGGGTGCTCTTACGCGAGTTCTTGAAGCCGACGTGACCGCTGGAGGCCCAGCTGATCACGTTGCCCTGCGGATCGGTGATCGACACGATGGTGTTGTTGAACGTGGACTTGATGTGCGCAGCGCCGAAGGGGACGTTCTTCTTGTCGCGACGACGAGTGCCCTTCTTGGCGCCTGTGGCGCGTGACTTCGGAGGCATCGATTACTTCTTCTTCCCTGCGATGGTCTTCTTGGGGCCCTTGCGGGTGCGGGCGTTGGTCTTCGTGCGCTGACCGTGCACGGGCAGACCGCGACGGTGACGAAGTCCCTGGTAGCAACCGATCTCGATCTTGCGACGGATATCGGCCTGCACCTCGCGGCGCAGATCACCCTCGACCTTCAGAGAGTTGCTCTCGATGTACTCACGCAGACGTGCGACGTCTGCATCGGTGAGATCCTTGGCGCGCAGGTCGGGCGACAGCCCGGTGTCGGCCAGGATCTGCTGGGAAGTGGTGCGACCAATTCCGTAGATGTAGGTGAGCGCGATCTCCAGCCGCTTCTCGCGGGGGAGATCCACACCTGCAACACGTGCCATGTGGCGTTTCCTTACTTGTTCTCAGAGGTCTGCTCCTGGTCCGTCCCCCACTCTGCGGGAGGCTCCGGCCCCTGATCCGGAGGTAGGCGCGGGCTCGTGTGCCGGCGCTGGTGCCAGGAGTTCTTCGTGTCCGCCCTCAGGTGAGGGCGGGATTCAGTTGTTTCTCAAGCGACCCCGAAGAGCGCTGATCAGCCCTGACGCTGCTTGTGACGCAGGTTCTCGCAGATCACCATGACCCGACCGTTGCGGCGGATCACCTTGCACTTCTCGCAGATCGGCTTGACGCTCGGCTTGACCTTCACGTCAATCTCTCCTGCTGTCGGTATGTGACGCATGGCTGCTGCCAGGCGACTCATGTGTTGTCTTGCGACTCATGTGTTGTCTTGCACTGTGTGGATCCACGACACATCCCGGCATGAGATGGCATCGTGGCGGTACGCGACGTGTCCGATCCAGCAGGAGGCCCGTGGGGACACCTGATCGGTCAGGACACGCGAGTGTCGGCGCGCACAGAGCGCACCGACGTTCCATCGTACCCGTGCTCCCCCGAGGTACCAAAACCTCGGTTCGATGCACCGTCCGGCCTGATCACCAGGCCGGATGGTCACTTGTAGCGGTAGACGATCCGGCCGCGGTTGAGGTCGTACGGCGAGAGCTCGACCACGACCCGATCCTCGGGGAGGATTCGGATGTAGTGCTGACGCATCTTGCCGCTGATGTGTGCGAGTACCTTGTGGCCGTTCTCCAGCTCGATGCGAAACATCGCATTCGGCAGGGGTTCGACAACCCGGCCCTCGACCTCGATGGCCCCGTCTTTCTTCGCCATATCCTCCGCGCTCCCGGCGGTCGCGATGAGCCACCCGCACCGGCGGATCTCTCCGCCCGGCGAGCGGTACGCTCGCACCGCCTGGTTGAATCCCTGTGTTCGGTGGCCGCCGTCGGTGACGGCCTCCGTGTCTGCACGACCCGACAACATGGCCGGTTCACGTGCACACCGACCTTCCACAGTACGCGAAGTGCCTGGACAACGCCAAACCCGGCGAACCCGTCGGGTACCTCTCACCTCGGTCGATCCGCCGAAAGGCGGCATCCCGGCGCCCTGGGTGTCACCGACATGAACAGTGGCAAAAGTCTTCTGCACCACAGTGAATGAGGCTCCCGGCACCGCGGTCCGCCCGCCACTGTGGACCGGGTGGACATCACGACACTCTCCCTGATCGGGGTCATCGCGCTCGCCGCGCTGTTCGACTTCACCAACGGTTTCCACGACTCGGCGAATTCGATCGCCACGGTCGTCGCGACCCGGGTGCTCACACCGCGGGTCGCCGTGGCCTGGGCGGCCGGCTGGAACTTCGTGGCGTTCTTCATCGTCGGAACGGCTGTGGCCGACACCGTCGGCGAGACGGTCAACCGCCGGTTCTACAGCATCGCGGTGGTGTTCGCGGCACTGCTGGCCGCGGTGATCTGGAACTTCTTCTCCTGGCACTTCGGCATCCCCACCTCGTCGTCGCATGCGCTGATCGGCGGCCTCGTGGGTGCTGCGCTGGTCAAGGGCGGTATCGACGCCATCCGCGCGTCGAGCGTGGAGAAGACAGCAGCCTTCATCGTCATCTCACCGATCGCCGGGCTCATTTTCGGCGGCGCCATGATGCTGCTGTTACGTGCGCTGCTCTTCCGCGCGAGAGTGGTCCGCACCGAACGTGCGTTCCGTTATCTGCAGCTCGTCTCTTCCGGTGCCATCTCCCTGGCACATGGCGGCAACGACGCACAGAAGACGATGGGTGTGATCGCCGGACTGCTGGTGGCCACCGGGCATCTGCATCAGAGCGGTGGCACTCTGCCGGTCCCCGACTGGGTCGCGCTGGGGTGCTATCTGTTCATCGCGCTGGGAACCCTCACCGGCGGGTGGAGCATCGTGCGGACGATGGGGTCGGGTATCACCAAGCTGCGTCCGGTCAGCGGGTTCTGCGCCGAGACCGGTGCGGCGATCGCACTGTTCGGATCCACCGCACTGGGCGCCCCGGTGTCGACCACCCACACCGTCGCCGGTTCGGTCGCCGGTGTGGGGACCACCAACCGCAACAGCACCGTCGACTGGAGCGTCTTCCGCAAGATGGCCGTCGCGTGGGTGGTGACCATGCCGGCCGCCGCGGTGGTCGCGGCCATCGTCTACGGCCTCACCCAGCTGCCCGGCCGAGCTCTGTCAATCATCGTGCTCGGCGTGCTGATCGCGGGGCTGCTGGTGCTGCTGTGGAAGTCGCTGCGGGCCGCACCCCGGGCCAGTGACGTCGAGGAGGACCTCGACCGCCAGACCGAGGAGGAGTTCCCGATGCTCGCCGGCGCCGGGTCGATCATCTCCCGTCGCAGCGCGTCCAAGCGAAAACTCCCGCACCGCCACCACCGTGAGGAGCAGTCCGACAGCCCGACGTCGGCCGGGGGGTCGCCGGGCAGCGCGAAGCCCGAGGGCCCCGAACTGAGCGCCCGCCAGCTCGGTGTGCAGCGCAAATTCCTCGAGGACGCGAAGGCGGTCACCGCCGACCAGGCGCCCCAGATGTCCTGGTGATGGCGGCGGCCGGCTGGCACAATCACGACATGGCATTCCTGTTGCGCGTCATCATCTCGGCCGTGGCGCTGTGGATCGCGACCCTGATCGTGCCGGGTCTGGAGATCGTGGGCACCCACGGTGAGACCGGGCGCAAGATCGGCATCCTGCTGCTGGTCGCGCTGATCTTCGGAATCGTCAACGCGCTGGTCAAGCCGGTGGTGGCGATCCTGTCGATCCCGCTCTACGTGCTCACACTCGGCTTGTTCCACCTGGTGGTCAACGCGTTGATGCTGATGCTCACCGGGTGGATCACTTCCGAGACGTCGTGGGGGCTGCGCGTGAGCGGCTTCTGGTCGGCGTTCTTCGGGGCGATCATCGTCTCGTTGGTGAGCTGGGCGCTGTCGTCGGCGATGAGCTCGCCGACCGAACGCGCCGCCTGACCACCCGCCAGACCACCCGCTGGCAGGCTCAGCTCCGCAATTCCTCGAGCACCGTGGCGATGTCGTCGGCACCGAGCACCTGGATCGCCACATGGTCGGCACCGGCGGCGAGGTGTTCGTCGAGACGAGCGTTGACCTGCTCGGCGGTGCCATGCGCCACCAGGGCGTCGATCAGCGCATCCGATCCGCCGTCGGCGATGTCGGCGTCGGTGTAGCCCAGCCGTTTGAGGTTGTTCACGTAGTTGGACAGGTGCAGATACGGCCGGTCGACCACCGCGCGACCAGCGGCCCGCGCTGCGGCGGCATCGGTGCTCACCACCACCTTCTGCTCCGGCGCCAGCACCGCGGCGTCGCCGAGAATCTCACGGGCCGTACGGGTGTGGTCGGCGGTGGTCAGGTAGGGGTGCGCGCCCAGCGACCGGTCGGCGGCCAGCCGCAGCATCTTCGGACCGAGCGCGGCCAGCACCCGACGGTCGGTGGGCACACCTTCCTTGTCGAGTACGTCGAGGTAGCTCACCACCGCGTCGTAGGGCTTGCGGTATTCCGCGGTGGCCTCACGGTGACCCGCGCCGACGCCGAGTACGAACCGATCGGGGACGTCACGCTCGACGTCGTGGTACTCCCCCGCGATCGCCGACGGATCGGTGTTCCAGATGTTGGTGATACCGGTGGCCACCTTGATCGTGGACGTGGCATCGAGGATCGCGCGCACCGGCTCCAGCGTGGGTGGCGACCCGCCGAGCCAGATCGTCCCGTAGCCCGCCGACTCGATGCGCCGGGCCTGCTCTGCCGAGATGCCGTCGAAATGAACCCACACGCCGTAGGTGCCGAGGGAATGCCGATCGAAAGTCGTCATATGCGGTGCAACGTCGCCGGGCACCCGCGGCCATCCCGTTTCCGGGAATCGCGTGGGTAGATTGTGGTGAATGCGCGCAGTCCTACAGCGAGTGACATCGGCATCGGTCAGCGTCGACGGTGAGGTGGTGGGGTCGCTGGACCTCACCGGCACCGCCCAGGGCTTGGTGGCGCTGGTCGGCGTGACGCATGACGACACCCGCGAGCAGGCGCGCACGCTCGCCGACAGGATCTGGCGATTGCGCATCCTCGACGGCGAGAAGTCGGCGGCCGATGTCGATGCACCCGTCCTGGTGATCAGTCAGTTCACCCTCTATGCGAACACCGCCAAAGGCCGTCGCCCGTCGTGGAACGCCGCGGCGCCCCGCACGGTGGCCGAACCACTGGTCGATGAGGTGGTGTCGTCATTGCAAACGATCGGTGCCACCGTGGCGACCGGTCGCTTCGGTGCAGATATGGCTGTGTCGCTGACCAATTCGGGTCCGGTGACGATCGTCCTGGACGTCTGAGGCGGCGCGAGCGTGAGGTGGCGCCGACCCGTGACCGCCGACCCGTGAAAGGAGTGCGGATATGTCGACCGTCTACTTCACCGCGTCAAGTCTCGACGGGTTCATCGTCGATGACGACGGCAGTCTCGACTGGCTGCTGTCGCGCGACATCGATGCCGACCGCCCGCCAGGCGGCTACACCGACTTCATCGACTCCGTGGGGTCGCTGGCGATGGGCGCGTCCACCTATCGGTGGCTGCGCGACCAGGAGGAGTCGTGGCCCTACAGCCTGCCGACCTGGATCCTCACCCATCATCCGGAGATCCTGCGTGCCGGCGACCCGGTGCAGGCGTTCAGCGCCGATGTGGCGGCGCTGCACCCGCAACTGGTCGCCGCGGCGAACGGGAAAGACGTCTGGATCATGGGCGGCGGCGCCACGGCCGCGCAATTCGTGGATCGGGGACTCGTCGACGAGATGGTGATCAGCTATGCGCCGTGCAGCCTCGGCAGTGGCGAGCGTGTACTTCCGACCCGGTCGGAGTGGGAGCTGCTCGAGGTCGACCGCAATCGCGATTTCGTGGTCGCGCGCTGGCGCAGGCGCTGAGCGGTCGCGCCTCACATTCCCCGGAGTCCACCGTCGCCGTAGTCCCGACGAGCCGTCATCGGCTGCGGCAGTGCAGGGTTCGGTACGAGAACCCGGCACCACCGGAGCGTCGATGCCCACGGCGCCACGATCGACGTGGTACCCACGACCCGACGCCCCATCGTCATCAGGCAGGGAGCACACGTTCGGTGGCGGAGTACCCCAGGAGGACCTCAGGAGGACCCTCAATCGAGAAGACCCACACCATCTCCCTCGAGCCCCGCTGCGGCGCCGTGGCGACCGGTCAATGCGAGGATGATCGAACGCGCGGGCCCGCGCACCAACGGACCAGATCCGGAGGTGAAATCCACATCGGCTGCCTCCCAACGCAGTTCAGTTCCGACCGAGCCGTACAGTCCCGTGGCCGCAGGACCCGTGATGTAGTCGAGTGCCGCCAGAGCGACCTCCGCGTCGATCGGACGGTCGATCCCGGCGGGGATGCAGATGTCCTGACCGTGGACCACGATGTCGACCAGCGGGGCGCCGGCACCCTTACCCGGCGGGGTGAACCTGTTCTCGGCGTTGGCGGTGAGGAGCTCGGGGATCCGCTCGCCGTTGGAGTCGACACAGAAGCGCGTCATCATCTGATTGGCCGTGTCGAAATGTCCGCGCGCACGCAGCATGTACACCGCAAAGCGCCACATCGGGACCGTGAACGGCGCGATCAGATGCCCACCGACATCGCGGACGGTCCACCCCGCACACAGCGACTCCAGCGCCCATTGCTCAGGTGTCAGCCCGAGCAGTGTCGTTGCCAGCGACCGTCGCTCGTCGGCGATCATGGCGAAGACGGTCTCCTCGTCCACGCTGCCGGTTCTCCCACCGCTCATCGCCCATCCCTCATCTGTCGTCCCTCATCTCACTTCACTGCCGGTTGAGCCGATAGTGTCGGTGCATGCCTGCACCATCGTCTCCCACTGCCGAGTTCATCGCCGGTCTGCCGAAGGCCGAGCTGCACGTTCATCTCGAAGGCACCCTCGAACCGGAGGTGAAGCTCGCCCTCGCCGAGCGCAACGGGCTGTTCCTCGAACAGGACACCGTGGAGGAGGTGCAGGCCACCTATGAATTCGACTCGCTGGCAAGTTTTCTCGCCGTCTACTACCCCGCGATGGACGTGCTGCGGACCGAACAGGACTTCTACGACCTGGCAATGGCCTACCTCGTGCGCGCGAAGGCCGACGGCGTGGTGCACGCCGAGATGTTCTTCGATCCGCAGGCCCACACCGGGCGCGGAGTGGCTTTCGCCGATGTCATCACCGGGTATCACGGTGCCGCCGTCGACGCCGCACAGATCGGTGTCGACGCCCATCTGATCATGTGCTTCCTGCGTGATCTGCCGGCCGACGGCGACCCGAACTCGGCCGAGGCGACCCTCGACGCGCTACTGGCGTCACCGGAGTTCACCAGCTGGGTGATCGGCGTGGGACTCGATTCCGACGAGCGCGACAATCCGCCGCGCAAGTTCGCCGAGGTGTTCGCCCGCGCCCGCCAGGCCGGCCTGCATCTGACGATGCACTGCGACATCGATCAGCCCGACAGCATCGAACACATCCGCCAGGCCATCCACGAGATCGGTGTCGAACGCATCGACCACGGCACCAACGTGGTCGAGGACGACTCACTGGTCGCCGATGTCATCGACCGGGGACTCGGACTCACCTGCTGCCCGGTGTCCAACAGCTTCGTCACCGAGGACTCCAAGGCAACTGAGATCGTCGACCTGCTCGGGCGCGGGGTGACCGTGACGATCAACAGTGACGATCCGGCGTATTTCGCCGCCTATGTGGCCGGCAACTACGAGGCCCTCGCACAGAAGGCGCAGCTGAGCAGCGATCAGATCATCGAGTTGGCCCGCAACTCATTTCGGGCGTCGTGGCTGACGGATGAGGCGCGCGAGGGCTATCTCGCCGACATCGACGGCTACGTCGCCGACTTCACCGGCTGAGCCGGACGGGGGCGGCGCCAACCGGGACCCGATCCCGACCCCGATCCGGCGCGCCTCAGCGGGATGCCGGGACGCCGACGCCGATCACTCGGGACGGGTGGTGAGGATGCGGGGACCGTCCTTGGTGACGGCCACGGTGTGCTCCCAGTGCGAGGCGCGCGACCCGTCGTCGGTGATCACGGTCCAGTCGTCGTCGAGAACGGTGGTCTCGGTGGTGCCGAGGGTGAGCATCGGTTCGATCGCGAGTGTGGACCCCACCACCAGCAGGGGACCGCGGTTGCCCCGACCCTCGTTGGGCAGGAACGGGTCCATGTGCATCGCGGTCCCGATACCGTGACCGCCGTAGCCGGAGACGATGCCGAATTCGCGGCCGTATTTCTCCTCGGCGGCCCGGGTTTCCATCTCGATGGCGTGGGAGATGTCGGTGAGCCTGCCGCCGTCGACCATCGCCGCGATCCCGGCCTCCATCGCCTCGCGGGTGGCCTCGTTGAGATCGTGGTCGTCGCCGGAGAGCTCACCGACGCCGAATGTCCACGCCGAGTCGCCGTGCCATCCGTCATAGATCGCGCCGCAGTCGATGGACACCAGATCGTGTTCGGCCAGCACGACGTCGTCGCGCGGGATGCCGTGGACCACCACGTCGTTCACCGAGGCGCAGATCGATCCGGGGAATCCGTGATAGCCCTTGAACGAGGGAACCGCACCGGCCTCGCGGATCACCGTCTCGGCGACCTCGTCGAGGTCGAGGGTCGACACACCGGCCTTCGCCGCGTCACGCACGGCGACCAGCGCCGCGCCGACGATGGCACCCGCCGCCGCCATCGCGTCGAGTTCCGCATCAGAGCGAAACGGGACCGGTTTGGGCTTGCGGAATGCCATCGTGACGACCTCGTGCGATCAAATCTCGTGCGACCGAATAGTGCGTATGTGGAGCGAACGACTCAGGGCTGCAGTGCGCGCAGCACCCGCTGATGCACTTCCTCGACGTCGCCGACGGCGTCGATCGTGAGCACACGGTCGCCGTAGTACTCCAGCAGCGGTGCGGTTTCTTCCTCGTACACCTTCATCCGGTTGCGGATGACGTCCTCGGTGTCGTCGGCGCGGCCGCGGGCGAGCATGCGCTCGACCACCACGTCGGCGTCGATCACGAAGGACAGCACGGCGTCGAGGTTCTGGCCCTTTTCGTCGAGCATCGCGGCCAGGGCATCGGCCTGCTCCACCGAACGCGGGAAACCGTCGAGGATGAACCCGTTCTTGGCGTCGGGCTCGTCGAGGCGCTGGCGCACCATGTCGACGGTGATCTCCGAGGGCACCAGATTGCCGGCGTCGAGATACCGCTTGGCCTCGACGCCCACCGGGGTTCCCTGTGAGATGTTGGCCCGGAAGAGATCACCGGTGGAGATGTGCGGAATCCCGAGGCTCTCCGAGAGCTTCTCGGCCTGCGTACCTTTACCGGCCCCCGGGGGACCGAGAATCACAACTCTCACTTCAGGAACCCTTCGTACTTGCGTTGCATCAACTGACTCTGGACCTGCTTGACCGTATCCAGTCCGACGCCGACCATGATCAGCACCGCAGTGCCGCCGAACGGCAGGTTCTGGACTCCCCCATTGTTGCCGATCTCCAGGAAGAGGTTCGGCAACACCGCGATCACACCGAGGTAGATCGAACCCGGCAGGGTGATGCGACTGAGCACATAGCCGAGGTAGTCAGCTGTGGGCTGTCCTGGGCGGATCCCGGGGATGAATCCACCGTACTTCTTCATCTCGTCGGCACGTTCCTGCGGGTTGAACGTCACCGCCACGTAGAAGTACGTGAAGAAGATGATGAGAAGGAAGTAGACGATGATGTAGACGTAGTTGCTCGGGTCGACGAGGTAGGTCTGGACGAACTTCTGCCAGCCCGAGGCCGCCTGATTGCCGCTCGTGGTGAGCTGCACCAGCAGGTTGGGCAGATAGAGCAGCGACGACGCGAAGATCACCGGGATGACACCGGCCTGGTTGACCTTCAGCGGCAGGTACGTCGACGAGCCGCCGTACATCTTCCGGCCGACCATCCGTTTGGCATATTGCACCGGTATCCGGCGCTGCCCCTGTTCGATGAAGACCACACCCGCGATGATGATCAGCGCGGCCAGCAACACCAGGGAGAACACCAGCGCACCGCGGCTGTCGAGGATCTGCTTGCCCTCGGCGGGCAGACGTGCGGCGATGCCGGCGAAGATCAGCAACGACATGCCGTTGCCGATACCGCGTTCGGTGATGAGCTCGCCGAACCACATCACGACCATGGCACCGGCGGTCATCGTCAAGACGATGATGGTGAGGCCGAAGATCGACTGGTCGCGCAGGATCTGATCGCCCGTCGAACAGTCACGCAGCAGGTCGCCGCGGTCGGCGAGCGCCACGATGCCGGTCGACTGCAGCAGTGCCAGCGCCACCGTGAGGTAGCGGGTGTACTGCGTCATCTTGGCCTGTCCGGCCTGGCCTTCCTTGCGCAACTGTTCGAAGCGCGGGATGACCACCGTCAGCAGCTGCACGATGATGCTCGAGGTGATGTAGGGCATGATGCCGATCGCGAACACCGACAGCTGCAGCAATGCGCCGCCGGAGAACATGTTGATCAGCGAGTAGATACCGGCCGAGTTGCCCTTGGAGACCTCGTCGAGGCAGCTGTGGACCTGGCGGTAATCGACGCCCGGCGACGGAATCATCGCGCCCAGGCGATAAAGAATGATGATGCCCAGAACGAAGAGGATCTTCTTCCTCAGGTCCGGCGACGTGAATGCCGAGGTGACGGCGGAACGCACTAACCCCTCCTACCGATGTCGAACACCCGGTCGTGTCCACGGTCGTTCTGGTGGGTCGCGCGGTCGGTACATGACCGCAAGCGACGTTGCTTCAGGAATTGCATGGTGGTTGATCCTTCTGCGCTCAGATACCCGCGAGAGCGCTGGATGCGCGTGACGCGGAGATCGTCACGGCCGAGGGATCTGGTCGACACCGACTGTAACAGCGGCGGGGAGGCGACCCCGAGGGGTGCCATCCCCGCCGCTGTTGTCGGACTTGTCAGGCCTGGGTGATCGTGCCGCCGGCGGCGGTGATCTTGTCCTTGGCCGTCGAGGAGAACTTGTCGGCGGTCACCTGGACCGCAACCGACAGCTCACCCTCACCGAGTACCTTGACGGGCTGGTTCTTGCGAACAGCGCCCGCGTTCACGAGCTCGGCAACGCCGATGGTGCCACCCTGCGGGAACAGACGGGCGATGTCTCCCACGTTCACCACCTGGTATTCCACCCGATTGCGGTTGGTGAAGCCCTTGAGCTTCGGCAGCCGCATGTGGATCGGCATCTGACCGCCCTCGAACCCTGCCGGGACGTTCTTGCGCGCCTTGGTGCCCTTGGTGCCGCGGCCTGCGGTCTTACCCTTGGACCCCTCACCGCGACCCACACGGGTCTTCTCGGTCTTCGACCCCGGTGCGGGGCGAAGGTGATGGAGTTTGATCGTCATTTCGAAACCTCTTCGACTGTCACGAGGTGCCGCACCGTGTTCACCAGTCCACGGGTGACGGCGTCGTCCTCGCGGATGACGGTCTGACGGATCTTCCTCAGGCCGAGGGTCCGCAGGCTGTCACGCTGGTTGCTCTTGGTACCGACGGTGCCTTTGATCTGTGTGATCTTCAGCTGTGCCATTGTTCTCAGACCCCCTGACCCGCACGCGCCCGCAGCATGCCCGCGGGAGCGACATCCTCGATCGGAAGCCCACGACGTGCGGCGACCTCTTCGGGGCGCTGCAGCATCTTCAGGGCCGCCACGGTCGCGTGGACCACGTTGATGGCGTTGTCGGAGCCGAGGCTCTTGCCGAGGATGTCCTTGACACCCGCGCACTCGAGCACGGCACGCACCGCGCCACCGGCGATCACACCGGTACCGGCGCTGGCCGGACGCAGCATCACGACACCGGCAGCCGCCTCACCCTGAACCGGGTGGGTGATGGTACCGGCGATCAGCGGGACGCGGAAGAAGTTCTTGCGAGCCTCTTCGACACCCTTCTGGATCGCGGCCGGAACTTCCTTGGCCTTGCCGTATCCGACGCCGACCAGACCCTGGCCGTCGCCAACCACGACGAGTGCGGTGAAGGAGAACCGACGTCCACCCTTGACCACCTTCGACACGCGGTTGATCGCGACGACGCGCTCGAGCTGGTTGCGCTCCTGGTCGCGTCCGCCGCGGTTGTCGCGACGATCGCGGCCGCCGCGACGGTCGTTGCCGCGGGCGTCGTTGTTGTTGTTGTTCTCGTTGTTTCCGGCGGGTCCGTTTCCGCCGTCACGCCGCTGACGTCCCGGCATCAGATGGTCCTTCCGTTTACAAGCTTGTTCGTCATCATCAGAACTTCAGGCCTCCCTCGCGGGCGGCATCGGCCAGCGCCGCGATACGGCCGTGGTAGTCGTGACCACCACGGTCGAAGACGATGGTGTCGACACCGGCGGCCTTGGCGCGGGCGGCGATCAGCTCGCCGACCTTGCGGCCCTTGGCGGACTTGTCACCGTCGAGCGCGCGCACGTCGGCCTCGATCGACGACGCGGCGGCGATGGTCTTGCCGGCCAGGTCGTCGACCAGCTGCACGTGGATGTGACGGCTGGAACGCTTGACCACCAGACGCGGACGCTCGGGCGTACCGCTGATCTTCTTGCGAAGACGAGCGTGACGACGCGAGTTGGACACGCGGCGACGCGTGGAGACGTCCTTGCCGAGCGGGGTGCGATCGATCTTGGTTGCTGTATCACTCATGGCTTACTTACCCGTCTTTCCGACCTTGCGACGGATCTGCTCACCCTCGTAGCGAATGCCCTTGCCCTTGTACGGGTCGGGGCGACGCAGGCGGCGGATGTTCGCCGAGATCTGGCCGACTTGCTGCTTGTCGATTCCGGTGACCGAGAACTTCGTGGGCGACTCCACCGCGAAGGTGATGCCCTCGGGGGCCTCGATCGGAACCGGGTGGCTGTAGCCGAGGGCGAACTCGAGGTCGCGGCCCTTGGCTGCGACGCGATAGCCGACACCGAAGATCTCCATCTTCGTGGTGTAGCCCTGCGTCACACCGATGACCAGGTTGTTGATCAGTGAGCGGCTCAGGCCGTGCAGTGCACGGTTGCGGCGCTCGTCGTTGGGACGGGTGACAACGATCTGGTTGTCTTCCTTGGCCACCGAGATCGGCTCGGAGACAGTGAGGGAGAGCTCGCCCTTGGGGCCCTTCACCGTGATGTCCTGGCCGTTGACGGTGACGTCGACGCCGGCCGGGATGACGACCGGGTTCTTACCGATACGCGACATTGTTTCTCAGGCCTCCCTTACCAGACGTATGCGAGGACTTCGCCGCCCACGCCCTGGTTGGCTGCCTGACGGTCGGTGAGCAGGCCGGATGACGTGGAGATGATGGCCACGCCCAGGCCGCCGAGAACCTTCGGCAGGTTGTTGGACTTCGCATACACCCGCAGACCGGGCTTGGAGACGCGGCGCAGGCCGGCGATGCTCCGCTCGCGGCTGGGGCCGTACTTGAGCGAGACGACGAGGTTCTTGCCCACCTCGGCGTCTTCGGTGCGGTAATCGGTGATGTAACCCTCGCGCTTGAGGATCTCGGCGATGTTGGCCTTGATCTTCGAGTGAGGCAGGGTCACCTCATCGTGGTACGCCGAGTTGGCGTTGCGCAGACGGGTCAAGAAGTCTGCGATCGGATCAGTCATGGTCATGGTTGACCGTCAACCTTTCTCGTGGCGGTTCCCATACAGCACGCTCGCGCCGGTTCCTTCCCATCGCTGGAGAGGGCCTGGCACGTGGCGTCGTGGGCCTACTACGAAGCAGTTACGTGTCCGCACCGGCTGCTGCCGGTGAGGGGTGGTGCTGGTGAAGTGCTCGCGCACGTACACCCTTTTTGTGGCGATCTCCCGCCACCAAAAGTCGCTGTCACCTGGGACTTTGTCCAGACGTGCAGGCACGGCGTTACCCAGGCAACCGTTCTAGTGTAGAGAAGTCGCTGGCTGGGGCCAAATTCGCGGCGACGGGCCCACCCGCCCGCCGCCGCGGTGGGGTTCAGCGACGATGAGGTGCAACAACCATACCGATGAGTGCGACCGCTGCGACCGCCGCGACGGCAGTCATCGCCACCGGGTATCCGGTCTGGCCCCCGACCACGGCGAGAATCGCTCCGAGTGCGGCGACTCCGAATGCCCCGCCGAGTTGTCTGGCCGCGCTGAACAGCCCGCCCGCGGTGCTCTGTGAACCGGCGGGAGCGTGGGACACCACCAGGCCGGTCATCGGGACGATCACCGACGGCAGTGCAGCGCCTGCGACCACCATTGCCGCGATCAGCACCCAGAGTGGTGCGTTCAGGTACATCGCCGCGGCAACCCCGGCCGAGCCGCCGCACGCGAGGATCTGCCCGATCACGGCGGGCAACTGCGGTCCGCGGGCGGCGACGATTCGCCCGACCAGCGGACCGAGCAGGCATGGCCCGAAGGTGTAGCCGATCATCGCCAGCCCCGCCCGCATCGGCGCGAGGCCCCGGACGTCGATGAGGTAGAGGCTTCCGATGAACAACGTGGACGCCATCACCACCTGGATGGCGAATCCGTATACGGCACCGCGGCGCAGCTCCGACACGCGCAGCAGCGGCACCGGTATCGCCGGCGCCTCGCTTGCGCGATCCGACCGGTACAGCAGAGCACCGGCGCAGACCAGCGGGAGCAACGCCCACACTGCGGTCAGCGAGCGATCCCCGGCTTCGATGATCACCACGACGGTCAGCGCGCAGCACACCACCGCCAGCAGCTGACCACGTATGTCGAGCCGGGTTCCGGAGGTCCGGGGGTTGGTCTCGTCCGAGGGGAACACACGACTCCAGACCAACGCCAGCAGCCCGATGGGCACGTTGATCAGAAAGATCCATCGCCAGCCGCTCGCGGCGACCAGCAGGCCACCGAGCGCCGGACCGGCAGCGAATCCGACGCCGGTGACCAGCGCATACAGGCCGATCGCGCGATGCCGGGCGTCCGGTTCGGGATTCATCCTCGCGATCAACGCGAGCGTTGTGCCGGGGATGAGTGCCGCGGCGGCACCCTGGAGTGCGCGGAACACGATGAGCATCGTCAACGTCTGAGCCGCCGCACGCAGGGCCGAGAAGATCACGAACGCAAGGACTCCCATCCGATAGGTGCGCAGCGCTCCGTACCGGTCGGCCACCGCCTCGGAGCCGAGCAGCAGCGCGCCGAAGGTCACCAGGTAGGCGCTCAGCGTCCACTGCTGTCCGCTCGTGCTGCCGCCGAGGGAACTCGAGATGTCGGGCAGCGCGACGTTGAGCACCGTCGAGTCGATCAGGACGAGCAGGTAGCCGAGTGACACGCCGACATTGCCGAGGGTGCGACGACGTCGGCCGACGGTCGCGCGGAGGCCGGCAGCGGCCGGACGGCAGGGTTCAGATGTGGTGGCGGGCACCAGATCAGCGTGCGAGCACACCGCCGTCGCGGTCGACCGGAATACCCGCAGAGGGCATTCGGTTGTGCCGAACACCATGTCCCGACGACATCACCGGTCGGTCGACACACAGGTCTGTCGGCGCCAGCGAGGAGCCCCGGTATGGAGATCCGACACGTGCGCACGTTCCTCACCGTCGCCGAGTACGGGACGATCCTGGGGGCAGCGAACGCACTCCATCTCGCGCCGTCGTCGGTGTCGCAGCAGATCAGGGTGCTCGAAGGTGGACTGGGTGTCGAACTGTTCGAGCGCTCGCCGACTGGTATGCGGCTGACCGACGCCGGCCGGGTGCTGGCAGCCGACGCCCCCGAACTCATCGCCCGCTGGACACGGCTCGGTCGAGCGGTCACCTCGACCGCAACGACGACGCCACTGCGGGTGGCCAGTACCGAGCACATGGTGGCCGCCCAGGTTCCACGAGTGCTGCGCGAGTTCGGCATCCGCCACCCTGGTCGGCAGGTGGCCGCGGACGCGCTCCCGGACCCGTCCAGTGTCGTCGCGTCGGTGGCATGTGGCAGATCCGACGTCGGACTCGTGCTGGACACCCACCACGACGAGGCGGACCGCTGGCTGTTGCCGGCCACCCGGCGCGGCGACGTCGAATTCGCCGACCTGATCCCGGTGACGACCGCGGTTGCCGTTGCCACCGACCATCGGCTCGCTCTGCACGACCGTCTGACGGTCGATGACCTCGCCGGTGAACACATCGTCGGCGGCCCGCCGCGATGCTCATCGCATCTCGCGATCGACGCGCTGCTCCCTGGACAGATCGAATCCATGCCGAGCCTCATCGTCGCGGTGAGCTGGGCCGCTCACGGACTCGGCGCCGTGATCGCGCCCAGATTCGTCATCGGACAGGCTGCGACGACCGGCGGAGTCGTCGTCATCGACCTCGACACCACCGGCTACACGTCCTGGATCGGGGCTGGTGCACGAGTAGGTGACATCTGATCTGGCTTGTCCTGCCGGGCGGCCTGGAAGGATGCCAGCTGTGCCCAAGCCCTATCCCCAGGAGTTCCGCGACGACGTTGTCCGCGTCGCCCAGAACCGTGAAGACGGTGTGACT
>NZ_BMGC01000014.1 GCF_014639795.1 Gordonia jinhuaensis | reverse complement strand
CTTTCAGGTGGGCGGTGTCAGAACTCCCATCATCGGAAGACCTCGACCTCTATCCCCGGATCGACGCGCCGACCCGCTCTACACCCTCAACTGCGAAGAGCCGGTATAGGCGAGCAATTTTCGACGAGATAGGCGCGGTGTTTCATAACGATCGTGTCTGTGATTCTCATTCATGCGATGACCATACATAGAGGATTCATTACCGGCCAGTTAAGAAGGCTAACTGGTTGGAGTACCTCTCGTTCTCGATCTGGTTGTGCATGTTGTTCAATCCATTCCTGTGAGCATTCTTGTGTCATTGATGCTCGAGAGCCGGCGCATTCTTGGAGGAAAGTCACGCGGGGATCCACTGTCTTCTCGGTTGACAGGGGTGTTGAGCTGGTGGTCTGCTTTCCCCGACGACGACACGTGGAACCCGGTGCGAATCCGGGACGGTTGCGCCACTGTGAGCTCACAGGGAGACCTGAGGGTCAGTCAGATACATGGGTCGTCGGCGCGCGCTTCGCTCGAACCGTTGTGGTCGGGCGCCGGCGCACCCATACTCATCCACAGGGGCGCATCACCCCTCAAGGAGGCACGATGACCAGCCACGTCTCGGGATCACGTCCCGAAAGTCTCATCTCACCGCAGGCACTGTCGAAGACCCGCGTCGCGCTCGTGCTGGCGCTGACCGTGCTGATCGCGGCTCTCGCGTACTACTTCATCGGTGTCGACGAGGGCATGACCTCGGTATTCGGCCACACGATGGTGGTTCACGAGTGGGTGCACGACGCGCGCCACTTCCTCGGCTTCCCCTGCCACTGACGGGCGACCAGTGGAAATCCGTGTCATCGGGCGCGGAGTCCTCGCCGGACTAATCGCCGGCGTGCTGGGCTTCGTCTTTGCCCGAATCTGGGCTGAACCTGTCATCAACAAGGCCATCGACTACGAGTCCGGCCGCGACGATGCTCTCAATGCGCTGTACAAGGCTGCCGGGCAGTCGACCGAACCGGACGGTCCCGAGATCTTCTCGCGGACGATCCAATCGACCGCCGGGCTGGCCACCGGCATCATCGGCTTCTCCGTCGCGATGGGCGCACTGGTCGCCGTGGCCTATGTGGTGGCGCACGGACGATTCAACGTCAAGGCCCGCACGTTGTGTTGGATGATCGCGGGCTTCGGATTTCTCGGCATCTACCTGCTGCCGTTCATCAAGTACCCGGCCAACCCGCCGGCCGTGGGGCACACGTTCACGATCGTGCAGCGCGGCCACCTGTACCTGACGATGGTCGGCCTCTCGCTGGTGGTGCTGGGCATTGCGGTGTATGCGGCCTATCAGCTGTCCAAGCGGTTTGGGACGGGATGGGCGCTGCTCATCGCCGGCATCGGATTCCTGGTGGTGTACGGGATCATCCTCGGCGTGATGCCCTCCCTCGGGCACCTGTCGGCCAACGCCGACCACGCGAAGGAGTTCGGGTTCGCGTCGTCGTCGACGGAAACACCGCAGCCGATCACCAACATCCTCGACCATGCGGTCACGATCGACGGCAAAACCTACCAGCCTGGTCAGCTCGTGTATCCGGGCTTCGACGCCGACCTGTTGTGGAAGTTCCGCTGGTACTCGCTGCTCAACCAGGTGCTGGTGTGGTTCGTGATCGCCATCGTCTTCGGAGCGCTCATGGGGCGGCTGGTCGGCGACTCGACCCGGCGCGACGCCCGTGCTCAGCGGGTGGCCGTGGATGCGTGAAGGCCTGCCTCGGGTTTCTGGTTTCTGGCGTGCCGGTGTTGGGCATGTGGTGATAGCGAGCCTGTGCAGGTGAAGGTGTGCGCCGGTGATCGCTGAACTGGGCATGATCGGGCCGTTCTTCGACGTCGAGACACACCGGCGCGAGGAGCGGCCCGAGTCGTCGTGGTCGCCGATGGGGGAGCTGCTGGTCGCACCGGGGCTCGCGGACGCCGAGGGCGCAGGTGTTGGCTGCGTGGGTGCCGATGTGCTCGGGGAACGGGTGCGAGCGGTGCATGCGGCGTTGTCGGCCGGTGCACCCGGGGAGGTGCCGATGCGCGTCGCGGCGTCGGTGGCCCACCTCGGCCTGGTCGCTCGAGTGCTCGCACCGGCGCTGGGTGTGCAGTTGTTCGGGGCGGAGCTCTCGTTCGATGCCGCCGACCTGTATTGGCAGAACCGGCTCGGCGGCCCCTTTCCGCTCTCGGTCGTGGTACAGACCGGATGCGGTGGGGCCGATGTCTCCGGTTCGGAATTCGTGGGACAGCTCGGCGAGGTGATGTGCGCTCGATTCAGCGTGCCGGGAGCCACCGTGTCGGGCAATGTCGCCTCGGCCATCAACTCCGCGGCGCAACTGGTCGCCGGAGCGCGACCCGATCTCGCCGAATCCGCCCGCGCGATCGCCGACCGCTGGCTCGCCGACGACCGGATCGAGGGCGGACAACTCCGTGCCGGCCCAGACTTTCGCCGCCGCAGTTGCTGTCTGATCTATCAGGTCACCGGTAGTCGTGAGGCCGTGTGCGGCGATTGCGTGTTGGGGTGAGAAATGCTGGTCGCGTGATCGGAAACTGGTTGCGCAAAGTACTGAGCGACCAGTTCTCGAGGCGACAAGCGGTCGCCCCCGATGGCTCAGCGAACGCTCTCGGGGCCACGGTGGTCGTCTGACCGATCGGATTAGGGTTGGACCCATGAATCCGTCAACCCTGCAAGCGCGCGTGATCGTCGACGAACTCGTGCGCGGCGGTGTCCGCGATGCCGTCCTGTGCCCGGGTTCGCGCAACGCTCCGCTGGCATTTGCGCTGCATGCCGCCGACGTCGAGGACAAGCTGCGACTCCACGTCCGGATCGACGAACGAACCGCCGGCTACCTCGCGCTCGGGCTGGCCTCGGCGTCGGGCAGGCCGGTGCCGATCGTGATGACCAGCGGCACCGCGGTCGCCAACGTGAGCCCGGCGGTCTTCGAAGCGAACTATGCGCGGGTGCCGCTGGTGGTGATCTCGGCGAACCGTCCGTATGAGCTGCTCGGCTCCGGCGCGAATCAGACCGTCGAACAGTTCGGGATCTTCGGTACGCAGGTGCGCTCGGCGATCAGTCTCGGGCTTGCCGAGGAAGGTCTCGACACCAACAGTCAATGGCGCTCGGCGGTGTGCCGGGTGCTCGCGTCGGCTCGGGGTGCGCGCACCGGGAACGCCGGACCGGTGCAGTTCGACATCCCGCTGCGCGAACCGCTCGTCCCCGACGACGCGTCCCGGCCGCATGAGGGACTCGGAGAGTTCGAGGGACGCTCCGGAGGCGCACCGTGGACCAGAGCCGCAGTCGGGACCCTTGATGTGCCGCTGGAGATCGACATCAGCGATGACATCGTGGTGGTGTCCGGTCACGGCGCCGGGGTCCATCCTGAGCTCGCCCAGGTTCCGACGGTCGCCGAGCCGACCGCACCTCCCGTCGACAATCCGTTGCACCCCTTGGCATTAGGAATTCTCAAGCCGAAGCAGGCCATCATCTGTGGGCGGCCCACATTGCATCGTGGGGTGTCGGCACTGCTGGCCGATCCGCAGGTGCGTGTCTTCGCGCTGACCACCGGACCGCGCTGGCCGGATGTGTCCGGCAACGTGATCGCCACCGGAACACGTGCGGTCATCAGCGGTCAGATGAGTGAGCAATGGCTGAAGGACACCTCGGATGCGAGTGCGCGAGCCGTGGGAGCTGTTGACGCGCAACTGGATTCACCGGGTCCGGCGACAGGGATGCATGTCGCTCGGGTGGTGAGCGCGGCGATGCGCGATGGTGAGCAGCTTGTGGTGGGGGCGTCCAACCCGATCCGCGACGTCGCATTGGCAGGCCGCGTGTCGAGCGGTGTGCGCGTGCTGTCGAATCGCGGTGTGGCCGGGATCGACGGCAATGTGTCGACGGCGATCGGTGCTGCGCTCGCTGCTGACGACGTGCGGACGGTGGCGCTGATGGGTGATCTCACGTTCATCCACGATGCGTCGGGCTTGCTGATCGGGCCACGGGAGCCGAGTCCGTCGTCGTTGACGATCGTGGTCGCCAACGACGACGGCGGCGGCATCTTCGGGTTGCTCGAACAGGGGCAGCAACGGTTCACCTCGTCGGAATGGGATGGCTCCTTCGAGCGCATCTTCGGTACACCGCATCGAACCGATATCGCTTCTCTGTGTGCGGGTTTCGGAGTGGCGCACCGTCGCGTGGAGTTGGACGGCCTGTCCGCAGCCCTGGCGGAACCGAGTCAGGGCATCCAGGTGATCGAAGTTCCGACCGACCGCGACCGCCTGCGCGAGTTGCATGCGGGTGTGCGGGCGCGGTTGACGTCCTCGTGAACTGGTTGCGTTGTCGTGAACTGGTTGCGTTTGGGTGAACTGGTTGCGTCGGTCAAAACTGGTTGCGTTTGCGTGAACGCAGCCAGTTCTGATGGACGCATCCTTTGCAATGGTTGCGTTGGTGAGAACTGGCTGCGTGTGTGCGAACGCAACCAGTTCTGGGGCGACCACACGTAAACGCAACCAGTTCTGGAGCGGCCACACGTAAACGCAACCAGTTCCGCGAGCGACCACGCGCAAACGCAACCAGTTCCGCGGCGGCGGCGACGCGGCTGCCCCTACCGCAGCTCGCTGCGGCGGTAGGGCTCACGGCCGATGGGTTGGGCGGGGGGTTCGTGCGGGGTCAGCGGGGGGATCGGGAGGGTCACGGGATGACCGTCGAGCTCGAACTCCTCGCCGTGATGCTTCAACGTGACGGGCGGCCCGAAGAGCAACCGGTAGATCGTGTTGTCGCCGTCGATGGCGACGAGGATCTTGCTGCCGCCGACCAGCATGCGGAACGAGAGGTAGGTGATCCGCGGGGGCAGGCGCGGGGCGAAGGTGATGTTGCCGTCGTAGTCGCGCATACCACCGAAGCCGGCGACACAGCCGAGCCAGGTTCCGGCCATCGCCGCGATGTGCAGACCCGCGGCGACGTTGTTGTGAATGTCGTGCAGATCGGTGAATGCGGTCTCGACCAGATAGTCGTAGGCGAGGTCGAGGTAGCCGACCTCGGCGGCCATCACGCCCTGCGACCACGCGGACAACGACGAGTCGCGCACGGTGATGCGCTCGTAGTAGTCGAAGTTGCGACGCTTCTCCTCAGGGGTGAACGCGTCGCCCCGAAGATACAGTGCGAGAACGAGATCGGCCTGTTTGACTACCTGCTTGCGGTACAGGTCGAAATACGGATAGTTCAACAGCAGCGGGTATTTGTCCTTGGATGCCTCGAAGTCCCACTCCTTGAGCTGGGTGAACTCCTCGGACTGTTCGTGCACGCCGAGTGTCTCGTTGTAGGGCAAAAAGATTCGCTCGGCGCGGATCTCCCAGTCGGCGATCTCTTCCACCGTCACGCCGAATTCCCTTGCCAGGTCGGGGTTTCGGCTGCACACCGCCGCAGCGTCACGAAGGTTCTGCTCTGCCATCAGGTTGGTGTAGACGTTGTTGTTGACCACCGCGGTGTACTCGTCGGGGCCGGTGATGCCGTCGATGCGGAATCGTCCGTTACCGTCGAAATGTCCCACCGACAACCACAGCCGCGCACACTCCACGAGCAGCTCGAGACCACATTCGGCCTCGAATTCCTTGTCGTGGGTGGCGTTGAGGTACTTCGCAGTCGCGTGCGCGATGTCGGCGGTGATGTGCACCGCAGCGGTACCGGCCGGCCAGTAACTCGAACACTCGTCGCCGTTGATCGATCGCCACGGGAACATGGCGCCGAACTGGCCGAGTTCGGAGGCGCGATTGCGGGCCTTGTCCAGCGTCGAATGGCGCCAGCGCAACACTTCTCGCGCCGCGGCGGGGGAGGTGTAGGTGAGCACGGGGAGCACGAAGGTCTCGGTGTCCCAGAAGGTGTGACCGTCGTAACCCGACCCGGTGAGACCCTTCGCGCCGATCGACCGGGCCTCACCGCGCGCCCCGGCCTGCAACACGTGGAACATCGCGAAGCGCACGGCCTGCTGTAGTTCGGCGTCGCCCTCGAGCTCCACGTCGGCGTCGCGCCAGAAATCGTCGAGGTAGCTGCGCTGCTCAGAAAGCAGTGTGTCCCAGCCGACTTCCATGGCCATCGCCAGTGCCGCGTCGACCTGTGCACGCACTGCAGGCACCGACCGACGCGCCGACCAGCCGTAGCCGATGTACTTGGTGAGGGAGAGCTTGCGTCCCTGCGGAACATGGGCGGCCAGGGTCAGGCGCGCGAGATCACCCTCGCTGCGCACGAAACTCTCACCGGTGGAGGGCAGTTCCCACTCGTGGTCCATACCCGCAGCCACGCGCAGTCCCGACATCTTGGTGTGGTGCACCAGCACCGCCCACCGGTTGCGACTGGTCGCGAAATCGTTGACCAGGGGTGCCTCGGGCATCTCCGCGAGCCGCGGGTCCTTGGCGAATTTACCGATCGGCTCGTTGGCGAGCAGGTCGGATTGGATCACGATCTTGAGGTTGTCGTCGAGCGCCTCGACCTCGTATTTGATGGCGGCGATGGCGCGGTTGGTGAACGACACCAAGCGCTCGGTGCTGATCCGAACCTTGTGTCCCACAGGCGATTCCCACACGGTGGTGCGACGCAGCGTGCCCGAACGCAGGTCGAGTGTTCTGGTGTGTTCGAGTGTGCGGCCGTAGCGCAGGTCCATCGGCTCGTCCTCGACGAGCAGTCGGATGATCTTGCCGTCGGTCACGTTGATGATGGTCTGCCCCGATTCGGGGTAGCCGTAACCACTCTCGGCATAGGGGAGCGCACGCAACTCGTAGAGACCGTTGAGATAGGTGCCGGGTTCGCCGATCGGCTCACCCTCCTCCAGCGAGCCGCGCATCCCAATGTGCCCGTTGGACAGTGCGAACAACGACTCGGTGCGCGGGATCTGCTCGGCATCGAGTTCGTTCCAACGTAGTTGCCAGGGATCAACCTCGAACCCGAACATCAGCCCTCCAACAGATCGGCGAGATCATTGACCACCACATCGGCGCCCGCGTCGCGCATCGTCTGCGCATGCTCCTCGGTCTCCTCGCGGTTGACGCCCACCACGTATCCGAAATGGCCGGCGCGACCGGCCTGCAGTCCGGAGATGGCGTCTTCGAAGACCGCGGCGTGTGCCGGATCGACGTCCATCTCCTTGGCGCCCTCGAGATAGGAATCGGGCGCCGGTTTGCCCTTGAGGTGACGGGCCGCGATCTCGTTGCCGTCGATGCGCTTGCTCGCGTAATCGATGAGATCGGCCGCGACGAGCACCGCGACACCGTTGCGCGAGGAGGTCACCACCGCGATGCCGATGCCGGCGTCGCGGCAGGCGTCGAGATAACGCACCGACCCCGGATAGGGTTCGACCTCGCCGCGATCGACCGCATCGAGGAACAGCTGGTTCTTCTCGGTGCCGATCTGATCGACGGTGTCGTCGTCGAAGTCCAGCCCGCGGGACTGCAGGAAGGCGCGGACCCCATCGGCGCGCGGGCGGCCGTCGACGTAGGTGAGGTAGTCGTCATCGGTGAACGGACGCCGCGAATGTGCCGAGTAGGCACCGGCGTCGAGGTGCGACAGGTAATCGTCGAATGCTTGCTTCCACGCTTTCCGATGTACGGCTGCGGTGCTGGTCAGCACGCCGTCGAGGTCGAACAGGGCGACCTTGATGTCGTCAGGCAGTCCAATCACGTGCTCGACGCTACCGTGCCGGAGCCCGGTGAGGCGATGCGGCGAAACAGGATCGTCATCTGCGACCCGGTGTGACAGGTGTGAAACCGGTGGCGCGGGTGCCGTACCGCGCGCAGACGCCTGACCGATCACGACAACCGCCGCGGTTATCCTCGTGCACGTGAATCGCACCATCCTGAGACGCTGGCAGGTCCTGCTGGTCGCGCTCGGCGTGGTGGTGACGGTGATGATGGGGATCATGGTCGGCGGCTGCTATCTCGATGACCATCGCATCAACCAGCACAAGGAGACCGCGATCGCCGATGTCGTGTCGGCGGGGCGGTTCAAATCTGCGGTGAGTTTCGTCGCCGCTGACGGCCAGGTTCACAACCCGCGCCTCGGTGTCCTCTATCCCACCCACCTGACCACCGGACAGCGCATCAGTGTGGAATACGACTCGCGCAATCCCGATGTGGTGCGGGTGGCCGGCCGCGGTGCCGAGCTGGCGTGGCGACCGGCGATCTCGGTCACGGTGATCAGCTGGCTGGTGATCGGTGCGGTGATGGTCGCCCTGGCCGAATTCGCCCGGCGGCGTCCGGCGCGGCCATCGGAGGGGCCTGAGGCAGACTCCGCGACGGCCGAGGCACCCGAGGCGCCCGAGGACCGGTCTGGCGCCCCGGAATCCGGAGAGCCCGCCACCGATGCGGAGTCCGCCGGCACACAGACCGGCGAGCCGGTGACAGATGCGGAGTCGACCCCGGCCTGAGCGTCCGAGGCTCCGGTCCGGCGAACGGCTCGAATCCGGCGGGCGCTTCGTGGCATTCACGCAGGTTTCGGAGATCGGTAACGTCGAAGCCGCTGCGGTGACGCCTGTGAGGGTGACACTCGATGGGTGCGAGTGGCCATTGTCGCGGAGAGCTTTCTCCCGCATGTCAACGGTGTGGTGAACTCGGTGCTGCGTGTGGTGGAGCATCTGCAGCGCACCGGCCATGAGGTGATCGTGATCGCCCCCGATGCCCCGGGCCGGGCGCGTCAGGCGCCGACTGAGCTGGGCCCCACGCCGGTGTATCTGATGCCGTCGGTGCGGGTGCCCAAGGTGTCGTCGCTGCCGGTGGGCGTGCCGAGCTGGTCGATGCGCTCGGTGCTGGCCGACTTCGACCCCGACATCGTGCATCTCGCATCACCCTTCGTGGTGGGCGGTGCGGGCGTCTACGCCGCACGGAGTCTGGGCATCCCGACGGTCGCGGTGTTCCAGACCGATGTGGCCGGATTCGCCGCCAGCTACGGCATGGGACTGACCGCGCGGGCGGCCTGGTCGTGGACGCGCCGAGTGCACCGGATGGCCGACCGCACGCTGGCGCCGTCGACCGAGTCGGTGAAAGCCCTTCGTGGTCAAGGTATTCCGCGCGTCCATCGGTGGGGTCGCGGAGTCGACGCGAACCTGTTCCACCCGGGACGGCGCGATGCGGTACTTCACGACAACTGGTCGCGCGGACGCCTGGTGGTGGGATTCGTCGGTCGGTTGGCTCCGGAGAAACATGTGGAGCGACTGGCCGTACTGGCAGATCGAGACGATGTGTCGCTGGTGATCGTGGGTGAGGGACCCGAGCGTGGCCGGCTGCAGCGGCTGATGCCCTCGGCGGTGTTCACCGGTGCGCTCACGGGCGAGGAACTCGCCACGGCGTATGCGAGTTTCGATGTGTTCGTCCATGCCGGCGAACACGAGACGTTCTGTCAGGCCGTCCAAGAGGCGCTGGCCAGCGGTGTCGCGGTGATCGGACCCGACGCAGGCGGCCCGCGCGACCTCATCGGCCACTGCCGCACCGGCTATCTGCTGCCCGTCGAGGACTTCTCGCAGCGGCTCGGCCCGGCCATTGACGTACTGGCCGACGATGTGATCCGCGCGGGGTTCGGCGCGGCGGCGCGGCGGTCGGTCGCCGAGCGGACCTGGCCGGCGATCTGCGACGAGCTGCTCGACCACTATCGGACGGTGATCGCGCGGGCGGCGGCTAACGGTCGCCGCGTCCGCGACGTCGATACGCACACGCGCGCGGGGTGATCAGGCCACGAGGTGGCAGGCCCGGCTGCGCCGGGGAGCGCAGACCGGCTGGGCTCGGAGGCGGGGGACGCGGGGACGGCGGGGGACGGGCGAGACCTCAGTGCCGGCATCGCCGCCGAGTAGGGTGATGCCGTGACGACGAGAGCAACCCTGGACAAGCAGCCAGAGGAAGTCGCGGCGATGTTCGACAAGGTCGCCCGGCGCTACGACATCACCAACACCGTGCTGTCGTTCGGGCAGGACAAGCTCTGGCGGCGCGCCACCCAGCGCGCCCTGGCGCTCGAACCCGGCGATGTTGTGCTCGACCTCGCGGCCGGGACGGCGGTGTCGACGGTGGAGCTGGCGCGCTCGGGTGCCCATTGCATCGCAGCGGACTTCTCGCTCGGCATGCTCAAGGCGGGTGCCGCACGCGACGTACCCAAGGTGGCCGCCGACGCACTGCATCTACCGTTCGCCTCGGAGAGCTTCGACGCGGCGACCATCTCATTCGGTCTGCGTAACGTCAACGACGTCGACCAGGCGCTCGGTGAACTGCGACGAGTTCTCAAACCCGGTGGGCGACTGGCGATCTGCGAATTCTCCACCCCGACCTTCACGCCGTTCCGGGTGGTCTACATGGAATACCTGATGAAGGCGCTGCCCGCGGTGGCGCGCGCGGTGGCCTCCAATCCCGACGCCTATGTGTATCTGGCCGAATCGATCCGCGAGTGGCCCGACCAGCCGGAGCTCGCGGCGAAACTCGAGAATGCAGGTTTGCGGCGGGTCCGCTGGCGCAACCTGACCGGCGGTATCGCCGCATTGCACTGCGCGGTTCGCTGATCGTCTCGGCCCGAGGCGCGAACGGGCAGACGTCCGCCTGCGCTCGCAGCGATGCCTATTCCCGTTGCGGCGCAGGCTAATCGAACGGTGGGCGGGAGTCCAGACGCGTCGATGCCGCCCCGACAGTGCGCCACGCGCGGGCGAGCAGGTCGGAGTCCTCAGGGGTGATGAGGTTACCCATCACCCGCACGACCATCGCCATCAACGCCGGCGAACGCAGGCCCACCCGACCCAGCGCCGCTACGGTATGCGGCAGGGTCAATAGGCCGGCGAGTCGACGTGCAGCCGAAAATGCTGTCCCGTAATGACTTCGA
The DNA here is from genome assembly GCF_014639795.1 of Gordonia jinhuaensis. GTDB lineage: Bacteria > Actinomycetota > Actinomycetes > Mycobacteriales > Mycobacteriaceae > Gordonia_B > Gordonia_B jinhuaensis. The sequence goes on along the minus strand of NZ_BMGC01000014.1, from coordinate 77,655 downwards.
AGTGTCTGCGGCCAGATCTGGGTGAGGTCGGGTTCGTCGACCAGTGCAGCGGCCAGCCGTGCGGTCTCCAGCGCGTAGTCGATCCCCTCGCCGTTGAGCGGGTTCACGCATGCGGCTGCGTCGCCGATCAGCATCCAGTTGCGTCCGGCCACACCCGAGACCGCACCGCCCATCGGCAGCAATGCCGATGCATGTCGCACGGGGGCGGCGGTCAGCGCCCACTCCTCGCTGACCAACGACGCGTAGGCGTCGAGGACCGGCCGTAATGCCACGTGCGCCGGTCGTTTCGAGGTGGCCAGTGCGCCGACGCCGAGGTTGACCACACCGTTGCCCAGTGGGAACACCCACCCGTATCCGGGCAGCGGCTCGCCTGCCTCACCACGCAACTCCAGATGGGATCCCATCCACGGTGTATCGGCGTTGTCGGAGGTGGCGTAGGCGCGGCCGGCGATGCCGTAGGCGGTGTCGCGGTGCCAGTCCCGCCCGAGGATCTTGCCCAGCGGGGAGCGCACACCGTCGGCGACGAGCAGCGCACGCGGACGCACCTCGAGCGTGCCGGTGGCGGTGCGCAGCGTCACTGCCGTGACCGCCCCGCGCTCGCGCGACACCGCGGTGGCCTTGGCGCCGGTGATCATCCGCGCGCCGACCGACATCGCCTCGCGGCGCAGGGCATCGTCGAATTCCATCCGCGGGACCGCCGACCCCCAATTCGGAAAACGTCCGTCGCCCGGCCAGGGGATCTCGGCGGTCGCACCCCAACCGTGCAGCCGCAAACCCTCGATACGCGGGCGGTCGGCCAGATAGGGGGTCATGCCCAGCGTGTCGAGTTCGGCGATCGCCCGCGGGGTGAGCCCGTCGCCGCACGTCTTGTCGCGCGGGAAAGCCGAGGCGTCCACCAGCAGCACGTCGCGTCCGGCGCGGGCCAGGTGGATGGCCGCAGCCGATCCGGCGGGTCCGGCCCCCACGACCAGGACATCGGTGCTCAGACGGGTGGGGTTGGGCGCATTCACCCTGTCAGTATCGCGGGCCGGTCGGTGCCGGGAAGCCATGGGGACGGTGCCCGTGGGTGGTTGAGGTCGCGTCGTCGCACACCATGCCCGGCGGGCTCTTGCGCACCACGCCCGGCGGGCTGCGATGTACCCGGGTCGAGGCGAACGATTAGGCTGCACGAAAGATGGTCGGCCCCGAGTGACCGACCCCGTCGAGGATGGAGCGATCACCGTGCAGCCGACGTTCGCCGGGCTCGAGATGGGCACCGAGTCGTTCTCCGCCGACATCGCCGAAGCGCTGGGCAAGGTGGAAGACCTGATCCTGAGCGAATTGACGTCCGGTGACGACCTCCTCACCCCCGCGGTGACGCATCTGGCCAAGGCCGGGGGAAAGCGTTTCCGCCCGCTGTTCGCGGTGCTCTCGGCACATTTCGGGCCCGATCCCTACTCCGACGACGTGATCACCGCCGCCGCGGTGGTGGAGCTGATCCACCTCGCGACGCTCTACCACGACGACGTGATGGACGAGGCGACGATGCGCCGCGGCGCCCAGAGCGCGAATGCGCGATGGGGGAACAGCGTCGCGATCCTCGCCGGTGACTTCCTCTTCTCGCGCGCCTCGCGACTGGTGTCCACGCTCGGCCCCGAATCGGTGCGCATCGTGGCCGAGACGTTGGCCGCACTGGTCACCGGGCAGATGCGAGAGACCGTCGGTGCGGGCGCCGAGCAGGATCCGGTCGATCACTATCTGCGCACTGTGTGGGAGAAGACCGGCTCGCTGATCGCGGCATCGGGCCGGTTCGGTTCGCGTGCATCCGGCGCCGGCGCAGACGACGTGGATCGACTGTCGCGCATCGGCGACGCGGTGGGCGTGGCTTTTCAGGTGTCCGACGACATCATCGACATCAGCTCGGCCTCGGGTGAATCGGGGAAGACCCCGGGAACCGACCTGCGCGAGGGGGTGCACACGTTGCCGGTGCTCTACGCGCTGCGCGACGAGGGTTCTGAGGCGACCCGGCTGCGTGAACTGCTCGTCGCCGAGGACGGCTCCCCGCGTGCACTGGGCGAGGATGACGCCGCCGTGGCAGAGGCGCTGGCACTGCTCACCGAGTCCGAGGGGCTGGCGATGACTCGGAAGACTCTGCAGACCTACGCCGACCGGGCTACCGACGAACTGGCGGGGCTGCCCGAGGGGCCAGCCCATACGGCGATGTCGTCGCTGGTGCGCTACACCATCGAACGCATCGGCTGATCCACACGGCGACTGACTCCTGCCCGGTGGCGGATACGATGTCGGGAACCTTGTCCGAGGGCGAGTCGTTCATCCGCTGAAGGCCGTGTTCCCCGGCCTGTCGACCATGGCGGCCGAGGTGGCCGCAGGAAGGGGCGCCGACGTCATGCGAGGGCCGCGCTGGTACGCCAACGGGTTGAAGACGGGCGTGTTGCTCATCGGGATGTCGGTCTTGATCGTCTTGATCGGAGCCGCCTTCCGCAACACCACCATCTTGTTCATCTCGATCATCGCCGCCGTGGGGATGAACGTGTATGTGTACTTCAACAGCGCCAAGCTGTCGTTGCGCGCCATGCATGCACAACCCGTCACCGAGGTACAGGCGCCCGCGCTCTATCGGATCGTCCGCGAACTCGCGACCACGGCACACCAGCCGATGCCCGCGCTCTACATCAGCCCCACCGAATCGCCGAATGCCTTTGCCACCGGGCGTAATCCGAAGAACGCCGCGGTGTGCTGCACGCAGGGGATCCTGCGGATACTCGACGAGCGCGAGCTGCGTGCGGTGCTCGGCCACGAGCTGTCGCATGTGTACAACCGCGACATCCTGATCTCGTCGGTGGCCGGCGCGATGGCCGCGATCATCAGCGGTCTGGCCAACTTCGCGATGTTCTTCGGTGCGTTCGGCGGCGGAAACCGCGATAACGGCCCGAATCCGTTGGCGCTCATCTTGATCTCACTTTTGGGGCCGATCGCGGCGACGCTGGTGAAGATGGCGGTGTCGCGATCGCGGGAGTACCAGGCCGACCAGTCCGGCGCCGAACTCACCGGCGACCCGCTGGCTCTCGCGTCGGCGCTGCGCAAGATCTCCGGTGGCATCCAGGCCGCCCCGCTGCCGCCGCAGCCCGACATCGCCGCACAGTCGCACATGATGATCGAGAGCCCGTTCCGCGGCGGCGAGCGTATGGGCAAGCTGTTCTCCACGCACCCGCCGACCGCCGACCGCATCAAGCGACTCGAGGAGATGGCGCGCGGCGAGTACTGAGCCGCGGTAACGGTCGCGTGAGCTGGGTTCTTGACCCGGGCTTTGCATCGCGTCACCTGAGGTTCATCAGCTGTTCAGGGACGTAGGTCCGCATCGTTGCCGAAGCGAAAGATGCGCCAAGTGGCATAACGGGCATGCCGAACAATCCCGCAGGTGAGACTCCGGACACAGGTATCCCGCGCAGTGTCGCGGCCGACATGACCATCGCCGAACGGTTCGAGTGGCACCGTTCCTTCCTCAAGCGACATCCCGTGTCGCGCCGCAACTTCCTCGCCGGATCCGCCGCTGTGGCCGCTGCCGCCGGACTCGGCAATGCCTCCTTCGGTGCGACCGCCTACGCGGCCGACGCCCCGCTGAAGGTGGGCGGGCGGCACGTGTCCTTCGGCGCCGACGCCTCCAGCCAGCTGCGGTTCTCCGCGCAGCTGTCGCGCAATCCGGGTGCCACCAAGGTCTTTCTCGATCACGGCCCCACCGCGGCCCTCGGTGCGACCACCGAGGCCGAAGTGCGCAACCTCGTCAGCCAGGTGCCGGTGTCGAGCGGCGGGATTCTCGGTGCCGAGCAGTTCTACGCCCACGTGCCGGTGAACCGGTTGCCCGCACGGTTGCCGCACTACTACCGGTGGCGGACCTCGGACGGGTACACCGGTCAGGTTGCCTCGGTGGCAACGGCATTCGCCCCCGGACGCGGCGGACGCTTTCGCTTCACGATGATGGGCGATCAAGGTGTCGACGAGACGCCGGCTGCCCCGCCCGGACTCGCCACCGGCGACTACGACGACCTCTACTACGCCGCCGACAACGACCCGAGCGTGCGGCATGCGTCGAATGTGTTGCGCCAGATCATCGCCGCGAACGGTGCCTTCCACGTACTCGCCGGCGACATCGCCTACGCCGACCCGTCCGGGTCGGGTAAGCAGGTGCAGTTTGTGCCGAGCGGGTCGAAGGCGGCCAGCGGTTTCGACAAGTACAACCCGTATGTCTGGGACGGCTACCTGAGTCTCATCGAGCCGAGTGCGGCCACCGTCCCGTGGCTGTTCGCCACCGGCAACCACGACATGGAGGCGCTCTACAGCCCGCACGGTTACGGCGGTCATGCGGCCCGCCTGGACCTGCCGACCAACGGCCCCAAGGGATGTCCGTCGGTGTACTCGTTCACCTACGGCAACGTCGCGATCCTCTCGCTCGACGCCAACGACGTGTCCTTCGAGATCACCGCGAACACCGGCTACAGCGGTGGTGCGCAGAACTCGTGGGTCGAGGGGACTCTGGCTCGCTACCGTCGCGACCCGAACATCGACTTCATCATCTGCTTCTTCCACCACTGCGCATACTCGACCACCAAGCAGCATGCCTCCGACGGCGGTGTGCGTGCGGCGTGGACCGCACTGTTCGACAGGTACAAGGTCGATGTGGTGCTGCAGGGCCACAACCACATCTTCGAGCGCACCGATCCGATCCGCGCGGGCAAGGCCACCAAGGCCGCACCCGATCAGTCCACGGTCACCGGTGAGTCCGACGGGACCGTGTACTACACCGTCGGGTGCGGTGGTCGTCCTCGCTACGCCTTCCAGGACGGCGAGAAGGAGACCTACCGCGGAAACGTGCTGTCGGACAACGAGGTACCCAACAGCTACGTGTGGACCTCCGACGGGCAAAAGCAGGCCGAGGCGGTGGAGTGGTCGCGGGTGCGCTTCCGCAACTACGCCTTCATCAAGGTCGACGTGGCACCCGGCGTGCCCGGGGTGGTCAATTCGGAGATGACGATCTCGGCGATCGACGAATACGGCCGCGAATTCGACAAGCTCACCTTCGTCCGCACGATCGGACTGATCGGGACGGGGAGTGCCGGCTCATCGTTCTGAGTAGGGCGGCGGGCGTACACCAGTAGCATCTGTGCGCGACGCGGACCTCGTATATGGGGTCGGCGTCGCGCACAGGTGTCATCTGTGTACACATCCCCCGAGCCCGTGAGCCCGTGAACCCCTGAGCCGGCTCAGATCAGCGGCTTGCGGAGGTGGTCGCCGCGCCGGACGATGGCCATCACGTCGGCGTCGACCTCGTCCCAGCGGTGCACCACCTGGCGGTAGGTGCCCCGAATTCTGCTGTAGCCCATGGCCACAGCGCGCCGGTCACGTTCGCGGTCGCGTTCGAACTGCTCGTCGTCGGCGTGGTACTGCCTGCCGTCGCACTCGAAGATGAGGCTTTCGCCGATGAGCATGTCGACGATGCCGATGGTCGGAATGTGCACCTGCGTGCGCACCCGTAGCCCGCGGGCGCGAAATCGCAGTCGCGCCATCGTCTCGGTTCCCGACTGTGCCGTGGCGTCACATTTGTCGAGGAGTCGGCGTATGCGAACGGGCGCGCGGCTCAGCGTTGCCTGCAGCTGGTCGGCGGTCATCATCCCGCTGTTGAGGAGCGAGTCGCACACCACGACGATGCCCTCATCGTCGAGGCATCGCACGGCGTGGCGCAGCGCGGTGGGCACGTCGTCGACCGCCCCGCTCTCGGGTTCGGGGGACCAGTGCTGGCGGCAGAAGTTCTTCGGATTCGACCGCATGATCGACGGCTTCGCCCGGGCGTGAACTCCCCGTGGGTGCTCGGGCACCCAGACGCCGTGGGCGCGCAGCGCCGAAACGCAGCTCAGTACGCCGCCGCGCGACACCGCGGCGACCACCTGCGGATCGGCGTCGGCGGAGGCGTACCAGCCGTGCCGCAGCTTCGTGAGATTTCCGCGACGCAGACCCTGGCGCAGCTCGCTCTGGGTCACACCGCTCGCCTCCAGCTGCCGCCATGTGCGAACTCCGGAATCCATGTGTCACAGGGTGCAGGTGACCTCGGTCGCGATGACCCGCATCAGGGTGCCGACCGCCCGTACCTGTGGATGGATCCCAGAACGTACACAGATGACACGTCTACGCGACACCGACCGCCTATACGGGGTCGGTGTCGCGTAGAGGTGTTGCTGGTGTACCGCCGCGCGTCGAGCGGACTCCTACCGGTAGTTGACGAACTGCAGGGCGATACCGAAGTCCTCGCCCTTGAGCAGCGCAATCGTTTCCTGCAGGTCGTCGCGCTTCTTGCTCGACACCCGCAGCTCGTCGCCCTGGATCTGCGCCTTGACGCCCTTGGGGCCCTCGTCGCGGATCTTCTTGGAGATCTTCTTGGCGTGCTCGGAATCGATGCCCTCCACGAGCGTGCCGCTGAGCTTGAACTGCTTGCCCGAGGCCACCGGGTCGCCGGCGTCGAAGGCCTTGAGCGAGATGTCGCGGCGGATCAACTTCTCCTTGAACACGTCGAGTGCGGCCTCGGCCCGCTCCTCGGCGTCGGAGGTGATCACGATGGTCTCCTCGCCTGACCACGCGATGCCGGTGTTGGTGCCGCGGAAGTCGTAGCGCTGGGACAGTTCCTTGGCCGCCTGGTTGAGAGCGTTGTCGACCTCTTGCCGATCGACCTTGCTGACCACGTCGAATGATGAATCTGCCATGCGTGTCAGCGTAGACGGCGGTGGTCGGTGCCAGTGCGCTGGTCGCGATGTCCGCGGGGGGTGAGGCGCGCAGGGTGCAGGGCGCGCGGGGTGGTGACTGCGCGACCATGACAATGAACCTTGATCTGACAACGAGCGTTGACAAATAGAGCGTCGCGGCTTACATTCGCACACATTCGCAGTGACATGGGCCACGACAGGACATGGGCCACGACAGGAGTGAGGTTCGAGATGACGCTCGCGGCGAGAATCGGTGACGAGTACACACCCGGTATGGACGATGCTCCCGGCAGTGTGAACGGCGCCGGAGTGAACGGGGCCGGCGTGAACGGGGTCGACAAGGCGTCCGCGGACGACGACTACGGTCGCGTTCTCGACGATCTGTCGTCGGCGTCGGTGCACCGCAATTTCGATCCCTACATCGACATCGACTGGGACGCCCCGCACATGGCCGTGGTCGAGGGCGACGAGCGCTGGATCCTCGACGATGTCGTGGATCCGGTCGGTCGCCACCCCTGGTACCAGGCCCAGCCGGTCGACAAGCAGATCGAGATCGGCATGTGGCGTCAGGCCAACGTCGCGAAGGTCGGCCTGCAGTTCGAGTCGATCCTCATCCGCGGACTCATGCAGTACTCCTTTTCACTGCCCAACGGGGCCAAGGAGTTCCGCTACACCACGCATGAGGCCAAGGAAGAGTGCAATCACACCCTGATGTTTCAGGAGTTCGTGAACCGCTCAGGGATGGATGTTCCCGGCGGCAAGGTGCCCTTCCGTATGGTCTCGCCGTTCGTTCCGCTGGCCTCGACGCTGTTCCCGACGCTGTTCTTCTTCGGGGTGCTCGCCGGCGAGGAGCCGATCGACCACATCCAGAAAGACTTCCTGCGCAACACCTCCGACCTGCACCCCACGATGGCGGCGATCATGCAGCTGCACGTCGCCGAGGAGGCGCGCCACATCTCCTTCGCCCATCACCTGCTGCGGGAGTCGATCCCCAAGAAGAATGCGGCCCAGCGCTTCGCGCTGTCGATCATGATGCCGCTGATCATGCGCTTCCTGTGCAGCGAGATCGTGGTGCCGCCGAGGGAATTCCGCAACCGCTTCGACATCCCCGACGAGGTCTTCCACGAGATCTTCTGGAAGTCCGACGAATCGAAGAAGTTCCTGCGCAACGTGTTCGGTGACGTCCGCATGCTCGCCGACCAGTGCGGCCTGATGAACCCGGTGTCCAAGGCGCTGTGGAAGGTACTCGGGATCGGTGGCCGTCCGTCGCGCTACCGCAGCGAACCGACCTACACCGCAGCCTGATCCCTCACCGCGGCTGACCCAGCCGGGCAGCTGCGCCCGCCCGATCGGAAGAACACCACTCACGTGCCCCACGTCGTCACACAGGCGTGTTGCGGAGATGCCTCCTGCGTCTACGCCTGTCCTGTCAACTGCATCCATCCGACTCCCGACGAGCCCGACTTCGCCACCTCGGAGATGCTCTACATCGACCCGTCGACATGTGTCGACTGCGGCGCGTGTGTGAGTGCCTGCCCGGTGAGCGCGATCGTGCCGGGCCATCGGCTCGACGAGCATCAACTGCGGTTTGTCGACGTCAACGCCGAGCACTACGCAGGCGTCGACTCGGTACCGGCCGCGCGGTTCCCGGTGGACACGCGCACACGTCTGCCGCTGGCGCCGATCGGCAAGCCGGCGTCGCTGAAGGTGACCGACCGGCAGATCGACGTCGCGATCGTGGGATCAGGCCCGGCTGCGATGTACGCCGCCGACGAGCTGCTGCGCTACCCGGAGGTCCGGGTGACGATTTTCGAACGACTCGACAAGCCGTTCGGGTTGGCCCGTTTCGGTGTGGCACCCGACCACCTGTCCACGCGCTCGGTGATGCGGCTGTTCGACGAGATCGCCGTCAACCCCCATCTGACGATCCGGCTGGGGGTGGAGATCGGCCGGGATGTGACGCTCGCCGAGTTGCGCCGCACCCACCGCGCGGTGATCTGGGCGGGCGGTGCGCCCACCGATCGTCGCCTCGAGATCCCCGGCGCGGAACTGAGTGGTGTGGCCAGCGCGACGTCGTTCGTCGGCTGGTACAACGGGCATCCCGACTTCGCCGACCTCGACTTCGACCTCGACACCGAGCGCGTGGTGGTCGTCGGCAACGGCAATGTGGCACTCGATGCCGCACGCATCCTCACCAGCGACCCCGACGCGCTGGCGCAGACGTCGATCTCGCGACGGGCCCTGGCGGTGCTGCGCGACTCCGCGGTGCGCGAGGTGGTGGTGGTCGGCAGGCGCGGTCCCGAGTCGGCCGCGTTCACGATGCCTGAGCTCATCGGCCTCGTCGACGGCAGCGGACACGGGCCCGGCGTGCGGGTCGGGGTCGATCCGGTCGATCTCGACGGTGCGCCCCCGGCACCCGGTGACGAGGTGGTGGCGGCGAAACTGGCGTTGCTGCGTGAGGTCGCCGGGGCCGCGGAAGGGACTGGTCGACGACTGCGTCTGGCCTTCTTGCGCACGCCCGCCGAGGTGCTCGCCGCCGGGGCAGGGGAGAAGCGAGTCGGCGGTATCCGTTTCCTGCGCAATGTGCGCGACGAGACCGGGCTGGTGGTGCCGGGGACCGAGACCGAGGACATGTCGGCCGGGCTCGTGCTCAGCTCGATCGGCTACCGCGGCAGGCCCGTCGACGGGTTGCCCTTCGACACCGTGCGCGGGGTGATCCCCAACGAGGCCGGACGGGTGGTGGCCGACGGTCAGGTGGAGACCGGCATGTATGTGACCGGCTGGATCAAGCGCGGACCCTCCGGGTTCATCGGGACCAACAAGACCGACTCGGTGCAGACGGTCACGGCGCTGCGCGAAGACCTCGAGGCGGGGCGTCTGCCCCAACCCGGTGCCGGCCAGTCCGGTATCGGCCAGTCTGGTCCCGGGCACTCGGGCACCGGACAGTCTTCAACTCGGCTGCGCACACGAGACCGACTGCGGTCGCTGCGCTGAGGTCGGCGGCGCGGACGAGGTGTCTCCGCGGGCCGGGTGTCTCTCAGTGCGCGGCCGTGAGGCTGCGCTCGCGCGACAGGTAGATCGCACCCCAGAGCGCGAGTCCGACCACGGCGACCACCGTGCCGGCCAGACACACCGCACCCCACCCGCCGGCGTCGTAGAGCGGTGCGGCCAGCGCCGAGCCGGCGACTCCGCCGAGGAAGAACGTGACCATGTAGGCGGTGGTGATGCGGCTGCGGGCTGCCGGGTCGAGCGAGGAGTAGATGCGGTTCTGGTTGCAGATCTGCACGGCCTGTGACCCGAAGTCGAACAGCAACAAGCCCAGGACGAACGCCACCAGCGTGTGGTGTCCGAGAGCCAGCAGACCCCAGCCGACCAGGATCGAGACCCAGGCGACCGTGTTGGCGACATGGGCGTGCCCGCGATCGAACAGCCGCCCGATCACCGGAGCTCCTGCGGCGCCGGCCGCACCGGCGAGACCGAACAGTCCGATCACACCGGCGGAGAACCCGTAGTCGCGCGCGAGCAGGAAGGTGGAGGCCGTCCACATCAGGGTGAATCCGCCCATCGACAAGAACCCCAGTGCCATCCGCCCGCGCAGGAGCGGCTCGGCGCGGATCAGTGTGGCGATGGAGGCGAGCAGTCGCGGGTAGCGCACGGTCGCCGTGGCGGGCGCCGAGGGGAGCATCCGCCATACGCACACGGCCAGGATCGCGAACGCCACCGCGGAGACGGCGTAGATGGTGCGCCAGCCGCCTAGTTCGGCGAGCGCGCCGCTGATGGTGCGTGCCAGCAGGATGCCCAGCATCACACCGCTCATCACCGTTCCGGTGACGCGACCGCGTTCGTGCGGCGCCGCGACGCCGGCGGCGAAGGGCACCACCACCATCGCGGTCGCCGAGGTGATGCCGCAGAAGACCAGCGCCGCACACAGCACCCAGAAATTCGGTGCGCAGGCGGCGACGAGCGCGGCGACCACCGCCAAGGCCAGCAGTCGGGTGATGAGGGTGCGGCGGTCGACGATGTCGCCCAGCGGGACCAGCAGCGCCAGACCCACGACGTAGCCGACCTGACTGGCGGTGACCAGCAGCCCGGCCAGTGACGTCGAGGTGTGCAGGTTCGTCGCGATGATGACCAGCAGCGGTTGCGCGTAATACAGGGCCGCGACCGACGTCCCGGCCGTCACGGTGAGCAACAACGTGATCGCGCGGGTGAGCGTGAAGGTGTGCTCGACCTGCCCGGTCTGTGCGCCGCTACCCGTCGTCTCGTCAGCGGTCGTCTCGTCAGCGGTCATCTCGCCCTTCTCTGGTGCGCGGGCCCTGTGCCCGGGCGTCCTCTGTGTCCGTGGCCCGTGGGCTATGTCCGTGGTCTGTCACCCGTGATCCGTGTGCTGTCTGTCTGCGTGGCTGCGACGGCTCCGCCACGGCAGGCGACGAAACTCCCAGCATTTCGCGAAGGCCGCCCGATTCGGAAGGGATGTGACGTGACACACCGGTGCCACCCCGACGGCGTCGATGGCCCTCGATGCCTCGATTTCGGGGCCCTGACCAGCCGTTTTCGTTGTTGCGACACCTTCGTTGTATTCTTTCCGGCGTTGCTCAACCGCCGCCGGGAACGGCGATGTGAGCGGCACGGCAGGTTGCCCGAGCGGCCAAAGGGAGCGGACTGTAAATCCGTCGCGCAAGCTACATAGGTTCGAATCCTATACCTGCCACCAGATGTAAAACCGGTCTCGACCTGCATGAAAGCGGTCGGGGCCGGGTTCATCTGACGGGGTCGACAACGCGGTGAGCACGCGATTTGGTGCTGCGGAGCCGGGATGTGTAACCTCGTTAAGGCTCTCGCGCCGGGTAGTACCGGAGCGGGCACGCCCCCTTAGCTCAGTCGGTAGAGCGTTTCCATGGTAAGGAAAAGGTCGACGGTTCGATTCCGTCAGGGGGCTCGCTGGACGAAACCAGTCCACTCTGGCGGTGTAGCTCAGCTGGTTAGAGCGCACGACTCATAATCGTGAGGTCGAGGGATCGAGTCCCTCCACCGCTACACATCGGAGCCGCGAGGTTTCGACCCACGCAGACGGGCCGCCGTACCGGAGGAAGTTCTTCTCCGCGCGGGCAGGCTCACCCGAACCACCCGAAAGAAGACGACAGTGGCCTCCTCGACAGACGTTCGCCCCAAGATCACCTTGGCGTGCGAGGTGTGCAAGCACCGCAACTACATCACCAAGAAGAACCGCCGCAACGATCCCGATCGCCTCGAGCTGCGCAAGTTCTGCCCGAATTGCGGGAAGCACCAGAACCACAAAGAGGCCCGCTGACCGCAGGCTTCCCCGGATGGTTCCGGGTGCCGCATCGATTGGGTGTTCGCGGCGCGATCGCCGGTTTTCCACGCTGAGCCGTAGTGGCTCGCGAGAAATCGGTGCGCGACGGTGCGACAATCGCCGGGGCACACCGTGGCGACGGATGTGAAGAGAGTTCTACGCGGCGGCGCATATCCGCCGTGACGAAGAGGGGGTGCCGAAAGGTACCCCCTCTTCTCGTTTGTGTCCGTGGACAGCCCGTTCTCACGGATTGATCGCCGTCGACCCCGCGAAGCAGCCGCGCCGGGTCGTCGATCGGGATGACGCGCAGCCGGCGGTGTGACCGCCACGGCGCCGCAGGAGGGAGTGGCTCGGTGAGCGAGGGGACATCGGTGAACGAGGACACGGCCGAGATCACGGCAGAGAGCGTCTCGGAGAAGACCAAGAAGCTGGTGGGCTACACCTACACGGTCGACGACTACTACGAGATCGCCCGCGAAGAGGTGCGCAAGCATGCGCAGGCGGTGCAGGACGGCAACCCGATCCACTGGGACGAGGCCGCGGCCCGGGCCCTCGGACATGACACGCTGGTCGCCGCACCGACCTACGTCTCCGTGCTCGGGATCGTCGCACAGCGGCGACTGTTCTCCGATGTGATCACCGGCTACGACATCTGGCAGATCCTGCAGACCGACCAGCGTCTGGTGTTCCACCAGCCGTTGAAGGTGGGTGCGCGGCTGATCTGCGACGTATCGCTCGACTCGTTCCGCCAGGTCGCCGGCAACGACGTGATGGTGACCAAGAACGTGATCTGGGATCAGCACGGCGACCCGGTGATGACCACCTGGACCGGCCTGGTCGCGCGGCCGTCGATGGAGGTCGACCCGGCTCTGATCAGCTCGATCGACCACGTGATGATGAAGGCGCCCGCGCTCGCGGAGTTCGAGCCGACCGTGGCCCCCGACCCGGCGCGCTACGAACTGCCCGATCCGGTGGTCGCGCCCAAGCCCTATGGTGCGATCTCGTTCGACGGTCTCGAGGTGGGTCAGGAGCTGCCGTCGAAGACGTTCACGCTCACACGAGGCAACCTGGTGAATTACGCCGGCGTGGCGGGTGACCCGAATCCGATCCACTTCTCCGATGAGGTGGCCAAGGTGGCCGGACTCGACGATGTCATCGCGCACGGCATGCAGAGCATGGGCCTCGGCGCGAGTTTCGTCGGGGAGTTCATCAAGGACCCCGCGGCGATCTACGAGTACAACGTGCGCTTCACCAGCCCGGTGTATGTGCCCGCAGACGGCTCGGCGAATGTGGATTTCACCGCCAAGATCAAGTCGCTCGATCCGGACACGCGCCGCGGGGTGATCGCCATCGTCGCCAAACAGGGCGAGCGCAAGATCTTCGGTCGCGCGACAGTGGGTGTGCAGTTCTCCTGACGATCGCCGGTGGGAGCGGGCTTCGCGGCCCGCAAGCACTGTGTTCGCAGGTCAGCACCGCATGTGCGTAGTGGTTCACCTGCCGGTTTGGTTTTTGGCCGGGGTGGTGACGTACACTGAACTGTCTGTTTCTTGACACTACGCGCTGCCCTGAGGGTGGCGCGTTGATCATGAAAGGGACGGACAGGGGCCGCCGTAGTCCCGAACCGCTGGTCGCGGGGTGGGCGGCACCAAAGGGGCGTAGCTCAACTGGCAGAGCAGCGGTCTCCAAAACCGCAGGTTGCAGGTTCAAGTCCTGTCGCCCCTGCCCTTGGCTCCCGGTCGTCGCCAGGCGTCCGGAGTGACCCGGCCGGTATTTTCTGTGGTCCGGGTCGCACCGGCCAGGGCACGGACGACGAGAGGGACAACGTGAGTGATCGCGACAGGGCTGCCCGCGCCAAGGGCGCCTCGGTGAACGGTGCCGACGGAGCTCAGGGTGACGCCGACGCCGACTCTCTCGATGCCGTGACCGACGACGAGGAGCTGCGCCCTTCGGGTAAGCGCAACGCTCCCCGGGGCAAGCGTTCGACCGCCACCCTCGAGCGGGACACCGACACCGTTGCCGGTGTCGACCTCAGTGAGGGTGAGAACGCAGAGAAGAGAAAAAAGCAGAAGCGGGTTGCCGAAGGCGACCACAATCCGTTCAAGCGGATCTGGTTGTTCCTGACGCAGGTCGTGGACGAACTCAAGAAGGTCATCTGGCCGACCCGTCGCGAAGTGATCCAGTACACCCTGGTGGTGCTGATCTTCGTGGTGGTGTTCACCGCTTTCGTGGCGGGGCTGGATCTCGGGTTCGCCAAACTCGTGCTGTGGATCCTCGGCTGAGGTAGCACGAGGACACCAACCGGCAGCACGAGAACCGACCGGACCACGAAGAAAGAGGAGCTGGGCGCAGTGAGCACCCCCGAGAACGACGCGGACATCACCGCCGAGGCAGACGCCGTCGAGACGTCCGCCGACGAGACGGTGGAGGCTGCCCTCGAGGCCCCTGCCGACGACGTGGACACCGAGGCGACTGACACCGACGAGACCCCCGACGCCGACGCGCCCGAGGTCGACTCTGATTCCGAGGCCGCCGAGTCCCAGACCGCTGGCGAGGCACCTGCCGACGCCGAGGCGGAAGAAGAGGATCCCGTCGCCAAGCTCAAGCGTGAACTGCGGCGTGCGCCGGGCGACTGGTATGTGATCCACAGCTACGCCGGCTACGAGAACAAGGTCAAGGCCAATCTCGAGACGCGTGTGCAGAACCTCGACGTGGGTGACTACATCTTCCAGGTGGAGGTGCCCACCGAAGAGGTCACCGAGATCAAGAACGGCCAGCCCAAGAAGGTCAACCGTAAGGTCCTGCCCGGCTACATCCTCGTGCGCATGGATCTCAACGACGAGTCGTGGGGCGCGGTGCGCAACACCCCGGGCGTCACCGGGTTCGTGGGCCGCACCAGCCAGCCGTCGCCGCTGAGCCTCAACGAGGTCGTCAAGTTCCTCGCCCCCAAGGTCGAGACCAAGAAGACCGTGTCGGGCAAGTCCGGTGCCGGCGCCGAGGGCGTGGAGGCTGCTGCCGCCGCCGCAGGTGTCGAGGTCGACTTCGAGGTCGGCGAGTCGGTCACCGTCATGGACGGCCCGTTCGCGACGCTGCCGGCCTCGATCTCCGAGGTCAACGCCGAACAGCGCAAGGTCAAGGTCCTGGTGTCGATCTTCGGTCGTGAGACACCGGTCGAGCTCGGCTTCAATCAGGTCGAGAAGATCTGAGCGGAATTCGATCCAGCGTTCGCGCGTTTTAAACTTCCGCGTTCCAGCGACGCGGAGCCAGTAAGAAACCCAAAGGAAGCAATCAGAGATGCCCCCCAAGAAGAAGAAGCTCGCCGGCATCATCAAGCTCCAGATCCAGGCCGGGCAGGCCAACCCTGCACCGCCCGTGGGTCCGGCGCTCGGTCAGCACGGCGTGAACATCATGGAGTTCTGCAAGGCCTACAACGCCGCGACCGAGTCGCAGCGTGGCAACGTGGTGCCGGTGGAGATCTTCGTTTACGAAGACCGTTCCTTCGACTTCAAGTTGAAGACCCCGCCTGCCGCCAAGCTGCTGCTCAAGGCTGCCGGTCTGCAGAAGGGCTCGGGAGAGCCGCATGTGAACAAGGTCGGCAAGGTCTCGATGGACCAGGTCCGCGAGATCGCCAAGACCAAGGCCGAGGACCTCAACGCCAACGACATCGACCAGGCCGCGAAGATCATCGCCGGTACCGCACGGTCGATGGGTATCACCGTCGAGGGCTGATACGGCCGCACCCCTCACCAGGGGTTGATCGAACTCACGAGAACGCGTGGGAGGACCGGCTCGGTCCGCAACCACCAACCCGCATCCGATTCCGGAGAGCGGAGCAAGGAAAGAGCATATGAGCAAGAAGAGCAAGGCCTACGAAGCGGCCTCTGCCAAGATCGACAAGACGTCGCTCTACAGCCCGCTGGAGGCTGTGAAGCTGGCCAAGGACACGTCGTCGGAGAAGTTCGACGCCACCGTCGAGGTCGCCATCCGTCTCGGTGTCGATCCCCGCAAGGCCGACCAGATGGTTCGCGGCACCGTCAACCTGCCCAACGGCACTGGTAAGACCGCCCGCGTGATCGTGTTCGCCGCCGGCGACAAGGCCGCCGAGGCCGAGGCCGCAGGCGCCGACGAGGTGGGCTCGGAGGATCTGATCGCCAAGATCCAGGACGGTTTCCTGGACTTCGACGCCGCGATCGCCACCCCCGATCAGATGGCCAAGGTCGGCCGCATCGCGCGCATCCTCGGACCGCGCGGCCTGATGCCGAACCCGAAGACCGGCACCGTGACCACCGATGTCACCAAGGCCGTCAACGACATCAAGGGCGGCAAGATCAACTTCCGCGTCGACAAGGCAGCCAACCTGCACTTCGTGATCGGCAAGGCGTCGTTCGAGCCCAAGCAGCTCGCCGAGAACTACGGCGCTGCTCTGGAGGAGATCCTGCGCGCCAAGCCGTCGGCTGCCAAGGGCCGCTACCTGAAGAAGGTCACCGTGAGCACCACCACCGGACCGGGCATCCCGGTGGATCCGGCGGTGACCCGCAACTACGCCGAGGAGGCGCAGGCCTGATCGCCTGTGCGTGACCGGCAGTAGCGCTACTGCTCGACGACACCCCCTGACCGATGGTCAGGGGGTGTTTGTCATGTGTGGGGTTGTGGTGTGGTGTGGGTGCGGGGGGAACTGGTTGCGTTTGCGGTGTTGTCGGGCCGGATGAACTGGTTGCGTTTGCGTCGCCGCGCCGGATGAACTGGTTGCGTTTGTGCAGCCGCACCCAGTTCTCGCAGACGCGGCCTTTGCAATGGGTGCGTCTGTGGAAAGTGGTTGCGTTTGTGCGGCCGCACCCAGTTCTTGCAGCCGCGACCAGTTCTCGCAGCCGCGACCAGTTCTCGCAGCCGCGACCAGTTCTCACGTACGCAGCCACAGTTTTCGACGGCGTAGTCTGCTTCTTCGCTACAGACGCGACCAGTTTGCGTAGACGCGGCCTTTGCAATGGGTGCGTGTGTGGAAACTGGTTGCGTTTATGCCGCCGCGACCAGTTCTCGCAAACGCGACCAGTTCCCACCAACGCAACCAGTTCTCGCCAACGCAACCAGTTCTGGCCGGTGGCAATCACCCACTCACGCAACCACTTCTAGGGTGCTGCGCTGAGTATGTCGGCGCGCAGCGCCGACACCGTATGCGGTAGCCACAGCGCCTGCACCGGGGAGAACGGGGGATCGTCGAAGTCGCGCACCACGATTCGGCCGCCGTAACACGTGCCGGGTGGGTCGGTCACGAAGACGCAGGTGTCATCGTCGAGCAGTGCTGCGGTGGCCGGCGGCGCACCCTGAACCCGGCTCACCCGTAGATGTGGCTCCACACCGTTGCGGCGGAAGTGCGCGATGAGGAAGTCGGTGTAGAACGAGTGGCGTTCGGGTGCCCACACGGTTACCGGCACATCGCGCAGGTCGCGCACCGCGATCCGATCACGTTGAGCCAGACGATGTTTCGAAGAAAAAGCGACACGCAGTGGCTGGTAGGCGATCACCGCGGAGGTGAGGTCGGCTGGGGTGTCGACCCCCCGGCGCAACGCGAGATCCAGGTTGCCCGAGAGGAGTTCGTCGACGAAACGACCGGGGAACACCTGGGTCAGGGTGACCGATGCGTCGGGATGTCGCCGGATCGCGGTCTCGAGCAGTGCGAACACCTCGTGGTCGGCGAGTGCGGGTGAATGGCCCACGACGAAGGCGGGCGGGGTCCCGGCTGCTCGCCTGCGGACCGCCCGGGCCAGCTCGCGCGATCCCGTGAGGAGTGGGCGGGCACCGGCCAGTAGTTCCTGGCCCGCGGCAGTGAGCACCAGACGTCGTCCCGAGCGGTCGAACAGTGCCACCCCGACCTCACGCTCGAGTTGGCGCAGCGCCGTCGAGAGTGCCTGCTGGGTGATGAACAACCGCTCGGCGGCCACTGCCAGTGTTCCCGCGTCGGCGACGGCGACGAATTGCTCAAGCCGCCGGGTGTCGAGTGCGTGGGCGTCCTCCGGGTTCATACTCAAATCTTAGTTGTTGTATATCCAGATAGATTCGATTGTTCTTGTGTTTAACCGTTCCTATCGTGAACGTCATCCGCTGAAGTACACGGCAATTCTCGGATCACCGGGGAGCCGACAGGAAGGGATTCGATCGATGACATTCGCACAGGACTCCACCGCCACCCGCGCACTCGAGGGGAAGAACGCACTCGTGGCCGCCGGCGCCAAGAACCTCGGTGGCCTCATCTCGCGCGACCTCGCGGCGCTGGGCGCGAACGTGGCCATCCACTACAACAGCGACGCGACCCGCGACGACGCCGAGAAGACCGCTGCCGCGGTCGAGGAGCTCGGCGCGCGATCGCTGCTGATCCAGGGCGATCTGACCGTGCCGAGGAACGTGGCCTCGATGTTCGAGCAGGTCGACTCGGTGCTGGGCAGCATCGACGTGGCGATCAACACCGTCGGAAAGGTGCTGCGCAAGCCGATCGTCGAGACCACCGAGGAGGAGTACGACTCGATGTTCGACATCAACGCGAAGACGGCCTACTTCTTCATCAGCGAGGCAGGTAAACACCTGAACGACAACGGCAGCGTGATCACCATCGTCACCTCACTGCTCGCGGCCTTCACCGACGGCTACTCCACCTACGCCGGAGCCAAAGCGCCGGTCGAGCACTTCACCCGCGCGGCGGCCAAGGAGTTCGCCGAGCGCGGCATCTCGGTCAACAACATCGCCCCGGGGCCGATGGACACCCCGTTCTTCTACGGTCAGGAGACGCCCGAGCGCGTCGCCTTCCACAAGTCGCAGGCGATGGGCAACCGGCTCACCGACATCCGCGACATCGCCCCGATCGCGACATTCCTGGCCACCGACGGTCACTGGATCACCGGCCAGACGCTGTTCGCCAATGGGGGTTACACCACCCGCTGAGGCCGAAGAGGGCATGCTCGACATGAGGGGGTCGAGCATGCCCAGGCCTTCGGGCTCGCACTGAGAGGACACCACTCATGGCAGAACTTCTGCCCGCACCCGTCCGTGCGTCGATCGACGCCACCAACACGGGTGATCAGACCGCTTTTCTTGCCACATTCGCCGACGATGGCGTGGTCGACGACTGGGGTCGTGAGTTCACCGGCCGCGACGAGATCGCAGGCTGGAGTGATGCCGAGTTCATCGGCAAACACGTGACGCTGGAGGTGACCAACGTCCGCAACATCGGCCATCAGGCGGTGGTGATCGCGAAAGTCGGCGGCGACGGATTCAACGGACCCTCGACCTTCACCTACGACGTCACCGGCGATCAGGTGGCCAAGATGACCATCCGGGAGTGACGCTGGGCGGGTCATGTTCGGGTCGCAACGGTGAAAATCGGCCCCCTGAGCGCCGCGAAGGGAACATTGCCCTCCGCTGCGCCCACGGGGATGATTTTTGCCACCGGTCGCGTCGCCGCTTCGTCTGAGCCCGGGAGCGGTACAACTCCGCGTGGCGCCCGGCTGGCATAGGCTGACATCTGAGGGCCTTTCATCCGGATGTGCGTCGACGTGTCAGGAGTGCGAAATGGGCAGCGATGGAACGAAACTCGCGATCATCGGGGCGGGTGCGGTGGGTACGGCGATCGCCTATGCGTCGCTGATCAGGGGTGTCGCGCGCACCGTGGCGCTGATGGACATCAACGCCAAGAAGGTCCATGCGGAAGTACTCGACCTGTCCCACGGGCTCGAATTCGTGCCGCGCGCCGACGTGATCGGGTCCGACGACGTCGAGGTGTGCCGCGACGCCGACGTGGTGGTGTTCACCGCCGGCGCGAAGCAGAAACCCGGCCAGTCACGTCTGGATCTGGCCGACTCGACCATCGCTGTCACCAAGGCGAGCATGCCCGGCGTGCTCGAGGTGGCGCCCGACGCGGTGTACATCATGGTGTCCAATCCCGTCGACCTGGTGACCTATGCGGCGCTGAAGTACAGCGGTCTGCCGCGCAACCAGCTGTTCGGGTCGGGGACGGTCCTGGACTCCTCGCGTCTGCGGTTCTCGGTGGCCCAGTACTGCGGCGTCGCGGTGCAGAACGTCCACGCCTACATCGTCGGCGAACACGGCGACTCCGAGATCCCGCTGTGGGAGTCGGCGACCATCGGCGGCATGCCCCTCACCGCATGGGAGCCGCTGCCTGGATTCGACCCGCTCGACGAGAACGCACGCAACGACATCCAGCACGACGTGGTGTCCTCGGCGTACACGATCATCGACGGCAAGGGCGCCACGAACTACGCGATCGGCCTGGCGACGGCACGGATCGCCGAAGCCGTGCTGCGTAACGAGCATCGCGTGATGCCCATCTCGACGATCGCCACCGGGGCGGGGTACGAGGGCATCGAGGATGTGTGCCTGTCGCTGCCCACGCTCATCGACCGTCGCGGGGCGGGGGAGCGGATCCGTGTGCCGCTGTCGGATTCGGAGCGGCAAGGGCTCATCGATTCGGCGAACACGTTGCGCGACATGCAGAAGAGGCTCGGACTCTAGGAGGCGGTGATGTCGACGGTCACCATCGTCGGTGCCGGGGTCATCGGCGAGTCGTTCGCGCGGTTGTTCGGTGACGCGGGGTGGTCGGTGCGGATCAGCGATCCGCGCCCGGACCTCGACGAACTCGTGGCGCGCAACCTCGCCGGACTCGACATCGCCACCACCGCGGATCTCGCGGAGGCCGCCGAGGGCACCGATTACGTGCAGGAGGCCGGACCCGAGCGCATCGAGCTCAAACGGGAGTTGTTCGCGACACTCGCCGCGCACACCCGAGACGATGTGGTGCTCGCGTCCTCGTCATCGTCGTTGCTCCCCTCTGACATCGCCGAGGGCAATCCGGCCGCCGATCGCATCCTGGTGGGCCACCCGTTCAACCCGCCGCAGCTCATGCCGCTGATCGAGGTGGTGCCGTTGCCGCAGACGCGGACCGACATCGTCGACCACGCGGTGTCGGTGTACACCGAGCTCGGCCGGGTACCGATCCGGCTGCACAAGGAGATCCCCGGTTTCGTGGGCAACCGGTTGCAGAAGGTGTTCAACGCGGAGGCGACCTATCTGGTGCAGCAGGGGGTGATCGACGTCGGTGATCTCGATGAACTGGTGAAGACCTCACTCGGGTTGCGCTGGTCGACGATCGGGCCGTTCGAGTCGCAGCAGCTCGGTGGTGGGCCGGGCGGGATGCGTCATCTCTACGAGAATGTCGGGTCGCAGATGCGGTTCTCGGCCGGGACGGTCGACGCTAGCGCGATGGACGAGGTGTTCGACGAGGTCGATGCCGTCTACGGCAGCGGTGAGCAGGCCTATCGGGCGCTGGCAGCCGACCGTGACGCGCGCACCGCCGCGGTTCTGCGGGCGTTGCGCGAGGTGGGGCAGGACCCGGATCCGGCCTGAGTTCGGTGCTCACACATCGGCCGCCATCGCCACGTGAGCGACCGATTGCGGACGCGGCGGCACCGACGTGGATGCGGTGACCAGCAGGATCGCGGCGCCGACACCGAGCTCTCGGGGCAGTTCGGCGTGCACGGTGCGCCGGATGCCGCCGCGCTCGACGATTGTGACGTCGCCCATCCGGGCGCCGGCCAGACACGTGCCGGGGAAGGCGATGTCGTCGATGACGCGGTCGGTGCCCAGGTCGGCGTCGATGTGCAGATGCCTGCGCCCCGTCTCCGGCGACCCCGTCTCTGGCCACCCCATAGATGACCCGGTCGATGCAGGTGCGGCGGTGATCGCGGTGATGCGGCAGATGAGCAGGTCGCCGACCCGGAACGGGGTCGGTCGGTCCGCGAGCGCCTCGGTGAGCGACAGCGCGCCGATCCGGATGTCGTGGCCGCATGCGCTCACGTGTTCGCCCCAGGTGCAGGGACCGAAACTGCGCTCGACCGACGCAGCGGCCAGGGACGGGAGAATCTCGGAAAGTGTCACACCACCAGGTCTACTCCGGCGATGTGGGGACGAGAAGGTCTGTGGGCGTTAAGAACTCGTCAGTATCTGCAATGTCACACCCGTGCAGTGTCGGCATCGTCGCGGGGCCGGTGACACTGCGCCCGGGGCGCGGATCTGCGGTTGACGGGAACCGAATCGGTCGCGCAATAGTCTAAGAGGTATGCGCGACGAGAAACTGCTCGGCAAGATCGCGGCACTGCTCCGGCAGGCCGAGGGGACCGACAACGAGCATGAGGCCCAGACCTTCATGCAGGCCGCGCAGCGACTGGCCACCGCTGCGTCGATCGACATCGCCGTGGCGCGCGCCCACGATCCGGCGGCGCGCGCCGCGACCGTGCCGATCAGTCGGCAGGTCACCATCGGGGAGGCCGGTAAGCGCGGGTTGCGGACCTATGTGTTGCTGTTCGTGGCGATCGCCCACGCCAACGACGTGAAGGTCGATGTCGCCCACAACTCCACCTACGTGCTCGCCTACGGATTCCCCGGCGACATCGACAGCGTGGAGACGCTGTATTCGTCGCTGGTGGTGCAGATGGTCGCCGCCAGCGATGCCTATCTCAAATCCGGCGCCTACAAGGGGGAGACCGCCGCCCGGGTGGTCACCCGGGACAACGGCTGGCGGCGCCGGCGGGTGGTGGAGGAGAAGCCGCTCTCGGCGATCACCGCACGGTTGAACTTCCAGACCGCCTTCGCCGACCGGATCGGCAAACGCCTCACCGACGCCCGTGAGGAGGCCCGGCAGCAGGCGCAGGAGGCCGAGCGCGCCGCATCCACCGCGTCTACCGCGATCGCCCTGCGTGACAAGGAGATCGAGATCAACGACTTCCACTCCCAGGAGTCCACAGCGCGGGGAACGTGGCGGTCGTCGAGTGCGAGTTCGGGGTACTCCGACGCGGCGCGGCAGGCCGGTGACCGGGCGGGGCGTCGGGCGCGACTCGGTGTGGAGCCCGAACTCTCGTCGCGTCGACGGTTGCCACGCGACGTCGGGTGAGCCACCCACGTGATTCCGCCAGAGCGCGGGTCTACTCCACCGAGCGGATGATCGCCCGGCTGTTCGATCAGCCGTCCACGACCCTGCAGCTCGCGGGTGCCACGGTGACCCTCCCGCCGGAGGCGCGGTTCGGCTCCATCGACTCGGTGCGCGAGTACGTGGAGCGGGTTGTGACGATGCCGGTTGTGCGCGAACGCTTCTCACGCAGCCGGGTACCGGTCGCGGTGCGGTCGCGCCGCGGGGCCGGCGAGGCCCACTACGAGTTCTCGCGCGCGCCGGGCTCCGACCGTGTGCCCACCATCGCGATCCCGGAGGCGAGGGAAGGCCGATGGGCGTTGCGAGAGCTGGTGGTGCTGCACGAGATCGCTCACCACCTCGACGATTCCGGCGGTCCGGCGCACGGACCCCATTTCGTGCAGACGTTGATCGATCTGGTGGAGGTGGTGATCGGACCCGAGGCGGCGTTCGTCTACCGGGTGCTGTTCGGCGATGCGGGGCTGCTCTGAGGGCCGCGCACTACCAGCCAGTCGCGCACTACCAGCCCGGTTCGCCGATCACCCGCACCGTCAGCTTGCTGCGGCGTTCGGGGTCGAGCACCAGGTGCTGGCGTCGGCCGCGCGCCTTGATCAGATCGGGCACGGTGGTGAGGTAGCGCGGGAAGCTCGCCGCGTAGACGTTCACGCGCAACCGGTGTCCGATGTCGATCACGGCGTCGGTGGGCACCAGGTCGATGTCGAGTGCCAGTGGCGTGTCGGAGGGGACCGCCAGTTTGCGCACTCGACTGAGGTGGTGGTGGGCGAACAGTACGGTGCCGTCGTCGGCGTACTCCGAGAGCTGCGGATCGATGGCCCGGTTGGACATCGACAGTGCGCCGTTGCTCAGCACCGTCGACGTCCCGTCGGGGGCCACGTCGTTGACGGTCACCGCCCAGATGCCCTCGTTCGCCGAGGTGGTCACGTAGACGCGCAGGTTCATCGCCCCGCTGAGGTGGGTGGGAGTGTGCATCGGGGCGGTGGTGAAGCCCAGACCGCCGCGCTCCTGGAAGCGTGCATCGGTGGTGAAGTGCTTGCCCAGGCCCATCGACGCGCCCGCGGTCACCTGCGTCATGTCGCGACTCGCCGCGCCCCGCAGGTCGGGTCTGATGTGCAGGTCGCGCCGGCGCTCGGGTCCGTTGTCGTCGAGTGTTCCGTCGAAGATGCCCTCATGTGCGCTGTTCGACCACGTGTCGGACAGGTAGAGGTGATGGGTGTGCCCGGTCGGTCGCGGGAAGGCCGGCGCGCAACTCCACGAGCCGCCCTGCTGCTGCAGGGTCACCGGTCCGTACTCCTGCACCCCGTTGTCGATGCCCTTGAGCCAGTGGTCGAACCATGCCCGCTCGAGGACGTCGACCCGCGGCGGGGACTGCGGACCGCCGAAGCCTGCGCCGGCGTCGAGGTGATAGCCGTCGGCCATCACGAGTTGTTTGGCTCCGGGCTCCACCGGGATCCGGTTGTAGACCTGTGAGGCGCTGCGACCGAACAGGTCATGCCAGGCGCCGAAGAGGAAGGTGGGCACCTCGATGCGCTCGGCGTGCGGGTCGCGTTCGTCGAAGTAGGGGTCGTCGTGGATGCGATCGTCCCGGCCGGTGAGGAAACCCCATGCCAGAGAGGTCATCTCGGTGGCGGGCGAGGAGATCCGGTGCGCCAGCCAGCGCGGCAGGTGGCCGCTGCGCAGATCGTGAGCGAGGGTGCGCGGATCGGGAATCCACTTGAGCCCGTTGACGATCGACAGCCACATCGGGATGAACAACGACGGCATCCCGCCGGTGATGTAGATGTCGCGGACGATGTCGCCGCAGCCCTCCACGGCGAAGATGGCGCCGAGTGCGTCGGGTCGCTTGTCTGCGGCCTGCAGTGAGTTGATCGCCGAATACGACCAGCCGGTCATGCCGACCACGCCGTTGCACCACGACTGACGCGCGGCCCAGTCGATGACCTCCACCGAGTCGAGCTGTTCGCGTTCGCCGAGGATCTGCCAGGTGCCGTGTGACGAGCCGGTGCCGCGCACGTCGACCACCAGTTGTGCATATCCGGCGCGTATGAGGCGTCGGTTGATGCCGAAGACGTCGGCGATCCCGCCACCGGTCAACGGCATCTGCGCCGCGTCGCCGGTCACCGAGGCGATCATCCGCAGCGGTGCGGTCGCCGCGCCGCGCACCACCGCGGGAATCGTGCGCCACGTGTCGACCGCGTCGACGAGCGCGCGGTTGTACGGGTTGATCGTGACGATCGCCGGATGGGTGTCGGCCACCGTGTGGCCGCGCTCATCGGCCGGGCGCACCTGGGTCGCCCGCAGTGTGACCCCGTCGCTCATGCGGATGTGGACGGCTCGGTCGATGTGGACTCGGGGGAAGGCGAGAGGTCCGTCGACGAGTCGGCGCCAGCGTCGGCCGTCTGCTCCGCCCGTCGGATCGCCGAGGGGGAGATCACCGGCCGTCCGCCCGGTGCGGGTGCCCGGCCGGGGGAACGGTGTCGGTGACCCGAGTGGCGCGACCATCTCGTCACCTGACCTTTCGCTGTGTGGTGCCTGTGCACACCCCGCGACGCGAAGGGTCTGACGTAGCGGGTCGTCCCGTCGTCGCCGATGGGTCGCCCGGTGCGCTGACCGCCCGCGGCACGTCGGTGTGCCCGGTGTTGTCGGTCGGTGACTGCCACATCGGTGCCGGACACCGGTGTGGCGTGGATCACGTGACCGCCGGAACCACAATCTACGGTCGTAGGTCCCTATACCGCCAGCCAATGACCTCAAATCGTTATCCGCGTGAACTGTTCGGCGGTATCGAGAAGATTGTGGCGGCGATTTTGCTCGTCGGCTGCTGACCTGTACTCTTGATCGAGGTGTGAGCGGCATGTCCGCTCCTACCGGTTCAACCAGAGACCGTTGGTCATCGGGATGCGACAGCATCCCGGCCGAAGGACCGATTCGACATCGGCGGCCCACGCAGGGAGAACATGGAAGTGTGAGCTTTCTTCCGTGATCGGTGTCCATCCTCGGATGGGCCGCGCTGATCGCCGAACTTACTTCACGCCCCGTGGCCCTGCGCCCCGGGGCGTTTGTCGTTTCCGGCCTTTCATGACCGACTCGAGGACATGAGAGGAGGCGAAGTATGGCCAAGTCCGAGAAGGTCGCCGCAGTCGCGGAGATCACAGAGCAGTTCAAGGGTGCGACCGCCACTGTGGTCACGGAATACCGTGGCCTGTCGGTCAAGCAGATCTCTGAGCTGCGTCGTTCCCTCGGTGAGGGTGCAACCTACTCCGTCGCCAAGAACACCCTGGTCAAGCGCGCCGCAGCTGATGCGGGCGTGGAGGGACTCGACGAGCTGTTCGTCGGCCCGACCGCGATCGCCTTCATCGAAGGTGAGCCGGTCGTCGCGGCGAAGGCGATGAAGAACTTCGCCAAGGACAACAAGGCTCTCGTCATCAAGGGCGGGTACATGGACGGCCGCGCGCTGTCTGTGTCCGAGATCGAACAGATCGCCGACCTGGAGACGCGTGAGGTCTTGCTGGCCAAGCTCGCCGGTGCCATGAAGGGCAACTTGGCTAAGGCTGCCGGGCTGTTCAACCAGCCCGCCTCGCAGGTCGCACGCCTCGCGGCTGCCCTGCAGGAGAAGAAGCAGGAGGCCGGGGAGGAGTAATCCGCCCCTGCTCGACTGCGCGACAAGATACCGATCCCAGACCCATTCCCCGGGCGGGATGAGAAAGACCCCCGACACCGGGGACAGACAGGAAGGACGCCAATCATGGCGAAGCTCACCGCTGACGAGCTCATCGATCAGTTCAAGGAACTGACCCTGCTGGAGCTCAGCGATTTCGTGAAGAAGTTCGAAGAGGTCTTCGAGGTCACCGCGGCCGCTCCGGTCGCCGTTGCCGCTGCCGGTGCCCCGGCTGCTGCCGGTGCCGACGCCGCTGCCGAGCAGGACGAGTTCGACGTCGTGCTCGAGAGCGCCGGCGACAAGAAGATCCAGGTCATCAAGGTCGTTCGCGAGATCGTCCCGGGCCTGGGCCTCAAGGAAGCCAAGGACCTGGTCGAGGGTGCGCCCAAGGCCATCGTCGAGAAGGCCGACAAGGACTCGGCCGAGGCTGCCAAGACCAAGCTCGAAGAGGCCGGCGCCAAGGTCACCCTCAAGTGATCTTGGGCTGACAAGCCTTCGGGGCTGCAGAGCCCCTGACTCATCACGAGTCGACTCCTCAAGGACCGGTGTGGGATTCGTCCCGCACCGGTCCTTTGGTGTCGGTACACCGTGCATCGCAGACAAGCGTGACGCCCACCGCCTCCTCGAGCTCGTAGGCCACCTCGAGCAGGGTGCGCTCGTCGCCGGGCCGGGCCGAGAAGTGCATCCCGATGGGCACGCCGGTGGCCGACCAGGCGAGCGGTAGCGAGATGCCCGGTGCGCCGGAGGTGTTGTTGATCGGAGTGAAAGCCAGAAACCGCACCAGACGCTCGAAGACGGTGTCGAAATCGCCGGCCGGGCTCAGATGGCCGAGCGGCGGGGGAGTGTGGGCGAGCGTCGGAGAGAGGATCACGTCGTGATCGGCGAACAATCCGAGGAATCGAGCGTTGGCCCGCCGTAAGCCCCGCAGCGCTGTGGGGAGTCGGTAGAAGTTGCGCGCGAACAGTCGCGACAGCTCCCGAGTGAACGGGTCGAGCCGGGTGCGATCGAAGCCGGCGCCGAACAGACGTGCCCCGAGATGGTCGATGCCGAAACCCATCAGTCCCCAGTAGAGGGTGAACTGGTCGACGAATTCGGTGCCGACGGGCACGTCGACCGGATCGAGGCGATGGCCGAGCGACTCGAGTACCGACACCGTCTGCGACAGACCGAGGCGGGTGTCGGCGTCGAGCGGTCCGGTGATCGGGTCGGTGAACACCGCGATCCGCAGGCGACGCGACGACGGCGCCTCGACCCGACCGATCCGGGGCAGTGAACGGGCCGGGGCGAAGCGCTCGACCTCGGCCAGGAAGCGGGCCGTGTCGCGCACGGTACGCGTGAGCACCCCCTCACACACCAGATCGATCGGCATCGACCGGGACTGCGGTGCGGCCGCGAGGCGACCGCGAGTCGGTTTGAGCCCGACCAGACCACAGGCCGCGGCCGGGATACGGATGGACCCGCCGCCGTCATTGCCCTGGGCCAGCGGCACCGCGCCGGCCGCCACCAGGGCCGCCGATCCGCCGGAGGAGGCGCCGGCGCTGCGATCGGTGTCCCAGGGATTGCGGGTCGGTTCGCGGTCGACGAACTCAGTGCTGGCCGTCAGCCCGAAGGCGGGCAGCGTCGAGGCGGCGACGATCGTCGCGCCCGTGGCGCGGAACTGTGTGGTGAACGGTTCGTCATGCGTCGCGGGGGTCGCGGGGACGGCCCGCGAGCCGTGCAGGGTGGGGATACCGGCCACGGCGGTGTTGTTCTTGATCACAGAAGGCACGCCCGCGAAGCACCCCGCGGCGGTGTGCGTGCCCCGATCGCGATGGCGTGCCGCCGACCGGTCGTCGACCGCGACGGCGTGCAGTTCCGGCTCGACCGCGTCGATGCGTGCGAGCGCGGCCTCGAGCACCTCGGTGCGCGAGACGTCCCCGGCGGCGATCGCCGCAGCCACCCCCACTGCGTCGAGACGGCCGAGAGCGTCGTCGCCGAATGCGTGAACCCGATGTCCCATTCCCACCCCTATCGGTCGTCCGCACGACACGGTTCCTCGGTCTTCATCATGTATCCGCAGGTGGCGTCCGATACACCGAATGGATTTCTATGATCGGTTTCACTCTTGGCGACTCGTGTGGCATCGTTACCCGTCAGTAAGTACGAGATGCGACGTTTCTGGTTTGTCCGGTCTGGGGGGTACTCCGCAGGACGCCACGGCGCGTCGCGTAATGCCAGCGTTCGGTTCTGGGCCTACTACTCGTAGGCTAGGGTGACCGCAGCCACACGTTCGGGGCAGAGTTCGGAGGTTCGTCGGTGGGTGTCGAGGTAAGCGTTGAACATCTGACCAAGTCGTTCGGCTCGCAAACGATTTGGCGTGACGTCACGCTCACTCTTCCGTCGGGCGAAGTGAATGCTCTTCTGGGTCCCTCCGGTACCGGTAAGTCGGTCTTCCTGAAGACGTTGATCGGTCTGCTGCAGCCCGACCAGGGGTCGGTGATCGTCGACGGCACCGACATCACCCAGTGTTCGGCCAAGGAGCTCTACGAGATCCGCAAACTCTTCGGTGTGCTCTTCCAGGACGGTGCACTGTTCGGCTCGATGAGCCTCTACGACAACATCGCCTTCCCGTTGCGCGAGCACACCCGTAAGAAGGAAGACGAGATCCGTCGCATCGTGATGGAGAAGGTCGACCTGGTGGGTCTGACCGGGGCCGAGGACAAGCTGCCCGGTGAGATCTCCGGCGGTATGCGCAAACGCGCCGGGCTGGCCCGCGCGCTGGTCCTCGACCCGGAGATCATCCTGTGCGACGAGCCGGACTCGGGTCTGGATCCCGTTCGTACGGCCTACATCTCGCAGCTGCTCATCGACATCAACGCCCAGATCGACGCGACGATCCTGATCGTGACGCACAACATCAACATTGCCCGCACGATCCCCGACAACATCGGCATGCTCTTCCGCAAGGAGCTGGTGATGTTCGGCCCGCGCGAGGTGCTGCTCACCTCCCATGAGCCGGTGGTCAAGCAGTTCCTCTCCGGTGATCGTTTCGGTCCGATCGGCATGTCCGAGGAGAAGGACGAGGCCGTGGCCGCCAAGGAGGCGGCGATGCAGGCCGCGGGAATCTCCGGCGGCGGCACCAAGGACGACTTCTCGATCATCCAGCCGCAGGTGCAGCCCAATCCCGGGATGCCCGAGCGCAAGGCCATCAAACGTCACCGCGAGCGGGTCAAGGAATTGCTTCCGTCGCTGCCGGAGTCGGCCCAGGAGGCCATCCGCCGCAGCATGGCCGAAGAAGACGAGGTCGCCGCGCGCAACCGCGGCGAGTCCGCTCAGGTGCCGGCCGGGGTGGGTGCACACGCTCGCTCCGAGGCAGGTGCCGAGACGCAGGCCGATCTCAACGCTCCCGCCGGAGCTGACACGAGCGGGCAGACCGACCAGTTCACCTCGGTCGACAACGGGCACAGCCCGTCGGATGCGGTGACCGAACAGTTTCCGGCCTATCAGGACGGCTCGTCGTCGGACGAGACGTCAGCCGGCGGACGTCACCACGGTGACGGGGCCACCGGGGACGATCGATCCGGCGAGAAGTCCCAAGGGCGGTAGGAGTTGCACGGGGGAGAGAACGTCACAGCCGATGAGCGTGACGTCGTGAGGAGCAGCGTGGCAGTGGGTAACGGCCGGTCGGGGGCCGCTCGATGAGCACAGCCACCACGCGTGGCATCGACAAGATCGCCCATGCAGGATCGTCGGCATTCGCCGAGACCGGCAACATGGTGCAGCTCGCCGTCGATGTGGCACGCCAGACTTTCGTGCGCCCCTTCCAGTGGCGTGAGTTCATCCAGCAGGCCTGGTTCATCGCGAGCGTGACGATTCTGCCGACCGCGCTGGTGGCCATCCCGTTCGGTGCGATCGTGTCGATGCAGACCGGTTCGCTGATCAAGCAGCTCGGCGCCGAGGCGTTCACCGGAGCAGCGAGTGTGCTGGTGGTGATCCAGCAGGGTGCCCCGCTGGTGACGTCGCTGCTGATCGCCGGTGCCGCCGGTTCTGCGGTGGCCGCCGACCTCGGTGCGCGCACCATCCGCGAGGAGATCGACGCCATGCGGGTGCTGGGTATCAACCCGGTGCAGCGTCTGGTGGTCCCGCGTGTGCTCGCGATGGTGCTCATCGCCGTGCTGCTCAACGGCCTGGTGTCGGTGATCGGCATCGGCGGCGGCTACTTCTTCAACGTGGTCGTCCAGCAGGGCACCCCCGGCGCCTACCTGGCCTCGTTCTCCGCACTCGCGCAGCTGCCCGACCTGTGGATCGCCGAGATCAAGGCCGTCATCTTCGGTGTGCTGGCCGGCGTGGTGGCCTGCTACAAGGGCCTCAACCCGGGCAGCGGACCCAAGGGTGTGGGCGATGCGGTGAACCAGAGCGTGGTCATCACGTTCCTGCTGCTGTTCTTCGCCAACCTGATCCTGACCGCGGTCTACCTGCAGATCGTCCCGCCGAAGGGTTCGTGAGGTGGCCCGACGATGACTATCGCAAAGAGCCGCTCGGACCTGTTGGCCTACCGAGCACGCAAGACCGCGCAGGCGCCGCTGAAGGTGCTCGACGGCGCCGGCGACCAGATGTCGTTCTACGGGCGCGCGATCGCCTGGATCCCGCGCACCCTGGTGCACTACCCGAAAGAGACGTTGCGGCTGCTCGCCGAGGTCGCCTTCGGCACCGGTGGCCTCGCGGTGATCGCGGGCACCGTCGGCGTCATGATCATGATGTCGGCGTTCACCGGCGTCGTGGTGGGCCTGCAGGGCTACTCGGCGCTCAACCAGATCGGTTCGCAGGCGCTCACCGGCTTCCTGTCGGCCTACGTCAACACCCGTGAGGTCGCGCCGCTGGTCGCCGGGCTGGCGCTGTCGGCGACGGTGGGATGCGGCTTCACCGCCCAGCTCGGCGCCATGCGGATCTCCGAGGAGATCGACGCGCTCGAGGTGATGGCGGTGCCGTCGGTGCCGTTCCTGGTGACCACCCGCGTGATCGCCGGTTTCGTGGCCGTCATCCCGCTCTACGTACTCGGTCTGCTGGCCGCCTACTTCGCGTCGAGAACCATCAACACCGTGTTCAACGGGCAATCGACCGGTTCCTACGACCACTACTTCAATCTGTTCTTACCACCGCAAGACGTGCTCTGGTCGTTCGGCAAGGTGCTGATATTCGCCTTCGTGATCATCCTGGTGCACTGCTACTACGGCTACAACGCGCATGGCGGTCCCGCCGGCGTGGGTGTCGCCGTGGGTCGTGCGGTGCGCTCGGCGCTGGTGCTCATCGCGGTGCTCGACTTCTTCCTCGGTCTGGCGATCTGGGGGACCACCACGACCGTGCGAGTGGCGGGGTAGCGGGCAGTGGTCGTTCGTCGTCGTCTGCTGGGCGTGCTGTTCTTCGTCGTGGTGGCCCTGTTCATCGCGGGCACCATCCTGAAGTTCAACAACACGTTCACCAGCTACACCAAGGTCGATCTCGTGACCGACACGGCAGGTAACTCGCTGCCGCCCAAGGCCGATGTGAAGGCCAGAGGGCTGATCGTCGGTCAGGTCGGCACCATCAGCACCGATGAGAACACCGGCCAGGTCACCGTCCAGCTCAAACTCGACCCCGACAAGGCCACGTTGCTGCCGCGCGACACCACCGCGCGCATCCTGCCCAAGACGCTGTTCGGCGAGCGCTATGTGGCGTTGCAGGTGCCCACCGGCCAGGAGGGCACCGGGTCGGATCACCTGTCGAGCGGTTCGACGATCCGTGAGGACGCCTCGGGCAACGCGCTCGAGATCCAGGAGCTGTTCGACGAGCTGCTGCCCGTGCTGCAGGCGATCCCGCCGCAGGATCTCAACGTGACCCTCGGTGCGCTGTCACAGGCCCTCGACGGCAACGGCGAGAAGATCGGCGTGACGATCGATCAGCTGAACACGATCTTCTCCCGGGTGAATGCGAACATGCCCGCACTGCAGGGCACGTTGCGTGGTCTGGCGAGCTTCTCCAAGACCTACTCGACGGCGTTGCCGGATGTGATCGACGCACTCGACACCCTGCGCACCACCTCGAACACGCTGGTGGCCAAGCAGAACGACCTGCGCAACCTCATCTCGTCGCTGACCAAGGCGTCGGTGGAGACCACCGGTTTCCTGCAGACCAACCGCACCGATCTGCTGGATCTGACGATCAAGTCCGAACCGCTGCTGACCGCACTGGCCAAGTACTCGCCGGCGTTCGGCTGCACGTTCAAGAACTTCGCGGGCCTGGTCCCCGAGGCCTCACGCATCGTCGGGTCGGGGACCAAGAACCCGGGTGTGCACGTGAACCTGCAGTTCGTGAACCCGCGCGGACGGTATCTGCCCAACCAGGACGAGCCGCGGATATTCGACACCGAACGGCCACCCACCTGCTACTCGCCGCCGACCAACGGCCACCCGTTCCCGCAGTATCCGGGTGGATCGCTCAACGACGGCTCCTACCAGCCGCCTTCGCGCAACCCGGGACCGCGCACCATGCCGTCTCTGCAGTCGCCGCAGTTCTCGCCCACCCCGGCGGGCACGGTCAGCCAGAGCGTCTACAGCGACCCGCGTAATCGGCTGGCGATGAAGGCGATCGTGGCCACGGAAGCGGGGGAGGACCCCGGACAGGTACCGGATTGGATCGGGACGTTGATGGCCCCGGCGATGAGCGGAGCGGAGGTGACGATCAAGTGAAAGAGGTTCTCTCGCCACTGATCAAACTCGTCATCTTCGGTGTGGTCACCGTCTTCGCCACGGCGATGCTCGGGGTGTCCATCGCCAACTCCGGCGCCGGCGGCGACCACGACTACACCGCGGTGTTCTCCGACGCGACCCTGCTCGACAAGGGCGACGACGTGCGCATCGCCGGTGTGCGCGTGGGTCAGGTCACCGACGTGGAGGTCTACGACCGCAATCTCGCCAAGGTGTCGTTCAACCTCAACCGCAGCTCGCTGCCCGCCGGCGTACAGGCCTACATCCGCTTCAAGAACGTCGCCGGCATCCGCTACGTGTCGCTGCAGCAGGGTCCGCAGATCGCCGGTGCGATGTTGCACAGCGGGTCGGAGATCCCGCTGGCCCAGACCCATCCGGCGCTGAACCTCAACGAACTGTTCAACGGCTTCAAGCCGCTCTTCCAGCAGCTCTCGGCCGACGACGTGAACAAGCTCTCCAGTGAGATCATCAAGGTGTTCCAGGGCGAGGGCGGGTCGTTGTCGGAGCTGCTGTCGGACACCGCGAGCCTGACCAGCTCGATCGCCGACAAGGATCAGGTGATCGGTGAGCTCATCACCAACCTGACCAAGGTCCTCGGGGTGATCAACGACCACGACAAGCAGTTCACGTCGTTGCTCGACAACACCTCCAAGTTCATCAGCGGCCTGGCCGCGCAGCGCGATTCGGTGGGATCGGCGATCACGTCGGTGTCGAATCTGACCACGGTCACCCAATCGATTCTCGGGCCGGTGCGGCCGTCGATCCAGGGGTCGATCTCGGCGCTCAACCAGCTCTCGGGCGTGATCAACTCCCGTCAGAAGGACATCGAGCAGACGCTGACCAACCTGCCGGTGAAGCTGCAGAAGATCGGCCGTGCGGCGACGTTCGGCTCGTGGTTCCAGTTCTATCTGTGCGGTATCGACATCGTGGCGGGCAACGGCAAGTCCACCCTCCTCACGCAGCCGCTGATCCCGCTGCCCAACATCAATCACGTCCTGTACACCAGCGCCGCCACCCGGTGCTGGGCCAACGGAAACCCGAACGGCTGAGGGGAGGTAGCACGCAATGGCAGCACTACGTACACAGCGCAGCCCGGTCACGATCGGGTTCCTGGGCATCCTGATCCTGTTGATGGTGACGGTGTCGGCGTTCTACCTCGCCAAACTGCCCTACGTCGGGGCCGGGGTGACCTACACCGCCGACTTCAGCGAGGCGGCGGGTCTGCAGTCGGGCAGCGAGGTCCGCGTGGCCGGTGTGAAGGTCGGCGAGGTCTCCTCGGTGGGGCTCAACGGCAACAACACCCGTGTCGCGGTGAAGTTCCGGGTCAACAACACCTGGATCGGCAACCAGACCTCGGCGTCGATCCAGATCAAGACCGTGCTGGGACAGAAGTATCTGGCGCTCGACCCGGCCGGCGACAAGCTCGCCGACCCCACGACCGTGATCACCCGCACCACCTCGCCCTACGACGTGATCGCGGTGTTCTCCGACGTGGCCAACCAGGTGCAGGACATCGACACCGATCAGCTCGCGGGCAGCTTCAAGGCGCTCTCGGAGGCATTCTCCGACACCCCGCAGTCGGTGGCACCGGCACTCGACGGCCTGACCCGGCTCTCGGAGACCATCGCCAGCCGCGACCAGCAGGTGCA
The DNA here is from genome assembly GCF_014639795.1 of Gordonia jinhuaensis. GTDB lineage: Bacteria > Actinomycetota > Actinomycetes > Mycobacteriales > Mycobacteriaceae > Gordonia_B > Gordonia_B jinhuaensis. Next base: position 42,579 of record NZ_BMGC01000014.1, on the reverse strand, counting down.
GAAGCTGCTCGAGGCCACCAAGGACACCTCGAAGATCCTCGCCGACCGCAACCAGGAGTTCCAGAAGCTGATCGCCGGGGCGGGGGATCTGTTGGCCGAGCTCAACACGCGCCAGCAGGCCATCTCGCGGCTGCTCGACTCCACCATCACGCTGTCGAATCAGCTCTCGGGGATCGTCGCCGACAACCAGGCGCAGATCGGGCCGACGCTGGACTCCCTCAAGCAGGTCACCGCTCTGCTGCAACGGCAGAACAACAACCTCAAACAGTCGATCACCTACATGGCGCCGTTCTACCGGCTCTACTCCAACGTGCTCGGCAACGGGCGCTGGTTCGAGTCGGTGGTCACCAACATCCTCCCGCCGGCACTGCCACAGCAGAACACCACGCGCCCGCCGGTGAAGACGAAGTTGCTCAATAACGGCGGAACGGAGGCGACTGCCGGATGAGAAGGACCGAATCGGGTGCCGTCGCCGGACCCGGCCGCTGGTTCACCCCGCGCCACATCGTCGTCCTGGTGATCACGCTGATCGTCGCGCTGATTGCGGCGGGCGTGCTGTGGTGGGTGTTCACCGCGATGAACCGCACCCACATCACCGCCTACTTCCAGCGCGGCATCGGAATCTACGAGGGATCCGACGTCCGGCTGATGGGTGTGAAGGTCGGTTCGGTCGACGAGGTCACCCCGCAGGGTGACCGAGTGCGGGTGAAGATGAACGTGGCCAACGACATCAAGCTGCCCGCCGACGTGCGGGCCGTGCAGGTCACGCCGTCGATCGTGGCCGACCGCTACATCCAGCTGACCCCGGTATGGCAGCCGGGACAGCCGGTGGCGCCCAAGAACATCACCCTGCAGCTCGACCAGACGATGATCCCGGTCGAGGTCGACGAGCTCTACGCCAGCGTCGACAAGCTCTCGACCGCACTCGGTCCGCAGGGTGCCAACTCCGACGGGGCTCTGTCGGATCTGGTGAGCACCGGTGCCAAGAACCTGTCCGGCAACGGCGAGGCGCTGGGCACCACGATCGAACAGCTCACCAAGGCCGCCAACACCCTCAGTGAATCGCGCGGAAACATCGTCGACACCGTCAAGAACCTCAACGTCTTCGTCGGGATGCTCGCACGTAACGATGCGCAGGTACGTCAGTTCAACACCCAGATGGCCTCCTTCAACAGCTTCCTGGCCTCCGAACGCCAAGACCTGGGCACCGCGCTCAATCGCCTGTCGGTGGCGCTCGGTGATGTGGCCACCTTCGTGCAGGACAACCGCGAGGCGCTGGGCGATCGGGTGAAGGAACTGATCCCGACCGCGCAGACGCTGGCCGACACGAAGTCGTACCAGAAGGAGATCCTCACCCAACTGCCGCTGGTGGTGAACAACCTCATCAACGCCTACGACGCGGAGTCGGGCACCCTCGCGATGCGGGTGAACATCCCGGATCTGCAGGATCTCCCCGGCGCCACCTGCAACCTGCTCGACCTGGGCAGGCTCAAGCCGGGCGACCCCGCCTTCGCGCAGTTCTCCAAGACGCTGCGACCGATCCTCGACCAGTGCGCCGGGGTGGCCAAGCAGATCAATAACGGGGTCGACATCCCGTCGCTGAACCTGCCCTTCGGCATCGGCAGCAACTACCAGAACAACCAGAAGCCCGGCGTGCCCGGAACAGTCCCGGGTAACCCGGATCCGAACCTGCAGGGAGAGGTGGGTACGCGATGAGCACGCCGATCCGCCGCGCCGCGCCGCTCGCGCGCCTGCGCGGTCGCTCCCGCCGGGACCTCGGGATCCGGGCGGCAGCCGGTGCACTACTGGTGGCGCTGGTCGCCGTGCTCAGCTCGTGTAGTCAGGGCATATACTCGGTGCCGCTGCCCGGCGGCGTGGATGTGGGTGACAACCCCCGCACCTACACGCTGCAGTTCGACGACGTCCTCGACCTCGTGCCGCAGTCATCGGTGAAGGTCGACGGTGTGCCGGTGGGTCGCGTGACCAAGATCGGCGTCGCACCCAACGGCTGGTCGGCGCAGGTCACCGTCAAGGTCAAGAACAAGATCGACCTCTCCGACAAGGCGCAGGCGCAGATCCAGCAGACCAGCCTGCTCGGCGAGCGGTTCGTGGCGCTGGTCGACCCCAAGTCCAATGCCGGCCTGCCGCGTCAGGACGCGAGTGAGCCGATCGGGGTCGAGCGCACCCGTACGGCCACCGACATCGAGCAGGTGCTCGGTGCGCTGTCGCTGCTGCTCAACGGTGGTGGTCTGGCGCAGCTGACGCCGATCATCAAGGAGCTCAACACCGCTCTGGACGGCCGGGCCGACCGTGCCCGGTCGCTGCTGAACCAGACCGCCACACTGATCGACGGGCTGAACAAGCAGAAGGACGACATCGTCGGCGCGATCGACGGGCTGGCGCAGCTGTCCACCCGGACCGCCGCGCAGACGGCCCAGATCGACCGCATCCTCGACCAGCTGCCCGCAGGCGTGGCGGTGCTGGAGAGTCAGCGTCCGCAATTCGTCACCCTGCTGCAGAAGCTCGACAAGCTCGGACAGGTGGGCACCGACATCCTGGCGCGCTCGCGTGAGGAGCTCATCACCGATCTGCGGGCGCTGCGTCCGACCCTGCAGGCACTGGCGCAGTCGGCACCCGACATCATCACGGCGAGTCCGCTGCTGCTGACCTACCCGTTCCCCGACGCGTTGCTGCCGGGTGTGAAGGGCGACTCGGCCAACGTCTTCCTGTCGGTGGACCTGCGGCTGCTCAACTCGCTCGAGGCGCTCGGCGTCGGACAGGGTGAGCCGCGCTATCAGACGGTGGGCTCGGGCCCCGAACCCGCCGTCGACCCGTCGAACCCCTACATCAACGGCAACGGGCCGCGGAAGGGCTGGCCGACGGTGACGCTGCTGCCGATCCCCAACGCCACGCCCGGCAAGGCCACCGTCCCCAACAGGACGAACGGCCAGGCCGCGAAGCTGCTGCCCAAGCCCGCCAGTGACACGTCCTTCCTGACCGGTCCGCTGGCGATGCTCACGGGCGGGGGTGGCGGCCGATGATCTCGCGTCTGGCGAAGTGGCAGCTGGTGATCTTCGCGATCGTCGGCATCGTGGCGATCGTGTACGCGGCGCTGACGTATGTGCAGGTGGGGCGCATCACCGGGCTCACCGTGTACACGGTCAAGGCCGACTTCAAGGATTCGGGCGGTATCTTCACCAACGCCGAGGTGACCTACCAGGGTGTGCCGGTCGGACGTGTCGGGCAACTGCATCTGACCTCCGACGGCGTGCGGGCCGACCTCGACCTGAACTCGTCGGGGCCGAAGATCCCGGCCTCGGCGATGGCCGTGGTGGCCAACCGGTCGGCGGTCGGTGAACAGTTCGTCGACCTGCGGCCGAAGTCTGCCCAGGGGCCCTACCTCAAGAGCGGGTCGCTCATCACCGACACGCAGATCCCCACGCCGCTCGACGACGTGATCAAGTCGGCGATCGACCTGTCGAAGTCGGTGCCGGTCGACGACCTGCACACCGTTGTCACCGAGCTGTCCAAGGGGATCGGCGGCCAGGGGGAGAACCTCTCGAAGCTGGTCGACTCGTTGTCGAACCTGTCCAAGGCCGGTTTGGACAACCTGCCCGCCACCATCTCGCTGTTGCGCAACAGCGACACCGCTCTGACGACGCAGGCCGATCAATCCGACGAGATCCTCAGCTGGTCGAAGAACATCAATCTGGTCGCGCGGCAGCTGTCGTCGAGTGATCCCGACATCCGCCGTCTGCTCACCACCGGCGCCCTGTCGGCGACGCAGCTCTCGGCGCTGCTGGAGCGTTCGGGTGGCGACATCACCACCGTTGTTCGTGATCTCGCCGCCGATGTGCGTGAGACCGCGCCGACCTACTTCGCGGTCGGACCGCTCCTGTCGATGCTGGCCGGCCTGTCGGCGGGCAGTTACTCGACCGCGCCCGGTGATGGCACCATCCACTTTGGTGTGGTCCTCGAGACCAACAATCCGCCGACGTGTACCTACGGGTATGAGGGAACCACGAAGATGATCGACGAGATCAAGGCCAAGAACCCTGACTTCGACATCAACTACGATGACTTCCCGTTCAACACGAACGCCAATTGTCAGGTGGCCCAGGGCAATCCGACCGATGTCCGCGGCGCCAAACGTGCCGTGCTGGCCAATCCGAACTACGCCCAGCCGTGGGATTCCACGCCCAAGAAGGCGCCTGACGCACTGAACCTCAACCCGATCGCGACACAGTTGTCGGCGTTGCTGGGTGTGCGTCCGGCTCAGTGACACGGCCTGCGCCACGGGTCGCGGACGGGCGGGGAGTCCCGGCCGGTGCGCGCCCACACAGAATCCACTCAGATCGGCTCGTTAAGGTGGCCCACGATGTTTGCTAGAAGAAGGCGAGAGAAGTCTGCGCCGGATACGGCCACGACGAGCGCCTGGGACACCTCTGCGCGCGAGGGCGAGAACCAGTCCGGTTCGACGCGCTCCAAGCGATCGCGGCTCACCGCGGCGGGGGTGGTGGTGACGATCGCGATGCTCGCGGCGCTCGCCGGCCTCGGCTACGCCATCTACGACTATGTGGACGCCCGCAACACCGTTTCGGTGGCCGACGACCGCGATTCGGCGCTGCAGGGAGCCGAGCAGGCGATGCTCAACGTCACCAACATCAACCCCGGCGATGTCGATGGGTTCAGGAAGCGTGCCGCCTCGACCCTGATCGGCGACGTGACCGAGCAGCTGTCCCAGAGCGGACTCGACCAGCTGGCCAAGGCGGGCCCGAATGCGGGGACGCTGACCTCGACCGTCGCGCGCAGCGGACTCACCGAGTTCGACCACGGCAACCACACCGGCAAGGCGTTGGTCTATGTGAACGTGACCGCACAACGTCCCAACCAGGCGAGCACCAGCCAGACGATGGGCTTCCTGGTCGCGGTGCAGCGCGACGGCGGCATCTACAAGGCCAAGACCATCACCAGCCTCGACGGCTACGACACCACGCCCACCGACGACAGCGGATCGGATTCCTCGACCGGCGCCACACCTGCGAGCCCGGCCCCGGCCACCAGTGATTCGTCCCAGGGCGATACCACCCAGGGTGATACGTCCCAGGGCGATACGACGGGAGGGGGCAACTGATGGCCGGACGTCGGAAGAACAACGAGCCGCCCCGCCGCACCCCGCGGGTCGCCGGGCGCGGTGGGCCCGCGGCCGGGGCGAATCGGCAGGGGCGCGGCGATTCCCGGTCAGGCGCGTCGGCTGATGAGGCACCCCAGACTCAGGTGCCACAGACCCAACCACCCCAGACTCAGGTGCCACAGACGTCGGAACCGCAGTCTGAGGCACCCCAGGCTCCGGCACCGCCGGCTCAGGCGGCCCGGACACCGGACACCGATAGCCCCGACTCCGAGTCCGCGACCACCGCAGACATCTCCAGCAGCGCCGAGAGTGCCGACGGTACCGATGCCGCAGACGCGACAGGCACCATCGACACCCCCGACGTCACCGACACCCCCGACGTCACCGAGGCCGAGGCCGTGACTGCCGCGACTGCGAGCCGCCCGAGCGGTAAGCGCCGTCCCCCGGTGAAGGCGGCGACCATCAGCCCGACCCCCCGTACCGCGGCGTCCGGCTCGGCCAAAGACACCGCACGTGCCGGGAAGTCGGGGAGGTCCCGCGAGCGCACACCGTTCTGGACGGTCAAGCGCCTCGCCGTGGTGGCGACCGTCGCAGTGCTCGCCGCGGTCGCCGCGATCGTGCTGGCATTCAAGCCCGGCGTCGACGAGCCCAAGAACACTGCCTTCGTCGACCGGTCGCTGACCAGTGAGGTAGCCGGGCAGGCGGCCACCCGCATCTGCTCGGTGTTCGGGGTCAACTACGGCGACTTCGACAAGTGGGCCGCGAGTGCGCGGGCCAACCTCGTCGGCAAGGCCGCCAAGAACCTCGAGACCTACCTGCCCGCCTATCGCGATCTGCTCAAGAAGAACGGCAACACCGCCGGACAGGTCGATTGCCATGTCGACACCGTCGGTGTCCGGTCCATCACCGGCGACACCGCGACTGTGCTGTCCAACATGGTGGTGAGCGCCTCGGCGAACGGGATCTCCGGTCAGAGTGGCGTGGTGCGCGTGCAGGCGACGATGACCAAGGTCGACGGCAAGTGGCTCGTCAGCGACTTCGATCAGTTCTGACCAGGCGTTTGTCGGGCCTCCTGAGGGGCGTCTGAGGAAATTTTGGTGGAAAGTGGCGCGTTCCTCTTGACGATCGGCGCCGCGCGGTCCACGCTATTGCCAGCGATGACAAGCGCAGGCAGCCACTTGCGGTCATCCATTCTCCGCACGGTGTTGACAAGTCCCGTGTTTCTTCTGGTACAGTTGGACGTTGCGCTGGCTGCCTCCTGTCCATCTCACGATCAGTACCGGACCACCGGTGGATTCCGTCTCCTGCCCAGCAGTCGGATTCGGGAATCCCACGGTTCGAGTGTGAATGCCAAGGTCGAACAGCAGCGAACGGCACATCAAGCCACAACCGCAAGGTAAACAACGTTCGTGTTGGAAGGACGCATCTTGGCAGTCACCCGCCAGTCCACCTCAACCCATAGCATTCCCGGCGCTCCGCGCCGTGCTTCGTTCGCCAAGATCAGCGAGCCCCTCGAGGTTCCCGGTCTCCTCGACCTGCAGCTCGAGTCGTTCGAATGGCTCGTCGGCTCCCCCGAGTGGCGTGCCCGCGCCATCTCGCGCGGTGACGAGAACCCGACCGGTGGCCTCGAAGACGTGCTCTCCGAGCTCTCGCCGATCGAGGATTTCTCCGGGTCGATGTCGCTGTCCTTCTCCGATCCTCGCTTCGACGAGGTGAAGGCCTCTGTCGAGGAGTGCAAAGACAAGGACATGACTTACGCGGCGCCGTTGTTCGTCACCGCGGAGTTCATCAACAACAACACCGGTGAGATCAAGTCGCAGACCGTGTTCATGGGCGACTTCCCGATCATGACCGACAAGGGCAGCTTCATCATCAACGGCACCGAGCGTGTCGTGGTGAGCCAGCTGATCCGTAGCCCGGGTGTGTACTTCGATTCCAACATCGACAAGGCCACCGAGAAGACGCTGCACAGCGTCAAGGTGATCCCGAGCCGTGGTGCATGGCTGGAATTCGACGTCGACAAGCGCGACACCGTCGGTGTGCGCATCGACCGCAAGCGCCGCCAGTCGGTCACCGTGCTGCTCAAGGCCCTCGGCTGGACCGCCGAGCAGATCACCGAGCGCTTCGGCTTCTCCGAGATCATGATGTCGACCCTGGAGAAGGACAACACCGCAGGCACCGACGAGGCCCTGCTGGAGGTCTACCGCAAGCTGCGTCCGGGTGAGCCGCCGACCAAGGAGTCCGCGCAGACCCTGCTGGAGAACCTGTTCTTCAAGGAGAAGCGCTACGACCTCGCCCGCGTGGGTCGCTACAAGTTCAACAAGAAGCTCGGTCTGACCGACAACCCGATGACCGGCTCGACCGTGCTCACCGAGGACGACATCGTCGCCACCGTCGAGTACCTGGTCCGCCTGCACGAGGCCGATCCGCACACCACCACCTACATGACCGTCCCCGGCGGCGTGGAGGTCCCGGTGGAGGTCGACGACATCGACCACTTCGGCAACCGTCGTCTGCGTACCGTCGGCGAGTTGATCCAGAACCAGATCCGCGTGGGCCTCTCGCGTATGGAGCGTGTCGTGCGTGAGCGCATGACCACCCAGGACGTCGAGGCGATCACCCCGCAGACCCTGATCAACATCCGCCCCGTGGTGGCCGCGATCAAGGAGTTCTTCGGAACCAGCCAGCTCTCGCAGTTCATGGACCAGAACAACCCGCTGTCGGGTCTGACCCACAAGCGTCGTCTCTCGGCGCTGGGCCCCGGCGGTCTGAGCCGTGAGCGTGCCGGCCTCGAGGTGCGCGACGTGCACCCGTCGCACTACGGCCGCATGTGCCCGATCGAGACCCCTGAGGGTCCGAACATCGGCCTGATCGGTTCGCTGTCGGTGTACGCGCGGGTCAACCCGTTCGGTTTCATCGAGACCCCGTACCGCAAGGTCGTCGACGGCCAGGTCACCGACGAGGTGCACTACCTGACCGCCGATGAGGAAGACCGTCACGTCATCGCCCAGGCGAACTCGCCGATGGACGCCGACGACCGGCTCACCGACGAGCGCGTCCTGGTGCGCAAGAAGGGTGGCGAGGTCGAGTTCGTGTCGTCGACCCAGGTCGACTACATGGACGTCTCGCCGCGCCAGATGGTCTCGGTCGCCACCGCGATGATCCCGTTCCTCGAGCACGACGACGCCAACCGCGCCCTGATGGGTGCGAACATGCAGCGTCAGGCCGTGCCGCTGGTCCGTAACGAGTCGCCGCTGGTCGGCACCGGTATGGAACTGCGTGCCGCGGTCGACGCCGGCGACGTCATCGTGACCTCGAAGTCCGGTGTGGTCGAGGAGGTCTCCGCCGACTACGTCACCGTGATGGCCGACGACGGCAGCCGTGACACCTTCCGTCTGCGCAAGTTCGCCCGCTCCAACCACGGCACCTGCGCCAACCAGCGTCCGATCGTGGACGAGGGTCAGCGTGTGGAGGCCGGTCAGGTGCTGGCCGACGGTCCGTGCACCGACGAGGGCGAGATGGCCCTGGGCAAGAACCTGCTCGTGGCGATCATGCCGTGGGAGGGTCACAACTACGAGGACGCGATCATCCTGAGCCAGCGGCTCGTGGAGGAGGACACCCTCACCTCGATCCACATCGAGGAGCACGAGATCGATGCCCGCGACACCAAGCTCGGTGCCGAGGAGATCACCCGTGACATCCCGAACGTCTCCGACGAGGTCCTCGCCGATCTCGACGAGCGTGGCATCGTGCGCATCGGCGCCGAGGTCCGCGACGGCGACATCCTGGTCGGCAAGGTCACCCCGAAGGGCGAGACCGAGCTGACCCCCGAGGAGCGCCTGCTGCGCGCCATCTTCGGCGAGAAGGCCCGCGAGGTGCGCGACACCTCGCTGAAGGTGCCCCACGGTGAGACCGGCAAGGTGATCGGCGTCCGCGTGTTCTCACGCGACGACGACGACGATCTGCCCCCGGGTGTCAACGAGCTCGTCCGCGTGTACGTGGCCCAGAAGCGCAAGATCCAGGACGGCGACAAGCTCGCCGGCCGCCACGGCAACAAGGGCGTCATCGGCAAGATCCTCCCGCAGGAGGACATGCCGTTCCTGCCCGACGGCACCCCGGTCGACATCATCCTGAACACCCACGGTGTGCCGCGTCGTATGAACATCGGCCAGATCCTGGAGACCCACCTCGGGTGGATCGCCAAGAGCGGTTGGAAGATCGACGTGGCCAATGGTGTCCCGGAGTGGGCCAACGGCCTGAGTGAGGACATGTACGAGGTCCCGCCGAACACGAACACCGCCACCCCGGTGTTCGACGGTGCCCGCGAGGGCGAGCTGACCGGACTGCTGTCCTCGACGCTCCCGAACCGCGACGGCGAGGTGATGGTCAACGGCGACGGCAAGGCGACGCTGTTCGACGGTCGCTCCGGCGAGCCGTTCCCGTACCCGGTGTCGGTCGGCTACATGTACATCATCAAGCTGCACCACCTGGTCGACGACAAGATCCACGCCCGTTCGACCGGTCCGTACTCGATGATCACCCAGCAGCCGCTCGGCGGTAAGGCCCAGTTCGGTGGCCAGCGCTTCGGTGAGATGGAGTGCTGGGCGATGCAGGCCTACGGTGCGGCATACACGCTGCAGGAGCTGCTGACCATCAAGTCCGACGACGTGGTCGGCCGCGTGAAGGTCTACGAGGCGATCGTCAAGGGCGAGAACATCCCCGAGCCGGGTATCCCGGAGTCGTTCAAGGTGCTGCTGAAGGAACTTCAGTCGCTGTGCCTGAACGTCGAGGTGCTCTCCTCCGACGGTGCGGCCATCGAGATGCGTGACGGTGACGATGACTACCCGGAGCGCGTGAGCGCCAACCTGGGCATCAACTTCTCGCGCAACGAGTCGGCCACCGTCGACGATCTGGCCAACTGATGCAGGGCGCGGGCGCACAACCCGTTGGGGGAGCGCCCGCGCACGGCATCAGCCGCTGACCTTCTTTTTTCGACTGATTGAGCAACTGAAAGGTACATAGTGCTCGACGTCAACTCTTTCGATGAACTGAAAATCGGCCTCGCCACGGCCGACGATATCCACAACTGGTCGTTCGGTGAGGTCAAGAAGCCCGAGACCATCAACTACCGCACGCTCAAGCCCGAGAAGGACGGCCTGTTCTGCGAGAAGATCTTCGGACCGACTCGCGACTGGGAGTGCTACTGCGGCAAGTACAAGCGTGTGCGCTTCAAGGGCATCATCTGCGAGCGCTGTGGCGTCGAGGTGACCCGCTCGAAGGTCCGCCGTGAGCGGATGGGCCACATCGAGCTGGCCGCCCCGGTCACTCACATCTGGTACTTCAAGGGCGTCCCGTCGCGCCTGGGCTACCTGCTCGACCTGGCTCCGAAGGATCTCGAGAAGATCATCTACTTCGCCGCCTACGTCATCACCTCCGTCGACGACGAGCTGCGTCATGCCGAGCTCTCGACCCGTGAGGCCGAGATGGAGGTCGAGAAGAAGGCTGTCGCCGATCAGCGCGACGTCGACCTCAACGAGCGTTCGCAGAAGCTCGAAGAGGACCTCGCCGAGCTGGAGAAGGAAGGCGCCAAGTCCGACGCCAAGCGCAAGGTCCGCGATGCGGCCGAGCGTGAGATGCGTCGTATCCGCGACTCCGCACAGCGTGAACTCGACACCCTCGACGAGATCTGGGACAAGTTCGTCAAGCTCGCCCCCGGTGAGCTGATCATCGACGAGAAGCTCTATCGCGAGCTCGAGGACCGTTTCGGTGAGTACTTCACCGGTGCGATGGGTGCCGAGGCGATCAAGAAGCTCCTGGAGAGCTTCGACATCGACGCCGAGGCCGACAAGCTTCGCGAGACCATCCGCTCGGGCAAGGGTCAGAAGAAGATCCGTGCGCTCAAGCGACTCAAGGTGGTTGCCGCCTTCCAGCAGTCGGGCAACTCGCCGCTGGGTATGGTCCTCGACGCCGTTCCGGTGATCCCGCCGGAGCTGCGTCCGATGGTCCAGCTCGACGGTGGCCGCTTCGCGACGTCGGACCTCAACGACCTGTACCGCCGCGTCATCAACCGCAACAACCGGCTCAAGCGACTGATCGATCTGGGTGCGCCCGAGATCATCGTCAACAACGAGAAGCGCATGCTTCAGGAGTCGGTGGATGCGCTGTTCGACAACGGCCGTCGTGGTCGTCCGGTCACCGGTCCGGGTAACCGCCCGCTGAAGTCGCTGAGCGATCTGCTCAAGGGCAAGCAGGGTCGTTTCCGTCAGAACCTGCTCGGCAAGCGCGTCGACTACTCGGGCCGTTCGGTCATCGTGGTCGGTCCGCAGCTCAAGCTGCACCAGTGCGGTCTGCCGAAGCTGATGGCGCTCGAGCTGTTCAAGCCGTTCGTGATGAAGCGTCTGGTCGATCTCAACCAGGCCCAGAACATCAAGAGCGCCAAGCGCATGGTCGAGCGTCAGCGTCCGGCCGTGTGGGATGTCCTCGAAGAGGTCATCGCCGAGCACCCGGTGCTGCTCAACCGTGCTCCGACCCTGCACCGTCTGGGTATCCAGGCATTCGAGCCGCAGCTGGTCGAGGGCAAGGCCATTCAGCTGCACCCGCTCGTGTGTGAGGCCTTCAACGCCGACTTCGACGGCGACCAGATGGCCGTGCACCTGCCGCTGAGTGCGGAGGCGCAGGCCGAGGCACGCATCCTGATGCTGTCTTCCAACAACGTCCTGTCGCCGGCCTCGGGTCGCCCGCTGGCCATGCCGCGTCTGGACATGGTGACCGGTCTGTACTACCTGACCACCCTCAAGGAGGGTGCGGCAGGTGAGTACACCGAGGCGACCGACGACGACATCGAGCGCGGTGTCTACTCGAGCCCGTCGGAGGCCATCATGGCCGTCGACCGTGGCGTGCTGACCGTGCAGTCGCGCATCAAGGTGCGCCTGACCGAGCAGCGCCCGCCGGCCGACGTCGAGGCGGAGCAGTTCCCCGACGGCTGGACCTACGGCGATGCCTGGGAGACCGTGACCACCCTGGGTCGCGTGATGTTCAACGAGCTGCTGCCCGCTGACTACCCCTACATCGACGAGCAGATGCCGAAGAAGCGTCAGGCGGCGATCATCAACGATCTCGCCGAGCGCTACCCGATGATCGTGGTCGCCCAGACCGTCGACAAGCTCAAGGACGTCGGCTTCTTCTGGGCCACCCGCTCGGGTGTGACCGTGTCGATGGCCGACGTGCTCGTGCCGCCGCAGAAGGCCGAGATCCTCGAGCGTTACGAGGCTCGCGCCGACGGGCTGGAGAAGAAGTTCCAGCGCGGTGCCCTCACGCCCGACGAGCGTCGCGACGCCCTGGTGGAAATCTGGAAGCAGGCCACCGAGGAAGTCGGCAAGGCGATGGAGGACTACTACCCCGACGACAACCCGATCACCATGATCCCGAAGTCCGGTGCGACCGGAAACATGACCCAGGTGCGCAACCTGTCGGGCATGAAGGGTCTGGTGACCAACCCGAAGGGTGAGTTCATCCCGCGTCCGATCAAGTCCTCCTTCCGTGAGGGCCTGACCGTGGCCGAGTACTTCATCAACACCCACGGTGCTCGTAAGGGTCTGGCCGACACCGCACTGCGTACCGCCGACTCGGGTTACCTGACCCGTCGTCTGGTGGACGTCAGCCAGGACGTCATCGTCCGCGAGGACGACTGCGGCACCGAGCGCGGCATCCTCGTCACCCTCGGCGAGAAGCAGCCGGACGGCTCGATGGTCCGCGACGCGCATGTGGAGACCTCCGCATACGCCCGCACCCTGGCCGCCGACGCGGTCGACGAGAACGGCAACGTCATCGTCGAGCGTGGACACGACCTAGGCGACCCGGCGATCGAGGCGCTGCTCAATGCGGGCATCACCGAGGTCAAGGTGCGTTCGGTCCTCACCTGTGCCACCGGCACCGGTGTGTGTGCGCACTGCTACGGCCGCTCGATGGCCACCGGCAAGCTCGTCGACATCGGCGAGGCCGTCGGTATCATCGCCGCCCAGTCGATCGGTGAGCCCGGCACCCAGCTGACGATGCGTACCTTCCACCAGGGTGGCGTCGGTGACGACATCACCGGTGGTCTGCCGCGAGTCCAGGAGCTGTTCGAGGCGCGTGTCCCCAAGGGCGTCGCCCCGATCGCCGAGGTCTCCGGACGGGTGCGTCTGGAAGACGACGATCGCTTCTACAAGATCACGATCATCCCCGATGACGGATCCGAAGAGGTCGTCTACGACAAGATCTCCAAGCGCCAGCGTCTGCGTGTGTTCAAGCACGAGGACGGCTCCGAGCGTCTGCTCGCCGACGGCGACCACGTGGAGGTGGGCCAGCAGCTCATGGAGGGCTCGGCCAACCCGCACGAGGTTCTGCGCGTGATGGGTCCGCGTCAGGTGCAGGTGCACCTGGTCAACGAGGTCCAGGAGGTCTACCGCAGCCAGGGTGTGTCGATCCACGACAAGCACATCGAGACGATCGTCCGTCAGATGCTGCGTCGCGTGACGATCATCGATCACGGAGCCACCGAATTCCTGCCGGGCTCGCTCGTCGAGCGCGCGGAGTTCGAGGCGGAGAACCGCAAGGTGGTCACCGAGGGTGGCGAGCCCGCAGCCGGACGTCCGGTCCTGATGGGTATCACCAAGGCCTCGCTGGCGACCGAGTCGTGGCTGTCAGCGGCGTCGTTCCAGGAGACCACGCGTGTCCTGACCGATGCGGCCATCAACAGCCGCAGCGACAAGCTGATCGGTCTGAAGGAGAACGTGATCATCGGCAAGCTGATCCCGGCCGGTACCGGCATCAACCGGTACCGCAACATCGAGGTCCAGCCGACCGAAGAGGCACGTGCCGCGGCGTACGCGGTGCCGTCCTACGACGACACCTACTACAGCCCGGACGGAACCTTCGGAGCTCCGTCGGGTGCTGCGGTTCCGCTCGACGACTACGGGTTCTCCAGCGACTACCGCTGAGGGAATCGGCTGAGCGAGGGGAATTCCCTGAGCGAGCCGAGCCCACGTAGGTAGCCCGCTGCACAGGCAGCACGGAGGGGCGCCACCTGTTCATTCAGGTGGCGCCCCTCATGCGTGTGCTGGGGCGTTCGTGTGCTGGGCGTTCGTGTGGTGGGGGTTCGTCTCTGGGGGGCTCGTGTGGCGGGGGTGCGTGCACTGGATGGGGACGGGCAGCCCGTGGCACACCCCGGGATGTGGACAGGCACAGGCCAAAAAAACGTCCCGAGGGCCTCTGTGAAGAGAGCCCTCGGGACGTCGGGGAAGTCTGCCGGGTGGGTGGCCGGCGGTGACAGGTCAGCCGTTGTAGAACCACCCGGTGCTGGCGATGTACCAGATCTGGTCCTGCCAGTAGCCCCAGGCGTGGGTGCCCACTCCGGGGAAGGAGGTGCGCAGGATGACGCCGGCTGCCGGAGCGATCGTGGCGAACGTACCCGACTGCTCACGCGAGACCGACTCGATCGCCGTCGAGTTGAGCCCGGTGGTCAGGAAGTCGAGGTTGTTGGCCCCCGGAGGCTGGTGGTTGCCCCATACGCCGGTGCCCGCGTAGATCCACATGTGCAGCCCGCCCATCTTGTACAGATTGAGGGTCGGATCGTGGGTGAACGAGTCGATGTTCGGGTACAGCCCCCACATGTCGTTGAGGTTGTAGTGGCCCGAATCCCACGCCGCGGCACGCAGCAGGGACGGCATGGTCGGCGCGGTGGTGTGCAGGAAGCCCGACATCGACACGACGCGGGCGTACTTGTCGCGGTTGTTGTTGGCGACGATCACCGCCTGCGAGGCCGACATCGACAGTCCGACGAGTGTGCGGTTGAAGAAGCCGCGCCTGGTCAGATAGTCGGGCAGGCTCCCGGTGAGCACACTCTCCCAGCGGTAGGCGTACTTCTGACCGGCGCTCGAACTCGGGCGCTGCCAGTCGGCGTAGAAGCTCGACTGCCCGCCCACCGGCATCACGACGTTGTAGCCGTGTTTGGACAGGTAGGCGACGTTGCTGTCGCGCTCCCAGCCGTTGAAGTCGTTGGTGGCGCGCAGGCCGTCGAGGAAGATGACCGTCGGTGCCTTGGTGCGGTCGACGCCCTGGGCCGCCCAGGTGCGGATCAGCGGACTCGGCATGCCGTAGCCGTTGATGTAGTCCTGACGGAAGGTCGGGGCCTGGTTGGCGGGCGGTCCCCATGCCGAGGCTGTGCCGGCACCGACCAGCGCGGCCGCAATCGCCGCGACCAGGGCCACCACCATGGTGGCCAGCCGGATGGACCGACGGGGTGAAGTGCTCACCAACTGCATTGTCACGTCACTTTCATGTACCTGATCAGATATCGAGTCGTACGATACCCGTTTTCGTTATCAAATAGTGACCCCCGGTCCGGTTTCCCGGCCTACCAGTCAGTCAGTGTGGCCGATGGTGAGAGTGCGATCAAGACCTTGTCTGGACTATGGAGTTCACCCGAATCCGGATCGTTGGCAGATCGTGACCGCTGATCACCGGGGCGGTCGAGCGCGGTGACGGTGACCAATCGCTGGTCAACGTGGGTGCGGTCACACCTGAGACCAGCCAGCCGGCCGAGCCCGGCGGATCACAGATACGAGTCGTCGGGATCGGAGCCGATGGTCGGCCCGAGTCCGCCCTCGGCGGGCGACTGCGGCGACAAGGTGTCGTCGGCATCGAGTGCTGCCGACTCGTCGATCACCGCGAGCGACTCGATGAACCGCGCGACCATCGCCCGCATGGTCTCGGCGGTGGCGGCGTCGTGGTCGACCAGCCACCGCAGCACCATGCCGTCGATGAAGGTCAGTACCAGCGGGGCGAGATGATCGAGGGGCACCGTCCACCGTGTCCCGGTGACCTCGGCCATCGCCGCCAGCATCTGCGCGACTTCGGTGGTGTTGTCGGCGTACTGCTGGCGGGCGATGCCGGCCACATCGGTCTCATCGCCGGCGCGCAGTGCGTAGGTGGTCATCTCGTAGGTGACCAGCTGCCGGTTCGGGGTCTGTTCCACGGTCTGCCACAGCGCGCTCAGCGACATCGACATCAGCTGGTTGAGGCCCTCGACGCCACGAACGCCCCAGGTGTCGAACCAGTCGGCCGAGGTGATGGCGGCGGACAGCTGGTCGGTCAGCGCACGCGCGACCGAGGTCATCAGCTCGGATTTCGAGGGGAAGAAATGGTGCAGTGTCCCCAGCGACACGTCCGCCTTGGTGGCGACATCGCGCAACCGGATGGACGCGACACCGGAATCCTCGGCGATGCCGATGGCGGTCTCGACGAGCTGCGCGCGGCGTGCGGCCGCCGATAATCTGCGTGTCACCCTGAAAAGTCAATAGACCACGACGGTTGCCGTCAAATCACGCCGCCACGTCGCCGAACAGATCACCCGGCCGGTGACTGGTTCAGCCGTCGGCCGAGGAGACTCCCGACGCGCCGGCCGAGGACAATTCGGGTGACAACTTCTCCGCACGGTCGTGCGCCTCGGTCAGTTCGTCGTAGAGCACCACGAGTGCCGCCGCGATCACGATCACGATCATCGCCGCGACCACCGACGTGCCCCAGTAGGTGATCGCCACCGAGAGCACGAGGAACGCCAGTGCGGCCACGAACACGGCGGTGGTGCGCACACTCGCGCCCACCAGGTAGCCGTACATCGCCAGCATCGACAGCAGATAGACCGCCACCGGTCCGGCGATCGTGGCGGTGACCACCCAGGTGGAGATCGTCGCCTCGTGTTCGATCTGCAACGCCGCCACATGCAGCCCGGCGCCGAAGGCCGCGATCGCCAGGTAGACGACCGCGTGGCCGTACCCCCACGGGAAGCATTTCTCCGGGTGCGCGTGCAGGATGTCAGCGGTCGGTATCGCGAAGTAGATCCACCACATGCAGAAGTTGATGGCGATGCCGGTGAGACCGAAGACCGCGGCGTCCACCGACCAGCCGTAGTCGCCGACCACGGCCTGCAGCACGGTCACCGTCCCGACGATGCCCTCACCGAGGGTGATGATGACCAGCAGTCCGTATCTCTCGGCCACGTGGTGGGCATGCCACGGCGTGGACTTCCGTCGTTCGGCCAGTACCGGCCCGGCCAGCTCGACGACCCACAGGATCGCCGCGGCCACCACCATCTTCCCCAGCGACAGATGCGCGACCGCGCTGATGATCCAGCCGATCTGGGCGACGGTGATCGAGGCGATGTAGATCATCGCGGTGGCTCGGTACTCCTCGCTCTGCACCGCCACGCGCATCCACTGGAACAGCAGCGCCACGCGCATGACCACATATCGGGCCACGATGATCTCGTTGTCGACGAAGGTGCCGGCGTCGACCGTTCGGAACACCGGCTCGATACCCAGCGCCAGGATGCACACGCCCACCATCTGCAGCATCGTCACCAGTCGGAACAGCCAGTCGTCGGTGTCGAAGGCCGATGACATCCAGGTGAAGTTGATCCACGCCCAGATTCCGGCCAGCGCGCAGAAGGCGAAGGCCAGCGTCGCGGTCCTGAAGTGGCCGATCGACAGGTAGTGCGCCAGTTGGACGCCGCCGAGGGAGAACACCACCACGAAGGTGAGGTCGAAGAAGAGCTCGAGTGTGGTCGCCACACGACCGCGCTGGTGGGGATCGCGCCCGGTCATCGAGACGAGCCTGTGGTAGAACCGCGCCATAGCAAGCATCATCTCAGCGGTCGAGGCGAAAAATGGGGTGCGCGACCGCAGATGTTGCGGTCAGCTGCCCTGCAGGGCGCCGCTGGCCACCAATTCGGGATCGCCGGCGGCGTTGACGATGAGATCGAGGACTCGTGTCGCGCCGATCCGGCCGGGGGTCACCAGCGACTGGTGGGTCGCGCCGGGGATCAGCTCGAGGGTGGCCACGCCGTGATCGCGGTCCACCGCCGCGACGTAGGCCGTCGATTGCGTCGGCGACACCGTCGTGTCGGCGGTCCCGGCGACGGCAAGCACCGGAACGGTCGGGTCGATGTTCTGAATCGGGTCGACGGCGGTGTAGCGCTCGGCCTGCTGCTCGGGCGTTCCGCCGAGGACCTGTTCGGCGGCGTTGTGGTCGGCCTTGAAGGCGTGCACCAGGTCGAGGGGGCCGGCGAGTGAGATCACCGCTTCGGGGCGGAAGGTGGTCTCGGGGATGCCCAGCGCGACGTTGTCGCGACGATCGGTGGCCGCCCACACGGCCAGCTGTGCGCCTGCCGAGTGACCGACGGCGATCACGTTCTGCGACGACAGCTGCGGGTAGGCGGCGATGAGATCGGGGATCGAGTTGTATGCGTCGACCACGTCGCTGAAGGTGTGCGTCCAGCCGCCGCCGGACCCCACCCGCCGGTACTCGACGTTGTAGACGGCCACGCCGCGTTCGGCGAGTGTGCGCGAGAGTCCGTCGAAGGAGGATGCGTGATACTTGGCGCGCCATCCGCCGCCGTGGATCAGGACGACCAGCGGGATCGAGTCGGTGCGCTGGGCACCGGCGGGCAGATACAGGTCGCCGTAGTTCTGGCTGGGATCGCCGATCGTGCTCGTGGCGTAGGGCACCCGTGTCTCGGTGACGGCGGCGTGTACGACGGCAGCCGCGGGCGTCGCATAGGCCGCGTCGGCGGGCGGCGCCGCGACGGTGGTGTGCGCGGTCGGGGTGTCCTCGTGAGCGTGGTTGTCGCTGCTGCAGGCCGACACGCCGCCGATGCCGATGACGATGGATGCCGCCAGGCAGACGGCGCGTGTGCGCGAGCGTGTGTTCCACCCGAGACCCGACACGGTCATCGACTCAGTTCTCCCTTGATCTTCGGTGGTGATCCTTCGTGCGGTGATGATGCGATGGCACAGGTGATCATTCCTGCGTGCCCGATCATTCCGGCATGGTCGGCGTGACTCGTGATGTGACCGACGTTGCACATTACCGCGCGCGCACCGGCACATGGGGTGGGCGAGGCGGTTGTCACCGTCACATTTCCTCTGCAGTTCGCCCGCGGGTCACCGGCACTCGCGGCCGCCGGGATCGACGGGCGGGCGGCCGGGCTCAGTCGTTGCGCGGCACGCGCACGGCGACCAGCGTCGACTCGTCGTCGGCCGACAGGCCCAGACGATCCCAGCTCGCGGTGACCGTCAGCACCGCATAGGTCGAGGTGGGAAAGCGCGTGATCTGCGCGTGCGGGTCGAGAGTGAGTGCGGTGTCGGGCATTCCGGGTTCGTGGCCGACGACGAGGACGGTCGAGGCGTCCGGTGGCGTGAGTTCGCGAATGGTTTCGCACACCTGCTCGGCGGTGGCGGCATAGATCGAATCGGCGTAGTCGGTCGGTGCGGTGATGCTGGTGGCATCGAGGGTCTCGCGGGTGCGCGTGGCACTCGAGCAGATCACGTGATCGAATGACAGCCCGTCGTCGGCCATCCAGACCCCGGCGAGTGCGGCTTCGCGACGCCCGCGTTCGGCCAGTGGACGCGCGACGTCGGCGACGCCGGCCGGGTAGTCCGATTTGCCATGTCTCATCAACACCAGTGTGCGGGCCATGGTGACGATCATTGCCGATGAGGCCCGGTGAGGTCACCCGGTCGGCGTCGGTGGGCGCCTCAGGCCGCCCCGAATCGGCGGGAACGCCCGGTCGCGCCGGCGGTGCGTCGTGCGGCGCGCAGGCCGACGAGGATCCGCAGGGTGTGCCGCCAGGCCGCGGCCTCCTGCTCGTGATACTGCGCGGCGTCGGTGTCGCCGCGGGCGAAGTCGGCGTCGGCGCGCTCGCACAGTTCCGCGTGCTCGTCGTGGCCGAACTCGATCAGGTCGTCGAGTGCGTCACCGGCGCACACGAGGTCGATCTGGTCGGAATCCAGCGTCAGCAGTCGCTCGAGTTCTACGCGCAGGGCGGTGGTGTCGGAGACGGCCATGCCCCACGGTAACGCGCACACCGGCGTGACGTTCAACCGACACGACACCATGACCGCCGGCGGTCGGTGTACGTACTCTCGGACCATGACAGCTATCTCGGATGTCGCGGTGATCGGTGCCGGAATCATCGGTCTGTCGACCGCCTATCAGCTCGTCGAGCAGGGGATGACCGTCACCGTCTACGAAACGGGGACACCGGGTTTCGGGCAGTCGGCCGGACAGTCGCGCATCTTCCGCCACGCCCACGACGACCCCCGGCTGGTCGAACTCGCCGTCCGCGCGCGTGCGCACTGGCGGCGATGGTCCGACGAGCTCGGGGCGCCGCTGATCTCGCAGGACGGGGGACTCGCACTCGGTGACGTCGCGGTGAAGCGGCTGCCGGCGATGCAGGCGTTCCCCGAGATCGGCGCCAGGCAGATCGATTCCGACGACGTGCACGCGTTGCTCGGGGTGCTCGCCGACTACGACGGACCGGCGGTGTTCGACCCCTCGGCCGGATCGATACACACCCGTACCGCCATCGAACTGCTGTCGCGCTCGCTGGCACCGAACCTGGTGAACGAACAGGTCATCTCGCTGGCGAAGGTCGGGGACGGTGTACAGGTCCGTTGTCCCACAGTCGTTTCCGATCACGGCGCGGCGGTGATCTGTGCGGGGCGCGGTACCGTGCGGCTGGCTGCGGGGGTGGGGATGGATCTGCCGGTGGAGATCGGCGCGCATGTGCGCGTGTCCTTTGCACCGCGACTGCCGCAGGGACGGCTACCCACCCTTCAGGACGGCAGCGGCGCCTTCGGGTTCACCGGCGTCTACGCCGCGGCATATCCGGACCGGTCGGGATACGGACTGGGACTGGCGGATTCGGTCGACGCCGGGACCGCGGGTGCGATCGACGCGCAGGCCCTCGCCGCCTACGCCGACGGTGCGATCGAGTACGTCACCAGGGCGCTGCCCGGGCTGGACCCGGACCCGATCGGCATCGTGCACTGCTGGGTGACCACGCTGCCCTGGGGTGACGACGGGGTGGCGATCTGGCAGGACGGACCGGTGTTCGCGCTGGCCGGTCACAACCTGTTCAAACACGCCCCGATCCTCGGGGAGGCGCTGGCATCGTCGGTGGATGTCGGTGCGGTGCCCACCCCGTTCACACCGGACGACCGTTTGGGGTCATCCGGCGACTGACATCAGCGGCGGCGACTGGTCGCCAGCCCGCTCGTGCCACCGGAGAGCGGGGGCAGCGACTTCATCGCGCCGAGCTGGTCGCGGCTGGCGCCGAGGCTGTCGGCGAGGAACTGGCGGGCGATGACCAGCAGCTCGGGGATCATCGGATGCGCCACACGGTAGTACGCGGCGTTGCCCACGCGAGTCGAGGTGACGACGTTGTTGCGTTTGAGGACCGCCAAGTGCTGGGACAGCAGGGTGGGTTCGGTGCCGGTGATCCGCAGCAGTTCGCTGACCGGTGTGGGATCGTCGCCACCGGCGACGATGATCTCCAGGACGCGGATGCGGATCGGATGTGCAAGGCCCTTGAACAAGTTGGCCTTGATCTCGTACAGCGGCCGGTCGAAGTCGTCGGCCGACTCCGATGCCGTCGGGGTGCGGCCGTACTGCGTGCCGGGGGTGGTCGTCTCGGTCAGGGCTGGGTCGGCGATCTGTCGAGTCATCGAGCACCTCACGATGTATGGATTGAGGAAATGATAGATCCATAGATTAACTCATCACTGTCGCCGCCCGCGGCAGATGTGACCCACGAGACGCTCGCATCGGGCCGCCCCGCACACTGAAGCGCCCCGGCGCCACATCGGTGCCGGGGCGCTTGGGCGTGCGAGCGCATCGCCGTCGGGTCAGACGTTCACGACCGCACGACGGTGACGTTCAGGAATACGTCCAGTCGCGGATCTCGGGCAGGTCCTGGAAGTGCTCGCGGACGTAGTCATGATGCCTGGCCAGCTGCTCGTGGCAGTAGTCCTGCAGCTCGCCGGTCTTCTCGGCGACCCGCGAGGAACGCC
This sequence comes from Gordonia jinhuaensis, assembly GCF_014639795.1. GTDB lineage: Bacteria > Actinomycetota > Actinomycetes > Mycobacteriales > Mycobacteriaceae > Gordonia_B > Gordonia_B jinhuaensis. The sequence goes on along the minus strand of NZ_BMGC01000014.1, from coordinate 20,556 downwards.
GCAGTGCCTCGAGGACGAGGTGGTAGCGGCTGACCTTGTTGAGCACCACCATGTCGAACGGGGTCGTCGTGGTGCCCTGCTCCATGAAGCCGCGCACGTGGAATCGTCCCGGGTTGGACCGACCGTGCAGCAGCTGGTGGATCGCGCGGGGATACCCGTGGAAGGCGAACACGACATGTGTGTCCGTGGTGAACAGGCTGTCGAAGCGCTCGTCGCTCATCCCGTGCGGATGGTCGTTCTCCGGCAGCAGCGTCATCAGGTCGATCACGTTGACCACGCGCACCCGCAGGTAGGGCAGCCACTCCTGGATCAGCTGAGCCGCGGCGAGGATCTCCTGGGTGGGCACGTCACCGGCGCCGGCGAGCACGATGTCCGGCTCGTCGTCACGGGTCTCGTTACTCGCCCACTCCCAGATCGAGGCGCCCGCCGCGCACTGCTCGTTGGCCTCCTCCATCGTCAAGTACTGCAGGTGCGGCTGTTTGTCGACCACGATCAGGTTCACGTGGTCGCGGCTGCGCAGGCAGTGGTCGGCGATGGACAGGAGGGTGTTGGAGTCCGGCGGCAGCCACACGCGCGCCACACCGGGGGAGAGCGGCAGCACCGCGTCGATGAGTCCTGGACCCTGATGGCTGAATCCGTTGTGGTCGTTGCGCCAGCATGTGGAGGTCAGCAGGACGTTGAGCGAGGGCACCGGCTCACGCCAGGGCAGGTCGAGCGCGTGCTGGAGCCACTTGGTGTGCTGGATCAGCATCGACGCGCTGACCATTGCGAACGCCTCGTAGGTGGCGAACACACCGTGGCGACCGGTGAGCACGTAGCCCTCCAGCCACCCCTCGCACAGGTGCTCGGAGAGCACCTCCATCACACGTCCGTCCTTCGACAAGTTGTCGTCGAGATCGATCGTGGGCAGCTGCAGGCAGCGGTCGGTGGCCTCGAAGACCGCCTGCAGACGGTTACTGGCCGTCTCGTCCGGGCAGAACAGCCGGAAGGTGCCGCCGTGGTCGGGCGTCTCGTCGGCGCGGTAGATGTCGCGCATCAGCTCGCCGAACACGCGGGTCGTCTCGAAGGCGATGTGTCCACGCTGATCGGTGTCGACGTCGATCGCGTACTGCTCGATCGCCGGGATCTTCAGCGGTCGGGTGAGCCGGCCGCCGTTGGCGTACGGCGACGAGCCCATCCGCTTGTCCCCCTCGGGGGCCAGCGTGGTGATCGACTCGACCACCACGCCGTCGTCGTCGAAGATCTCGTCGGGCTTGTACGACTTCAGCCAGCCCTCGAGCTGCTTGAGGTGTTCGGGGTTGGTCTTGACCCCCGACAGCGGGACCTGATGGGCCCAGTGGGTGCCCTCGATCTGTTTGCCGTCCACCTTGTCGGGGCCGGTCCAGCCCTTGGGGGTGCGCAGGATGATCGCCGGCCAGTGCTGGTCGGTCGCCCCGTCGCCGCCGTCGGCGCGCGCGGCGGCCTGGATCTCACGGATCTTGTCGTAGGAGTCGACCAGCGCCTCGCGGAACGCCGGGAACACCTTGTTGGGGTCGTCGCCCTCGACGAACACCGGATCCCAGCCCTGTCCGTGCAGGTACTCGGTGATCTCCTCGTCGGTCGATCGGCCCAGCACGGTCGGACCGGAGATCTTGTAGCCGTTGAGCTGCAGGATCGGCAGTACCGCACCGTCACGTTTGGCGTTGAGGAATGCCGGGATCTTCCACGATCCCGACAGCGGGCCCGTCTCGGCCTCACCGTCACCGACGACGCAGGCGACCAACAGGTCGGGGTTGTCGTATGCCGCGCCGGCGGCGTGGATGAGCGCGTAGCCCAGCTCACCGCCCTCGTGGATACTGCCTGGTGTCTGCACACTCACGTGGCTGGGGATACCGCCGGGGGTCGAGAACTGTCGGCAGAGTCGCCGCACACCCTCGGCATCCCCGGAGATCTTCGGATAGATCTCGCTGTATGTGCCCTCGAGATACACCGAGGCGACCAGTGCGGGACCACCGTGACCGGGGCCGGTGATGTAGAGCCAGTCGGTGTCGGTCTCCTTGATCAGGCGGTTGACCTGCAGGTAGATCATCGACAGCGCGGGTGAGGTTCCCCAGTGGCCGAGCAGTCGCGGCTTGATGTTCTGGGGGATCAGTGGCTTGCGCAGCAGAACGTTGTCCTGGAGGTAGATCTGCGCCACGGTGAGATAGTTCGCCGCCGCCCACCACCTCAGGTCAGCGTCGAGCTCGGTGTCGGTGTAGCTCGCGGTCGTCTGAATGTCGGTCACTGATGAACCTCCGGCGTCCTCGCCTCGGCTGTTGCCCTCGGTTTTCAAGGCAGCCACCGAATGCGGTTGACTCGTGGCGAAACTTCCTCATGGGATGGTGGAGCACGCCCTTCGATTGTGGACCACAATTCGGGGCCGCGAAGGAACAAAGCCGATACATTCGGTGTCGGATCGCTGCAGGTCGGACGTATCGGACAGACCTGTGGGAGCCTCGCGGCATTCGCCCGTCTCGTCGTCGCCCGGTCTAGGGCCTGGGAGTGCCGGTAATCTGTGCCCGGTGCACCTCTTCCTGCCCGCAGTGCTGGCCATCGTGTCGGCGCTGCTCGTCGCGACGGGCACATTGGTGCGGCAACGGTCGTCGACGTCGGCGGGCGGGATCACGCGCCGGTGGTGGCTCGGAGTGGGCATCGCGGTCATCGGTTTCGCACTGCAGGCGGTCGCCCTCGCGCTGGGCACCCTGCTTCTCGTACAGCCGCTGATCATCCTGTCGGTGCTGTTCGCGCTGCCGATGGAGGCCTACCTCGACAAGCGGCGGCTGACCTTCGCGGAGTGGAAGTGGGGGATCATCCTCACTCTGTGCGTCGCCGGTTTCGTGCTCCTGACCATGCCGTCGCCGGGCCCGGGCCGCGGGTCCGGAGAGACACTGGGCATCACCGCGGGCGTGCTCATCGCCATCGTGATCCTGCTGGTGGCCAGCACGCGTTTCGTCCCCCGGCACTACCGGGCGCTGATCTTCGGTGCTGCCTCCGGCCTGTTCACCGGAGTGCAGGCCTATCTGGTCAAGGTCGTCACCGGCCAGCTCACCGACAGCGTGGTGTCGGTGTTCACCCACGCGCAGCTCTATCTGATCCTCGTGGTGGCGCTGTTGTCGGTGATCAGCCAGCAGTTCGCCTTCGCCGCCCACGATCTGCAGACCTCCTTCCCGGCGATGACGGCCACCGAGCCGGTGGTCGCGATGGCGCTGGGTGTGGTGCTGCTCGGGGAGCGGGCCAACGTCAACGCCTGGGAGGGTGTGATCGTCGCGGTGGTCGGGGTGATGATGCTGTGGGCGATCATCGTGCTCGCACGCCACGCCGCCGAACGCGAAGTGGAGCACGAGCACAGCCCCGACGGGCCGCTGCAACTGCCACCCGTCGATCGGGCCGCCTGAGCGGGCCGCTGCGGAGTCGTGGTGGGCCCGGCCGGTTGCCCCGGCACATACCGTCGGCATGATTCGGCGGCACGATTTTCCAGCAGCGGGCAGTCTGGATGTCATGAGCACTCCTGACCCCACCGCCGATGTCTTCGATGTGATCGTGATCGGTGGTGGTCCCGCCGGTGAGGTCGCTGCCCAGTACGCCATCGCGGGCTCGTCGCGCACCGCTGCGATCATCGAACAGGAACGTCTCGGTGGTGAGTGTTCGTACTGGGCGTGTATGCCGAGCAAGGCGCTGCTGGTGCCGATCGCCGCGGCCACCACCGCCGACGACCTGCAGGGTGTCGAGCCCCACGTCGGTGTGTCACCGACCGAACTGCTCGCTCGTCGGGACTCCTGGGTGGACAACTATGACGACTCGTCGCAGGTGAGCTGGGCGACCGACACCGGTATCGCGGTCATCCGTGGTGCGGGCCTGGTCGACGGCGATCGCGCCGTGCGCGTCACCTCCGCGACACAGACGCGGCTGCTCACCGCTCGCCACGCGGTGGTGGTGGCAACCGGGAGCGTGCCGGTGATCCCGGACGCCTACGCCGCGATCAACCCCTGGACATCGCGGGATGCGACCGGTGTCACCACGATCCCCGAGTCGATCGTCGTGATCGGCGGCGGCGTGGTGGCATGTGAGTCGGCCACCTGGCTGTCGGCACTCGGTGCGCACGTGACCCTGGTGTCACGTCACGGTCTGCTCGGTTCGTTCGACGGATGGGTCGGCGAGCAGGTGGCCGACGGGTTACGCGCCGCCGGCGTCGACGTGCGCACCTACACCCACACCGGTGCGGTCTCACGCGACGAGGTGTTCAACGACGCGGGGGTGGGCGTTCCCCACGGCGGTCCGGTGACCGTGGAGGTCTCCGGTGGTTCCCCGATCACCGCCGCGGAGATCCTGGTCGCGACCGGTCGCCGTCCGGCACCGATCGGCGCCGACCCTGACGAGCACGACTGGCTCTACGCGGTGGGTGACGCATCCGGTGGACCGGCGCTCACCCACTGGGGCAAGTATCAGGGCCGGATGGTCGGCGCCGAGATCGCCGCGCGTGCCGAAGGCAAGATCGTCGCCGAACCGCTGATCCACCCGCCGGTGCCGCAGGTGGTGTTCACCGATCCGCAGGTCGCCTCGGTCGGCCGGACCGCCGAATCCGCCGGTGACGGCTACCGCAGCGTGTCGACCGATCTCGGTGCGGTCGCCGGTTTCGCCCTGCAGCGCGACAACGCCGCGGGTACCGCCCAGTTGGTGATCGACGACGAGCGCGACGTGATCGTCGGGGCGACCTTCGTCGGGCCGGGTGTGGGGGAGTTGCTGCACGCCGCCACCATCGCCATCGTGGCGGAGGTGCCGCTGACCCGGCTGCGCCATGCGGTGGCGGCATACCCGACCGCCAGCGAGGTGTGGCTGAATCTGGTGGAGAAGGCGCTCACACCGCCGCCGTCCGACTCCGGTGGCCGCCCGCACGTCACGGTCACCGGCCGGGCTACAGGATCACCCCGGGATTGAGAATCCCCTCCGGGTCGAGCGCGTCCTTGATCCGGCGCGTCAGGGCCATCACGTCCGGCCCCACTTGGTCGGGCAGCCAGTCCTTCTTGAGACGTCCCACGCCGTGTTCGCCGGTGATGGTGCCGCCCAGCGAGATGGCGAGATCCATGACCTCGCCGAACGCGCGCTGGGCGCGGGTGTACTGGTCGGCGTCGTCGGGGTTGTAGACGATCAGCGGGTGGGTGTTGCCGTCGCCGGCGTGAGCGATGACCGAGATGATGACGTCGCGGGCCGCGGCGATCGCGGCGATGCCGTCGACGAGTGCGGGCAGCTGCGGCAGCGGAACACCCACATCCTCGAGCAGCAGCGGTCCGATCCGCTCGACCGCCGGGATCGCCACGCGGCGGGCGACGGTGAACGCCTCACCCTCGGCCGGGTCGTCGGTGGCGAACACCTCCTGTGAGCCGCATCGGGTGAAGGCCTCGGTGATGACGGCGACCTCGGCGGCACCGGCGGCTCCCGGTGCATCGGTCTGCGCGACGAGCATCGCCCCGGCGGTGCGGTCGAGGTCCATGTGCAGCATGTCCTCGACCGCGTTGATCGCCACCGAGTCCATGAACTCCAGCATCGCGGGCCGGATCCGTGCGGTGATCTCCAGGACCGCCTCGCTGGCCTGATGAACCGTCTCGAAGGTCCCCACGACCGTGCACGCGGGCGGCTGCGGGGGCAGCAGTCGCAGCGTCACCTCGGTGACGATGCCCAGGGTGCCCTCGCTGCCCACGAACATCTTGGTCAACGGCAGTCCGGCCGAATCCTTGAGCCGCGGACCGCCCAGGCGTACGGCGGTGCCGTCGGCGAGCACCACCTGCATGCCGAGCACGTAGTCGGTGGTGACCCCGTACTTCACGCAGCACAGACCACCGGCGTTGGTCGCCACATTGCCGCCGATCGAGCAGATCTCGAACGACGACGGATCCGGCGGGTACCACAGACCCTGTTGTGCTGCAGCGGCTTTGACCTCGGCGTTGAGCAGTCCGGGCTGGGTCACCGCGACCCGGGTGACCGGGTCGATGTGCAGTGTGCGCATCGCCTCGGTGGACAGCACGATCGCGCCGTCCACGGCGGTGGACCCGCCCGAGAGGCTGGTTCCTGCGCCGCGGGTGATCAGCCCGATGCGGTGGCGGGCGCACCAGCGCACCACGGCTTGCACCTGCTCGGTGCTGGTCGGCCGGACCACGGCCAGCGGGGTGCCGGCGTCGGGATCCATCGCCCGGTCGCGGCGATAGGACTCGAGGATGTCGGGATCGGTGACGACCATGCCCGCGGGCAGCGTGTCGAGCAGTTCGGGCAGGGCGGTCGTGGTGGTCATGGCGCGATCCTAGGACCGCCTCCGCCGCTACGCGGTCGCCTCGAGAAGTTCGGTGAGATCCTGTGCCCAGGCACGCCCGGCCACCCTGGGCTTGATGTCCGACGAGCCGTCGTGGCGGCCGTGTTCGCCGACCTGGGTGGCGCCCCGTTCGGTGAGTATCTCGGCCATGATCTCGCCGCCGCGGTTGTAGGTGTCCTCGTAGACCACATCTCCGAGGCCGAACACCGCGAAGCGCAGATGTGACAGGTCGGGGGTGCGCGCATCGAGTGCGGCGGCGAAAGGTTCTGCCCCGGTGGGTAGTTCGCCCGACCCATAGGTGGAGCACACCACGATCAGCAGGGAGACCTCGGCGAGATCGTCGATGTCGAAGTCGGTCATGTCGTAGACGCCGTCGGCCATCACCACATCGGCCATCTCCTCGGCGACGTTCTCCGCGGTGCCGGTCTCGGTGCCGAACAGGATCATCACGGACATGGTTGGCCTCTCCGGTCGTTGTCATGCGGTGCGGGTCCAATGTACCTTAGCCTCAACTAACTAGAGGTGCGCTCGCCGGCTGGACCGACGCCGGTGGACGCTGCGTCCGACGGCCTGCCGGTACCTTCGACCCCGGCTACCCTGAGCCGGTGAACGACTCCGCCGACGTCTCTACCTCCCCCGATGCCCCGCCGGTCACCATCTTCGGGCCGGACTTCCCCTTCGCCTACGACGACTGGATCTCCCATCCGTCCGGGATCGGTGCGATCGGGCCGGAGGCCTACGGGCAGGAGGTCGCGATCATCGGCGCCGGCATGGCCGGGATGGTCGCCGCCTACGAGCTGATGAAGATCGGGCTGCGGCCGGTGGTCTACGAGCCCAACCGGATCGGCGGGCGCCTGCGGTCGGAGCCGTTTGTTCCCGGCGAACCCGAGGTCGCCGAGCTCGGCGGGATGCGTTTCCCGATCTCGTCGAGTTCCTTCTACCACTACGTGAACAAATTCGGTTTGCGCACAAGGCCTTTCCCCAACCCGCTGACCGAGGCCGCCGGCTCGACAGTGGTCGACATGAACGGTGAGAGCCTCTACGCGCGCACACTCGAGGATCTACCGGAGATCTACGCCGAGATCGCGGCGGCCTGGGACAACGCACTCGAACGCATCGCGGGGTTCTCTCAGATGCAGGATGCGATCGCCCGGCGTGACGCACCCGAGATCAAGCGCCGGTGGAATCAGCTCGTCCACGACTGGGATGACCGCAGCTTCTACGACTTCCTGTCCACCTCCGATGAGTTCGGCAAACTCAGTTTCCGGCATCGCGAGTTGTTCGGCCAGGTCGGATTCGGTACCGGCGGTTGGGATTCGGATTTCTCGAACTCGATGCTGGAGATCCTGCGCGTGGTGCTCACCAACTGCGACACCGACCAGCACCTGATCGTCGGTGGGGCAGAACAGGTTCCGCGTCGACTCTGGTCGGACACGCCCTATCGCATCACGCATTGGCCGGTGGGGACGAGCCTGTCGTCGCTGCACAACGGCTCGCCGCGCGCCGGGGTGAAGGCCATCCGCCGTGCCGATGCCGACCATCTCGAGGTGGTCGACTCCTACGGGGTCGCCAAGCAGTACAAGGCGGTCATCGTGACTTGTCAGGCATGGCTGCTCACCACCGAGATCGACTGCGAGGAATCGTTGTTGTCGATGGACCTGTGGATGGCGCTGGACCGCACGCGCTACATGCAGTCGTCGAAGACCTTCGTGATGACCGACCGCCCGTTCTGGCGCGACGTGGACCCGGCGACCGGTCGGGAGGTGATGAGTATGACGCTCACCGATCGCCTCACCCGCGGTACCTACCTGTTCGACAACGGTCCCGATCGCCCCGGCGTGATCTGCCTGAGCTACACCTGGATGACCGACTCGCTGAAGATGTTGCCGCATCCGGTCGAGCGGCGGGTGGAGCTCGCACTTCGCGCCCTGGACAACATCTATCCCGAGGTCGACATCAAGTCGCATATCGTCGGCCGTCCGATAACCGTGTCGTGGGAGGCAGATCCGTCCTTTCTCGGCGCGTTCAAGGGGTCGTTGCCCGGTCACTACCGCTACAACACCCGCATGTACGGCCACTTCATACAGGACGACCTGCCCGCTCATCAGCGTGGCCTGTTCCTCGCGGGCGACGATGTCGCGTTCATGCCGGCGTGGGTCGAGGGTGCGGTGCAGAGCGGACTGAACTCGGTGTGGGGTGTCATGCACCACTTCGGAGGCCAGACGCCGGTCGACAATCCTGGCCCCGGAGACGTCTACGCCGACATCGGTCCGATCGACGTGGGAGACTGAAGGTCCCGACGCCGGGGCACCAGGACTACCGGGAGGGTTGCGCCATGCGAATCATGTTGTGCCAGTGTGAGTCGCTGGGTGGCGACGTGGAAGTCAACGTCGAGCGCCTGACGGGATTCATCGCCGCGGCCGCCGCCGACGATGTCGACCTCGTGATCGCCCCGGAGATGTTCCTGTCCGGCTACAACATCGGGCCGGCCGCAGCGGCGCGGCTGGCCGAACCGGTCGACGGACCCACCCATCGACGGATCTCGGCGATCGCGGCCGAGCATCGCGTCGCGGTGATCTACGGATTCCCCGAACTGTCCGGCGACGACTCCGACATCGGCGAGAGCGTCTACAACGCAGTGCGTTTCGTCGACCGCGACGGTACGACGCTGACGGTGCACCGCAAGACGCATCTGTTCGGTGCGCTGGACCGGGAGATGGTCGCCGAGTCGCATGAACGTGGCACGGTCGTCGATTTCGAAGGCTGGCGAATCGGTCTGGCCATCTGTTACGAGGTCGAGTTCGCCGAACTGGTCCGCGGCCTCGCTGTCGACGGCGCCGATCTGGTGTGTGTGCCCACGGCCAACATGGCCGAGTTCAGCGTGGTGCAGACGGTGCTGTTGCCCGCGCGTGCGCTGGAGAATCAGGTGTTCGTCGCCTACGCCAATTACTGCGGTGACGACGACGGCCTGCTGTACGGCGGCTTGTCGACCGTCACCGGTCCAGGCGGCGACGTGGTGGTCCGGGCCGGAACCGGGCCCGAGACGGTGATCGCCGAGATCGACCGCGACGAGCTCGACAAGTCGCGCGCGACCTTCCCGTATCTGCTCGACCGGCGTCCTGAGCTGTACTGATCGGCGGAATCCGAGGGGAATCCCCATCAGTCACCGGTCGGCAGACCCGCCGCCTGCGCGGCGCGGCCGAAGACCTCAGTGAGCATGGCCGGTGTCAGGCGCCCGGTGAACGTGTTCTGCTGACTCGGGTGATAACAGCCGAACAGGCGCACGGACCGATCCCGCGGACTGACCAGCCTCACCTCGGTTCCGTGACCGAATTTCGGTGCGGGGCGGGCGATCTGCCAGCCCGAGTCACGCAGCGCCTGTAGTGCCGCAGCCCATCCGATGGCGCCGAGCGCCACGATCGAGCGCATCGTGGGCATCATCAGGGTGAACTCGGCGGCCAGCCAGTGTGCACAGGTGTGCCGCTCGTCGGGGGTCGGCTTGTTCGCCGGCGGCGCACAGTGCACGGGTGCGGTCATCCGCACGCCGTGCAGCGTGAGGCCGTCGTCGACCGACCTCGACGCCGGCTGGTTCACCAGTCCCAGGTCGTAGAGCCCGGCGAACAGGAAGTCGCCGCTGCGGTCGCCGGTGAACATCCGCCCGGTGCGGTTGGCGCCATGTGCCGCCGGGGCCAACCCGACCACCACCAGCGGTGCGTCAGCCGGACCCAGTCCGGGAACTGGCCTGCCCCAATAGGTTTCGTCGGCGAATGCGGCACGCTTCTCGGTCGCGACCAGTTCTCGCCAGGCGACCAGCCGCGGACACGCCCGACAGGTGGTCAGCGCCGCATCGAGTGCGGCCATACTCCGATAACGCTTCGGCGAGGACGGCGGCGACGCGGCGGGCATGGGTTCGACTCTATGACCCCACCGCACGATGCACGACTCTCACACCACTTCGGCGGCGGTCGTACGCGCCTGCCGGAGCGCGGCGCGGCCGGTGCGGGCGATGGCCGGCACCGCGGTCGACAGCCCCGCTGAGTTCTTCGGCGCGAGCCCATGGGCCATCCGATGGAGCTGGTCATTGTGTGCGGCGAGCTGGAGGTAGCCGTCGATCGGCCGGTAGCCGGTCCGCCGTGGGTCGCGGGGCAGCGTGGGTTCGGGTTCGCCGGCGAGGATCCGTGCCGGATAGTCGGGAACGGATGCCATCGGTCTGGCGATACCGACCATGTCGATGCCGCGTGCCAGTGCACCTTCCATGTCGGCGCGGGTGCGCAGACCGCCGGTCAGCATCAAGGGTGTCTCGACACGCCTGCCCAGCTCGACGGCATAGTCGAGGAAGTATCCGCTCGTGGTGCCTGCGGGATGTGCGACGCCCTCCATGGCGGGCATCGCATAGTTGCCGCCGGAGATCTCGAGCAGATCGATGCCTGCGCCGCCGAGCGCACTGGCGACGTCGAACGAATCCTCGATGCTCAGGCCGCCGCGTTGGAAATCTGTCGAGTTGAGCTTCACCGACAGTGCTGCGGAGGTCCGATGGCTGATCGGACCGCACGCACGGTGTCGAGCAGCATCCGTCGGCGTGCGGTCGGGGAGCCGCCGTAGCGGTCGGTGCGGGTGTTGGCCAGCGGTGAGAGAAACTGTGCCAGAAGGTATCCATGTGCGGCGTGGATCTGGACACCGTCGAATCCGGCGTCGACGGCCATTGTCGCGGCACGGACGAAACCGTCGACGATCGACACGATCTGCGCTGACGAGAGTTCCTAGGGTTTGCGGATGTTGAAGCCCGGCACGGGTTCGCGCCGCGCCGACGGGCCGCGGGGGCGGCGGTTGAACGGTACGGTCGCCACGCGTCCGGGATGATTGATCTGCATCCACACGGCCCCGCCCGCCGCATGTGCGCTGCGCGCCAGCAGCCGCAGGCCCGACAGTGCCGCCGCGTTGTCGGCGATGACGTTGCCGGGTTCGACGAGGGCGTTGCGGTCGGTCACCACATTGCCGGTGATCAGCAGCGCCGCGCCGCTGCGCGCCCAGATGTCATAGAGCCGTCGCAATTCGCGGGTCACATGACCGTGGCGATCGGCGAGTTGCTCACTCATGGCGGCCTTCGCGATCCGATTGGACAGCGTTGCGCCGCAAGGGAGTACGAGCGGTTGATTCAGATCCGGGGCCATCATCTCGAGCACTCTCGTCGGGGTTCTGGGGTCGGGGCGGGCGGCAGCGTCATCGCACCGCCCGTCGATAGGCGGCGTGCAGCAGCCGGGAGCTGAGCGCATGAGGGGTGACGCGTCCGGCGATCGTCTGCGCCTTGGCGAACACCCCTGGTACCACCCGGCGCTGCCCGCGCGCCATCCCGACCAGCGTCTCGTCGGCGACCTTCTGTGCATTCATCGAGAATCCCTGGGGGACAAGTGCGTCCAGATTCCCGAGGTGGGCCGCCTCGGCGAACTCGGTGCGCACCGGGCCGGGGGCCAGCAGTGTGCAGGTGACCCCGGTGGTGCGCAGTTCGGTGTGCAACGATTCGGCGAGGGTGTTGGCGAACGCCTTGGTCGCCGCATATGTGGCGTTGCCGGGGCCGGGTTGGTTGCCCGCTGTCGCGCCGAGCGCACGCAGCCGAGCCTCGCGACGGGCCACCAGGAGCAGGTTGTGGCCGTCGCGGGCGAGCCCCTGTGCCAGCGCCTCGCCGATTCCCGACGAGGCCCCGGTGATGACCGCGAGTCGGCCCGTCGACGTGTTCATGGCGGAGCCTCCTCGGCTGAGATGCCCGATCTCGGTGAGCCAAAGCTACACATGTGAAGCTTTGGCTCGACCATAGCTACACTGATGTAGCTTGTAAAGCGAGAGATCGCGGCGACGAGGTCTTGCCGGAAGGAAGGCGCGGGTGCAGCGGACGAGCGAGCGGAAGAACCGGCCCTATGCCGCGCGGATGCCGACGGCCCAGCGGCGCGACCAGCTCCTGGATGCGGTGCTGGCGGTGATCGTCGATCGGGGCGTCGGTGCGGTGACCGTCGACGCGGTCGCACAGCGCGCAGGCGTCACACGTCCGGTGGTCTACGGGCAGTTCGCCGATGCGAACGACCTGCTGCGCCATTCGCTGCGCCGCGAGGAGCAGCGAGCCTATGCGCAACTGGGAACCGCGCTCGACCTGCGAATCGACACCGCACACGGTGACGCCGATACCCGCCGCGATGCGCTGACCCAGGCGCTGGACCGTCTCACACAGGCCTTCCTGGAGGCGGTGACCGATCACCCCGACCGGTGGCGGGCGATCCTGCTCGTCGCCGACAGTTCGACTCCCCAGTTGCACGCCCGCATCGACCGGGCTCGCGCCGGACTGGTGGCGGGGATGGCTGAGGCGCTGACCCAGGCGGGCGTATTCGACGCCGACACCGACGTCGAGATGATCGCGCACAGCTACGTCGCCACCCTCTGGGAGTTCGCGCGTGTGATGATCGCAGATCCCCAGCGATTCCCTGCACAGCGGCTGCGCGCCGCGGTCACCGCGGCGTTCGCGCCGCGGATCCGTTCGGGCAGATGAGGTGGCGTCGCAACGAGGTCACGGCGTGGCCGGTGTGAGCGGCCGGCCGACGTAGCGGGCGTCGGGTCGGATGATCGTGCGGATCGCAGACTGTTCGACGATGTTCGCCGACCATCCCACCACCCGGCTGACCGCGAAGGTGGGGGTGAACATTTCGCGAGGCAGTCCGCACCGGTCCATCACGACGCCGGCATAGAATTCGACATTCGCATAGCGCGGCCGGTCCGGGTGCGCTTCGCGTAGTGCCGAGACGATCTTCTCCTCGGCATCGACGGCGAATTCCACAGTGGCCCCGCCCAGTTCGAGCGCCACGCCTTTGAGCATCTCCGAACGGGGATCGCGAGTGCGGTACACCGCATGTCCGAAGCACATGATCCGTCGGCCATGAGCGATCTCATCGCGGGCCCACTCGGCCGGGTCGCGTCCGGTCGACCGGATCTCGTCGAGCGCCTCGAGTGCGCGATCGGGTGCACCGCCGTGTAATGGTCCGCTGAACGCGCCGATTGCCCCGCACACCGCTGAGAACACATCGGCCCCGGTGGAGGCGATCACGCGGGCGGTGAACGTCGACGCGTTGAAGCCGTGGTCGATCGTGGCGATCAGATACTTCTCCACCGCACGCACCAGCGCCGCGTCGGCGACCTCGCCGGTCACCATGTAGAGCCAGTTCGCCGCGACACCCAGATCCGGCCGCGGTGCCACCGGATTCACGCCGCGGGAGATGCGGTGCAGGGCAGCCAGGATGGTCGGGGTCACCGCGGAGACCCGCAGTGCATCGGCCTGCCTGTCCGCCTCGGTGGCATCCCACAGCGGCGTCGCGCCGGTGCCCAACGCGGACAGACTGTCCGCAAACCACCGAGCATCCCACGGCTGGTCAGCGACTGTCCCACCTGGTGCAGCAGGCTCATCGTGGCCGGGGGCACCTCGCGCAATGGTGTGATGGTGGCGACGAACTCGGACAACTCGTCGTCGTCGGGGAGATGCCCACGGGCGAACAGGAACCACACCTGCTCGAATGTGGCGTGTTCGGCGAGGTCGATCGCGGAGTACTGGCGATATTGGTAGAAGCCGGCGTCGCCGTCGACGCGCCCGATCTCGGTGTCGGCGACCACCACATCGCGCAGACCACGGGGTGCAATCACAGTCATGCCAGTCACTTTTGAGCTGCCATGACATGCTGTCAATGTTGATCGGATCAATATCGAGGTGGAGTCGGCCAGCGGTCCGGTCACGTAAGGGAGTCCGGGGGGACGAGTCCGAGGAGGCGAATGTGGCGTCACGGCAACCGCGGTCTGCGAGTCCACGGTCGGAAGACCCGGGTCCCGGAGAGCAGGGTGCCGGCCACCGGCGTCACCGGCGCCGGTGGCCGACGCCCATCCGGCATGACGGCCGGGAGTTCCTCACCACTGCACAGGCGGCGCGGGTGCTCGGAGTCAAGCCGGCGTCCCTGTATGCCTACGTCAGTCGAGGCCGGATCCAGAGCACGCGCATCGAGGGCATCAACGGCAGTGTGTTCGCACTCGCGGACATCGAGGCATTCGCCGGCCGCGGCGCACCACGACCTCCGCTCGGTGTGGTGGAGCGGATTCGCACTCATATCACCTTGCTGGAGAACGACTCTCAGTACTATCGGGGCGTCGACGTCGCCGAACTCGCCGGTGAGAAGGCCTTCGAGGACGTCGCCGAACTGTTGTGGGGTGTCCCCGCGCAGTGGGCGGTGCGGGGTCGGCGTTCGCTCACTGAACGCGACCGCCGGGCCATTCGGCGTCTCGTGGCCGGTGCGCGGGGAGTCGACGTCATCCGGATGGTCACCGACACCCTCGGTGCCCGCGACCCGGGACGACACGAGACCCGGCCCGCACAGGTGCAGATACGGCTGCCGCCGTCATCGTCAATGCCGTGCAGACACTGCCGATACTCGGCGGTGCCGCAGTGCCCTCGACCGCCGCAGTGCCCTCGACCGCTGCTGCACCCCGCTCACCGACGACCTCCTCGATCGCGGCAAGTCTGTGGCCGCGACTGACGACGCTGCCCGCCACCCGCCCACGGCTGCGCCTGCTCAACAGCGCACTGGTGTGCCTGGCCGACCACGACATGAGCGCCGGTGCGGTGGCCGCGCGAGTGGCGGCCAGTGCCCGCGGCGGTCCGTATGCCGTGATCGGCGCGGGCCTGGGTGCACTCGACGGACCGGTGCACGGTGGTGCGGCCACCCTGGCGCAGGAGTTCCTGCGTTCGGCGCTCGACGACCCTCGGTCGGCAGTGCTGGCCACCCGGGCGGACGGTCGCCGTGTTCCAGGTACCGGTCATCGGGTGTATCAACGCCGAGACCCGCGAGCCGAGGTGTTGCGGTCGGCGATGGGTCAGATCGGCGGAGGCGATCGCCGTGTTCTCCCCGCGATCGACGACATCGCCGACATGGTGGCCGAACAGCGCGACTTCGTGAACTCCGACATGCTGCTCGCCGGCATCGCGCTGCGGTTCTCGATGGTTCCGCACGCCGCGGAGACGATCTTCGCGGTCGCGAGGATCTCCGGGTGGGCCGCCCATGCGATCGAAGAGTACGGTGAGGCGCCGCTGCGCTTCCGGCCCCAGGGCATCTATGTGGGCGCTCGCAGCTGAACGGCAACGGCCCCGGCCCACAGGCTGCCCCGCACGCCTACAGTGGATTGTCATGCTGAGGAGCACGTCATGAGTGTGCGCGTGGACGCCTGGATCTGGGCGGTGCGGCTGGTCAAGACGCGATCAGCGGGGGCGGCCGCATGCCGCGCAGGCCATGTGCGGGTCAATGGGGTCACCGCCAAACCCGCCCAGCAGGTGTCGGTGGGCGATGAGGTACGCCTACGACTCGACGGACGTGAACGGATCGTCGAGGTGACTCGGCCGATCGCCAAGCGGGTCGGCGCGTCGGTCGCTGCCGAATGTCTGATCGACCGCAGTCCACCGCCGCCGCCGAAAGAGCTGTTCGTGGCGGTGCCCGTCCGCGATCGGGGAGCCGGCCGGCCCACGAAGCGTGAGCGTCGCGAGATCGACCGACTGCGAGGCCGCGGATCGGGCATCTAGACTCGCGACCGTGTTCACCCGCGTGATCCATCGCCGATCGATCGCCGTCGTCGCGGCGGTGGCCGCGTTGTCGCTCGTCGCCTCGTGTGGCGACGACTCGAAGGATTCGTCTCCACAGACCACGCAGGGGGAGGCGGCCCCCGGTGCGGCCGGTGCCGGTCCGTTCTTCGGCAACTGCGGCGGGGTGGAGGTGGCCGAGGTGTCGAAGGCCACCGGTTTCGACGGCCTGACCAACACGGTGCGCAATCCGTCGGTCTGCGAATGGGTCACCCCGGAGGGTGACATCGGCCCACAGGTGTCGTTCAACTGGTACCGGGGCAGCCCGATCGGTCGCGAACGGGCCACCGAACAGCTCACCCGCGACTCCGTCACCGACATCGAGATCTCCGGCGGCAAAGGCTTTCTCGCCTCGACCACCGGATTGTGCGAACTCGGTATCGCCTTCGGTGCTGACTTCTTCGAGTGGTCGGCCAGTGTCGGCGCCACCGCGGGCGGTGGCTCCGGCCAGCCATCGCCCGGGGCGCCCGCACCCGGGCAGGGGCAAGCGCCCGATGCCGCCACCGAGAAGATGTGCGATGCCGTGAAACAGCTGGGCACACTGACCATCTCGCGGAGCCAGAAATGACCTACGGAGCCCGACAATGACCACCAGGGTTCGACGACTCGCCGCGATCGCTGCCCTGCCGGCGGCCGCGATGATCGCGCTGGCCGGCTGCTCGCAGGAGATCTCCGGGACGGCCACCACCCCCGGGAGCTCGGGAAATGTCGACACCGACAAGTACGACCGGCTGCTGTTGGAGTGTCAGGTGGTGCCCGCGCAGCAGATCGCGACCATCGTCGGCGGAGTGACCGCGCAGACCACGTTCAACGGTGCGATCTGCCGGTGGCTCGTCAGCGGAGACGTGACCGCCGACGTCACCCTCACCTGGTTCGAGTGGGGGACGATGGAGGTGGAGAAGCGCACCTCACAGCGACTGGGCTACACCACCGACAACGTCACCATCGCCGGTGCGGCAGCGTTCACCCAGCGCGACCCCAAGCGCCCGGGAGTCTGTGGTGTGACGGCGAATTCGCCGAGCCGCGGCATCATCAGCTGGTGGGTCGAGCCGCGCGGTGCCGCACCCGCCGACCCGTGCCAGGCGCCCACCAAGCTGATGGAGCTGATGCTGCGCGGCGGACAGTGACCGCCGCGGTCGGTGCTCACACACCGTCTTCGGTGAATTCCTCGCTGATGTCGCCAGAGTTCTCGGCTGCGCGTAGCTGTACGCGACGGATCTTGCCGCTGATCGTCTTGGGCAGCTCCGCGAAGCTCAGCCGCCGGATGCGCTTGTAACCGGCGAGATTCGCGCGGCTGTGCGCGAAGATCGAACGCGCGGTCTGCGCGTCCGGCGAGAAGCCCTCGGCCAGAACGATATAGGCCTTGGGGACCGACAGACGCAGCGGATCGGGGGCGGGTACCACGGCCGCCTCGACCACCGCCTCGTGTTCGATGAGCACCGACTCGAGCTCGAACGGACTGATCCGGTAGTCGCTGGATTTGAACACGTCGTCGGTGCGGCCCACGTAGGTGATGTAGCCGTCGGCGTCACGCGATCCCACGTCGCCGGTGTGGTAATACCCGCCCGACATGGCGCTGGCGGTCTTGTCCGGATCGCCGTGGTAGCCCACCATCAGTCCGATCGGCCGTTCGCGCAGGTCGATGCAGATCTCGCCCTCGTCGACGCCGGCTGTACCGGTGGCCGGGTCCACCAATTCGATGCGGTAGCCGGGCATCGGTCGACCCATCGAACCGGCCTTGACGGGCTGCCCGGGGCTGTTGGCGATCTGTACGGTGGTCTCGGTCTGACCGAAACCATCGCGGATCGTCACACCCCATGCGCGCTCGACGCGCTCGATCACCTCGGGGTTGAGTGGTTCACCGGCCCCGACCACAGTGCGCGGCGGGTTGGTCAGAGTCGTCAGATCGGATTGGATCAGCATGCGCCACACCGTCGGTGGTGCACAGAAGCTGGTCACGCCGCAGCGCTGCATCTGTGTCATCAGTGCCTGGGCATCGAAGCGCGTGTAGTTGTAGATGAACACACAGGCCTGGGCATTGAACGGGGCGAAGAAGTTCGACCAGGCGTGTTTGGCCCACCCGGGTGAGGAGACGTTGAGGTGGATGTCGCCGGGTCGGATGCCGATCCAGTACATCGTGGACAGATGCCCCACCGGATAGGAGACGTGGGTGTGTTCGACGAGTTTGGGTTTCGACGTGGTGCCCGAGGTGAAGTAGAGCAGCAGCGTGTCGTCGGCATGGGTTGCTCGTGACGGTATAAAAATTGTTGGTGCAGAAGATGAGTCGGCGTAGTCGAGCCAGCCGGGCACCGATGCGCCGACCGCGATACGGGTGTGCTCGGCGCCCAGTTGGTCGACCGTCGCGGCGAGTTCGCTGCGTACGATCACATGCGAGACCTCGCCCCTGGTGAGCCGATCGTCGATATCGGCGGCACTGAGCAATGTGGTCGCCGGGATCACCACGGCGCCGATCTTGCAGGCAGCGAGCATGATCTCCCACAGCTCCACTTGATTCGAGAGCATCAGCAGGATGCGTTCACCCGGCCCGATCCCGCTGTCGGTCAACCAGTTCGCCGCTTGCGACGACCGCTGCGCCAGCTGTGCATAGCTGAGGATCTGTTCGGAGCCGTCCTCTTCGACAATCCACAACGCCGGCGAGTCGTTGTCCTCGGCGATCGCGTCGAACCAGTCCAGTGCCCAGTTCCACTCGTCGAACTGTGGCCAGGAGAAGCCGCTGACCGCCTTCTCGTAGTCCTCGGCGTGAGTGAGCAGGGAGTCGCGCGCAGCGCGGAACCGCTCGGTGTTGATCCCGGCGGTGTTGGTCCCGGCGGCGGTGGTCTCGGCGGCTCCCATGGTCGTGCTCCTGTGGTCGTGTGCGGAACTTGCTTGCATATCCAACTATCTTGCTAGGATATCCAAGTATAGAGTGACCCAGGACACAATCGGCGTGGTTCGATCAGAACATGGTTCGATCAGAAGAGGAACGGGAAATGCCCAAGTCTGCCAACGGGACCGGTGTCGAGGCGACCGGTGCCGCATCGTCTGACATCAGGACGATCTCCCACCACATCGGCGGTGAGGCGGTGCCCGGTACATCGGGGCGGTTCGCCGACGTGATGAACCCGAGTACCGGCGCGGTCGGTGCGCGCGTGCCGCTGGCCGACGCCGGTGAGGTGGACACCGCGGTACAGATCGCCGCACGCGCACAACGGGAGTGGGCCGCCTGGAATCCCCAGCGACGTGCGCGGGTGCTCATGCGGTTCGTCGACCTGGTCAACCGTGACGCCGACGACCTCGCCGAGTTGCTGGCCATCGAACACGGCAAGACCGTGGCCGATGCGCACGGCGACATCCAACGCGGGGTCGAGGTCATCGAATTCGCGATCGGCATCCCGCACCTGCTCAAAGGTGAGTACACCGAGGGTGCCGGTGCAGGCATCGACGTCTATTCACTCCGTCAGCCACTCGGTGTGGTCGCGGGCATCACGCCGTTCAACTTCCCGGCCATGATCCCGCTGTGGAAGGCGGGCCCGGCGATCGCCTCCGGCAATGCGTTCATCCTCAAGCCGTCCGAACGTGACCCGTCGGTGCCGGTTCGGCTCGCCGAGCTGTTCGAGGAGGCCGGACTGCCCGCGGGCCTCTTCCAGGTGGTGCACGGTGACAAAGAGGCCGTGGACGCGATCCTCGACCACCCGCAGATCGAAGCGGTCGGCTTCGTCGGATCATCGGATATCGCGCAGTACATCTACGCCCGCTCGGCGGCGAACGGCAAACGCGCGCAGTGCTTCGGCGGAGCGAAGAATCACATGATCATCATGCCCGACGCCGATCTCGACCAGGCCGCTGATGCGCTCGTGGGGGCCGGATACGGCAGTGCGGGCGAACGATGCATGGCGATCAGCGTCGCGGTGCCCGTCGGTGCGGACACTGCCGAGCGCCTGCGTGCTCGTCTGGTGGACAAGATCGCCGCACTGCGAGTGGGACACAGCCTGGACCCCAAGGCCGACTACGGTCCGCTGGTCAGCTCCGCTGCGTTGGAGCGCGTTCGCGACTACATTGCCGCCGGGCAGGATTCGGGAGCCGAGCTGGTGATCGACGGGCGCGAGCGCGGCGCCGACGATCTGTCTTTCGCCGACGAGAGCCTGGCCGAGGGCTACTTCATCGGGCCCACCCTGTTCGACCACGTGACCACCGACATGTCGATCTACACCGACGAGATCTTCGGGCCGGTGGTGTGTATCGTGCGCGCCGACGACTATGAGGAAGCCCTGTCGTTGCCGTCGACACACGAATACGGCAACGGCGTGGCGATCTTCACCCGCGACGGTGACGCCGCACGCGACTTCACCGCACGCGTGCAGGTCGGGATGGTCGGGGTCAACGTACCCATCCCGGTGCCGGTGGCCTATCACACCTTCGGCGGTTGGAAGCGTTCAGGTTTCGGTGATCTCAACCAGCACGGCCCGTCGTCGATCGAGTTCTACACTAAGCCTCGATCCACCGATTTGTACCTGTCCGGGGGATGAGGGATAGACGAAATGCCCTGTCTGAGTGACAGAATGGGACTTGCTCAGGGTTCCATCGG
>NZ_BMGC01000013.1 GCF_014639795.1 Gordonia jinhuaensis | reverse complement strand
GAGAACTCGCGGCGCCGGATACGATTCCACTGCACCCGCGCCCAGCGGGCCAACATCCAGCAATTCCACTGCTGAGCAGTGCCCGGCTAACTTCGAAGAGCCCGCTTTCAACCCCTCACGCCGCGGCCGCATCGGTCAACTCGTCGAACACGCCCACGCGCTCGGAGTCGAAACAATCACCGGCAAGCCCTACAAGCCCACCACGCAGGGCAAGAACGAACGCTTCCACCAGACACTGTTCCGCTACCTGGACAAACAGCCACTTGCCGACACCCTGGCCGAGTTGCAGGCCCAGGTCGACGCGTTCGACCACATCTACAACACCGAGCGGCCTCACCAAGGACTGCCCGGGCGGGTCACACCGTTGACCGCCTGGCAGGCAACACCGAAAGCCGACGCGCCACACCCCAAATTCGGTCGGCCGTTGCTCGATCCGCCGACACCACGCCCTCGGCCCGCACAGCGGCAACCCACCGACCTACCCGACGGCGTCCTGGCCAGAACTGTCAGCACCTCCGGCACCATCAGCGTGGACGCAGTCACCTACATGGTCGATGTGGACCACGCCTTCGACCAGGTCCTCGTTGTCACCGACGACAACACAATCGTCATCGCCAACACCGAAGGCGAAGTCCTCGTCGAACACCCCCGACCCGCCCCAGGAATCACCTACGTCGGAAATCGACAACCCCGCGGCCCACGCCCCACCAAGAAGACCGCACCGTCACCGAAGTCCTGACACACCAAGTGTCACCAATGTCCAGATGCAGAAACGTCACCGATGTCCCGATACATCACACCCCGCGACGTGGACACTACCACGTAGTATCGAATGCGTGTTCGATCCACGCGCCTTGGATATGTGGTCTGATCGAACGACGCTGCGCATCATCGACCCACCGCGGCCTGTCTCGGTCGACTGGTCGCAAGTCGACCCGACTGCGGGGCGACCTCCCGGCTTCGCTCGCCAGCCGCCGCCACTGCGGGTGCGCGCCGGGGGAGTGCGCGTCGAACCGCGCATGTCTGGTGTGCAGCACGCCTGGCTGCGCCTGTGTTCTCTGCACCAAGCAAGCTACGGCGCTACGGTCGAACTTCGTCGGCGCAAGATTCGGTCATGTGCTAAGCAACACGCTGCCACGTATTGCGCGGCTTTTCACTAACCGGAAATGGTGCCCGGCTTCTGCCCACCTTGTATTCCCCCGGATAAAGCACCTGCCTCCCGATGTCCGCTTGCTAATTTGCCGAAATCTCAAGTAGAACGGCACCCTGGGTAACGGGCGTGCCCGGCTCCACGGCCAGACCGGAGACGGTGCCGTCCTTGTGGGCGACCACCGGGTTCTCCATCTTCATCGCCTCGAGGACCACGACCAGGTCACCCGCGGCGACCTCCTGGCCCTCCTCGACGGCCACCTTGACCACGGTGCCCTGCATGGGTGCGGCGACCGAGTCGCCGGACACCGCCGCCGCACCACCCTTCGCGCGGGTACGGGGCTTGGGCTTCTTGCGGATCGCGCCGTTGCTGCTGCCACCGTTGCCACCGCCGAGCGCGAGATCACCGGGCAAGGAGACCTCGACGCGGCGTCCACCGACCTCGACGACGACCTGCTGACGCGGAGCCGACTCGTCCTCGCCGATGGGCGCACCCCCCGCGTAGGGCTCGAGGGTGTTGTCCCAGTCGGTCTCGATCCACTTGGTGTAGACGTCGAAGGTCTCTTCGCCGGTGTCCGGATCGACCCGGCCGATGAAGGCGGGATGACGCACGATGTGCCGGTCGAACGGCAGTACGGTGGCCAGACCCTCCACCGCGAACTCGTCGAGGGCGCGACGGGCGCGTTCGATGGCCTGTTCGCGGTTCTCGCCGGTCACGATGAGCTTGGCGAGCATGGAGTCGAACTGCCCGCCGATGACGTCACCGGCCACCACGCCGGAATCCACCCGGACCCCCGGACCCGCGGGCTCGCGGTAGACGGTGATCGGACCGGGGGCGGGCAGGAAGTTGCGGCCCGGATCCTCCCCGTTGATGCGGAACTCGATGGAGTGGCCGCGGGGCTCGGGATCCTCAGACAGTTCGAGCTTCTCACCCGCGGCGATGCGGAACTGCTGACGCACCAGGTCGATTCCCGCGGTCTCCTCGGTGACCGGGTGCTCCACCTGCAGACGGGTGTTCACCTCGAGAAACGAGACCAGGCCGTCCGCACCCACCAGGAACTCCACGGTCCCCGCGCCGTAGTAACCGGCCTCCCGACAGATCGCCTTGGCCGAGGAGTGGATGCGGTCGCGCTGTTCGCGGGTCAGGAACGGCGCGGGCGCCTCCTCCACGAGCTTCTGGAAACGACGCTGCAGCGAACAGTCACGGGTACCGGCCACCACCACGTTGCCGTGCTGGTCGGCGATGACCTGCGCCTCGACGTGGCGGGCCTTGTCGAGATAGCGCTCGACGAAGCACTCGCCACGACCGAAGGCGGCGACGGCCTCGCGGGTGGCCGACTCGAACAGGGCCGGGATCTCCTCGATGGTGTACGCGACCTTCATCCCGCGGCCGCCACCGCCGAACGCCGCCTTGATCGCCACCGGTACGCCGTACTCCTCGGCGAACGCGACCACCTCGTCGGCGTCGGCGGCCGGATCCTTGCTGCCCGGGGCCATCGGCGCCTCGGCGCGCAGGGCGATGTGACGCGCGGTGACCTTGTCACCGAGGTCGCGGATCGACTGCGGGGAGGGACCGATCCAGGTCAGTCCGGCGTCGATGACGGCTTGGGCGAAGTCGGCGTTCTCGGACAGGAAGCCGTACCCCGGGTGAACGGCGTCGGCCCCGGACTTCTTCGCGGCATCGATGATCTTGTCGATGGCCAGGTAGGACTCGGCAGAGGTCTGACCGCCGAGAGCGAATGCCTCATCGGCGAGCTTCACGAACTGTGCCTCGGCGTCGGGCTCGGCGTACACCGCCACACTGGTCAGACCAGCGTCCTTCGCGGCGCGGATCACGCGGACCGCGATCTCCCCACGGTTGGCGATGAGGACCTTGTGGATGCGGATAGAAGGAGTCACTGACCACTCCATCTTTCAACAGTCCCCTTTAGTCTAACTCTCTGCATGACGTCTGGAGGAAGTTGTCCACCGAGTTTGCGTCCATAGCGTTGGGCCATCGCAGAGAAGAAGTCACCATTATGGTCTGAATCAACCTCGGTGATTCGACCGCGTATCTCGAGGTAACGATACGGAGCTGTCGGGTCTGCAATACACAAAGAGAACCGGGGGTCGGCATGGAGGTTAAGGTACTTCACCCGGGTGGTCGAGGTTGTAAAAGAAACTTGTGCGGATTCATCGAACACGAACCACATCGGATTCACCTGGACGCTGCCATCGTATCGAATGGTTCCAAGCATCCCAAACAGCGGGGCCTCCATCAAATCGCGATGCGAGTCCGCCAGATGTAGATTGCTCATGCTTTCACCTTCTCGTTAGGCGGTTGAAGTCTCCGTCGAGACTGAAAACCTGCCGACTCTCAGGTCCGTGATGACGTGCCCATAGCTTTCCGTAAGACGTACCGGGAGCCAGTTCGATCACATGTAGACTCCTAGAGGTGGAGTCAGCTGATTCCATGCATTTGTCCCACCGGACAGGGGACACGATTTGATTGCACAGGCGGTTCTTGAGATCGGCGCCTCGGTGGACCACAGCCCCGTCGAAATTGGAGTAGAAGGTTGGACGGCTAGGAAGGTTGTCGCCAAATTTGATGATTTCGAGATCCCTCGCGAATGCGACGCGGGCAGGTTCCATGTACTGCGAGTGAAACGCACCCGCGACATCGAGATGTACAGCTCGAACATTCCGGCCGAGGCTGAGCTCGAATGATTCAATCCCCTCGCTTGAACCGGCAACCACTACTTGTCCAGCTCCGTTAATATTTGCAATCTCCACATCAGGAGATGCGGCGGCAATCCTTACAATTTCTTCGGACGATGCGGGGTTCTTGCGAGACGGCATCAGCGCGAGCATGCCCGTCGCCTGTGCGGAGCAGCACTCAGCCATGCGCAGGCCCCTGGATCGCGCGATACTCATCGCGGTGTCGAATGAATAGAAGCCCGCGATGGCGGAGGCGGCAAGTTCTCCCACCGAATGACCAAGTACTGCGGACCTGCTGCGGTCGAACCACACTTCGTGTGACAACGCTTCGAATGCCAGTAGTGATGCAGCAGTGATGAGTGGTTGAACGATCGCTGTATCCTCAAGAGCCGCGCGATCCCGAGACACGGCACGCAGATCTAGTCCGATTGCTCTGCTCCACCTGTCGCACATCTCGTTCGCACGCGCCGTGGTGAGCCACGGGTCAAGAAGCCCTCGGTATTGGGCCCCCTGTCCAGGGCAAAGGAAGATTGCGCCAGGCGCGACGGGAGACTCGAACTTCGACCGTTCCAGTTCTTCATTGAGGGTGATTGCCATGCTTCCTGTCCTCTCCGTAGTGGGGTCCCGCGCTAACGGCCGACAGGAACCGTTTGATGTATCCCCTGGTTTGTGAAGGATCAATGAGTTGATCAACGAACCCGCGCTCTGCGGAATAGGTGTGGTGCATAACCTCGTTGCGGTATTCATCGGCGAGTTGTTGCACGTCACCTATTACATCGCTTGACTGTTTCAAGCGGCGTTTGTGAAGAATTTCTACCGCTGCCTCTGCTCCCATTACCGCAATTTCATTCGTGGGCCACGCTAAAGACAGGTTCGCGCCAAGTCCGATCGAGTCCATAACGATGTAGGCTCCACCGAAGGCCTTACGAACGATAACTTGCACTCGTGGGACGGTAACCTCGCAATAGGCGTACAGCAGTTTGGCCCCGCGGCGGATGACCCCACCCTGCTCCTCGGCAGATCCGGGGAGGAACCCGGGAACGTCCACAAAAGTCAGCAGCGGTATGGAGAAGCAATCGCAGAATCGCACAAACCGAGCGCCCTTCTCAGCGGCATTCGCGTCTAAGGCACCCGCCAAAACCGAGGGCTGGTTACCCACTATTCCGACCAACCTGCCATCGATGTGCGCGAATCCGATTAGTAAATTGGGTGCCCATTCTTCATGAACTTCGAGGAAGTCGCCGTCGTCGACAATTAGAGTGAAAATTTCACGCATGTCATACGCCGCTCGCGGCGACTCCGGGACTATCGAATCAAGAATGAGATTGTTGCGCTCCTGGCTTTGTTCTGCGTTGGCGGTTCGGGACCAGGTCGGCGCCGGCGTAGCACAGCTCGACGGGAGGATATCGAGTAGGTACCTGACGTCTTCGTAGCATTGCTCTTCGTCAGTGCAGCGGAAAGCCGCGAGCCCACTGCGCTGGGAATGTACTTCCGCGCCACCCAACGATCGGCCCGTAACATCCTCTCCCGTCACCTTCTTGACGACCGCCGGGCCGGTGAGATAGGTCTCGGACAGCTCATCGATCACGAAGACGAAATCCGAGAGCGCGGGTCCGTACGCAGCTCCTCCCGCGCACGGGCCCGCGATCACGCTGATCTGTGGCACAACCCCCGATAGTTTGACGTGTCGCCGGAAGATACCCCCGTAGCCGTCAAGCGATCCCACTCCCTCTTGAATACGCGCTCCACCACCGTCGTTGATGCACACATAGGGGATCTTCTGATCGAGTGCGAAGTCCATGATCCTGTGGATCTTGGCGGCGTGTGCTCTACCTAGTGATCCGCCGAGCACGCTGAAGTCGGTGGCCGACAACGCAATCGGTCGTCCATTGACTGTTCCCCACCCTGTCACGACGCCATCTCCGGCGTGGCGTTTCGAGGCGAGCCCAAAAGCCGCGCTCTCATGCATGCGTTCTGCACCGATTTCGGTGAACGAGTCCTCATCGAAGATGCACTGGAGGCGCTCATGGACAGTCATCCGCGTGCGCCGATGACTGCGCTTGCTGTTGTTGTCTAGCGTGTTCGCGAGCGTGTCTGTCACCGTCGTACTCCTAGTTGTTGGTCGGCGTGGCTAGCGCGCGGACAGCGAGTAGTGATCCGATCGTTGCGATCACCTGACCATCGGAGGCGTCAATTACTTTCCCACTGAAACTCGCTCCGCTGCCTAGGTCTGAGTCGAGGGTGATGTGATGGTGCACCGCTCGACCTGTGCGCGCTCGGCATTGGAAGTGCACAGTCGCCGCGGATCCGAGAATTAGTCCGTGCTCGGCGTCGTCGGGATCCTTTTGTCCTGCGGCCCAGACAATTCCGCAGCCTTGGGCGAATGCTTCGAGGACGGCCAGTTCGGGAACGATCTGGTCTGAATCGTGCGGAACGTCGATCGACTCCAGTCGCTGATGCAGCTGTTGTATCAGTGCCGTTGTGAATGAGGATTCGATCACACCACTTCCAGATTCCGGGTTGAGCCTGACAATCCGGTCGATGAT
Organism: Gordonia jinhuaensis; assembly: GCF_014639795.1. Classification (GTDB taxonomy): domain Bacteria; phylum Actinomycetota; class Actinomycetes; order Mycobacteriales; family Mycobacteriaceae; genus Gordonia_B; species Gordonia_B jinhuaensis. The sequence continues at coordinate 91,033 of NZ_BMGC01000013.1, read as the reverse complement.
GAGTGCGCTGCCGCGGTGAGGCAAGAGATCGATGACTTGTGTACTGCCCGCGTCAGACACTGCCGACCTCCCACTCTGCATCTACGGTCCCGGCCCGCTGACCATCAACCGTGATGGAGAACTTGATGCGAGCTCCGGCTGGCACCTCGATGATGTCCGTCGCGGTCGTGGCAATCTCGCACGGCGGCACCGCCGGCTGTGTGAAACGCATGCGATGAATTGCCCTCAGTGCGCCAAGGCGCGCGTCTGGCCCAGCGTTCCCAGCCCGGGAGCACAGCCCCAGCATGAACACTCCTGGAACGACGGGGGCCCCGGGGAAGTGTCCGGCGCACACCGGATCATCCACGCCGACGGTCACCGATGCGGTCATACCCTGATGATTGGTCCCGCGATCAGTGCTCATCAGAGCTCTTCCTCATCACTGTGAGCACCACGCCGATCGTCACGATCCCGAGCAGGCCCGATAGGGCGGCCAGACCGTGTAGTGCGTGATCGTGCGACGAGGCAATAATCGACGCTGCTGGTGGATTGAGGCCGAGGTCGGTGTTGCCAGAGGCGATACGGTCGCCAACCCGCTGGGCGGCCGCGGCGGCAACACCTGAGTCGGTGAGGTATGAGCGCGACAGCGATGCGACGGCGGCAACGACCACGACCGACGCAATGGATTCGGCGGCGAGGCGCACCGTATTGAACATTCCCGCCGCCATCCCGAGCGAAGACTGTTCGACCGTGGCAACGGCTGCGCCATCCATGACGCCCATCAGGACACCCACCCCGGAGCCCGTGACGATCATCGATGCGACCAACCAGACGATCGACGCATCAGCGCTCACGGTGAACAAAGAGATCGCTGCGCCGACAGACATCAGCACGAGACCAAGCGTGAGAACCAGACGCGTTGTCGCTCCGCGCCGAACCAGCACACCAGCCACATTGGGCATCACAAATGCCGGAACAGTCAGGCCCAGCATCGTTACGCCGATCATGCCGGAACTCAGGCCTCGAGTAACCGCCAAGTAGGCTGGCAACGCCAGCAAGAGACCAATGAACCCAAGCGCGAACTCAAGATTCACTATGTTGACCGTCAGGAATTGGCGGTTGGCAAATAGGCGCAGGTCGAACAGGGGGTTAGCGGTCCGCAGCTCGGCGACGATGAACGCTCCGAACAGCACTACCGCTACCACGAAAAGTGCCACGACCTGCAAAGAACCCCATCCGGCGATCGGGCCGCGGATGATTGCGACGGTAAAGACGACTAGTCCACCGGAGAACAGGACCGCACCGGGAATGTCGAACCGCCCACCGTCGGATTGCCCAGCGAAGGATGGGAGCAGCCGTGCACCTACAAGAGCGACGCCGACGAGCACGGCTTGGACAGCGAATACACCGCGCCATCCTGCGACTTCGCTCACGAGTCCACTGATGGACGGACCGAGAGCTAGGCCTAGACCGATCACCATGCCGATAGTGGCAAACGCTGACGCCCGGGCTTGTCCTTCAAAGTTGCGTGCGACGATGGCGGTGCCGGATGTGACAATCGCTCCCGCCCCAGCTCCAGCTAAGGCGCGCAGTACGTCGAGGACGAGAACGTTGCTGGTCAATGTTGCGGCGACCAAAGACACGAAGTACAGGCTGGTTCCACCAACGAATATCTTCCTGGGTCCAATACGGTCAGCGAGCACACCGGCGGTGAGCATGAGACTGGCCGCCGCGACGTTGTAAGCATTGACTACCCATTGAACCGATTCGAGACGGGCTCCCAGGTCAGCAGAGATTGCAGGCAGTAGAACCGGGGTGCCACTAACTCCAAGCGGGACGATGAGAACCGCGAGCCCTACAACCGATAGGACGAGCCACGTTGGTCGGTTAGCCACCGCACTAGATTGATGCTCCACCTCAGTACGCGTCATCGGGCTGCGCCCTGCAAGGTTGTCACTAGGTTGGCGAAGTCCGTGATCCCGCGGACCAGTGTGTTCGCTGGCAGGTCAGCCCACAGAAGATCATGGTGGGTGAGTTCATCGTCGCTGTCGATGATCAACTCTGGGACCGGGGCGGTCTCGGCCAGCCACTGCGCTGACTGTGTACAGCTACCGTTGGTGAACGCTGAAGCGAAACTGTATACGGGTATATTGATCTCGCTGCCATGGGTGTTGCGGAATCCGAACTGCTCGCTGAGCGCCGAGGGCCGGAAGGAATCGGCGACAATGTAGTCCAGGAGTGTGCGGTTCGACGTGTACCACTGGAATGCTCCTCCCGCGATCGCATGCGAGTGTGCGACCGACCCCAGCCGGGTGGGAGCCGTTGCCGCCAGGTCCGCAGAACCGGCGACTGTCACGGAATGTCCCGGCCCCGTGGCGGTATTCAACGCGTGAAACACCGCCATGTTGGTTGCATCTTCGCTACCTGACAGACCGTACTGCGCAGGTAGGTGCCTGAGCAGCGGAGAAACCGACTGGGGTCGTTCCAACAAGAGTCGCGCGGCGACATGGTAAAAGATCGCCGCTGATTCCGGCGGCCCGTCAAACCCTAGGACCGCGGTGGTTGAGGTATCGGCTTCAAATGCTGCACCTGATTCGATGCCGGCGAGCCAACCATTGGCGGTGGCGTCATCGATCGCGAAGTGCATTCCTGCGCCGGCGAACGCGTCATGGATACCGCCGTCGATGAGGATTAGGCCGTCGATCAGGTCGTAACCGGGAGTTCCAGCGAAGTCCCAACTGGCGAAGTGTGCCGCAGCGGCCGCCCCGACGGAATGACCGCCGAGCAGGACCTTGCTTTTTCCGCACGCGCGGGCCTGGTCGACGACGAACTTGATGTCGTTCACGAGGGCTACGAGCCCCCTAGAGCTGGCTTCAGCGACAGCGTTCGCCGAGGGCCGCTGATATGCCGCGTCGAGCACGTAGTAACTGACAGCTTCGTCGAGATCTCTAGTGGAATAGCTGGTGTCCGCAAGCTCGGCTTCTCGGCGATTCATCGACCACACGTCGATGTTCGGTGACAATGTTGCGATATTGCGGGCTAGAACATTGAACCCGTTCGCGGTGCCTTCTTTGCCGCCGATCAGGATGACGGCGGTGTCCCCGTCTGAACGTCCCGTTTTGAGGATAGATGGTCCGGACGGGTGGCCGAAATCGGTGGCCGCTGCTAGGTAGCTTTCACGCCAGTCATACTTGAACATCGTTATACTCCTGCTCTTCTGTGGTCGAGGTGACGGTCGTATCTATCGGTGATTCCTTCGAGGTTTATCCGTTGACACTCTGGGTTAGAGGCCCATGCCGATACCACCACCGATCGGGATGCTGGCTCCGGTGATGAACGCTGCATCGTTGCTCAACAGGAAGTGGACAAGTGCTGCCACTTCGTCGGCTCGCCCAATCCGCCGCAAGGGGGTTTGGTTCACCACAGCGGCGAGTCTCTTGTCACTCACGTCGGACAACATTTCGGTCTGGATTAGGCCGGGTAAGACGGCGTTTGAAGTGATTCCCCGGCGTCCCAGCTCCCAGGCAAGCGACCGCGCCAGACCGATGAGACCGCTCTTGGAGGCGGAGTATCCCACCTGGCCTGGGGATCCCCAGGCAGCCATGATTGACGACATGAACAGGAGCCGTCCGCTGCGTTCGGTAATCATGTCGCCGATGCACCGCTGGGTTACTCGCAACGCGCCGCGGAGGTTGATGTCGATGGCCTGCTCAGCTCCGGTCCTATCGCCAGCGGCGAGCAGCGACGCATCTGTCACACCCGCGTTGTTCACCAGGCCGTAGATTGGGCCAAGCCTTTCGCGCACATTGTCAACGGCTTGGTCGATGGAATCATCGGAGGTCACGTCGCATCTGACCCATAGCGCACCGTCGATATCCACATCCGGGCGATGGCTGCTGTAGCCGAGGGCGACGCGATAGTCGGTGGACAGCCGCTGCCCGATAGCCCGACCTATCCCGCCTGAACCACCTGTCACCAGTACAACTGGCAATGTCATAGAGTCCCCTCTTCTTGGTTCATCACCGTTCTGCAGAACTGGGCCGCGTCCGCACTGTCATCGGTGAAGTGATATGCCTTCCAGCCGACGGCGTGCGCCCCCGCGATGTTTGCCGTCAGGTCGTCGACGAGGATCGATTTCGCTGGGCTCACTCCCGCGACTTCGGAGAGGTGGGCGAACATTTGCCAGTCTGGTTTGCGGAATCCGAGATCACACGACACGGCGATGTGGTCAAATTCGTACGGTGCGAGGGCTTCGCTGAACGGCATTTTCCACTCTGCAGGCAGATTCGATACCACTCCCACGAATGCACCGGCGTCGCGTAGCTGGCGTAACTGCTTGACCCAGTCTGAGTTAATCCGGCGGTCACCCCACCAGTCGTCACGGAAGCCGTCTAGTGCATCGATGATGTTGAATTGCGCTGCTAGTTCTTGAGAGATCGATGCTAGCCAGTCTTCCTCGTTCAACACTCCGGAGTCGAGCACAGCCATGGCGTCGGGCATGTTGTGCATTCTCGCGACCGCGTGAAGGGCTTCGTTAAGCTGAGCGGGGGTAAATTCACGGTGCTGGCAGTAGTGTTTGAGCGTTGACTTCAGAGGTGGGGTGAGTACCCCTCTGAAGTCAGTCCATACGGCGATTCGCTTGTCGTCGCTGGGTGCCGGCGTGGTCATCGATTTGGTCCTTCGTCGCTTACAAATTGCACGGTGACGATGGCTGCGGTCTTGTCGTCGTGGGTGAATTCGATGGTGGCGGCAGCAGTGTCGTCGACCCGCTGGTATTCAATCCGCAACGGTCGATCCAGCTCCGCGAACGAGTGAAAGGTGGAGTGGAATCGTCGAAGTGGCGGCGCGGCACCGTCTTCGGCGGCATGGGTGATCTGGCGTGCTGCTTCTAGGAGGACCATCCCCGGAATGTGGTCGTAATCGTGATCGAACAGACTTGTGTTGTGGTAGTCGGGACTCAGCGCCGCGGTTGTTCGCCCACTGTGTGATTCCAGGTCCCGTAATACGACGTTCGCCGTGTTATGTCGCCCGACCATAGACGGAGGGGCTGCCGCGTTGGTGGGGCGGCGGGGCAGCGAGCTTGTACGCGGGGCCGGTACGCCGTCACGCTGATAGGTGCGTAGGTCCTGGTACTTCGATCGCCTGGCTCCTTGAACGATCACCTCGGTGCTCGCACAAAGATCGCCGTCAATCGACGCAGTCTGAGAGTATTTGATGCGCCGTGGGTCGCGAGCTCGGTTGTAGCGGATGTCGTCGAGCGAGGTCTCAATACGCATTCGCGGGTTCGATTCCGCAGAGGTGGTTGATGTTGGGATCCTTGGGTGGTTGGTGAGCGACATCTCGATGAAGAACATGGCGATGTCGGTGGGGACGCCGGTGAATTCGTGAGCGCCGCTCATGGCGGCCTGCCTCATGAGTTCCGCTAAGAAGATTGGGTCGTGCTGTGGGTCGTCGAGACCGTCGTAGTAGTAGGCGTTGGCGGAATGCGGCATGAGTGCCCAGTTGGCGTGCAAGCGGTCACCGCGATACTCGGGTGGTGTGACAAATACTTCATTGTCGCTGGCTCTATGCACCAGTTCCCGTGCGGCGCGGCCCGGTTCGTACATTTGGGCTTTGGCGCTCATCGGACAGTTTGCCCTTCCTTAGAGGTTGTCGGTTACGTCGGCCACGATGCTGTCGGGACGGGCGCGAACCCGCGTTCTCTGTTTCAGTCGTAGCGACTTGAACAGTTCCGGCGAGGCAGGAACTGAACGCTCACGCTTCACTCCTGCACTGTCGATCTGCGTCACCTCAATGACACGGGAGTGAGGGTCGAGATGCAGCGTGGTGTAGTTCGACCTACTTAGGAGGTCGTGGAGCGTGTCGCCCGATGATGTGGTCAGGGCCACACTGGATAGTCGAGCGCCAACCTTGAGTCGACCTACTCGACGGCGCGTCGCAGCTGGGTACCGGGTGTTGAGCATTGCTTGACGTGGAGCAACGAATCTGTCGAGCAGACCCGTGGCAGTCGCACCCTTCAGAATCACGTCACGCAATTGCGCACGCCGGCCGCGTGCTGACCACAGTCGCGTTTGCAGGTCGGTGTCGCGGAGCACGGCGTCGATGACGCTCTGACGCTCTGACGCCCACGTGTCGAGGTCGCTTCGACGAGTACCTGGCCCCTCAGCAAGTCTCCACACCAAAGACGTCGCATCTTCGAAACCAGTGTTCAGTCCTTGACCACCTGCTGGGCTGTGCACATGAGCGGCGTCACCGACGAGGAAGGTGCTCGCGCCTTTCAATGATGCGGAGGACTTGCAGTGGATGAGAAATACACTGGCGCTGTGGCCGGAACCGAACGTGATCGGCACCGGCATCCGCCGCGAAGCAATACTTTCGACCACGTCCGGAGTGACCTGGTCTGCCACGTCCATTGGTGCGCTGGCAAATATTCTCCATGAGTTGCCGGGCATTGGTACCACGACGACAACGCCTTCTTTGGTCATGAAGTAGTGCGCCTGAGTGCGATCGAGATCAACCTCGCACGGCCCATCCGAGAGCATGAACCGTGCAGCATACGTTGCTCCCTGGAAGGGAATTCCCAGCTGCTCTCGCACCATGCTGCGGTAACCGTCTGCTCCGATGGCCCATCGAAAGCGCTCGACGTGTGGTTCTTCTTCTGAGCGACGGATCGACGCAGAAACTCCATCGGGGTGATCAGACAACGCGACAAGTTCGTGCCCGAAGTCGACTGTTCCCCCTCGTCGCCGATACGCCTGCTCAAGAATGCGTTCGGTCTCATGCTGCGGAATCGCCAGGGCGAAGTCGTACTTGCTGTCGGTGATTCGCTGAAAGGTCACCGAGGCGATTGGTCGACCAGCGGAATTATAGGTTTGCCCGTGCAAGGGCAGTCCAGCCGCCACGATATCGGCCGCGACCCCGAGACGATCGAGTACCTCGAGTGCCCGCGGCCAGAGCACCACGGCTTTGGAGTGGTGGTGCCGGGTTGCTCGCCGTTCGATAATGCGAGTCGGTAAACCGAGTTGCTGAGCCGACAGCGCCGCAGTCAGACCGACTGGTCCGGCTCCGACCACTAGGATCGGAGACTCTGGCGAGTGATGCGCGGTCATTGCGCCTCCACCTCCACGATTGCGGCCGCGACCACACCGTTGAAATCCATTGCCGTGACGAGACCGAGCCCACCGTTAGAACACGCGAGCAGGCCAATGACCTGGAGCGCACCGAGCGCGCTGCCTGTCTCTCCCAAAGCCGCGCGCACGTCAAGGACACGCCCGGGATCGACGTGTGCAAGCTCCGCCGCTTCCCGCTCGGCATCTTCGAGGAGCGTCCCACGATTACCCGGCAGCCAGGTCTGCACGGCGTTGGCCGAGACACCGGCCGCAGCTAGGGCGCGTTCGATTGTCCGCAGCAACCTTTCGCGTGGCACATCTGCTATGGGATCGAAGAATCCGGTCTCACAGGACAGGACAGCCCCCAGCCGCGATCGCGAGTGTGCGTGCGCTGAGTCTGAGCTCTCGACAACGAACATGGCGCTTGCCTCGCTGATGGGGACGACGTCGCCGACCTCCTGCTTCTTCCGAATTCCCCACCGAATCTGGTCGGACAGCTCTTCTACCCCACCGACAATCATTTGCTTTGCGTGTCCGTTCGTAATTGCACGCTTGGCGTACCGCATCGCGACGAACGCGCTAGCAACTCCCGCAGACGTCGTGCTGTTGGGGCCTTTGAGTCCGTTGCGGATCGCAACCTGGCTAGCGGCACAGTTCATCGTGCAGTTCGGGAACCGTTTGGGATTGACCCCAGCAGAGCCTGTGCCAGTGAGGATGTCGATATCGAGTTCAATGCTGGCGGGGACGCTGCCCGCGATCGTGCCAAGAGCTATGCCGATGTCACTCGCTGTCTGAGCGTAGAGAGTCAGGTCCAGCATCGACGCCGCCGCCAAGCTGATGGCGGTCGTACGGTCGAGGTGGCGCGTGCCCTTGCCCGGAACGTAGTCCTTGATGTCAAAACCGGGGATGGGAAGGCTAGGGCCCGCACCGTCCTGCGCAGCTACGCTCGATGCACCCGCCCCTACCGCGCGCTGATTACCGTCGAGGGCGCATGCTAGAGCCTTGAGACCGCTTCCCGAGGAAGCAAGCACCGAGGCGTCTGCGATGTACGTCTTAGGAGTGGAGCTCATGAATGGTCCCCAAACATGGTAATTGCATTGTTTCCCCCGAATGCAAATCCGTGATTCTGTGCGATCGACACCGCCGCTGGGCGTGACCGATTCGCCACAAAATCCAGATCGCCGAGCGCTGGGTCTGGCGTTTGGAGGTTAATTGTCGGGGGTAAGAATTGGTTGGCGATCGCGAGGCAGCACGCTACGGCACCGAAACCGCTCGCCGCCCCCATTGTGTGTCCAAGCATTGATTTCAATGAACTAATCGGCGGATGCGCTTCGCCGAATACCGCGCGAGTAGCCGTTGTCTCTGTCAGGTCATTCGTCGGCGTCCCTGTGCCGTGTGCACAAATATAGTCAACAGCCTCCGGTCGAACATTGGAACGAGCGTGCGCACTCCGGATACAATCCGCTATCCGCTCAGCATTAGGATGCACAATATGATCCGCATCGCAGTTCATCGCATACCCGAGAAACTCGGCATAAATCCGCGCGCCCCGCGCCTGGGCATGTTCTCTGTCCTCTAGAACAATCATCGCACCGCCTTCAGCGGTGACGATCCCCGTTCGTCCCGCGTCGAACGGACGCGGTAAATCTTTCGCAATAGCACCTAGACTGTCAAATCCCGCATGTGTAAATCGGTTGACCGAATCCGATCCGCCAGCCAGCATCACATCAGCATCACCCGATGCAATGAGCTCTGCCGCGTACCCAATAGCGTAGTTTGCAGCTGCGCATGCCGTTGGGATCGTCGCCGTTTCTCCTTTGACACCAATCTCCGATGCAACTGCGCCCGCAATGTTTCCCGCAGGCACTCGCCGCACCATTTCCGGGTCAATCAGTGCAGGATCTTCAAGCCACTGAATGGCCAGCGCATCCATGGTCGGGGCTTCCCCGTTCGTGGTACCAACGATCGCACCAGTTGACTCCGCATCGATAAGGTCGAGGTCAAGGTCGGCGTCCGTGAAGGCCAAGCGTGCTGCAGCCGCTGCGAACTGCGCAGTCCGCCCCCAGTCCTTATAGGCCGGTGCTTGCAGGTAGTCGGAAGCCTCGAATGCACGTACCTCCCCGCCTGATGTGCGTTCGAACCCCGCAGTCGAGAAGGAGGTGATCGGCGATACTCCATTCGCGCCCGCCCTGACTCCTTCCAAGAATCGGTTCGCACCGATCCCGATACTGCTGACCGGTCCCAGTCCTGTAATTACGACACGCCGTTGCACGATGGCCTCAACTCGCCGATGCGACGAGGTCGGTATTCACGCGATCCCATATCTTTCGGATCGTAGTCAGGCCACCAGCCTGATCACGGGGGATTTTCACACCAATTTCTTTGTTGAGCCTAGCCAAGACCTGGATCAGACCCAGTGAGTCTGCCTCATACTCGTCGATAAGATCTGCGTCTACATCGACACTATCAATCGTCTCTTCCAGCTCCAGCTCGTCAATGACGATGTTCGTGACGGCGTCGTTCGTGCTTCCCATAATCTATTCCTTCCTGGGGTGACATTGAGTGATTTTGTCACAAAACAAATGTAGATCGCTGTCTGATGCTTACGTCTATCCCTTCCTCCATCGGAAAGGGCACAAGCTGCGTCTCGGGCGGCACGATCGTTCCCTCCGCAATGTGTTCGGCAAGCCATTCGATATCTCTTCCAAGATCAGCATCGTTCGACCCACGTTCAAGCAGATGCATCGTCTCGATTCTCTTGCCTTCGCGCCCGAAGTCACCCTCGAACGCTCCAACGGGAAATGACTCTTTCGTTCGGGCCGTGTGGCCGACAGATAAGAGTCGCCCATACGCCTGCAGTGCGGCGAAAGCCTCAACCATGCTGTTCCCCCCTTCGATGTCGATGACCCCGAATACCGGGGAGTCCAATCCGTCAAGCCTCTCGATGACTTTTGAGGCGCCAAGGTCACGGTGATAGGTATGCCTGCTAGTTTGGCGATCGTGCGCAATGACAGTGGCGCCAGCCAGCCGCAATACTTGGATGGCATAAGTCCCGACCCTCGATGCCGCTCCGGTCACGAGTACAACCCGCCCGACAACCGAGCCAAGTCGCCGCACCGCGCTCACGGCAGTTCCGCCAGCGACGCCAACTGTGGCAAACAGAGCGACATCGCTACCCTCGGAGCGAATGCGAGCGCATTGGCGCTCGCTCACGACACGATTCTGTGCCCAGCCGCCATCAGCACCTAACGTCACCACGGTGTCACCGGTGGTCAAACCACCGTGCTTGGGTGCGGCAACGACTGTGCCCACAGCTTCCCAGCCAGGAATAGATCCCGGCCGCAGTGTCGGAAGGACGTCATTTGCCTCACCAAAGTTGATGTTGGCTACCTCAACTCGAACCAAGACGTCGTCATCAGCCGCTCTTGAGGGCTTACGAACGCAGATCGACTTGACAGATCCGTCCGCATGGGGCGACAGCGCCAAGTGGAGCGAGGGGTCTGAGATCACGTTGGATTGCACTCCTGTCTGACTTGCTTGGCCCGCTTCGGACCAGCGGGGCCCGAGTGTATGAAACGGCGTTCGAATTGACTCAGAGTTCGAACTGGTACTCCGTCTCACTTGGATCAGAGTACGATTAGGTGGTGGTTGATGCAACAGATGTGCTCGGCGCCACTGCGCCTGGCCTACGTGAGCTTAAAAAGGCCGAGGTCAGGAGCCTCCTGACCCGCGTGGCGCGAACGCACGGACAACGGCGCGGCTACGACGCGACGACCGTGTCCGACATTTGCGAGGATGCGCGGGTATCGCGAAGCACGTTCTTCCGCTATTTCAGCGACAAAGCTGCCGTGTTCCTCGCGCCCGAAGTCGACCTGTTCGAGAGGTTCCTTGCGTACGTGGGCGATCGAACCGCCACTTTTCAGATGCTAGACCAGACTTTAGATCGAGCTCTTCAATCTCTCGACGACGAATGGGCTTATTCCTTCGCGCTGTCATGCGACTTCGCAAAGGGCAGTGCAGATCTCGCGAAGCACAGCTTTGACCACTGCGTCGACATTGAAGTTGTCCTGACCAATAACCTCATCCGGGCAGGCGAGCCCGATTCGCTCGAGACCAGACTGAAGGTCGGTACATTTCTGGCTAGCTGGAGGATCGCATCGTCGAGATGGGCTGACTTCGAGGACCGCTCACTCAACTCCCTTCGCAGCGAGCGCACCCTAGCCTGTGCCTTGGTCCAGTCCGTAGCCGTCATGTAGAAGACGCAGATCCGGCCCTGCTCCCACCTGTTTCTAAGACAGACCCGCTGGTCCGTGCGGCATGGCGGGCACCCCGAGGTTGGTGGTGCGGCGGAGGCGGTGGTGGAGTTCGTCGCGTTTGGTGCGGAGGTAGGACAGGGTGAGGTCGATGCCGTCGATTTCGCCGAGCCATCCTTCGGTGTGGGCGTGGTCGCGGCGGGCGAGGAGGTCGGTTTCGATCTCGTCGAGTCGGGTGAGCATTTTCGGGTCGATGTGCAGCATGGGGCAGCGGATGCAGGCGTGTTCGTGGGTGCATGGGGTGGCGTAGGGGCGTCCGCAGCCGCCGAGTTCGACTTTGCGTTTGTCGAAGTGGGCGTCGAATTCGGCCCATTCGTCGTCGCTGACCGGGGTGTATTCGCTGGTGGGGCGGGTGGCGCGGCGGCGTTGTAGGTGGGCTTGATAGTGGCGGATGACGTCTTCGTTGAACACGGCGACGTAGCCGCGGGTTGTTTGCAGGTCCAGGTGCCCGAGTAGGGCGGCACCGATGTGGATGGGTAATCCGGCGTTGACGAGATTGGTGGCGAACAACCGCCGGAAGTCGTGCGGCCGGAAGTGGATACCGGCGAAACGCTTGTCGGTGCGTGCGATATCGGCACACAGGCTGCGTAGGCTGATGCCGATAGCGCCGGTGCTCATGACTTCGACGCGGTTGCCGATGTGGCGTTGGAACAGGAACGGTTGGGGGTCGGTGGTGATGCGTTCGCAGTCGTCGTAGCGGGTGGCCAACGGGACACTGGTCCGCCCGGCGGTGATCCGGCGGATCACACACGCGATGACATGAAACAGTTCCGCCGACATGGGTATAACGCGTTCGCGGTCTGTTTTCGATGGGGCGACCACCAGCAGGGCAATGACTTCACCGTTCGGGCGCTGGTATTGGCGCACACTCAGCTGCGACAGTTCGGTGAGTTCCTCGATCCGCAACCCACTCAGGCGCAGCGTTTCCACGATCGCCCAGGACCAGAACGCGGCGTCCTCGAGCCGGGTGACGTCGAACTTCGCACAAGTGGTGTGGTTGTACACCCGCACCCGTGGAGTGCGTCCTTCGGCGATGAGCGTGCGATCGTTTCTGGTGTAGACACGGGTGTAGGTGGTGCCGTTGGCGATGAACTGTTCACCGTCACCGGCGGCCGCTCCGCGACGGTTGAGCTCATCGAGCTGCTCGTAGCGGGTGGTGACGTGCTCGACGAGCAACGGCAGCAATGGTTGCAGCACACGGATCGTGGCGTGGGTGCGTTCACGCCGGCGTGGCAGGTGATTCGACAGTGCCCGCATGTCGCTGCGCGGGACCGGGCACGGCACCGACCATTGGGCCCAGTGTTCGGGTTCGTGGACCGCCCAGGTGTGGATGTCGGCGTAGAGGGCTCGCACCCACGTCAACACAGCTCGTTGATCCAGGCGCGGGCTACCGTCCTCACACACGCTGATCGTGGCCCGCCACTGGGTGTACACCTCGGCTGATAACCGCAGGTCGGCCTGGTCGGGATTGATGTGCTCGATCGCGACCCAGAACAGTTTGACCAGGACCTGACCCATGCGGGCCAACGATGAGTAGTCCACTTCCGCGCCCCGGCGGGTCAGGTAGTCGATGAACATCTGCCGTACCGCGGGGTTGGTGACCGGGTACTGGTCGACGATCTCGGTGATCGATAGCTGCGGGGCTCGCAACGCGGCCCGCAGCGTCGGTGGTGCACCGGCCGGGAAATGTCCGCAACTGTGCAATGTTTTCCACGCCAGGGTGCCCACATATTTGCCCATGGACGACTTCCCGCGGGGCACGGTGTCACGGGTCAGGCGGGTGTAGTACAGGAACGCTTCGGGGGTCAGGTCGGCGATCGGTATGCCCTGGGTGATCAACGCGGCGCACACATCGAAAATGGCCCACCGTTTGTGCAGGGCGCAGGTATCCAGGGCGTCGATCGCGGCGATGACCGCGTTCAGGGCCGGATCGTTGGCGGCGGAGATCACATGCTGGCAGAACGTTCGTGACCGGTTGTTGCGCATCACCACCAACGTGGGGCGAATGATCTGCAACGCGAACAGGGCCTCAACGGCCTGATGGAACTCCGAGCGCGCGCACAAGCTGCCGCTGCTGACATCCCCGGCGACCATGGTCTCGGAATTCAGCGGGCACCCATCCCACCGTTGCTGCCACGTCACTCCCGGGTACTGCAACAGGTAGGCGCCCAGTTTGCGTAGCCCGCGGGCACGGCCTTCACGCCGGCTGTCTGGGTGCGGCCACACCCGCGCCGCGACAGCGATGATCTCCACCATCTCGGCCTGCGACAGATCCCCGTAACGGCGGGTCGGGTGCGGGGTTGCTGGTGCGGCGATCACCGTCGGCCGCGTGTACCGGGTATTCGGAGCGGCGCGACGCGGCCGCATCTCATGTAGGCGAAGGGGTCGCTCCTGCGTGCTAGCCACCGAACACCGTCGCGATGTCGTCAGCGGCATACCCGGCGGTGAACGTGCGCTGCGGCGCCGGCCGGGCGAAGTGTTCCTGGAGTTTGTCGTGGATCTCCTCGATCCGCGGCTGCACATACAGTTCCGTGCTCGACACATGCCGGTGCCGCAACACCGTCTGCACCTCGGTCAACGTCAACCGCGGGTCATTGGCCATCCGGGTCGCGGCGGTGTGCCGCAGATCGTGGGCGGTCCAGTTCGTGCCCAACACGTCGTTGGCGCGCTGCAAGATCCGGCGCATCGCCCAATACGACAACGGGCGTGGTTGCCCACGCAACGTCCGCCAGATCGGTTCCTCCGGTCCCGGCGTGCCCGCCTGATCGAAATACCGTCCCAGGAACACGAACGCTTCCGGTGAACCCGGTAACGGATCCAGCGTGCGGGTGCCTTTCGAGACCACCCAGAATCGTTGATGGTCCCAATCCACCCGGTTGCCGGTGACACCGAGCAGCTCACTGGCCCGCGCCCCCGACGACACATACAACGCCAACAAGGCACGATCGCGGTCGTGGACCATCCAGTCGAACAATTCGTTCCACAACGCGTCCGGGATCGAGCGTGGCAGCCGGTGAGCAGGTTTCTGCCGCAACGGCGCCCGGGGTATGCGCGGAATCGGGGCCATAAGGCTGCGGTGACCCAGCAGGCGGTGGCGGTTCGCGGTGATCGGGACCGGGTTGGTCACAGGCCCCCGACCGTAGAGGTGATGGAATTCGTAAAACCCCGACACCACCGTCAACGCGTGGTTGATCGTCGACGACGCGTACCCGCCGGCCAGCACCGGTTTGCCGGTGCGCAGGTTCACCGACCCCGGTTGTGCGGCCGAAGCGTCCGAGCGGCGGCGCTGCGGATTCGCCGCGGTACGCATCCACCCCACCAGCAACTCGACATCATCACGGGTGGCCCGGTCCCACGCCACACCCACAGCTGACAGCACCCGCCACCACCGCAACAAATCATGCGCATACGACCGCACCGTCAACGGACTCACATCCGACACCACCAAGCTCGCCAGATACGCAGCGACAGGCTCCACCTCGGCACCATCAATCACCACCGAGAACGGCAACACCGATCCCTCACAAGCCACGACCGAACCCAGGGTGGGCAACGCGACCCCGCCCTCGAACACCAGCTGTCGCACATCCATGACACACTCCCTGCCTGCTGAAACTACACCCCGTTTAGTGCAGTTAACAGGTACGACGGCCAGTGGCGGGCGCTCGTCGAGGTCGAGGTGAGCAGCGCGAACAGGCACTCACGGCTGACGCTGACAATGCTCATCGCACCCGGCGCGATTGAACTGCACAGAAAGGATCACCCATGACCGAACCGAACGCCGCCGACCGTCGCGCACCCAAGCGCGCTCGAGTCCAGGTGGCAGACCTGACCCTCATCGTCCGACCCAACGGACGGCCCGACAAAATCGCCGCCTTCACCGACAGTGAGGCCGACGAGGCAAACGACTACGCCGCACGCATGGGTGCCCACGTCGAGCGCCTGGCTACGGACGACAAATAGTCACCGCCGCCACGTGTTCCATTCCGCGACCCGCCCTCGTCGCAGTAATTCGATAGGAGGGTCTTCGTCTCTCGCCATACGCGATATCAGATCACGATGCGTGCTGAGTGAATGCGTTTGGTCGCCGTGTCGATCAGACAGGTTGTATTTAGTTTCGTCACTGGCGACGAAATATCTTGTGGCGCAGTTTATTACGCCGATAACTTATATTATGTCAAGTAACCAACTGCGTATTGCGCCACGCCGCAACACTATTCGGATGCGTCGTTGTTGCCGTCGGCTATGTGATTCGTCGGCCGCCGGACCCGTATTCGCCTACACGTCATCGCGCGAGTCCCAAAAACGCCATTAACGAGCGTTCGACTTCCACGAGTTGCTCGGATGTCAGACGGCCAACACGCGTCAGTACATTCGACCGCCGGACCGCAGTCAGCTTGTCAATCATCACGTCGCTGTCCCGATCGAGGCCCGAGATCGTATCCCGGTCTCCTGAGATACGAATGCGCAACAATGGCGCCTCGATGAGCTGGCTCGTCATCGGCGCAACTACCACCGACAGAGTTGAATCGAAGAGGTCGTCCTGGACGATGACCGCAGGCCGCGGCTTGGATGCATACACGCCACCCGCAACTGTCCAGATCTCCCCGCGAATCACGCCTCGTCGTCCCAGGGTGCCGCAATAGCCTCGACGAAATCCTGCTCGTCCCCATCGACATCGGCCTGAGCGACGAGAACCGACTGCGCGTGGGCTTGCGCGGCAAATTCAGGCGTGCGCACGTCGGGAACCCAGACCTGTAGTGGGCGCAAACCGCGCTCACGCATCCGGCGGCGATACTCACCAACCCTGTCCCTCACTGCCATGACCCGATGTTACATGTAACGCTGCGGGGTGGCCAGGCTGAGCGTTGGCTGCGAATATGCAGCAATCGAATATGCGGGGCTACCAGTAACCCGCTTGCCGAGGCCCCGCGCCCCGCTCATCCCGCCAGCCCCCAGACATGTCGGGCGACAAGCTATCTGCGACTTTGCGAACCTACTTGCGACTCACTGACGTCGACCTGAGCAAGGCCTCCAACGCGCCGCCTTCGCGCCGACCACTCACGGACCGCCGTGACAACCTCCACCTCCTGTGCCACCGAGTGCTACCATATGGCACATGAGTGCGCCGCGCGATGTCAGCCAACGTGACCTCCGCATGCGTTCCAAAGAAATCATGGACGCGGTGGAAGCCGGCGATTCCTTCACAGTTACCCGCGACGGCCGCGGGATAGGACAACTCGTCCCCCTGCGACCACGACGCACCTTTGTGTCTCGCGCAGAGTTCGTCCGCGGCTCGGTACCGGCTCCATTGATTGATGCAGAGAAGTTCCGATCTGACCAGGACCGCGCATACGACGGAACGTTGAGCGACCCGTATGCCTGAGAAAAACGGCACGGGCTACTCGACACCAACATCTTGATTCTTCGCCACGCGATCGACCCTGCCGAACTGCCGGACGAGATGGCAATCAGCGCTATCACCTTGGCTGAACTCTCCGCCGGCGTACACCTGGTAACCGGGAACGACCCACAGGGCTCTGACGAACGCGCACGCCGCGCAGACATTCTCCAGCGCGCCGAGAACGAGTTCGACCCCATACCGTTCGACGCGGACGCTGCTCGCGCGTTCGGACGCATCAGTGCCGCGGTCCAGGCTCGTGGGAGAACGCCGCGCAGACGAGTAGCAGACCTGATGATCGCATCTGTTTCGACCGCAGCCGGGCTCCCCCTCTACACCACCAACCCCAACGACTTCGAAGGCCTGGACGGCATCGTCCGCGTCATGCCCGTGAGTCGCCCCTGAGACTGACCTCGGCCCGGTCTCGAATCGACATGGTCCAGTGAATACGCAGCAACTGACCATGCAGGGTTACCAGTAGCCCGCTTGCCGAGGCCCGTCATCGGCGCAGCTACTACCGACAGAGCCGGGTCGAAAAACATACTGCACGATCGAAGTCGCCGTGCCTTGGACGCACACAGGCCACCGGCCTCACCGCATTCGACTCTTGCGGAGTCACCACATATCCCAAGGGCTGCAGCATATTTCGCCCACTACGGCCACGGCCACGGCCAGAGACCATCACGCCGCACCCCTCGTGCAGCGATCGACTCCCCCGCGAATTCATCACCTCACACGAGGGCATCCGGCCGGTGCACGCCACCCGCAACTCTGACCACCCACACGACCGTGTCAGTGCTCAGCACGTCGCGTCACCACCGAGGCCGATGAACCCATCCCGTCAGGACAGTGGCCCACGGATCGGTATCTGCCACGGGAATGACAAAACAAGCCCATTTGTCTCTAACTGTGACGTATGATTCAGTACTGTCACCCGACATGAAGTTCAGCGAAAGTGATTGTTGTCATGCGCGTTGTCGATCAGGCCATCAACAGAGCCCAGGTAGTGGTGCCGATGGAGCGCCAGATCCAGGGCCTCCACCTACTCCAGCGGGCCAAGAAGCTGGTGGTGGGCGATAACCAGCCGCACTTCGCGGAGTCGAAGATTCCTGACGTTCAGGACTTGGACCTCACCGAGATAGACCCCAGTAGCCCGTTCCTGTGGCGTCAGGGGCAGTGGCAGCCCTACTTCAAGCGGCTCAGGGACGAGGCACCGGTGCATTTCCGAGCCGACAGCGCGTTCGGTCCGTACTGGTCGGTGACCCGCTACGAAGACATCGTCACCGTCGACAAAAACTTCGAAACCTTCTCGGCCGAACCGCAGATCGTCATAGGTGAGCCGCCAGAGGGCCTTGATATCGAGATGTTCATCGCGATGGACCCGCCGCGACACGACAAGCAGCGCACAGCAGTTCAGGGTGTCGTCGCGCCCCAGAATCTCGAGGAGATGGAAGGTCTGATCCGGTCACGGGTCCGAGAGGTTCTCGACGACCTGCCCGTGGGTGAGCCGTTCGACTGGGTCGACCGCGTCAGCATCGAGCTGACGTCACGGATGTTGGCCACGCTGCTGGACTTCCCGTACGAGGACCGTCGCAAGCTGGTGCAGTGGACCGACTTGGTGGCCACGAGCGCGTCGGCCACCGGCGGGGCCAACAACACCGACGAGATCTACCGCGGCGCAGCCGAGATGGCACGTAGCTTCAGCGCGTTGTGGCATGACAAGGCAGCGCGTCTGGCGGCCGGCGAGAAGCCCGGGTACGACGTGATCACACTCATGCAGCTCTCCGAGGACACCAAAAACCTGATCCACCGACCGATGGAGTTCCTCGGAAACCTCGTCCTGCTGGTCGTGGGCGGCAACGACACGACGCGGAACTCGATGACCGGCGGTGTGCTGGCACTCAACCAGTTCCCAGACCAATTCGACCGTCTGCGCGCCGACCCGGAGCTCGTACCGAAACTGGTTCACGAGACCCTTCGGTGGCAGACGCCCCTGGCGTACATGCGTCGGGTCGCCACCCGCGACACCGTGTTGAACGGGCAGTTCATCCGGAAGGGCGACAAGGTCGTGATGTGGTACGCCTCGGCCAACCGCGACGAACGCACGTTCGAGGATCCCGACCGCTTCGTGATCGGTCGACGCAATGCTCGCCACCACTTGGCTTTCGGGATCGGTACGCATCGCTGCATGGGTAGCCGGCTGGCTGAACTGCAGTTGCGGATCCTGTGGGAGGAGTTGCTGGCACGATTCGACGACATCGAGGTCCTCGCCGAGCCCGAACGCGTGCAGTCGAACTTCGTCCGCGG
The DNA here is from genome assembly GCF_014639795.1 of Gordonia jinhuaensis. Lineage (GTDB taxonomy): Bacteria > Actinomycetota > Actinomycetes > Mycobacteriales > Mycobacteriaceae > Gordonia_B > Gordonia_B jinhuaensis. The sequence continues at coordinate 71,924 of NZ_BMGC01000013.1, read as the reverse complement.
CTACAGCTCGATGATGGTGCGCGTGACCCCGATCGGCGGCCCGCGCCCGGAGCCGGGCCGATACCGCCAACAAATACGTGCGCAACGCTTGGCTGACAAGAACACTGCTGACAGCCAGGACGTGGACGCGAATCCCTCTGCGGCAACCAGCTCCGATCTTACGACCGCACGCGCCCACCGTGCTGCGGCGAAGACTCTCGAGCTGCAGGTGGCCCATCGGCGGACAGTGGCCGACGATGTCGTCGAGCTGACCCTGACCGATCCCGCTGGCGCTCCCCTGCAGGCCTGGGCCCCGGGAGCGCACGTCGAACTCCATCTCGAACCAGGATTGTCGAAGAGCTACTCCCTGTGCGGAGATCCCGCCGAGCGGTCGTCCTGGACGATCGCGGTGCTGCGAGAGCCCAACGGTCGTGGCGGATCGGAGTTCGTCCACGCGAAGCTGACCGAGGGGACGCGCGTGCAGGTCGCGGGCCCCCGCAACCACTTCGAATTCGTACCCTCACCGCGTTATCTGTTCGTCGCCGGTGGTATCGGTATCACCCCGATGCGCGCGATGATCGCAGCAGCCGAAGCCGACGGCGCCGAGTGGAACCTGGTGTACTGCGGTCGGTCGCAAGCCTCGATGGCATACCTCGGCGAGTTCGAGGCCGACGACCGGGTGACGATCTGGGCTCGCGACGAGCACGGCGAGCGGTTCGACCTCGACGCGCTCCTCGGCGAGCCGCGGCCGGACACTCTGGTCTACAGCTGTGGACCCACAGCGATCCTGGACGCCGTCGAAGAGAAGTGCACGCCGTGGCCCGACGGAAGCCTGCACCTCGAGCGATTCGTGGCTGTGACCGTCGATGTACCCGAGGGTGCACTCGACACGTTCGAGGTTGTCTGCGCACGATCAGGCGTGTCCGTCACAGTCACCAACGGCACGTCGATCTTCGACGCCGTTGAGCAGGCCGGTGTTTCGGTGATCGGATCGTGTATGGAGGGCACCTGCGGTACCTGTGAAGCCGATGTTCTGGAGGGTACCCCCGACCATCGCGACTCGGTGCTGTCGCGAACCGAGCGGGAGCGGGGTGACACGATGATGACCTGTGTGTCCCGGTCACTTTCGCCGAAAATCGTGCTCGACCTGTAGAACAAGCCCGAGGGGTCGTCACGACTCCACAATTCGCATCAGGCAGACCGTCCGTCAGCGAAAGCCGCGGATGGTCTGCCTGATCCGGTCCACAGCCTTCTCCACGTCCACCGTGGGTTGCAGGAGATGGCTGGTGGTCAGTCTGACCACGGTGTCGACCATCGCCTCCGACGCCGACTCGCCCAGCAGCGAGGTGACGGCATTGGTTGCTCGACTCAGGACGGCGTCGGGGTCCACGGTGACGAGCGCGAGGAGCCCGGCGTCATTACTCGGCCGGAGAACGGCCCCGACGATCGCGTTGGCTCGCCCGTGCTCCAAGACTCCGCGTGCTGCCGCGGCGAGGCCCTCCTCCACTGAGTCGGGATGGGCCGCGATACCGGCGCTGACCGTCGCGAGGAACCGGCTCACCTCACGATCCACGACGGCGCGGCCGAGTTCCTCCTTGGTACCGACCGCCTTGTAAAGGCTCTGTCTGGGTATGCCCGCTCGCTTCGCGATAGCGGTCATACTCAGGCCGTCCCAGCCCTCTTCTGCGATGATGTCCGCCGAAGCGTCGAGCACTCGATCCACGCGCAGAGCCCGGAGTTCGGCGTAAAAGGCGGGCTCGGTCATGCACCGAGCCTAAAACACCACCTCCGAGCCCGGGATAGGACTCCCTGAGGGCGCATACCGGTGGCCCTTCGACGCCCCAGAGACTACGCAGCGGTCGAATGATCAGGTTGCCGGGACGCTCGGATTGCAGGCGAACATCGGAATACTCGGCTGCGCGGTTCCGATCCCCTGAGCCGTCGCCGAAACGCCGGTAAACGGCACAACCACGGGGTTATGCGAAACTTCACTTCGGTGAAGGCCGACGACTGGGAGAAGCACCACCGATGATCAGCCAACGCGGAGTCACCAGTTGGATGGAAGACCATCAGGCGGTGCTCTATATCGCCGCAATCGCTCTCGGAATCGTCGTCGGCGTCGCCACACCTGGCACCACGTCCCTCAGGGCTGCGATCAACCCGATTCTGGCAGCACTGCTGTATGCGACATTCCTGCAGGTCCCCGCTGCCGATCTGCTGCGCTCGCTCCACGACGGCAGGTTCGTCGCCGCACTGTTGGCGATGAACTTCGTCGTCACGCCGATCGTCGTGACCGCCCTGTTCGTCCTGCTCCCGTCGAATGACGCGCTGCGGATCGGGATGCTGTTGGTCTTGCTGTGTCCGTGTGTCGATTACGTCATCGTGTTCTCAGGGATTGCCGGGGCGGACAATCAGCGTCTCCTAGCCGCGACTCCCCTACTTCTGCTGCTTCAAATGGCCCTGCTGCCAGTATTTCTCACCCTGTTCATGGGTGCCGACCTCACGGACGTCATCGACGTCGCACCCTTCCTTCGCGCGTTTCTCGTATTGATCGTCATTCCACTCGTGCTCGCCTGGCTCACGCAAGCATGGGCCGCACGAAAATCGGCAGGCCAGCAGTTTGCCAGCGGTGCGGGAAAACTCATGGTGCCGTTGATGATGGCGGTGTTGTTCACGGTGGTCGCGTCGCAAATACCCCGAGTCACCGACGATCTCGGCTATGTCGTGGCATTGATCCCGTTTTACATCACCTTCCTCGTCGTGATGGCCGGAGCAGGTGTTGTGTTCACTCGAGTCTTCCGGCTCGACATCTCGTCTCGTCGTGCGATCGTGTTCTCCGGTGCGACCCGCAACTCCCTCGTCGTCCTGCCGCTGGCACTCGCACTCCCGAGTGGCTACGAGCTGGCTGCGGTCGCCGTTGTCACGCAGACACTCGTGGAAGTGCTCGGCATGGTCGTCTACATCCGCGTGATACCGCGGCTGCTCCCCGACGGGGCCGAGTCTCCCCCGCGATGACACCGCGTTCGGCACCGTTCGTGTCCGTCACGCGAGGCGGCGTCGAGGACGAGGAACTGCGATGGTGAACTGTCCGCGATGCACCCTTCAGGGCCGTTGGCGGCATACCGTGGCCTCATGACCACTCACTCGACGCCGCCATCAACCGGCACTGTGGACATCAAACCACGCAGCCGCGACGTAACCGACGGACTGGAGAAGACCGCCTCCCGCGGAATGCTGCGCGCGGTGGGGATGGGCGATGACGACTGGGCCAAGCCGCAGATCGGTTCGGCTCGTCGTGGAACGAGATCACGCCCTGCAATCTTTCGCTCGACCGACTTGCGACCGAGGTCAAAGAGGGTGTTTTCCAGGCCGGCGGTTATCCCCTGCAGTTCGGCACCATCTCCGTGTCCGATGGAATCTCGATGGGTCACGAAGGCATGCACTTCTCCCTGGTGTCGCGAGAGGTCATCGCCGACAGCGTCGAAACCGTGATGAGCGCTGAACGTCTCGACGGTTCGGTACTGCTCGCCGGATGCGACAAATCACTGCCCGGGATGCTGATGAGCCGAGACGACGTGGACACCATCGAGCGTGCCATCTGCCCGGGGGAAGGGGCGTGCGGCGGGATGTACACGGCCAACACGATGGCCAGTGCAGCCGAAGCACTCGGCATGTCACTGCCTGGCAGCGCCGCCCCGCCGGCCCCGGACAAGCGTCGCGACGGATACGCCAGGGCCAGCGGTGCGGCGTGGTTGAACTGCTGAAGCGGGGCATCACCGCCCGCGACATCATGACGCGCGAGGCGTTCGAGAACGCCATCGCCGTCGTGATGGCATTCGGCGGCTCGACGAACGCGGTACTACATCTGCTCGCGATCGCCAACGAGGCCGAGGTCGAGTTGTCCCTCGCCGACTTCTCGCGGATCGGGGCACGGGTCCCCCACCTCGCCGACGTGAAACCGTTCGGTTCCCACGTGATGACCGACGTCGACCGGATCGGCGGCGTCCCGGTCATCATGAAGGCGCTGCTCGACGCGGGGCTGCTGCACGGAGACTGTCTGACCGTCACCGGGCAAACGGTGGCCGAGAACCTCGCCGACATCGAGCCGCCGGATCCAGACGGAAAGGTGCTCCGTGCACTCGACTCACCGATCCACCCCACCGGCGGCATCACGATTCTGCACGGTTCCCTTGCACCGGACGGCGCGGTGGTGAAGTCCGCGGGTTTCGACTCGGACGTGTTCGAGGGCGTGGCACGGGTTTTCGACCGCGAGCGGGCGGCAATGGATGCCCTCGAAGACGGCACCATCACCGCCGGAGACGTCGTGGTCATCCGCTACGAAGGCCCCAAGGGCGGACCGGGAATGCGCGAGATGCTCGCCATCACCGGCGCCATCAAGGGCGCGGGACTGGGCAAGGACGTGCTGCTGATGACCGATGGCCGATTTTCCGGGGGCACCACCGGACTGTGTGTCGGTCACATCGCCCCCGAAGCGGTCGACGGCGGCCCCGTAGCACTCGTGCACGATGGCGACCGCATCCGTCTCGATGTGGCCACCGGGACTTTGGATCTGCTGGTCGACGCTGACGAAATGGCCCGTCGCGCTGATGAATTCACTCCACTGCCACCGCGCTACCGCCGAGGTGTGCTGGCCAAGTACTCGAAACTCGTCACGTCGGCTTCCCAGGGGGCGGTGTGCCGGTGACACCACACAGATGACCGACCACCCCCGCGCATTACGCTGAGGGTCACGACAGAGAAAGGTTGGACACTGTGCAGAAGATCGGTGTGATCGGCGGCGGCACCATGGGTGCCGGAATCGCAGAGGTATGCATCAAGGCCGGTAGCGAGGTCATCATCATCGAGGCCAAGCCCGAATTCGTCGAAAGCGCACAGAAGCGCGTGTCGACGTCCCTGGGCAAGGCCGTCTCCCGCGGCAAGATCAGCCAGGAGGACGCCGACGCGGCGCTCGCCCGCCTCACGGTCACCGTCGACTACGACACCCTCGCCGACCGCGATCTCGTCATCGAAGCCGCACCGGAGAACCTCGATCTCAAGCGTCAGATCTTCGCCCGCCTCGACGAGGTCACCAGCGCGGAGGCGATCCTCGCCACCAACACCTCGTCGATTCCGGTCATCCAGGTGGCCACGGCGACCAAGAAGCCCGCCCGTGTCGTGGGTGTGCACTTCTTCAACCCGGTGCCGGTGATGCCGCTGGTCGAGATCATCTCGACGCTGGTCACCGACGAGAAGATCGCCGACACCGTCGCCGACTACGTCAAGAACACCCTCGGCAAGACCGTGGTGCGCGCCGGCGACCAGTCGGGATTCATCGTCAACGCACTGCTCATCCCCTACCTGTGCCAGGCGATCCGCATGTACGCCTCGGGTTATGCGACCGCCGAGGACATCGACGCCGCGATGGTCGGCGGCTGCGGATACCCGATGGGTCCGCTCACACTGTGCGATACCGTCGGCCTCGACATCGCACTGGCCGCATCAGAGTCGCTGTACGCCGAGTTCGGTGAGCCGCACCTCGCTCCCCCGCCGCTGCTGCGTCGCATGGTCGAGGCCGGCCAGCTCGGCCGTAAATCCGGACAGGGTTTCTACAACTACTCGAAGTAGCTACCGCACGGCACCAGGTCACGGTGTCAGTGCCGCTGTAGCAGAAGAGAAACCGCGCATTCCGAAGTACTGCCGCACGCGTCCGGTCGCCCCCGGCGCGGCGGCAGTACTCGTATCGGTCACCGGTCGAGCGGCCGATGCCACACCAATGCGTATCGGAACATCGCCAGTCGTTTCCACCGGACTCCCGGCAACACCTGCATCGCGCACTCGCGCACCTCGGCATAGGTCTGCGGGGGCGGCCACACCGTCGGCGCGGAATGCTCCCAGTACCCGCGTCGTGATGAGAGCCATCGGTGCGCGAGAACGCCTGCCGCATCGACGGCGACGTCGGCCGCGCCGCTCGACCGGGCGAGACCGACCACGACCATCACGCCACCGGGTGCGGTCAGCTCGGCGAATCGTCTCAGGGCGCAGGCAAGATCAGGGAGATGATGCAGCGTCGCGATTGACGCCACTACATCGAAGGTCCGCGCGAACCGATATTCCTGCACATCGCCGGCGATCCACCGAACGCGGTCGTCTCGACTCCGTGCCCGAGCGAGCGCGGCCGCGTCGGAGTCGATGGCGACAACGTCGTCGAGAACGCGCCGCAGATCGGTCGCGAGCAGTCCGTCGCCGGTCCCCACGTCCAGAGCGCTACGCGCGTTGGCGGGGATCGCCTCCAACACCACCGAGTGATAGTGGATTTTGTGGTTCCACCGCTTGGTCATGTCTTCTGCTGACGCCACAGTTCTTCTGTATCGCGCACACGGGGTGCAGCCCACACACACTCGTCCCCACGCAAATTCGTCCCCACACAATCTCGCGACTGTCAAACACACCGTGCACACCTGTGGACAGCGACGTTGTGGCTCTCACCGAGCGGCCACACCATGAGAGCCATGACATTCGACGACAGATCCGACATCGCACCCATCGACCACTCGCCGTCCGCACCGTTCCTCGGTGCTGCCGAACTCGGTCGACGGTGGCACCACCTGTACTCACCGCTGGGCTTCCGAGAGGCATCGGTGTGCGTGGGCTTCGTGCGCTCCAGCGCTTTGGTCCCGCCCCTCCTGGAGCTACCGGGTTCGGAGTGTCCCAACGGTTTTCACGCCGACATGCTTATGAGGCGGCTGCGTGGTCTGGTCGCCGCGGATGCCTGCGACGGCTTCGCGATCCTGCTCTCGCGCCCCGGCGGAGACCGCCTCAACGCATGGGACACCGCCTGGTCGAATCTGCTCGACGCAGCAGCACGACGGCATTCGGTACTGCTCTACGGAATTCACCGCGCCAACGACAACGACGTGATCAGTGTGCCGACCGAGTTCGACGAGGCCGCATGACGATCCATATTCGATGCCGCCGTCCGCCGAGGCGCTCCACGTCAGTGCGCGAAGACGAAATGCGTCTCGGCAGTGGTGACGAGGTTGTCCTCGTCTGCATGTGCGGAGGCGACGTCGCGCGCCGAGTAGGCGGTGTGCTTCGTGGCCCACCCGAAGGTGGTCTCGAGACTGTCGGCCGGGTCGCCGCGGTGGACTCCCATCGAGTCGCAGATCCCGTCGCCGGTGAGACAGATCTCGGTGACCAGTGGATCGGGGGTGCGATTGGGTCGCCACGGCATACCGCCGGAGACCTGGGGCAGCACCGACGGATCGCTGACACCGATCACGCCGCCACGGCCGGTTTCCTTGTCGGTGGGGCGACGCGGGTCGGCGATGAGGGTCGCCGCGAGCCCCATCTCCTCGGCGACGTCACCGGCGATACCCGCCCCCTGCGAGTAGCCGCGCAGTTCGAGTGCCGTCGTCGGGCAGGTCACCTGATAGCCCGCCACACTCGATCGCAGAAGCTGGGCACCGACATCCCAGGACGCCTGCATCAGCAGCGCCGGGTACTCGATGACCGTGGTCCTGCCCGCATCATGCGGCCAGAAATGCCGATACTCCGACCCGATGGGATCAGAGGTGCCCCCGACGAAGAAGTAGTGCACGGGACCGCAACCGGGGGCCTTGGGCACCGGAGACGCCGACGCGGGTGCACCTCCTGCCACCACTGTGGTGAACATGCCGACCACACCGGCGACGAGCAGACTCTTCCGCACACCCCACATCATCTGCGCCCCTACCCCCATCTCGACCGTCAGCGCGCTCACCGTATCCCATCGCAGCGAGCCCGGTCGGATTCGCCGTCCGTGTGTACAGAATGCCGAGCTGCCGAAACATGATGCCCGCCAGCATCAGTGAGGCAGAACACACTCAGCGACCGGTTGGCGTCACCTCATACTGCGGCTGGGTTGACCGATGATCGAGTCCGGTGCCGGCAGGGTTCGGGGAGCAGGCGCGAAGTCCACGACACCGAAGGCGATCGACGAGGCGTGGGCGCCGCCGCACCAGATCGCGTTGTCAGTCGGCGCCAACGGACTGAACAGCCAGTCGCCGGTGGGGCTGGGCCCGTCGATGACCACGCGCAACGCCGAACCAGCGCGGAACACATGGGCGAACGGCCGGATCTCCACGCGCGCGAGCACCGGGACGTCGCGGCGCAGGAACCGCTGGTCGGCGTCGCGCTGCGTGGGGACCGGACGCAGCTGCGACGATCGGTCCGCATCGAGCATGCGCTGGGCCACCCGCAGCCACCCCCGCTGGACGTAGGTCTCCAGGCCGTCGGGCCGAACCTCGGTCACCGTCACCTGCACATCGGTGTCCGGGGCGTGCGAGGAAATCCACAGGTCCGCCGAGGCCGATCCGAACACCGCCAGGTCGGAGTCCAGCGGCGCGGAGATGAACGACGCCGACAGTCCGGGAATCGGCTGACCGGCCTTCCACCCCGCCTCGGCCTCCGGGCCGCCCGCCTCGAATGTGATCGCGCCGACGACACCGAAGTTCACCGCCGGCCCGGGAACCGATCGGTAGTCGACCCGCCCGCTGCGCACCCGCCCCATCCCCGCGCTGAGTCTGCCGTCGGCACTGAGGACGAATCTGCGGACGGTGGCCGCCGGCGGGATCGTGTCGAATGTGCTGCGCCACCGGGGATGCGCTGATTCCAGGGCTTCATCGGAGGGCATCGGGGCCTCCGGCGAGGTGGTCTCATGCCAGATCTCCACATGCGGTCGCGAGTCGAACCCGTTGCGTTCGCCGCGCAGAAAATGATCGAAGAAGTCGATGAGTCGCGACCGTGCGGCCACGTAGGTGTCGTGGCGACCGTTGGTTCCCAGCCACCACATCCGGGCCGGATCGAGAAGCTCCTGGAAGTATCCGGCCCGTGACCCCACCTCCTCGTCCTGCCAGGCGGTCATGCTGAACACCGGTACGTCGATGGCGGCGATCCGATCGGTGAGGTCGCGCGCCGCCCAGAACTCGTCACGGAAGCGCGAGTAGTACTCCGCGGAGGTGATGTGCTGATTGCCGGTGAGGAAGTTGCGTTGGTTGTTCGCCACACCTTCGGCGTCGCCGTCGGCCTGGGCGTTCTCGAGGTTGAACCGCCACGCCGACTGGATGGTGAGCCACCACAGACCGATGAACCCGTTGGGGACACCGCCGGGGGCGAGCACGTCGCGGATCGGGTCGACCACCGGCATCCCTGGCGCGATCGCCGTCAGCCCGCGCGGACGGTGCGGGGCCACGAACAGCTGCGAGATGCCCGGCCACGACCAGTCGTACATGCCGACCGCACCCGAGGACCACGGCTGACGTGCCGCCCACTCGACCGCGTATGCCCCGTCGGTCCCCCACGCGTCGGAGAAGAATTCCAGAACACCGCCCGACGATCCGGTGCCGCGCATCGAGACACCGACGACCGCGTATCCCGCGGACACCAGCGCCATGTCGAGATCTGCCGACATCCACCAGTCGCCGCGCAGATACCCCGCTCCGCCGATCGTGCCGGCGTCATATCCGTGGTACTGCATGAGTACCGGAAACGGCCCCTTCCCCGTGGGCAACAGCACGCTGTAGCGCAGCCGGGTGCCGTCGGGCACCGTGATGTACCCCCACCGCCGGGAGGCGAAGGTGCGCGTCGGCTGCGCTGCGGCCGCCCCGACACCAGCAACCCCGGCGCCGGCAGCGACACCGAGGGCTGCTCCGATCCCGACCGTGGCCAGAAAGGCCCTGCGACTGGTCGTCGATGTGCCGGTGAACGCACTGCCGAGTCGATGCTGCCCGCCGGCGATGTCGCCGACGTCTGATCCTGCGCGTGACATTGGATCAGTGTCCACCCCGCACGCCGCGATATCCACGCATATCGCCCATGTCACGGACACACTCACCGGGACCTGCGCGGTCCCCGGCGTACCTGCGCCCCGTCCTGGGCCTCAGCGACCTCGCGCCCGCATGCCCTTACTGGTTACTTCGGGCGGTCTGGCGCCGGTTCTCCTTCTCGATCGCTGCCACCAGTTCGTCCTTGGTCATCGACGAACGCCCGTGGACGTCGAGGCGGCGCGCGATGTCGAGGAGATGATCCTTGCTCGCGTTGGCGTCGACTCCGCCGGCGCTGCGCCCCTGTGGATTCCGGCCGTGGTGTTCGGCCCGCTCGTCGGACGGCCCGGATTCGCTCTTGGGCTCCCAGTGATCGCCGACCTTCTCATGCGTGCGCTTGAGAGCCGCGTAGGCGACGCGGTAGGCGCGTTCGGCGGACCCGTACTCGTCCTCCGCCGAGTCGTGGGCGGCGGCGAACGTGCGTTGCGCCTTATCGTCGGATCGTGCGATCGTGTCGGGGAGCTCCGACTTCTTCGGATCGCCGTTCTCGTTGGTCATGGGCATGGAAACCTCCCGCGCCGCATCCGTGGTGTCGCATCCTGGTGTCACCTGCCCGTGTTGTCGACAGGCCCACCGATATCACCGAGGGTAGGCGTCGACTTCGCTGGCGTCAGCTAGGTTGGGTACCAGCTAGGTTGGGTGTATGGGTCTTTCCACCGTCCGACTGTCCACCGTGGCCGCCACGTCCGCCGCCACCGCAACTGCAGCACTCGTCGGATCTCTGGCGGTGAAATCGGGTTTGTCTGGCTGGTACGACAAACTCGAACGACCCAGTGTCGTACCGCCGAACGGCGCGATCCCGGTGGTGTGGACCGCGCTCTACGCCGACGTCGCCGCAACCTCGGCGGTCGCAATCGACGCCCTCGAGGACAGCGGCGAGAGCGCCACATCGTACAAAGCCGCACTGCTGACCAACCTCGCACTCAACGCAGGCTGGTGTCAGTTGTTCTTTGGCGCGCACAAACTCGGCGCCGCCACCGCCGGGGCCGCACTGCTGACGGTGAGCAGTGTCGATCTCACCCGCAGAGCCGCACAGGCGAACACCGTCGCAGGTGTGGCGCTGGCGCCGTATCCGCTGTGGTGCCTGTTCGCCACCGGCCTGACGTTCGGGTTCTGGCGACACAACCGATGACGTCGACCTGAACAGGGCGACCGGGGTGGATCGGCTGACGTGGATCCCGTGTGGGTGAGGTCAGATTCCGAACGGCGCCGCGTACCGGACCGTGCCACTCGGGATCGGGCTGCCATCCAGGCTCAGGACCATCAGCGCGTCGTCGGGAACGTCGATGCTCAACTTCACCCCGTGCTCGGACGCCCTGGTGAAGCCGAATCTCGGGTAGTAGCCGGGATGTCCGAGCACCACCACCACCTGCTCACCCGCGTTGCGCGCGAAGTCGAGAGCCGCTTCGATGACCGAGGAGCCCACGCCGACGCCCTGATAACGCGGCTGCACGGCACACGGCGCCAGCGCGAGCGCGGGCTCATCATCGATCCGGCACCTCGTGAGCAGTGCATACCCCACCGGTTCATCACTGTCGGGATCCACCGCGACAACCGACAATTCGGGAACCCATGCGTCGTCGTCGCGCAGCGCGTCGACGAGATCGGCCTCCTCGGACGTCTCGAATGCCGCGAGGTTCGTCGCCCGCACAGACGCGACATCCGAGGTCTCCTCGGTTCGCGTCGGCCACCGTGTACCCGTCACCCTGATCGCCCTCTCATGACCTGTGGGGCGCGTCAGCGCCAGGTGAGGCGACATCCGCCTCGTCGATCGATACCAATTGGAATTGCCTGACCCGGCCGGGTATCTCCGCCGTGCACATCGTAAGGATAGGCTCGGAGAGTTCCTCCCGGAGGGTGACCCGCAGCGTCCTGCCCGGACTCGCCGATGCCAGCACGACCACGACAACCGCGTCACCGTGGGCGACATCGATCTCGGTGAATGATCCAATTCTGTTGTCGCCGTATTTCTTACGTGCGAAGTACTGTGCAGCCTGAACCGCGTGCGGCAACGACGTGCGCCCACGCAGCAAGGAGTTGACCACGCGGCCCAGTGTGTAGAGTTCGACGATATTCGCCGGCTCGTCGGCCGAATCCGCTCTGCCATAACACAATCCATGCGGAAGAAGCATCATCGTCGCGGCGAAGCGATCACCACCCAGATGTGAGCACTCCCAGGTCCAGTCCGGATAGCGATCGGCAATCGCTGCCGCGACACCCCGGCCACGAACCGCACAGCACTGGTCGTGTTTGCCGTGTGCACACACCGCGACCAGCGGGTCGGTGATCTCATACCCGCCGGTCCCGTCGAGCGGAACCGTGAGATATCCCTCCGCAGAGTCGCATTCACCACCCACCATTCGCTCCTCCCCCGGCCTCGCGTTCGCGACGAACCAGCGCCATCGCGGGGTCGGCGCACGTCGTCCGGGCCGGCGGATCGCCACGATCCGCAGCCCTGCACGTTCTGCTCGGCGAACGATCTGGCGACCCAGTTCAGGGTCGATGACGGTGGGAGACTGCATGAATGCCGAAGGCCCCCACGGTCCTGATACCTCGAGCATCAGCCAGGAGAACCCCGCCGATGCGGTCCCGTACATGGGGTCGTGTCTGGTGCGGGACTGGTCGCTGCACGGGAGGCGTCTGATCACTCCGGGCGACCCGACTCGCCCACATGCGCCGGATCCGACGGCGCGCGCTGGGACTCCGATATCACCACCACCGCTTCGCGCAGCAGGCGGCGCGCCAGCACCACACCGTCAGCCGAGTCGAGTCCGGGCAATGATCCGGCAGCGCCACGGTGACCCGCGTGCAGCCAATCCAGTGCGCGCGCACAGGATTCCGGGAAGGTGATGGTCTTCTCACGCAGCCGCAGGTCGACAACGCCATCGTGTTCGCAGAGTTCGCCGACCAGACCACCGCGCCATCCGACGACGGTGTCAGAGGTGATCGACGACAGCTGGGCGACCGTGCTGAGGGGGCGCACCGCCACCGGACGTGTCCGATCGGCGTGACGCCAGGTCAACCGATCGGCGACCGCCGAGGCGTAGTCACTCGAGGAGGAGCCGACGACGTCGAGTGCAGCCGCGAGCGCCTTCTCCGCAATCGGCCTGATCTGTGCCGACGCGGCGAAGTCGACCCCCATCGGCAGGGAGGCCCGCATCTGCGGGGAGTCGGCCAGTTCGTCGATCAATGCGCGAACCGCGTCGTGAACGGTCACCGGTGACACACCGACCGTGAGATGGATCGACGTCTCGCCCAATGCCTGCGCGGCATGAATCCACCCGCGCGGCAGGTAGAGCGCGTCTCCCGGCTCGAGGACGGCGTCGATCACCGGCTCCTCACGCGAACGCTCCTCGATCGCCTGGCGGTGGGTCGACCACGACTGTCCCGGTAGCGGATCGACGAACACCGGCTCGTAGACCACCCAGTGCTTACGACCCGCCGTCTGCAACACGAACACATCGTGCACGTCGTAGTGCGGATCGAAGCCCCGGTTGCTGGCCGGCGTGATGTAGGCATTCGCCTGAACCGGATGACCGAGGTCGGCGACCATCGCGGCGACGAAATCGATCACCGGCGGCCACAACCGGTGCAGCCCCTGCAGGACGATGGTCGTACCGGCGGCGAACTCGGCGAGGACTTTCGCGGAATCGATCTGGTCGGGCATGTCGGCGCCGAATCCGGCAGAGCTGAGATACCGCTCGCCTGCGAGCAGCTCGCCGTCCTTGGCCATCCGGATGAACGGCTTGCGTACCCCGCGTTGAGCAATCAGCTCGTCGACGGCATCCGTGGAGAGCAGATCGTCGAAGTCGGCAGGAAGATCGGCGGCCCTGCTGAGCAAGGGCCGCCGATTCCAGTGATCCCGGGCGAAAGTCGCGCTATCGACCGAGATGGTGCGAGTGAGCACTACGCTCAGGCGGTACCGTCGGCGCCGCCGTCGTGACCATCGGGGTTGGAACCGCCGTCGGCCGGACCCTCACCCGCCGACGGCGAACCGTCGGCACCACCGTCGTGACCGTTGGGGTTGGAACCACCGTCAGCCGGACCCTCACCCGCCGACGGCGAACCGTCGGCACCACCGTCATGTCCACCGGGGTTGGACCCACCGTCAGCCGGACCTTCTCCGCCACCGGTTGATGTTGTGATGTCGTCATCGTCGAGTGCCATGGTGTTCCTCTCTGATCGGGAGCACGTGCCCCCTTTATCGACCGGTCACACGCCACGCTGCGAAATCCGTGTCGGATTCGCCTCTTTCACGCCTATGGTGCGACCTCGTGACTCACACTACTCGTCGCCTCGGATTCCCCGGCGACTTCGGATCACCACCATGTCGATGTCTGCGATCACCGATAATCGTGATCATCGGCGCCCGGTGAGGCAATGGCGCTCGGTGAGGCAATGGCGCCGGCGAGCAGTACCTCGGTGAGGCAGTACCTCAGTAAGGCAGTGTGCGGCGCAGACTCACACGCTGCGCGCACCGCCTTCCACGTGGATCGTCTCGCCCGAGACGAATCCGGCGGTGAGCAGCCATGCGACCGCGTCGACGATGTCGTCGGGTCTGCCGACCCGCCCGGCGAGGTTGGTCTGAGCCGTATCGGCGAAGAGGGCTGATCGATCGGCATCCGGGAGGCCGTCCCAGGTTCCCGAGTCGATGATTCCCGGCGACACGGCGTTGACTCGGATCGGAGCGAGTTCGGCGGCAAGATGTGACACGGTGAATGCCACCGCTCCATTGGTGATTCCCATGATCGACAGCCCCGGTTGCGGATGCCATGCCGCGACGCCGGAGAAGAGCACCATCGACCCCGTGGGCGCGATGATCGGCCCGAAGTGTTTGGCGAGCATCAGCGGTCCGATCACCTTGGCGTCAAAGGCGGTGACCACCGACTGATGATCGAGTTCGGCAACCGGCACGTTGTGGTGCGCAGCCGCAGTTGTCACGATGTGGTCGACCGCACCCAGCTCGGCGACCGCGGCCTCCACCGTCTGCTCGTCGGTGACGTCGATCCGGATACCCGTGGCACCAGGGATGTCGGCAGCCGCCCGACGTGCCGTGTCGAGATCTCGGGCACCGATCACCACGTCGGCACCGAGTTCACTCGCTCGCCGGGCGATGGCCAGCCCCAGATTCTTCGCACCGCCGATCACCAACACCGTCGCGCCGGTCAATGTCGTCTGACCAGAACGGAACTCCTCAGAACTGGATCGGGCTGTCGGGGTCATACTCGCACCTCATCTCCGGTGACCGATCACACCGTGTGTCGGCCGCGACGGCGGCCACGTCAGATGGTCGCCACCAACGAGGCACACGGTATGGTTTAGATACCGGTATCTTCAACGATACTTCGCACGACCTGCACATTCGCGGTCCCGGCGCCCGCCGGGTCGCCGCAGCGGGCCCATCTGCACCGGAACACAGGAGGCGAGCCCATGGCCGAGGCGTACACCGTGATGGCGGCGAGCTGTCCGAGTCGGGTGATCCTGCATCGCATCGGAGCACGCTGGACCATCTTCGTCATCACCGCGCTCGCCGACCGCGAGATGCGCTTCACCGAACTCAAGGCCTATATCCAGGGCATCACCCCGAAAGTACTCACCGAGACCCTGCGGTCGCTCGAACACGACGGACTCATCGAACGCACCGACCGCGGGGGATCCGTTCGGCACGTGAGCTATTCACTGACCCCACTGGGCCGCTCGCTGCTCGTTCCGCTGGCCGCGGTGCGCACCTGGGCCGAGAACCACGTACCCGATGTGCAGGCGGCCAATGCCCGCCAGGAGACGCCGGAGACGAACGCATACCAGCAGCCGGTCACGTCGCGACAGGCGCGCACTCCTTCGCGCCGATAAGCTCCTGCTGGTGACGATTTCGGCAGTTCTGGCGATCGATCAGGGCACCTCGGCGACCAAGGCAGTCGTCACCGATCAAGCCGGCCAGATCCTGGCCGAAGCGTCGGCTCCGATCCGTCCTCACTATCCCGAAGAAGCAGTGGCCGAACAAGATCCAGAAGAACTGTGGACTTCGGTACTGACGGCCGGACGCGAGGCGGTGCGCCGTGCGCAGGCGCCGGTCGACGCTGTCGCGCTGGCCAATCAGGGCGAGAGCATCCTCGTGTGGGATCGCGCGACGTCGAGGCCACTGAGCACGATCATCGGATGGCAGGACCGCCGCGCCACCGAGATCTGCACTGAATTGTCCGACGCGGCCGAGGCACTGCGACAATCGACCGGCCTGGTGCTCGACCCGTACTTCTCCGCGCCGAAGATGGGGTGGGCGCGGCGTCACCTCTCCCAGCAGGGTGTTGTCACCACCACCGACACCTGGCTCGTCCATCGGTTGTGCGGAGCCTTCGTCACCGACGCATCCACGGCGAGTCGCTCGCTGCTCACCTCACTCTCCTCGACCGGGTGGGATCAGGCGTCCGTCGATCTCTTCGGTCTCACCGACGAGGAGTTGCCCACGATCGTCGGTTGCGACGAGATCGTCGGGACGACAAGCGCTTTCGGTCCCGACATACCACTGGGCGGGCTCATCGTCGATCAGCAGGCGGCACTGTTGGCCCAGGCCTGTGTGAACGCCGGCGACGCCAAGTGCACCTACGGAACCGGAGCCTTCCTGTTGGCCAATGCCGGCCAGCACCCGGTCATATCGCCGTCGGGCCTGACGACGTCGGTCGCCTGGCAGTTGCGGGGTCAACCGTCCTACTGTCTCGACGGGCAGGTCTACACGGCGGCGTCGGCGGTGCGCTGGGCAATCGATCTCGGCCTGATCGACTCGGCGCGTGACATCGATGCCGTCGCCGCTCACACCAGCGACGGCGTGGTCTTCGTTCCGGCCTTCGCCGGTCTGGCGGCACCCTGGTGGGATCCCGCCGCCACCGCATGCCTGCGCGGGATGACCTTGTCGACCGGGCGCGGCGAGATAATCCGCGCACTGGTGGAGGGCATCGCCGCGCAGGTGGCGGTGTTGACCGCACTGGTCGCCGCCGAGTTGCCCACACCGCCGACGAGGCTGCGCGTCGACGGCGGACTCACCGGCTCAGCCGCTCTGATGCAGGCCCAGGCCGATCTGCTGGGGATCCCGGTGGAGGTTCACTCCTCAGCCGATGCCACCGGTCTCGGGGCCGCGGCATGTCTGCGGCTGGCACTGGATGCCTCGGCGACGGTCGACCAGATCGTGCGACCGTCGCCGCCGTCGCGGGTCTACGAACCCCGATGGTCACGCGAACATGCGGCCGAGGTCCTCTCACGCTGGCAGGCCGCCGCCGCGACGACCATGCCGTGAGAAGATCGACCTCGATGACGATTTCTGATCACACGACCCCTGTTCACACCACTGTCGCCGTGGTCGGCGGTGGTGTCGTCGGCACGGCGATCGCCCACACCCTGTCCCACCGCGGGGTCGACGTGGTGCTCCTCGAGGCCGACTCCGACCTCGGCTATGCGGCCAGCGGCACGAACTCGGGAATCCTGCACACCGGCTTCGACTCGACTCCCGGCGAGCTGGAGACCGAGCTCATCCTGCGCTCGGTCCCGTTGCGGGAGAAGATCTTCGATGCCCTCGGCGTGCCCATCGTGCGCTGCGGGGCAGTGCTCATGCCGCGAGGCGAGGATGATGCGCAGACGATCGAGGAGTTGGCGGCCAATGCCGCACGCAACGGCGTCGACGTCCACATCCGGCCCGACGACGGTGCACTGGAGGTGCCGGGTGAATCGCTGACCGACCCGGTCGCATTCACCAGGGCGCTGGGGGCCTCCGCACGGGCAGCCGGTGTGACGATACTGCTCGATTCGCCGGTGGTGGGCATCGACGAGAGCGCCGATGCGCTCGTCGTGCACACGGCCGCGGGATCGAGTATCACCGCCGACGCGGTGGTGAACGCCGGAGGCCTGCACGCCGACGACATCGCCCGCATGGTGGGTGACGACACATTCGAGATCTACCCGCGCACGGGTGAATTCCTCGTCTTCGATCAGCTCCGTGCGCATCGTCTCGAACAGATCCTGTTGCCCGTGCCGACCAAGCGGACCAAGGGCGTGCTGGTGTTCCCCACCGTCGACGGCCACGTGATCGCCGGTCCCACGGCGGTGGATCACGAGGACAAGGCCGATTGGAGTGTCCGGCCGCAGGCGCGCGAGGAGATCCTCGCGAAAGCCGTCAGCCAGTATCCGGCGTTGGCCGGACGCGACCCGGTCGCCTCCCATGCCGGGCTGCGACCGGCCGGCCGGAATTGCAACTACGTGATCGGTCCGTCGGCGGCGTGCGGGCGGATGGTCAACGTCGCCGCGATCCGTTCGACCGGTTTGTCGGCGAGTCTGGGCATCGCGGCCTATGTCTCCGATCTGCTCGCCGAGATCGGCATCGACCTCGGCGACGAACTGCCGCCCACCCGGGTGACATCCGCACCTGCCTCATCGGGCGCCACCGCCACCACCCCCTGGTGGCAACGCACCGCCCGGCACGTGGCCCAGCACCTCACCCACTAGCCCCAGCGCTGCGGCAACCCCAGCGCTGCGGCAAGCCCGTCGATCACCACACCCGGTAGTCCACCGAGGTGACCTGCGCGAGTCCGGATGTCGAGGAGATGGTCAGCGACAGGGTCCACTGCCCGGGAAGCGGTGTCGCCGCACCGACGCTGCGCCAGCGGTCCGGGCCGTCCGGCACGAATCGGACAGACAGAGAAGGGATTCCCGCGTCGTCAGACGACAGCGTCGCGGCCAGTGAGGTAGCCGTGGCCGGCGAGCCGTCCGCTGATCGGACTGCCACGGCGATGTCAGTGTCGCCGCGCCGGGTGGAACCGATGTGCACCTCGGCGGTGCCATCGCTCAGCGGGGCCGAGAGATTCACCGCCGGCCCATAGGTGGTCCGAGCCGGCGCCGACGACACGAGCACCGAGGTCACGGCGAGTACCGCGATCCCCAGGCCGGCCTCGAGCGGCACGGTACGACGCAGACGCTCGGTGCTGAGCCTGCGACGCGAGATCACCGCCAGCACGAGCATGGCCGCCACCAGCGCGCCCTTGACGAGCAAGGCGATGCCGTATCCGGTGCTCCACAGCGATTCCAGTGGCGATACCTGCCGCCACGCCTGATACTCGCCGCTCAGCAGCAGCACCACCGCCAGGACGAACGCCACGGTCGACCAGGTTTTCAGGCCGTCGTCACGTCGCAGCGGCACAACGGCCGCTGCCAGCACCGCCAGCCCGCCGAGCCACAGGCACATCGCCAGCACGTGCAGGCTCGTCACGACGGTGGCGAGCACCGCGTCGTCACCAACGCCCGCGTGTCCGTCGACGGCGACCGTCACCGACACCGCCAGTGCCGCGAGTGAAACGGCCACCCGGGACACGGCTCGGCTGCGGTGGGCAGGAACGTCTCGGCCGCCGCGGGCAGGGTCACCGTCGCGACCGCGTAGGCGGGTGACCACCTGACCGCAACCGACCATCAGACCGCAACCGCTGAGCACCATCAGCACGAGGCGCGACAGCAGGGTTGCGAAACTGTCCAGCCCCGTGACACCACCGAGATGCGAGAAGACCCCGCCCAGACTCCGCACATCGTCGGCAGAGGCGGACCGCAGCATCATCTGCGCCACCGTCGCCAGCACCACCAGCACCCAGCCGACAACCATCGTGACGCGAATCCGCCTCAACGACAATGCAAATGGCCAGAGGAAGACGCAGATCAGCGCGATACCGAAGAAGGCGACCAGTCCCGCGTAGAGCAGGGCCTGTGTCACCTGCTCGGCACGGGTGAGCGACGTCGACTGCGCCGACCCGGCCGACACCGGTGTACCGGCGTCGGCACGCACACCGAAGACCACCGAGCCCGTCACCAGATGGGTGTCACCGGATATGACACGCCAGGTGATCGAGTAGCTTCCCGTGGCCAGGTTCGGTGCCACACCGAGAACCACGGTGGTTCCCCCATCGATGAGGCGCGGGGAGCGGTCGTCGACGCGCTGACCGCTCGACGAGATCACCCGGACAGCCGAGGGGTTGATCCCCACCGCCTCGTCGAAGGTGAGACGGATCTGCGACGGCGACTCATCGAGTCGCGCGCCGTCGACCGGCGAACTCGACACGAGCGTGGCGTGCGCTGATGCCATCGGTTGCGATGACATCAGCGCAGCGACCACGCCCAGGAGTCCGAGCAGAACGATCCGGAGTCTCACCTGTTCGAGGTGTCGTTCCTCCGCGCGATCGCGAAGTTGGCGATACCGATCAGCAGCGCGATGATCGCCACGACCAGACCGGCGATCGCGACCGGGCTGGTCGAGGAGTCGGAGTGACCGGACGAGTTGTCACCCGATGTCATCCCGGCCATCGACGAGCCATGCTCGTCCGCGCTCGTGGCCGATGCCAGTGTCAGGACCGGCGCCGGATGCTCGGGCTCGCTCTTCCCGTCGCTGGAGGTCTCATTCCACTGCACCACCTGACCATCGCTGTAGGTCTGGGCAGCGGGGATCGTGATCGACTCCGACTCGGGCATCGGACCGGCCGAGATGGCGAAGGTGTCGAAACTCCCCGGTGCGATCGCCGCCTGCGGGGTATCCGCCTTCCAGATCACCTGCGACACGTACTGGGTGATCTCGTTGCCGTCGTCGTCCTTGCGCGGTGTCGCCAGATCCTTCTTCACCACCTGCGCCGACCATCCCGGTTTGGGCTGGGTCGACACCGAGACGATCGGCGTCGAATCGGGCAGCGTGATCGTGAGTCCCACGGTGGAGGCGGTATCCGATTCGGTGGGCACACGGAACGTCAGCACCCCGTATCCGCCCTGCGTCACGTCGGTGCCGTCGACGCGAACGTGCGCCGACGCCGGTGCGGCGACGACCAACGCCGCCACCAGCGTTGCGAGGAGGGCGACGACGCCCCTGTTCCACTTGTGCACGCGAATATCCCTTCATCTGTTGTTGTGTCGAGAGGTCATGTCTGCGGGTGCGTCCGGTGTGCGCATGCGTCATGTCCTGAGGTATCCGCGGCGTCCGACTCGTCGCCGCTGATGGGCACGCGGCGTTCACAGCATGAGTGCGAATGCACCCGCCATTCCCGCACTCATCAGCAGGTCGGCATAGGGTCGCCGCGGCCCGCGCACGATGACGTAGAAGATGCCCAGCGCGACCACGGCATAACCGGTTGCGGCAATCGCGGCGACCGCTGACGCCCAGGCGGGCATCGACGTCGCAAGGCCGCCACCACCGGCGTCCATACCCGGCATGGACATCGGCATGTCCGACGCCGAGGAATGCCGGTGTCCGCCGGCATGGCCCGTCCCGCCACCGGCGGCTGGGGCGAACATCACCAGCGCCATGAGCACCATCGACGCCATCATGACCGCGTGATAGAGCCGGTGATTGCCTGTGGCACAGTCGATCCGCTCCAACCAGAGGTAGACGAAATAGGTGGCGGCCGCGGTGAACACCACCACGTAGACGATCAGGGGGATCTCCATACCCCATGCCCACACCATCGCGACCATTGCCAGCGCCATCACGACATGACAGGCCCACGCACCGCGGGCCCATCCCCGCGAGATCAGCGCCGCCCGCAGATATGCGCCGGCGCAAGCCAGGAACACGACGGTCAGCGTCACCGACGCCGCGTTTGCTCCCGACACCTGCTGCCCCATCTCTCCGCCGATCCGCTGGTTCGACACAGTGGTCGGGGTCGACGAACGAACAGTTCCCACAGTGAGCCAGATCACCACCATCGATCTCGGTGGCCCGCACTCGCACCCGAGGATGTCTCACTGATCACACGAGGTGGCGGAGACGGCGATAACCGGACTACGGTCCGACTATGTGCGGCGTACACACGCCGTGTTCGAACCATGCGCGCTCACCCGCGCTGAACGGAAGGTGGCCGGAGATGGCACGGAAGAACAAGAAGACCGGCACAGCGGCATCGGCGCACACGTCGGCGTCCGCACGAGCTCTCGATGCCGGACTCCTCGGCCTGCGGGTGACCGTCGGCGCAACACTCTTCGCTCACGGCGCGCAGAAGCTGGCCGGCTGGTTCGACGGCCCGGGTATCGAGGGCACCGCTGCGGGCATGCAGCAGATGGGCTTCGAGCCGGCGAAGGCATCGGCCGTCCTGGCCGGTATCAGCGAGGCCGCAGGCGGTCTGATGGTTGCCGGCGTGGGCACCCGACTCGCGGCAGCGGCCGGCAGCGCCGCCATGCTCGCGGCCGCACAGGTGCACCGCCAGAGCGGCTTCTTCGCCCAGAACGGCGGCTACGAATACCCGGCGGTCCTGGGGTTGGCGTCGGCCTCGATCGCCCTCACCGGACCGGGCCGCTACGCCCTGGACTCGGTCGTCGGCCGCAAACTCAACCACTGGGGTGTCGGCGTGGCCGCACTGGGACTGTCACTGGCAGGCTCGGCGGGCGTGCTGTCTCAGCGCACCAAGACTCTCGCGGCCCGAACGGCCGCGTGAGGCGTCAGGGGATCTCGCGGCCTCACACCCCCGAGCGCCGCTGAGGACTCCGGCCAGACGGGGCCTCGTCAGCTACTGACGAGGCCCCGTCGCCGTATTCACGCCCGGGAACCCGAACCGCCACCACCCCTGACCGGTTCCGCTGCGGCAAGATCACAGGGTGAGCATCTCCGTGCCGCGCACTGCGCCCGCCGTCGACGACGAGTACTACGACCTCGGTTCTTTCAGTCGTCCGATCTCGACCTGGGTCGATATGGCGCAGCGCTGGTTCGACCGGGGGCTGGTGTGGGCCTACGCCTTCAACCACGACGAGGCGATCGCGTGCTTCGAGCAGGCGCTTCACCATGATTCAGCACTGGCCGTGGCCCGCTGGGGCATCGCCTACGCCATCGGCCCGAATTACAACAAGGGCTGGGACGCCTTCGACCCGCGCGACCGGCAGATCTCGTTGCGGCGTGCCCGCGCCGAACTCGCACGCGCACGCACGAGCAGCGGGTCCGAGGTGGAGATGGCACTCGTGGACGCCCTGTCGCTGCGCTATCCCACCGACGATCCCGACGACGAGGCCGCGCTCGCCGCCGGCATGGCCGACTACGCCGATGCGATGACGGCCCTTGCGGCCGCGCGGCCCGACGACGCCGACGTGTCGACGCTGGCCGCCGACGCGCTGATCAACCTGACCGCGTGGCAGCTGTGGGACACCGGCACCGGCAACCCGGCACCGGGCTCACGCGTGGTCGATGCGCTGGCGCTCCTCGACCAGGTGCTGTCGACGCCGCAGGGACGAGAACATCCGGGCGCCTTGCATTTCTACATCCACGTGATGGAGATGTCGGCACATCCCGAACACGCCTTGCCCGCCGCCGACGCACTCAGGGATCTCGTCCCCGATGCCGGGCATCTGCGCCACATGCCCTCCCACATCGACGTGTTGTGCGGTGAGTACCACCCGGCGGTCCAGGCCAATCTCGCCGCTGTGGAGGCTGACCGCAGATTCGTCGAAGCCCGCGGGCCACTGAACTTCTACTCGCTCTACCGCGCCCACGATCTGCACTTCGCGGTGTACGCGGCGATGTTCGCCGGGCAGTCACGTCTGGCCTTGGCCGCGGCGGAGGAGCTGCACGACCAGCTGACCCCCGAGGTGCTCTCGGTGGCCTCTCCGCCGATGGCCGACTGGCTCGAGGCGTTCGTGCCGTTGCGTGTACACGTACTCATCCGGTTCGGCCGCTGGGAGGATCTGATCGCACAACCGCTCCCGACGGACTCCGTGCTCTACTGCACCACCACCGCGACGATTCACTACGGCCGGGCGATGGGCTATGCGGCCACCGACCGGCTCGACCAGGCGCGGCGCGAACAGAGGCCCTTCGAGGCGGCATATTCGCGCATCCCCGAGAGCAGGACTCTGTTCAACAACACCGCGCGCGACATCCTTGCCGTCGGGTTGGCGATGCTTGATGGTGAGATCGCTTATCGCGCGGGCGATTTCGAGCGTTCCTTCGCATATCTACGCACCGCGATCGAGCGCGATGACTCGCTGCCCTACGACGAACCATGGGGCTGGATGCAACCGACGCGACACGCCCTGGGCGCGCTGCTACTCGAACAGGGCCGGGTGGCCGAGGCCGCCGAGGTCTACGCGGCCGATCTCGGTCTGGACCCGACCCTTGCACGACCCTGCCGCCATCCGAACAACGTGTGGAGCCTGCACGGCTACCACGAATGTCTGGTGCGCCTGGGCAGGCAGGCCGAGGCGCACATCATCGCCGGTCAGCTCGAACTCGCGCGTGCGCGCGCCGACGTGGCGATCGAGGCCTCGTGCGCATGCCGCCTCGAGGTGTTCGACGTCGGGGCCGCGGCCGAGTCCGGTCGCGAAGCGGATATCGCCGCCCCCGGCGAGGGTGATCCGGCCGAGCCCGAGCCCCCGGCATGCTGCGCGCACTGAGCCTCTAGTCTCTAGTGATCATGGGCTGGGTGTTGCTGGCGATCGCGATCGCCTCGGAGGTCGTCGGAACGCTCGCGATGCGTGCGGCTGTCTCGGGCAGCCCGTGGTGGTATCTGCTCACCGCCATCGGATACACCGCCGCATTCATCCTGCTGCCCATGGCATTACGCACCGGAATGCCCGTGGGCCTGTCCTATGCGGTGTGGGCGTCGGCCGGCATCGTCGCCACGGCCATCCTCGCGCACTTCCTGTTCGGCGAGCGGTTCACGGTGATCACCGCGGCGGGCATCATCCTCATCACTGCGGGTGTGGCCGCGATCCAGTCACAGCACTGAATCGACCACAGCACTGAATCGCTTCGCCGGAGGTCACGACCGCGCGGCAGCTGCCGGATCGCCGGCCGCGGTGTCGCCTGCGAACTCCTCGACGCCGACCGGCTGCGGCCATTTCGCTGTCAGGCCGTCACCCGACGAGGTGCCCTTGATGCGTCGGGAGAACCACGGGAGCAAAAACGATCGCACCCACTCGCGGTCCTCACGTCGCCGCGTTGCGTCGTCGATGGTCGGCGCCGGCCCGAGCGCGGGCACGTCGATGGCATGCGGCAGGCCGAGAACGTCGAGGACCTCGGCGGCCATCCTCGCGTGCCCGGCGGGTGACATGTGCAGACGATCGAACGACCACATACGCATGTCGTCGTACCCGCGCAGACGCCAGTAGTCGAGCACGGTGAGCCCACGATTCTCGGCGACCTCACGCAGCAGTTCGTTGTACACCGCGATGCGACCGCGCAGGAGACGGAACACCGGCGCCCAGCCGGTGTCGTAGGCGGTGAACACCACCACGGTCGCACCCGTTGCACGCAGACGCGACAGCGCGGCGTCGTAGCGGCCGATCATCGCATCGATGTCGATCCCTTTGCGCATGATGTCGTTGCCGCCGGCGTAGATGGTCACCAGGTCGGGCTCGAGGTCGATGGCCGGCTGCAGCTGCTCGTCGAGGACCTGATCCATCAGTCGGCCGCGGATCGCCAGGTTGGCGTAGCGGAAATCGGGGTTGCCCACCGCCAGCTGCTCGGCGACCCGATCGGCCCACCCGCGCACGCCGTTGGGGCGAGAGGGATCATCGTCTCCCACTCCCTCGGTGAACGAATCACCGAGGGCAACGTAGCGATTGACGACCATCGATTCCCCCTTGTCCGCGACTGCATCTGCCACCGCACGCACGTCTGCGCTGACCTGAACAGATCTGTGACAGTGTGCGGCTGCGGCCATGACGAGGTTACCGGGACTCCCCCGCGCCCTCGCGGGCGGCAGCGGTGGGCGAAAGCGGTCGGCGAGTCGGGTCTCCGGGTCACGCCGGGGCAGTGATCGCCGCGACGGCACATGCCAGAAGCCTGACGGCCACACAACCTGCTCTTTACCAGCTGTTTTACCCAGGATCCTTTCAGCATGCTGGCTCTATGCTCACACACGAGCCGTCGGCGACGGGTCGCCGACTCGACGTGCGCTGGGACACGACAGCGACATGTGCCGCGGAGCGACGGCGACATGTGCCGCGACGCGGCGGCGACATGTGCTGACACGACAGCGACATGTGCAGGCAAACGACTGTGCAGGCAAACGACAGGGGGATGTCCGTGAGTGATCTGAGCTACCCGCAGGCGGTGGTGATGGGCCTGTTACAGGGGGTCACCGAGCTGTTCCCGGTGTCGAGCCTCGGCCATTCGCTGCTGGTGCCCGCATGGCTGGGCGGCAGCTGGCAGCGTCTGGTCACCGAATCCAATTCCCGCGGGCACACACCTTTCCTCGCCTTCGTGGTCGCCCTGCACGTGGCGACCGCGTTCGCGCTGATCGCTTTCTACTGGCGCGACTGGGTGCGCATCGTCGGCGGTTTCGTGACGAGTATCCGTACGCGACGCGCCGACACCGCCCCGGCCCGGCTGGCGTGGCTGATCATCGTGGGCACCATCCCGGTCGGTGTCGTGGGGCTGGTCGCGGAGAAGCCGCTTCGCGTGCTGTTCGCGACACCGTTGGCGGCGGCGATCTTCCTGTTCCTCAACGGGCTGGTGTTGCTGGCCGCAGAGTTGTTGCGGCGCCGTCAGATCCGCACGACGCGCACGGCCGTCGAGGGTCCGAGCACGACACCGCGGCGTTCGGTCGGGGCCAACGAGGCCGGATCTGCGGGCGCCGGACGCGGCTACACGCTCACCGAATCGGGGTCGGCGCGCACCGACGACACCGATGAGCAGCCCACCGCCGATCTCACCTCGATCGATGAACTCTCCTACCGGGACGGCGCGATGATCGGAGCCTGTCAGATCCTCGCGCTGCTGCCGGGCATCTCCCGATCCGGTGCGACGATCTCCGGCGGGATCCTGCGGCGCCTCAACCACGAGGACGCGGCGCGCTTCGCCTTCCTGCTGGCGACCCCGGTGATCCTGGCGGCCGGTGTGCTCAAGATCCCCGAGCTGTTCGGACCCGAGGGTCATGGCATCGGCGGCCAGGTGGTGGTCGGATCGATCTGTGCCTTCGTCGCGGCCTTCGTCTCGGTGGCCTTTCTGGCCCGGTGGTTCCACGCGCGCACGCTGTTCCCATTCGTCGTCTACTGTCTGGTCGCCGGCGCGATCAGCATCGTGCACTTCGCCTGAGCGCAGTGGATGTGCACGCCGATCTGACGAGATGAGGACCCCGGGGTGGAATCGCTTCCGCCCCCGGGGTCCTCGTCTCGTGATCACCCCGCGCTTCGAGGTCACCGACCAGTCGCGGCCGCCTGCGCCGGGACTCGGCGGTCAGTCGAGCGTCAGCCCCGCCGTCAGACGTGCAGCCAGCGTCTTGGCGAAGGCGGCCGGATCTGACAACTCGCCGCCCTCGGCGAGAAGTGCAGCGCCGTACACCAAGTGGGCGGTGTCGGTGAGCGCCGGATCGTCGGGACGGGCGGCATGCGCCTCTCTCAGCCCGGCCACCAGGGGATGGTCGGGGTTGAGCTCGAGGATCCGCTTGCTCGGCGGCAGCGCCTGCCCCGATGCGCGATAGAGCTTCTCCAGCTGCGGCGAGAAGCTGAAGGTGTCGCCCACCACACATGCCGGTGATTCGGTCAGTCGGGTGGACAGGCGCACCTGCGACACCGACTCACCGAGCGTCTGCTCGAGCCACGACAGCAGGTCGGCGAACTCCTTGCGGCGCTCCTCCTTCTCCTGCTCGGCGGCCTTCTTCTCGTCGTCGGTCTTGCCGGCGTCGTCGTCGAGATCCACCTCACCCTTGGCGATCGACTGGAAGGGGGTGCCCTCGAAGTCCGCGCCTGCGCTCGTCCACATCTCGTCGATGGGATCCGACAGCAGCAGCACCTCGTACCCCTTGGCGCGGAACGCCTCCATATGCGGTGAGTTCTCGATCTGGGCCCGGCTCTCGCCGGTGAGGAAGTAGATCGAGCTCTGGCCTGGCTTCATCCGGGAGACGTAGTCCTGCAACGATGTCTGCTCATCGGCGCTGTGCGTGGTGTCGAAGGAGGCCACCGCCAGCAATGCGTCGCGGTTGTCGGGGTCGGAGACGAGGCCTTCCTTGAGCACCCGGCCGAACTGGGTCCACACGCTCAGGTACTTCTCGGGGTCCGAGCCGCGCAGGTCCTTGATCGCGGAGATGACCTTCTTGGTGAGCCGCCGACGGATGGCGCGGATCTGCCGGTCCTGCTGCAGGATTTCCCGGGACACATTGAGCGACAGGTCTGCCGCATCGACCACACCCTTGACGAACCTGAGGTACTCGGGCATCAGCTCGTCGCAGTCGTCCATGATGAACACGCGCTTGACATAGAGCTGCACGCCGTGGCGCGAGTCACGCATGAACAGGTCGAACGGCGCCTGCGACGGGATGAAGAGCAGAGCCTGGTATTCAAATGTTCCCTCGGCGTTGACCGAGATCACCTCGGCTGGCTCATCCCAGGCGTGGGAGACGTGACGGTAGAACTCCGCGTACTCCTCGTCGCTCACCTCGTCGCGAGGACGCGCCCACAGCGCCTTCATCGAGTTGAGCGTGTCGGTCTCGACGACCGTCTCGGTGGTCTCCTCGCCGCCCTCCTCGGCCGGCTCGACGGTGCGAGTTCGGGTGACTTCCATGCGGATGGGCCACGAGATGAAGTCCGAGTACTTCTTGACCAGACTGCGCAGTGTCGCCGGGTCGGCATAGTCGTGGAGGTTGTCTTCCTCGTCGACCGGCTTGAGGTGCAGGGTCACCTGCGTGCCCTGTGCGACGTCGGGTACCGACTCCACCGTGTAGGAGCCGCCGCCGTCTGATTCCCACCGGGTTCCGGTGGCCTCGCCGGCCTTGCGGGTCAGCAGCGTGACCTTGTCGGCCACCATGAACGTCGAATAGAAACCGATGCCGAACTGGCCGATCAGATCGGGTGAGCCGGCGGCATCCTTGGCCTCGGCGAGCTTGCGGCGCAGCTCCCCGGTCCCGGATTTGGCGACGGTGCCGATGAGGTCGACGACCTCATCGCGCGACATCCCGATGCCGTTGTCGCGCAAGGTGAGTGTGCGGCCGTCGGTATCGGGCTCCAGTTCGATGTGCAGGTCGGAGGTGTCGGCACCGAGGTCTTTGTCCCGGTATGCCTCCAGCCGCACCTTGTCGAGCGCGTCGGAGGCGTTGGAGATGAGCTCCCGGAGGAAGCTGTCCTTGTTGGAATAGATCGAGTGGACCATCAGGTCCAGGAGCTGCCGGGTTTCGGCGGCGAACTCACGTTCTTCGACTGGGGGCGTCGAGGTGGCCACGGGTAGAACTCCTCCCTCACAGGTGTCTCGCGATGGTTGTCGAGTAGGCGCGAACGTCTGCTCGACGGGTTGTCGGGTCGGGGGGGGCGCCGAGCGCGCCCGAGCGCATCCATTTTACCGGCGCCGCCAGGGCGGTCGGTCAGTGCGGCGCACGATCAGAACGTCACGAGCGAGCCCAGCAGATAGGTCAGGCCCATCGTCACCCCGCCGATCAGCACGGCACGCACGACCCCCCGGCGCACGTCATATCCGGTCAGTCGAGCACCGACCGCCGCGATGACCGCCAGGGCGGTGAGCGTGATCACAATGTTGACGTCCGAACGCGTTGATGCCGAGGTCAACATCATCCCGGTCAGCGGCAGCGCACCGCCGAGCATGAACGCCACGGCCGCGGATGCCACGAAGTGCAACGTGGCGGGTAACTCGTCGATGTCGAGCTCGGCCTCGGCGTGCGCCGCCAGCGCGTCGCGAGCAGTCAGCTGCTCGGCGACCACCCGCGCGACGTCGGGGGTCAACCCCTTCGACTGGTAGATCTGGGTCAGCTCGTCGAGCTCACCCTCCGGGTCGTCGAGGATCTGACGGCGTTCCCTGGCCAGCTGAGCGGCGTTGAGGTCGCGTTCGGAGGTGATCTCGGTGTACTCGCCGGAGACGATGGTGATCACGCCGGTGACCAGGGCCGACAACGCCGCCGCGAGGATGACCATCCGACCGCCACCGGCGGTGGCGATACCTTCGGTGACACCGGCAACCGTCACCACCCCGTCACTGGCGTGCACCATCAGACGTGGGATGTCGAAAACCAGCGATCGCGGAAGACGGACCAACGCAGGGGTTTCCCTCACGCACTGCGTCGCAGGAGCGGACGCAGCGCTTCGGTCTTGGCCTGCGTCCAGCCCGGTGGCTGCAGAATCGCGGCCCAGCAGTTGGCGATGTCCTTGAGGTAGAAATGCCCGTGTCCGTCGGGCACCTGGTCGGACACTGCCATGTCGGCGGCCACCTGCAGGAACGTCACCACCGGGATCCAGTGCGTACTCGACAAGACGTCGGGACCGCGCTTCTCCTTGAGCCAGTCGGGTTGGCGGAACAGCAACGACGGACTCCACCACGCGATCGGGTCCGACGCGTGCTGCAGATAGATGACACGCGGGGTGCTCCACGGCTTGGCGGGCCGGTCGAGATCGCCGGGCCGTGACACGAATCGGACGCTGTTGCCCTGGTCGTAGATGGGAAGCCACTCCGGCGAACCCTTGTCGCGCTGGCCGCGCAGATCCGCCCAGATCTGGTTCTGGAATGTCGGCCCGCTGAACAGCGCACCGTCGGTGCGGGCGACCACATTGTTGATGTTGCCGAACGGAGCCTCACCGCCGAACGACCCGAGGCTCTCACCGAATACCACCAGT
The DNA here is from genome assembly GCF_014639795.1 of Gordonia jinhuaensis. Lineage (GTDB taxonomy): Bacteria > Actinomycetota > Actinomycetes > Mycobacteriales > Mycobacteriaceae > Gordonia_B > Gordonia_B jinhuaensis. The sequence continues at coordinate 41,538 of NZ_BMGC01000013.1, read as the reverse complement.
TTCGGCCGCTCCCCTTCCGGCAGTGCGCGGATCCGCGCGTCGACCGCCTCGAACAGGGCGGTGCCGGCCTGACGGGTACGCTCCTTGTCCACCACGAACGACAACCAGCTCGGCAGATACGAGTACTGCATGCTGACGATCGCCGTGTCGCCGTTGTACATGTACTCCAGCGACGACATGGTGGCCTGGTTGAGCCAGCCGCTTCCGGTCGCGCTGCCGATCGCCACGATCTTGCGCCGCAGCCCACCCGTACGCACCAGTTCGTCGGCCGCGAGTGCGGCGTTCGCGCGGAAGGACTGACTGGGACTGGAGTCCAGGCCGGCGTAGACCCGTATCGGTTCCATCGCCGGCGAGCCGTTGAACTCCGAGAGCTGTTGCACGCTGGGGCCGTTGGAGACCACGATGCGACCCTCCCGACCGAGTGACGACCAGGAGACCAGCGAACCGGGCCCGCCCGAACGCAATTCGCTGGTCGGCCGCACGGAATTCGGACGGGTCTCGTCGTTGGCCGCGGCGAAGGCGTTGTTCAGCGCGCTCATACCCTCGCGGGCCACGACACCGTTGAGTACCGAAATGGTCACCGCGACGACCACGGCGAAACCGATCACCGCGGCGATACGTCCGGTGATGAAGCGTCCCAGGACCCGCGAGAGCCATCGCACCAGCGCACCCCAGAGCTGACCGATGATCACCAAGACGATGGCGACGACGATCGCGACGGCCACCGCGATGGGATAGGCGGTCCACGGGAGGTGACTCATACCCATGAGGTCACGGATCTCGTTCTGCCAGCGCTGGAACCAGTAGAACGCCAGCACCGACCCCACCACCGCGACGACTCCGACGATCCACCACAACACGCGGTGCGGGCGCGGCAGTGAGTCGCGGGAGGTCATGAACTTGACCAGCCACGACAGGAATGCCCCGACCATGTAGCCGATCGCGAACGATCCGCCGCTCACCAGACCCTGGAACAGCGGACCCCGGGGCAGCAACGACGGCGTGGTGGACGCCCACAGGAGCACCAGGCCCAGCACGACACCGAAGAAACTGAAGTGCCGGAAATACCGTGTCAGTTCCCGCCGGAACCACGGCTGTTCGTCGGTGTCGCCGGTTGCCTTGTTGTCGTGCGCGTCTGCCGACACCCGCTCATCGGGATCAGTCTGCGTCGCCGCGGCGCCGGTGGTGTCGTCGGCCGACCGGGCATGTCGTGCGCGCCGACCGCGATGCGGCCGGTGTCCCCGATCGACATGATCGCCGTCCGTACCGGTCGACGCGGTGGTCGATTCCGTGGACTGCGCCGCAGCGTCGGTCGGTTCGGTCGTGTCGGCATTCTCCGAGCGCGTGGAGTCGGGCTCGCCCGTGGACTTCGGCTCCTCAGCGCTCTTCGGGTCTCCCGCGCTCTTCGGATCCTCGCTCCTCGGGTCTCCCGCGCTTTTCGGGTCCTCGCTCTTCGGGTCTCCCGCGCTTTTCGGGTCCTCGCTCTTCGGGTCTTCTGTGCTCACTGACCACGACCCCGGCGGCCGAACACCAGGCCGACCGCTCCGCCGAGCAGAAACAGCACCAACAGGATGAACCACAGCGGTGAGGTGATCCGCACCCAGAACAGCTCGATCGACGTATCCGACCGGTTCTGGCCGATGAAGACCGCCACGAGCACCACGATGACCACCGCGATCCACACCCGGAAGGGGACCTTGCTGATCATACTTGTTCGCCCACCGGTAGAGCTCGAGCCGCTCATCAGTCCGTCCTCAAAGGTCAACCCGCACATGCGGGTGCTGCCGATCTGCCGGTGATCACACTATCCGCTGCACCGTCGCCTGGTGTGCTTGCTGGCACACCCGAGCGGCGCATGTCTAGGCTGGTTTCGACGGTGCGGCCAAGCGGTGGCCGGATCCGCACCGATCGTCTCGCCCGCCGGCGGCCGCCCGAGGAGACATGTGTCCACACCGAGCGTGCTGTTCGTACATGCGCACCCCGACGACGAGGCGCTCTGGACGGGCGGCACCACCGTGGCCGCAGCCGAAGCCGGGTGGCGGGTGGCGGTGCTCACCTGCACGTGGACCGAGGGCACCAGACGCTACGACGAACTGTGCAGATCACTGGACTTCCTCGGTGCCGGTGCACCGCGTCTGCTGCGTTACGCGGACGCCGGTGTGCCCGAGTCGGCGCCCGACGAGCTGCCCTTCTGCCGCGCTGACCTCGACACGGAGATCGGCGCGCTGGTCGCCCAGATCCGCGATTTCCGGCCCGATGTCGTGGTCACCTACGACGGCTACGGTGTCTACGGCCACCCCGACCACATCCACACGCACCGAATCGTGGTGGCGGCGGTCGACGACGCCGCACTGGGTGTGCTCTACCCGGACGCCGGGCCTGCCTGGCATGTCTCGTCGCTGTACATGGTCACACCCCCGAAATCGCTGGCGCGCGCCACCTGGGAGCGAACGACGCGCACCGCGGCGCCCGACGACGATCACCTGCCCGGCACCGACGACGACCGGATCGACGTGGAGGTCGACGTACGGCCCTACCTCGACCGCAAGTGGTCGGCGCTGATGTCGCACGAATCGGAGATACGTCGCAGTTCCGCGCTGCGGATCCTGACGGCACTCGATGCCGAGCAGCGCGCGTACTTCATCGGCACCGAAAGCTATCTGCGCCGAGATCTGGGACCTGGCGGGCTGTTGTTGCCCGGTGCAGTGGTCCTCGATCACGGTAGCGAGGCCGCGCCCAGCTCTCTCCACTGATCCTGAGGTGTGCGAAGTCCGCTGGCGCGCAGCACCTTTCGATCAACACCGGCCAGCAGGGCATCCATCGACCCGATCAACCGCACCGAATGACGCGCCCTGGTGACCGCGGTGTAGAGGAGTTCCCGAGTGAGGATCGTCGAATCCAGCGTCGGGATCACCACCGAGACGCCGTCGTATTGACTTCCCTGACTGCGGTGAATGGTCATGGCGTACACGGGTTGTGCCTCGGGAAGCCGTGCGGGGTGGATGAGCCTGATGTCCTGACCGCGCTCGATGGCCACGCGTAGGCGATGGTCTCCGCTGTCGATCGTCACACCGGTATCGCCGTTGAAGGTTGCCGACCGGATGTCGTTGGCAGTCAACAACAACGGCTGGCCGGCGTAGGGAACCCGGGTGTCGGCGACGAAACCGGAGTCCACGAGCAGTTGCTGGATGCGCCGCGACCACCACGACGCCCCGGACGGCCCGTCGCGATGTGCACAGAGGACGCGATGGCCGTTGAGCGCACGCAGCGCCGCCGGTGCGTCGCCGACGCGGGCCGAAGCGATCATCGCCGACGCCCACGCCACGACATCGGCGTCGAAGTCGGCGAGCGCTCCTGGATCCTCGGCACCGACGCGGGCACCGTCTGGTCCGGCACCGTCCGGGTCACAGAGCACCACCTCGGAGTGACCACCGGTTACGATGGCCGCAACACGCGACGTGTCACCACGTCGGATCGCATCGGCCAGTTCGGCGATGACACCGCCGAATCGCCGACCGCGGCGCAGCATGACCACCCCGCCGACGACGCGGGCATGCTCGACCGGACCGATCGCCGGCTCGACGGCGCTGCCGGGGGCCGCGAGGTCCTCGGCACTGACTGCCTCGAGAATCTCGTTGTGCGCGTGCGGATCCGGCTCCCGGTCAGTCATATCCGACAGCACCGCGCCCGCGTCCACCGATGCGAGCTGGTCGGGATCGCCGACCAGTATCAGCCGGGCCGAGGGTCGCAGGGCCTCGAGCAGTCGACACATCAGGGTCAGCGACATCATCGATGCCTCGTCGACGATCACCACATCATGCGGAAGCGGGTTGGCGGCGTTGTGACGGAAGCGATTCGACGCTCCGGGCACCGTGCCGAGCAGCCGGTGGATCGTGGAGGCGGCCACGGGTCGGTCGTTCGCCTCGGACTCCCTCGCCACCGCGGCGGCGAGGTTGGCCGCTGCTCGCCCCGTCGGTGCGCACAGGGCCACCCGCTGCCGATGCGGACCGAGCCGGTCGAGCACCGCGACCAGTCGTGCGACGGTGAACGTCTTACCGGTGCCCGGTCCGCCGGCGAGCACGGTCGTCCAGGTGGTCGCGGCGACCGCGGCGGCGAGGCGCTGGCGATCGGGTTCGCCGACGGCACCCGTGCGGGGAAACTGTTCGTCGAGTGCCGCGCGCAGGACCTCGGGGTCCACGAGCGGCCGGCCCGCCGAGCGGGCGGTGAGCACCGTGCGCACCGACAACTCCTGCCGGAAGTATCTGTCGAAGTACAGCAGTTCTCCCGCGGGAGTGTCCACCAGACGCAGCGGGCGCAGTCGTGCGGTGTCTGCATCGGATTGGCCGGCAACAGAACCGATGTGGGCGCGCACCGCAGTGATGACCTCGGCCGAGTCCGGGTGCGCCACGCCCGGATCGGCGCCGATGTCGAGGATCTCGTCGAGTCGCGCGAGGTCCAGACACACCGACCCCGCTCGCACCACTCGTACGAGCACCGCCGCGGCGAACATCACCGGCTCGGGTAGACCTCCGGGGGTGCCTGCGGCGATGGTGCGCGTGACGTGGATGTCGGCGGCGTCGAGAACGCCGACCCTGTTCAGCTCGGCGAGCAGACCCGTTGCGGTGGAGGCGGTCTGCCGATCGCCTCGATCTCGCTCGACATGCTCGGGCGTACTCGCCACGATCGGCCCTGCCTGCCCTGCCGGTCCTGAGCTGTCGCGGACGTGTTCGGTCATCGTCGGCCCGCCAGTACATCCGAACACGCGGCGATCATCCCGGCGGGCGGATGCCAGTGGAAGATCCCGTATCCCGCTGGTGTGACCGGCCCGATCATCCCCCGGACGAAGTGGTACTGGACCGGGCCCAGGTGACGCGCGGGGTCGTAGTCGGGTAGTCGCCACCGCAGGAATCTGTGCAAGGCAACCGAATAGAGCAGCGCCTGTAACGGGTAGTGTGCGTGCATCATCTCCGCCGCGAGCAGATCGGCGCGGTAGTCCCCGACCGCAGCCTCCGCCCCGCCGAGTCGGTTGGTCTTGTAGTCCACCACCACGTAGCGGGAGTCCTCGTCCGGCCCCACGCGCAGGACCGAGTCGATGCTGCCGGTGAGGTAACCGCGCAGGCGACGCGGCGTCAACAGTCGGAGTCGCGCGGAGTAACACGCCAGTGGGTCGTCGTCGGGCAGCCATGTGTCGAGGAGGTCGGCGATGGCGCGGATCGTCACCTCGGCGTCGACCGGGTGATCACCACCGGCGAGGGGGAATTCGAAGGTCAGTTCCGAGCGACGCCTGCGCGGCGGGATCGCCGCCAGATCCACCTCATCCTCGCGGTGTGTGTCCGTGCCGCCGAGACGAAGTGGGGTGTGCAACACCTCGACGAGCGCGTCGGTGAGGCGTTCGACATCCAGAGCCATCATCGCTCGTCTACTCGATTCGGTCACCCGTCGGGACACCTCGGTACGCAGCGACGGCGCTGAGGTGTCGACATGTTCGAGGATGTCGTGCACGACCGTGCCGAACGCCGCTCCGTAGGGCAACCCATTCATCGGCGACGGTCGCGACACGATCGCCTCGAGGTCTGTCGACGCCTTCTCCCCGACCCCGCGCGACATGTCGTGACGCCGGATCAGCGAGGATGTCTCGCCGTCGAGGAGCTCGTCGGTGACATCACGGTCGGGCTCGTCGTGCAGCACCGGAGGCAGGTCGGTCTCCGAACCCGCCGCGTTCACCTCGATCGACGGCGCTGCCGGGTCGGGATCGGAGACAGGACCCGCGTCGACAGCGCCGGCGGCGACGATCGCGGTGTAGGAGGTGCGGGTCCACGACGAATCGATGATCCGGTCGAAATGTGCTGCGACTGCCTGTGTTCGGCTCACCGTGGCGGGAGTCGGGACGAAGTCGGGTGCGTCGGATCCATCGGCGGGCTCCACCGAGATCTCCACATCACTGCTCGCAGCCCAGCCACGCAGATGTTCGACAGCACGCACATCAGGAGGCACGGGCACCCTCTGAGGCGGTGTCTGTCCGGCGGCCGTGTCACCGAAGAGCAGCCGGTGCACCGGGGAGTGGGCGGTGCCCCATACCGGCGCCCAGTACAGCACCACCTGACAGCGTGCCCGCGTGATGGCCACATATGTCAGACGCAGTTCCTCGGCCGACTCCTCCTGCGACGACGTCGCCAGCCGGCCCGACGCCCCTGGCGCGGACTCGCCGCCGACGTCGACCACGCGGTGCCCGTCGTCATCGTGGAAGACGAAGGTCTCCTTACCCCACGAGCCGTGTCCGTCCCAGCCGAACGGCACGTAGACGATTGCGAACTCCAGGCCTTTGCTCGCGTGGATCGTCATGATCTGCACGGCGTGGGCGTCACGATCGAGCCGACGGCTGTACTCGGCGGCGCCGCCCGCACGCGGGTCGGTCATGCGCTCGCTGATCCACCGCAGCAGGCCGCTGATCCCCAGCCCCTCATGCACCGCGGCGTCGTTGCACAACCCGGCGATGTGGGTGAGGTCGGTGAGCATCCGCTCACCGCCGTCCATCTCGAGGATCCGTCGCTGGAGGTCGCCGCCCTGTGCCAGCCGTTCGAACATCGCCGCGAATCCCACCCGCTCGAAAACCCCCGCCAGCGATCGCAGCCGTGCGCCGATGTCGGCGGCCAGATCGTCGCCGCCGGAATCCAGATCGGCGGGCGTGTAGCCGAGCAGCGGTGACAGCGCGGCCAGCCGGACCCGGTCGAGCCGCTGTGGTGACTCCAGCCCCATGAGGACCCAGCGCCAGTGGTCGGCGGATTCGGTGGTGAACACGCTTTGGCCACCGCCGACCACGCTGGCGATCTGATGACGCGCCAGCGACGACTGCAGTCGCGGGATGACGCTGTGACTGCGGACCAGGATCGCGATGTCGGCCGGGCGGATCGGTCGCGTGGTTCCCGTGGCATCGACGATGCGCGCGGTGGATGCCAACAGTCGTGCGATGTCGGCGGCCACATCGTCGCAGACCGCCTCGCGCATCACCTTCGGTGCGGGGAATCCGGACTTGTTCAGCAGGCCGTGACCGGCCCGTCCCAGGTGACGCAGACGCAACGGCGCGAGGCCGGTCAGGCGCGTTCCCGGTGATGCGGCGTCCACGGGATGCACGACGATGCGTGGGTCGCCGAGTGCGCAACCGCCGAATACGTGCTGGCATGCCGTGACCAGGTCACCATCCGAACGCCAGTTCATCCCGAGCACCTGATGTCCACCGGCGGTGTCCACGGCATCGAGATAGGACAGGATCTCAGCACCGCGGAAGGCGTAGATCGCCTGCTTGGGGTCTCCGACGAGGATGAGCCTGATATGGCGGTGAAAACAGATCTTGAAGATCTCCCACTGCACCGGGTCGGTGTCCTGGAATTCGTCGACCAGGACCGCGGAGAACCTGTCGCGTATTCGCGTGGCCGCGATCGCGCCGTGGTCGGGCTCGGTCAGCACGCGATACAGCGTCGACTGCAGGTCGTCGAAGTCGCGGATGCGTTGTCGGCGCGCACGGCGCGCGACCTCGGCTCGTGCGGCGACGGCGAACCGGAGTCGGTGTGCCACCGGCGAGCGGTCGTCGGCGGCGACCGACGGAGACAGATCGGCATGCACGTTGCGCACGGCGACCTTGGCGATCTCGCTCGCCACCGCCGGGCCGAATGGGCGTTGTTCCCGGCCGGCGTAACCGCCCAGATACAGGTCGCGGCCCACCTGTACGGCCAGATCGTCGAGGTCCTCCACCAGCGTCAGGTCGGTCTCCCGGTCGCCACCGATTCCGAGCCAGTCGAGCATCCGGCTGCAGAAGTTGTGGGTGGTGGTGATGGTCGCCGAGTCGAAGTCGCCGAGCGCGGCGGTGATGTTGCTCCGCCGTTCGTCGATCGTGGCGCGGTCCCCGGTGGCCAACAGTCGAGCGACCGGATCCGAACTCGCGCGCGCGGTATCGGGGTCGAGGAGGACATCGGCGAGATCGTGCAGCCGGATGCGGGTGCGTTCGCGCAGTTCGGCCGTGGCCATCCGGCTGAAGGTGACGATGAGCAGTTCGCTGATCGGTGTGCCTTCGGCGACCAGCCGCGCCGCCAGTCCGACGATCGCGTAGGTCTTTCCGGTACCGGCGCTGGCCTCGAGGATCGTTGTCCCCCCGGGGATCTCCCCGTCGACGTGGAATTCCCGTGGCGGGAGGGTCGTCGAATATCCGGTCATTGGCGTCTCGTCTCGTTGGCCAGCACCGGGGTCCAGATGGCGCGGGCCACATCGGCGAACAACCCGTCGCCCGCGTCGGGGAACCCGGCCGCATCCAGGAAGCGCCAGTCCGCGCCGGTGAAGCCGCGGTCGGCACGTCCGATCGTCGACAGCTCGGCGAATCCACCGGGAAAGGCCATTCGGAGATATCGGTCGGTGGATTCTCCTGCGAACGAGGCGAATTCGACGGCAGCACCGTCGCGAGCCGCCTCGTCGTCGCGGCCGGCCGCGCGTGCGGCGGCATAGACCTCGCCGGTGGCGGTGGCCATCGGCAACGGACTTCGCATCCCCCTGTCGTGGAGGTCGAGCAGCACCTGCAGCACCGCTGCCGGTGACTCGGGCAGCGTCAGCTCGGTGACGGTCGGTCGGTACCGGTTCTTGAGCGGGCGGCCGATGATGGTCGCCGACAGGCCCGCCGATTCGGCCGGCCGCGCAACGGCCATGGCCAGCAACCGAACCCATGTCGCGAGCCGATGTCGTGGCGCTGTGCGGGAGTAGGTGATCACACCCAGTTGTGCACCCCGCACACCGGCGACGGTCCCGGTCAGTCGGCGTCCGTCGGGCAGTTCCACGTCGATGTCGACCACACGCTCGGGCTCGGCACCGATCGCCGAACCCGCCGAGAACACCTGACCCACCTCGCCCATGATGTCCTCGAGGGTCTGCACACCGAGGGTGAACGGGGGCAGTGATCCCCGCCGTAATTCGCTGCCGCGCAGTCTGTCCGGGTCGACGCCCGCGCGGGCACGGGTGAGCAGGCGTTCCCCCACCTGCCAGCGGGCCAGCCCGTCGAGCGAGGCAGGGATCTCGTCGTCGAGACCCTCGTCGACCTCGGGAACCGGTGCCCCGACCCGCCGGGAGATGAAGGCCCGCACCGGGTGTTCGATCAGTGCGACCAGGTCGTCGAGCGCGATGTCGTCGTCGCGCGGGTCCAGCGGATGTGCTACGAATTCCGCACGCGGCGACGGTCCGTCGAGGATCGCCTGGGCACCCCTGCGTGCCGCGGTGTCATAACTCGCCGTCGCCGTGTCGCGGAAATTCACCGGATCGAACGAGTGCAGCGAATGCCTGGTCACCAGAGACGTCGGCTGCCCACCGGCGGACTGCCGATGACCGGTCACCATCGCCTCGGCGACGTCGATCACCTCGCCGATCGGCACCGACGGCGGCCGGCGGACGCCCGAGACAGGGTCGGTTCCGGTGTAGAAGATCGCGAAGGCCTCACGCGCCGACATCAGGGCGTCGAGCAGAAGTTGCCTGTCCTCGGCACGTGGATCGCGTTCGCCGATCAGCGGCGCCACACCGGTCACGTCGTCACCGTCGAGTCGACCCGCACGGGGGAACACGTCGTCGTCCATGCCGAGCAGAGCCACCACCCGGTGCGGCACCGATCGCATCGGCACGAGCGAGGACACCGTCAGCTCCCCGGTGCGGAAGTTCGACCGGGTCGGGCGGGCGGCCGTGGAGTCGGCGAGCAATGCCCGAAACTCGTTGTGCGCCAGTTCTCCGACACCGGCGTCGGCAACCGTGTCGCCGATCAGCCCGACCGCTTGGGCATAGTGCCACGTCGCGTCGGCGGGTGGATCGATCAGGGCGTCCACGGCTGCCACCGTGTTGGCCGCCCAGGTCTCGGCGGTGTGCGGGCCGCGTAACGAGATCACGGCGGCGTGCAGGCGAACGGCGAATTCGGCGAATCGCCCGGCGAGATCGATATCGGTGCTCTCGAGCCCGTCGAGTGGGAGCACCCGTCCGAGCCACTCCTCGGCCGATTCATCCGCGGCGACGCCGAGCAGCACCCGGTCGAGCCCGGCGGCGACGGTGTTCTGCGGGAACCCCGCCAGGCGGTAGCCCTCGCGGTCGTGTTCGTCCATGCCCCACCGGATGTAGGTGCGCTCGGTCCATTCGACGATCGTGGAGATGTCGTCATCGGTGAAACCGAACCGCCGTCGAACCCCGGGTGCGGACACGATGGTGAGCATCTGCGTCGCGGTCACCCGTGACGCCGCCAGATCGCACAATTGCACCATCGCGGTGAGGATCTCGTTGCTGTGCAGCGCGCTGCGGTCGGCCAGGCGCACTCGCAACCGGTGACCGGGATGGTCCTCGCCCTCGCTGGCCGGTGTGCCGAAGGAGGCGCGGATCAGCGGCGCGAAGGTCTCCACGTCGGGGCACATCACGATCACATCCCGCGGCGACAGGCCCGGGTCGTCGTCGAATCGGTGCAGCAGCCATTCACGCAAGACCTCCACCTGCCGTGCGGGACCGTGGCACACGTGCACCTCGAACGATCCGTCAGCGGTCACCGGGGTCGGGTCACCGCCGCGTTCGCCCTCGGCTCCATCGGTGTCGTGGCCGCATCCGGCGTCGGTCAGACGATCGGCGACGATGGAGCGTTGCAACGTCTGGAGCAGGCTCGGACCGGCGAAGTCCGCGGCCAGGTGGATCTCGCGACACTCGGGATGTGTCACCGGGTCGTCTGAGTGTCGGGTCGCCGTCGGCAGCCGCAGCGCGAGCTCGCACACGTCGCGGGCCAGCGAGGCCAGCAGGGGGTGCGCCGGGCGCCGGATCGTGTTGTCACGCAGTCGCATTGCTGGTCGATCGCGCTGTTCACGCAGGCTGCGCCACAACGGTTCGCTGGGGAACTGGACGAGCAGATGCACGTCGCGATGTACCGACAGGGCCTCGATGACGGCGAGATCGCGGGTCGACAGACGTGTCGGTCCGAACACCGCGAACCGCGACGGGATGTCCAGGTCGACGCCACCGGAGCGGATCCGCGCACACACCTCGTCGAGCATCTCGGCCGGTGCGGGCTGCCCGATCGCCTGGCGCAGTGCCCGCCACACCACCGGCTGCCACCGGTGGTGGTCACCGAGTGAGACCTGGTGCACCCGATCGCGTGTCCGGCCGTCATGGTCGACACCCGCAGTCCAGTCGGTGAGCATATCGGGCCGCTGAGCGGCATAGGTGGAGAACAGCCCGGCGATGTGGACAGCCGTGGCATACCGACGATCCGCCTGGTCGAGACGACCACCGGGGCCGCGACCTTCCCGGCCCAGATGCCGCGCCAGCGGCGCGCAGCGCGGGTCGTCGAGCACCTGCTCCATCACATCGACAAGACGCCAGATGACCCGTTGCCGGTCCCAGGGATCGTCATCGACCGGCACACCCCGCACGCCCGCATAGGCGCGATCGACAAGGCGTGCCGGCGAGGGGAATTCGATGTCTGCCGCGATGCCGTCGCCATCCGCCGCACCGAGTCGCATCGCGAGCATCTGGTTGAGCCAGCGTTCGACGCCGCGGGCGGGAACACAGATCATCTCCCCGGCGAACGGGTCGACCTCGCCGCCGCCGGAAGCGCCGGCCGGTACCGACAGCATCTCGGCAACGGCGTCGACGAGTCGGTCGGTGCGCTCGGAGCGGTAGAGGGTCAGCACAGCTGCAGTGTCCTAGCTGCGGTGGCGAAACGGCAGCGGATCGCCGAGATGGTCGCCGAGAACCGAGACGGCCTGCTGGGTCAGCGGGGCCGAGCGTCCGGTCGACGAGTCGATCGACACCAGAGTGGTGGACACCTGCGCGCACAACCTGCCCGCCGGATCGGTGAGAGTCGCCGCGATGTCGAATGACGCGGTTCCCACCCGGCTGATCCACGCGACGATCGTGGCGGGCTCGAGTGTGTAGGCCAGCGGGCTGGCGAACTCGATCTCCTGCCGTGCGACCAGAACTGTCACGCGCATGTCGGGTCCGCCGAACCAGTCGGCCAGCGCGCGTACCCGCGCCTCTTCGAACAGACGCGCCACCTGCACGTTGTTCACATGGTTGAACGAGTCCATGTCGCCCCAGCGCAGCTGGATCGCCAGCTCGAATCTCTGTGATGTCATCGTCAGATGACATTAGTGGTGCACGGTGGGATCTGCGCCGCCGCACACGCCGGACGTGCTCACACCCGGCGCATACGCAGCTGACTGACCTGGAGATAGCCCGAGGCGAAGCCGGCCTCGCTATAGGCCAGGTAGTACTCCCACGCCCTGCGGAAACGCTCGTCGAGCGGGCCGCCGGAACCGCCGACGCGCACATGGGCGACCAGCTGCGGCCATGCGGCGTTGAATGCGTGACGCCATCGCCGCAGCGTCTGTGCGTAGTCCGGGCCGAAGTCGATGCGGGCGGTCCTGCGCAGCGTGGTCGCCGACGCCAGGGAGCCGTCGATCGACTCGATCGAGGGGATGAGTCCCCCGGGGAAGATGTACTTCTGAATCCAGCCGAAGGAGTTCTTCGTCGCCATCATCCGCTCATGGGGCATGAGTATCGCCTGGATGGCCGCCGTGCCGCCGTCGGCGAGAAGTGCGTCGATGGTGGCGAAGTAGGTGTCCCAGTACTCCGCACCGACCGCTTCGATCATCTCGACGCTGACCACCGCGTCGAAGCGGCCGGCCACGTCGCGGTAGTCCTCGATACGCAGATCCACCTGGTCGGACAGACCGGCTTCGGCGATCCGCGCCTTGGCGAGCTCGAACTGTTCATGTGACAAGGTGATCGCGGTGACGTGAGCTCCGCGCTGCGCCGCCCGGATGGCCAGTGTGCCCCAGCCGCAACCGATCTCCAGCACCCGCGTCCCCGCCCCGACCGCGGCGAGATCGAGGATCGAATCGATCTTGCGTAGTTGAGCTTCGTACAGGGACTGGTCGGCGAGCGGGCGGGTGTGGTCGAACATCGCACTGCTGTAGGTCAGACTCGGGTCGAGGAAGGACTCGAACAAGTCGTTGCTCAGGTCGTAATGCGCTTCGATGTTGCGCCGGGATCCACTGCGGTTGTTGCGTTGCTGCTCAGGGATGCGCTGATCGACCAGACCACGCAATCGCCACCAGGAGCGCGGCAGCAGGTCGGTCAGGGTCGCGGCGAACGGCGTGAGCGCATCGCCGAGGTCGGTTCCCTGCGCCGCACGCCACTCCCCTGCCATGTACCCCTCACCCAGCCCGATCTTCGGATTCGCGGCCAGCCGCGCGAACAACTCCGTCGGGCGGACGATCTCGATCACCGGCAGCGCCTGCGCATGTGGGTGGGTGTGTCGGCGACCCGACGATCCACCGATCTCACGTCCGTCGGGATAACGCACGACGACCGGCACTCGCGACACGGCATGTTCGAGCGCCCACTGTGCGGTGCGCCCGCGCAATCCGGGGCGAATCCCGACGGTCTCCTGCGTCATCAGCTGCACACCCTTCCCGCTGCCGCGGCCGACATCGCGCCGGTGTCGGCGAGCGACTGCATCACTTCCCAGCCCACCACTCTCGACGGCCAGCCCCGCACGCGGCACCATCGGCAATCCTTTCATCAACAATCGAACACCTTCGACAGTGATGAGGCCGCGCACGCGTACCGGCATCAGGGGCATTGCGAGCTTTGTCGCAACTACCGTGCGAGGTACCGCGGGTAGGACGTCGCCGGTGATGGTCGCGACGAAGGGCGGCAACCCATCGCGTTCGAGCGTGATGGACACCGACACCCGCCTGGGCGACAGCACGAACCGCATCACATAGATCCCCGACACATCGTTGAAGGGAGACACGTAGAACGTCTTCTCAGTGCTCACACGCCCGGCGTCGTCGGGGAACAACACATAGGTGGACCGCTGGTGATAGGTGTTGTGCACCTCGGCGACGATGCAGGCGACCTCGCCGTCGGAGTCCAGACACCAGAACACGCTCAGCGGATTGAAGACGTATCCGGCGCTCCGGATGTTCGCGAGCACCACCACCCGTCCACGCGGTCCGAGATCGACTCCGTGGCCGGCGATCAGCTCGACGATCGCGGCTTTGAGCCGCACTCCCTCGGCGTGCGCACGTGCCCGAGCGCGGGTTCGCACACCTCCATCGCGAGAATGTGCATCGGCGGAGTCGTCGACACCGTGATCCTCGGCGCGCAATGCGCCGGCCCATCGGGGAACCGACTGTGCGTCATCGAGATCGATGAGCCACTGGTACACACGGTGATCGAAAGAATGGGCACCCTGTCCCTGCCGCACGTGTCGCACATGCCCGATGACCAACGCGGGCAGCAACGGCAGCCCGGTCGTCACCGGACTCGACACGTCGTGGCTCGTCACCATTGAGCCCCGAATCTGGTGGCTGCGGCCACGCCGGATCGAGCGCCGTCCTCGTGGAAACCCCACCCGTGGTAGGCACCGGCGAGGACAAACCGGTCAGTGGCCAACGAGTCGAGTTGCCGCTGTGCAGCAACGGATCTGGTGGAGTAGAGCGGGTGGGAGTAGTTCATCTGCGCGATGACCGTCGAGGGGTCCACCCGATCCGCGGAGTTCAGCGACACCAGATAGTCGCGTGTGCCGCGCAGTCCCTGCAGGCGATTCATCCAGTAGGTGACCCGCGGCGCGCCTTCGGTACCGACCTCCAGGTTCCACGCGCCGCGTGCGCGGCGCGAGCGCGGCAACAGCGACGAATCCGTGTGCAACACAACCTCGTTGTCGCTGTATTCGATACTGGAGAGCACATCACGCTCGCGGGGTGTCGCATCGGCGAGCATCGCCAGCGCCTGGTCGGGATGGGTGGCCACCACCACCCGGTCGAATGTGTCGGTGTGGCCGGACGCGTCGACGACATCGACATGGTCATGCGCACGCACGATCGACCGCACCGGGGTCGACGTACGGATCGTGTCGATCTTGGCCGCGATCAGCCCGACGTAACGCCCGGAACCGCCCTCGACGGTGTACCACTGCGGTGACCCACCGACGCTGAGCATGCCGTGGTTGTCGAGGAATTCGAAGAGATAGCGCGCCGGATAGTCCAGTGCGCGATCGCCGCCCGAGGACCAGACACACGACACGAGCGGGATCATGAACTGCCGCCGGAACCGTGCGCTGAAGTCGAGCTCGTCGAGAAAGCGCGCCAGGCTGCGGCCGGCGACCTCGGAGCCGGCATGCCCGGCCGCGAGCTCCCTGCGGGCGCAGATGTGAAAGCGCTTGATCTCCAGCAACATCGACAGGAAACGAGGATCGACACTGCGATGCGGCTGGGCGAACACCCCACCGAGCCCGCGACCCCCCACGTAGGACACACCGCTCTCGGCGTCGACGATGCTCATACTCATCTCGGTGGCGTAGCGGCGCACCCCGAGTTCGGCGAACAATCGCGTCA
Organism: Gordonia jinhuaensis; assembly: GCF_014639795.1. Taxonomy (GTDB): domain Bacteria; phylum Actinomycetota; class Actinomycetes; order Mycobacteriales; family Mycobacteriaceae; genus Gordonia_B; species Gordonia_B jinhuaensis. The sequence goes on along the minus strand of NZ_BMGC01000013.1, from coordinate 26,140 downwards.
GGATCGGGTATGCGCGGTCGTTGTGCACGATGAAACCGGTGTCGATCGACAGTTCGGTCCCGTCGGGATCGACCACCTGATGTGTGTGCGCATGACCACCGAGGCGATCGTCGGCTTCATAGAGTGTGACGTCGGTGACATCGCGCAGCAGATGCGCGGCGACCAGCCCTGAGACACCCGACCCGATCACTGCCACGCGCTGTGCCGACGACCCGACGGAGGTCATCGCCACGGCGGGCCCGCCCACCGTCGACTCGGACGCGCGGTGATCGCGTACAGGGTGATCGCGTACAGGGTGATCGGGCGGGTCGTGGGGTCCGGCGGTCTCCTGCGAGGGTTCACCGACGCGTGTGACGCGCTGTGCCGTGGCAGATCCTGCGATCTCAGCATGGTCGGTCATGTCAGCGAACGTCACCTCACTCCGGTGGTCTGGACCACCTCGTCGGTCGCCGGGGGCGATCCCCGCCGGGCGTGTCTTCCACCCGTGGTTCGGTGCCGCCCGCCGCCCGGATGGCAGTCGAGCTCCACGGCTGTGATGACCCCGGCCTGGTGATTGCCGTGTCTGCCGCGGCGAGTACCGGTGGGTCCGCATCGCGGCGGGCCTCGACGTCAACATTAATGTCGTCAACCCTAATGTCTCGGGGGCGCGTACCTCGTGTCCGCGCCGCCGACGACTGATCACTCTGTCCGCCGAGGGTCGTCCTGCCACGACACGGCGCATATGAGAGGCGCCGAATGAGTGGCCCGCACCGTATGATGCTTCAATCCGGGCAAGGCAGACATGCGTTTCTGCGTCGTGGCCATGCGCCGGCAGTCATCGGCATCCGTGGGGGAACGGCTCGTCGATGTCGTGCGTATGACGGGGTCGTCGCCGGTAGCGTGAGTCCGCACGGACCGCTCCCACCGCGGCCCTCCCCGTTGCACACCTGGCAGGGAACGGACGCCCGACGACACCGAAGTGGGGACACGGTGATCATTGACACGGATCGGATGGTTCTGCGTCCGGTCACCACGGCTGACGCCGAGCACCTGGTGGTGCTCGACGCGGATCCCGAGGTGATGCGTCATGTGAGCGGCGGCGTCGCGACACCGCCATCGATCATCGAGGACTGGGTGATTCCCCGGGCGATATCGGAGATGAACTCCCGTCCCGGCGTCGGGATCTGGATCGCGGTGGACCGTCGGCGCGGTGATTTCCTCGGCTGGGTGAGTCTGCGTGCTCCGCGACATGGCACCCGCCCCGAACTCGAGCTCACCTACCGGCTGCGGCGGGCCGCGTGGGGGCGCGGCCTGGCCACCGAGGGTGCGCGTGCGGTGATCGCGCTGGCCTTCGACCTCGTGTCCACCGACCGGGTGTTCGCCGGGACCACCGCGATCAATCACGCATCGCGACGCGTGATGGAGAAGTCGGGGATGTCGCTGGTGGCCGCCACGGCGGCCGATCCACAGGTCGAGTACGAACTGCTGCGCGACCAGTGGACGTCACACAGCTTCCCGTGGGCCGCCTCGGCACGTCCCGTCGCTCATCTCATCGCCTGAGTCTGAGTCGGCGCCGGAGACTGAGTCGGCGCGTGCCGGCGGACGGGCGCCGGCGGGGCCCGCCCGGTGGCACGCCGGCGACGTGCACCCGTTCCGGCGATCCTTGCCTCACCACGATCGAGCCGGTGAACTACCGTTAGTAACCGAGCAGCCCCGAAGCGACTGACGAAGTATCTTCGATCAACGACGTACAGGAGTAAGACATGAGTGCCCGCCATCGTGTGGTGATCATCGGAGCAGGTTTCGGTGGCCTGAATGCTGCGAAGCATCTGAAGAACGCCGACGTCGATGTGACCCTCGTGTCGCGCACCACCCATCACCTGTTCCAGCCGCTGCTCTACCAGGTCGCGACGGGCATTCTCTCCGAGGGTGAGATCGCTCCGGCGACCCGCGTGGTGCTCAAGAAGGTGAAGAACACCCAGGTGCTCCTCGGCGACGTGGAGAAGATCGACTTGGAGAAGAAGGTCGTCACCTCGCGCCTGCTCACGCGCATCACCGAGACCCCGTTCGACAGCCTGATCATCGCCGCCGGTGCCGACCAGTCGTACTTCGGCAACGACCAGTTCGCCGAGTTCGCCCCCGGCATGAAGACGGTCGACGACGCCCTCGAACTGCGCGGCCGCATCCTCGGCGCGTTCGAGCAGGCCGAACTGTCGAACGACCCCGAGGAGCGTGCGCGCCTGCTCACCTTCGTGGTCGTCGGTGCGGGTCCGACCGGTGTGGAACTCGCCGGCCAGATCTCGGAGATGAGCGACGAGACACTCAAGGGCACCTTCCGCAACATCGACCCCACCCAGGCGAAGGTGGTTCTCCTCGACGCCGCGCCGGCGGTACTGCCCCCGATGGGCCCCAAGCTCGGCAAGAAGGCCGCCGACCGCTTGACCAAGATGGGCGTCGACATCCAGCTCAACGCCATGGTCGTCGACGTCGACTACGACGGCCTGGTGGTCAAGGACAAAGACGGCACCACCCGGCGCATCGAGTCGCAGTGCAAGGTCTGGTCGGCAGGTGTGTCGGCCAGCCCGCTGGGCAAGCAGCTCGCCGAACAGTCCGGGGTGGAGCTTGATCGTGCCGGTCGTGTCAAGGTCGGCGCCGATCTGGCCCTGCCCGACCATCCCAATGTGTTCGTCATCGGTGACATGGCCCTCGTGCCAGGGGTCCCGGGTATGGCCCAGGGCGCCATCCAGGGCGCCAAATACGCGACCGCAGCGATCAAGGCATCCCTGCAGGGCGCCGATCCCGCCGACCGCAAACCCTTCGAGTACTGGGACAAGGGTTCGATGGCGACCATCTCGCGGTTCGACGCCGTCGCCCAGATCCCGATTCCCAAGACCGACAAGAAGATCGAGTTCTCCGGCTTCTTCGCCTGGCTTGCGTGGTTGTTCCTGCACCTGATCTACATGGTCGGGTTCCGTAACCGGATGGCCACCACCTTCAACTGGCTCTTCGCCTTCAGCACCCGCAACCGCGGGCAGCTGACCGTGACCGAGCAGCAGGTGTACGCGCGCACCGCGCTGGACACTCTGCACGAACTCGAATCGCAACGCGAACTCGACGCTCCGTCGTCGGCCGCACCCAGTACAGACGCGGCCGGATCCGCTGCGCCACAGGCAGATCCGACACCCCAGCCGGATTCGGCACCGCAGCCCGATCAGGCCGAGGCGAGCTGACCGACGCCGCCGGGCTCGCACCCGCCGCCGGGTCGAGCCGTCAGATCGACACCAGCCCGCCGGCGGGCCACCGAGCGTCGAGCAGGAGATCGTCGGCGGCGGCCTGAGCGCTGACCACATCTGCGCCGGTGGCGGTGATCAGCTCACCTCCACCGGCCAGCGGCATCCGACCAGCCGCCACCACCGGCGAGACAGCAGCCTCATCCGCCTGCGCGGGATAGCGGAATGCGCTCACCAGTGCGCGCGGTGCGGGCCATCGGCCGATCGACGTGGCCATCCCCGGCAGGTCGATGCGATGCCGGAGTACCGGTCGACCTGCGACATCCACCGACATCGTTCCCGACCAGCTGCCGGCGGTCTCGTTGCTCCGTCCGCGCTGCACACTCTCGGTGACCAGCAGCCGCGAGGTGTCGTCGAGATCCGCGCGCACCACCGATCGGTGCCGCGACCGGGGAACGAGGATCGTCGGCAGCGGGCACACCACCAGCGAACCATCCTCGCCGACCGTGAGATCCCATGTCGCGGTGGACGTCTGGTCTCCGCGGCCCGGGTAGATGACAGTCGCGGCGGTGGTGGTCAGTTCCAGCCGGGCCCCGGATGCCACCTCGATGCGCACCACGATCTGGTCGTCGCCGAGCGGGGTCGCCGCGGTCGAGATGAGGTGAACCCGGTCGGGACCGGTGAGCCGGGCGGTGAGCCCGCCCACCGCGGTGATCCGCGGTGACCGGCCCGGGGTCGCCGTGATGGTGACCTCGGTGAACACCTAGCCGGCCACCGGCGCAGTTGCCAGCTGTTCGCGCACCCAGGCCACCACATCGGTTGCGGCAGGGTCCTCGGTGAGCGAGATCATCGCGGTGGGCCGGTTCTCGCGCACCCGAGCGGCGTCGGTCGACATGACACCGAGATCAGCGCCCACCAGCGGTGCGAGATCGGTTTTGTTGATCACCAGCAGATCCGAGTAGGTCACCCCAGGGCCGCCCTTGCGGGGCACCTTGTCACCACCGGCCACGTCGATCACGAAGATCTGTACGTCGATCAGACCTGTGGAGAAGGTGGCGGTCAGATTGTCGCCGCCGGACTCCACCAGGATCAGATCCAATGCGGGATTGGCCTCCACCAGGTCGTCGATGGCGTCGAGGTTGGCGGTGATGTCGTCGCGGATGGCGGTGTGCGGACACCCGCCGGTCTGGACCGCGGTGATGCGCTCGTCGGGGAGAACCGCGTTGCGCCGCAGGAAGTCCGCGTCCTCGGTGGTGTAGATGTCGTTGGTCAGCACGGCCAGCGACAGCTCGTCGCGCAGTACGCGGCACAACGCCGCGACCAATGCGGTCTTCCCCGAGCCGACCGGCCCGCCGATCCCGATACGCAGGGCCTCACCCGGCGTGCGGACGCGCCGTGGACGCTCGTCGAGATGTGAATGCGGCTCTCCGTCGATCAGATGCGGCGGCATGGTGTTCTCCTCACAGATACACAGATGGTGGCAACGAATTGCCGATTACGATGCGAACAACGGCATGTCACGGATCTCGTGCCGTTGCGCCAGGATGTCGAAGTCGGGGTCGGAGACGTCGGCCAATCCGTCGGCGGCCCTGGCCGCGAGCGACTCGTAGAGTCCGACGAGTTCGACACCCAGTCCCGCGACATCTCCCGGGTCCAGCGCCAGCAACCGCTGTCCGGCCGTTGCTGCACCGGTCTGACCACTGTAGAGGTAGACCAGCGCGGTCTCGAATCCGCCCAGGCCGGTGACCGCGCCCACCGATCCGGTGATCACCGGAAGATGGGGCCGGGCCCGATGAGCCGACCAATCATGCTGCGGCCACGTCCCTTTGGCCAGCCGCAGCATTCCTCGCCCCTGGGTCTGCGAGGCCGTGCGCGCCGCGGGCGAGGGGGTGCGGGCATCGGTCTCGATCTCGGCATCGGCTGGTGTCAGCCGACCGTCGGCCACGGCCGCGGCGATCGAGGCCCCGACCAATCCCGCGGTGGCCGCCCGGCGGATGAGGAATTCACGCAGTGAGTCCACTCCGGTGACCAGTCGATCGGTGATCGCCTGTTCCAGGCCGCCGGAGTGGACGTGACCGCCCACCGGCAATCGCGAATCGGCGAGCGTGAGCATCATCGCGAGCGAGCCACCCGCGCGGGGCACCCCACGATCGCTCTGTGACAACGCCATCAGAATCCAGCCATCAGAACAGGAAGTACCGCTGGGCCATCGGCAGTTCGACCGCGGGATCCTGCTGCCAGATCTCCCCATCGACGAACACCGTGAAGGTGTCCGGGTCGACCCGGATCTCCGGCGTCGCGGAGTTCTCCGGCATGTCGGCCTTGGCGACCTTGCGCACGTTCTTGACCGGGACGAGTTGCCGCGCCAGCCCCAGCTGCTCGGGCAGACCGGCCTCGATTGCCTGCGGCGCAACGAAACTCAGCGATGTCTGTGCTGCGGCACCGGGTGCGGCGCCGAACATCGGCCGGGGCAGCACCGGTTGCGGGGTGGGGATGGAGGCGTTGGCGTCACCCATCGCCGCCCAGGCGATCGCGCCGCCCTTGAGCACCACGTTGGGTCGCACCCCGAAGAACGCCGGATCCCACAACACGATGTCGGCGAGTTTGCCGACCTCGATCGAACCGATCTCGTCGTCGAGGCCGTGTGCGACAGCGGGGCAGATCGTGTACTTCGCAACGTAGCGGCGTGCGCGGTTGTTGTCGGCGGCCGAGTCCCCCGCCAACGCACCGCGACGCTTCTTCATCACATGTGCCGTCTGCCAGGTCCGCAACACCACCTCACCGATACGTCCCATCGCCTGGGCGTCGGAGCCGATCATCGAGATGGCGCCCAGATCGTGCAGCAGATCCTCGGCGGCGATCGTCGAGGGCCGGATGCGGCTCTCGGCGAAGGCGAGATCCTCGGGGACGCTCGGGTTCAGGTGATGGCACACCATGAGCATGTCGAGGTGCTCGTCGAGGGTGTTCACGGTATGCGGACGCGTCGGATTGGTCGAGCTGGGAAGGACATTCGCATACGACGCGACCGTGATGATGTCGGGTGCGTGACCGCCGCCGGCACCCTCGGTGTGGTACGCGTGGATACCGCGTCCGGCGATCGCGCCGAGCGTCAACTCGACGAATCCCGCCTCGTTGAGAGTGTCGGAGTGCAGTGCCACCTGCACGCCGGACTCGTCGGCGACCCGCAGGCAGGCGTCGATCGCCGCGGGCGTACTCCCCCAGTCCTCGTGCAGCTTGAACCCCGACGCGCCGGCGCGCAGCTGTTCGCGCATGGCATCGGGGTTGACGGTGTTGCCCTTGCCCAGCAACGCGATGTTCATCGGCCAGCCGTCGGTGGCTGCGAGCATCGATGCCAGATGCCACGCGCCGGGGGTCACCGTGGTGGCCTTGCTGCCCTCGGCGGGGCCGGTGCCACCACCGATCATCGTGGTGATGCCGTTGCCGAGCGCCTCGTCGAGGATCTGCGGACAGATGAAGTGCACATGGCAGTCGATCCCGCCGGCCGTGGCGATGAGCCCGTTACCGGCGATGATCTCGGTCGACGGCCCGATCACGAGATCGGGATGGACACCGTCCATCGTGTCGGGGTTACCCGCTTTGCCCATCGCGACCACGCGACCGTCGCGAATACCGAGATCCGCCTTGATGATTCCCCAGTGATCGAGAATCACCACCCCGGTGATCACGGTGTCGGGTGCGCCCTCCGCCCGTGTCGCACGGCCCTGCCCCATCGACTCGCGGATCACCTTGCCGCCGCCGAACACCGCTTCCTCACCGGCCAGTCCCGGTCCGCCGCAACGGTCTTCGGTGATCTCGATCAGCAGGTCGGTGTCGGCCAGACGTACCCGGTCCCCGGTGGTGGGACCGTACAGTTCGGCGTAACGCTGTCTACTCAGGGATGCCATGCGAGTCAGTCGACCTTTCCGGGTGCGTCGAGCGAGATGCCGTACACCTCACGGGTGCCGGCCAGCGGGACGAGCGAGACCGTCATCTCGATACCTGGCTCGAATCGCACCGCGGTGCCCGCGGGGATGTCGAGGCGGAGTCCGCGAGCGGCCGCACGGTCGAAATCAAGAGCGGCGTTGGCCTGCGGCAGGTGCACATGCGATCCCACCTGCACGGGGCGGTCGCCGGTATTCGTCACTGTCATCACGACATGCGGGGCACCGGAATTCAACTCGATCTCACCCGGTGCGACGATGACCTCGCCGGGGATCACGGGATCGGACATGATCTCTCCTGACTGATGCGGGAACCTCGAGGGCGGAGGCCGTGGCGGATCGGTGCTCTCCCGTCTGCCCGACTGCTGTGGGTCACAGGGCGACTCGACGGCGCGACTCGACAGACGCCCGCGAGGACCGCCGCAGATGACCTCATGAGATGGGATGGTGAACGGTCACCAGCTTGGTGCCGTCGGGGAAGGTCGCCTCGACCTGCACGTCGTGGAGCATCTCGGGCACGCCGCTCATCACGTCGTCGCGGGTGAGCACCTCCCGACCGGTGGACATCAGCTCGGCCACCGGCCGTCCGTCACGGGCGCCCTCGAGAACGTGATCGGTGATGATCGCCACGGCCTCAGGATGATTCAGCTTCAGCCCGCGGCCTTGCCGCCGCCGGGCGACCTCGGCCGCGTAGGAGATCAACAACCGTTCCTGCTCATGTGGCGACAGCCGCACTGCTCATCCTCCTCGTCGGCGCCCGCAGCCAGATCCCGGCCCATGAGAGCCGGTCGCGGTGCGCACGTGGAATCTCATACTGCCACCGCCGACGGCGGTGGGCATGACGGACCGCAAACCACCTCACAGACCGCGACCGGCGGCGCTCCCACCCCCGCGCGCCGATCGTGACTCTCAGACGGGTGTCACCGAATGTTCAGGACAGAACGCCGCCACTGGCGCGCAACTGGGTCAGACGGGCCGCCGAGCACTGCTCGCCGAGCGCCGTGACATCGGACTCGTCGAATGCGCCGGCGGCGAGTCCACGCAGCACCACCAGGGCCAGCGACTGCGCGGTTGCCGGCTCATCCATCACCTCACCGCTCTGCCGAGCGAAATAGTCCTGCAGGCGTGCGACCGCCGCGGGCATCGCCGCGGCAAAGAAGTCGAACACCGCCAGCCAGCGCGTCACGAGATGCCCCGGATGCATATCCCAGCCCTGGTAGTACCCGCGGGTCAGTGACCGGGTGACCAGCCGGTGATGCCGGCGCATCGCCGCGTCCACCACCTCGTCGGTGCCGACCGGGATCACCTGCGTCGAACCGTCGCTGACCCAGACACCGGTCTGGGCAGCCGCGGCGAGCATCACCGCCTTCGCGTGATCGGCGACCGGGTGTTCCAGCGACTGCTGCGACGAGACGATGCCACAGGCCGCGCTGTAGTCGTATGTGCCGTAGTGCAATCCGGTCAACCGGGGCATCCCCACGCCGATCGCGCGAGCCAGTGTCGCGCTGCCATCAGCACCGATCACCGCTTGCGGACTCTCGATCTGCAACTCGAACTGCAGTGTGCCGGGGGCGATGCCGTGGACGAGTTCGAAGTCCTCACACATCGCCACCACGGCCTCGACCTGTTCGATGGCGCGCAGTTTGGGCACCGTGAACACGAAGCCCTCGGGCACACCGCCGGCGGCGTCGAGGACGTGTTCGAGCGTCCGGATGCCCCGACGACGATCACCGGCACCCATGCTCTTGGCGCGCACCCCGAACGACCACGGCGCACCGACGCCGTCCTGGTCGGCGCTGCCGTCGGCTGCCGCGTCGCCGCGTGAGGCCTGCGACCATGCGGCCAGGATCTCGCCGGCGCGACGCGCGTCGGCATCCTCGACCTCGTCGGCACGCCACCCGTAGCCGTCTTCGAGGTCGATGCGCAGATCGTCGATCGGCCGCGACCGCAACCGCGTCCGCACACGATCGGCGACGCCCATCGAGTCGAGGTCGGCGATGGTCTCGGCAGCGCGGTCGGTCAGCTCGAGCGCCGCCGTCCCCCACAGCGACGGCGTCTCCGTCGAGACCTTGTCGGCGGGAATGTAGACGGTGTGGGAGGGCTGCGGCTGGGGTCTGTCACCGGGATAGCGAACGGCGAGTCGCTCGTCGACCTCACTGAGCAGCGCTTCGATCCGCTCGCGAGCCGGCGCCGACAGCCCCGACCCCGAGGCGGTCACGACGCGGCCTCGATGTTCTGCAGTCGCACCCTGCCCTGGGCGATGAGCCGCTGGTTCTCGTCGGTGATGTCGACCTGCCACAGCTGCTGACGCCGACCACGATGGATCGGCGTGGTGGTGGCGGTCACCGTGCCCGCGGTGATGGCGCGCAAGAAGTCGGTCGAGTTGTTCACGCCGACCACCCCGCCACCGACGCCGCGCTCGTTGAGCCAGACGTAAGCAGAGGTGCTGGCGGTCGACTCGATGATCGCGCAGTACACCCCGCCGTGCACGAGTCCCGCCGGCTGATGCAGCGCCTCTGAGATGGTGAGGGACGCCACGACGCCCTCGGCCGAGACCATCTCGTACCGCAGGCCGTACAGAGCATCGAAGCCCGACGAGTCCCCCACCTGACCGGACACGCCCAGCGCACCCCCGGTCGCGGCGGCGTCACCACCAGACTGCTGTGGGGTTCCGTCGGAGTCGGTCGCGGTTCGTTCGGAGTCGGTCACTGCGTGCACCCTCGCCTCTCATCCCGGTTGCCGGGGCGTGTCCACAGCCACCGGCGACGGCCGATCACCACGATCACCGCTGATGACGATCCAATCACGCATCGCCTCGCTCGATCGACGCCCGCCTGCGGGAACGGCATGGACGGGTGTCGTACAGAGGGGCTGCGGGCGTTCGAGTCCGACGCGCACACAGCGAGAGACGAGCTCGTCACAGGGGCCTCGTCACAGGGGCCTCGTCACAAGGGGCTCGTCACAAGGGGCTCGTCACAAGGGGCTCGTCACAAGGGGCTCGTCACAGAAACGGACAGGCCCACACGATGTGCATCGTGTGGGCCTGTCCTCGCGTGGACCGGGGGTCTCTGCAGCCCTCAGGACACTCTCGCGGTCCGACCTAAGAGTGAATGTAGGCTACCCTTACCTACATGTCAACCCCGACGTCTCTCGTATCCACCGCCACACCTCGCTCACGTCGGATCGGTAGAATCCGACGTGTGAGTGGATTGGGCGAATTGGAACGTGCCGTCATGGACCATCTGTGGTCGAGCGAGGAGCCCCAGACGGTACGGCAGGTCCACGCGGCGCTGGCCGCCGAACGCGGACTCGCCTACACCACCGTGATGACCGTTCTGCAGCGCCTGGCCAAGAAGAACTTGGTCGCCCAGATCCGCGACGACCGGGCACATCGGTACTCGCCCAGCTACCGGCGCGAGGATCTCGTCGCGAGCCTGATGGTCGATGCGCTGAGCGAAGCCGACGAATCTCAGGCGCGGCATGCCGCCCTGGTCTCGTTCGTGGGGAAGGTCGGAGCCGATGAAGCGCGAGCGCTACGCCGAGCACTCGACGAGCTCGAAGCGTCACAGCATGGGGACGAGACCCCTTAAGATCCCTTCCGTGACGACATTCACCAGCGTCAACGGAGACGCGTGATGATTGCCGCGGTATTCGGAGCCATCGCATTGCTCCTCGCCGGTCCGGTACCCGCGCTGCTCGCGCGTGCCGACTGGTCGCTGCGCGCCCCACGTGCAGCGATGACGCTGTGGCAGTCGATCTCGATCGCAGCGGTGCTCTCGGCGTTCAGCTGCGGGCTGGCGATCGCCTCCCACCTCCTCGTGATCGGACCGGACGGCCGTCCTACGACCAGCCCCTTCCGCCAGGCCGATCGCCTCGGCTGGCCGATCTGGACCGTATGTTTCGGCGTGTTCTTCCTCACACTGCTGATCGGTGCGCGTCTCATCTTCGCCTCGATCCGCGTCGGGGTCCGCACGCGGGCACGCCGTGCGCTGCACCGTGATCTCGTCGACCTGCTCGATCACATCGACCGCCGTTCTGGCGACGGCACCCTGCGCGCCCGCGACGTCCGCATGCTCGACGTGCGCGAACCGATCGCCTACTGCCTGCCCGGCATCCGTCGTCGCGTGGTCCTCTCGGCCGGCATCGTCGACCGCCTCAACCGCGATGAGCTCACCGCGGTCATCACCCATGAGCGCGCCCATCTGCGCGCCCGCCACGACCTGATCCTCGAGGCCTTCATCGCCGTTCACGAGGCCTTCCCGCGCGTGATCCGCAGCCGCTCGGCGCTCGACCAGGTGCGTCTGCTGGTGGAGATCCTCGCCGACGACCACGCCGTCCGCGCGAGTTCACGCCGGACGGTCGGGCGCGCACTGGTCAACTGTGCCGACGCCGTCGCACCACAGGGCGCGATGGGCGTGGGCGGGCCCTCGACCCTCACCCGCGTCCAGCGACTCTCCGACAACAGGAGTGCGCACACCGCCGGCGCATGCGCATACGTGTGCGCGGTACTGATCCTGGTGGTGCCCACCCTCGCGGTCGCGATCCCCTGGCTGACCGAGCTGAGCAGACTGGCCGGATCCCTGTAACGCCGTCACGGCGGAACGTCGGCGGCGCCACCTGCTCCCGACTTGCCGGAAACGCCCGGCGCCGGGCGAAAGAGCCGCCGCCGGAACACTCGTGGCCGAGCTCGCCGAGCGCATACTCTGGCGACATGGCATCTCAGCAGAATCCCGAGAGCACCTCGAACCTCGCACAGATCGGCGTCACCGGATTGGCCGTGATGGGATCCAACCTCGCCCGCAACCTCGCCCGGCACGGCTACACCGTCGCCCTGCACAACCGAAGTATCGCCAAGACCGATGCGCTGTTGGAGAACCACGGGGACGAGGGCACGTTCATCCGTACCGAGTCGATGGCCGACTTCGTGGCCGCACTCGAACGCCCGCGCCGCGCGCTGATCATGGTGAAAGCCGGTGATGCGACCGATTCGGTGATCGAGGAGCTCGCCGATCTGATGGAGCCCGGCGATGTCATCATCGACGGCGGCAACTCGCTCTACACCGACACCATCCGTCGCGAAGCCGCGATGAGCAAGCGCGGCCTCAACTTCGTCGGCACCGGCATCTCCGGCGGTGAGGAGGGTGCGCTCAACGGTCCGTCGATCATGCCGGGCGGCCCGGCCGAAGCCTACGAATCGCTCGGTCCGCTGCTCGAGTCGATCTCGGCACATGTGGACGGAACACCCTGCTGCACGCACATCGGCCCGAACGGCAGCGGTCACTTCGTGAAGATGGTGCACAACGGGATCGAATACGCCGACATGCAGCTGATCGGCGAGGCCTACGACCTCATGCGCAAGGCGCTCACGATGTCGACCGACGAGATCGCCGACGTGTTCCGCCAATGGAATTCCGGCGATCTGGAGAGCTATCTGGTCGAGATCACCGCTGAGGTGCTCGCCCAGAAGGACGCCGAGACCGGCAAGCCCCTGATCGATGTGATCGTCGACGAGGCCGGCCAGAAGGGCACCGGCCGATGGACGGTGAAGTCGGCCCTCGATCTGGGCATCCCCACCACCGGGATCGCCGAGGCGGTGTTCGCCCGCGCGCTGTCGAGCTCACGCGATCAGCGCACCGCCGCTCGCGACCTCGCCTCCGGCAAACTCGCCGGCGCCCCCACCGACCGCGACCGTTTCGTCGCCGACATCAACGCCGCGCTCTACGCCTCCAAGGTGGTCGCCTACGCGCAGGGTTTCGACCAGATCCGCGCGGGCAGCGCCGAATACGACTGGAACGTCGATCCGGGCGCACTGGCCACCATCTGGCGCGGCGGCTGCATCATCCGCGCGAAATTCCTCAACCGGATCGTCGACGCCTACCGCGACGACCCCGATCTCCCCTCACTGCTGCTCGCGCCGTACTTCCGGGAGGCCGTCTCGGCCGGCCTCGACAGCTGGCGTCGCGTGGTGGCCACCGCGAGCACGATGGGAATCCCAGTACCCGCATTCGCCTCGTCACTGTCCTACTACGACGGTCTGCGGGCCGAGCGGCTGCCCGCCGCGCTCACCCAGGGACTGCGAGACTTCTTCGGCGCGCACACCTACAAGCGCGTCGACAAGCCGGGCAGCTTCCACACCCTGTGGGGTGAACAGACCCGCACCGAGGTCGAGGTCTGAGCAGCGAACCGACCTGACGAGCAGGTTTGGCGTTCGGGACGGGGTCGGCAGTAGGATGGGCGCACGTGCGATTCCTTGATGGGCACGGCCCTGCCTACGACCTCACGTATGACGACGTTTTCGTCGTTCCCTCGCGAAGCGATGTGACATCCCGTTTCGACGTCGACCTCTCCTCCAGCGATGGTTCCGGTACGACTATCCCGATCGTCGTCGCCAACATGACCGCCGTCGCCGGACGGCGCATGGCCGAGACCGTCGCCCGCCGCGGCGGACTCGTGGTTCTCCCGCAGGACCTGCCGATCCCCGCCGTGGAAGAGACCATCTCCTTCGTCAAGAGCCGCGATCTCGTCGCCGACACCCCGGTGGTGCTGCGCCCCGACGACTCGGTCACCGACGCGATCGCACTGATCACCAAACGATCACACGGCATCGCGGTGGTCATCGACGATCGGCGACGCCCGGTCGGGATCGTCGACGAGGCCGCCTGCAGTGACGTGGACCGCTTCGCGCGCCTGTCCGACGTCCTCGACACCGCCTTCGTGTCACTGCCTGCCGACACCGACGCCCGCGAGGTCTTCGAACGTCTCAACGACGCCCACGTGGACGTCGCGGTGCTCGTGCGCCCCGACGAGACACTCGCCGGTGTCCTCACCCGCCGCGGTGCACTGCGGACCGGGATCTACACCCCAGCCGTCGACGACGAGAACCGGCTGCGCGTTGCCGCGGCCGTCGGCATCAACGGCGACGTGGTGGGCAAGGCCAAGGCGCTCGTGGCTGCCGGCGCCGACGTGCTGGTGATCGACACCGCACACGGCCATCAGCACAAGATGCTGTCGGCACTGGAGTCGGTGGCCTCGGCATCCCTGGGTGTGCCGCTGGTGGCGGGCAATGTCGTCTCGGCGGCCGGCACTGTGGACCTGATCAACGCCGGCGCCGACATCGCCAAGGTCGGCGTCGGACCGGGCGCGATGTGCACCACCCGCATGATGACCGGCGTCGGACGTCCACAGTTCTCCGCTGTTGCCGAATGTGCCGCAGCGGCAAAAGAACTCGGTAAGCATGTATGGGCCGACGGCGGCGTGCGCCATCCGCGCGACGTGGCACTCGCGGTCGCCGCGGGTGCATCGAATGTGATGATCGGCTCGTGGTTCGCCGGTACCTTCGAGTCGCCGGGCGACCTCAAGCGCGATGCGCAGGGGAACTACTACAAGGAGAGCTTCGGTATGGCCTCCAAGCGCGCTGTCGCCGCGCGCACCTCCGCCGACTCGGCCTTCGACCAGGCGCGTAAGGCACTGTTCGAGGAGGGGATCTCGACCTCTCGCATCAAGATCGATCCCGATCGCCCGGGCGTGGAAGACCTCATCGACCACATCTGCTCGGGTGTGCGGTCCACCGCCACCTACACCGGCGCCCGCTCGCTCGACGAGCTGCACCAGAACGTGGTCCTGGGAGTGCAGTCACCCGCCGGCTTCGCGGAGGGCAAGCCGCTGCCGACCGGCTGGTGAGCAGGCCGTCGGCCGTCCGGCGCCGCGCCCGCATGTGGTCGCGGCGCCGGGAAGCACTCGTGGCGAGCCCGTAGAATGGCGGGAACGTCTCGTTGGCGCGCCGACAACGTGACCCTCACCCGATCCGGCGTATCTGGAGGGATGACCCGTGCCGGTGGCACCAACCGTGCCCGACTCGGAAGAAACCGCACCCGACTCCGAGCAACCTGAGCCCGAACCCGAGAAACCTACGGGGCCGTCCCGGAGATCCACGCGGCCAGAGCCCCACCTGGAGCGATCATGCAGGCTCTGATCATCATCGCCAGCCTGGTCGGGTTCATCGCGCTGACCGTCGGGACCGCCCTGTTCGTCTCGGCGGAATTCTCGCTCACCGCCCTGGAACGCTCGGCCGTCGACGCCGAGGTCCGCGAACGTGGCGACCGCCGCTCCCATCAGGTGCAGAACGCTCACCGCACCCTGTCGTTCCAGCTGTCCGGCGCCCAGCTCGGTATCACCATCACCACCCTGATCACCGGCTATCTGGCAGAACCGGTGATCGCACAGCTGACCAAACCGGCCTTCGACGCCATGGGGCTGTCGGCAGGCGTCTCCTCGGCGCTGTCGCTGATCCTGGCACTCGTGATCGCCACATCCTTGTCGATGGTGCTCGGCGAACTCGTGCCGAAGAACCTCGCCATCACCCATCCGATGAAGACGGCCCGATCGACCGCCGGGCTCATGACGGTCTTCTCGGCACTGTTCCGGTGGGCGATCAACGGACTCAACGGTTCGGCGAACTGGCTGGTCCGCCGACTCGGGATCGAACCGGCCGAGGAACTGCGTTCGGCGCGCTCTCCGCAGGAACTCGGCGCCCTGGTGCGCACCTCCTACGAACACGGCTCACTCGACGCCGAGACCGCGACACTTGTCGGCCGGTCGCTGCGGTTCTCCGAACGCAGCGCCGAGGATCTGATGACTCCCCGCGTGACGGTGGAGTCCCTCGACGACGACGCGACCGTGCGCGATCTGATCGTCCTGGCGTCGCGCACCGGGATGTCGCGGTTCCCGGTGGTCGTCGACGGCGACCTCGACAACATCGTCGGATTCGTTCACATCAAGCAGGCGTTCACCGTCCCGGTCGCCGACCGGGAACTCGTGCGCGTGGTCGACATCTCGCGTCCTGTGCCGGTGGTCCCGGCAAGCCTCGACGGCGACTCGTTGATGGAGCGCATACGCGGCGACGGATTCCAGGTGGCCGTGGTGGTCGACGAGTACGGCGGAACAGCCGGGATCGTGACCACCGAGGACCTCATCGAGGAGATCGTGGGCAACGTCACCGACGAGCACGATCGCGAGGTGGACGACGTGCGCCGCTCGGGCACCGGCTATGTCTGCTCGGGTCTGCTTCGTATCGACGAACTCGCCGAGGCCACCGAGTACCGGGCGCCCGACGGCCCCTACGACACGCTCGGTGGACTGATCATGTTCGCACTCGGACGCATCCCCGCCGAAGGCGATGTGGTGGAGATCCCCGAACGCGCCCACCTCTCCGATGACGACGACGAGGAGGTGTCCACCCGGATGTGGCGGGCACGTGTGGTGAAGATGGACGGCAGACGCGTGGACCTCGTCTCGTTGGCACCGGCCGACCCGGGCACCGCATCCGCGAGCACCCCCGCGGAGTCCGTGAACCCACGTGAGGTCGCCGCCGACTCGGTGGCCGCCGGGACCGGGAGCCGACGATGAACGACTACTGGGCCGTGGTCCTGACCATCGTGCTGCTCGCCGCCAACGCCTTCTTCGTCGGTGCCGAGTTCTCGCTGATCTCGGCGCGACGTGACCGCCTCGAAGCACTCGAGGAGCAGGGCAACAAGCGGGCTCGCAAGGTCATCGACGCCTCCGAACACCTGTCGATGATGCTGGCCGGATCACAGCTGGGCATCACCATCTGCTCGCTGCTGCTCGGTCGCGTCGGCGAACCGGCCATCGCTCATCTCATCGCCACACCGCTGCATCTGGCGCAT
This sequence comes from Gordonia jinhuaensis, assembly GCF_014639795.1. Lineage (GTDB taxonomy): Bacteria > Actinomycetota > Actinomycetes > Mycobacteriales > Mycobacteriaceae > Gordonia_B > Gordonia_B jinhuaensis. The sequence goes on along the minus strand of NZ_BMGC01000013.1, from coordinate 9,307 downwards.
GTCCCCCACGAGTTGCTCCACCCGATCTCGTTCGCGATCTCCCTGATCATCGTGGTGATCCTGCACATACTCCTCGGCGAGATGGTGCCCAAGAACATCGCGCTGGCAGGTCCCGAACGGGCCGCGATGCTGCTGGTGCCGATCCATCTGCACTTCATGCGGCTGGCCCGACCGGTCATCGTCTTCTACAACTGGCTGGCCAACGGGACCCTGCGTTTGCTGCGCGTGGAGCCCAAGGACGAACTGGAGTCCGCGGTGTCGGCTCCCCAGCTCTCGGAGATGATCGGCGAATCCCGCGAGGAAGGACTGATCGACGAGGAAGAGCACGACCGGCTGACCCGCGCCATCCGTACGTCGAGTCGCACCGTCCGCGAGGTCGCGATCCCTCTGGACAAGGTGCGCTCGGTGCCCGCCTCGCGCGATCGGGAGACCGGGATCGTCGGACCGACGCTCGGATCGGTGCAGGACGCGGTCACCGAGACGGGGTTCTCACGCTTTCCCGTCCGTGGCACCGACGGCACGTTCACCGGCTATCTGCACGTCAAGGACATCCTCGACCTCATGCTCGACGACTCCGTCTCCGACGAGTCGGTCATCGGGCCCGAGATGATCCGTACGCTGCCGGTTCTCGCCGACGACACCCCGCTCGACGAGTCGACCGAAGCACTGCGGCGCACCAGCGCACACCTGGGTGCCGTCGTCGACGCGACCGGTCGCACCATCGCCATCGTCGCGCTCGGTGATCTGGTCGAGGAGTTCGTCGGCACGGTTCGCGATGCCACCCACGAGCTGTGATCGCGACGACGCCGTGACGGCCGCAGCCGGCCACACCCCGACCCCCACCCCCAGCGCCCGGGTGCCGGGGGTCGAGGTCATGGCCGTGCCGGAGAACATCGGAGCCAACGAGCCCACCGGCATCCCCGGATCGGCTGTGTCCACGTTGCCTGCGGCGCTGTGGCGCGAACGAGCAGCGGAACACCGACGGCGCATCGACGAGCTGCTCGACACCCATCCGCCACGCCTGCCCGACGGATCACCGCACCCGGTCTGGTCGTTCCTGTTCACCTATTACTCGTTCCGGCGAGCGGCGCTGCGGACGTGGCATCCGGGATTCGGTGTGGTGCTCTGCGACGCAGCCGACTACGTATCGCGTCGGGGATACCGCAGGGTGGCCGGGACGACAGACGACATCGCGGTGACCGTGGATGTGTCGATGCTCCGACGGCGCCGCGACCTTCTCGCCTACGTGCACCGGCTGCTGTCGGCGACCGCCGCCCGACCAGCTCGCCTCCACTGTTTTGGATTGCACGAGTGGGCGATGGTCTATCGCACCGCCGAGGTCCGCCACGACTCGGTGCCCCTGCGCCTGGGTTCGGCCGGGACCGACGAGGTGGTCGAGTCGTTGCCGCTGCGGTGTACGCACTTCGACGCATTCCGCTTCTTCACCGACGAGGCCGCACCGCGCAACGAGCTGCCCCTCGAGCGGGAGGGTCAGATCGCCAGCGAACAGCCGGGGTGCGTGCACGCCGGGATGGACCTGTACAAGTGGGCCACCAAGCTCTCGCCGCTGCTGCCCGCAGAACTGGTCGCCGACGCGTTCGCGCTGGCACTGGACCTGCGCGAGCTCGACATGAAGGCCAGTCCCTACGATCTTCGTGATCACGGCCTGGAGCCGATCGCCATCGAGACGACCGCCGGCCGCGCCGCCTATGCGCGCGAGCAAGAACGGCTGGCCGGACGGGCCGCCGAACTGCGCGATGGGCTGCTGACCGCCTGCGACGCGTTGATGGCCGCCGAGTAACCTGGGAGCGCGAGAAGTGTCCCGGATCTGGCGCGCACCACGCTTCCGCGAGCACCCGATCGTGCACCGCACCGCCACAAGCGGATCGCGGCCGGTACGGGATCCGGGGCGGTTGGCGTCGGGCCGATGCCCCGACGCCACAGCAGCCGACGAGCCGACCCAGGAGAAGCTGCCCGCGGCGGATGTGGGCCCGCCGCGACACCTTCCCATTCGCACACGACCCCATTCGCACACGACCCAACGACAAGGATTGTGAGGCCGCCATGACAGAGCGCGTCACCGTCGAGGGACTACAGGTCGAACCTGTTCTCTACGACTTCATCAACAACGAGGCGATCCCCGGAACCGGCGTGGACGTCGACGCGTTCTGGAAGGGCGCGGCGGCGATCGTCAACGACCTCGCTCCGCGTAACCGCGAGCTGCTCGCTGTCCGCGATTCGCTGCAGTCCCAGATCGACGACTGGCACCGCGATCACAAGGGTGTCGACTTCTCCGATCCGGCCGTGTTCGCCGAGTACAAGACCTTCCTCACCGACATCGGCTACCTCGCGCCGGTGCCCGACGACTTCCAGATCACCACCCAGAACGTCGACCGTGAGATCAGCGAGACCGCCGGCCCGCAGCTGGTGGTGCCGATCCTCAACGCGCGCTTCGCACTCAACGCCTCCAACGCACGCTGGGGTTCGCTCTACGACGCCCTCTACGGCACCGACGTCATTCCCGAGGACGGTGGCGCAGAGAAGGGCAAGGGCGGCTACAACAAGGTCCGCGGCGACAAGGTGATCGCCTACGCCAAGGGCTTCCTGGACAAGGCAGTGCCGCTCGAGCAGTGCAGCTACACCGATGTGACCTCGTTCGCCGTCGCCGATGGCGGTCTGCAGGTCACCCTCGCCGACGGAACCACTTCCACGCTGGCCGACCCGTCGGCATTCGCCGGGTACACCGGTGACGCCGCGGCACCGACCTCGGTGCTGCTGCGTAACAACGGGCTGTTCCTCGACATCGAGATCGATCCCTCCTCGCCCATCGGTCAGACCGACCCGGCCGGCATCAAGGATGTCGTGATGGAGTCCGCCATCACCACGATCATGGACTTCGAGGACTCCGTCGCCGCCGTCGACGCCGAGGACAAGGTGCTCGGCTACCGGAACTGGCTCGGGCTCAATCGCGGCGACCTGGCCGAGGAGGTCAGCAAGAACGGCAAGACGTTCACCCGCGTCCTCAACGGCAACCGCAACTACACCGCTCCCGACGGGTCGACGTTCGACCTGCATGGCCGTTCACTGCTGTTCGTCCGCAACGTCGGTCACCTGATGACCAACGACGCGATCCTCGATGCCGAGGGCAACGAGATCCCCGAGGGCATCCTCGACGCACTGGTCACATCGCTGGCCGGCGTGCACGGTCTGTCCACCGACGGTCTGCAGAACTCGCGCACCGGCTCGATCTACATCGTGAAGCCGAAGATGCACGGCCCCGACGAAGCCGCATTCACCGCCGAGCTGTTCGGGCGCGTCGAGCAGGTGCTCGGCCTGCCGACCAACACCCTCAAGGTCGGCATCATGGACGAGGAGCGCCGCACCACGGTGAACCTCAAGGCGTCGATCAAGGCCGCCTCCGACCGGGTGGTGTTCATCAACACCGGCTTCCTCGACCGCACCGGAGACGAGATCCACACCTCTATGGAGGCCGGTGCGATGATCCGCAAGGGCGACATGAAGAAGGCCACGTGGATGTCCACCTACGAGGACAACAACGTCGACGTGGGCCTGCACGCCGGACTGCAGCACAAGGCGCAGATCGGTAAGGGTATGTGGGCGATGACCGACCTCATGCGCGACATGGTCGAGCAGAAGATCGCCCAGCCGCAGGCCGGGGCTTCCACCGCGTGGGTCCCCTCCCCGACCGCAGCCACGCTGCACGCGATGCACTACCACCTCGTGGACGTGTTCGAGCGTCAGGACGAGATCGCCAAGCGTGACCCGGCGAACATCGACGACATCCTGACCATCCCGCTGGCCCCGAAGACCGACTGGTCCGACGAGGAGAAGCAGCAGGAACTCGACAACAACTGTCAGTCGATCCTCGGCTACGTGGTCCGGTGGATCGACCACGGTGTGGGCTGCTCCAAGGTGCCCGACATCCACGACGTCGCACTCATGGAAGATCGCGCGACCCTGCGCATCTCCAGTCAGCTGCTGGCCAACTGGATCCGGCACGGGATCGTCACCGAGGACGACGTGGTCGCCTCGCTCAAGCGGATGGCCCCGGTGGTCGACCGTCAGAACGAGAACGACAAGACCTATCGTCCGATGGCGCCGGACTTCGACACCAACATCGCCTGGCAGGCCGCCAAGGATCTGATCCTCCTGGGCACCTCGCAGCCCTCGGGCTACACCGAGCCGATCCTGCATCGTCGTCGTCGCGAGTACAAGGCCGCCAACGCCTGATCGAACCCGCTGCGCGACAGCCACTTCCGCGCCCCCGATCCGCCACCTGGGACCATGTGAGTCCACGGCGGGCCGGGGGCGCGGTGCGTCCGGCTAGACTCGCGAAGCGGACATATCGACGCGACGGATGGGACGGGGCACGAGGTGGGGCGGCATCGCACGACCGAACCGGTACGGCGCGGGGTCAGCGGGCGGGTCTGGATCGCACTCCTGGCACTGATCGTGGTCATCATCCTGGTGGTGGTGTGGGTGATCCTGGGCAAGCGGATCGACAACCAGGGCGACGCGGCCGCACGTGAGTGCGTCTCCGGGGACTCCACCGTCACCATCGTCACCGACGTCTCGCTGGCCTCTCCGCTCAACGCGATCGCCCAGTCGTTCAACCAGACCCACCCGGTGGTTCGCGACCACTGCATCACGGTGTCGATCCGGCCGATCGACCCCCAGACGGCGCTGCAAGAACTGGCATCGGGCTGGGACGAGGCATCGATGGGTCCCTTCCCGTCCGCCTGGATTCCCGCATCGTCGGTGTGGAGCTCCCGGCTGACCGCGGCCGCCCCCACGGTCGTCGACGGCGCACCGGAGTCGCTGGTGACCTCACCGGTGGTGCTGGCGATGCGCGGCGAGGATGCGGCGGCGGCCGCCGGCCGCATCTCGTGGGCGGATCTGCCGGCACTGCAGTCCGACCGCGCGGCCCTACGACGCGTCGGGATGACGGGCCGGTCCTCATTGGGTCTGGCCATGCCCGCCGGTGCCGGCACCGACGCCACCGTTCTCGCCGCCGAGGGCATCGCCGCGGGGGTGACCGGTACCCGGGCTCCGCTGACGAGGACCGACGCCACCAGGGCGACCCCCGGCGTGCGCACGGTTCTCGAACGGGCGCCCACGGTGGCGGATGGGACGACGTCGTCGGCGGTCCTGGCCGTCGGCCGCCGCGCCGGCGGCGAAATCGGCGCGGTTCCGGTGATCGAACAGCAGCTCTTCTCCCTCACCGGCGCGAACACCTCCCTCGACGTCACCGAGGTGGTGCCGCGCGGAGCGACCCCGATCGCCGACTTCCCCGTGATCCGGCTGTCGGGTTCGCAGGTGACCGACGACAAGGCCGATGCGATCGGATCGTTTGTGAGCTTCGTCCGCACGAGAGAACAGATGTCGATCCTCACCGGGCTCGGCTTCCGCGGACCCACGCCGTTGCCCGCAGCGACGCGCGCGGTCGGCTTCTCCGCGATCAGCGACCCGATGCCGACGCCGACCACCGAGGCGGCAGTGTCACTGTCGGATCTGGTCTACCCGCACTGAGCGGATTCCGATACCGGCAGGGGCACCCGGATACCGGCAGGCCATCAGCGCCGGCGCGAGTCGAAAGCACCGGCGCGAGTCGGACACCCGCCGCCCGTCAGCACCGACCGGCCGGCGGGGCCGCCACGCTCACGACTGCCCGGCGAAAGCCTCCACCGGAGGGCAGCTGCACACCAGGTTGCGGTCGCCGTAGGCGCCGTCGATACGCCGCACCGCCGGCCATACCTTGGTCCGGCCACCGGTCGACGGCAGGCCCGACGGGAACACCGCGAGCTCCCGGGAATAGGGCTTGTCCCACTCGTCGACGAGACATTCGCTGGTGTGCGGTGCCCCTCGCAACGGGCTGTCGGCCACCGCCCACTCGCCTGAGGCGACCCGGTCGATCTCAGCGCGGATGGCGAGCATCGCCTCGCAGAAGGCGTCGATCTCGTCGAGATTCTCGCTCTCGGTGGGTTCGACCATCAGCGTCCCGGCAACCGGGAAGCTCATCGTCGGGGCGTGGAAGCCGTAGTCGGCCAGCCGTTTGGCCACGTCGTCGACCGTCACCCCGGTGGTCTTGGTGAGTTCGCGCAGATCCAGGATGCACTCGTGGGCCACATACCCGCTCTTGCCGGTGTAGAGCACCGGGAAAGCCGAGTTGAGCCGCGCGGCAATGTAATTCGCCGAGGCGATGGCCGTCAGCGTCGCCGCACGCAGCCCTCTGGCACCCATCATCCGGATGTAGGCGTAGGTGATCGGCAGGATCGACGCCGAGCCGTAGGGTGCCGCCGACACCGTCGGGCGGTTCTCCCCGAGTTCCGGCGCCAGCGGGTGGCCGGGCAGGAAGGGGGCGAGGTGGGCGCGCACGCCGATCGGCCCGACGCCGGGGCCGCCGCCCCCGTGGGGGATGCAGAACGTCTTGTGCAGGTTCAGGTGACTCACGTCGCCGCCGAAATGTCCCGGCCGCGCCACCCCGACGAGAGCGTTGAGGTTCGCCCCGTCGACGTAGACCTGTCCACCCGCATCGTGGACGGCCGCGCAGATGTCGGTCACCTCGTCCTCGAACACGCCGTGGGTTGAGGGGTAGGTGATCATGATCGCCGCGAGGTGATCGGCGTGGTGGTCGATCTTGGCCCGCAGATCCTCGACGTCGATGTCACCGTTGGCGCGGGTACCCACCACCACCACGCGCATCCCGGCCATCACCGCCGAGGCCGCGTTGGTCCCGTGTGCACTCGACGGGATCAGACATACGTCGCGCTGCTGTTCGCCGCGTGAGCGGTGATACCCGCGGATGGCGAGCAGACCTGCGTATTCGCCCTGGGATCCGGCATTGGGCTGCAGGCTCACCTGGTCGTAGCCGGTGATGTCGGCCAACCAGGTCTGCAGGGACGAGATGAGCTCGCGGATACCCGCGGTGTCGGCGGCCGGCGCGAACGGATGCAGCCCGGCGAACTCCGGCCACGTGATCGCCTCCATCTCGGTGGCCGCGTTGAGTTTCATGGTGCACGAGCCCAGCGGGATCATGCTGCGGTCGAGCGCGATGTCCTTGTCGGAGAGCATGCGCAGGTACCGCATCATGGCGGTCTCGGTGCGATAGCGGTTGAAAGCCGGGTGGGTGAGGAACTCCGAGCTTCGGGCCGGTTGCAGCGCGGTGGCCTCGACCTCGCGGATCCCCGAGGGCTCGGCACCGCCGAATGCAGCGACGACGGTCTGCACGATCTCGTCGGTGGTGGTCTCGTCGCAGGCGATACCGATGTGGTCGGCATCGACGAGACGCAGGTTCACCCCGGCCGCCTTCGCGCGGACGACGACGGACTCGGCCTCGGCGGGCACCCGTACCAGCACCGTGTCGAAGAAGTCGGCATAGACCACCTCGATTCCCTTGTCGCGCAAGGCCTGCGCGATAGCCACCGCCTTCTCGTGGACCTCTCGGGCGATGCGGGTCAAACCCTGCGGACCGTGATAGCTGGCGTACATGGCCGCGAGCACCGCAAGCAGTACCTGTGCGGTGCAGATGTTGCTGGTCGCCTTCTCGCGACGGATGTGCTGTTCACGGGTCTGCAGCGACAGCCGGTAGGCCAGCTTGCCGTCGGCGTCCTTGGACACTCCGACCAGCCGTCCCGGCAGCTGGCGGGCGTGGGGTGTCGTCACCGCCAGGTACCCGGCATGCGGTCCGCCGAATCCCATCGGCACGCCGAAGCGCTGGGTGGTCCCGAAACAGGCGTCGGCACCCTGTTCCCCCGGTGGGGTCAGCAGCGTCATGGCGAGCAGGTCGGCACCCACGGCGACCAGCGCGCCCCGCTCATGGGCGGCGTCGATGACCGGCTGCGCGTCGATCACCCGGCCGGAGGCGCCGGGCACCTGCAGCAGAACCCCGAAGAAATCTCCGTCGGGAAGCCCGGCGGTCACGTCGCACGCCACCACCTCGATCCCGAGCGGTTCGGCGCGGGTCTCGATGACCGCCAGGGTCTGCGGGAAGATGTCGGTGTCGACCACGAAACGGGGCGACTTGGACTTGGCGGCGCGGCGCAGCAGCGTCATCGCCTCCGCGGCAGCGGTCGCCTCGTCGAGCATCGACGCGTTGGCCACCTCGAGCCCGGTCAGATCGGCGACCATCGTCTGGAAGTTGAGCAGCGCTTCGAGGCGACCCTGGCTGATCTCGGGCTGATACGGCGTGTAAGCGGTGTACCAGGCCGGGTTCTCGATGATGTTGCGGGTGAGAACCTGCGGGGTCAGCGTGCCGTAATAGCCCAACCCGATCATCGATGTCGCGACGGTGTTGCGCCCGGCCAGCGCCCGTAGTTCGGCCAACGCCTCGGCCTCGGAGATCTCCGGCGGCAACGACTGCAGACCGTTGTGTTCGGGGTCGTCGGCGATGACCGACGGAACCACCACCGACGCGAGGGATTCGAGGTCACTCACGCCGATGGCGTCGAGGATGCGGGAGGTCTCGTCGTGATCGGGACCGATGTGGCGGGAGGAGAAGACGTCGCTGCTCATGGGAAGGACCTCCGCAGGAGATGTCACGCTCGTCGACGTCCTCGTCGGACGAGCGCGATGTCAGTGGGTCCTCCCCCTCTGTCATGTCCGTGCCCACTCGAATGAGTGACGCTGGACGCCTGAGAGATTCAGCTCCGCTGAGAGCCTTTCACCGTGGGCGGGCGCACGCAGGTGCAAACCACTTTCCAGAGACGTCGGCCACAACACGGTCCGCTTGCCTGAGAGTTTGACGGGGAGGTATTGCTCCTTCGGCGGCCGATCGGCGACTCCCGGGCATCCCGGTCACCACCATCGACGCTCTCCCGTGCGACAGCGACGCGTAGTCAGTCTATCCGGGAACCGTCTAGATGAATCCTATCCGGGAACCGTCTAGATGAATCGCGCCGGGTTTGTTGGAGGCTCGGTTAGTTGGTTCCAGCGTTCACTGGGGCCGGGTTCTCACGGTAGCTGGTGACCGTTCGGGCCACCCAGTAGGCGGCCTCGTACTCGACAGGTGGAACATGCCCGATCTCGCCGTGCAACCGTCGGTGGTTGAACCATTCGATGTACTCGGCGACAGCGATCTCGACCTCGCTAACACCGCCCCAACCGCCCCTCGGGCGCATGATCGGGTTGCGGATACACTCGGCCTTGAACAACGAGTTGAACGCCTCAGCCATCGCGTTGTCATACGAATGGGCCTGGTGCACGGATAGGTGACAGGGTTAGTCACGCGGCCTGAGGGGCCTCGTGGTTGATGATGGTCTCGAATTCAATGGGGGTCAATCTGCCGAGG
>NZ_BMGC01000012.1 GCF_014639795.1 Gordonia jinhuaensis | reverse complement strand
CCGCCTCGGCAGATTGACCCCCATTGAATTCGAGACCATCATCAACCACGAGGCCCCTCAGGCCGCGTGACTAACCCTGTCACCTATCCGTGCACCAGGCCCCACGCCTCCCGATTGCGCACACGCTGTTCATTGGTGAGGAAATCCGGGTTCGTCGCCTGCTCGGGATCGCCGAACACGTCGGTCACCAGGGATTGCCACCCGCGATCGTTTTGCACCCCGATCAGGATGCTGCCGTCGGAGGTGGGATAGGCGTCATACGGGGTGATCGACGCGTGGCCGAGCCCCATCCGCGCGACCTGAGTACCGGCGTACATCTGCGTGTACATGGCATAGCCCATCCACTCCACCGCCGAGTCGAACATCGACACGTCGACGGTGGCACCCGCCCCGGTCCGCTCACGTCGGAACAGTGCGGAGAGGATCGACATCGCCGAGTACAGCGCCGCGGCGATGTCGGCGTTGGGGACGCCCGTCTTCGTGGGTGTATCCGGGGTGCCGGTCACCGAGATCATCCCGGACTCGGCCTATACGAGCATGTCGTAGGCCTTACGGTCGCGCCGAGGACCTGATGTCCCGTAGCCACTGATGTTCACCACGATCAGCGAAGGGTTCTCGGCACGCAGGGTCTCGGCGTCGAGGCCGAGCCTGTCGACCACGCCCGGTGCGGCATTCTGGATGAACACATCTGCGGAGCCGATCAGTGCAGCAGCGAACTCGCGGCCCGCCGGCGTCTTCAGGTCGACACAGACCGATTCCTTGGATCGGTTGAGCCACACGAAATGTGCCGCGAGACCGTGCACGGCACGGTCGTAGTTGCGGGCGAAGTCGCCCTCGCCAGGTCGCTCGAGCTTGATCACGCGCGCACCCAGATCGGCAAGGTGTCGGGTGGCCAACGGCCCGGCGACAGCCTGCTCGAGTGCGACCACACGCACGCCTTCGAGTGGTAACCGGCCGGCGCCGTCATATCCCGAGGGCTGTGACGAGGACGGACTCCGGTCTGTGGTGGGCATGTATCGATCGTCATCCGCATCCACCGCGGCCGTCCAATACCCGCTGGCGATGGGTCCGATTGGTTCTGGACATGGCGGGATCCGACCGAAATCGGTCTGCACGGGGGTCCGAAGGGGCTATGGTTTCCGACGCTGAGTGGCAAAAATCGTCCCGTGCGGTTAGCACAGGCACTGCACATCTGCCTCCCGCACGCTCAAGCTCACGTATTCCGTGGTGCCATCACGTTGATCACATGAACCCCGATTTCTCGATGGTGATGTCTACGTTGGGGCAGGTGAAGTCGATGACGTGGAATGCCACCGATCTGAACGACAAACACCCCGCACTCGGACCGTTCTACGACGTGCGAGAGATGGTCCTGGCGGCAACACTGGCCGCACTCGCGGGGGCGACCGGCGCTGCCGCGTGGCTCTACACCTCCGGCTGGTACGTGACCTTCATGACCGGAAACTCCGAGCGCCTGGTGCTCGAGCATTTCAAAGGTCAGCATGTGATGGCGCTGAGTGCGCTGGCGACAGTCGCGGTGTTCACAGCCGGTGTCATCGCCGCCTCGCTGGCGCGGCTTCGCCTGTGGCGCAAGGCTCGTCACGGTGCCACGCTGATGACGATGGGGGCTGCGATCCTCGCCTGGCTGTGCGATGTGATCCTCGTTGACGAGGGACATGCGATCGGCGCGATACCGGTGCTGTGTCTGGCCTTCGGTCTCGGTGCACTGAACACCTCCATCAGCCGTCGCGGCGAGGTGGTGATGCCCCTGTCCTACATGACCGGCACCCTGGTCAAGATCGGTCAGGGCGTCGCCATGCATGCGGCGAAGGTGAAGCGCTGGGCGTGGCTGCCACATCTGACCACCTACGCCGGATTCCTCCTCGGCGCCGGCATCGGCGGCACCATCTTCACCGCACTCGACACACACAGCTCATTGCTTGCACTCGCGGGCTTCGCCAGCCTCGTCGCAGTGGGGACCTGGAAGCTCGACCATCCGAGGTTCATCACGCAGGACGTGCACTGAGCCCTGTTCGACGTCCTATTCGACGGCCCTACTCGACCGGGCCCCGGGGGACGCCCGGACAGCACCCGTACAACGACGAAAGCCACCCCTTGCGGGGTGGCTTTCACGGTGGCCAGAGTCGGGATCGAACCGACGACCTTCCGCTTTTCAGGCGGACGCTCGTACCAACTGAGCTACCTGGCCGGAAGGTACCGGTGAAACACCGAGACCTCAGGCGACCCTGACGGGACTTGAACCCGCGACCTCCGCCGTGACAGGGCGGCGCGCTAACCAACTGCGCCACAGGGCCTTGTTCTGTTATCTGCACCCCCGAAGAGGGCCCAGGCGTACCCCCTACGGGATTCGAACCCGCGCTACCGCCTTGAAAGGGCGGCGTCCTAGGCCGCTAGACGAAGGGGGCCGGTTCTCCGTTCGGGAGCCGACTTAGCTTAGGACACGGTCCACACCAATCACAAATCGCCTGGTCGAGCCGATTTCCCCGGATTGCGGCCAGGCCTCGGGCGGCACGCCCGCTACTGCACACCGACTGTGGCTCGACGACCTCGGCAATACCACCGAATCCGATGATGACGCCGAATCCCGACGCTCTGGCATCTGCGGGACACATCGAATCTGCAGGGAAAATCGAGCCGGGGACCTTCCGCATCTCAGGCGGACACTCGTACCAACTGAGCACCTGGGCGGCTTCGCCGACGGGCCACCTGGTCGGGTGCAGAGATGATCGGCAACGCTTCACCGACTGTCGACCAGATGATTCTGAGCGACCCTGACGGGACTTGAACCCGCGACCTCCGCCGTGACAGGGCGGCGCGCTAACCAACTGCGCCACAGGGCCTTGCTTGCGCTCGCCGATCGTCATTCCGGCGGGCGCGCTACAGCCTAGATCACGCCGCCCGGAAACCGCCAAATCCCCTGGTCACAGCGCAGAGGGAACCGCGTTCCACACCTCGTCATCCATCGTTCACCAATTGGTCACGCGCACCGGGATAGGGTTTCGGTTCGTGCGAATCACCACTGTGCGGCCGATGACGGCCCTGTTCACCGCAACAACAGCTGTCGTCCTGGGCCTTGCCTCGGCGCCGGTCGCCGACGCTGCCCCGGCCCCGGCCACGCCCGCCGCCGCCCACACCGCGTCGTCGGGATTCACCACAGCTGAGCTTCTCGGACCGTTTCCGTCTGACGCGCCGTCGCGCGGCAGCTATCTCACGATCGTCGACGGGTTCACCACCCTGCGCTCGGCGCACCCGGAGATCATCGCCCAGAATCTCGACACCGCCGCGAAGATCAACAACGCCGCCACCAAGGCTCAGCAGGCCGATGCGATCGCCATCAACTACGACGATCGCGCCATCTCACTGAGCTATGCACTCGGCCCCACGCTGGGCGCGGCATTCCGCACCGCCTGGAACGAGGGAAAGCTCCCCAAGGTCACCGCGTTGCTCAAGGGTGACGCCGCACGTACGTCGCTGCCGTTGGGCACCACCGCGATCGAGAAGCTGTACTTCAACAACCCCCGCCCGTTCATCGTGGCGCCCAACCGTTTCCACCACTACGACCGACCCGGGGGCAACACCTATCAGGTGACCCGCGACCCGTCCTATCCGTCGGGTCACACCACTCAGGCGTACTGGAAGGGTCTGCTGCTGGCCGACTGGCTGCCCGAACTCGGTCCGCAGATCCTCACCCGTTCCTCCGACATCGGCAATGCCCGCATCGTGCTCGGCGTCCACTACCCGCTCGATGTGATCGGCGGACGCATGATGGGCCAGGCGATCGCCGCCGACCGCCTGGCGGATCCCGCATTCAACCGTCTCGTGGACGAAGCGGGCGTTCAGTTGCGCACGGTCCTGGAGAAGCAGACCCACCGATCGATCGCAGCGTCGATCAAGGCTGACGGACTCGGCGACGCGGTGGCAGCCGACGCGGCGGTCTTCACGTCACGGCTGACCTACGGGTTCCCGCGGATCGCACCCAAGACCGCGAGCACCATCCCGGCCGAATCGGCAGTGCTGCTGCGTGCGGCCTTCCCGCACCTCACCGATGCACAGCGTCTGGAGATCCTGCAGCAGACCGCTCTGCCCGCCGGATACCCGCTCGACAAGGCAGGCGCCGACGGCGGCTGGGGACGGATCGATCTGGTCGCCGCGCTGACCGCACACGTGACCATCGACAAGGCCGGCCACGCGCACGTGTGACGGCGTACCGCTGAACACGAGCCCTGCCATGCTCGACATGTGAGCGCGAATCCCCATCGGCTGCACAGCCGATGGGGATTCGCTTCTGCGTCTGCGTGACCGCCCGACTCAGAACACCGGCCCCGTGACGACTCGGTTCAGTGCGCCAGCCGCTGCTGCGGACGGCGCGGGAACCACGGCACGATCGGCGAGGTGGAACGCTGGTACTCGGCGTATTCGGGGTATTTCGACAGGGTGACCGACTCGGTGAGCACGGTGGACCCGATGAACAGGACCGTCAGCAGCACCGCGCCGATGATCGTCCACTGCCACAGCGACCCGGCCGCCACCGCACCGAAGGCGAAGATCAACCACCACTGGGCAATCTCGAAGAAGTAGTTCGGGTGACGCGAGAAGCGGAACAGTCCCCGGGTGTTGAACCGAGGAGAGGGAGTGCGGCCGGCCGCGGTCTCGGCATTCTTCCACGCGTGGAAATCCCACTGCTGCTGATCGGCGACCGTCTCCCCGACCAGCGCACACAGGAACAGGACCGCGATCACCACGTCGGCGACGCCGAACCCACCCTGGTGTTCGAAGGCGCTGTAGCCGGGCAGCGCGATGAGCACCAGCAGCAGGTTTTGATAGATCACGATGAACAACAGGTTGAACGCCGCGAACTGCCAGCTCGACATCCTCTCGCGCAGAATGGCCCACCGGTAGTCCTCGGTGCCCGTGTATCCCCCGCGTCGGGCGAAGTTGAAGGTCAGCCTGATCCCCCACAACGTGGTGAGCACCGCCATCACCATCAGCCGCATGTCATCGAAACCCGCTGCGCCGGCGAAGATCCACATGTAGACCACCGGGACCACCGACCAGATCCGGTCCACCCACGAGGTGTCGCCGGTGACCAGCGAGGCGATCCAGCACAGTGACGAGACAGCAGCGGCGACGATGACCACGACCCAGATCGGCGACATGGGTCAAAGATATGCGTCATCACCCGGTCACGAGCCAGATGGGCCACCCCGAGTCGCCTCCGCGGTGTCGAATCGGCTGTGGGTCGAATCAGCGCGCCGATTCAGACCCGGCCCTGGCCTCAGGTGGTCGAGGTCTCGCCTGCCGTGGAACTCGCAACCGGCGATCCGTCCGTCGGTGTCGAGTCGGCGAGTTCGCCGGCCTCGGCGCGCACCTTGTCGCGCACACGGGTGACGTATCGGTGGCGCGCCAGGATCAACGGGTCGTGTCGGAGATCCTTGTAGAGCGCCACACACATGACGATCATGACCACCACGAACGGCAACGCGGCGATGATCGCCATCGTCTTGATGCCGTTGAGCGCGTCGTTGCCGCTGGCCCACAGCAACAGCGCGGCGACACCGCCGGTGAGCACACCCCAGAAGACCGTCACCGATTTGGACGGCTCGTCGGCCCCCCGCTGCGAGAGCGTTCCCATCACGAGCGAGGCGGAGTCGGCGCCGGAGACGAAGAAGATGGCAACGAGAAGCATCACCAGCACCGACGCGATTCCGGTCCACGGCAGGTTGCCCAGCATGTCGAACAGCTGGGATTCCTCGTCGGTGCTACCGGACAGGTTCTTCCCATGCATCTCCTGATTGATGGCAGTGCCACCGAAGACGCAGAACCAGACCACCGACACCGAGGTGGGCACCAGCATCACGCCGATCACGAATTCGCGGATCGTGCGCCCGCGGCTGATCTTGGCCAGGAACATCCCGACGAACGGTGTCCACGACACCCACCATGCCCAGTAGAAGATCGTCCAGGTGGCCAGCCACTTCTGACCGGAGGCGTCGACGGTGGCCGACGAGCGCGACGAGAACCAGGTGATGTCGAACGCGTAGGAGCCCATGGTGGTGGGCAGTACGTTGAGGATGAACACAGTCGGGCCGACCACGAACACGAACACGGCCAACACCAGCGCCAACACCATGTTGATGTTCGACAGCCACTGGATGCCCTTGGCGACGCCCGACACCGCCGACGCGACGAACGCTGCGGTCAGCACCGCGATGATCGCGACGAGCAGCAGTTTGCCCGTGCTCGACACCCAGCCGACCTCTTCGAACCCCGAACCGATCTGAGCAGCACCCAGACCGAGCGAGGCGACAGTGCCGAACAGCGTCGCGAAAATCGCCAGGATGTCGATGACCTTGCCGCCCAGCCCGTTTGCCCGATGCCCGAGCAACGGGGCGAACACCGCGCTGAGGAGCTGGCTGCGCCCCCGGCGGTAGGTGCTGTAGGCGATGGCAAGGCCGACAACCGCATACATGGCCCACGGGTGCAGGCCCCAGTGGAACATGGTGGTGGCCATCGCAATCGAGACGTCGTGTGCACTGGTCCCCGGCGGTGCGGTCACGTAGTGCGCGAGCGGCTCACTGGCACCGTAGAACATGAGCCCGATTCCCATACCCGCGCTGAACATCATCGCGATCCAACTGACGGTGCGGTATTCGGGAGCCTCGCCGTCGCGTCCCAGGGGTATCCGCCCGTATTTGCTGAACGCCAGATAGATCGCGAAGAGCACGAACCCGGTGGCCGCGATCAGAAACAGCCACCCCATGTTGTCGGTGATCCACTTCAGGACGTCGGCGGTGACAGAGTTCAGGTTTTCCTTGTCGACGAGCCCCCAGATGACGAAGGCGATGACGAGACCACCGGTGACGCCGAACACCACGAAGTCGAATCTCCGTGTTTCATGGGCTCTGCCGGGGGTGCTCGCCTCAGATGACATACCCCCACTCAATCAAGAGTGGGCGCATCGATACAACCGGAGCCGTCGAACTGGGCTGGCAATAGCCACAATTCGGTCAGCTAAGTGCCTGGTCACGTGCGCCGGCGACAGGTCTGCACCACGGTCGCGATCATTCCCAGCGCCGCTGCCGCCATGAAGCTGGCATACACCGTCAGCGCGGTGTCGCCGCGTCCGGACGAGTACGCCGACCCTGCCCGTCGACCGCCGCCACCGAATCCGCCCTGTCGGTGGTCAGCGGTGAAGCCGCGCTGCTCGGGACTCCCGGAGCCGGGGCCACCACCGCGAAAGTCGTGTTGACCGTTGGCAGATTGGCCAGCTGCTCCGGTGGTCTGGCCTGTCGGCGGGGTGCCGGGTCCGTTCTGCCCCATTGTCCCGGGGCCACCCCCGTTCATACCCCCGAAGCCGCGTCCCTGATCACCGGTCAGCGACGAGTGATAGACGCCGATGGCGGCAGCCTGCACGAGAATCGGCATGATCCAGTAGCGCATGGGCAGGTAGAAAGCCATGACGACCGTCAGCACCTCGGCCATGTAGAAGTATCGGTCGTGCATGTTCGGCAGCAGGAACGGCACGATCACCGCAGCAGCAGTCGTGACCACCAGGATCGACGTCGCGGTCACCCCCGGCCGCGCGAACCACGACCACGCCAGGAACGCGATGATCACCAGGGCCGCGGCCGCGATACCCGCGTGAGCCAGCCATGTGACATCACCGGAGATCGGGATGAGCTGGTAGAGATTTGCTGCTCCCAGCGTGAGTGACTTGTTGGAATCGGCTTGGTCCAGATACACCGAGAGCACTGTCTTCACTGGTGCACCGACCGCCAGTGCGGGGATGTCGGCGAGCAGATAGACCACTGGGATCGCGATCAGCGAGTACCACGGCAGGTAGCGCCGGAGCACCAACCAGATCAGCACAGGGAAGATGAACACCGCCTGCAACTTGAAACTCACTGCCAAGCCGAAGAACACGCACGCCCACCAAGCGTCCGATCGGGAGAGACCGTCCGACAACGGGTTCGGTCGCATCAGGAAATACACGCCGCCCAGCGCGAAGGCCGAATAGATCGCATCGGCCTGCCCCCAGTAGGCACTGTTGGCCACGACCGACGGCAACAGCACCACGAGTGCGAACGCCAGGGCACGGATCCAGAAGTTCTGCGTCCTGAGCGCCGCTATGCGATAGGCGAAAAACCCCAGGACGACATCGAAGACGATCGAGATCGCCTTGATCCCGATCAGCGACGGGATGTGCAATGCGGTCAGTACCCATATCAGGTAGAGGTAGGGATAGTTGTAATCGGCGAATTTGTGCTTGAGCGCCGAGAACCCACCCTGATCGAGCGTGTCGTACCAGCGGCTGAGGAACTTCTGGTAGTCCAGAGTCTGGAAATGCAAGAACGGCAATCGAATTGCGATCGCTGCGACCACGATGAGGGCGATCACACTCCACCGCACAGCTCGACTGCCACCTGGTCGAACGGCATATGCGTGATGGTCGGCATGCGCGGTCGGTGACGCACTCGTGAGGGTCATGCCGAGAGTGTGACCACCGAGTCTGTGAAGTCCTTGGAAGGTGGCAGGGAGTCCAGTGGGGATCCGGGCGGCACTACGGCCAACGCATCCGCGCGAACGCGATCCGGCTGCTGGCGAGCATCCCGCTCCACCGACCCGCGGTGACTGGAGAGGTGGGCTCCTCGATCGCGCGCAGCAGGCGCGCGTCACGTCGGGCCGCCCGGCGGTCGCGACGCATCGCACGACGCTCGCGGCGCACTCGTCGGCGACGGGCCGCGCGGATGTCTTGCCCGTCGAAGTCGGCGACGTAGGGGTTGACGAGTGCTCCGACCACGATGAACGACATGATGATCGCGATGACTGCAATGAACATGGTGAGATCCCTGGTTGGCGAGACTGGTGGGAGTGCGGTGCCGGGCGTCATCGATCGGTGCCGTGACACCCATTCCGCCACGTGCGTGGCCGAGGGAAACGCGTAGCGCACTACCTCAATCCGTGGGCTCGCCGACGCAGACGCTCGGGCCAAGGCGCTGCACAGACCACCCGGCGCGCAACGCTCTGCGCGTGATGCGTGCCCACCCGCACTGGCACCCGCACTGGCACCGGCACCTCCGATATCGGCGAGATAGTCTGCACGACAAGGCTTTCGACACCATTGCGGCTGTCTCGTGGCGGACCTGGTCCCGCACATGCACGGCAGATCCGAGGCTTGTGGCGCCGGCGCAGTCGCAATGGCCGCGTTGTTCTGGGGCACCACGGGTATCGCCGCGGCACAGGCGCCGAGCGTCGCGGAGCATCACCGGCGTCACCTACGCCGGATACTCGTGGTCGATCCGATCACTCATTGCGTCGAGGATTGGCTGAATTCCTTGGGCGCATCACATCCGCTCCGATCGCCGCTACAGGCGACGAGGGACCACCTCCCCGGATGATCACATCACCTTGTAAGCTTTCCCGTGCCCTGATGAGAGTCACGGCGATCGGCCCCTTTAGCTCAGTTGGTAGAGCTACGGACTTTTAATCCGCAGGTCCTCGGTTCGAGCCCGAGAGGGGGCACCAGCGGGCCCAGTAGTGCGCCCGATCGATTCACCACGCGCGGCCTCATGCCGTCAGGTGTGCACCGCCATCGGATTCGACAACTGTTCCGGTGCGATTGGGGTTGGTGGCCAGCAGGACGATCACCTCGGCGACATCGTCGGCAGTGGCGATGTGCTTGGTGGGCAACGTCTCGGCGATCTCACCGAACAGCACATTCCTGTCATCCTGAGGGACCATGTCCCACCACGGGGTGTCAACGTAACCGGGCGAGACCGCGTTGACACGGATCGGTGCGAGCTCGGCGGCCAGCGGCTGGACGAGACCTTCGACGGCGGCGTTGAGTGATCCGGGGCCGGCAGTTCCGGGCATTCCCACGCGAGCGGTGACGGCACCGACCAGGGTGATCGACCCACCGGGAGCCAGGTGCGGGGCCACCACCTGGACAGCGGCGAGGGTCGGCCAGAACTTCTCCTCGAAGGCCGCACGCAAGGTACTGAGGTCGAGCTCGGCGAGCGCACCCACGCCCTCGTTCCCGCTGAGCGTCACGATCAGCCGGTCGAGGCTGCCGTACTCCTCGACGAGATCCGCCACGAGCGCGGCCACTGCGTCGGCATCACCCGCGTCGAGTTCGTGAGGTAGCAACGCCGGATGCGTGCCGACCGCATCAGCGAGCCGGCGCGGATCGCGACCGGCGACATGAACGATGTCGCCGAGCGTACTGAGCCGGACGGCGGCCGCCAGTCCGATTCCGGAGCTACCACCAATGACCAGGGTTGTGGGCATGACTCCACCTCTTTCGCGAGACGTGACGGTTCGTTATTCACCATAGCCGAAAAGCGGTCCGTCGCGTCTCGCTTTGTTAGTCTGGGCACATGCCGACATCCGATCCGGTCAGACGCGGCCCCAAACGCAGCGAGCACTCGCGAATGGCGATCCTGACCGCAGCCTTCGAACTGACCCGTGACGAGGGATATCGGAACCTGACCATCGAAGGGATCGCTGCACGCGCCGGCGTGGGTAAGCAGACCGTCTACCGCTGGTGGCCGACCAAGGCCGATGTCCTGTTGGAGGCACTCGCCACCAAGGCGCAGTTGCGAGTGTCGGTGGCCGACCGCGGGGCCTATCGGGACGAACTCGACGAGTTCCTCCGCGATTCGTTCACCCTCCTCGCCATCCCCGGCGTGACCCCGGCTCTCCGCAGCCTGATGGCCGAGTCGCAATTCGACCCGCAGTTCGCACTGCGCTTCCGGGACGGATTCCTGGACAAGCGCCGCGCGGCGCTCACCGAGATCGTCGCGCGTGCCCGCGCTCGCGGTGACGCCCCCGAGCAGATGTCCGACGACCTGATTGCCGACCTCGTGTTCGGCACCATCTGGTGCCGCATCCTCGCCACGGATCGCGCACTGGATGAGACCGATCTGGCGGTCCTGCGCGATCTGGTCGATCCGGCGCACATTCCGGCAGATCGGCGGTTGTGACCCGTCTCTCACCACCTTATGTCCGGTGATGCCCGTTTCGTCAGGTCGCCAACTGACCCAATGGACAGGAATACTTCCCACCAGGCAATCCGGCACCACCGTGGGCGTCGGGCTCCACCGGACGATGCGGAGCACAACCCATGAGCAATTACATCTGGGGACGACCCACGCCGGTCCCCGACCAGTGCAGCGGCCCCCACACCTACGGCCCCGGCTGCACCTACAACGCCGAGGATCACGCGCGTCCCCCTTATCCGGAAGAACTGCGCCCGGGCGCCGGCATCAGTGCCGACGACGCCGCCTGATCGCATCTCCCCGGTCACCGTCCCTCAACGCTACGAGACACTGAGTTTCGCACAATTAGGTTGTGCACAATCTGATTGTGCGATACCGTCTTTTCTGTGAGCACACCACCCAGCCTCGACGAGCACCTGTGCTTCGCCCTGTATTCGGCCTCGCGAGCGATCACGGCCGCCGAACGTCCCGGGCTGCAGGAACTCGGGCTCACCTATCCGCAGTATCTGGTCATGCTCGTGCTGTGGGAGGCCGACGGTGACGTGACGGTCAGCCAGATTGGTGACCGTCTCGCACTGGATTCCGGGACACTGTCCCCGCTTCTCAAGCGTCTCCAGACCCTCGGACTGATCGAGCGCGCGCGTTCGGCCGAGGACGAGCGCTCGGTTCTGGTGTCGCTCACCGAGTCCGGAGCGCAGATGCGGATGCGCGCCGGTTGCGTGGTGGCGGCAGCCATCACGGCCGACACACCGCTCGACGCCGAACCGTCGCACGACGGCGATGAGTTCACCGTCGATGAGCTCGAAGAGCTTCGCGATGCACTCAACCGTCTCACGAATGTCCTGCGGCACAAGACAGTTGCCCGCACGTAGACACGCATGACCACCCGAACTCTCATCCATCAACCACAAGGAGTCACCATGAAGACGCTCTACACCGCAGAAGCACTCGCCACCGGCGACGGACGCAACGGCCACGCGCGTACCGACGACGGCAAGGTCGACGTGAACCTCGCCGCACCGAAGGAGATGGGCGGGTCGGGTGAGGGCACCAACCCCGAGCAGCTCTTCGCCGCCGGATACGCCGCGTGCTTCCACAGCGCGCTGCGACTGGTCGCCAAGCAGGACGGCGCCGATGTCACCGACTCCGCTGTCGGCGCGCGCGTGTCGATCGGACCGAACGACGCGGGCGGCTTCGGACTCGCCGTCGCCCTCGAGGTGACCCTCCCCCATGTCGACCACGACAAGGCGCTCGAGCTCACCGAGAAGGCCCACCAGGTGTGCCCGTACTCCAACGCCACCCACGGCAACATCGATGTGGCGCTCAGCGTCACCGAGGACTGACGCCGGCGACAGACAGAACGGCCAGGTCGACGCCACATGGCCACGATATGATCCCGCGTTGATCCCGCCCGACCAGTCGCCGTCCGCGACGGCTGGTCGGGCTGGTCGATGTGCGCTGTGCTGGAATACCTTCACGCACCAGCGCGCACGCGGGGGGGGGAACACGGAATGGCCGACAGTCACACGAACCAGGGGAACCGATCACCGGTCCCCTGGTTCGTCGCGACTGTGGCCGTGGTGGTCGCCACCGCGATCTTCTGCGCTGTCACCCTGTCGCAGCGGGCAAGCGGTTCCGAGGACACGCGCATCTCCGCCCCCGACTCCTCGCCCATCGCGTCGGACGCCGACGCCGCTGTGGGAGTGGGTGACTGCGGCGCGGTGGTCGACCGGCGATTCGAGCGCGCGACCTGCCGCACGTCGCAGGCACCGTATGCGGTGGTTGCAGTGGGTGGCGCCGGCGACTCCTGCGCGGTGGGCGTGTCACAGCTGCACTCCGACGGCCACACGCTGTGTCTGGTGGTCGATCTGATCACCGACGGCTGCTACACCCGGCCCACCGACAACGCCTGGATCGCCCCGGCGGCATGCGGATCAGCAGGCAGCATGCGGGTGCGTTCAGTCCACCAGGGAGCCAGACAGTCCCGGTTGTGCACGTCACATCAGTGGTCGTACTGGTGGGAGCGGCCCCCGGTCACCGTGTGCGTCACACGCTACTGATCCCAGCTGAGTCGCAGAACCGTTCTGGGGCAACACCGCATGCCCAGACCATCGCACACCGCCGCACCGATCATCTGCCGACGGGCAGCGAATTCGCGTAGTCGAGCAGATCCTTCGGCGCCCACAGCGCATTCGGATCAGAATTGAGCAGGATGCTGATCGCCGACCGGTCCGGATCGGAGAACGTCAGCATCAGATCCGACGTGCCCTGTGGCGCCACCTGATAGGCATCACCATGCGCCCATGTGACTTTCGTGGCACCCGGCGCAAACGACGGCACCGCCAGGTCGCGCGCCTTGGAGCTGTCCCAGAAGTCCACGTACCAGGTGAGCGGCGGATGAGTCTGCGACTTCGGCGAATCGGACTTGGGCGAATCAGACTTGGGCGAATCAGACTTGGGCGAATCACAGACGAGCCGCGCGGTGCTCTGCGCACCCGACTGATCAGCACCCACCACCGGTGCGCGGCGGACCACGCAGCGCATGTCGTCGAATCCGGTCCCCCCCGGCGCCGTGGGCAAGAGGGTGCCCAGTCGCCGCATCAGTGGCGCGATCTCTCCGTAACCCTGTGGCGCGGTTGCCTTCTCGCCGGCCGACGCCGCCGACAGGCGATCATCGTCACCGATGGCCGACACCGTGTAGGTGTGCTCTCCCGCAGTGGCCGAGTAATCGTCGAAACGGGTCGTGTCATCGCCCGACTTCGTGGAGCGGTAGATCACCTGACCATCACGGCTGACCACATAGCCCTGCGCACCCGACACCGATTTCCACGAGATCGCCACGTGATCGGCGGTCGCGGTGACCGTGGGCGCCGAGGGGACACCGGCCGCGGCGGGCGTGTCCTCGCCGACGAACGAGTGGACCACCAGATACATCAGGATCCCCACGATCGCCGCGACGATGACCGCCCCGGCGAGCACCGGCCACTTCAGACCGCGTGTGCCACCGCCGTTTCCGCCGCCACGCAGTGACCGAGCGGGTTCCATCTCGGCGGTGACCGAGTACATCATCGTCGATTTCTTGCTCATACCGGCATCCGCATCGTCGTGTTCTTCGCTGCCACACCGTCTCGCCGCGTGACCGAGACGGTGATCACCACACCTGCTCGTTCGTTGTCGTCGAACACCAGATAGGCGAGACCTCCCCCGCGCACGTTCTTCCAGAACACGCGGGCAGGATGGCGCTGGACCGTGGTGACGCGCGCCGACGGTGTCCGGAACAGGGTCGAGGCGAGTGCCTTGTCGCGCGTCGCGCGATCGGCGTATGCGGCGACGGTGACCGAGTCGGCGGGGCCGAGGCCGGCGGTGTTACGACCGGCACCGTTGCAGAACATCTGTCCGGCAACAGGATTGGCCGGATCGGTGGACCCCTCGAGTCCGGTGCAGTGCATGCCGCCGAAGCCTGCGGCGGTCGGCGTCGCAGGCAGCAGCGCCGGCATCAGCCCGACCAGACCGGTGAGCGCACCCCACCCCTCGTCGACGGTCACCGGCGCGGACTGCGCCCCGTAGTCCGATCCCGCCCGGTCGGCCGATCGGGCGGCAACCGAGTAACGGTGGGTGCCCGGCAGCGGAAGTTGCTGGCGCACCGAGGTCTGCGACCCGGAGTAGACGACCCCCTCGTCGGATCGGACCTCATAGCTCGTGGCATCGGTGACCGGCTTCCACGACAGCGTCAACGCATCACCGTCGATCGCCGCCGTGGGTGCGCCCGGGGCGGCGAGTGCGGCGGGCTGCTCGTCCCCACCCACGCTCACCGCGACGACGGCACCCACCACGGCCGCGACCACCGCTGCGGCGACCAGCGGTATCCACGCGGGAATCCGGGATCGGCGTTCCGGTGCCGAGAACGGCACCTCACGCGCGGGTGTGGCGGGCGTAGGACGAATCTGCTCTGTGCGTTCCCACCCGTTGTCGCCGAGGGGATCGCGACCGGACCCGGCAAATCCCGCACCGTTGCCACCCGAATTGTTGCCGCCCGAATTGTTGCCGCCCAGACCGTTGCCGCCCGGACCGCCGCTCACCGCAGCAGTGCTGCCCGGCGCGCCGGCGGGGCGCATCGCTGCGTCGGCAACGCCTGTCGAGGTGGCCGGCACCCCGGCCAGCGCTGCAGACAGCTCCGTAGCGAATTCACCGCAGGTGGCATATCGATCGGCGGGGGCTTTGGCCATCGCGCGTGCGAGCACCCGATCGACACGCTCACCGAGGTAGGGGCATCTCGACGATGCCGGCGGCACGTCGGCGATCAGATGGGCTGCCATCAGCGATTGATGATCGGTCGCCGAGAAGGGCAATCCGCCGGTCAGCATCTCGTAGGCGGTGACGCCGAGTCCGTACACATCGACGCGGTGGTCGGTCGGTCCACCCGAGATCTGTTCGGGGGCGGCGTAGCGCAGCGTGCCGACCGTCTGGCTGGCGCCGGGTTCACCCGGGTCGTGTCCGGGTGCGGTGACCGTCTCGCCGAAGATGCCGGCGATCCCGAAGTCGGTGAGCTTGACCTCCGCCGGTCGCCCCTGCTGGCCGCCCGGTGTGGCGACGATGTTCGCCGGCTTCACATCCCGGTGGACGATCCCGCGCCGATGGGCGAAGTCGAGTCCCGCGGCGACACCGGAGATCACGTCGGCGACGATCTGCGGACGGACCGGACCCGCCGAGCACAGCCGCCCAGCGTCGACTCCGGGTACATACTCCATCGCGATCCACAATCGCCCGTCGTCCATCCCCCGGTCGAAGACCGTGACGATGTTGGGGTGATCGAGGGAGGCCAACACGTCGCCCTCGCGGGTGAATCGCGCGACCAGATCGGGATCGTCGCCGAAGCCCTCGTGCAGCACCTTCAGCGCGTCGGTGCGCGGCAGCCGCGGATGCCGGACCACATACACCGATCCCATTCCGCCGCGCCCCAGTTCGGAGACCACCTCGTACCCGGCGATCCGCTGCCCCGTGTCCAGCCCTGACGACACTGTCTTCCTCCCCCTCGCACCGCCCCCAGCCGAGTCGTGTGCCGACCACGGCTCCCCGCCGAAACCCCCCTCGTAGTGCGTGAACACCGCTCACGAGGGGTAAAGCACAGGGATATAGCTCACAAAACCGGGGATAATGGTGCCATTTCGGCCTCCCCGGCGATGATCGAGGGGGAGCCTTTCACACACCGCACACGTGCGCGCGTCCGACGAGGCCGCCACCCTTCGTGAAAAGCTACTGCACCGTAAGTTTCCCCTTGGGACCGTCAGCGCCATGACGTACCCTCGTTACCGTCACGCTCCGAGGAAAGGTCGATCCATGACACGTGAGCTGAGCCAGCTTGAGCTCCTGCGCGAACTCGCGCCGGTGGCCGAAGAGAACGTCAATCGGCACCTGTCGATCGCGAAGAACTGGAACCCGCACGACTACGTGCCGTGGGATGAGGGCCGCAACTTCGCTGCGCTCGGCGGTGTCGACTACGACCCCGAGCAGTCGCAGCTCGACGAGGTCGCCAAGGCCGCGATGATCACCAACCTGCTCACCGAGGACAACCTGCCCTCCTACCACCGGGTGATCGCCGAGAACTTCTCGATGGACAGCGCCTGGGGCCACTGGGTGGGTCGGTGGACCGCCGAGGAGAACCGCCACGGCATCGTGATGCGCGACTACCTGGTGGTCACCCGCGGTGTCGACCCGGCCGCCCTCGAGGCCGACCGCATGGTGCACATGACCAACGGCTTCAACCCGGAGACGCAGGCCGGCGAGCACATGGCCGAGATCCAGGCCAACGGCGGCCAGATGGGTCTGCTGCACTCGGTGGCCTATGTGACCTTCCAGGAGCTCGCCACACGTGTGAGCCACCGCAACACCGGCAAGGCCTGCAACGACCCCATCGCCGACCGCATGCTCCAGCGCATCGCCGCCGACGAGAACCTGCACATGATCTTCTACCGCAACATCTGCGGCAGCGCCCTCGACGTGGCGCCCGACCAGACCATGGAGGCGGTCACCGACATCGTGACCAACTTCCAGATGCCCGGCGCGGGCATGCCCAACTTCCGCCGTCACGGCGTGTTGATGGCCAAGCACGGTATCTACGACCTGCGACAGCACCTCGAAGAGGTGGTCCAGCCGGTACTGCGCAAATGGAAGGTCTTCGAGCGCGAGGACTTCACCGCCAAGGGCGAGGCCGCTCGCGACCAGCTCGCCGACTTCCTCGAGAAGCTCGAGAAGGACACCCTCAGGTTCGAGGAGATGCGCGATCGCGCACTGGCCCGTGAGGCCAAGAAGCGCGAGGCCCAGGCCTCCTGAGACGGCCGCTGCCCTCGCTGTCCTCCTCGACACGCGCGGCGGCGTTACGGGCGGCGCTGCGGCTCGGGTCATACCGGCGATTGGCACCTGACCCCGGTGGGCTTCTACCCTCGATCAGGTGAGCACCATCATCGAGCGTCCGAGCGCACCTGGTCGGCTGCCCGAGACCGGGGCCGCGTCTGCATCCGAGCAGCCAACCACGCCCGCCCGGACACCTGCGTTGTCGATCGGGTCGATCGACCTGACGAGCCCGGTGGTCCTGGCGCCGATGGCCGGGGTCACCAACGTCGCTTTCCGCACGCTGTGCCGTGAACTCGAGCTCGAACGCACCGGCACGGTGTCAGGTCTGTATGTCTGCGAGATGGTGACGGCACGCGCGTTGGTGGAACGCCACCCCACCACGATGCACATGACCACCTTCGGTCCGGATGAGAATCCGAGGTCGATGCAGCTCTACACTGTCGACCCCGAATACACCTATGCCGCAGCGAAGATGATCGTCGACGAGAACCTCGCCGATCACATCGACATGAATTTCGGCTGCCCGGTCCCCAAGGTCACCCGCAAGGGCGGCGGTTCGGCGATCCCTTACAAGCGGCGTCTGTTCGCCAACATCGTCGCTGCAGCCGTGCGCGCCACCGAAGGCACCGACATCCCGGTGACCGTGAAGTTCCGCGTGGGTATCGACGACGAGCACCACACACATCTCGACGCCGGCCGCATCGCCGCCGAGGAAGGTGCAAAAGCTGTTGCGCTACACGCTCGTACCGCCTCTCAGCGATACTCCGGAGAGGCGAACTGGGATGAGATCGCACGACTCAAGGAACATGTGACGTCGGTACCGGTGCTCGGTAACGGCGACATCTTCGAAGCACCCGACGCCGTGGCGATGATGCGCCAGACCGGTTGCGACGGCGTGGTGGTCGGCCGTGGGTGTCTGGGACGGCCGTGGCTGTTCGCCGAACTGAGCGCCGAACTCAACGGCACACCGGCCCCGGCCTCGCCGAACCTCGGCGAGGTGGGTGCGATCATCATCCGCCACGGACGGTTGCTCGCCGATCACCACGGCGAGGACAAGGGCATGCGGGAAATCCGCAAGCACGTCGCCTGGTACCTGCGCGGTTTTCCGGTCGGTTCTCAGATCCGTGCGCAGATGTCGCTCGTCCGCACCGTCGATGAGCTCGCCGAACTGGTGTCGACACTGCCCGCCGACGCCCCCTTCCCCTCCGACGGGCACGGCCCGCGCGGACGACAGGGATCACCGGCGAAGGTCGCACTGCCCGACGGGTGGCTCGACGATCCCGACGACGACGCCGTCCCCGCCGGCGCCGAGGTGATGCACTCGGGCGGATAGATGGCCGCGCCGGGCAGGTAGGTCACCGTCGGGCAGGCGGGGCACGGGACAGGTACTTTGTGGGAGCTCGGCGGTGTGTACGGGTGAGATGCCCGGTCCGTCGGTACGATCTCGTCACGCAATCGTGACGAGATGTGACCACAGCAGTGAAGGAACATGAGTGAGCGACGACGAGGACGCAGGCTCTCGCGGCCCGCGGTATCGCCCTCGCGCGCGTCGTGAGTTCCGCGGTGGACACGACCCGTCGGGGTCCTCGCGCTCCGGGCCACCGGAATCAGGGGCAGCGGCCGACTCGCAGGCCGGGGCACCGACGACTCGCCCCTCATCCGAGCGGCGCGCCGACGAGATCGGCCGGTCGCTGAGCCGACCCACCGACGAGGTACTGCGCGAACCCCGGACCCGCGGACATCATCGCAGCGCCTCGACTCGTCGCCTCACCGTCCGCGAGCTGATGGCTCGACTCGACGACGATGCTGAGGCGACCTCGGCACCGTCATCTCGCTCGACACCGTCATCTCGATCAGGCTCGACCGGCGGCTCACGGCCGAGCGGTGC
The DNA here is from genome assembly GCF_014639795.1 of Gordonia jinhuaensis. Classification (GTDB taxonomy): domain Bacteria; phylum Actinomycetota; class Actinomycetes; order Mycobacteriales; family Mycobacteriaceae; genus Gordonia_B; species Gordonia_B jinhuaensis. The sequence goes on along the minus strand of NZ_BMGC01000012.1, from coordinate 80,933 downwards.
CTCTGGTGCGGCCGCCACCGATCCCGCCGCAGATCCCGACGCCACCCGCAAGCTCCCGCTCGTCCGATCCGCCACCCCGATCCCGGACAGCAACTCGAACAGCAGCAACTCGAACAGTGGGCACTTGGGCAGCGGCGACTCGAGCGGCGGGGTCTCACCATCCACGCCCACCGAACCCACGCCTACCGAGCACACACAAGCCCAACCCACATCCACTGAACCCACAGACTCCACGGACACAGACTCCGGGGCCACACCCGACACTGCCGCAGCTCGCGAATCCGCGGCCGGCGAAGTCACAACTCCAGCAGCGTCCCCCGAGACCACCACTGGCGAGGATCCGCGCGAGGGTCAACGAGACCGCACCGCATTGCGTTCGCGGATCGTCGCGCCGACCACCCCAGGCGGACGAAGGCCGGCCACCCGCGATCGTGGCCGCTCGCTGGCCGTGGCCACCGGGGCTGGACGCATCCTCATGATCGTGGGTTGCGTGCTGTCACTGGTCGGCACCGGTGTGGTGTGGGGCTATCTCAAGCACACCAACGGTCAGTGGAACAACATCACTGCCGTCGATTCCTCCGACCGCAACATCCGCAACATCGGCGCCCAGTCGGGCGACCAGAACTACCTGATCGTCGGCACCGACACCCGCTCGGGTATGAACGGCGACGTCGGCGCCGGCACCACCGCAGACGCGGGTGGGGCGCGGTCGGACACCGTGATCCTCGTCAACATCCCCGCGAGCCGCAGTCGTGTTGTCGCCGTGTCGTTTCCGCGTGATCTACAGATCGACCGCCCGTCGTGTCAGTCGTGGAACAACGACACCGGAACCTATGACCCCACCACCGTGGTGCCCGCCGAGACCGGCGCAAAGCTCAACACCGCCTACGGTTTCGGCGGACCCAAATGCGCCGTTCAGGTGCTGACCAAGATGACCGGTCTGAACATCAACCACTTCATCGCGATGGACTTCTACGGTTTCGAGCAGGTGGTCAACAAGATCGGCGGTGTCCGCGTGTGCTCCACCACCCCGCTCTACGACTACGAACTCGGAAACATCTTGTCGCGCCCGGGTTCCTACACGCTGCGCGGGCCGCGGGCGTTGAACTACGTGCGCGCCCGCACCATCGAGACCGAGGGCAACGGCGACTACGGCCGGATCAAACGTCAGCAGCTGTTCCTCTCGTCGATGCTGCGCTCGCTGCTGTCGGGCAATGTGCTGTCGAATCCGTCGAAGCTCAACGGGATCATCTCCACATTCATCAAGTACAGCAAGGTCGACAACATCAGCACCGACAACCTGCTCGACCTCGCCCAGTCGATGCAGGGGCTGCAGGCCGGACGCGTGACATTCCTGACGATCCCCACCGCCGGCACCACCACTGACGGTGCCAACAACGAGATCCCGCGCACCGACGACATCAACGCCATCTTCAACGCGATCATCGACGACCAGCCGCTGCCCGGTGAGGCCGAGCTGAAGAAGACCGACGACTCCACGAAGAAGAAGCGGCCCACACCCGCACCGAGTTCGGCCCCCAAATCCACCGACACCGCCTCCACCGACCAGACGCCGGTCGAGGTGACCGCAACCGCGCAGTCCTCCGGCGACGTCGGCGTGCGAGTGCTCAACGGCACGGGCGGGGTCGGAGTCGCGACGGGGGTCTCCAACGTCATGAGCAACGACGGTTTCGACGTTCGCGGGGTCGCCGATGCCTCCGAGCTCTATCCGTCGACCGTGGTGCGGTACGGCCCCGGCCAGGAAGACGCCGCGGCGACCGTGGCGGCGATGTTCGCCGATGCGACCATCCAGCCCGACGACAACGTGAAGTCAGGGGTAGAGGTGATCGTCGGCAAGGACTACAAAGACGATCTACGCTCGGCACCGACCCCGGGTGGCTCGCTGACCGCCGCCAAACTGCCGCAGTCGAACGAACACAGCGCGCTGCCCGACGACCTGTCGGTCACCAACGCCGCAGACACCACCTGCCAGTAGTCGCCGCCGGCCACTCCCCGGCCCCCACTCGTGACCAGACAGCAGCCGGCCGGCGGTAACACTTTCGAGCCCGCCGCGACCACGTCCCGACGGCCCGAACAAGACGAACCGCACGAGGTGGACACGTTCATTCGCAGTTCACCCTGGCAGCACCACAGGCTGTTCGATACGCCGTAGGCTTGGCGTGTGAGAACTGCGTACCACGAGCAGATGGCAGGATTGAACGCCACGCTCGGAGAAGAATGCGAACTGGCGGGGATCGCCATGGAGCGTGCAACACAGGCCCTCCTGCAGGCAGATCTGGCCATCGCCGAACAGGTCATCACCGACCACGAGAAGATCACGGTGCTCTCGGCCGACGCCGAGGAGCAGGCATTCGCTCTGCTCGCACTGCAGGCCCCCGTCGCGGGCGATCTGCGCGCGATCGTCAGCGGTTTCCAGATCGTCGCCGACGTCGACCGGATGGGTGCCCTGGCCCTGCACGTGGCGAAGGTCGCGCGTCGTCGCCACCCCGCACATGCGCTGCCAGAAGAGGTCAACGGCTACTTTGCGGAGATGGGCCGGCTCGCGGTCAAGATGGCACGAGCCGCGCGGGAGGTGCTCAACAGCCAGGATCCCACGGATGCGATCCAGCTTCGTGAGGACGACGACGCAATGGACGACCTGCATCGTCACCTGTTCACCGTGCTGATGGACCGCGAGTGGCGACACGGGGTCGCCGCCGCCGTCGACGTGACATTGCTGGGACGCTATTACGAGCGTTTCGCCGACCACGCGGTGCTCATCGGTCGCCGCGTGGTCTTCCAGGCCACCGGCAAGACACCCGAACAGTTCCAAGAGGCCGAGGAACGCCTCGAGGACGACTACATCTGAGTTCGGTTGCGCCAGTTCACTGTTCGGTGTGCATCGCAGTCGACGGGATCGATGTCGATCACCGGGTGTGAACGGACCGTGGGAGCGATCGCCGACCGGCAGATCATTCCCACGGTCTTTTTCTGTGGTTCACCTGCGCAGCACCTGCGAGAGCGCATAATGGATTCACCCCACAGAGAAACGGCCCGGAACACTTCCGGGCCGTTTCTCTGTCTCGCCACTCTGTCGTGGTGGCCGCGGTGGGTCAGCCGAACCGACCTGAGATGTAATCCTCGGTCGCCTTCTCCGTCGGGTTGGAGAACATCGTCTCGGTGTCGTTGATCTCCACGAGCCGCCCGGGTTGTCCCTGCCCCTTGAGGTTGAAGAACGCGGTCTGATCGCTCACGCGTGCGGCCTGCTGCATGTTGTGGGTGACGATGACGATCGTGTAGTCCTTCTTGAGTTCACCCATCAAGTCCTCGATCGCCAGGGTCGAGATCGGGTCGAGTGCCGAACACGGCTCGTCCATGAGCAGGACGTCGGGCGACACGGCGATCGCGCGCGCGATGCACAGACGCTGCTGCTGACCGCCCGAGAGCCCGCCGCCGGGCTTCTTGAGACGGTCCTTCACCTCGTCCCACAGGTTCGCGCCACGCAGGCTGCGTTCGCACACCTCGTCGAGCGCGGCCTTGTTACGTACGCCCTGCAATCGCAGGCCCGCCACCACGTTGTCGCGAATCGACATGGTGGGGAACGGATTCGGGCGCTGGAAGACCATGCCGATGGTGGTCCGCACCGCGGTCGGGCTGATGCCCTTGCCGTAGATGTCCTCACCGTCGAGGAGGACCTTGCCCTCCGCGTATGCACCGGGTACCTCTTCGTGCATCCGGTTGAGCGTGCGCAGCACAGTCGACTTGCCGCAGCCCGACGGTCCGATGAAGGCGGTGATGCTGTGCGGCGGGACCGACAGCGACACATCCTTCACGGCGTGGAACTTGCCGTAATAGATGTTGAGATCTTTGATGTCCAGGCGCTTGGCCATTGCAATTCCCTACTTGCTGGGTACTTCTCGATTGCCGGGTCTGCTCGATTGCGTGATCTGCGGGATGCCGCGCGACGTCACTTCGTCTTGGGTGCGAGGTATCTCGCCAGCAACGCCGCGATCAGATTCAGTACCGCGATGATGATGATCAGCGTCAACGCCGCACCCCAGTAGTAGAACGACGAGGCGCCCTGGGCCGATGCCCACATGTCCTTGATGAACAGCGGCAGCGATTCCATACCCCCGCTGAACGGATTCGTCTGGACCCGTGAACTCGCCGGCCCGGCGAGGATCAGCACCGGAGCGGTCTCGCCCATCACGCGAGCGATTGCCAAGAAGATGCCCGACAGCATGCCCGACAGTGCCGTCGGGATCACGATGCGCAGCACGGTCTTCCACTTCGGGATCCCCAGTGCGTACGACGCCTCACGCAGCTCGTCGGGAACCAGCTTGAGCATCTCCTCGCTGGACCGCGTCACGATCGGCACCATCATCAGGATCAACGCGAGGCTGACCATGAATGCGCTCTGCCCCAGGCCCAGACCGATCACGAAGACGGTGAAGATGAACAGGGTGGCCACGATCGACGGCACTCCGGCGAGGATGTCGATCATGAACGAGACGGGCTTGACCAGACGATTGGTCGGGTATTCCACCAACAGCACGGCGGTGATCACCGCGATGGGGACCGAGATGATCGTCGCGATACCGGCCTGGATCACCGAACCGACGATGGCGTGGGCGACACCGGCCGAGTAATCGCTGGTGGTGTCGATCGCGTAGGCGTCGCCGAACCACCAGTGCGGGTCGGTGATCGCACCGACACCCTTGGAGATCACCGTCTCCAGCAGCCACACCAGCGGGATGAGTGCCACGACGAAGCACACGCCGAAGATCACCCATGCGAGGTTGTTGGACAGCTTCCGCCGCAACGAGATGTCGCGGAAGGCGCTTCCGGAGGCCTTGACCGGTCCGCCCGAGGCGGTGTCCGTCTGCACGCTCATCCGTTGACCTTTCCGCCGGCGACCGCACGGGCGATCGCGTTGACCACGAAGGTCAGGACGAACAGCACCAGACCGGCCGCGATGTAGGCGCCCTGCGCGTCCTTGCTACCGATGAACTCGCCCACGTCGCGGGCGATCTTCGAGGCGAAGGTGTCACCGCCCTCGAACAGCGACCACTTGAGCCGGCCGACTGCCGCGCTCAGGATGATCATCACCGCGATCGTCTCGCCGAGCGCACGGCCGAGTGCGAGCATCGCCGCCGAGATCATGCCCGAACGGGCATACGGGAAGGACGTCATACGGATGACCTCCCATTTGGTGGCGCCGAGCGCCTGGGCGGCCTCCTTCTGGCCGGCCGGCGTCTGGCGCAGCACCTCGCGGGTGATCGAGGTGATGATCGGCAGCATCATGATCGCCAGGACGATGCCTGCGGTGAAGATCGTGCCGCCGCCGGAGATCGAGGTCTTCCCCGTGGAGAACAGGAAGAACCAGCCGAGATTGTCGTTGAGCCACTGCGCGAACGGCGCGATGAACGGCGCGAGGATGTAGATACCCCACAGGCCGTAGATGATCGACGGCACCGCCGCGAGTAGATCGATGGCGGCGCTGAGCGGCCGAGAAATCCTCTTCGGGACGTATTCGACGAGGAACACCGCAATCCCGATCGCGATCGGCGTGGCCAGGACCAGCGCGAACAGCGACGACAGCGCGGTCGCGCGGAAGAGTTCCCAGATGCCGAAGCGGGCCTGGCCGTCGGCGAAGTCCTGCGCTCCGACCTTCCAGTCGGAGGAGAACAGGAAGTTGACGTTGTTGCGCGTCAACGCCGGGATCGCGTCGACGAGCAGGGCGATGCCGATACCGGCGATCACCACGATCACGAAGACGCCGGTCCAGCTGGCCAGACCGGCGAACATCCGGTCGGCGAAGGCGCCGCGGTGATCGTGCAGTCCCCGGTGGAGTTCCTGCTCGGCCTGGTCGGCCTCCGGGGTCAGCCGGCGATCGGATCGGTCGGGGGGCATGGCGCCCGGGCTCGACGAGGTTTCCGTCGAGCCCGGGCCCATCCCGGTTGTGTCATCCACAGACATGTCTTTCATCGCCCTGTCAGGCTGCAGTGAGTTGCTACTGGATCGCGTCGATTGCCGACTGCAGCTTGGTCTGGAACTCCGAAGGCAGCGGGATGTACCCCGCGTTCTCCAGATCGGTGCCCTGGTTCTGCGGCGCCGAGGCAACCGAGAGGAAGGTCTTCACCCCGGCAGCCGTCGAGCTGTCAGAGTACTTGGAGCACACGATGGAATAGGTTGCCAGCATGATCGGGTAGGCGCCAGCGGTCGTCGGCTTGTAGAACGACGCGGTGTCGATGACCATGTTGTGATCGTCGGCGCCGTTCTTCAGAGTGGCCGATTCGATGGTCTTGCCACCGGACTCGGCGTTGAGCTCGACGCCGGTCTTGTCCTGGTCGGTGATGATCTTGGCCATCGACAGACCGTTCGACTTGGCGAACGCCCACTCGACGTAGGCGATCGACCCCTTGGTCGGCTTCACAGCCGAACCGACACCCGGGTTGCCCTGCTTACCTTCTCCGACACCGCCGTTGAAGGTCTTGCCGGTGCCCTTGGTCCAGCCACCCGCTGCCGTCAGGTACTTCTGGAAGTTGTCGGTGGTGCCCGACTGGTCGGCGCGGTAGATCACCGAGATGGCCAGGTTGGGCAGCGAGACGCCCGGGTTCTCGGCGGCGATGGCCGGATCGTTCCAGTTCTTGATCTCACCGGAGAAGATCTTGGCCAGCGTGGGGCCCGAGAGTGCGAGGTCGGACACACCGTCGATGTTGTAGGCCACCGCGATCGGCCCGAACACCAGCGGGAGGTTCCAGGCCTCGGCACCGCAGCGCTTCTCGGCGGCCTGTGCGTCGGCACCGCTGATCGGCGAGTCACTGCCGCCGAAGTCGGTGAGGTTCTGGGTGAAGTCCGAGACGCCCTGGCCCGAGCCACCGCCACCGTAGCTCAGCTCGAAACCGGGACAGGTCTTGGCGAAGGAGGTCGAGAACACCTTCATGGCGTTGGCCTGGGCCGTCGAACCGCTCGACTTGAGTGACTGCTTACCGTCGCACTTGATGTCGGCCACCTTGGAAGCGGGAGCCACGCTGCTGTCGGCGCTGTTCTTGTCAGAGTTGCTACTGCACGCGCCCAAGGCGAGTGTGGAAACGACGGCCACCGATGCTGCCGCAGCGCCGACACGATTGATTTTCACGAACGGTCCCTCCAGGTGAAAGCGTGGTAAGGACGCTGTCGGCCCCTACCTGGGTCGCACTGACCCTAGGGACCGACGGTGGACACCTCGGGCATGAAAGGTAAACGGAAGGTGAATTGGACGAAATTCGCCCTTCGTACGTCTGCCCGGCACGTGTGCATCACCCCCGGGTCGCTCGCGGTCCCGGATCTGTACAGGTCAGCGCCCCGGATCGGCTCCACCCGTAGAAAGCGTCGGTATCAGCCGTAGGCGACGTCGGCAGAGAACCGCGTAAAACCGAGCCGTTCGTAGGTGTGCAGTGCGGCGGTGTTGTCACCCTCCACATACAGTTCCACCTCGCCGAGGTCGCCGTCACGCAGATGATGCAGGCCGGCCAGCGTCAGCAGACGTCCGAGTCCTCGGCCCTGCGCGGCGGGGTCCACGCCCACGATGTAGACCTCACCGATGGGTGGGTTCTCGTCGGCGTGCACCTTGGTCCAGTGGAACCCGAGCAGCCGGGTGGGTTCTCGGCCCGACTCGGGTTCGTCGTAGGCCAGGAACAAACCGGCCGGATCGAACCATTCCGACTGAATCCGTTCGGTGATCTCGTCACTGGTCCAGCCGCCCTGTTCGGGATGCCAGTCGAAGGCCGCGTTGTTGACCCGCAAGATCTCGGCCTCGGCGGCATCGGGATCAGCGACATCGGCGTAGGTGACGAGCCGAATCCCTTCTGGCACAGTCAGTTCCGGAAGTTCCGGGGCGTCACGCCCTAGCGGCCGACGCAGCACCAGCAGCTCACGCAGCGGCGTCAGCCCGAGACTGGCAGCCAGCGCTCGCGCCGCGGGAAGGTCTCCATGCGCCCAGGCGCGGACCTGCTCGTCGCCGCTCATGTCGGGACTGCCCACGTTGTCACCGCGCTCCAGCGCCGCCGACACCAACGCTCGACCGTGGCCCCGGCGCCGTGCGCCCACCTCGACCACGGCTTCGACCATCGACGGTTCGCCGTCGCGTCCGGCGATCCGGTTGGCATAGCCCACCACCGCGTCGTCGTTCGCATCACGGGCGAGCAGATGGGTGACTCCGTCACCGGCAACTGGTCGGGAGACGGCCATCGCGGCCTGCTCGGAGAGCGGCGCCACACCGTCGGCCGCGGTTGCCTCGGCCAGCATCCGTTCGACTGTGGCGATCACAGTCGGATCCAGCTCGTCGACGACGGTGTCGACGGTGGTGGCAGTCACCGGATCATCCCCGCCTGGTGGTGTGGCTCAGGCCGCCGGGCCGGTTGGGTTGGCTCAGGCCGCCGGGCCGGTTGGGTTGACCCTGGTCGCCAGACAGCGATCCTTCCGGCATGTCAGGACCGTCGAGTCCATCGATGTCGTCGAGTCCGTCACCGAAACCGGGGTCGGGCATGTCGTCGATGTCCATGCCGCTCACGTCGTCGCCGACATCACCGCTGTCCTCGGTGTCGCCGCGCCCACGGGTGGGTCGAACCGCCTTGTAGCCGACGTTGCGCACCGTCCCGATCAGCGCCTCGTGCTCGCTGCCGAGTTTGGCGCGCAGGCGTCGCACGTGGACGTCGACGGTGCGGGTGCCGCCGAAGAAGTCATAGCCCCACACCTCCTGCAGCAGCTGCGCACGCGTGAACACCCGTCCGGCGTTCTGTGCGAGATATTTCAACAGCTCGAACTCCTTGTAGGTGAGGTCGAGCGGACGACCGCGCAGACGAGCTGTGTAGGTACCTTCGTCGATCACGAGTTCGCCGAGCGCCACCTTGCCGGTGGACTCCTCGGTCGTGACACCGCGGGTGCGCACGACCAGAAGTCGCAACCGGGCGTCGAGCTCGGCCGGGCCGGTGGCCGGCAGCAGGAACTCGTCGACACCCCATTCAGCGTTGATCGCCACCAGTCCGCCCTCGGTGAGCACAGCCACCACCGGGGTCGGCGAACCGGTACTGCCGAGCAGTCGACACAGACCTCGCGCGGCGGCCAGGTCGTTACGCGCATCGACGATCGCGACGTCGGCGTTACCCGCCTCCATCAGCGAAGACACCTCGGTCGGGACGACACGAACGGTATGAGCCAGCAATGACAACGACGGCAGAACGGACTCCGGGGTGGGATCGGTTGTCAACAGCAAGAGATCCACAAACCACTCCGATCTCGAATGAACTTATGTGTACGTTGCCTTACCAACTAGTACGAGACAGGTGACAGAATAACCGCAAACCGGCATTCCGCTGTTAACAGAGTATGTCGCCGGAGCCGATCTGGCTCGGTTCGGGCCGCATCTGACCGGCCCCGATCAGGTCATTCGACGGCAGATCCTCAGCCGATCAGGGCCACGCCCGGAACGACCCGACAGGAACGAACACCAGGAATGAGCAGTGCGGTGCGCAAGACGATCATCGGTGTGGTCGTCGTGGCTGTGGTGGTGATCGCCGCACTGTTCGCCGTTGATACCGGCCTGGCCATCAGCGCCGAGAATCGGCTCTCCACCTCGTTGAGGAGCGGATCCGGCCTCGACTACGACCCGGAGGTGACGATCGGCGGGTTCCCCTTCGCTTCGTCGATGCGCCATCACGAGTATCCGCGGGTCGGGATCACCGCGCGCGGCGTCGACCTCGGCGACGGACGCCACGGCGACCTGCGATCCACCCTGCACGAGGTCTCCCTGCCCGGCAACCGCTGGTCGGTGGGCCCGCACGATGTGCTGACGGTGTCCGACGCGAACGGTTCGCTGCGGCTGGACTCGGTGAACTTCGGGCGCTTCCTGGGCATCACCGACCTCACGGTGACCACGCCGGCACCCCGCGACAAGGCCGGCGGTGGCGGCCCCGGCGACGGCCTGTTGTCGGCCTCCACCGGCATCCTGACGACGGGGACCGTCACCGTCGCGCCGGGGCTGCGGCGCACGGTCTCGGTGACCGTCGACCTGCACGTGGTCGACGGTGCGCTGCGCGTGGTGGCCACCGGCTTCTACAGCGGGCCCGCCGAACACGCGTCCCCCGACCTCGACGCCGCACAGCGGCAGGCGGCCCTCGCCGCATTCACGCGGACCCTCCCGGTGCTACCCCTGCCGTGGGGAATGGTCGCGGTGAAGGCACACACCGAGGGGTCCGACGTGATCCTCGGCGGCGAGTTCGCCGACGCCGGGTCGGCTGACGGCTCCGCGCGCGAGCAGACGCCGCGACGGCTCAGAGCGGTCGAGTTCTTCCCGCGCTCCGCGCGCCCGACGACATCGGATCTCTGAGGTGCGCTCGGCCGATCGCGTCGGCGAGTCGGACGTTCGACCGGTTCGGATCGGGTCGTGCGACCCGACGATGTGTCCCCCATCAGCAGCGGACCCCTTATGAGGTCCGCGGGCTCTGCGGTATCCTCGCCGGTATGCAACCGCGTCGTGAGTTGATGCTCACCCGCCGACTGGCGATCGACTTCTGTCGTCTCGTCACCTGTTGCTGTCTCTAGTCGGCGATCGCATCCCTGCGCGCGATCACCTCAGCGTGTGAGGTAGTCCGGCTTCTCCATGCCGTTCGGTGCGCGCCTTCCTGCGTGAGCGCCGCCGGTACTGCGGTGGCAACGCTCACCGAACCCACTCTCGACACAACTGCATCACGAGATCTCCATCCGAAAGGGAAATACCATGGCACGTAATGACGTCCTGGTCAGCGCTGATTGGGCTGAGCAGAACCTCGACACCGACAACGTCGTGTTCGTCGAGGTCGACGAGGACACCAGCGCCTACGACACCGGTCACATCCCGGGCGCGGTCAAGCTCGACTGGAAGACCGACCTGCAGGATCAGGTCCGCCGCGATTTCGTCAACGCCGAACAGTTCTCCGAGCTGCTCTCGCAGCGCGGTATCGGCAACGACGACACGGTGATCCTCTACGGAGGCAACAACAACTGGTTCGCCGCCTACGCCTACTGGTACTTCAAGCTCTACGGCCATAACGATGTCAAGCTCCTCGACGGCGGCCGTAAGAAGTGGGAACTCGACGGACGCCCGCTCTCGTCGGACGCCGTGACCCGCACCGCCACCACCTACAAGGCGTCGGAGCCCGACAACTCGATCCGCGCCTTCCGTGACGAGGTCATCGACGCCATCGGCACCAAGAACCTCGTCGACGTGCGCAGCCTCGACGAGTTCTCCGGCAAGATCCTCGCACCTGCTCACCTCCCCCAGGAGCAGAGCCAGCGTCCCGGTCACATCCCCAGCGCCATCAACGTGCCGTGGAGCAAGGCGGCCAACGAAGACGGCACCTTCAAGTCCGACGAGGAACTCGACAAGATCTACGGTGAGGCCGGCCTCGACAAGTCCAAGTCGACCATCGCCTACTGCCGCATCGGCGAGCGTTCGAGCCACACCTGGTTCGTACTGCACGAGCTGCTCGGCGAGTCCGACGTGAAGAACTACGACGGCAGCTGGACCGAATACGGTTCGCTCGTCGGCGCACCGATCGAGCTGGGAGAGGGCAAGTAACCATGTGTGGAGCACCCAAGCAGGGCCAGACCCTGCCGTCGAACATCGACGCCGAGAAGGAAACCGTGCTGACCGGGCAGGTCGTCGATGCCGAAGGTACCGCGGTACCAGGCGCATTCGTGCGTCTGCTCGACTCGACCGGCGAGTTCACCGCCGAGGTGGTGGCCTCGGGTTCTGGCGACTTCCGTTTCTTCGCCGCCCCCGGCACCTGGACCCTGCGCGCGCTGTCGCGCAGCGGCAACGGTGAGACCACCGTCGAGCCGACCGGTCCCGGCATCCACACCTACGAGATCACGGTCAAGTAGGGCCTCGCCGGCCGGTGCTGACCGGTCGCGTGGCAAACACCGTCCCCGTGACGGCCGCCGAGGGCATATTGCCCTCCGCCGCCCTCACGGGGACGTTTTTTGCCATCCGCCCCGTCGGGGTGATGGCGGGGTCAGCCGAGTGAACCCTCGGCAAGCTCGGCTAGCCCGATTCAACCGCCTCGGCAAGCTCGGCTAGCCCGATTCAACCGCCTCGGCAAGCTCGGCTAGCCGATCGAGGGAGGCGGCGAGGTTGGCCACGCCGGTCGCCTCGGCCCGGGCCACGCGCATCGGGACATGGGTCTCCAGACGGGTCCAGTCGTAGGTATGCGTGACTAGGGTGTGCTGCGGGTCGATCGGCTCGAGTTCCCAGCGCCACAGCTGACCGAACGGCGGCCGACCCGGCTCTGCGGGCATCCAGGCGATACGCCGCCCCTCCTCGAACTCCACCACGTGGTTCTCCCGCACCTGCCCCTCGGTGGTGAGGATCATCGCGAACATGTCCCCGCGGTTGTGAATGCGCTCGTCGACCGGTGCGGCGGCGAGGTTGTCATTGCCGTCCCAGCGCACCTGGGCTACCGGGTTGGCGATCAACTCGAAGATCACGTCGGCGGGTGCGGCGATCTCCCGCGAGGCCGACACCACCTTGCTCGTGGGAGTTGCGTCGGTGCTGGTCGTCTCGGGGGTCGGGTCGGGTCCGGTCATGGGGTCCATCCAATCACCGAAACGAGCGCGCTAGACTCTCCTCGTGGTCACTTTCTTCGAAGTTCTCCTGGGAATCGCCACTGTGGCGATCGTGTGGTTCGGCCTGTACGTGCTCTACCGACTGGTCACTGACGAATCGTGACCCGTTCGGGAGATGAGGCCATCGACCGGGCTGCGGCCCGCGCCGAGCACACGCGTGGCAAGAACATCCCTGTTCTGCCCGATCTACCTCTCCCCGACGACACGGCCAACCTTCGCGAGGGTCCCGACCTCCATCCCGGCTTGCTCGGGCTGCTGCCGCTGGTCGGCGTGTGGCGCGGCGACGGCGAAGGTCGCGATCCCGTGGCGGGCGAGGACTACCACTTCGCCCAGCAGATCATCGTCAGCCACGACGGCGGCAACTACCTGAACTGGGAGTCGCGTTCGTGGCGCATCGACGACGACGCGAAATTCCTGGCACCCGATCTCCGTGAGTCGGGTTTCTGGCGCATCGGCGAGGACGACACGATCGAGGTTCTCCTCGCCCACGCCGAGGGCTGGATCGAACTCTTCTACGGCAAACCTCTCAACCAGATGTCCTGGGAGATGGGCACCGACGTGGTGATCACCTCGGCGACCGGCACCAAAGCCGGCGCCGCCAAACGACTCTACGGACTCGTGGAGGACGGCGACCTCGCGTACGTCGAGGAGCGCGCCGATTCCGACGGCGAGTTCTTCCCTCGCCTCAGCGCCAAGCTCACCCGCTACATCGGCTGAAACGCGACCAGAACGCCCGCGGATACGGGACGACCCCCGCACCACCCGCGTGAGGCGGGCACTGTCGACCGGACTGGTCGGATGCGGGGGTCGGGTGGCCATCTGGTATTCGCCGACTGGCGAACGAGGCCGAATCTTGCGGCGATCCGCCGTCAGCGGATGGTCACCTCACGTGTCCGTTTGTCATACAACTTCAGACCACCTCCTTCCTCGTGTACCGCCAAGTTACGCGCGACCAGAGCACGCGGCAACAGATTTTCGGCGGGTGGGCGTTCGCCCTGAGCGAGATGTGGGCCATTGAGACCGCTGAGTCGAGACCACTCAGTCGACGACGATGATGTGATCGGGATCAGCGGTGCGTGGCAGTCGGTGTGTCACCATCACCACCGTGCGGTCCGGTCCGAACAAGCCGTTGCGCGACAACAACTCTCGCTGCACGCGCTCAGAATCGGCGCGGTCGAGATGTTCGGCGGGTTCGTCGAGGAGCACGACCGGCGCGGTGTTGATCAGCGCCCGCGCGAGCAGTAGCCGGCGCCGCTGGCCGCCGGAGAGCGCATCCGCGCCGCCGGTGAGCACGGTGTCCAGGCCGTCGGGTAGGCCCGAGATCCACTCCCACAACCCCACTCGCTCACATGCCGACCGCAACTCGTCGGTCGTCGCATCTCCGCGCGATACGAGCAGGTTCTCGCGGATGCTCGTGGAGAACACGTGGGCGTCTTCGGCGAAGAACCGGGCACACTCACGCGGCTGGTCTACGTGGTCGGCACACACCGACACCGAACCCGACTGCGGCGCGAGAAGTCCGGCCAGTGTGAGAAGCAGCGTGGTCTTTCCTGCGCCCGACGGTCCGACGACGGCGACCCGCGCCCCCGGCTCACAGACCAGGTTCAGTCCGGCGCGCGGACCGAGTACACGCGCGCCGGGGAATCCCCACCGCAAACCTTCGATCCGCAGAGTCACCGGCTCGGCGATCGGCGCGGGGAGGTCACCTTCGACCACGTCCGGCACACGGTCGTCACCACCCTGTGCGGTCGTCTCCGATTCGTCAGCACCGTCGACGAGCGCCATGACCCGCCGCGCCGCATTACGGCTGCGCTGCAGCTGGGTACCGGCCGCCACCAGCGGTCCGGTGGTCTCGAAGGAACTCAGCGGGACCAGCAGCAGCACGCCGAGCACCATCGGCGACACCGACCCCGACAATCCGATCCCGATGAGGGCAGCGGCCAGCACCGAGACCCCGATCGCCGCGGGTGTGGTGCCCGCGGCGATCGCCGACACCCGCACACCGCGGTCACGGGAGGTGACCACGTCCTTCTCCGCCGACGCCACCTCCTCGACCAGCTCGCGACGCCGGCGGGCGACTGCGAGCTCGGCACCGTGCCACAGCAGCGTGGTGGTGGCCTCGGTCGAGCGGTCACGGGCGGCGTCGCTGTCGATCTCGCTGCGGCGGGCACCGCGCGCGGCGAGCATCGGTGCCGCCACACCGGAGGCGAGCAGCGCCAGTGCCGTCACGACTGCAGCCCACGGCGAGACGATCGCGACCACGATCACCGCGGCCACCGACGTCACCGCCGCGACCCCGATCGGGATGAGTGCGCGGATCAACGACTCGCCGATCTCGTCGACGTCGTCTCCGGTGCGCGCCAACAGATCTGATCTGCGCAGGGTTACCGAGTAGCCGGGCGCACCCGAGGCGAGCGCGGTGTACATCCGTGCCCGTGCCCGCGACATCGCATCCAATGCCATGTCGTGGGTGGCCAGTCGCTCGAGGTAGCGCAACAGTCCGCGCGAGATGCCCAGTGCGCGAACAGTTGTCACGGCCATCATCAACGAGAGCACCGGCGGCATCATCCAGGCGCGGGTGATCAGCCAGGCCGACAGCGTTGCCAGCCCGAGCGCCGACAACGCGCCCCCGGCACCCAGTGCCATGGATTTCAGCAGCGCCCGACGTCGGATACCCAGGAGTTGCAGCGCACGCCGTAGTGGATCCCCACTCGCCCCGACGGCTGCCGGCCTCTCGACCGCGGTCTCAACCGACATGAGCGCCTCCGGCGTCGATGATCTCGTCGGCACCGGTGAGAAGTGCCGGGCGATGGCTGACCACCACGACCGTGTCGCCGGCGAGCGCACGTGCCCGCAGCGCGGCGAGTACCCGTGCCTCGTGGGCGTCGTCGAGGTGTGCGGTCGGCTCGTCGAGCAGCAGCAACGGTGCCGCGCAAGCCAGTGTGCGGGTGAGCGCCAGACGTTGACGCTGGCCCGCCGACATACCGACTCCCCCGGTGCCGAGCACGGTGTCGAGACCCGACGGCAGCTCGTCGAGCACCTCGTCGAACCCGGTGGCCGCGGCCACCTCGGCCAGCGGCCTCGACAGAGGTCCGAGTAGTTCGAGGTTCTGCGCCACCGTTCCCGGCACGAGTACCGGATCCTGCGGCAGCCAGGCGACCTGCTCCCACAGGCTGTTGGCATCGAACTGCGCCACCGGGATGTCGCCGAGCAGGATCGTGCCCTCGTCGAGCGGGATCAGACCCAGGATCGCCTGCAGGGTGGTCGATTTACCACAGCCGTTGCGGCCGGTGATCACGGTCAGCCGCCCGGGTGCGGCCACTCCGTTGAGCCGATGCGGCGCCCACCGGTCACGACCGTGCACACCGACGTTGAGCAGCGTCACCGCCGTTCCGGCAATCGCGGCCGACCTCGTACGCGTGGTGTGATCCTCAGGTGCCTCGATGATCTCGAACACATCGTCGGCGGCAGTGAGCCCGTTCTCCGAATTGTGGAACTGGGTGCCCACCGCACGCAGCGGCAGGTAGGCCTCCGGCGCCAGGATCAGCGCGAACACCCCGGCGTACAAACTCATCTCGCCCTTCACCAGACGCAATCCGATGGTCACGGCCACCAGCGCGACCGACAGCGTCGCCAGGAGTTCGAGCACCGTTCCCGACAGGAACGCCACGCGCAGGGTGCGCATGGTCGTCTTGCGGTGCGCCTGACCGAGTTCGGCGACTTTCGCCGCCGGACGCCGCGCACGCCCGAGGGCACGCAGCGTGGGGATCCCCGACACCAGGTCCAGGAGCTGCGCACTGAGTCGGCTCATCGCATCCAGCCGCAACCGCGTACTGTCCTGGGTCATCTTGCCGATGAGGATCATGAAGATCGGGATGAGCGGGAGCGTGATGATCACGATCACCGCGGAGTCGATGTCGGCGATCCCGATGGCCACGATCACCGCGGGTGTGACGATCGCCGTGAGGATCAGCGCCGGAACGAATTCCGACAGGTACGGTTCCAGCGCTTCGAGGGCTCGGGTGAGCACTGTCGCCAGATGCTCACGGCGCGAAGACAACTCGCGGACGCTTGTTCGGTTCGGGTCGGAGATCTTGTCGACGGCTTCGCACCGGAGCTCGGCGATGACCTTCGCCGAGGCCCGGTGGGCGTACCGGTCGTGGATCACCGTGGCGATCACCCGCACGGCCACTGCCACCGCGAGAACCCCGATATGCCAACTCTGTTGTGACAGCGATCGCGCCGACGGGTCGACGATCAGCTCGGAGAGGATCGAGGCCACCATCGCAGCGATCACGATCACCGTAATGGCTCCGAGGACTCCCGATCCCGCGGTCACCACCAGATAGACGCGCGAGGTACGCGAATGCCGCAGTAGTCGTGGGTCCAGCGGCGGACGCCGCGTGGGCTGTTGCCGTGCCGGTGTCGAGGCCGGCGTGTCGAGCCCGCCGAGGGCATCACCCTGGGCGACGTTGGCTGCCATCAGCCCTCGTGCCGTCCTCCGGAGCTCGTCCCCCCGGTCGCCGCTCCGCCGCTGACACCGGTCGCCGACACCGCCGATGCCGTCTCCGGCCGGAGTTTCAGCCCCGAGTTGGGCGGCATGGACTGGGTGGTGAGACGGTGTTTGAACACCCAGTAGGTCCACCCCTGATAGATCAGCACCACCGGCGCGACGATCACCGCCGCCCAGGTCATCACCACCAGTGTGTAGTGCGACGAGGACGCGTTGTCGATCGTCAGGCTGTAGGCGGGATTCGTGGTCGAGGGCATCACGTTGCGCCACAACGATCCGAACAGCAGGATCACCGTCAGACCGATGGCCGCCGTCGTCGCGGCGAAACCGATACCTTCCTTCTCCAGGTAGGTCGCCACCAGGCACACCGCCACCGCGACCACGGCCAACGCGATCACCACCCAGGTCCAGGTCTTGCCGTAGGAGATCTGGGTCCACAGCAGGAACGCCGCGGCGACCAGTCCGGCGGGCAGGCCGATGCCCTTGGCGTAGCGCAGTGCGTCTTTGCGCATCTCGCCTGCGGTCTTGATCGCGATGAACAACGCGCCGTGGGTGATGAAGACCAGCAGCAGCGTCACACCGCCGAGCAGTGCATACGGGTTCAGCAGACTCCAGAAGCTGCCGGTGAACTGCTTGTTCGCGTCGATCGGCACACCGCGCACGACATTTGCGAATGCCACACCCCACAGGATCGGCGGGATCCACGAGCCGATACCGATACCGATGTCGGCCGCCAGGCGCCAGCGCGCATCGTCGATCTTGGGACGCCACTCGATCGCGCAGATGCGCAGGATCAATGCGACCAAGATGATGAACAGCGGGATGTAGAACCCGGAGAACATCGTCGCGTACCACTCCGGGAAGGCCGCGAACAGCGAACCGCCCGCGGTGAGCAGCCACACCTCGTTACCGTCCCAGACCGGGCCGATGGTGTTGAGCAGCACACGCCGTCGGGTGTCGCCGTCGAGGCCGGTGCGCCCCCGTCCGACGAAGCCCATCAGGATGCCGACGCCGAAATCGAAGCCCTCGAGCACGAAGTAGGCGAAGAACATGAAGGCGATCAGGCAGAACCAGAACTCGGGAAGAGTCATCTCGTCAATCCTTGCCGTTCTCGGTCAGTACGCGAACGAGAGTTGTTCGGTCTCCGAAGGCTCGTGCGGATCGGAGTCGGTGTCATAGGGGTTGCGGTCCTCGGCCGGGTCGGCATCGTGCTTGAGCGGCCCGGCGATCACATATCTGCGAATCAGCAGGAACCAGATCACTCCGAGCGACCCGTAGAGCAGCGTGAAGATGATCAGGGTCGCCAGCACCATACCTGCGGAATGATGCGACACGCCCTGTTGGACCGTGAGGTGGATGTTCGGGTCGCCGGTCGGGTTCGGTGCCACCACCCATGGCTGGCGACCCATCTCGGTGAAGATCCACCCGGATGCGTTGGCCAGGAACGGCGTCGGCGTCAGCCACAGGCACAGCAGCGCGAACCTGTGCGACGTGACGACCCGCTTCTTGCGGGTCAGCCACAGTGCGCCGAGTGCCACCACAGCCGAGCCGAGCGCCCAGGTGATCATCGCGCGGAACGCCCAGTACGTGACGAACAGGTTCGGCTTGTAGTTGCCGGGCCCGAAGCGGGCCTCCTGCTCCTGCTGCAGCTCCTCGACGCCGCGCAGGGTCGAGTTGAAGTTGTTGGTGCCCAGGAACGAGGTCACGCCGGGGATCTCGATCACGCGGGTGACGTGTTCGCAGTTGTTCTGCGTGCCGATGGTCAGTACGGAGAACGACGCGCTCTTCTCGGTGTGGCACAGCGATTCTGCCGAGGCCATCTTCATCGGCTGCTGCTCGAACATGAGCTTGCCCTGGACGTCGCCGGTGATCACCAGGATCACCGCGGCCACGATCATCACCCACAGCGAGAACCGGGTGACGGGACGGAACAGCGTCGCGGCATCCTTCTCGAGCGCATCGGCCTCCGCATCCGTGGACCCGTCGGTCGGCGTGACCGAACCGCCCTGTGCGGGAACCTCGTCGCCGTCACGCAGCTTCTTGGCACGTGCCATGTCCCGCGCCATCCACCAGATGCAGACGGCGGCGACCAATGTCGCGGCTGTGAGCCACGAGCCGGCCACCACATGCGGGAAGGCGGCCAGCGTCGTGTTGTTGGTGATGACCTTCCAGAAGCTCACCATCTCGGCGCGTCCGCGGCTGACGAAGTGAGCGCCCACCGGATGCTGCATGAACGAGTTCGCGGCGATGATGAAGTAAGCCGAGGCGGTCACACCGATGGCGACCAGCCAGATCGAGGCGAGGTGGACCGCTCGCGGCAGTCGCTGCCAGCCGAAGATCCACAGCCCCAGGAACGTCGACTCCAGGAAGAAGGCCACGAGTGCCTCGAAGGCGAGCGGGGCGCCGAACACGTCGCCGACGAACCGACTGTATTCGCTCCAGTTCATGCCGAACTGGAATTCCTGCACGATGCCCGTCGCCACACCGAGGGCGAAGTTGATCAGGAAGATCTTCCCGAAGAACTTGGTCGCCCGGTACCACTGCACATTGCCGGTCACATGCCAGACGGTCTGCATGATGGCGATCATCGGCGCCAGGCCGATGGTCAGCGGTACCAGGATGAAGTGGTAGACCGTGGTGATTCCGAATTGCCATCGTGAAACGTCGAGAACATCCATGAAGCCTCAATCGCCGAGCCTTAGCTACTACCAAGCGTAGTAGCTCTGCCGTCACGCTACTCCCGACCAAATGCTGCACCAAACCTGCGGACCGACGCAGGACTAAAGACCTGAGTGCCGCATCACAATTGGGCAACGAGGCGACATAAACCGGACTATTCGCCCAAAACTGCGCGACGCACGAGGTCCGGGATCTCCCTGGGCCGCAGTGGATTCTCGTAGTCGTAACCGTTGAGTGAGGTCACTCGCGCCGCGAGCGTCAGGCTCGACATCAGCCACACCGAATCGGCCTTGATCAGATCCGGCGTCCGCATCGCCCGGGTCTCTGTTCGCCAGCCCTCCTCCTGGGCCAGCGCGAAGGTCGCCGCGACCGTCGTCCCCGCCAACACCCCGTAGTCGGGAGGAGTGGTGACCAACGTCTTGTCATACACCGCAACGACACTCGCACGCGGCGCCTCGAGAACCACCCCTTCACTCGAGGTGTAGAGCACATCGTCCACACCTCGTTCGGCGGCATGGCGCAGGGCCGCCATATTCGTCGCATAGCTGAGGGTCTTGGCGCCCAGGAGCTGCCAGGGCGCCTTGGCGGCGAGGTCGATCGAGTACCCGCGGTCGACCGTGATCACCGACACGCCCTGCTCGCGCAACCGGGGTCCACGCTCCCCCGCCGGCGCGACGGTGAGATACGCAGTCGGGACGCAGGACTCACCCTCGCCGGAATGTTCGAGATCACGCTCACGTCCACGCGAATAAACCAGGCGCATCACGGCGTCGGCGTCGACGTCGTGCTCGGCCGCCCACAGCGTCTGCGCCTGCTCGATCGCGCTCTCCCAGGTGGCGCGGTCGGGTATCGGCAGGTCCAGTGCTTTGGCGCTGCGTTCGAAGCGATCGAGGTGGCGTTCGACGTTGCGCGCGGTACCACCGGCCACCAGAAGCGTCTCGAAGATGCCGTCGCCGCGCAGCGCGGCGAGGTCGTCGGCGTAGAGCAGCGGGGTCGAGGTGTCGTGCACGCTCACCCCGGCGCCGTCTCGGGCACCGGCGCCCTGCGGGTTGGAGACATCCACGGTCAGCAGCAAGGTTTCCGACATGCGCAACAGCGTAGAACAGCCGGCACTCCCCGCATCGCAGTCGAACGTAGGATTGGATCCGTGGCTTCGGCGTTTTCTCCCCAATCGGTCCTTTTGCCCAGACTGCGCGGCGACGGTGCTGTCGGCGCACCGGAGGGCTCCCCCGACGAGGGCGTCGCATGGCATTTCGGCGATCCGTTCGGCGAGCAGCGGGCTGCCGCCCGTGCGGCCGTGGTGGTCGACCGATCCCATCGCGGTGTCATCGAGATCGACGGCGAAGAGCGCCTGAGCTGGCTGCACACCATCTCCAGTCAGCATCTTCTCGATCTCGCCGATCGCTGGTCGGCCGAAGACCTCAACCTCGACCTCAACGGGCGGGTCGAGGATCACTTCGTGGTCACCGACGTCGACCAGATCGCCTGGGTCGACACCGAGGGGACGCGTGCCGACGCACTCGCTGATTTCCTGTCGAAGATGATCTTCTGGGCCAAGGTCGAGGTGGCGCCGCGTCCCGACATGGCGGTCCTGTCGCTGGTCGGCCCCGACATCATGACCGGCCCCATCGCCGAACTCCTCGACCTCGGCGCGAATCCGCAGGTCTACCAGGCCGGCGACCTGCCCGAGATCCATCACGACGAGGAGCCGCTGGGGTTCTGGCGCATCATGCCGCCCACCGGTGAGGGTCGCCGCACCCCGACCATCGACCTGGTGATCCCGGAATATCTGGTCGAGACCTGGTGGGATGAACTCGTGTCCGCCGGTGCACGCCCGGCCGGGACCTGGGCTTATGAGGCGATGCGCGTCGCCGCCGTCCGACCGCGTCTGGGTCTGGACACCGACGACCGCGCCATTCCTCACGAACTCGGATGGATCGGTGGGGTGGCAGAGCAAGGCGCGGTACACCTGGACAAGGGGTGTTACCGCGGTCAGGAGACGGTGGCGCGTGTTCACAATCTCGGAAAGCCGCCGCGTCGGCTCGCACTGGTGCACCTCGACGGATCGGCGGACAACCGTCCGCAGCCCGGCGAGACGGTCACCGCCGACGGACGTGCGGTCGGCCGGCTGGGAAGTGTGGTCGATCACTTCGAGTTCGGCCCGATCGGACTGGCCCTCGTCAAACGCACGATCCCGGTGGACACCGCCCTGGTGATCCGCGGCGTCGACGCCTCCATCGACCCCGATTCGCTGACCGACTCCGAACACGAACAGGCCGGCCGCGCGGCCATCGACAAGTTGCGGGGGCGCTGAGGATGACCACCGCCATGGAGACCACCGACCGCGCCCCGATCGCCACCGGCCGCGTGCTGGCGGTCTGCGCGGCGTCGACCGACGTCGTGCTCGCGGGTGTGGGCGCCAGCGGTATCGACAAGCGGCCCCTCGACGGTGCCCGCCGCGTCGAGGACCTCGGGCTGGTCGACGATCATGTGGTCGATCACAAACATCACGGCGGTATCGATCAGGCCGTCTACGCCTACAGCGAACTCGAGGCCCGCCGGTGGGCGGACGAACTCGGCCGCGAACTGCCGCCGGGATGGTTCGGCGAGAACCTGCGGATCGAGGGGATCGAGACCACCGACGCGATCGTCGGCGAACGTTGGCGGGTCGGCGACGAGGTGATCCTCGAGGCCACTATCCCCCGCATCCCCTGCCGGACCTTCGCGGAATGGGCGCGGGAAGCGCACTGGGTCAAACGCTTCATGGACCGCGCCGACCTGGGCACTTATCTCCTCGTGCGCACACCCGGATCGGTGGCCGCCGGTGATCGTGTCGAGGTGATCTCGCGTCCCTCACACGGAGTGCGCGTCCGCGATCTGGCGACGGGAACCGACCCGGACAAACTTCGCGACCTGCTCGCACAAGGCGGACTTCCCGCCAAGGTCGAACGCGACGCCACCAAGGCACTGCGTAAGTCGTCGATGTAAATTCTCCCGGCTCGCCAGCGCTTTGCCCGGCGTTGCGGTGCAGTGATTCCGCATCCCGCGGTGGCACACGGTAGACTCACTGGCACGACAGATTTCTAAACCAGAACGGGGCCGCCACACTGTTTGGCCGCCCCGTCATTGTGCGAGGGGGTCCCATATGGGCCGCGGCCGGGCAAAAGCAAAGCAGACGAAGGTTGCTCGTCAGCTGAAATACAGCAGTCAACACATGGACCTCGAGAGCTTGCAGCGTGAGCTCTCCAACGACTCGCATGACGGCCTGGGTTCCCACGACCGCATTGACGACGACCCGGTGGATCGCTGGGCCGAAGAAGACGAGTGGCGCCGCGCCTGAGGCGCATAACAGTCACCGCAGAGCGCCGTTGGCGATATATATCGCTAAGCGCGCTCTGCGGTGACTGATGTGTAGATCACTGTCTGTTGCAGATCACTGCCGTCGGCAGATCAGACCCGACTCAGAACCGGGGGTGTTCCCCCACCAGTTCCGCACGCACGGTCGAATCCGAGTTCGCGGTCTTCTTGATCGATCCCAGCACCCAGCTGTCGAGATGGCGTGCGGTCAGAACCGCGAGCGCACGGTCGGTGTCCTCCGGTGCGACGATCGCGACCATTCCCACACCCATGTTGAAGGTGCGTTCCATCTCGGCGCGCTCCACGCGTCCGCGCTGCGCGATCAGGCCGAATACCTGCGACGGCGTCCAGGTGCTGCGGTCGAGTTCGGCGACCAGTCCTTCCGGGATCACCCTGGCGAGATTCTCGGCGAGTCCACCGCCGGTCACGTGGGCGAACGTCCGCACATCGGTCTCGGCGATCAACGCGAGACAGTCGCGGGCGTAGATACGCGTCGGCTCGAGGAGTTCCTCACCGAGCGTGCGACCGAACTCCTCCACATGCCCGCGCAAATCCATGTGGCCCCAATCCAGCAACACCTTGCGGGCCAGCGAGTATCCGTTGGAATGCAGACCCGAGGACCCCATCGCGATCACCACGTCACCGGGGCGCACCCGCTCGGGCGAGAGGATCGAATCGGCCTCCACCACACCGACTCCGGTGGCCGAGAGGTCGTATTCGTCCGGGGCCATCAGGCCCGGGTGTTCGGCGGTCTCGCCACCGAGGAGCGCACAACCGGCTTCCACACAGCCGTCGGCGATGCCGGAGACGAGTTCGGCGACCGTCTCGGGGATCACCCGGCCGACGGCGATGTAGTCCTGCAGGAACAGGGGTTCGGCGCCGCACACCACGAGGTCGTCGACGACCATGGCGACCAGATCACGGCCGACGGTGTCGTGCTTGTCGAGTGCTTGGGCGATCGCGATCTTGGTGCCCACGCCGTCGGTCGAGGAAGCCAGCACCGGTTCGCGGTACGTGTTCTTCAGCGCGAACAGTCCGGCGAAGCCGCCGATACCGCCCATCACCTCCGGACGGGTGGTGCGACGGGCATGCGGCGCGAACAGCGCGACCGCACGGTCGCCGGCGTCGATGTCGACTCCGGCAGCAGCGTAGGAGGCCTTTTCTGGAGCTGAATCGGGCTGCGATGCCGCGATGTCACCGGTGGAGGACTCATCCCTGTCGGTCATGATTGCTGCGCTGTTCCATTCGTCGGGGGGCAAATCGCGCGACGGCGTGATCCGGGCTTAGGCTACCCGACCTGCCGCTCTTCTCCGGCGTCGGGAACGCTTGTCGATGAGGTCGTGCGGCCCTCGGTGCGAGCACGTGCCGGGTCAGGCACCGGCACCGCGGCGAGCAGCCGCTGCGTATAGGGCTGAGCAGGCGATCGCAGCACCGACTCGGTGGGCCCGGACTCCACCAGGCGTCCGTGCTGCAGCACACCCACGCGGTGCGCGAGGATCTCGACGACGGCGAGGTCGTGGCTGATGAACAGCGCGCCGAAATTCCAGCGTTGCTGCAGTTCGGCGAACAGCTCGAGCACCGACGCCTGCACCGACACGTCCAGAGCGCTCGTCGGCTCGTCGGCCACCACCAGATCGGGCTCCAGGATCAATGCGCGTGCCAGGTTCGCACGTTGCCGCTGACCGCCGGACAGTTCATGGGGGTAGCGCTTCTCGGTGCCCGCGGGCAGACGCACCGCGTCGAGCAGTTCGCGCACCCTGGCCCGACGGGCAGTCGCACCGGAAACCCGGTCGTGGACGATCAGCGGCTCGGCGATGCACTCCCCGACCGTCATCCGCGGGTTCAGCGATGTCGCCGGGTCCTGGAAGACGAAACCGAAGCGCTTGCGGAGCGGTTTGAGTCGGCGCGGCGACAACCCGGCGATGTCGGTCCCGAGCACGGTGATCGACCCCGACGACGGTGACTGCAATCCGGCCACACACCGCCCGATCGTGGTCTTACCCGACCCCGACTCGCCGACCAGACCGAAGGTCTCGCCACGGGCGATGGTGAAGGAGACCTCCTCGACCGCGGTGAAGGACCCGGATCCCACCCCACCGGGGAACACCACACTCAGATCTCGCACCGCCAGCACCGTCTCGGCGTCTTCGGCGACCGGCGCCGGTGAATCCTGTGCCCCCAGATGCGGGACGGCGTCGAGCAGCTGGCGGGTGTAGGCCGCGCGAGGGTGGGCGAACAGATCCGTGACGCCGGCCTCCTCGACCACGCGTCCCCGGTTCATCACCACCACCCGGTCGGCCATCTCGGCGACCACACCCATGTTGTGGGTGATGAGCACGATCGCGCTGTCGAGACGATCACGCAGGTCGCGCAGCAGCGCGAGGATCTCGGCTTGCACGGTCACATCGAGCGCGGTGGTCGGTTCGTCGGCGATGATCACCGCCGGATCACAGGCGATCGCGATGGCGATCACCACACGCTGCTTCTGCCCACCCGACAACTCGTGCGGGTAATAGTCCACGCGGCGTTGCGGGTCGGGTAGTCCGACCATCGTCAGCAGCTCCACGGCACGGTCACGGGCTTGCTTACGGCCGATCTTGTGGCCCGGCATCGGATGTGCGCGAACAGCTTCGGCGATCTGATATCCGACGGTGAACAGCGGATCGAGCGCTGCACCGGGCTCCTGGAACACCATCGCGACGTCTTTGCCCCGTAGCCTGTGCATCTGCTTGTTGGACATCGCGGTGACCTCGTGGTCGCCGAGGTAGACATGTCCGGTCACCGTCGCGGTGTCCGGGAGCAGACCGATGGCGGTGCGGGAACTCACCGACTTGCCTGAACCGGATTCTCCGACCACGGCGAGGATCTCCCCACGCCGGACGCGATAGCTCACGTCCCGAACCGCGTCGACCACACCGGCATCGGTGAGGAAAGTGACCGACAGATCCTCGATCCGCAGTGCGGGCGCAGCCTCGGTCGCCGTCGACGGCGTGTTCACCGAAGCGTTCTCCACCGTCATTGAATGCCGTCCTTCTGCTCGCCGGACTCGCGACCGTTCTGCTCATACGCGGCACGCGATTGCGCGTCGGCATCTGCATCGACGGGACTGGCGTTGTCCGACTTGGGTTTGTCCGACTTGGGATTGTCCGAACTGGGGTTGTTCGACTTGACCTTTCCCGGGCGACGGGTGCGCAACAGCGGGTTGGCCGCCTCGTTGATCGACTCGCCCACCATCGTCAGACCGAGCACCACCGCCACGATCGCCATACCCGGGAACACCGCGGTCCACCAGATCCCGTTCGTGACATCGGGCAGGGCACGGTTGAGGTCGTATCCCCATTCCGAGGCTGCGGTGGGCTCGATGCCCAGGCCCAGGAAACCCAGCCCGGCGAGGGTGAGGATGGCCTCGGAGCAGTTGAGGGTGATGATGACCGGCAGCGTCGAGGTCACATTGGGAAACAGGTGACGGAACATGATCCGCGCACTCGAGGCGCCCGTGACGCGTGCGGCGTCGACGAACGGGTCCGCCTTCGCCGCCACGGTGGCGTTACGGATGAGCCGGAAGTACTGCGGGACGAACACCACCGTGATGGAGATGGCCGCGGCAAGGATGCCGCCGAATCCTCCCTTGAGATGCGCTCCGAGGGAGGCCTTCACCACGATCGCGAGCAGCAGCGAGGGGAAGCCGTACATCGCATCCATGAACAGCACCAGCAGCCGGTCGATCCAGCCGCCGAGGTAGCCCGACACGAGACCGAGTACGACACCGATCACGATCGAGAACAACACCGACAGCACGATCACATAGAGCGCGGTACGGGCTCCGAAGACCACCCGCGAGAACACGTCGAGCTGACCGACGGTGGTGCCGAACCAGTGGGTGGCGTCCGGGGCAGCCAGTGCGGGGAATGCACCCTGTGCATCGGCCTGCTGACTGAACCCGAAGGGCGCGATCAGCGGCGCGAAGATCGCGACGAGCAAAAAGACCGCCACCAGCACCAGCCCGGCGATCAACGTTCCTCGCTGTAGACCAGCCGTGGCGGTGAGCAGATCGCGACCGGGGATCCGCGAGAGCAGCGGAGTGCGCGGGCCCGCCCATATATCAGTGCCCTCATCGACCCCGGCCTGATCTACGGCGGCCTGATCTGCGGCGGCCTGATCTGCGGCGGCCTGATCTGCGGCGGCCTGATCTGCGGCGGCGAGTTCGGGGTCGGCTTCGGGCTCCGTGTGCTGTGCGTTCGGTGGCATCACAGGGCTTCTCCTAGAAGCGGATTCGCGGGTCGATCAGTGCAACCACGGCGTCGATGATGAAGCTGATGACGGCGATCACCACGGCGATGAACGCGACGATGCCCTGCACCGCGATGTAGTCGCTGTCCTGGAGGTATCTGGCGAGCTGATAGCCGAGCCCCTTCCACTCGAAGGTCGTCTCGGTGAGCACAGCGCCGCCCAGCATCATCGCGATCTGCATGCCGATGACGGTGACCACCGGAACCATCGAATTGCGGAATGCGTGGCGCCCCACCACCTGTCGCTCGGTGAGGCCTCGCGCACGTGCGGCTTCCACATACCCCGACTGCATCGACTGCGACAGGTTCACCCGCACGAGTCGCAGGAACACACCCGCGGTCATCAAGCCCAGCGCCAGCGCGGGCAGCACCGCATGCGACAGCACGTCGAGGATGTCGTGCGGATCGCCGTAGAGGATCGCGTCGATCAGATAGATGTTGGTCTTCGGCGACACGTTCTGCAGATCGAGTTCCGTCGACACATTCGCACGTCCACTCGCGGGCAGCCAGCCCAGTTTCGCGCCGAAGACCAGCTTGAAGATGATGCCGACGAAGAACACGGGCGCGGCGTAGAACAGGATCGCCGCAACGCGCAGGGTGACATCGGAGAGGTGATCGCGATGGGTGGCCGCGAAGCGCCCCAACGGTATTCCCACCGCGAAGGCCACGATCAACGACCAGAACACCAACTCGAGGGTGGCGGCCCCGTAGGTGAGGATCACATGGCTGATCTGTTCGCCGTCGGCGCTGGCCCGACCGAGATCGCCGGTCACCAGCCCCGAGAGGTAATTCCAGTACTGCACGAGAATCGGCTTGTCGAGTCCCGCGGCATGCCGCCGGGCCGCGATCTCGGCGGGCGGCAGGATACCGCCGAGCTTCGCCGAGATCGGGTCGCCGGCAATGCGCATCACGAAGAACACCACCGTCACCAGGATCCAGATGGTGGGGATGATCAGTACCAGCCGGATCGCCAGATACCGCGCCAGTGCCGCTCGCCGCGAGGCGAACCGCCCCGGGGATCCCGGGGCGGTCGCCGACGCGACCGGCGTCTCCTGCTCTGCGAGTGACTGTGTCATTGCCGAACCGAGTTCCTCACTGGCTCATACTTTCCGGCCTTCACTGATGCGTGCTTCAGCTCTTGGAGAGCGTGCCGAACCGCATCATGAAGGACTTGTCGAGCGTGACGCCGTCGAGGTTCTTCACACCCACCGCGATCTGCTTGCCCTCGAGCAGCGGCAGGGTCGGAATGAAGTTCTGCGCGACATCCTGCTGGATCTGCACCTCGATCTGCTGACGCTTGGCGGGATCCTGTTCGCCGCGTTCGGCTTCGAGCAGGCGGGTGATGCCCGGGTCGGAGAAGTGCGACTGCAGGAAGTTACCCTCGTCGAGCATCGGCGTCAGATAGTTGTCGGCATCAGGGAAATCAGGGAACCAGCCGAGCTGATAGATCGGGTAGGTGTCCTTGACCCGCTCCTTGTTGTAGGTCTCCCAGTTCGCCGAGTTGAGGGTGACGGTGAACAGGCCCGTCGACTCCAGCTGCGACTTGATTTTCGCGTACTCATCAGCAGAGCTCGACCCGTAGTGATCCGGGTTGTACCAGATATTCAGCGCCACAGGGGCTTTCACACCGGCATCGGAGAGGAATCTTGCCGCGGCCGACTTGTCGAGCGGATACATCTTGTACGAGTCGTCGGTGCCGGGGAGTCCACCGGCGACCATCGAGTAGGCCGGGGTGTAGGTGTTCTGGTACACCTGCTCGGCGATCGCCTGGCGGTCGATCGACGAGGCGATCGCCTTGCGCACAGCGAGCTTCTGTTCAGGTGAGTTGCCGGGCATCGAGTTCAGGTTGAACACCAGGTAGCGCAGTTCACCACCGGGTCCGTCATGCACCGTCAGTCCCGAATCCTTACGCAGCGCATCGACATCGGTGGGCGTCAACGATCGCCAGGCGAGATCGATCTGCTTCTGTTGGATGTCGAGCTTGAGGTTGGTGGGCTGCGCGTAGTACTTCATCCGGATCGTGTCGGTCTTGGGCTTGCCGAGCAGACCGTCGTATTTGTCGAATGCCTTGTACTCCACCAACTGATTCTTCTGGTAGCTGGTGATCTCGTACTGCCCGGCGAACGGCTTCTTCGACACGATCGTGTTGTCGTCGAGGACCTTGTCGGCCGGGAACACCTTCTCGTCGACGATCGGACCGACGTTGGTGGCGAGCAATTGCGGGAAGGTCTGGTCGTGCGGCGCCTTGAGCGTGAAATTCACCGTGGTGGCGTCGGGCGCGTCGGTGTGGTCGAGATTCGTCAGCAGCGACGCCGGGCCGTTGGGATCGTTGATCTTGAGCATCCGATCGAAGCTGAACTTGACGCTCTGCGCGGTGAGCGGATCACCGTTGGCAAAGGTCAGACCCGACTTGAGAGTGCACGAGTAGACCATCTCCGAGGTGTAGGAACACTTCTGTGCCGCAGACGGTTTCAGCTCACCACTGCCGGTTTCGAAATCCATGAGGAACGGGTAGACGTTCTTCATCACGGCCAGCGAGCCGTTGTCGTAGGAGCCGGCGGGATCGAGCGCGTAAATCTGGTCGGTGGTGCCGATCGTCACGGTCGACGATCCACCGGAACTGCTGTCGGTGCGCCCCGACCCACAGCCGGCCAGTACCAGGGTGGCCGCCGTTGCAGCGGCCGCGGTGAATGTCGCGGCACGCGCCACGCGCGTGATCTTGTGGTTCACAGGTTCCTCTCCCCCTACCTGTCAATGACAGTCCATTGCCTCGAGGATCCCGCGACACGTGAGCACACGGACCGCGGCGATCGGCACGGGGAGCGACGCTACCGAACAACTGTTTCACGCGCATTACAGTCGCGAAATTCTGTTTCACAAACCACGGACGCGACGATTCGAAAGCGCCTGGCAGATCAGCCGGATCAGATTGTGCGACCAGCGAAGACGCCTGCACCCCCGCACCACAGAAGCTGGTGAGGGGGTGCAGCGCGAGAAATCGGATTCAGGGGCGGCGCAGGGCACTCACGTTGTCGTCGGCCTCGGCGAGGGTCTCCACCAGCACCGACTCCGACCCCGCGGCGTTCTTCAGCATGGTCTCGAGTACCGCCTTGCCCATCGAGGTCTCCTGCGGGAGCTCGATGGGGTACTCGCCGTTGAAGCATGCCGCACACAGCGATTCGGCCGGCTGCTCGGTGGCCGCGATCATCTCGTCGATGCTGATGTACCCGAGGGAGTCCGCGCCGATGGCCTGCCGAACACCGTCAACCATGTGCTCCTCGGACTCCATGCCGTTGGCGATCAGTTCGGCGGGCGAGGCGAAATCGATGCCGTAGAAACATGGCCAGCGCACCGGCGACGATGCGATACGCACATGCACCTCGGCGGCGCCGGCTTCACGCAGCATGCGGATCAGCGCACGCTGAGTGTTGCCGCGGACGATCGAATCGTCCACCACCACAAGGCGTTTGCCGCGAATGACCTCTCGCAGCGGGTTGAGCTTGAGTCGGATGCCCAACTGGCGGATGGTCTGCGACGGTTCGATGAACGTGCGGCCCACATAGGCGTTCTTCATCAGGCCCTGGCCGTAGGGGATTCCCGATTCCTGCGCGTACCCGATCGCGGCGGGAGTGCCCGACTCGGGCACCGGGATCACCAGGTCGCCGTCGGCGGGGTACTCGCGGGCGAGGCGGCGTCCGATGTCGACTCGCGCCGAGTGCACCGAACGGCCGTTGATGACGCTGTCGGGGCGGGCGAGGTAGACGTATTCGAACACACAGCCCTTGGGCGTGGCCGGGGCGAAACGGCTGCTTCGCACGCCGTCGGCGTCGATCGCCAGCAGTTCGCCGGGTTCGATGTCGCGGACGAAGGAGGCGCCGACGATGTCGAATGCCGCAGTCTCCGAGGCGACCACCCAGCCGCGGTCGAGGCGGCCCAGCGACAGCGGTCGTACGCCGTGCGGGTCACGCGCGGCGTAGAGGGTGTGCTCGTCCATGAAGGTCAGACAGAAGGCGCCACGCAACGTGGGGAGCAACTCCATCGCCGCCTGCTCGAGTGTGGTGTCGGCGGCGCGATGCGCCAGCAGCGCTCCCACCACATCCGAATCCGACGTCGCCGAGCCTGCCATCAGGCCGAGCTGACGCGCCTCGGAGGCGAGGTCGGCGGTGTTCACGAGATTGCCGTTGTGGCCGAGTGCGACACCGGTCCCCGCCGAGGTGGTGCGGAAGATCGGCTGCGAGTTCTCCCAGGTGGTCGAGCCGGTGGTCGAGTAGCGGCAGTGGCCGATCGCGACGTGCCCCTGCATCGCACCGAGGGTCTGCTCGTCGAACACCTGGCTCACCAGACCGAGGTCCTTGAACACCAGCACCTGACTGCCGTCGCC
This sequence comes from Gordonia jinhuaensis, assembly GCF_014639795.1. Classification (GTDB taxonomy): domain Bacteria; phylum Actinomycetota; class Actinomycetes; order Mycobacteriales; family Mycobacteriaceae; genus Gordonia_B; species Gordonia_B jinhuaensis. The sequence goes on along the minus strand of NZ_BMGC01000012.1, from coordinate 49,069 downwards.
GACGGCGATGCCAGCGGCTTCCTGGCCGCGATGCTGCAGTGCGTAGAGCCCGTAGTAGCTGAGCTTGGCGACCTCTTCGCCGGGCGCCCACACGCCGAAGACGCCGCATTCCTCACGCGGCTCGTTCTCGGCGGGGATCTCGTCGGCCCCGAAACTCGAGGACATGGAGCCGGACGAGCAGGCCCCCGATCCACATGAGGGTGCAGAAGGAGCACCTGTGAGCAGATTCTTGCTGTGGATGGACAGCTCGGTCACGTGAGGCTCCCTGGGTGGGCCGGGCATGGAGTTACCCCCGACTTTACGGTTGCGGACGTGCTGTAGGCCAATCTACGAACACGGGCGTGTTCACCTGCCACGGCACACCAGATCTCAACAGTCGGTGTGGCGGAGGAAATTCCGCTTGGCCTGGCCGCGGCCGATTGTTAGATAGATCACGTTCTGGGCAGCCGGATGAGCGGCAGCCAGCCCGCGATGTCGCGTGCCCTACTCCCCGACGCGCTCACCAGGCCCTCGGTAATGGCGGTGTCGAGGTCGATCAGCCCGGTGACCAGCCGCAACCACGTTCGCGGATCGGTCTCGACCACGTTGGGCGGCGTGCCACGGGTGTGGCGGGGTCCCTCGATGCACTGCACCGCCACATATGGCGGCACCCGCACCTCCACCGACGATCCCGGCGCCACCTCCGCGAGCGTCCTGGCGCTCCCCCGTACCGCCGAGGCGAGTTCGGTTCGTCCCGGCGCGCTCACGTCCTCGTCATCGGCGGCGCGCAACCACTCGGCAGCGCCGACCACGGCAGCGCGCATCTGGGCGGGATCGACGGGTTTACGGGACGGCACGACCCGATTCAAACATCCACGCCGCCCGCTCCGACCTGGGGATGGTCGTGCGCGGAAGCGGGCGTATGTGCGGGATAGGCGTGCACGGTCGCCTCGGCGAGTCTCGGGGTGACCTCACGCAGGCGTCGTTCGGCGCGGTGCGCGACCGCATGGGCGCGCTGCAGCGACAGCGTCGGTTCCACGTCGAGGTCGGCCTCGGCGTGCAGGCGATGACCGATCCAGCGCATCCGCAGCGACCGCACGCCGCGGACGTCGGCGTCGAGATCCAGGACTTCACGCGCTCGGTCGACCACGGCCGGGTCGACGCCGTCGAGCAACCTGGTGAGAACGTCACGGGCGGCAGACACCAGGACCACCAGGATCGTGATCGCGATCAGCAGACCGATGATCGGATCGGCCAGCGGTAGGCCTACGGCGACGAGCACCGCACCGGCGACCACGGCCAGCGACGTCATCCCGTCGGTGCGGGCGTGCAGTCCGTCGGCGACGAGTGCCGCCGACCCGATGCGCCTGCCGACCCGGATCCGATAGCCGGCGACCACCTCGTTGCCCATGAATCCGATCACACCCGCCGCGGCGACCCAGCCCAGATGCGTCACCTCCCGCGGCTCGACGAGGCGGTGCACCGCCTCGATGCCCGCGAACACCGCCGACGCGGCGATCGCAGCGAGGACCATCAGACCGGCGAGATCTTCGGTGCGCCCGAGCCCGTAGGTGAACCGCGAGGTAGCCCCCCGGCGGCCGAGTGCGAATGCCGCCCACAGTGGCACCGCGGTCAATGCATCAGAGAAGTTGTGAATCGTATCGGCAAACAGTGCAACAGAACTCGATCCCAGTGCGATGGCGAGCTGGATCGCCGCGGTGACACCGAGGATCACCAGCGAGATCGCGACCGCACGGATCCCCTCCGCGCTCGTGGCGAGTTCGTCATCGACACTGTCGGCTGCATCGTGGCTGTGCGGTGTCAGCGCGTGGCTGATGGCGTGGGCGAATCCTCTCCGGCGACCACTGTGCTCGTGAACATGGTGCTCATGCGAGTGATGGCCGTGAGAGTGGTCGTCACACGTGTGACCGTGCTCGTGGTGAGCATGGTCATGGTCATGGTCATGGTGCGAGTGCACGCGATCGCCGGTCGAGTCCCCCTCGGTCATGTCACTGCGATCGGTCACGTCGGTCACCTCGATGCCGTTGCAGATCAGGGACTTCCGGCACGGACCGGGTGCCGCGGTGATGCGGGGGCACACCGAAACCGATGTGTTCGGCGTTGTAGACGGCGTCAGCGATCAGCGCGCGCACATGGTCGTTTTCGAGTCGGTAGAAGACCTGCGTGCCAACGCGTCTGGTCGCCACGAGTCGCGCCATACGCAGTTTCGCCAGATGCTGACTCACCGCGGGTCCCGGCTTGGCCAGTTCCGCGGTGAGCTCGCCGACGGACAGTTCGCGATCGATCAGCCGCCACAGGATCTGCACGCGGGTGGCATCGGACAGCATGCGGAATGCCTCGACCACCAGACTCAGTTCGTCGGCGTCGAGCTCGCGAGGACGGTCGCCCCCGGTCTCATTACCTGCATTCATACGCAGATAGTAAACAATGGCACACGCTGGCGCCAGGGTCGCAGTGGAGGTCGCAGTGGAGGTCGTCGGGGCCGGGTTTCGGCCGCGACAAGCGCCTGGCGTCTCTAGCATGAGGCGATGGGTACCGACGTGAGCAGCCGTGAGTTCACCCGAGAGGACCGACGCCGGTTCCGCGAACAGGTGGGCAAGGGCACCGAGGCGATCGCCCGGATGCTCAACCGCGAACTGTTCACCGATCACGGGGCTCCCCCCGAACCCCTGCTCGGCATGGAGGTCGAACTCAACCTCGTCGATCGCGCCGCGAATCCGGCGATGACCAACGCCTCGGTCCTCGACGCCATCGCCGATCCCGACTACCAGACCGAGTTGGGTCAGTTCAACGTCGAGATCAATGTCTCGCCCCGACCGTTCGTCCGCGAGGGCACCATGTCGCTCGAACAAGGGTTACGCGCCTCGCTCAACCGTGCCGAGAAGCGTGCCGCGGCGACCGACAATCATCTGGTGATGGTGGGCATGCTACCCACACTGCGAATGGAACATCTTCGGCACCAATGGATCTCGTCGAACGATCGATATGATCTGTTGAACCGGCAGATCTTCGCCCAGCGCGGTGAGGACATCGAACTCGATATCGACGGGGTGGCACTCGAGGACCACCTGGTCGCCGACCGGCTGCATGTGACCACCGACTCGATACTCCCGGAGGCCGCGTGCACGTCCCTACAGCTGCATCTGCGCGTCGCGCCGGAGGATTTCGCCGACTATTGGAATGCCGCACAGTCCATCGCGGGTGTGCAGGCGGCACTGGCCGCCAATTCACCGTTCCTCGACGGCAAGGCACTGTGGCATGAGAGTCGGATTCCGGTGTTCGAGCAGGCCACCGACACCCGTCCGGTGGAACTGAAGAATCAGGGAGTGCGGCCGCGGGTATGGTTCGGCGAACGCTGGATCACGACGATCTTCGATCTCTTCGAGGAGAACACCCGGTACTTCCCCGCACTGTTGCCGGTCACCACCGACGTCGACCCGCTGGACGAGCTCGACCGGGGCGAGATCCCCGAACTGGAGGAGCTACGCCTGCACAACGGGACCATCTACCGCTGGAATCGCCCGATCTACGAAGTGGTCGACGGTCAGGCACATCTTCGTGTGGAGAACCGCGTGCTGCCCGCCGGTCCGACCGTGATCGACGTGATGGCCAATGCGGCGTTCTACTACGGTCTGGTGCGCGGACTGGTCGAGGACGATCGTCCGCTCTGGTCACGTATGTCCTTCGACGCCGCGGCCGAGAACCTTCAGCTCGGCGCCCGGTCAGGACTCGACGGACGGCTCTATTGGCCTGACACCGGTTGGGTGCGGCCCGACGAACTGGTTCTGCGCAAGCTTCTGCCGGTGGCGGAGAAGGGCTTACGGTCGTTCGGTGTCGCCGACAAGGTCATCTCGCGCTACCTGTCGGTGATCGAGGGACGAAGCCTCACCCGCCAGACCGGCGCCGTGTGGCAACGACGCAGTGTCGCCGCGCGTGAGGACGCCGGTGCCAGCCGCGAGGCCGCACTCTCGGGAATGTTGCGCGACTACATCGAGCTGATGCACGAGGGTGAACCGGTTCACGTTTGGCCCCTGTGAACTCCGGGTCCGCACATCGGCTGCGGCTCACGCGGTGGGCAGAGTCAGCGTCTGCCCGCCGCCGGCGGCAATCGTGACCGGCACCGACGACATGGCGCCACGATAGTTCGTCGAGCCACCCGAGATCACCAGTCGCACTCGGTGTCCGGGCGCGAACCGATGTGCGAACGCGGGCATCGTCACGGTGAACGGTTTCGACGGATCGGCGATGCGCGCGGGTGCGACCAGGTCCTCCACCGTGGTGGCGACACCGGAGGGATCCACGTCGACCACGCGGGCGAACAGCACGGTCATCGCCGCAGCATCTGCTGTGCGGGGCGCGGTGGTCGAGATGCGCAGTGTCAGAGTCGGCGAGCCGACCACGTCGAGCGGGGCCGACAGCGGTGTACCGGTCCACGTGGTGACGGTGCCGGCCACATCGGCCTCGGGCACGTTCACCAGACCCAGTCCGTCGGGCTTGTCGGTGCTGGTCGGCAGCCCCAGTGGTGCGGTACGCAGCCGTTGCGAACCGGGCGCCGGTGCACCTGTGGTCAGACCGGCTGAACCCGAAAGCCGGTATGTCACAGAACCACTGGGCTCATATGCGCTCGATGTGGCATAGGCGGGTGCCGCATTTCCGTCATACGCCACCCAGTCGCGGAAGTAGGCGAAGCCGGGACCGGTGGACACGGCGTCACCGCGAACGTAGTGATCGAGCCAATTCATCACCCGCCCGGTGACATATCCCTTGGCCGGGTCGGTGGAATCCACATCACCGGCAGCGGGGTCACCCGAATGTCCTCCGCTGTACCAGATCATCGACGTGGGCACGCCTCGCGCCCGCAGGCCCTGGTAGTTGGCGATCCCCTCGTTGAGGTTGAACAGGGTGTCGCGCTCCCCCTGGACGATGAGTGTCGGGATCCGGATCTGGTCGAGATGTGCTGCCGCCGAGGCATTGTGCAGGGTCGCGACCTGATCCGAGGTCATCGCGCCGCGTCCGAGCGCCGACACGAGTGCGCTGCATGCAGTCGAGGAGAAGTTGGGGCAGCCCAGAAGTCGCGCCGGATCGACCTCGGCATGGGTCAGTCCGGCCACCACACCCCCGATTGCGAAGGTGGTGGCCCAGTTGAGCTTCACCGCACCGGTGACCGCAGGGGTGACCCCGATGCGGGTCCCGGTGTCGTTCGGTGCCAGTGAATAGGACAAATCGTTCCAGGTGATCATCGGGGTGATCGCATCGATGCGCGGATCGACTGCTGCTGCGGCGAATTGAATCTGGCCGCCGTAAGAGCCGCCGAGCATGCCCACACGGGGATCGAACTGCGACGGCTTCCCGGTGTGATCGGTGCGGTCGTGACGCACTGACGTCAGGGTCGGCGCGGCGGTGCGATGAGCGCTGTCGGTGAACGCGATTCCCGGCGCACCGCCGAGGTAGCTCACCAGAGATCGTGCTGCCTTGCCATCGATCGTCGGATCATCGAAGGTGATCCGACAGCCGGACCCGCCGAAGCCGAGTCCGGAATAGGCCAGGAACACATAGCCGTGGCGGGCATAGGTGTTCGCGTCGTCGGCGAGATCGTCTTTGGAGCCGGAGAAGCCGTTGGTCGCCAGGATCGCCGGTGCCGGTGTGGATGCCGTCGCGGTGGAGGGAACGTAGAGATCACCGACGATGTCGCATCCGCCGGGTACCGCGAAGTGCAGGGTCGACTTGCTCACCTGGACCGTTGAACCCGCCAAGGTGGACGGCGGTGTCCGGGGTGCCGCGGCAGCCTGAGCAGGAATACACAACGGCCCCAACGCAACAACGGCTGCGGCAACCAGTCCTGCACGACGTCTGCCGCATGCCCTGCCGACACGACCTGTCCACACACCGATCACCCCTCGACCTCCCCGGTGCCACGCTGCCCCGGGCTCGCGGTGACGCTACGCCGGATGAGCCGTTCTCGGACAGGTTTCCGATGAAGTCGGCCGAACGGTCGACGGGCGCGTCTATCTGGTTCAGTACTCGACGACCGCCGCGCCCGGGTTCGTCGGCCAGACGAGTGAGCCGACCGGCGCGGAGACGTCGAGCAGCAACCACCCCTCTTGCGAGGTGCCCGCGTCGACCGTGGTGAGCTTACGTCTGCCATCGGCGAACGCCGTGTCGGCCAACCTGTCGTCAACGGGTTCGACCGACCAGCCGCCGGCGGGGGTGCCGTCGGGAATGCGCTCGCGGATGCCGAAACCCGAGGCCGGCATCGCCACACCGGCGGGGTCGACGTTGTCGACGCGCACGCGAACACCGAGCGGTATCCGGCCGATATCCGACTCATCACCGTCGGGAGCCTTCGCCACGATGGACCCGAGCTTGGGATCCACGTCGAATTCGAGCACCGTCACCCGGGACTCGGGGCGGCGCACCTCGCCGGCACTCCACACGGTGAAGGCATCACCGACCGCCACCGGCGTGACAGCGAGGGCCGGGACGACGACGCCGGGCGCATCGGCCGCGTCGTCGATGAGCGGTGCTGCGACGGCCGCAGTGGGTTGCCGCGCGGCAGTCGATCCGGTGACATCGGAGGCGGAGGGCGACGAATGCGAGGCACATGAGGACGCACCGATCGCCGTGACGGCGACGACGACCGAGAACGCCAAGCGAATGCCCATACCACAACGGACTACCAGACCCAGGTGAACGACACGCACTGATGACCGATATGTCTGTGACACCACGGGCCACAATTGCCCCAAACGCCACAAATCGGCACGGAAGTCGTTATGGCACAACGACCTGCCATAACCGATGATCGACGGAGGTTCGGCGCCAGGCTTTTTCGTGGTGACAAATTCGTGGTGACAAATATTGTCGTGATGACAAATAGCAGATGGCCGGCTCTGCCGTCTCAGGAAGGTGGCGCGCCGATCGCGGTATGCCGGGTCCAGGAGACTTTGCCCCCGCGCACACCATGCAGACTCAGCCCGCGTGCGGTCCGCCCGTCCGGCAGATGTCCGGTCCACACAACGGCCACGGTGTCACCGCCGGCCACCAGTGCGTCGATGTCGTAGGTGCTCACCCCACCCACCGCAGCGACCGCGTGCTCGTAGTCATCACGGGCACCCTGTGGCCCGTGGCCCGGCGGGTTGTGTCCGTAGTCCACGTAGTCGGCCGCAACGGCAGTGTCGAACAACTCCGGGCGGCCGTTGTAAGCGGCGTAGTAGGCACGGACCGCCGCCTCAGCCGCAGACTCATCAGCGGAAACGTCATCGCTCATGTCATCCAGTGAACAACCGCCGAGCGCCACCGGCAATCGAACCGCCGCGAACAACCCCGGCGCAACTAGGCTCGGCGCCATGACCTTCGACGGCTTCAGCGAGGCTGCGCTGGACTTCTACGACGATCTCGAACTCGACAACTCGAAGTCGTTCTGGGAAGCCCATTCCGAGGTGTACCGCACCGAAATTGCCACTCCGATGAGAGAACTCACCGACGAACTGGCCGACGAATTCGGCCCGGCGAAGATCTTTCGCCCGTATCGCGACGTGCGGTTCGCCAAGGACAAGACCCCGTACAAGACCCATCAGGGCGCCTACGTGCCGGTGGCGCCGGCCACGGGGTATTACGTGCAGATCGGTGCACCGGGTGTGCTCATCGGAGCTGGGTTCTACGATGCGAGCCCCGATCGACTTGCGTCGATCCGTGCCGCGATCGACCATGACCGCCACGGCCCAGAACTCGAGCGGATCATCGGCTCACTCATGGCTGCCGACTGGGAGATCGGCGGCAGCACACTGAAAACGAGCCCGCGCGGATTTCCTGCGGACCACCCCCGGATCGAGCTGCTCCGGCACAAGACGCTGACCGTCTCTCATCACCTCGGCTTCGACGAGGTGATCCACAGTCGCGCTCTGGTCGATCGGATCCGTGCCGACTGGCGCCAGACCACGCCACTGCTCGACTGGCTGGTCCGTCACGGGGATTGAACTGCCGATGCAGACACTCCGACAGCGATCAGCAGGCTACCTCGCGGCGTTCTTGATGAATTCGAAGACGTTGTCGTCCGGCTTGGTACCGCCGAAGTAGCCGCCGCGTACGTGGCGTCGCAGGGCGTGGTCGTCGGTGGCACGAGCCGCCGAATGCCAGAGGTAGGCGTCGTGCAGGATGATGTCCCCGCGCTCGGCATACACACCCACCTCGCCGCGAATCTTCTCGAATCCCAGCGGCATCTCGAACGGCGGCGTGCGGTCGGTGCGACCCCCGGTCGGGCGCGCGGTGTCGGGAACCTGCACCCCGTTGATGTTCCGGTAGGGCGCCGGGGTGGCCCACAGGTGACTACCGGGCACCACCCGCAGGAATCCGTTGGCCGGTGACGTGCCGTCGATGTGGATGGTGAACGCCGTCGACGGCCACACGTCCAGGCTCGGACTTGCCTGCCAATCCGAGTGCCAACCGATCCGGGTGTATCCGGATTCCTTACCCGGCCGCGCATCCTGGTACACCACGCCGAACTGTTCGTGGGCGCGGACCCAGCAGTCCGGACCGACGAGCGTGCGCATGATCTCGACGAGCACCGGATGTTCGATCGCCGCGGTCACCGCCGGCGAGAGCTCGTTGATGAACTCGACGTAATTGGCGAATTTCTCCGCCTTGGCCTCCTCGTCGAGGAATACCGTCGACCCGTGTCGGGCTTCGAGTTCCCCTGCGATGACGGCATTCTGGGCGGCCACACATTCGGCTTCCATCGTGTCGACGTCACCGGGGCCGAGCAGACCACGCACGATCGCATAGCCGTGCATGTCGTAGAACCACACCAGCCCCGCGATGTCGTTGGGACCGAAAACGCCGGGTGAATCAAGCATTCTCTGATCGTAAGTCGACCAGGAATGCTTCGCAGCGCATGCGCCGAAGGCCACGCTGCACCATTTCCTGTACGCGGATCGGATCCGTGTAGCGGATAGGAAATGGTGCAGCGAATGCGACCGGAGCAGGCGTCAGCTCACGTAGCCGTCGGCGACATCGAGTGCGGAATCGAGCATGCCGAGGGCCTCACGGACCTCATCGTCGGCGACGGTGCACGGCGGCACCATGTGCAGCCGGTTGTAGTTCACCGCCGAGAGGAGTCCATTGCTCTTGGATGCGGCGACGAAGGCGTTCATACCCTCACTGCCTCCACCGTAGGGCGCCAACGGTTCCCGTGTCTGCGGGTTGCTCACCATCTCCACCGCCCAGAACACGCCGAGGCCGCGAACCTCCCCCACACTGGGATGTTTGGCAGCGAGCTCACGCAGACCGGGCCCGAGGACGTCCTCGCCGATGCGAGCCGCGTTCTCCACCACGCCTTCGTCTTCCATCGCCGTGATGGTGGCCACAGCTGCCGCGGTCGCGAGCGGGTGGCCCGAATAGGTGAGGCCGCCGGGGTAGGCACGCTGGGCGAAGGTGTCGTAGATGGGCTGACTGATCGCGACGCCACCGAGCGGGACGTAGCCGGAGTTGACGCCCTTGGCGAAGGTCATCAGATCGGGCGTCACGTCGAAATGGTCCACAGAGAACCACTTTCCGGAACGGCCGAATCCCGCCATCACCTCGTCGGCGATGTAGACGATCCCGTGGCGATCGCACAGTTCGCGCACACCGGCGAGGTATCCCGGCGGCGGGACCATGATGCCGGCGGTGCCGGGGATCGACTCGAGGATGATCGCCGCGATGGTCTCGGGGCCCTCGAAGGCGATGGTCTGCTCGAGATGCTCGAGTGCACGCTGGCACTCTTCCTCTTCGGTGGTCGCGTGGAACTGCGAGCGGTAGAGGAACGGCCCGAAGAAGTGCGTGACGCCCGCGGTGGCGGTGTCGTTGGGCCAGCGCCTCGGATCTCCGGTGAGGTTGATCGCGGTCTGCGTACCACCGTGATACGAACGGTAGCGCGCGAGCACCTTGTAGCGACCGGTGTGCAGTCGGGCCATCCGCACGGCATGCTCCACCGCGTCGGCACCGCCATTGGTGAAGAACACGTGATCGAGGTCGCCCGGGGTGTGCGAGGCGATCAGGCGTGCCGCCTCCGAGCGGGCGTCGTTGACGAATTGCGGTGCGACAGTGCACAGCTTGGCAGCCTGCTCCTGGATCGCGGCCACCACCTTCGGGTGCTGATGCCCGATGTTGGTGTAGATCAGCTGTGACGAGAAGTCGAGATAGCGCGTGCCCTCACCGTCCCACACCTGCGATCCCTGCGCCGCCGAGATCACCATCGGCTTCAGCGTCGCCTGTGCGGCCCACGAGTGGAAGACGTGCTTGCGATCGAGTTCGTACGCTCGCGCGCTCTCCTGTCGCGCCTGCTCGATCGTGAGCCCGTTGGGCAGAACGTCGGATTCCGTGGTGGTCATACTCTCCTCCGATGAGGTTGTGTGTCAGTCACTGTGGTCGACCTGTCGTCACGACCATGGTCATCCTGGCGATCAATCATTCTGGGGGAAACCGAGATTCAGTCCACCGTGCGACGGGTCGAGCCACCGCGTGGTGATCGCCTTGGTGCGGGTGAAGAAGTGCACACCCTCCATGCCGTGGGCGTGGGAGTCCCCGAAGAGGGAATTCTTCCAGCCACCGAAGCTGTAGTAGGCCATCGGCACCGGAATCGGCACGTTGATGCCCACCATGCCGACCTCGACCTCGTTGGCGAAGCGGCGTGCGGCCCCACCGTCGTTGGTGAAGATGGCGGTGCCATTGCCGTAGGCGTTCGAATTGATCAGTTCGAGCGCCTCGTCGTAGGTGTCGGTCCGCACCACCGACAGTACCGGCCCGAAGATCTCGTCGGTGTAGATCGTCATGTCGGTGGTGACGTTGTCGAACAGCGTCGGACCGAGCCAGAAGCCGTCGGTGGTGTCCTCACCCACCGGTGTCACGTCGCGACCGTCGATCACCACGGTGGCACCGGCCTTCTCACCGGCTTCCACATAGGAGGCGACCCGATCGCGATGCGCCTTGGTCACCAGCGGGCCCATATCGGGATTGTCCACACCGTTACCGGTCTTCAGGGTGCGGGTGCGCTCGGCGATCTTGGCCACCAACTCGTCGGCGATCTCACCGACGGCCACGCACACCGACACGGCCATGCAGCGTTCGCCCGCGGACCCGAAACCGGCGTTGACCATCGAATCGGCGGCCAGATCCAGATCGGCGTCGGGAAGGATCACGGCGTGATTCTTGGCGCCACCGAGTGCCTGCACACGCTTGCCGGCGGCGGTCCCGGTCGCGTACACGTACTGCGCGATGGGCGTGGAACCGACGAAGGACACCGACTTGATCGCCGGGTTGGTCAGCAGCTCGTCGACGGCGGTCTTGTCGCCGTGGAGAACGTTGAACACACCGGCGGGCAGCCCGGCCTCGGCCCAGAGCTCGGCCAGCCACACCGCTGCCGACGGGTCTTTCTCGGAGGGCTTGATCACCACGGTGTTGCCTGCGGCGATGGCCACCGGGAAGAACCACATCGGGACCATCGCCGGGAAGTTGAACGGGGAGATGATCGCGGCCGGCCCCACCGGCTGCAGCACCGAGTGCACGTCGACATTCGTCGAGGCATTCTCGGTGAATCCACCCTTGACGAGATGTGGGATGCCACAAGCGAATTCGACCACCTCGAGACCGCGCGAGATCTCGCCGGCAGCATCGGAGAGCACCTTGCCGTGTTCGGCGGTGATGATGGCGGCGAGTTCGTCCTTGCGGGCGTTGAGCAGTTCGCGGAAGGCGAAGAGGATCGCGGTTCGCTTGGCCAACGAGGTGTCGCGCCACATCGGGAAGGCCGCCGCCGCGGCGTCGATGACCGTGCGGGCGTCCTGCACCGAGGCGAAGGCGACCTGACCGGTGACCTCGCCGGTGGCCGGGTTGGTGACCGGCCCCACTTCCCCGCTCGTGCCGGCGAACGGCTTGTTGTCCATCCAGTGCAGGATCTCGGCCATGAGGTCTCCTTCTCGGGTAGTGCGCCTGGGGTACCCGGCTCTTCTCGTAGGTACCGGGCGCTCGTGGGGCGGATCACTGGTGCGGCCGCGGACGTTCGCACCCTCTGCGGACCATTGTGCGGCGCCACGGGGCGGCGCGTCCTGGACATTGTGTCCAGTTTTCAGGGTGATATCCGACAGACTGTCCAGTGCACTTCTAGACTTGACGCCGTGTCCGCCCCGATCACCCTGCCCACGGTCCGCGACGTCGTGGCGCTGCCCGAGGTCGAGCTGGGTGACCCCCGCCTGGTTGCCGGGGCACTCGGTGACCGACCTGTGCGCTGGGTACACGTCAGTGAGGTCGCCGACCTCACCGATCTGGTCTCCGGCGACAAGCTGGTCTTGACCATCGGCACCGCGCTCACCGGAACCGCCGAACGCTGCGCCGCCTACATCCGCGATCTCGTCGCCGCCGGCGTGGCCGGGCTGATCGTCGAGGTCGGCACACTCGTCGACGCCGTCCCTGCCGCGGCGCGCGCGGTGGCCGATGACCTGGGGTTCCCGGTGATCGAGCTGCACCGCACCACCCGCTTCGTCGCGATCACCGAAGCGGTGCACCGCATCATCGTCGCCGACCAGTACGCGGAGCTGGAGTTCGCCGCCGCGGCGCATCAGACGTTCATCACCCTCAACGTCGAACGCGCGTCGCTGACCCGCATCGTGTCCGCGGCCGCGGAGATCCTCGACCGGTCGGTGGTGCTCGAGGACCTCGCCCATCAGGTACTCGCCTTCCGCCCCGCCGGCGCCGGTGCGGGCGATCTGCTCGAGGGCTGGACCCGACGGTCGCGACTGGTCGCTTCCTCCGACACCACCGTGCGCGACGAGATCGAGGGCTGGACGCACACACCGGTGGGACCGGTGAACGAGGTCTGGGGACGCCTGGTGGTGGTCGACCCGCGCGACGAGATCGGACCGTCGCCGACTGCGCGATCCCGCACACGCACGGTGATCGAACGTGCGGCCCAGGCGGTGACCCTGCACCGGATGGTCGAGCGCGATCGCACCTCGCTGCACCAACAGGCCCAGAGCGGGCTGCTCGAGGATCTGGCGCGACGTGAGCTCACCGACGAACACGAGGCCAGATCACGCGCCGGTGCGCTCGGCCTCGCACAGGCCGCGCGGTACGTACCGCTCACCGTGCGACTCTCACCGTTCGGCGGCGGCGATCCGGTGGCCGCCCACCAGCGGGGACTTCACGCACTCGACAGCGTGGTCCACGCCGTCGCCGCCACGTCGCATTCGGCGCTCACGGCGCTGCGGCGCGAGTCAGAGGTCGCCGTCCTGCTCGCGGTCGGCGCGGGGAGGGCCGGGTCGGGAAGACCCGGACAGGACACACATCTGGACGACGTTGTCGATCTCGTCGCCGGGCGCATCCGCACACAACTGCACAGACTGGAGGCGAGCGGCGCGATCACGATCGGCGTGGGCCGCGATTCAGCCCGATTGACCACCACGGCAACCGGTCTCGATGAATCCGCGCAGATCGCCGAGGTCGCCGCCGGACTCAGCGGATCGACTCGGCTCTATCACCGGGCCACCGACGTGCGCCTGCGCGGTCTGGTCGCACTGCTGCGCGACGACGCGCGTGTCCAGAAATTCGCCGAATCCGAACTCGGCCCACTGCTGGCCAGCGACGCCCGACACGGCGAGTCGAATCTCGACGTGCTGCGGAGGTTCCTCGAACTCGGTGGCAACAAATCCGAGCTGGCCACCGATCTGGGCCGCAGCAGGCAGACCGTCTACCAACGTCTGGCACTGATCGAACGGCTGCTCGGGGTCTCCCTCGACGACGCCGAGTCGCGCACATCGCTGCACACCGCTGTGCTCATCCACGACGCCGCACTCATCCCCGACGCTGTGCTCGACCACGATGCCGCCGGGCTCACCGGGGTCGGGCTGCGGTAGTCCTGTCCGGTGACCTCATCCGCGCCGCGAGAGGAGCTGATCGAGCAAGAAACTCACCGAATCCCGCACGCTGGCAAGCAGTTCGGATTTCTCCGCACGGCCAACCGCCACTCGGTTGAGGTCGATGAGAACGGTTCCGAACACCGCGTGGGCGACCTTGCGCAGGTAGTCGTCGGACAGATCGGGGCGCCCTCTCGTCGAGAGCAGCAACACCTCCCCGATCGCCTCCTCGACGCGGCCTATGCGCGCCGCCGCCTCGGTGGCGTTGGGGCCGGACTCGAACAGCACCTCGCGCTGGTAGGCGACGATGTTCTGGTGATGTGACCTGCGGTCGTCGGCGAACGGCGCCACGATCTCGACGATCGCATCGACGGGCGACGCACCCGCTCCGGCCGCCGAGAGTGCCGCCTCGATGCCGTCGTCGAGGAGGTCGCCCATCACGTACACCAGCAGCTCGGCCTTGGTGCGAGCGAAGCGGAACACCGTGCCGATACCCACGTCGGCGCCGTCGGCGATCTCCTGGGTCGTCACATTCGAATACCCGCGCTCGGCGAACAGCGCCGACGCGCTCGCCAGGATGCGTCGCTGATTGTCGAGCTTCTTACGCTGTCGACGGCCGATCGCCTGCTCTGCACCCCATTCCGACGCGCCGGTGGCATCGCTGCCACCCTCGTCCGGTGAAGGATCCTCGCCGCGCGCGGGCACACCGTTGTGCAGTGTCATGGCAACCCCTTTCCGCCTAGATCGTAAGGGACGACACATGTGGATCGAACTCCAAACGGAGTAGGCTCCACATTTGAAACGCTCGTCCAGCCCCTGCATAGAGTCGGAAGCCACATCGATGACAGAAGCACGACACTCGCCTGCACCCACCACGTCGGCGCAGACCGCGGCATCATCCGCCGCTCCCGCGTCACCAGCCCGAACCCCGGCTTCTGAGCACGCTCATCTGTCCGGGCGTCAGGAGACGCTCATCATCGTCGCCCTGTGCATCTCCGCGATGGTCGTGTCGATGATGCAGTCGCTGCCCGTCCCGATCCTCGGTGTGATCCGCTCCGACCTCGGGGCCAGCACCTCCGCCGTCAGCTGGGTCACCACCGCGACCCTGCTCGCCGCCGCCGTCTTCACACCGCTGCTCGGCCGTATCGGCGACCAGCACGGCAAGAAGAAGACCCTCGTGGCGGTGCTCGTGGTGATGGTCATCGGGTCGGTCATCACCGCACTGGCCCACAACATCGGCCTGCTGGTGTTCGGCCGGGCGCTGCAGGGTATCGCCACCGCGATCTTCCCCCTCGCGCTGTCGATCCTGCGCGAGGAAGTGCGCCCGAAGCGCCTGCCCGGTGCGATGGCACTCGTCTCAGGCACCCTCGGTTTCGGCAGTGGACTGGCACTGGTCGCCGCGGGACTGCTCACCTCGGGCAGCGATCCCAACTACCGCAACACCTTCTGGCTGGCCACCGGTCTGGCCGTGCTCGCGCTGGTCCTCGTGGTGACGCTCGTGCCCGCGACCAAGCAGACCGTCGGCGGACATGTGGACTTCCTCGGCGCCGCAACCCTGGGTGGTGCACTGCTGCTGCTGCTGCTCGCCATCTCCCAGGGCCACGAATGGGGCTGGGGCTCGGCCGCGACCATCGGCTGCTTCGCCGGCGCCGTGGTGATGTTCGCCGTCTGGGCGTTCGTGGAGACAAAGGTCAACGAGCCACTGGTCGACATGCGGATGTTCATCCACCGGCCGGTGCTCATGTCCAACATCGCCGGACTACTGGTGGGCTTCGGGATGTTCGCCGCCTTCCTCGCGATCTCCTACTTCGCGCAGATCCCCACCGCGATCGGCTACGGATTCGGAGCCAGCGTGCTGCGCGCATCCGTCGAGTTCCTGCTCCCCTGTGCGGCGATGTCGTTGGTCGCCGCCCCCTTCGCCGGCATCGCCCTGACCAGGATCGGCCCGCGCATGGTCCTGCTCATCTCGTCGGCACTCGGTGTCATCGGCTTCGGATTGCTGGTGTTCGAACATGATTCGTCCGCAGTGATGATCATCGCCGGCATGTTCGTCGGCGCGGCGGTGAGCTTCGGATACGGTGCGATGCCCGCGGTCATCGCCTACAACGTGCCCTCCCACCAGAGCGGCATCGCCAACGGCATCAACTCGATCTCGCGCACCACCGGGTCGGCGATCGGCAGCGCGCTGGTCACCACCATCCTGGCGTCGATGCTCAATCATTCACTGCCCAAGGGATATCCGGCCGTCCCGGCCGACGACGCATTCACGGTGGTCTTCACCATCGCCGCGGTCTGCTTCCTGTTGCTGGCACCGGTGGCGACGCTGGGTATGACTCGTCATCACGAGCCCGCCCGCGAGGTCGAGAAGGCCACTCACCACTGATATCTCACCCGCTGCTCTCCCACCGGTTGTCGGTCCCGCGTCGGGGTGTGCCCCTCACACCCCGACGCGAAAGACCGGTATCACCTCGCCGGTCACCTCCTGGCCGGACCGATCGCTGCCCGACAGATGATCGCCGGGACCCGAGCGTACGAACTCCACGAGGACCGGGGTCCCCGCGGCGAGCGTCGCGGGTTCGGCGCCGACGATCCGGGCACGCATCCAGCAGCCCTCGTCGAGTTCGATCAGACCCGAGATCATCAACACCTCCCCGTCCCGGCTGCGGGGAACCGACCAGCTGACCACGCGGCCACGACAGGCTGCAACCGCGGATGCCCGCAGGCGCAACATCGGGTGGCTTCCGGTGACGACACACGTCCACACTCGGGGCAACGTCGGAGCAGCAACTCGCCGCGGGCGGTCGCATCGTAGAACTCTGCCGAAGCCTGATCACGGGCAATCGGGGTGATGGTCACGTCGATCTCCTGACTCGCGGTTCGGCGGTTCATGTCACGCGGTGCGGTGCGGACTCAGGATCAGGGTCGAATGGTGGTCGAGCACACCGCCGTTGCCGCTGACCATGATCATGTCGTTGTGTGGCGCCTGACGGGATCCGCCTGCGTTTCGCGACTGGATCACCGCTTCCGACAGCGGGGTCATCCCCCACATGTAGTACGAGGACAACTGGCCGCCGCCGGTGTTCACCGCCAGCGAGCCACCCGGGGCCAGCGCACCGCTCGCCGCGAATGCGCCGCCCTCCCCCTTGGCGCAGAATCCGTAGTCCTCCAACGTGATCAACACCGTGAAGGTGTAGCAGTCGTAGATCTCGGCGATGTCGATCTGCTCGATCGTCACACCTGCCATCTTCAACGCGTCGGCCCCCGATTGCGCTGCACCGCTGACCAATCCGAATTCGCTGCCGGCACACTGGGGATAGCCGGGATGCGCCTGAGCGAACCCGTGGACATATACCGGCGGATGGGGTGCGTCACCGGCCCGGTCGGCAGAGGTGACCACCACCGCGATGGCCCCGTTGCTCACCAGACAGCAGTCGAGCAGGTGCAGCGGGTCGGCGATCAGACGGGAGGCCTGATGGTCGGCCGCTGTGATGGGTTCGCGCATCTGCGCCAGCGGATTACCCTGCGCCCAGCCACGTTGGGCGACCGCGATCGCACCCAGTTGTTCCGACGTCGTGCCGTACGTCTGCATATGCCGTTGCGCGGCAAGCGCGTAGGACGTGTTGACCGTTCCGAAGCCTGCTGCGGCCAACAACCCGTCGAATCCTTGCGGGCGGCGACGACCGGTATAGGCAGACGAGCTCGAACGACCCGGCGCCAGCGGCGCGTCGGCGAAGACGCACACCACAGTCGAGGCGACCCCGGCCTCGATGGCCATCGTCGCGTAGCCCACCATCACACCGGCCGACGACCCGAATGCCTGCATCGTGGTCGACATCCGCAGATCCCGCAGCCCGAGTCGGCGTGCCAACCGCATATCGACACCACCGGACATCCCAGGGTTGACCAGCAGACCGTCGACATCGGCCAGCGACACCCCGGCGTCGGCGACGGCCAGATCGATCGCCTCGACTGCGAAGTCCTCGGCGGTCGGCCCGTACACCTTGCCCATCTCGGTCATCCCGAGGCCGGAGATCGCCACCGCGCTCGACGTGCCACCGCTCATCCGAATGTCCCTCCGTCGGTTGTCGGATCACTTTTCAGACCTTTTCAGTCTGAAATTAGTGTGCCATGCTGACGGAGCCCCCGTCGGCTTTTCCGTCAGCGTCTCCCGACCTCCGATCCCCAACCCCCGATCCCCGCCCCGACTCTCGTCATCGACTCCTCCGAGGAGCATTGCCGTGTCCAGCGACTCCGCAACCACCGGCCAACGCGGCCGCCCCCGTGACCCGGATTTCGAGGATCGCGTGTTCGACACCGTGGTGGCGTTGTATGTGGCGCACGGTCTCGACGGCGTGACGATGGGTGCGGTCGCACGCGGCGCCCGCGTGGGCAAGGCCTCGCTCTACATGCGGTGGGAGGATCGTGATTCCCTCATCCGCGACGCGCTGGCCGCGCGCATCGTGCTCGACACCGGCGTGGACACCGGCGACTTCCGGGCTGATCTGCGCCGGCTGGCCGAGCAGATGCTCGACATGCTCTGGACCGACACGGGATTGGCCTACATGCGGCGCATCATCGACAGCTCGGTCCACCCGGAGGTGTTCCGCCGCGGCGACGGCAGCAGCCCGATCGTGCTCGATGCGCGCCGACTGGTCCGCAATGCGATCGAGCGAGGCGAACTACCCCGGGGAACCAGCCCGACCGTGCTGATGGACATGCTCTTCGGCGCCAGCGTGATGCACGCCTCGATCACCCCGCCCGGTCTGCGGTCGGTCGCCCAGGAACGCTCGGCGGACTACCTCGACGCACTCGTCGACGCGGTCATCGCCGGAGCGACCGCACACGCGCGGTAGCCCCGGGACACGCTCTCTCAGCCGAACAGCTTCGGCAGCGTGCCCTCGAAGGTCTCGCGCAGCTCGGCGAGCGGGATGACGAACTGATCCTGCACCTCGACGGCGTCACTGCCCTGATCGACCACACCGATACGCGTCCACGGCATCGAACGCGCGTCGAGCATCGACACGAAACGCGACTCCTCGGTCCGCGGGACCGCGACCAGGATCCGCGCACTCGACTCGGAGAACAGCCACACGAACGGATCGGCATCCTCGGGAAGCAGGATCCGGCACCCCGTCTCCCCCGACAACGCCGACTCGATGACCGCCTGGATCAGGCCGCCCTCGGACAGGTCATGCGCCGCCGAGATCAGCCCGTCGCGGGAGGCTGCGACCAGGATCTCCCCGAGTAGCTTCTCGCGGTCGAGATCGACCTGCGGTGGCACCCCGCCGAGATGTCCGTGGATCACCTGCGACCAGATCGACCCGTCGAATTCGTCTCGGGTCTCACCGAGCAGGATCAGCGTCTCCCCCGGTTCGGTGCCCAGGGAGGTGGGGATGCGGCGGCGCACGTCGCCGATCACACCGAGGACACCGATCACCGGGGTGGGCAGGATCGGCGTGGCACCGGTCTGGTTGTAGAAGCTGACGTTGCCGCCGGTGACCGGGACGCCGAGTTGGGCGCAGCCGTCGGCGAGACCGTGTACGGCCTGCTGGAACTGCCACATCACCGCCGGGTCCTCCGGCGAGCCGAAGTTGAGGCAGTTGGTGACGGCCTTCGGCGTGGCACCGGAGACGGCCACGTTGCGGTAGGCCTCGGCCAGCGCGAGCTGTGCGCCGCGATAGGGATCGAGGTAGGTGTAGCGACCCGACGCATCGGTTGCCAGGGCGATGCCCCGACCGGTCGACTCGTCGATGCGGATCATGCCCGAGTCGGCGTCCTCGGCCAGCACGGTGTTGCCGCGCACGTACCGGTCGTACTGCTCGGTGATGAACTTGCGGCTGCACAGCGCCGGTGAGGCGAGCATCGCGATCGTGGTCTCGCGCAGTTCCTCACCCGTCTTGGGTCGCGCCAAGCCCTCGGTGGTCGAGGCGATCACGTCGTCCTGCCAGTCGGGTCGGGCGACCGGTCGCTGGTAGACCGGCCCCTCGTGTGCGACGGTGCGCGGCGGCACGTCGACCACGGTCTCGCCGTGCCAGGTGATCACCAGATTGTCGCCGTCGGTGACCTCACCGATCACCGTCGCGAGCACATCCCACTTCTTGCACACGGCCATGAACTCGTCGACGTTCTCCGGCGTCACCACAGCGCACATGCGCTCCTGGGATTCGCTGGAGAGCACCTCGGCGGGCGTCATGCCGGTGGCGCGCATCGGCACCTTCTCCAGCTCGATATGCATACCGCCATCACCAGCGGCGGCGAGTTCCGATGTCGCACAGGACAATCCGGCTCCGCCAAGATCCTGGATGCCTACCACGAGCTTTTCGCGATAGAGGTCCAGACAGCATTCGATGAGCACCTTCTCGGTGAAGGGGTCGCCCACCTGGACGCTGGGGAGCTTCTTGGGCCGACCCTCGCCGTCGAAGGTCTCCGATGCCAGCACCGACACACCGCCGATCCCGTCGAGGCCGGTGCGCGCGCCGAACAGGATGATCTTGTTCCCGGCGCCCGAGGCGAACGCCAGGTGCAGATCCTCGGTGCGCATCGCACCGGCGCACAGTGCGTTGACGAGCGGATTGCCGTTGTAGGACGCGTCGAAGACCGTCTCGCCGCCGATGTTGGGCAGTCCCAGGGAGTTGCCGTATCCGCCGACGCCGCGCACCACGCCGTCGACCACGCGACGCGTGTCGGGTGCCTCCGCCTCACCGAAACGCAGCTGATCCATCACCGCGATCGGGCGGGCACCCATCGCCATGATGTCGCGCACGATGCCACCCACACCCGTCGCCGCGCCCTGATAGGGCTCCACATAGGAGGGGTGGTTGTGGCTCTCGACCTTGAAGGTGACCGCCCAGCCATCGCCGATGTCGACCACGCCCGCGTTCTCACCGATACCGGCGAGCATCGACGACCGCATCTCGTCGGTGGTCGTCTCACCGAAGTAGCGCAGATGCACCTTCGAGGACTTGTAGGAGCAGTGTTCGCTCCACATCACCGAGTACATCGCCAATTCGGCGTCGGTGGGTCGCCTGCCCAGGATCGTGCGGATGCGCTCGTATTCGTCATCCTTGAGACCGAGTTCGCGGAACGGCTGCTCGGTGTCGGGGGTGTCGGCGGCATGGGAGACGGTGTCGACGTGTGCGCTCACGATCGCCATTCTATGGTCCGCGTGAACGACAGGTGATCGACGGCAGGGGTCTGATCGTTACCCTGAGTGCACGGTGACGGCGCCGAGCACTCAGAGTGCGGTGCCGCCACGAGCAGACACGAGCCGGCTGGCAGTCGGCATGCGGGAAGGACCGGGGGGCGTGACGGACGTCAGGCAGGCACGACAGCTGTTCGATCTGGGGATTCTGTCACTGGGGATACCGATCGACGGCCAGGAAGCGGTCCACAACATCGGGCAGGCACTCCAGGCCTTCGGTCGGGCGACAGAGTGGGATCCCGACATGGGTGACGCCTGGCTGGGACGTGTCGCCTGCGGAGACAACCAGCCGGCCGTGCTCTACCACCTGTTCCGCACCCGCAACTCGATCGGCGTGGAGCAACGCCGCGCCGGACTGCCCGAGCGCACCCTCACCGGACGCTTTCCCACCGGGCTGTACCTCGACTACCCGGTGGGTAACCGGGTGGAGGCCGCCGCGGCCTATGCCGCGAGCCTCATCATCGGTGGCGACCACGCCGGTGCCGCCGAGATCCTCGAGACGATCCCGCCCGAGGCGTCGAGCCCGATCTGCGAGTACATCCGCGCGACACTGCACTTCTCCACCCAGCGCTGGTCGGATGTACTGACCATCCTCGCCCGGTCCACGAGTTGGACCGATGAGTACATGCGCGCCGGCGCCGACATGATGGCCGGATCCGCGTGCGCTCAGCTGGGAATGTTCACCGAGGCGATCCGCCGCCTGGAGGCCGCCGAGGCCGGGCCCATACCCGCGGCGGCCACCGCGGCCATGTTCACCCACGGCCTCACCCTGCGCGAGAACGGTCACGAGGACAAGGCCAAGGCCCTGTTCGAACAGGTCTACTCCCGTGACCCCTCGTTCACCGCCAACGTCGAGGCCCTGCGCGATCCGCGCTACCGCCTGGTGATCTCGACCCCGGAGGAGATCGCCGCCCGCACCGACCCCTGGGATCCGGCGTCGGTCCCCGAACCGACTCCGGGATCCTCGTCGGCCGCAGGAACGTCGGACACCGACGCCGATCACGACGACCTGCTGGCCGAGGCGACCAGGGAACTCGAGCGGCAGGTGGGTCTGCAGTCGGTGAAGGTTCAGGTGAAGAAGCTGCAGTCGGCGGTGGCGATGGCCAAGGTGCGCGCCGATCGCGGCCTGTCGTCGAACTCGCGCAGCCTGCATCTCGCATTCACCGGGCCGCCCGGCACGGGTAAGACCACGATCGCGCGCATCATCGCCAAGACCTATTGCGGGATGGGGCTTCTCAAATCCGATTCGATCGTCGAGGCGACTCGCCGGGATCTGGTCGGCGAACACCTCGGCAGCACCGCCCCCAAGACGTCGGCGGTGATCGACCGTGCCCTCGACGGAGTGCTGTTCATCGACGAGGCCTACACCCTGATCCAGACCGGCCTGTCCGGCGGCGACGCATTCGGCCGTGAGGCCCTCGACACCCTGCTCGCCCGGATGGAGGACGACCGTGACCGACTCGTGGTCATCATCGCCGGCTACGACGGCGAGATCGATCGCCTGCTCGCAGCCAACGACGGTCTGGCATCGCGGTTCTCACGCCGGATCCGGTTCGAGTCCTACACCCCGCGGGAACTCGCCGAGATCGGCGAGATGATGGCCCACGGTCGCGACGACGTGCTGCCCGCCGAATCCGTGGAGATACTCCAGCAGGCATGTGTGCCGCTCTACGAAGGGGTGTCCACCGATCAGCTCGGCCAGCCCCGACGCCTCATCGACCTCGCCGGTAACGGTCGCTTCATCCGCAACGTGATCGAAGCTGCCGAGGAAGAACGCGAATTCCGGCTCAGTTCCGGCGATCTCGACTTCAGCGAGCTCGACGAGAACGCGCTGATGCGCATCGAGCCGCAGGATCTGCGACTGGCGTTGGACTCGGTGCTGTCGACCCTCGGCCTCCCGCACTGAGACCCGTCATACACTGGGGACCTGTCATACACTGGGGACCCGTCATACACTGGGGACCCGTCATATCAGAAGGGGCCGACCACATTCCGCGGTCGACCCCTTCTGATATGTGACCGGCGTTCCGGTGACGATGTCAGTTCGACGTCTGGTGACCGTGTCAATTCGATGTCTGGTGACGGTGTCAGTTCGACGGTTCGGTCCAGGCCACCTGGATGAGCCCCTCGCCACCCTCCTGCGATCGCGACACGAGCAGACCACGACCGGGCGGCTTCGGCGAGGCCTTCTGCGTACCGAGCAGCACACCCTCGTCCTTGCTGGCGCTCATCACCAGACCGTCGGAGGACAGATCACGCAGCCGAGCGATGATGGGGTCGAAGATCGCACGTGAGGCGCCGCCCGACCGGCGCGTGACGATGAGGTGCAAACCCACATCGCGCGCCTGAGCGAGCAGATCGACCAATGGCAGCAACGGGTTCCCGCTGGCGACGGCGACCATGTCGTAGTCGTCGACCACCACGTAGAAGTCCGGGCCGGTCCACCACGAGCGGTCCCGCAGCTGCTGCGGGGTGACGTCGGCGCCGGGGCTGCGATCGTTGAGGATGCCCGCCAGCTGCGTGATCATCGGCGCCACGGTCTGCGCCGAGGTGCCGTAACCGGCGAGGTGGTTGGTGTTCACCTCGCCGAGCAGGGTTCGGCGATAGTCGATCAGGATGATCTTGTGATCCTGCGGCTCACCGTTCTCCATCAATCCGTGGAGGATGGTGCGCAGCAGATTCGTCTTACCGCTCGCCCCATCGGCGAAGGCGAGGAAGTGCGGCTGCTTGGCGAAATCGAGCACCACCGGCGCCAATTCGGCCTCGTTGACGCCGATGACCGCCTCGTTGCGGCGCCGCTCACGCTGCCCGTAGACCGCCGCGAGCACATCCGCTCGGTCCACCCGGTCGGGCAGCATCCGGACCGCCGGTGCACGACGATCGCCGTACACCGCCGCCACCTCGGCGACCGCCGAGGCGACACCCGCCGCCAGATCGTCGGTCGAACTCGACCCGTCCAGGCGGGGGATGCCGATGAGCATGTGCAGCTTCTCGGCCGTCAGGCCGCGGCCGGGGCGGCCCATCGGAACCGTCGCGGCAATCTTGCGGTCCATCTCCGAGTCGGCCGGATCGCCGAGCCGCAGCTCGACCCTGGTGCCGATCTGGTCCTTGACCACCGGGCGGATCTCCAACCAGCGCGAAGCACTGATCACCAGATGGACGCCGAACGAGAGCCCTTGAGTGGCAAGCGAGTTCATCGATTCCTCGAGTGAATCGTACTCACCTCGGATCGTCGACCAGCCGTCGACGACGAGGAACACGTCACCGAACTCGTCCTCGGCCAGACCGGCCGGGATGTCGGTGACGGTGCCCGCGGCCACGTGCGCCTTGAGCCGGCGGAACTGCGACATCGACTCGATGCCGAGCTCACGGAAGCGGGCCTCACGCTCACGCAGGATGGTGATCACCTCGGCCACCGTGCGGCGCACCCGGTCCTCTTCGAGACGCGTCGCCACCGAGCCGACATGCGGCAACCGCGACAGGCCGGTGAGCGTACCGCCGCCGAAGTCCAGGCAGTAGAACTGCACCTGCTCGGGGGTGTGGGTCGCGGCCGCCGCCATGATGAGCGTGCGCAGCGCCGTCGACTTGCCCGACTGCGGACCGCCGACCACCGCGGCGTGTCCGGCGGCGCCCGACAGATCGACCAGCAGGGCGTCGCGCCGCTGATCGTAGGGTCGGTCGACCACACCGATCGGCAACCGCAAGGTACCCGCCAGCGTCGAGGGCTCACGCCAATCGGCAACCGGCAGAAGCTGATCCACCGAGGCAGGATCGGCGAGCGGCGGCAGCCACACCTCATGTGCGGGCCGGCCGTGTCCGATCAGACGCCGCACCACCATGTCGAGCTCGGTGATGGCCTTGCCGTCTTCCATGATCGGCCCCGACGACTCTGCCGTCGAGGGCGCCGGAATGATCTCGGTGGGCTCGAGGACCTGCCGGTCGACCTTGGCCACCGCCGAGGCACTGAACACGGTCGCGAATGCATTGGCGCTGTCGGCGTGGACGCCGGGCCGGCCACCGCGTCCGCGCGCCGGCGGCAGATACGGACCCGAGACGTAGGAGGCGTTGAACCGCACCGGATCGGCCGAGTCGCATTTGAGGTAGCCCGAACCCGGCACCGCGGGAAGGTGATAGGCGTCGGGGACGCCGAGGACGGTGCGGGATTCACTGGCCGAGAACGTCTTCAGACCGATGCGATAGGACAGGTGCGAATCCAGACCGCGCAGCTTGCCCTCTTCGAGTCGCTGAGAGGCCAGCAACAGGTGCATGTGCAGCGACCGGCCCAGTCGGCCGATCGCCACGAACAGCTCCGCGAAATCCGGCTTCTGGGAGAGGAGTTCGGAGAACTCGTCGACCACCACGAACAGCGCCGGCAACGGGTCGAGGCGGGCTCCGTTGGCTCGCGCCTTCTCGTAGTCGCCGACGTTGGCGAAGTTGCCGGCCGAGCGCAGCAGCTCCTGGCGGCGGTTCATCTCACCCGAGAGTGCGTCGCGCATACGGTCGACCATCGCCAGTTCCTCTTCGAGGTTGGTGATGACCGCGGCGACATGCGGCAGTTCGTCGAGTCCGAGGAAGGTCGCACCACCCTTGAAGTCGACGAGCACGAGGTTGAGCGCGTCGGGCGAGTGCGTGGCGACCATCGACAGCACCAGGGTGCGAAGGAATTCCGACTTACCCGAGCCGGTGGCGCCGATGCACAGGCCGTGCGGGCCCATACCGTTCTCGGCGGCCTCCTTGATGTCGATCTCCAGCGGACGGCCGTCGGAGGTGATGCCGACCGGAACCCGCAGTCGCTCACGCGCACTGCGCGGACGCCAGGTGACCTCGGGGTCGAGCGTGGCGGCGTCGGCCACGTTGATCAGGCGCATCAGCCCCGGATCCGAGGGCCCGCTCTCGGGTTCGAGGTTCACCAGCGCGGCGGCGGTCATCAGCTGGTACCCCGCCAGACGTCTGGCGACCGCCTCGGCGGTGGCGACGCTGACCGAGTCGAATTCGGCGAACTCCTCCATGCCGAAGGCACTCTTGACCGCGAGCATCCGGCCCTCGACAGCGAGCTGGATACCCTTGCGCGCAGCCAGGCCCGATGAGGGCGCGGTGAGATCGAGAACCGTCACCGAGTCCAGTCCGCCGTCGTTGATCACACGTTCGTCGCCGGCGACGTATCCGTCGGCGATCACCACCACCCACTGGACGCGGCCCTGTGCGACCGGGGCGCTGCGTGAGAAGCGGCTGCGCTCGATCAGATCGGCGTCGTTGTCTTCCTCGAACTCACGCAACGAGGTGTAGATCATGCGCGCAGGTCCGGCGCCATCACGGCGTTCGGGGTGCTGGACATGCGGCAGCCATTTCGCCCACGACCACGCGGTGGCATCGGGATCGGCGCAGATGATCGCCACACGCACATGGTCGGGACCGTGGAAGATGCACAGCTGCAACAACATCGATCGGGTCAGGCCGAGCACGTCGGCGGTGTTGCCGTCGAGGTTGATCCCGGGGAACGCCCGCATCGACACCGCCGTGGGCAGACCGCGCACCACCGAATGCATCCGGACGAAGCGGCGCAGCGCCATCATCGACACCGGCTCGAGGTCCTCGACCGGACCTGTTTCCGGCGGCGACAGCCGGGTGGCCAGGCGCTGGGCGCCCACCCCGACGCGCAGATGACAGAAGTCGGGGTCGTCGGGACGGCGCTCCCACATCCGGCGGGTGCCCACGGCCGAGATGAGTGCGCCCGGGGCGGGATGCGACCAGGTGAGTGCCTTGAGCTGGGCCTCAGCGGTGTCGTCGACGTCCTCACGCAGGCGTCCGAGGTAGCGGAGGTAGTCCTTGCGTTCCTCGTTGAGCTCGGCCGCGCGTTTGCCGCCGCCGTTTCGCCCGTTGGCGAACATGCCGACCATCGACATCAGCATCATCATCGGGAACATCAGGGTGATGGGGTTCTTCAGCGCCGACGAGCCCGCGGTGAAGAAGAGGGCCATCATGCCGAGCATCGCGATGATCATGACCACCGGCAGCAACTTGGCGAGGATGTTGCCCGGCACGTTGCGTGGGACCTCCGGCGGCGGCTGAATGCCCATCTCGCCTCCGGGCATACGTGGCCGAGCGATCCGCGCCCGCCGTACGAATCCCTCGGTGGTCATGTGTCCTCCTGGCCGTCCTGATGCGCTCGTCCCCCGTGGCCATGCGCAGGAAGCGGTGGCGTCCGGGGACCCGTCGATGGTGGGCACCGCCAACGCTCGACGGTGAACCGACCCGATGGTGAACCGACCCGATGGTGAGCCCAGTCGATGGTCACCCCGATCGATCGTCACCCCGGTCGATGGTCTCCGAAACCGCTCCACAGCGCCTCTTGCCGTATGTCGTATGAATGACGGTCATCACTCTCGGGTTCGGCGCGTCAGCTATCGTACGGTCTGGTTTTGAGCGGTGATGATCGGGGAGGATCGCGTTCACATGACAACTTCCGTACCGGGGTCATCTCTGTCGCGTGCGATGTCCGCGCCGGGCGCCACTTCGGTCCCGGTGCCCACCATCGGTGGAACACCCAGCTCGAGTACAGCCTCACGTGCCGCTGAAGCCGAGCTCTCACGTGTGTCGGTGCTGTGCGGCAACACGCAGGTCGACGTCGGCCTGCCGTCGGACGTCGCGATCGCCGCGCTGCTGCCCGAGCTGGCCCGACTGCTGCTGCGCAATGAGTTCGGCGAGGCGCGCGCGGTTCCCGACGACCTCTCTTCGCAGTGGTCGCTGGGCCGGGTGGGCGACACGCCTTTCGACGAGTCCCGAACCCTGACCGAGGTGGGCGTGCGCGACGGCGACCTGTTGGTCCTGCACACCAGCGCCGCCGGTGAACTGCCCGCCCTCTACGACGACGTCATCGACGCCGTCGCCGGCATCAACCGCCGCGAGTTCGCCGCCTGGACACCCGTGGCGGCTCGGTGGCTGGGCATCGTCGGGCTGCTCGTCGCGGCATTCAGCTCCGTCGTGTGGTCGGTTCTGGGCCCGTGGGCCTCTCATCGCATCGCCTTCACCGTGATCGCCGGCGTCGCCGCGCTGGCGTTCCTCGTCGGCGCCGCCCTGGTGTCCTCGGTCCTGTCCGACATGGGCTTCGCCGCAGCGCTCACCACGGCATCGGCGCTCTTCGGCTTCCTGGCGGGGTACACAGCGATCGGCGGCGACGACCGATCGGTCGGCTGGCTCGTCGGCTCGGCCATCGTGGCCGTGATCGCGCTGCTGTCGCTGCGTATCACCGCAGGTCACCCCTTCACCCATATGGCATTGCTCACCTCAGGTGTGCTGGTGGCCATCGGTGCGGCCATCCAGGTGCTCTGGCAGGAGCCGGTGGCCAAATCGGCCGCGATCATCGCTGTGGTGGCTCTGCTGGTCACCCTGATCGCTCCCAGGCTGACGATCCTGTTCACCCGTCTGCCGATCCCGACCGTGCCCTCGGCGGGGGTCAACCTCGAGACGCTCGAGGCCCCACAGCACAACAACGTCAACGCCGGCGTCTCGGCGATCGGGGCACTGGCCCTGCCCGAGGCCACCGCACTGGAGGTGCGCGCCAAGTCGGCCAACAGCTATCTGTCGGGGTTGATGCTCGGGTCGTCGGTGGTCACGGCGACCGCGGCGGTGATCACCGCGATCCCGCTGCACGGGTTCTACTGGCAGGGCGTGGTGCTCGCGGTCCTGGTGTCGATGGCGCTGATCCTGCGCGGACGCTCGCACGCCGATCTCGTGCAGGCCGCCACGTTGATCGGCGTGGGTCTGGCCGGGCTGCTGGCGGTGTTCGCGCTGCTGGCCTTCAGCGGCGGCGTCTGGCCGGTGGTCGGCTTCGGTCTGGCCATCCTCATCGCGGTCGCCTCGGGATACTTCGGCGTCCTCGCACCGCGCGCCGAGTTCTCCCCGGTCATGCGTCGCATCGGGGAGTTCGCCGAGTATTTGATGATCACCGCCACCATCCCGCTCGCCGCGTGGGTGCTGGGGGTGTACGGGCTGGCTCGCGGCCTGTGACCGTGTTCTCTCACAGCGCTGGTCGCCGGCTCGACGCCGCCACCCGCACCCTCATCTCGGCAGCGATCGTCGCCGCCTGCGCCGGAACGGGTGCGACAGTGACCGCGAGTTCGGCCGGCGCCGTCACCCCGCCCGTCGTGAGTG
The DNA here is from genome assembly GCF_014639795.1 of Gordonia jinhuaensis. Classification (GTDB taxonomy): domain Bacteria; phylum Actinomycetota; class Actinomycetes; order Mycobacteriales; family Mycobacteriaceae; genus Gordonia_B; species Gordonia_B jinhuaensis. The sequence goes on along the minus strand of NZ_BMGC01000012.1, from coordinate 19,837 downwards.
GGCCGGTGCCGTCGGCGAGCCCGATCGGACCGACCCAGCCGACCGAACAGGCCAGTCTCTGTGCGACACCGTCCACCGGCGGCGACCACACCTCGCCACCGGACTACTTCACCCAGCTGCGCATCGCGCAAGCGTGGAAGTTCAGTCGCGGCGCCGGTCAGAAGATCGCGGTGATCGACTCCGGTGTGGCGCGGGTGCCGCGACTGAGTGTCATCCCGGGTGGGGACTACGTGAGCGGCGGCGACGGCACGAGCGACTGCGACGGACACGGAACGATGGTCGCGGGCGTCATCGCCGGACATCCCAGCGCGTCGGACGGCTTCGCCGGGGTGGCGCCGGACGCGTCGATCATCGCAATCAGGCAGCATTCGGACTACTTCCGGGTCAAAGGACAGCAGGACTCCGACAACCAGCGCGGACTGACAGCCGACGAGGGTGGTTACGGCAACGTGGCAACGATGGCCCGCGCCGTGGTGCAGGCGGTCAACAAGGGTGCGACCGTCATCAACATCTCGCAGGCGGCGTGCGAGCCGGTGGGACGCAGCATCGGCGACGGGCCACTGGGCGCGGCCGTGCGCTATGCGTACCAGCGCAACGTCGTGGTGGTCGCCGCCGCCGGCAACGTCCAGGATCAGGGCAAGTGCAACATTCAGAACCCTTTGGTCAACCCCGCCGACCCGAGCGACCCGTGGGGTGGTGTTCGGATGCAGGCGAGCCCTGCCTGGTTCTCCGACTACGTGCTGACCGTCGGGGCCACCGACGGCGGCGATCCTGCCTCCTTCACACTCCACGGACCGTGGGTGGGTGTTGCCGCGCCCGGCACGGGGTTCATCTCGCTGAGTTGGAAACGCGGCGGCGATCCCATCGCCACCGGTACCACGCAGGGCAACAACGCCGACGGCAGCGCCAAACCCGCGGCACCGATCGCGGGGACCAGCTATGCCGCACCGATCGTCGCCGGCCTGGCCGCGCTGATCAGGGCCAAGAACCCGGGGATGTCGGCTCACGACGTGATCGAACGCATCGAACGGACCGCCCACGGTTTCAGCGACGGACGCGATCAGGCCGTCGGGTACGGCGCGATCGATCCGGTGGCTGCCCTGTCAGACAGCCTCCCGTACACACCCAACACGCGAAACGTGTACGCACAGGAGGAGATCGCGCCGCCGGTGGTCGTACACACACCGAGCGACACCCCGCGCTACGTCGCACTCGGTGTCGCGGCCGGTGCTGTCGTCGCCGCAGGCGTCATCTGGCTCGCGGTGGCTCCACGCCGCCGGGCAAAACGACTGCGCGAAGACATCGACTACTGAAAGTCGACCGTCAGATTCACCTCACCGACGCACCGGATCCCGGTCGCACGTGACCGCACCATGTTGTGCGGACCAGGATCTCAGTTGCCGTCAGATGCTGAGGCGCCCGAGTCCTGGTCGCCGGGAATCGCCTCACCGGCAGTGCCCTCGAGGTCGGTGTGGGCGACCAGCGCGGCATCACGCGAGAGCGTCGGACCGGCAGGCAGCAGCGATATCACGCCATAGGGGGCACTCTTGGGGGCATCGGTGAACCCCAGTGGCTTCGTCAACTCCCCGGGGACACCGAACCGGGTGCCGGTGTCGGCGACGTAGAACTGACCGTCGGCCCGGGTGCTGTCGGGCTCACTGCCGGTGGCCCGCACGAAATAGCCGGCGCCGCCGGGGATATAGGTGACGTCGGCCGCCGTACCGTTGCCGGTCGCACCCACCACGTTGACCATCGTCGCCGACGACGACAGCGGGTATCGGTCACCGATCAACGTGGCCACCGACGCCTTGTCATCGCCCTTCTTGCTCCAGGAGAAGCACAGCACGTGCTGGCTGGTCCCGTCGACGATCGTCGGCCGGGTGGCCGGGATGGCAGACAGATCGAGATCGGAGACCTGCCTGATGTCGGCGATCGCACCCGGCGCCACCTTGACCACCGATTCGGTGGTGTTCTTGTCGCCCCCGTTGAGGATGACGTCGCCGGCGACCTCGGAGATCTGCTGGATGCCGTCGTCGAGCACCACGTAGAGCGTGCTCTCCGAGGTGCCGTCGACCTGGATCACCGATCCGATGCGTGCACCGGAGAGATCCCACGGCGCCGGCTTGCCGCGATCGGGGATCTGCGGTGCGTCGATGTCGGGTGCGGTTGCCATCGCGTTGAGGACCGCCGCGCTGATCGGCCGGGGATTCGCATTCTGCAGCCCGAGCGCCTGTCGGATGGCGAACGAGTACATGTCCACTTCAGCCACATGCCCCGCGGTCACCAGGTATTTCTTGCCGCCGTTCTCGGCGAGCAGCGCCTGGGTGGGGCCGAGTGCGCTCAGATGTGCACCCGAGTCCAGCGGGCCGCCGATGACACCAACCTGCAGCGAACTCTCGGGGTTGGCGGGCTCGTCGGCCTGGTCACACGCGGTCCACGTCGACGTCGCATCCTTGTGGATGTTCAGCGACGACGGCGCACCTGGGATGCCGATGGCGGGCCCGCGCTTGTAGCCCGAGAGAACCGATTCCTTCACCGCATTCGGATCTTCGGGGCTACCGGTGGCCAGACGTGCCGACGCGAGGTTGAGGGCGGGGTGCAGGGTGTCGTTGATGATCGTGTACAGCGCGCCGGAATCGCGGTCCAAGAGGATCTTCGAGTCACCGACCGACCCCTGCGGACGAAACACCGCAAGGGCGACCGATGCACCCACCACCAGCACGGTGATCACCAGTCCGACCATCACCGAACGGATGTGACCGCCCATCGGGTCGTGGATCATCCGGACGTCGCGGCGAACCAACGCATGCTCGAGGCGCCGGAAGAGAAACCGGTAGCCGTTGACCTGAGTCTTCGTCGTCCGCTGCGCCATCTGCTCTCGTCCACCCCACCTACGAAAATGTCAGCCCGAAGTGTAGGGGACGTGGTCTGCGAGTCGGACAGCGAACCGGCGTCGAGGTGTGCCGATCCATTCGGCCGGATGACCCGCTGTCGGTCATCCGCACGACAGTCGGTCATTCGCCCGGAGGGCAGGTGCAGGCGCAGTCCCGTCTCACCTGCTCGGGCGATCGGGCGGCTTGTTATCGTGTCGGCCGTGAGCAGCAGCCCGAATCGCGAGTCCGGCCTCGTGCCGAAACGATCCCTGATCGGCAGCGTGCTCCCCCTCGCCGACGTCATCCTCATCGAGTTGGTGGCACTCGTCATCTTCGCGGTGCTCGCTTCACAACACGTGTCGATGTCGATCACGGCCGGTGTGACCGCAGCGGTGGCCGTGGTGGGTCTGGTGCTGGCGGTCGTACGCCCCGGCGGGGTCGCACTCCCCCAGCGGTTGCGCCGGCGGTTGGCCTACACCCGTCGCCCGCGTGCCGGGGCGGGCGATCACCGGCCCGAGGCCCCCTTCGACGTGCCGACTCTCAATGGCGACCTCGTGGGGTTGCGCTGGGACGGCGGCAAGGTCATCTCGGTGATCCGCATCAGCCGGACGCCGGAGCTGTTCGCACTGTCCCCCGAGGCCGGCATCGTCTCCAGTCGTGGTCTGAGCCTCGGTGTGGTCGCACGAGCGCTCGACCAGTTCGACATCAACGTCGAATCGATCGACGTGGTCAGCCACGGGTGGCGAGTGCGCGGCGCACACCATCTGACCCAGCCCTACTCCGACCTGATCGGTCCGCTGCCGGTGATCTCCCACCAGGACGTGTGGCTGGTCATGCGACTGGATCCGCTGCTGTGCCCCGACGCGATCGAGGCCCGCGGCGGCGGGTCGACCGGCGTCATCCGGACCGCCACCACCGCAACTCGTCGCCTGGCGGCCGCACTCGCACTGTCGGGTTACGTCGCCACCCCGCTCAACGCCAACTCCATCAGTCGACTCCACGGCGAGGTGGTCGACCACGTCGATCCCGACAGCGCCGAAGAGCATTGGAATGCGGTCACATTCGGCCAGTACGCCACGGTGTCGTATGCGCTGAGCGGTCAGCTCGACGAACAGACCCTCACCGACATCTGGACCACGCCCGCGGTGTCGACGGTGGTCACCCACTCGATCTCCACCGGCTCGCGCCGGACACGTGGTCGCGACGCCGGCGACTTCGCGGTGCGCACGGTGGTCCGCTACAACGGCGTGAACGCCGACGAGACCGTCTCGGTCGCCGGCCTGTCGCGTCTGGACGGCGACCAGCGCCCGGCCCTGCGGATGACGTTGCCGGTGGCACACCCGTCGCTGCCGCTGGTCCCGACCTTCGGCGGACAACTGGCCGACCTCGACGCGATCCGCGTTCCCGACGGCGGTTGCGGGCAATTGCTCGGCGCCGATCGTTCCGGCCATGCCGCGGCGATCAACCTGTTCGGTTCGGATGTGCGACGCGTGCAACTGCACGGCAGCCTCTACCTGGCACAGCAGCTCGTCGCTCGGGCCTCGGCGATCGGTGCCCGCATCCTCGTACACACCGACCGCCCCAACTCCTGGCGGCGACTGGTCGAGTCGGTGGGCAATCCGGCGCTGCTGTGGGTGTCGTCGTGGCAAACCACTCAGCGCAACGCGATCACCACCTATGACCTCTGTGTTCTCGACAGTGCCGCGGCCATGGAGGAGCCGTCGATCAATTCGCATCTGCGCGTGCACCGCACGCCTGCCGAATCGGCGGATGTGCCGGTGGGCGTCGACGTGCTGCTCGTCCAGGATCCCGCGACGCCCTCGTCGGTCACGGTGGTCACCCGCACGCACAGCGAGCGCGTCTCGCTGGTCGCGATGCCCAGTGAGAACCAACTACTAGGCAACGTCTCCGAGGAGCCCGAGCCGGTGGCCGTCGGCGCCGGAGCCGCTGGTCGCGCGTCGCAGAACCGACGCTTACACGCCGGCCCGGTGTCGGGTGGATACCTGCAGGGCGGCCAGACGCAGCAGGGCTACGGTCCTGGTCCCGGTGGCGGTCCTGGTCCTGGTGGCCCTGGTCCCGGCGGTTCCGGTCCCGGCGGGGGTTCCGGTCCGGGTGGGGGTCCTCGTGGTGGTTTCCCGCAAGGGCCGGGGACTCACAGTCAGGGTTATCCGACCGGGCGCGGACACGGCTCGCCGCAACCCGTTCCCCAGCAACCGATGCCACAGCGGCCTATGCCGCAACCGCCCATGCCACAACAGCCCATGCCACAGCAGCCGGGATCACGTCCCGGTGCTCAGCAGCGGCCACCACAGCAGCCCCAGCCGGCCCCGGGCAGACATCCGCAGAGCGGCAACCATCGCAGCGGACAACCGCCACAGCCGGCGCCTGCGCGTGACGGCATGCCCTCTCAGCAGCGACCGCAGGGCCAGATGCCGCCGCGTCGTCCGCAACCCCCGCAGAACAGCGGTAACACCGCTCCCCAGCGACCTCGCGACGGACAGGGCTCACACACCCAGGTCGGCGGTCAAGGACAGGGTCGGCCGGATCAGCGCGGGCAGGGCCAGGGTGGACAAGATCAGGGTGGGCACCATCGCCCCACCCCCACCCGCCCGACCCCCCATCGAGCCGACGACTGATCGCCGCGTCCTGATCCCCAACCAAGGCGAACTGGTTGCGGGAGAGTGCGTTCGCATCGTGAACTGATCGCGCGGAACTCCTCGCAACCAGTTCTGACAAACGCACCCACTGCACAGGTCGCGTACACGAAAACTGGATGCATACGCACCCGCGCAACCAGTTCACAGCGCGCCGAGCAGCGCGCTCCGCGCGCGCCTGACAAAACCGCACCGCCGGCGAGGAGAACCTCGCCGGCGGTGCGGTGTGAGAGGGCGGTGAGAGCCGGTGGTCAGCGGCGCAGATCCTTGCGCAGGATCTTGCCTGCCGACGACTTCGGGATGGCGTCGATGAACTCGACGCGCCGGACCTTCTTGTATGGGGCCACCTTGCTCGCGACGAACTCCATCACGTCGGTGTCGGTGAGCTCGACATCGGGCTGGCGGACCACGAATGCCTTCGGGATCTCTTCTCCGTCATCGTCGTTGACGCCGATCACGGCGGCATCGGCGATATCGGGGTGCGTCAAGAGCAGCGCCTCGAGTTCGGCGGGCGGCCTCCTTGAGGCGATCGACGATGTAGACGCAGCCGTTGGAGTCGACCTGGGCGAGGTCACCGGTGTGCAGGTATCCGTCGTCGTCGATCGTGGTCTTCGTGGCATCCGGGTTGTCGAGGTAGCCCGCCATCACGTTGGGTCCCTTCACCCATAGCTCGCCGGGCTCGCTGAGACCTTCGGCCGGGATCTCGATGTCGTCACCCGTCGCCGGATCGACGATCCTGTTCTCCGAGTTGGGAACCGGCCAGCCCGAGGAGTCCAGCGGCGCGGTGACGCCGAACAGAGCCTGACCACGGTCACGCGTCATGCAATGACTGACCGGGCTGAGCTCACTCATGCCGTAGCCCTGCATCATGACCAGGTTCAGTCGCTTGGCCACCGCCTCGCCGAGTTCGGAATCCAGCGGTGCCGCACCTGACATGACGGTCCTCAACGAGGACAGGTCGTAATTGTCGACGATGGGATGCTTGGCCAGTGCCACTGCGACCGGCGGTGCGATGAAACCGTAAGTGACACCGTACTTCTCGATGTTTCCGAGGAATTCCGGGAGGTCGAAGCGCGGCATCACCACCAGTGTCGCGCGCGCGTTGAGCGAGGCGTTGAGCAGCACCGTCATCCCGTAGATGTGGAAGAACGGCAGGATCGCGATGATGTTGTCGTCGGGGGTGGTGTCCTGCAGCGGCTGGATCTGCGCGACATTGGCCACCAGATTGCGATGGGTGAGCATCACACCCTTGGGGTTGCCGGTGGTCCCCGAGCTGTAGGGCAGCACTGCCAGGTGCGTGGCCGGATCGATGTCGATCTCCGGCGCCGGATGCGCGGGACCGAGGATGTCGGCCGCGTTGGCGTGGGGGCCGGCTGCCAGCCCCTCGCCGTCGAGCACCCACACGTCGGAGTCGTCGAGGCCGGCGATGTGCGCGCCCTCGATCGCGTTGGGGTACAGCGCATTCACCGTGACGAGCAACTTCGCCTTCGACGCGGTGAGCTGCTTGGCCACTTCGGGTCCGATGAACAGCGCGTTGAGCGTCGTCGCGGTGGCACCCGACCGCAGGATGCCGTGGAAGGCGATGGCGAAGGCAGTCGAATTGGGTGCGTCGAGGGCCACCACGTCGCCGGGTCCGATCCCGCGAGCCGCGAGCGCTCCGGCGAAGGCATCGATCTGCTGCTTGAGTTCACCGTAGTTGGTGGTGGTGTCCGACCAGGCGTCGATCATCGCGGGACGGGCGGCGTCCTCCTCGGACAGTTCCGCGAACAGTAAGTCGTAGACAGTCGTCTCCGGGATGACGACCTCGGCATACGGACTCTTGAAAGACATGGGTGAGAGCTCCTGGACTCGGTGAGACAAGCAACATCACACTATCAAGTCCTTCGTGGTGCAGACCACACTGCTATCCGTTACCGCAGTAGACACACACACCGCCCAGAACGGCTCACTCTCCCGGCGAACCCGCCAAATCGGTCACACTCACATCCGACGTACCTCCGGAATCGTTCACGCTCGCCACACCGGCGCCGGCGTCCGGACTCGACGAGTCGGCAGTGCGCGTCGGCGCGTACTGCGACGGGATCGGTTCACCCTTGGAGGGCATGGTCTCGAGGTCGATCAGGTGCTCGAAGGCCAGCAGGTTGCGCAGTGACTCCCCGCGCGACGATCGCCACGCCCACTCGCGGCGGATCGAGGTGAGGAAGCCGATCTCGAGGATCGTGTTGAAGTCGCCGTCGGCGGCCTCGAGTACCTGACCGAGCACACGATCGAGTTCGTCGGCACTGACCGACTCCGCTGACATCCGCCCGACCAGATAGATGTCGGCGATGTTGTCGATGGTGTAGGCCACCCCATACATCCGCCGGTTGCGCTTGAGCAGAAAGCGGTAGACGCCCTCGAAGTTCTCGTCGGGGTGGCGACAGACGAACGCCTCCACCCGCACACCGGGCTTGCTGACCGTGAGCAGCACCGTGGTCTTGAGCTTGCGTTCGCCGGGCAGCTCGAGAACGATGTGCTCACTCTCGGAACCACCGGATTCCTTGAGGCTGAAGGTGATTCCCCGATCGCGGAGCACCGACTGGATACGGTCGGACAGTTCGACGACCGACACCGCCCGCGTCGATCCCCCTGACGTGTTGTCACTGCTGTTGGTACCACTGCTGTTGTTGTCGCTCATGCCACTCCCGTCCGTCGGATCGCGCGCAGCCCGCGGCGTCTGACTCCACCACGGTCTGCGACGCCGGATCGATCTGTGTCGGCCTGCCGTTTGCCCGCGCGAGCGGCGAAGCTGCTGATGGCCCGCGTGTAGGAACCCAGGAGTTCGTCGGCGGTGTGCTCCCAGGAGAACGACTGCGCATGGGTGTGGGCGGCGGTCCCCATGGACTGCAACAGCGCCGGATCGGCGAGCATCGAGTCCAGACGTTGTGTCCAGCGGGCCGGATCGTGACCCTCGACCAGAACCCCGGATTCGCCGTCACGCACTGCGACCGACAGTCCGCCGACGTTTGCCGCGATCACCGGAACACCGGCTGCCTGCGCCTCGATGGCCACGAGACCGAAACTCTCCGAATGACTGGGCACCGCAACCACATCCGAGGCGCGGTAGACATCGGCCAGCACCTGCGCGGGTTGCGGCGGCAGGAATGTGACCGATTCGGAGATACCCAGGTCGGCGGCCAGCTCGATGAGCGATTCCGGCCGCGCGAGTCCGGTACCCGACGGACCGCCGACCACCAGTACCCGAATACGTCGGGCGCCATTCCCCTGCCGGATCAGCGGTGCCGCCGCGCGCAGCAACACGTCGGGGGCCTTGAGTGGCTGGATGCGCCCCACGAACGTGACGATGGTCTCGTTGACGTCGAGACCCAGCCGCGCACGCGCCTGCTGCCTGGAACCCGGTGTGTAACAGTCGAGATCAACACCGGGGGTCACCACGTCGACCCGTTCGGGATCGGCGCCGTAGAGGTCGGTGAGCTGATCGGCCTCGGTGCGCGTGTTGGCGACCAGTCGGTCGGCCTCGGCGACCACCTGTTGTTCCCCGATCTCACGCGAATGCGGTTCGGGCACATCGTCTCCGGCGACCGCGAGATTCTTGACCGCCGCAAGTGTGTGCGCGGTGTGCACCAGCGGCACCCCCCACCGATCACGGGCGAGCCAGCCCACCTGACCCGATAGCCAATAGTGTGAGTGGATCACGTCGTAGTAACCGGGTTCGAAGGCCGCCTCCGCCCGCAGCACCCCGGCGGTGAACGCGCACAGCTGGGTCGGCAGGTCGTGTTTGTCCAGGCCTTCGAACGGCCCGGCCACCACGTTGCGCACCAACACCCCGGGTGCGGCCTGTACAGTCGGGCGATCTGCGGAACTGGTTGCGCGCGTGAAGATCTCCACCTCGACGCCCCGCTTGGCCAGACGTAACGCACTCTGCCACACGTAGACGTTCATCCCGCCGGCGTCACCGACACCGGGTTGGGCGAGCGGCGAGGTGTGCAGCGAGATCAGCGCGACCCGTCGTGGAGTCTTCGCGGCACCGCTCCTCCTGGTCATGAGACCACCGCGGAGTCGAGTTCGACGAGGAACTCCTCGATCTCAGCGGCGAACCGCTGCGGGTCGGCGAGAAACGGCGCGTGACCCACGCCTTCCCACCAGTGCGTACGAACGTCACCGAGCACCGAGGCGTTGTGGCGCGCACTGGCAATGTCGACCACCGTGTCGGCAGTGCCGTGGATCACCAGCGCCGGCGCGCTCAGCGCGGCCAGCGTGCCGTCGTTGTCTGCCGACCGGGTGAACAGCGCACGGCGCACCGCGGGCGGCGTGGCCAGCGAGGTACCGAAGAGCAACTGTGAGGTCGCGCCGAGGTCGGCACGGTCGGCGGGCACCATCGCCGACCCGAACGAGGCCAGCGCACGCACCGCCACGGGCGTCTGCTCGGACAGCGCATCCGGGAGCGCTCGGCGCATCGCCGACCCGACCTGCCCGCCGAGGCTGTCGCGTCCGATACCGGTGATCGCACCGACCAGTACGAGTCCCCGCAGGCCGGCGGTTCCGGTGTTGCTGTCGCCCCCCACACCACCGCCGTCCTGCACGGCGCGGAGGTGATCGCAGGCGACCAGCCCGCCGTACGACCAGCCGATCAGCACATACCCGCCCGATCGGCTCGGATCCTGCAGACCTTCGGCCTCGAGCACTGCCTGCACGTCACCGGCGAAGTGCCGGGAGGTGAAGTGGGCCGAGGGGTATTCGCCGAGTTCGGGAATCCCCGAGGCGCCGTGTCCGCGCAGGTCCATCGCGATCACGCGGCGACCAGTGGCCAGACCTGCGAGCAACGGTCCACCCCATGCGCGATGCGATTGTGCCCAGCCGTGGATGAACACCAGCGCAGCCCGGCCGCCGACCTGGGTGCGCGGGCCCCACGCCCGGTAAGCGATCGACAGACCGTCGTTGTCGGCGACCAGTAGTTCCCCCGACGGTCGCCCCGTGGATCGCGTCGGATCCCCGACATCCCTCGACCTCGCAGAACACATGGAGTCCACCATAACGATGAGGTCCTGCCCGTCACGCCGTGGAGCGCCAGATCGCTGCCGCCCGCCACGTCCGACATCGACGGAGGTCAGGCACCCTGCACATCCCGCGACCCCGATCACGCCTCAGGCGGCGACCCGCTCCTCGCGGCGCGTCAGGCGGTGTCCGCGCACCCAGAACCACACTCCGGCCAGCGCGTATTCGGCAACGGCCACGGTCATGATGGTGAAACTCGGCGGCAGCCGCGGCGCCGCATAGGCGATGACCAGTCCGATCCACACCGCCGCGACGGCGAGCAGACCCGAGAGCCAGAAGGCCCGCCACGGGCGGTCGGTGAGCAGTCGCGCGGCGGCGGGTGGCGCCGCGAGCAGACCCAGGAGCAGCAGGGATCCGATGATCTGCGCACCCTCGGCGGCCGTCGCGCCGAGTAGCGCGAGGAAGACGATCGACAGCGGGCGCACCGGAACCCCGCGTGCCGCCGCGACAGCCGGATCGACGCTGGAGAACAGCAACGGCCGCGCGATGGCGAGCAGGATCACCACCAGGACGGCGGCGATGATCACCGCGACCGCGGCGTCGTGCCGGGCGATGCCGAAGATCGAGCCGAACAGCACCTTCACATTCGACGAGCTGCCGCCGGCACTGTTGTGGGTGGTGTACCAGGCCAGGAAGAACACGCCCAGACCGAGAATCCACGAGAACACCACGCCGATCACCACGTCGTCGGATTCGCCGCGGCCGCCGAGCAGGCCGAGCACCACACCGACCACGATCGTGGAGGCGAACAGGCCCAGTCGCAGGTCGACGCCGGCGGCCAGCGCTGCCACCGCCCCGGTGTAGGCCACATGTGACATCGCGTCCCCGGCGAACACCTGGGTGCGCAGCACCACGAAGAACCCGACCAGTCCGCAAATGAACGCCACCGCGGTACCGGCGAGCAGTGCGTTCTGGAAGAACGCGTGGTCGAGCATGTGCGACAGCCCCGCCAGCGGGTTCACCCGAGCGCCCCTGTCACCGACTCGCGTCGCCGCCCGACTGCGCGCCTGCCCCGGGCATCGAGGACGCCACGGTAGATCAGCGCGAGGAGGAAGGCGGCGAACGCGAACGTCGAGACCCAGAAGCCGATCGGGTACGGCGAGTAGTACGCCGCGGTCTCCCCCGCCCACACCACCACCAGTGCGATGACCGTCGCCAGGATCGCACCGAGTCCCGGCCTGCCGGTCAGGCGTGCCGCGGCCGCGGCCGGCGCGATGAGCAGCGCGAAGGTCAGCAGACTGCCGGTGATCTGACTGGTGCCGGCCACCGCGATCGCCAGCAGGACCAGGAAGACCACCGAGGTGAGGCGTTCGTTCACGCCGCGCGTGGCCGCGACCACGGGGTCGACGCTGGAGAACACCACCCGACGCCAGATCAGTGCGACCACCACCAATGCGATCACCGCCGAGACCGCGAGGACCACCACCTGCGAGTCGGCGATACCGGTGATCGAGCCGAACAGCAAGGTGTTCATGCCCTCGAGATAGCCGTGGTAGAGACTGATGAACAGGAATCCGCAGGCGAGTGCGAACGCCTGCACGACTCCGATGAGCGCCGAATCACCCTGTCCGGACGGAGAACTCGACCGCGATCCACTGAACAGCGCGATGATGATCGCGCCCGCGATGCAGAAGGTGAAGTATCCGGCCGTGGCGTTGAGCCCCAACCATGTGGCCCCGGCGGCGCCGGGAAAGCCGATGACCGACAGCGTGTGACCGGCGAACGACTGCCGCCGCAGCACCATCAGGTAGCCGATCGGTCCGGCGACCAGCGCCACGATCGTCCCCGCACGCAGGGCGTTGACCATGAAGTGGAACTCGAACATCTGACGGATGTCGTCGACGAGGTTCGGCCCGAAGACCGGATTCACCGCTCGTCCTCGTGGGTGGCGTGGATGTCAGGCTGGCCCACCACCACCAGTCGTCCGGTGCGATCGGTGAGGACGTCGATCGCGGTGCCGTAGAGCGCCGAGAGCGTCTCCGTGGTGATCACATCCTCCGGTGTCCCCGACAACGCGCCGCCTCCGGAGACGTAGATGACCTCGTCGAGGTAGGGCAGGATCGGGTTGACATCGTGGGCCACCATCATCACGGCGACGCCGGCAACGGTGGAGATCTTCTCGATCAGTGCGCTGACCGACGCCTGGTTGGTCACGTCGAGGCTGTCGAGGGGTTCGTCGAGCACGAGCAGGGGCGGCCGACGCACCAGCGCCTGGGCGATGAGCAGTCGTTGCTGCTCGCCGCCGCTGCACTGCCCGATGGGACGATCGGCATAGGCCTGCGCACCCACCAGATCGATCACCTCGTCGACGCGCCGGTTCGCCTCCCGGCTTGCGCTCCCCGGAAACCATTGGGGCAGGGCGATTCCCCACCGATGGCCGTCATAGCCCATCCGTACGATGTCGCGACCGCGGATCCTGGCCGACGAATCGAACGAACGGCGTTGGGGCACATAACCGATCTGGTCATTGTGTTCCCCCGGCGCAGCACCGAGTACGGACGCCGACCCCTCCGACAGCGGGATGAGCCCGAGTACCGCCTTGAGCAGCGTCGACTTGCCGACACCGTTGGGCCCCAGCACCGCGACGAACTGACCCGCACGCACCTCGATGCTCACATGCGACCAGATGGTCCGGCCGCCCACACGCACCGCGGCATCGTTCATCGCCACGACCACATTCGCGTCGGAGGTGCCGGACTCCACCGGTGTCACCGTCGCGTCGCCGAGGCGAGCGCGTCGCGAAGCGCCCGTAGCTGGGCCACCTGCCAGCTCTGGAAGGTGGCATTGGCAGGCGAGAGCGTCTCGGTGACCGAGACCACCGGGATGCCTTCGGATTTCGCCATGTCCACCTGGGCCTGGACGTCGGGGGTGGAGTTCTGGCTGTTGAACACGTAGACCTTGATCTCGCGGTCGGAGATCTGACGGTCGACGGTGGCCTTGTCGGCGGCCGTCGGGTCGGCCCCCTCACTGATCGCCGAGAGGAAGCCCGACGGCGTCCTGAGGTCCAGACCCAGCGCCTGGGCAAGCGGGGTCACCACACTCTCACTCGCCCCGATGGGTGTGTTGGCGTACTCACGTCTGATCTCGTCGATGAGCTGATGATATTCGGCGAGGTCGGTCCCATCGAATTCGCTGAGCCGGGAGTCGAAATAATCCGATTGGTCGGGGTCGGCCTTCTTCAGGGCGGCCGTGATCGCGGCGGCGGTCTTGGTCACCGAATCGGGCGAGTACCACTGATGCGGGTTACCGCCGTCGGCAACTCCGACCACATCACCGACCGTGATCACCTCGCGGTTCGAATTCGGGTTGGCTGCAATCGATTTCGCTGCCCACGAGTCGTATCCGATTCCGTTCTGCACCACCACCGACGCCGAGGCGATCAGCCGCGAATCGGCCGGCGAGGGCTCGTAGTCGTGCGGGTCGGTGTTCGGGTTGCTGATGATCGACGACGTCGACACCTTGTCGCCGCCGAGTTGCGAGAGGATGCTCCCCCACACATTCGTGGTGGCCACCGCGACGATCTTGCCGTCGGCGTCGCGACTGCTGCCACCCGACGAAGCGTCACAACCGGCCACCACCGCAACCGCGGCGACCAGTACGACCAGCAGCCCCATCATGTGCGGGCGGCGTCCACGGCCGAACCCAGCTCTCATCACCATCACCCCAGCGTCGTGTCGAAATGTCGGGACGACGCTAACTGCAAATGAAAGCCATTGTCAATATCGCCGGTTTCGTCCGACTCGGCCGGCACAGCTCACTCCTCGGGGCCGCCGGGATTGCACCGGGTGGCGATCATCTGCGATTCGTCGACAACCGGTCGCCAGGGTTCGAGATTCCACGACGGCTTGTCGGGTTCGACCAGTCGCGCGAACGACCAATGACAGGTGAACTGCGCCTGCATCCCCGGGGTGTCGGCGGTGCGACCGGTCGCCTGACTGTCGTCCACCACCTCCGCCCAGGCGATGTCGCCTGCGTCGCGCCCGGCTGCGTCGGTACCGTGGGCCACCCGTCCGGCCGGTGTCGGCACCACCTGCAGACTCGGGCCCAGCGGCGTCTGCACCCAGGTCACGTGGTCGACGTAGGGCGGTTCGGCAGTCAGCGAAGACACCGACGAGACCGGTACCGACGAGACTGAGGGTGCCGAGACTGACGTGGATTCCGCGCCCTGACCCGATGCCCCGCTGTCACCACCGCCCGAGCCGCACGCCGCGATCAGCAGCGCCGACCCCAGTACCCCGATCATCGCCGTCACACCAGCCCGAGATCTCACGCCGTGATGCCGCCCCGGTACCCGACGTATCCGCGCCACGCCTGTCGGACATCGGCGCGCGGATCGGACACCAGATAGGACCGGTCGTCGATCACCCGGACGATGCGTGTCTGCGTCTGGTAGACCGGCCATTGCTCACCGGGCATCCCCGAGCGGGCGAATGCCACCCAGCGCGACTGCACATCGTCGGTGACGCGCAACGACTTCCGCCGGTCGATGGTGCTCAGCGAGCGGCCGGCGAACGACCGGTAGAAACCGAACACCGCGAAGAGCTCAGAGACGTGCGTCGCCCCGAAACCGCTGACGCGCATGGTCATCGGCGCATAGTCGTAGCGATAGACGTAGGTCGGGGTCACCGCGCTGATCGCGTCCGCGAACTCGATCGTAGGAGCCCAGAACACCGCGTCACCGGCGATCTGGGCGCCGTGGTCGGTGTCGGGGAATCCGGGGTAGGCGGCGAGCACCCGTTGCGCGGCGGCCACATCGGTGGCGTCGAACATCCGTGAGATCCGCGACGGTGTGGAGGGCAGGATGTCCCACAGCTTGGTGAACAGCGTCCCCTCGTCGCGGTTGGTGCCGATGATCACCGGCACCTGGGTCAGGGTCCCGGCGTCTGCGGCGTCCATGGGATCGACCGGCAACAGATCGCCGTCCACACACGGTCCCCACGGCTGCAGGCCGGGCATCTGCTTGCCGATCTGGGCCGACAGTGTCGACATCGTCGCCGCGAGCTGGCCGACCGAGGCGCCGGCCAGCATCTCGGCCGGCGTGGCGGATGCGGTTGAGGCGTCACCGGATCTGGCCAGGATCTCGACGAATTCGGTCGCGAACGCGCGGGCGTGGTCGGCATGCAGTGTCAGGCTCGGTGCCGAACTCTGCGCGATCGCCTTGGCGAACAGACCTGCTGCGGCGGGCACCGCGAGCAGGGTCGTCACCGCGTTACCGCCGGCGCTCTCGCCGAAGACGGTGACGTTGGACGGGTCTCCCCCGAAGGCGGCGACGTTGCGCTGCACCCAGGCCAGTGCGGCGATCTGGTCGCGCAGCCCGAGATTGGAGTCGAACGGATGCTCCGGCGTGGCGAATGCACTCACGTCGAGGTAGCCGAGCGCGCCGAGCCGATAGTTGATCGTCACGAGCACCACCCCGCGTCGTGCGAGATCGCGCCCGTTGTACAGCGGCGTCGCGGAGCTGCCGAGGATGTAGGCGCCGCCGTGGATGAACACCATCACCGGCAACGGCCCGTCGGCGTCTGCGGTGTCGGGCGCCCAGATGTTAAGGGTCAGACAGTCCTCGTCGCGGCGTTGGTAGCGCACGCCGCGCACCCCGATCCCGAGGGCGGTGAACATCTTGGACTGCGGGGCCGCGGCACCGAAGTCGGTCGCCGCCCGAACACCCTGCCACGGCACCGGGGACGACGGGGCACGAAACCGCAGGTCGCCGACCGGCGGGGCCGCATAGGGAATGCCGCGCCAACTGCGCACGTCACCGTCACGGATGCCGCGCACCGTCCCCGATTCGGTCGTCACGCTCAGCCCACCGGCTGTGGTGCCGCCATCTGCACTCATCTCGACGTTTCCCTCCTGCTCGTTCGCGACCCCGGCGCATGTCGATGCGCGTTAATCTGACGCTGTCATGGTCATTCGCGGAGGTCTTCGGCGCATCACGACGTCGCTGGTGTCGGCTCTCACCGTAACCGTGGTCACACTGACGTTCACACAGTGCACGCGCTCAGGCCACCACACCACGGTGACGCCGCAGTCGATCTCCAGTCGGGTCGCGGCCACACCCGCCGGGTTGACACTGGACGGGCATCCCTGGTGGCCGACCGGTTTCAACGCCTATCAGCTGGCCAGCAATCACGCGCTCAACCCCGGATGCGGCGCCACCAACGATCCCGAGGCCTATTTCGCCTCGCTGCCGCCGCATTCGCTGACTCGCTTCAACGCATTCGCCGCGCTGGCGGTGAACGTCGACACCGGACGTGCGGACTTCCGTGCGATCGACGACGTCTTCGCCGCCGCCAAGCGGCACGATCAATTCGTGGTCCCGGTACTCGCCGCCGGCGACGGGGCGTGCGAAGGTGACCATTTCAAGGACCGCGACTGGTTCGCCTCGGGGTGGCATTCGACGCCGGCCTCACTGCATCAGACGTTCTCCCAGTGGGTGGCCACCGCGGTCACCCGGTGGCGCAACGAGCCGACTCTGGCGGGCTGGACCCTCGTCGGCGAACCCGAACCGCTCATCTGCACGTCCTTCGACTGCGGCGAGTCGGCGCGCCGCTGCCCCGACGACGCCACTGCGGTACTGCGGCGTTTCGTCGACACCGCCGGTGACGAGCTGCGACGCCTTGACAGCCAGCACCCGATCTGGGGCGGGCAGACGGGCGGTGGTCAATGTGGCACCGCCGGAGACGAATACACCACGATCGCCGCCTCGCCCGACATGGATGTCCTCGAATACCACGACTACGGCGCCGACGGCGTACCACTTCCCGGCGACCGGTACAACGGACTCGCGCGCCGCATACAGCAGGCGAAGGAGGTCGCAAAGCCGTTGGTGGTCGCCGAGATCGGGGAAAATGCCGGCTCATGCCGATCGCTGCAGACACGGGCAGACAACGTGCGCACCAAGATCATCGGACAGCGACAGGCGGGCACCGACGGAGCGCTGCTGTGGGCATGGGTGCCCGACCCGCGGCCACAGGACTGCACCTTCGACATCGGCTTGGGCGATCCGCTGTATTCGGTCGTCGCCGACCTGGCCGAACCCTGAACCCCGAACCCTGAGCCCCGAAACCTGAACCCAGCCGTGTCTCAGCGCCGCAGCCGGTACACGCGGTAACTGGGCTGATTCGGCGACGGGTTGGGGATCTCGAGCATCAGATCGGCAATGCCGGCCCCGTTCTCGTACAGGGTGGGATAGCGGATGTTGAGCGCATTCGAGGCACCGCGACCGGTCTTGGGCACGGCGATCAGCAGCCGGATGTTGTAATCGACCGGATCGTTGAGGATGTCGATTGAAGTCGTGGTCCGAGGGCTGGACGAATTGTTTCGGGCGCCGCGAGCGGGTGATGATCGCGAAGCCGTCCTGGGTGTCGCTGAGCACCGAGGAATTCGGCAGGTGCAGCGCGTCGATCACCTCGGCCAGCCGGCGCTCAGTGGCGAACGTGCGCAGCACCCTCTGCTCCTGCTTGACTCGCTCCGAGGTGGGTGTGTCCTCACGGAAGACCACCGCATGAAGCGGGAACTCCTGCGGGGCATAGGTGCGCGAGAGCATTCCCCACAGGGTCACGGGGATGCAGACGGCCACCGCGACCACCGCCATCACCGATGCCACCGCGCGTACTGCGGGGCGCTCGGAACCGCGTGGCTGCGGCATCTGCGCGAGTCACCCGGGGCGCTTGGCCGGCAGCACCCGGCGGGCCGGGACCATGAGCAGGGCCAACACCGCGAGCAGCGGGATCGCGACGATGTAGAACCGCAGGAAGCCGAAGGTGGAGCCGCGGATGTAGGTGAGCGCCTGAAAGGCCAGCACCGAACCGAAGACCATCACCGGCACCACGAACGGCCACCATCGACGTCGCACACCCCGCACCAGCGCCACCACACCGACCACCACGACCAGTCCCGGTGCCAGGATGCCGATCTCGATGATCGGGAACTTGATCGCCGACACCAGTGACTCCGGTGCCCGACCACCGGACTCGCGCAGGATCGCGGCGTTGCCGTACTGGGATTCGAACTGCTCGAAGGCATTTCCGGTGACCAGCCAGCTCGTGGCCGCCCACACCACGAACGCGAAGAACGCCGGCCCGGCGACCAGCACCACGTCGAGCAGCACCCGCCGCCGGCGCCCCTCCTCCGGCGCCCGCGTCCAGGTACGGATCGCCACCACGACGGCCACCGCGATGGTGGCCGCCACCGCGTCGTAACGCACGAGATAGGCCAGGCCCAGGGCGATCCCGCATGTGGTGAGGTCGTGGACGTCGTCGCTGTCGACCCACCGCAACAGTCGGCGCACCGCCCACAGGAGGAAGAAGACGAACGGCGCCTCACTCATGCCGTTGCCACCGTAGAACACGATCATCGGGTTGATCGCGAACAGCACGGTGACCGCCGAGGACATCGTCCAGGGGAGCGCGCGGTCGCGGGTGATCCCGAAGAGCATGAACACCGCACCCGCCATGAACGACGCCGACATGATCACCGCCGAGATCGCGTCGGCGGTGATCACCGGCCAGATCCGGCTGAACGCCACCACCGGCAGCTGGACGATCGCGGTCAGCGGGGTGAACACGAAGCCGATCGCCGACAGGTGCGGGAAGCGACTGAACAACACCGCTTGTGCGGCAGCAACTCTCGACAGAGTGTCTCCGAGTATGAACTGCACGGTGACGTTGAGGTAGAGGCCGATGGCGAGGTAGAAGACGAAGGCCGCCAGATAGATCGACAGTCCCGGAGCGCGTGAGCGCAGCGCGGTGATCCGGCTCATGTCGCAGTCGCCGTATCCGGGGGCGCCGAACCCCCGGCCGTCGGCGTCCCGATGCCTGCATCGCCGTCACCGGAAGTGCCCGACGCCGATTCGTCGTTGGCCAGACCGTGAGCAGTCTTCTCCCAGTACGAGGGTGCCGAGATCATCTGCCACATGCCCTTGAGCGCAGCGATACTCATCAACACCCAGTAGAGCGGCACCACCAGGGCAGGCCACATCAGTGCGCTCCGCTGATCCTCACGCAGTGCGATCAGGTTCATGTAGATGGTCGCCGAGTTGCCGAAGATGAACGAGATCATCGCCGGGTAGTAGACCCCGGGCGGGAACAGTTCGGCGATCAGTCCCACCTGACCGATCACCCACACGAAGGTCATCATCCAGAACAGCATGTGGGCCTGGTGCACGGATAGGTGACAGGGTTAGTCACGCGGCCTGAGGGGCCTCGTGGTTGATGATGGTCTCGAATTCAATGGGGGTCAATCTGCCGAGGCGGT